>NZ_JBXVVF010000001.1:0-1879732 GCF_057219265.1 Maritalea sp. YIW29
ACGCTCGGCGATCTTTTCTTCCTCGGTCATTTGGTTCACCCGAAGACCGTTCTCCCGGAACACTTCAACCGCACGCGCCATTTCGCCGAGTTCGTCTTTACGTTTGAGTCCCTTAATTTCAGTTTCAAATTCGCCACCAGCAATTTTTTGCATGGTTGCTTCAAGTTTTGTAATGGGGCCGACGATGCCGCGAGAGAAGTAAAATCCTAGCGCAGATGCACCCAGTAGGATGAGCGCCATTAAACCTGAAATCGAATAGACAAGGTTTCGGAGCGGTGCGAATACTTCTGTCTCTGTTTCCAGAGCCAAGATGCTCCATCCAAATTCAGAGACAGATACGGGCTCGACGCGACCACGCACATTTGTTTGGAAGTCTTGGTCAATGAAAGAGTTAAAGCCCTCTGCTGCAGCCAAATCCTGCGTGATCACCATCTCAGGGTTGCGCTGCCCAACGGGTGTTGAGATTCCTAAAACAATGTTACTGCTGTCAACGAGGCGCACTTCGCCTGTTTCGCCAAGCGCTGCTGGATGCCCAAGAGCCTCGATGATAGCGGGCTTATCAATTTGCAGGATAACGGTGCCGATATGATCCCCATAGTGCACGACATTTGCCCAAATGAATTGGGCGGCTGAAGTCTCTTCTGCACCCATTTGAGTTAAGTCGCTGGCAAACAGGTTTTCGCGCGTAATAATAGGTGCAGGCAGGTTTAGCTTGTTGCCAATTTCTGCACCCATGTTGGTTGAGTAAAAGATGGTGCCTTCAGGATCGGCCAGTAGAACACTTGTTAGGCCGTACGAAGTTGCGAGTTCGGAAAATGTTGGTCCAAACTTGGCAAACATTCTGTCGTAGGATGTCTTGTCGCCTTCATTCTTGGACGCGACGTCCCCTCCAGGTCCGTAGTCAGCCCGAATTTGCTCCCCCCAATCTTCGCCATATTTCTTTAGGGAAGAACGAAGGTTTTGAATGGCGGAGATGACATTTGGGTCTCGGGCTTGCGATGAAGCGAGGTCAATACGTTCGTTCACAAAGCTGCTGATATCTTGTTCAGCTTCTTTCGCCACAAACGTCATTCGAGCTTCTGTTTGCTCGGTAATAATATTTGCCGCCGCGATGTAGGATACTATTGCGACCAACAGCCCGGTGCATGCCGAGAAAAACACAAACTTGGCGGGGACACGTAATATTTGCTTGTGAAAAATGCTAGACATCGAAGTTTCCTTGCAACCGGTTGCATACTGCTCATAGGGCGTTTTGAGTCGTTCTGATTAGCATACCTGCAATCGGTTGCAGTTTTATTAATGGTAAATACCTCCCGAAATCTACGTAGGAAAACACGCGCCGCCTTTTTTTTAAGAGAAAGGGATCAGACCTGACGTCGAACACAAAGATGGCGCCGGTGTACCGGCGCCGTTTTCGTTTTTGTTTTAGATGTTTAGCCCAATGTTGGCATTGAGAACTGGGCGTCGTTGCGCACGCCCGTTGGCCAACGGCTCGTGGTTGTTTTCATCCGCGAGTAAAAACGCACGCCTTCCATTCCATGCATATGATGATCGCCGAACAGCGACGCCTTCCAGCCGCCGAAGCTGTAAAAGGCCATTGGAACCGGAATGGGTACATTTATGCCCACCATGCCAACTTCAATATCCTGCGAGAAGGCACGTGCAGTGTCGCCATCGCGGGTAAAGACGGACACGCCGTTTGCATATTCATGTCCGTGAATGAGGTCGACAGCGTCTTGGTAAGACTGGCGACGTACCATGGAAAGTACAGGGCCAAAGATCTCTTCCTTGTAGATCGTCATGTCTTGGGTGACGTTGTCAAATAGAGATCCGCCAATGAAGTATCCGTCTTCGTGGCCTTGAGGCTTTTTGATGCCGCGGCCATCGACCACCAGATTTGCGCCTTGATCGACACCGGCGTCAATATAGGAAGTAACCTTTGACAAGTGCTCACCGGTCACGAGTGGGCCCATTTCCATGCCGGCTTCAAGCGACGGGCCGACTTTTAGAGCTTCAATTTTAGGCACAAGTTTTTCAACCAATGCGTCTGCCACGGCGTCGGTTACGGGCACGGCAACAGAAATGGCCATGCAACGTTCGCCAGCCGAGCCAAAAGCAGCGCCCATTAATGCGTTTGCAGCCATATCCAAGTCGGCGTCTGGCATGATCACCATATGGTTTTTCGCGCCGCCAAGTGCTTGCACGCGTTTGCCGTTGGCCACACCCTTTTGGTGGATATATTGCGCGATGGGTGTTGAACCAACAAAGCTGACCGCTTTAACGTCAGGGTGCTCAAGCAATGCATCAACGGCGACTTTATCGCCGTGCACCACATTAAACACACCGTCTGGCAGGCCAGCTTCTTTTAACCATTCAGCCATCAAGTTGGCGGCGGATGGATCGCGCTCACTTGGTTTCAGGATGAATGTGTTACCAGTTGCGAGCGCCACCGGGAACATCCACATTGGCACCATGGCGGGGAAGTTGAACGGGGTAATGCCAGCCACAACGCCTAGTGCTTGCCGCACCATGTGGCTATCGACGCCTGTGCCGACATTTTCGCTGAACTCACCCTTGATGAGGTGGGGGATGCCGACGGCAAATTCGACGACTTCCAACCCGCGGGTGACTTCGCCCTGGGCGTCGTCAAATGTTTTGCCGTGCTCGTTTGAGATTACGCGAGCGAGGTCATCCAACCGTTCCCACAAGATTGCTTTGTACCGATCCAGAATTCGGGCACGGCGCAATGCAGGTGTTTTTGACCAAGCTGGCCACGCAGCTTTTGCCGCAGCAACGGCTGTGCCGACTTCATCGACACTTGCCAACGCGACCTGCGCGCTGATTTCACCTGTGGAGGGATTGAAAACATCTTTGTGGTTGCCGGATGTGCCTGCAACTTCATTATTGGATATGAAATGGCCAATTTGGGTCATGCGCTGTTTCTCCTAAAGAACTTGCCCAAACTTACAACTTGCAAAATTGAAATTAAATATCCATATTTGATGAACTGAATTTCAAAAACTGGAATAAGATAATGAATTGGGATGATGCGCGTTTGTTTCTGTCGGTTGGTCGACATGGGCAGTTTTTGGCGGCTTCGCGTTCATTAGGTGTCAATCAGGCGACGCTGAGTCGGCGGGTGTCTGCATTGGAACATGCTGTTGGCAGTAAACTATTGGTTCGGCGAACCAATGGATGTGAGTTGACCGATGCAGGCAAAAAACTTTTGGCTTCGCTTGAGCGCGCAGAAAGTGAAATTTTAGTTGGCCTTGAAGGCATGGCCGATAACGATGCGCGGGTGAGCGGAACAGTGCGTATTGGCGCTCCGGATGGTTTCGGTGTTGGGTTTTTGGCACCTCGTTTGTTTGCATTTGGAGACCGTTATCCCGACTTAAAGATTGAACTCGTGCCTGTGCCGCGCAGTTTTTCATTGTCGCTTCGGGAAGCTGATATCGCGATCATGGTCGGGCGTCCGGAAAAGGGTCGGTTGGTTGCGCGCAAGCTCACGGATTATAGTTTGGGGCTTTATGCATCGAAATCCTATCTCGATCGGATGGGGCGGCCAACGGAGCGAGCCGAGCTTTCCAACCATAAACTCATTGGGTTTGTGGACGACCTGATGTACACGCCCTCGCTAAATTACACCCATGAGTTCCTGCGCAATTGGCGGTCCGACTTGGCAATTTCAAGCGCAGCCGGGCAATTGGAAGCGGCAAAGGGTGGGGCAGGGATTGCCATTTTGCACGACTATTTGGCGCTGAGAGAACCAACATTGGAGCCCATCTTAGCCGAGAAAAAGATCGAGCGTTCCTATTGGCTGGCAGTGCATGAAAGCCAACGTGATTTGGCTCGTGTATCCGCCGTCACCAAGTTCCTCGTTGACTTGGTGAAGAGCGAACGCGAGCTATTTTCCTGATTATTTAGTGAGATAATTGCCGTTCGGTCAATGCGTCTAGCTCAGTGCTCAGTTTGTCTCTCGTCCAACCCTGCGTGACGGCCTCTGCCAAGATTTGCTGTTGCGTTTTGGGTGCAAGCCCACCAATCGGTGGATCGCGATCCAAATTTGTGGGGAACGAATAGCCTTCTGCAGTTGCGGCAATGGCATTGACGACATCTTGCTGGCCCAAATTATTGGACGTAAGGGCCGGGAATACACAATTGCTCATGCGTTTCCGGTCTACAATTTCCATAGCTCGTCCGAACGCCGAGGAAATTTGCAACAGATTGGCCATGCGTGAAACATCTGCGGTGACATTCGAACCCGCGGCGTGGAACAGTGCTGGGTTGAAGAAAACGGCATCACCTTTTTCAAGTGGTAACTGAACGCAATTGTCTTCAAAATAGGCGACAAAATCTTTTCTGCGCCAAGCCATATAGCCGGGCTGATATGTCTGAGAAAATGGCAGCAACTTGGTCGGGCCAGTTTCAATCGGCATATCGCAATGGGCGACCGCACCTTGAAGTGTCAGACCAGGTGAAAGATGGTGCATATGCGCAGGGTATCGGCCAGCTTCATCCGCTGATTGGAACCCAAGGTGGTAGTCCCGATGCACTTGTTGGGCTTGGCCGCCAGGGCGCACCACGTTGATTTGCGATGTGACCTGATAGTTTGGCCCCAGCCATGCTTCTGCGGCGAGGGCGACCATATCATTTGCATAATAGCGGGCAAAAACATCGGGCGCTTCAACGCAAAGCTTTTCAAGTGCATTCCAGATCCGGTCATTTGCGCCTTTCGCGGCAAAATGGTCGCCGCCAGAGATCGTCTCGCGTTCATTTTCAATGATCGTATCAAACGCGGCTGACGCATCATCGACCACACCTGTGTCGGTGAACGCACCCTTCATCACAAACACGCCTGCGCCATCCAGCAGCATGCCTGCAAGTTCACTCAATATGCCGCTGCGATTGCTGTTTGTGAGTTGGCGCAAAGTTGCGCACTCATAAATTGGAATGTTTTTGATAATTGAGGCTGCGTTTGGTGCTTCTTCAACGCTAAGTGTGCGTGTCACCAATGGTGCGAAATCTTCAAGGCTGCATTTAGCTTCAGAATAAAACATGTTATTGATCCAAAAAGACGGTTTGTTTTGTATGTGCTGATTTTTGCGCGGCTTCTGCCAGCATTTGGGCTCTAAGAGCGTCGTTGCCCGAGGGCGTTGGCGCAGCGCCATTCCTGACAGCATCAATAAAGTGATCAAGCTCTATGCGGTACGCAGGCATGTAGCGCTCGAGGAAGAAATTCATCAAAGGGGCGTCACGATAACCGTCTCCATTGGCTAGGCGGACCGCATTTTCATGCTGGTTTTTGGCCTGAAGCGCGCCATTTGAGCCATGAACTTCAACCCGTTGATCGTAGCCATAAGTTGCGCGACGCGAGCATGAAATTTGGCAGATTTTGCCGCTTGCGGTTTGAAGTTGAACGACTGCGCTGTCAAAGTCGCCTGCTTCCCCAATTGCTGGATCCACAAGGGCTGCACCCATTGCTTGCACGGAAATTGGCTCTTCTTCTAACAGAAAGCGTGCCATGTCCAAGTCATGGATCATCATATCCGCAAATATGCCACCGGATCGGGCGATGTAAGAAAGCGGCGGCGGACCGGGGTCGCGCGAGATCAGATTGATCATTTCAACATCGCCAATTGCCCCTTGCTTGATTTGCGCTTTCAGTGCACCAAAGTGAGGGTCAAATCGGCGCTGAAAACCAAACATCAGGACTGTTTTTTCGTCCAGTTCAGTAAGGCATTGCTTGATGCGATTAGTGTCCAGATCAAATGGCTTTTCGCAAAGGATCGCCTTGCCCGCTTTTGCGGCGGCCAGGATGAAATCGATGTGTGTATCGGTTGGCGTGCCGATCAATACAGCATCTACATCATCAGCCGAGCAAATCGCATAAGCATCGCGTACCTGAGCGCCATGCTCCTTGGCCAATTGGTTTGCAGAAGCTTCAAGCGCATCTGCCACGGCCACAAGTTCTGCATCGCGGTTTAGGGCAATGCTGCGCGCATGCACTTGGCCAATACGGCCGCAACCTAATAGTCCAATTCTCAGCATTTTAGGCTCTCCCAAAGGCTGTAATCACTGTTTTCGTTGCGTCCCGAACCGGCGTGATTGTTGGTTCCAATAGAGCAACACGATCAAATTTGTCGGGTTGGTCTGCAACCGACTTACGCAACGCATTGCCAAATGCCATGCGCAGTTCGGTCCCAATGTTGAACTTTGAAACACGGCTGGTTTTGGCCAACATTTGGCGCACATCAACGGGTACGCCACTGCCGCCATGTAGCACGAGCGGCAATTGGGTGACGGCTTCGATTTTGCGCAACAATTCGATATTGATGCCTGCGGTCTTTTCCGTTTTCAGGTGCACATTGCCAACCGAAATCGCGAGGGCGTCGGCGCCGGTTTCCTTATCAAATCGCTGGGCTTCTTCAGGCAAAGTACCTGCAGAGGCGGCGCCTTCGGCATAACCTACAAAACCAACTTCACCCTCAACAGAAACACCTGCGGCATGGGCCACTTCAACAATGGCTGCGGTTTTATCGATGTTCTCGGAAATGGGTAATTTTGAGCCATCAAACATCACGGACGTGAAGCCGCTATCGATACCTTCTTGGCATTCCTGAGCTGAATATCCATGGTCAATGTGGCAAACCACGGGCACACTTGCTTGCTCTGCAAGATGGCGAAACATTCTGCCCAAGATTGGCACAGGCGTATGTTTGCGGCAGCCGGGGCCAGCTTGCAAAATTATTGGTATGCCGGTTTCTTCTGCGGCTTCAACATAAGCGCGCGCGTCTTCCCAACCCAAAACGACTAGACCGGCAATTGCGTAGCCGCCCGTCATTGCAGGTTGTAAAACGTCTGCCAGCGAAACTGCACTCATTTAAATTTCGCAATCATGTCTTTGATGCCCGGAATCGTTTCAATCTGATAGGAATGGGTGGGGTGGAAATATTGCACCAGTGAGCGCTGGGATAGGCCACCAAGGATCGTGAAATAATACATTTCGTATCCCGGTGCCGCCACGCAAGGGTGATATCCGTTTTCCAAATAGATCGTAGAGCCGTTCACCAAGTGATAGGCGTCGCCGACCTTGCCTTCTTCACGTTCAACAAGCTGCATACCGAAGCCATGGTCAGGCTTAAACCGATAATTGTAGGTTTCGTCGTGCCGGGTTTCATCGGGCAAACGATCCGTATCGTGTTTGTGCGGTGGAAAGCCTGACCAGCCACCTTGTCCCACGGTATAAAGTTCAGAGACCAACAAGCGACCGACCTTGTCGTGGAGCTTGTTGCCCAGAATATGCTTTATCTTGCGATGGGTTTTTGTATCGTCAGATCCGTATTGCACAAGATCAATATCAGCCGCTCGGATATCAAATGGGTCTAGCGCCTTTTCATATGGTGCTCCGGCGATGAAAACTTCGGCGGTTTCTGATGTGCAAACGAAAGTAACCTTCGCGCTGATCGGTGCGTAGACACCTTCAGGTTCACCATCCCAAACATCTACAGTGCGTTGGCCAATGCCGACATATTTCTGACCCTCAACGTCCACATCGATGGTGCCTGTTGCAGGCACCACGCATGTCTCATAACCCGGCGTTTGATATTCAAATGCATCACCGCGGTTGAGCTTTACTATGTTGAAATAGTTAAGTGGAACGCGGCTGTCATTTACATCAACGATCGGTTTGTTCTGGTTGTCAAATGGCGGAATATGCATGTTAACTCCTATGCGTAAAACCGATCAAACGGCTGAAAGGCCGCTATGATTTTTGATGAATTCTTCTAGTTCCTGGGTGTTCGGCATCGCCGGTGCACAACCTACCCGCTCAACGACATAGGCCGCGGCGGCGGAGCCGTTTTCGACAGCTTTTTGTACTGAGTTTCCTTGCGCGAGTGCAGCAATGAAAGAGCCCATGAACGCATCGCCAGCACCTGTGGGTTTTAGTGCCTTAACTTGAAAAATGCCTGTTCGAAACTCGTCGTCATCAACGAATGTTACCGAACCTTTGTGCCCCATTTTATAGACAGCAATCGACGAGGAAGATTGAGCCAGATGTTTGGCAAAGTCTTGGCCTTGGTCATAGTCGTTTGCCATCACGCCAAATTCGTCATCATTGCCAACAACAATTGAACATTGCTCTGCAACTTCTCGATATGTCGCAGACGCGATCTCATTTGATGGCCAAGAGTAGGGACGATAGTCAACGTCAAAAATGATGGGTAGGCCTGCAGCCTTCGCACGGCCAATTGCTTCCATTGTAGCAGACTTAGATGGCTCTCCTGCTAACGCTGTGCCTGTTAAGATCATCGCGCCATATTGGCTGAAATCAAGATCGGCAAAGTCGGATGAATTTACTTCGAAATCTGCGGCGTTGTTGCGATAGATGACGGATTGATGGTCTTCAACCCGCGTCTCGACAACGGCGAGCGACGTGCGCATTTCACCGTCGACAAGTTTTACATAATCGCGGCCAATATCATAATGGTCCAATTGGTTAAGGACAAAATGACCTATGGCGTCGTTTGACACCGAGGTCACTAAGTCTGCGGAACAGCCGTGCCGGGTTAGGGCGACCGCAATGTTCGCAGATGAGCCGCCAAGACAGGCGAAGAACTGCGAAGCTTCTTTGGTGCGCGTACCTGGAGGGTCAGGATAAAAATCCATCCCAGCACGGCCGAACACGACAAACTTGCGTTGTTGAAGGCGAGAAAAGTCTACCATTATACACCTTTGCGCTGGCGGTGACGCGAGCTTTCCCAGTCCACATGGGCATCTCGAACGTCGCTGCTGTCGCTCACTTCGGGTGTGCCAACTTCCCACCATGCATGGCCCTGCTTGGTCCAGCCTTCATATGGGTCGACTTTGAGTGAAATGACATAAGTTCGCTTGGACGCTTTTGCGCGGGCGAAGGCATCATCGAATTCTTCAATGGTTTGAATTGTCTCGGCTGCAGCACCCATTGAACGGGCATGAGCTTCAAAATCCACTGCAAATGGTTCGCCAACAATATTGCAGTCTTCAATCAGGTTATTGAACGACTTGTTGCCGGTGTTATTTTGCAACTTATTGATGACAGCGAAGCCTCCATTGTCACAGACAATGATGATCATCTTTTTGTTGGTTAGAACCGAAGAATAAATGTCCGAATTCATGATCAAGTATGATCCGTCGCCGGTGAAAACGATCGTGTCATTTTCTGGCGCGTCTTCCATCTGCGCGATACGTGCGCCCCAACCACCAGCAATTTCGTATCCCATACATGAGAAGCCAAATTCGACATCAACAGATGAAAGCGACTTTGTGCGCCAATTTGCGGTGACTTCAGCCGGCAGTCCGCCTGCCGCTGCAACAACCCTGTCGTTGGGTTCGCAAAGCCGATTTACGGCGCCAACCACTTGCGCGTATGACATCGGACGATTGGAGCCATCGGCCCCGTTCGGGGAAATGTTGTCGTCAACATATGCATCCCACTTTTGACGTTCCAATTTTGCCGTTTCTAACCAAGATTTAGGTGCTTGGTAGCTGTCGAGACGTGAAGATAGAATGGGCAAACATAATTTAGCATCGCCAACCACTGGTTTTGCCAAATGTTTACCTGCATCAAATCGACCAACATTTAGGGCGACCAATTTTGCGTCCTGCGCAAAAGCGGTCCATGACCCAGTGGTGAAATCTTGAAGTCGCGTGCCGACAGCCAAAACAAGGTCGGCATTTTCAGCAACATAATTTGCCGAATCTGACCCGGTGACGCCAACAGGACCACAATTCAAATCATGCTCATGCAAAAAATTTGCGCGTCCGGCAATCGTTTCAATAACTGGAATTTGATGCTTTTCAGCAAACGCTTGCAGCTCTTCAGTCGCACCCGAATATTGAACGCCACCACCAGCAATGATGACGGGACGTTCAGCATTTGAAATTGCCTTTGCAGCATCGGCCATCTCGTTTTCATCCGCTGCTTGCCGACGTAGACGATGAACCTTCTTTTCAAAGAACGAGAGCGGGTAATCATATGCCCAGCCCTGCACATCTTGTGGCATGCCGATAAAAGCTGGCCCACAATCAGCAGGATCAAGCATCGTTGCGATGGCGTTCGGCAGTGAATGCAGGATTTGCGCTGGATGTGTGATTCTATCCCAGAAACGCGTGACCGGCTTAAATGCGTCGTTCACGCTTAACGTAGGGTCGTTGAAGTTTTCAACCTGTTGCAATACTGGGTCTGGCAGTCGGGTGTTGAATGTATCACCGCATAAAAACAGAATCGGCAATCTGTTGGCATGGGCCAACCCTGCTGCTGTCACCATATTTGTTGTGCCAGGTCCCGCGGACGCGGACGCAAACATAAACCGTTGGCGTAAGGTCTTTTTTGTATAGGCAATTGCGGCATGGGCCATCGATTGCTCATTTTGACCGCGGTAAAGTGGTAGTTCTTCGCGATGGTTGTAAAGCGCTTCGCCCAAGCAGGAAACGTTGCCGTGGCCAAAAATGCCAAAGCCGCCTGCGCACAGGCGAACAGTTTCGCCCTCAATCTCTATAAATTGCGCGGCCAAATAACGCACAAGTGCTTGCGTCATTGTTAGCCGGATCGTGTCAGCGGTGCCTGACATAAGTTACTCCAAAAATTTCCAGATCGTATGTACAAATTGCGCCATGACAATTTGCTCTTGACGACAAAGCATATTTGGAGTTTACCTATTTTGCAACCGGTTGCAAAAAGAATTTGAAAAAAATGGGGATTTGGGTTGGAAATAGGTATTGGCATCGTTGGTGGCGGCTATATGGGGAAGGCCCATGCGGTTGCAATGAGCGCGGTGGGCACTGTGTTCAACACGAAGTTGCGCCCCCGTTTAGAGATGGTTTGTGCCCGGTCTGAAAAGTCGGCTGACCAGTATAAAGTTGATTTTGGATTTGCGCGTGCAACCACGAATTGGCGTGACCTCGTGTTGGACGACAAAGTTGAAGCAATTGTGATTGCGTCACCCCAAGAAACGCATCGAGAGATTGCAGAATTAGCATTTGCGAACGGCAAGCCTGTTTTTTGCGAGAAACCTCTTGGAGCATCAGTTGAAGACAGCATAGCAATGGTTTCGGCTGCAAAGTCAGCGGGCGTTACAAACATGGTTGGGTTCAACTATATCCGTACACCTGCCAGCCAGTTTGCGCGCAAACTCATTGCTGACGGCAAAATTGGCGACGTAACCTGGTTTCGCGGCGAGCACACAGAAGACTTTTTGGCTGACCCATCATTGCCAGCAAATTGGCGGACAGAAGGACGTGCAAATGGCACAATGGGTGATCTCGCCCCGCACATGATCAATGGTGCTCTAGCGCTTGTTGGGCCAATCACAGAACTGATTGCAGAAATTGAGACAGTTTTTGAGGAACGTTCGTCTGACGAGGGTCCTCAAAAGGTGACCAATGACGACCAAGCACAGATGATGTGCCGGTTTGCATCTGGCGCAATGGGCCATCTTTACTTTTCGCGTACGGCGACGGGTCGAAAAATGGGTTATGCCTATGAAATTACAGGCACAAAAGGCGCCATTCGATTTGATCAAGAAGATCAAAATGCGCTTTGGTTCTATGAAATGAAGGGTCCTGAAGCTGAGCGCGGTTTCAAAAAAATTCTGATTGGGCCAAGCCACCCGGACTATTTGGCGTTTTGTCAGGGGCCGGGCCACGGCACGGGCTATCAGGATCAAATCATCATTGAAGCAAAAGATTTCCTGCAAGCTATTGAAACGGGCGAGGCTGTTTGGCCAACGTTTGAAGATGGGTTGCAAGTAAATAAAATTGTCGAAACAGCGTTTGTTTCGTCGCAAAATAAGAGCTGGCAAAAGGTCAGCGCAAATTGAGTGTTTAATAAGGTCACCGATATGACAATTAAAATTGGTAATGCACCATGTTCTTGGGGCGTTGAATTTGGAGATGATCCACGCAACCCGCATTGGCTAAAAGTCTTGGATGAGTGCAAGCAAGCCGGGTATAAAGGGATTGAGCTGGGTCCTGTTGGATTTATGCCGGAGGAGCCAAACCTTGTCGCTGATGAGTTTGCAATGCGTGAACTCGAGATGATTGGGGGCGTTGTTTTCCGCGCGTTTCATGACCCTGACAAGTGGGATGATGTTATGGATGGTGCAGTGCGCACGTGTAAAGCATTGAGAGCCCATGGTGCCAAGCACCTTGTTCTCATCGATTCTATCTCTCCTAGACGAGCGCCAACCGCTGGGCGTCCGTCAAAAGCTGAAAAAATGGATGATGCGGAATGGCGTGCATATCGCGGTCGCATTGAAGATGTCGCCAAATTGGGTGCACAAGAATATGGGCTAACCCCGTCAATCCATCCCCATGCTGCGGGCTTCATGGATTTTGAAGATGAAGTTGAAAGGCTCTTGGATGAAGTTGATGAGAAGGTGCTTAAGATCTGCTTAGATACGGGGCATTCTCACTATGCGGGATTTGACCCGGTTGCCTTTATGAAGCGCCATATGGATCGAATTTCCTATATGCATTTCAAAGACATAGATCCGAAGGTGAAGGCAGAAACCATCGAGAATCAGGTTGACTTTTACGAAGCCTGCGGCAATGGAATTTTCTGTAATCTTGGGGATGGCGAAACAGATTTTCCAGCAGTGCGTGACATGTTGGTACAGTCAGGATTTGAAGGTTGGTGCACAGTTGAGCAAGATTGTGACCCAGAAGGTGACACTTCACCAGTTAGCGATGCAAAGTTAAATCGCAACTACTTGGCGTCAATTGGTTTTGAATTGGATTGATAAATGACAAAACTTAGATGGGGAATTATCGGCGGCGGTGAAGGCAGTCAAATTGGGCTTGCTCATCGTATGTGCTCTGCGCTTGATGACAAATTCCAGTTTTGCGCTGGCGCGATGGATATCGATCCTGTCCGGGCTAACGATTATGGCGTTCGCTTAGGACTTGATTCTGACAGAGCTTATGGCAGTTGGCAGGAAATGCTGGAAGGCGAAAAGAATCGTGCCGAACGGTTGGATCTTGTAACGGTCGCGACGCCCAACGCGACGCACTTTGAAATCACCAAAGCTTTCTTGGAAAATGGATTTCATGTCCTTTGTGAAAAGCCGATGACGATGACATTGGACGAAGCAAAGGAAATCGTTGCTTTGCAAAAGTCCACGGGGCAAATCTGCGCGGTCAATTATGGCTATTCTGGCTTCCCGATGGTGCGCCAGATGCGCGATATGATTAGGCAAGGTGAGCTGGGTGCGGTGCGTTCGTTTGTGGCTGAGTTCTCGCATGGGTTCCATGCTGATGCGGCAGATGCCGACAATCCGCGTGTTCGTTGGCGTTACGATCCGAAACAGGCCGGTATCTCGGCACAGTTTGCTGATTGCGGCATTCACGCGCTTCATCTCGCAAGCTTCGTTCTGGGGCAAAATCCGGCCAAAGTTTCAGCCGATTTCGCCGCCTGTTTGGAAGGTCGCGAGCTCGAAGACGATGCGCTGGTGGCGTTGCGCATGAACAAAGGTGCGGTTGGCAGATTATGGAGTAGCTCCATTGCCATCGGCCGCATGCATGGTTTGACGCTGCAAGTGTTTGGTGAAAAAGGCGGATTGCGTTGGGCACAAGAACAACCAAACCAACTTTATTGGAACCCGATCAACCAAAGTGTGCAAATATTAGAGCGCGGTCAAAACGGTCTAAGCCAATCTTCATTGGATGCGTCGCGTCTAACAATTGGACACGCTGAAGGGGCACCAGTTGCGTTTGCTAATATCTACAAAAGCATCGCAAAAGACATCGACGCTCGTAAATCGGGTAAGGTCATTTACGCAAAAGATGTCGAATATCCAACGGCTTATGACGGCATGATTTCCATGGCGGCAATCGACGCATCTACCCGTTCAGCGAAAGCTGATAGCGTTTGGACGGACTTGGATATCTAAATAACTTACGATTTTGGGAGGGGGCGCAATGTGCCCCTTTCTTTTACATCGCAGGGAAAAATTCGTGTTTCCAATGCGCGGCCTGGATTTTCTACCATCGACACAACCAGCTCAATTGAGCTTTTGATGATGTCTCGTGTAGGCTGACGAATTGTCGTTAAGTTGTAAGCCTGCCATGAAGCCATCGACATATCGTTGAACCCGATAAATCCAATATCTTCGGGGATACGCAATCCTTTTGACCAGGCTTCATCCATTGCGCCAATGCAGATCAAGTCATCACCGCAAAACATGGCTTCAACTTTTTCTTCTTCCAATAGAGCATGCATCGCGCGCCGTCCGGCATCATATGCATATGCGTCGGCATAGCGAACGCTGGCGATTTCAATTCCATTTTCTTTCATGACTTGGCGAAAGCCTAATTCACGATCTTGAGTTGACGTCGCAAATTTTGGGCCGCCCAAAAAGCCAACAGACTTATATCCATGGTCTATTAGCGTTTGCCCGGCCATGCGTCCGCAAGCTTGGTTATCAATTCCAACCACATGAACATGCTGAGTTGCGTTGAAGCGGCCGAAGGCATGGACGACTGGCACGTCGGCTTTTTTCAATGCGATAGAAAATTCCGGCGGAAGCGTCGATGTCGCTACTATCACACCGTCAACACGATATTGCCGTAGCATTTGAATGGAATTTTCGGGATCGGTTTCATTGGTCAAATTGACCAAAAGCGGCCGAAGGCCTTTTTCTTGCAAGGCTTGGGTGTAAAGGTCAAAGACTTCCAAAAATATTGGGTTTTGGAAGTTGTTTGCGACAAGTCCAATTAGTTTTGTGCGATTTGTCGCCAAACTTCTTGCGATTAAACTGGGGCGATAACCAAGCTCAAGCGCGGCTTTCTCGACCTTCTTTCGTGTTTTGTCGGAAACACTTGCGCCATCTGTGAAAGAGCGAGAAACAGCAGACCTAGACACGCCAGCCAATTTCGCAACTTCTTTTAATGTTATCGCCATGGCCTCTACCATACCTTTTTTGAAAACGATCCGCCGTTCTATCCACATAAAAAACATAAAGTTCAAAACTTATTTTTGCAACCGGTTGCAAAATGAATTCGTTTGTGTTTGATTATATGTGACTGAGCTGTTGTCTAGTTAGATAACAAGTCGTCGTTCTGAATTGGGAGGAAGAAAATGAAGAAATTACTCAAAACCGTTGCTGGCGTAGCCGTAGGTGTTGCTTTGGCGACAACTGGCGTCGTTTCAGCTGCACAGGCTGCAGGCGAAAAGTACATTTTGGTCAGCCACGCTCCAGATAGCGATAGCTGGTGGAACACCATTAAGAATGGTATCGCCCTTGCTGGTGAGCAAATGGGTGTTGAGGTTGAATACCGCAACCCGCCAACTGGTGATCTAGCTGACATGGCTCGTATTATTGAGCAAGCTGCGGCTTCAAATCCAAACGGCATCATCACAACATTGGCTGATTTTGACGTGCTTAGCGGACCAATCCGCGCGGCGGTTGATCAGGGCATCAATGTGATCATCATGAACTCAGGTACACCTGAACAGACACGCGAAGTTGGTGCTTTGATGTTTGTTGGTCAGCCAGAATATGACGCAGGCTTTGCTGCCGGTCTTCGCGCTAAAGGCGATGGCATTGGCTCATTTGTTTGTGTGAACCACGTTATTTCAAACACCGTGGTAGCTGAGCGTTGTCGCGGATTTGCTGACGGTCTTGGTATCGATCTTGGAAGCTCAATGATTGATAGTGGTCAAGATCCTGCTGAGATTAAAAACCGTGTTCAAGCTTACCTAACAGCAAACCCAGATACAGATGCTGTTTTGACACTTGGTCCAACCTCAGCTGATCCAACTCTTCTTGCATTGGAAGAAAATGGCATGGCGGGCGACATCTACTTTGGTACATTTGATCTTGGCGATAACATCGTTAAAGGCATTAAATCAGGTGTTATCCAGTGGGGTATCGACCAACAACCATTCTTGCAGGCTTATCTGCCGGTTGTGATTCTTACCAACTATGACCGTTACGGCGTGCTTCCAGGCAACAACATCAACTCTGGCCCTGGCTTCGTAACTAAAGACGCTTTGGCTAAAGTTGAAGA
Organism: Maritalea sp. YIW29; assembly: GCF_057219265.1. Classification (NCBI taxonomy): domain Bacteria; kingdom Pseudomonadati; phylum Pseudomonadota; class Alphaproteobacteria; order Hyphomicrobiales; family Devosiaceae; genus Maritalea; species Maritalea sp. YIW29. The sequence continues at coordinate 16,048 of NZ_JBXVVF010000001.1, forward strand.
GTTTGCTGGCGAATATCGCTAGTCGGTAATAGACTGATGGGGTGGTCGGCCTTGCTGACCACCCCTTTTCATTGTTTGAATAGAGGTTTCAATGTCCAACGAAAATGCTCCAGCAGCCCCTGATGAACGGGTTAAAGTTCGTTCTAAGTTCCGCGAGGCACTTATACGCCCGGAATTGGGCGGTATCTGCGGTACAATTCTCGTGTTTGTATTTTTCTTCCTGACGGCATCTGATTCAGGAATGTTCAACTCCCAAGGAGTTATGAACTGGACAATCGTTTCAGCCCAATTTGCAATCATTGCAGTTGGTGCGTGCATGTTGATGATCGCAGGCGAATTTGACTTGTCGGTTGGCTCGATGATCGGCTTTGCTGGCATGCTTATCGCGATCATGTCGATTACCCTTCAACTGCCGGTGTGGATTGCCATATTGGTCACGTTTGTTGTCTGTGTCGCCATCGGTGCGCTCAGTGGGTATGTCGTGGTCCGAACTGGCCTTCCAAGCTTTATTGTTACGCTAGCGTTTTTGTTCATCTTGCGCGGATTTACAATTTTTCTGCCGCAATTGATCGAACGAAAAACGATTATTGGTGGCATTCGCGATGCGGCTGAAGGTGACTGGCTTGCGGCAGTATTTGGCGGCAAAATATTTCAAGACCTGTTCAGCTGGCTCGGTGAAGCCGGACTAATCGCGACGTTTGAACGTGGAACTAAAGCAGGTCTACCTGTCGTTGACGGCATACCGATGCTTATTGTTTGGGCACTGATTCTGATTGTTTTTGGTCATATCGTTTTGACTAAAACTCGATTTGGCAACTGGATCTTTGCCGCTGGCGGAGACGCACAAGCAGCTAGCTATGTTGGAGTTCCCGTCAATCGCGTCAAAATCTTGATGTTCATGTTTACCGCATTTTGCGCGACAGTGTTTGCGACCTGTCAGGTGATGGAATTTGGATCAGCTGGTGCTGACCGCGGGTTGCTTAAAGAATTTGAGGCGATCATTGCCGTGGTAATCGGCGGGGCACTTCTAACGGGCGGTTATGGCTCAGTTATTGGGGCCGCACTTGGTGCCTTGATATTTGGTGTTGTTCAACAAGGCTTGTTCTTTGCCGGTGTTGAAAGCTCGCTATTCCGTGTGTTCCTAGGTCTAATCCTGCTCTTTGCGGTTATTCTGAACACTTACATTCGTCGCATGATCACAGGAGAACGATGAGATGAGTACTCCACTTATTGAACTACGCGATATCCAAAAGCACTTTGGTTCTGTTATCGCGCTTGCAGGTGTTTCGCTCTCTGTAATGCCAGGTGAATGTCATTGCCTTCTTGGTGATAACGGCGCTGGAAAGTCGACCTTTATTAAGACCATGTCGGGTGTTCACCAGCCGACCGAAGGTGAAATCTTGGTCGATGGGGAAAAGGTTGAATTTGGCAACGCTCGCGCGGCAATCGAGGCCGGCATCGCGACCGTTTACCAAGATCTGGCCATGATCCCGCTTATGTCGGTCACGCGCAATTTTTGGATGGGGCGCGAACCCCAGAAAAAGGTTGGCCCGTTCAACTTTATCGATTTTGAACACGCCAATGAGGTCACCATGTCCGAGATGGCCAAAATGGGTATTCGGTTGCGGGAACCAACTCAGGCTGTTGGCACGTTGTCGGGCGGTGAGCGTCAGACCGTTGCTATTGCCCGTGCTGTTCACTTTGGTGCGAAGGTGTTGATTTTGGATGAGCCCACATCAGCTCTTGGCGTACGCCAAACATCCAATGTTCTCGCCACCATCGATAAGGTGCGGAAAAAAGGCATTGGTGTCGTGTTCATTTCGCACAATGTGCGGCATGCGATGGCGGTTGGTGATCGTTTTACCGTGCTTAACCGCGGCAAGACGTTGGGCACTGCAAAGCGCGATGAAATTTCGCCCGAAGAACTGCAAGATATGATGGCTGGTGGTCAGGAACTGGCAACATTGGAAGGTTCATTGGGCGGTACTGTCTAAAACTACGCAAACTCCCTTTAACTAATGTCGCGACGGTTAACTCCATCGCGACATTTTTTTGTCCGGGCTATCCAATTGTATCGCCCAACACGCGCATCCAATTGCCAATTGCAATTTTTTCAATCTGATTGTCACTAAGGCCGCGCGCCGCCAGCCCCTCAAATAATGTGGGCACGCCAGTGATATCGCCGATTGTTTCGGGCATCACAACGCCATCAATATCCGACCCCAACGCCACGCCATCTTCTCCAACCTGATTGACCAAATATTCGAATTGGGAAAGCAGAAGTTCAATTGGTGTGCTGGCATCCAGCAACCCATCCGGCGAGAAAAAGCATGGTGCGTAATTGACGCCGACAACGCCACCGCTATCTGATACGGCTTTGAGCTGTTTGTCGGTTAGGTTTCGTGGCGATGCGCACAAATGGTGCGCATTGGAGTGGGTGGCTACCAGCGGCGCGTTGCTTATTTCGCTGACATTCCAAAAACCTTTTTCGTTGAGGTGAGAAAGGTCGATCAGCATTTTCTTCTCGTTGCATTTTTCGACCAAGTTCTTGCCGAGCGGCGTCAGGCCATCGCCAATGTCTGGCGAACTTGGGAAATGAAATGGCACGCCATTTCCGAAATTGTTATTACGGCTCCATACTGGGCCAATTGAGCGCAGGCCGCGGTCATATAATTCATCCAGCATCTTGAAATCTGGATCGATGCAATCAGCGCCCTCGATGTGCATAATAGCCGCTATGCCGTTTTCTGCTCGTATCTTTTTTATGTCATTTGTGTTGGTGCAAATCGAGAATCGACCGTCCGATTTTTCTTCGATCTGCTTCAGTAGATTAGCCAATTGAAATGTAGAATGCTGCGCGTGTGCGATTGGCAATGCGGGTGGCATCGGCACCTGATAACCGGTTTTTATCTGATAATCAGCAAAGTCATGCTGCTCGGGTGAAGGGGCGAAAATGGCAAAAAAACCGCCTGCAAAGCCTGCTTCAATTGCTCGTGGTAAATCCAAATCAGTTTTAGAGTTCCCGTCAATGAAATGGTGTGCAGAATCTTCGCCGAAATCCTTGAGTAGGCGCAAAAGTGTGTCGTTGTGTCCGTCAAAAAAATCAAATTTATCCAATTTTCTTCCCCAAAAATTCGCTCGATAAAAGGCGCAGTTTGCCTGAGATTTGCGACGCCTCATAAACATAAGACATCAAGATAAAGCACCATCAATTCAACAAGATGCATGTGATAGCGCTACAGTAAACATATGACGTCAGATGTATCAATGGTGGATTCTGGGTTTAGCCGCACGAAATAAATTTCGCTGGTATGTGCTTGACAGCAGCAAATAATCTAGTTCATAAATCAGACGTCTGACGTCTTATATGGCAACTTGAATTGGAATTGTGAACCTGTGTTAAGCAAAGATGCTCTGGAACTAATGCTTGCTCAAGATGATATGGAGCACCCGTTTGGGGCAGCTTCGCCTGCCATTCATCCTTCATCCACATTTGTTTTTCCAAACTATGCTGCATTGGAAGCGCGATATACAGGCAAGAGCAATGCCAATATTTATTCACGAACAGAAAACCCGACGGTTGCTGAGCTAGAGCGCAAGCTCGCGAAGCTCGAACAGGGTGAGGCTGCGATTGCCTTTGGCAGTGGAATGGCAGCGATTTCCAGTTCCATTTTGGCATTTGTGAATGCTGGCGACACAGTTCTGTGCGTCGAGAATGTATATTCGGACGCTTATCGATTTTTTGAGTTGTTTCTGCAGCGATTTGACATTTCGGTTGAATATGTTGACTGCGCCAATTTGGTTGAGCTGGATGAAAAGCTTGCCAGTGCAAAGCTTCTATATATTGAGAGCCCAAACAGTTTTGTGTTTGAAGCGTTCGACCTGCCAGCGATTGCCGGGTTAGCGAAGAAACACGCCGTAACCACAATTTTTGACAATAGTTTCGCATCTCCATTGCTGCAAAACCCACTGTTGATGGGCTTTGATTTGGTGGCCCACTCTGCGTCGAAATATTTGGGTGGCCATTCAGATATTGTTGCTGGCTGCGTTATTGGCAGTGCAAATCTTGTTGATCAAATTCGAGGGCAGTCACTGTCCTTGTTGGGCAGCAAACTATCCGCGATGGAAGCATGGCTGATCCTACGTGGATTACGCACTTTGGGTGTGCGCCTTCGCGAGCATTGTGAAACCGCTGACTTTGTGGCTGCAGGGTTAAAAGACGATCCAAATATTCGCAATATATATCGCCCAGGCGTGAGCGCACCATTGCCCGATGGACTTCGCAGCGGCGGCGGTCTGTTCACAATTGAACTGCAGGACAATGTGGAAATTGCGGCCTTTTGTGACGCGCTAAAAATAGTTCGCCTGGGCGTGAGTTGGGGCGGCTACGAAAGCCTCGCGCTACCAGCGTCAATCGCCAAACGAAGCGATCAGGGCCCGAATGCGATGCATCGATTTGACGTGCCTAAAAACACCATAAGGATTTTCTGCGGCCTTGAAGGCCGTGAAGCAATTCTCAGCGACATCAAGGGCGCACTTGCGTCGGGTGTTTCTGGGAGGACCGAGACTTAGCCAGTTCATGGTCGAGTTAAGACTAACTAGGGAGAAGAGAATAATGATGTTGAAAAAGATTTTGTTGGCAGGTGCTGCTGTATTGGCGCTCACGCCAGCTGCAATGGCCGATGGCAAAAAAGCTGAAGTTCTACACTGGTGGACATCTGCTGGCGAAGCAGCTGCGATCAAGGTTTTCGCGGATGCATACAACGCCAACGGCGGTGAATGGGTTGATAATGGAATTGGTGGCGGTGCCGCTAAGTCGACCTTCATCAACCGTTTGATGGGTGGAGATGCGCCTCAAGTTGGTCAGTTCAACACTTCACGCGAGTTCGAAGAAATCGTTGATGCAGGATTGCTCAATTCACTTGATGAAGAAGCCGCCGCTGGCAATTGGGACAAACTATTTCCAGGTATTTTCAAAGACCTCGTGAAGCGTAATGGTTCGTATTACGCCGTGCCTGTGAACATCCATGGATCAAACTGGATGTGGTACAACATTGAAGTGTTGGAAAGCGCTGGTGTTGAAGCACCTACGGATTGGGATAGCTTCTTTGTTGCTGCAGAAAAACTGAAGGCTGCTGGCGTTGTTCCATTGGCACTTGGTGGTGAAAGCTGGCAGGAACGATTGACGTTTAACGCTGTGTTGTTGAGCGTTGGTGGACAAGAGCTATATTTCAAAGTGTTTAAAGAGCGCGATTTGAATGCCGTTGATTCTGGCATGATGCGTCGGGTATTTGATATTTACTCACGTTTGCGTGCACTTGTTAAAGAAACAGACGCTGGTTCACCTGGCCGTAGCTGGAATGACGCCACGAACATGGTGATATCTGGTAAAGCCGGTATGCAAATCATGGGTGACTGGGCAAAGGGTGAATTCCTAGCCGCTGGTCAAAAACCCGGCGTAGAATATGGCTGTATCCCTGCTGTTATCGAAGGGTCTCCATACATGATTTCTGGCGATGTTTTCGTGTTCCCAAAAACGGGTAACGAGGAAGATCGTGCGGCTCAATCATTGATGGCGACAACAATGATGAACGCTGAAGTTCAAGTTGCGTTTAACAATGTGAAGGGTTCGATCCCAGTTCGACCTGACGTTGACGTTTCCAAGATGGATGTTTGCGGTCAACAAGCGATTAAGCTGACTGCCCGTGATGATACCCATGTTGGTTCAACCAGCATGTATATCTCTGCCGATTTGGCCGGAGCACTTCAGGACATCTACACGCAGTTCTGGAACTCTGAAGATATGAGTGCTGACGATGCGATCGCTCGCATGGTGAACGCCGTTAAAACAATCGACTAATTGTCGATTCTTGCGCCGCGACTTTTGACTCCTCCCAATTGTTGGGGTCGCGGCGCAATATTTCCATTGCTTTTACCTAAGGATACGAGATGTCACGATATCTACGTAGTTCTAAGTTTGCGTCCCGGATTGCGATAACACCCTTCATCGTTGTTGTGTTCGTGGTGTTTGTACTGTGCGTTGCTTGGTCGGTACAATTGTCCTTTACCGGATCAAAATTGTTACCAAGCGCCAAATATGTTGGCTTTGCTCAGTATGAGAGATTGTTTGCAACCGAGCGCTGGCTCGTGTCGCTCAAGAACATGGTTTTGTTCGGCATTTTCTTTATATCCGGCGCATTGATCCTCGGCTTCTTGATGGCGGTCCTCATTGACCAAAAAATTCGAGGCGAGTCATTCTTTCGCACGGTATTCCTTTATCCCTATTCGCTTTCATTTGTCGTGACCGGCCTTGCCTGGCAATGGTTGTTAAATCCAACCTTAGGCATTCAAAACGCAATGCGCGAACTAGGTTGGACCAATTTCACGTTTGATTGGTTAGCGAACCAAGACATGGCGATCTATACCATCGTAATTGCTGCAGTTTGGCATGGATCTGGTCTCGTGATGGCTTTGATGCTGGCTGGATTGCGCGGCGTTGATCAAGAGATTTGGCGTGCGACGCGCATTGACGGCATCAGGCCATGGCGCGTCTATGTTCATATCATTGCGCCTGTACTTGGGCCTGTAATTTTTGCGAGCGTTGTTCTGCTCGGGCTTTCAGTGATCAAGGGCTTTGACATTGTTGTCGCCATGACAGATGGCGGACCCGGAATTGCCACAGAGGTGCCAGCCAAGTTTGTGTTGGATCACATTCTTGAACGCGCCAATGTTGGCCTAGCCATGGCTGGTGCGACAGTGATGCTGATCACTGTGATCGCGGCCCTTGCTCCGTGGCTTTATATTCAACATATGCGCAAGAAGGGATCGTAAATGACCGATGTTCGTTCTGTCGTACCAAGCGGCGCAAAACCAAGTAGTCTTTCATATAACCGGATCGCAATTTACTTGTTCTTGGCAATTGCTGCTGCGTTCTTTTTGTTGCCAATTTATGTCGTTGTGATGACGTCACTCAAAACAATGCCTGAAATTCGACTAGGCAATATTTTGGAATGGCCGCGCGTTTGGTCAATCGACGCGTGGACCAAGGCATGGGGCACAGCATGTACCGGTCTCCAATGCGAAGGCATTAAAGTCGGGTTTTGGAATTCAATGCGCATCTTGATCCCGAGCCTTATTGTTTCTGTAATGGCTGGATCGCTTTGCGGTTACATTTTGACGTTTTGGACCTTTAAAGGTGCAGAAGTATTCTTCGCGGTTCTGTTGTTTGGGGCATTTGTTCCATATCAGGCATTGCTCTATCCGATGATTAGGATTTTTTCCGCGACCGGGCTTTACGGCACGCTGCCGGGCATTGTTGCAATCCATACGATTTTTGGCTTGCCGATCATGACGCTGATCTTTCGCAATTTCTACTCAACGCTGCCTTCAGAAATTTTCAAGGCTGCACGGGTAGATGGTGCCGGGTTCTGGGCGACCTATCGATTTGTGCTTTTGCCGCTTTCTATTCCCATCATCATTGTTGCTGTGATCTTGCAGGTTACAGGCATCTGGAATGACTATTTGTTGGGCCTGATTTTTGGCGGTCGCGACAATATGCCGATGACTGTTCAGCTGAATAACATCGTGAACTCGCTGCGTGGCGAGAAAGAATACAACGTAAATATGGCGGCTACGCTTCTCACAGCGCTGGTGCCGCTTTTGGTCTATTTTGTTTCAGGACGCTGGTTCGTACGCGGCATCGCGGCCGGGGCAGTAAAAGGGTAATGCAAGCCATGACGCAATCAATTGAAATGAACGAAGATTCTCACGTTAGCGCGCGGGACTTAAGTGTCCGGTTTGGTGCGGTGGAAGTCTTGAAAAAGCTTGATCTGCATATTCGCAAGGGAGAATTCCTTGTGTTGCTGGGGGCATCGGGTTGTGGCAAATCTACATTGCTCAACACTTTTGCGGGCCTCCAAGAAGCAAGTAGTGGTCAGGTCTGGATCGGCGGACGCAACGTTACTTGGGAAGAGCCAAAAGACCGCGGCATCGCCATGGTGTTCCAGTCCTACGCGCTTTATCCCAATATGACCGTTCGCGGAAACCTTGGCTTTGGTCTGCGCATGAACAAAGTGCCTAAGGACGAAGCTGAGCGCTTGGTCAATGAGGCAGCCCGTGTGTTGCAAATTGAACCCTTATTGGACCGTCGTCCAAGCGAACTGTCCGGCGGGCAACGCCAACGGGTCGCAATTGGCCGCGCGCTAGTGCGTAAAGTCGATGTGTTCCTATTTGACGAGCCGCTTTCCAACCTTGACGCAAAACTTCGTGCTGAGCTGCGGGTCGAATTGAAGCGATTGCATCAGGAACTCGCGGCGACGATGATTTATGTGACCCATGATCAGGTTGAAGCTCTAACCTTGGCTGATCGCATTGCAGTTATGAAAGACGGTATTGTCCAACAGTTGGCGACGCCCGAAGAAATCTATCAACGACCTGCAAATCGATATGTTGCCCAATTTGTCGGCCTGCCATCCATGAACTTTGTCCCGGGTGAAGTGACGTCAAACGGTGAGATTAAGACCGCTGACTTCACAGTTCCACTTAATGAGTGCGAACTCGACAGCACGCCTGAGGCGGGCACTAAGGTTGAACTTGGAATTCGCCCAGAGCATGTCACCACGGCGGAGAAATCCGGTTACACGCTTGACGTTTCTTTGGTGGAACTGCTTGGGTCTGAACGCCTTGTTTGGGGAACGATTGGAGAAACGCAAATGGTTATGCGCGTGGACCCAGAATCGAGCATCAAGTCTGGTGACACAGTTCAGGTCAGCCTTCGGGCTGGCGGATTTAGTGTATTTGACGCAAACTCTGGTTTAAGAGTGTAATAACCGAATACGTCGATTCGCACTGGGGTCATCATGAATGAAAAATTGCACGGTTTGGAGCGGATTTCTACGGCGTCTAAGTCAGATGCCGTAGTCGATCAATTGCTGCGGTTTTTTAAGACGAATGCTTACAATGAGGGGGATCGTCTACCCTCAGAGTTTGAATTGATGGCTGCATTGGGCGTCGGTCGCTCATCGATCCGAGAAGCTGTACGGCAATTGCAGGCGATGAGCGTGCTAGAGATCAAGCGCGGATCTGGAACATTTTTGCGCCGCAAAGCCGACACCAATGAGATATTGGTGCCCTTAGCGCTCAGCACTGAACGCGAAGGTCTGTTGCTGGCCCTTGATGTCCGTAGGGCACTTGAGGCTGAAGCGGCGGCTCTCGCCTGTGTTCGGGGCACCGACGAAGCCATCCGCAAGATCGAAATTGCATTGATCGAGATGGAGCGCGTGCACAATGAGACCGGCGCTGCGCTTGATGAGGATTTGGCTTTTCACTTGTCGATTTACAAAACGGCCGCAAATCCAATGTTTGAGCAGATCATTGAAAGTATGCGTGGCCCGTTTAGGCAATTTTTTGCGCAACCATATGATCGCAAGGACTTCGGCTCGAGCTCATTTCCACTGCACCGAGAACTCTATGAAGCGATCGCGGCGCGGAACGTTCCACTAAGCCGTGCCAAAACATTGGAGTTGCTGGAATGTGTGGAAAAGGACATTGAAGAGATGTCCAACCGGTTATCTTAACCGCTCAATATACTGCGATAGCGCAACAAACCTGCCACATAATTGAATTTTAAGCACGGCAAAGCTTTGTGTGCGAAGACTAAAAGTCTTCAGGTTAAGTGCGCGAATGTGGGGGAGTGGTTTTTGCACCACAATATGGCGATCGCATATCGTAATGGCGCTGAAAGTACTTGGGTCGTCTGAGAATAGAAACAGGGCCGCCTTATAAAAGGCGACCCTGAAGAATTATTTAGTCTGCCAACTGAAGATTAGTTGCAGAAACTTTGCCGTCACGACCGCTTTCAAGTTCATAAGAAACTTTTTGGCCGTCAGCTAGACCTGAAAGGCCAGCACGTTCAACAGCTGAAATGTGCACGAATGCATCTTTGCCGCCATCGTCAGGGGTAATAAAGCCGAAGCCTTTAGTGGAATTGAAGAATTTTACTGTGCCGTTTGTCATGGCTGATACCTTATAAATATGCCCGAAGCCGTAGGCGTAAGAGCGATTTTCCCGCGTACAACATGTACACGGTTTTAAACGTTCGCTAAATCAGGGGAAGCCAAGCAAACCGGCAAGCCGGCAGATCAGTTAGCCAATGATGGCTGTAACGTATTTCGACTGTATGGATGTTTCTAGCAGAAAAATCAAGCGAATTGAGCAAAAAGCGAGTGCTATATTGAATTGATTTTCGCCCAAGTTGATAGGTCTTGTTTTTTGCACAAGGTTTTCAAAGCTAAAACGCAGGCCAGATTTAACTAGTCTACTGGTCAATCGCTGCCGTATTGGTCTAAGCTAGTGCCAGTACCTTTTGTCTTGACCAAGTACTTGTTTGAGTAGTTAAGAGCGGTAATGAGCGACAAAATCATAATTGCCGATGATCACCCGCTGTTTCGCGAAGGGTTGAGGCGCATTGTTCAGCGCGTGATGGCGTGCGTGGTTGCTGAAGTTGCAGACACCAAGAGTTTGATGCTGGAAGCGCAAAAACAACCTGTGCCAACGCTCATGTTGCTTGATTTGGTGTTCCCAGGATTCCAGGGTGCTGACACCATTCGTCTTTTACGCAAGACGTATCCGCACACGGCACTTGTTGTTGTGTCGATGACCGATGATGGCCAAATTGCGCAGCAAATGATGGATGCAGGAGCAAATGGCTTCATTTCCAAATCGATTCCGCCTGACGAAATGGTGCAAGCAATCACCAAAGTCGTCGAGGGCGAACTCGTCGTTCAACTCGATAGCGCGCCAGATGAACTGACGAACCCAAATCCCATGGACGCTCTCCCGCAACGTCATATTGACGTGCTGATACGATTGGGGCAGGGCAAAACGAACAAAGAAATCGCGCGTGAACTTGATATATCTCCGTTTACCGTTCGAGCGCATATATCAGCATTGTTCAGGTCATTGGGCGTGAATACACGATCGGCCGCGTCAGCGCTGGCGGTGCTGCATGGGTTGGTTTAGACCTCAATTCTGCTTGAATCGTCTCTGTCACCAACCGCAGCTGCCATCGCGAGCAGCACAGACCTAAGTTGAAGCGCAGAAACAGGCTTGCTCAAGGTCCAAAATCCAGCAGTTCGCGCCAATGTTTCCATTTCCTCGCTGATCGTGCCGCTTATGATGACTGTTGGGATTGGGGCGGCATGCTTAGCTGCGATTGCCCTCGCCAATTGAATGCCGTTTTGTGGGCCGTTGAGGTGGAAGTCCATCAGAATGATATCCGGCGCGATATCGATTGGATCGCTAGGTGAGCGCGCAGTCACTTCATAGCCCCACTTTTGCAAAAGCATTTGCATGCCAAACAGGACTTCCTCATTATCATCGACAATCAGAACGTTGACATTTGATGATGTTTGCAGATTTATCTCTGTCGTCTTATCCGCAGGTTGTGTGGTGTTTTCGACGTGTTGCAACCCTTTGATGCTGACATGGGTTCCAACATCTTCCTCTGACCGAAACGCCACATCTAGTTCTAGCAATTCTGCCGTTCGCGCCACGATGGATAGGCCCAGCCCTAACCCGTCAGTTCGCCCGGGTCCATGGGGATTGCCGCGGACAAATTCATCAAAGATTTTGGCACTGAGGTGATCGGGAACGCCTGGGCCTTGGTCAAGAATGTGCACGGAAACATCGGCGCCGCCAATGCGTGCGCCGACCAGGATTTTGGCATTTGGCGCATATTTCACTGCATTAAAAACAAGATTTTGCAAAATTGAGGTGAGTAAAGCTTTGTCGGTTTTAACCCAATGAGATGTCGTAACTAGCCGAAGTTCACAACTGCGCTCTTCTGCCTCTGGCTGGGCCTGTCGGACCGTTTGGCGCAAAACTTCATCGAGGGAAAAACTGGACATTTCGGGTTGAAGTCCGCCGGAATCCAGAGATGTGATGTTGAGTAAGGATTTGAAAAGTTTAGATAGATTGTCGACAGACGTATCAATCGTATCGACAATTTCTTTGCCCTCATCATCGAGATCTTGGTCCCTTAGGCATTCGCTGAGCAGTGCGATTGCGTGGATCGGTTGGCGCAGATCATGGTTTGCCTGCGCCAAAAACTGTGTCTTTGCGGCATTGGCGCGGTCAGCATCCTTTGCGGCAGTGCGGTACTTTTCGGCAAGGTCGAGATTTTCAAGTTTGGTGGCTAAATAGTCGGACAGTTCTTCGCTGGTATCATTGGCTAACCCGCACATCATCAGCATGAAGATAACAACAAGTATACCCAATAAAATAAAGTCACCACCCATCATAAAGATACGGATGGCAAGCAGACCGGTAAACGGAATTTCGTAGAAAAAGAACGAGAATTTGAAGATACCGAGCGATCGCGCCGCGGCAGCAGATGCCCCAGCAACAATTGCCATTTGCATGGAGAAATGGGCCGGGTTTTGTACATCAAGGCCGAAAAAAGCAAAGGTGCCCCAGCTTATGCCAACCAATGCAAAGAGGGCGTGAAGTTGGTTCTGCCAAACGTTTAGGCTTAGGCCAGTATCATCAGCCTTTTCAGCTTGCTTGCCGAGCAAATATAGCAGTGTTGGGGTGATCACGATTTCCAGTATTGCCCAAAGCAAAATCCAGTGAAGGGCCAAAACGTCCCACGCCAAATAGATCAACACACAGGCTGATGCGATGTGACCGAAGAAGATTTTGGCTGGTGCCCGGGCAAATAGCCGAGCGCGGTCGGCTTGGAAATCAACAGCTGTAGAAAAGGCAGAATTCATTGTCCGGCTTTCAGCACAAATCAAAAGCCTACTCGGTAAATAAGCCAGTTGCACTAGTACATCTGTCCTAATTGACCCGAATTGGTTTCACCTATCTAGTTTTTACATTGGATTATACACTCGATTGGAATTGAACATGTTTTTGAGACATAGAGTCATTGGATATTTAGTATTGGTTGCGAGCGCAATATTCTTTGCTTTGCCGACGGCTAGCTTTGCAGGCACGAGCGCACCATTTTATTTCGTTGACCAAAATGGAAATCAGCAGGGGCTTTATACGGACAGCGGCTGCAATGGTGTATCTGGTAGTTGCGTTGGCTTTGGTCATTATTGTGGCGTTGGTTTTTACTCATCATCATATTCACTCGAACAGGGACGCAAAGACTGGGCATATCGCGGCTATATCGGAATTCGTCAAAACTCTGGTAGTTATGAAGTTGTCTGCAAACTCGAGAAGTAGAATTGGCGATCAGTTATGTTTCATTTTATCAAACTAGCCTTGGTGCCGACGTTAGCCACTATTGCAGTCTCGGCTTGGTCTGTTCCCTCATATGCCGCGTGGGAGACCTACAATTGTCTATTTGAGACAGGCACAGATTTTGGCGAAAAAATTGAATTTGGCTATGATTTGGAACGAAACATAATTCTTCTTCATTCACACCAAAATGGCGCTTATCAGCCTCATTTCACCTTTGGTGGTGCGGAACAAGAAGGCGGGATGCTGCAATTTGTTCTTGAGCATTGGATCGAGGGCTCTGTTGCGATGCGAGAAAGCCACAGCCTTAATTTCGAGGATATGATCCTGAACTCAAGCCAGGACTTTTACAACGAAGACGGGAGTTTGGCAGGACATGGCCAAACGGCGCTTGCGGGGTGCATTGCTGCCGCCAATGCAGATCATGTTGAGGTTGAAAAGCCGAAGCAAACTGAGAAAGTGGAAGGGCCGAAATCAAAGGACGTTGTTGCACAAACAGGTGATGTTTTTTGCCACACGGAGGAATTTGGTGCTGAGGGTGCGAAATCGGCCACTTGGTGCGTGTTGAGTAAACTGCCTGCCCAAAAAGAATATTCTTATGGGCCCGACAATTTGGGCGGTGAAGGTGCATGGTGTGAGGGCGAACAAGGTTATGGCATTGGCGTTGGGATCGAACTCTCTTTTCAACCTTATGCGGAAGGCGACAATCCTCCATCATTTGACCGACTTATGATTGCCAACGGATATGACAAGACAACGAAAACATTCATTGAAAACTCGCGTGTTCGCCAGATCGAGATCAAAACCGATGATGGCAGAACTTGGGTGCGCACATTAAGAGATGAAACTGGCGTGCAAGAAATATTGTTGGGCGAAATGATCAGCCCGAACGGCATACTGATCACCATCTTGGGCGTCTATGAAGGGCAGAAATATGACGATACCTGCCTCAGCTTTGTGATGGCAGATTTTGGATTTTAGGATAATGCCGATCTGGCAAAAGAGCGGAAAGACATGAATATGGGAAATTTCAAACAATTGGTCACCGCGCTCGTGGTTTTTCTGCTGAGCTATGCAAGTGCAAACGCTCAGGAATGGAACGTTCACGAAGGTCAAAACCGGTCAGGCGTCGAGCAAGCGTCCATGAGCATCCAAATGCACGAATTCGGGTTTGAATTTGGATGTGATCAGCATGATTGGCAAGATTATCGGCTTGGTGTGAAGTTCTTTGGCCCCGCCTTGCCACGGCTTTATGGCGAAGATGGTGACACGGCAAAATTGTCGCTTTTATATACGATGCGCGGAGGCGTGCTTTATCGTGAAAGGTGGGACGCGTACTATTTTGATGGCGGGTTGGGCGATCAGGCTTGGCTTGGATCCATCCATGCCGGCAAGCCCGGTATTGACGCATTAGCCCGCGCGACCAAACTTGATGTTCTCAATGAGGATGGTGAAATTGTCTATAGTTTCGGCACCAAGGGAACTGCCGCCGGGGCGGCAAAATTTAGAGAGGTTTGCAAACTCGGATTGGAATGATCAGGCCTGTTGCCTAATATAGGCAGCTACTGAGTTCACCAAATGATCCATATCACCTTGGCTATTATACGCGGCGACGGACAGTCTGATGATGGTCGTATCTTGCCAGTCAAATACCGGCATTTCAATATTGCATTTTGTTAGAAGAAAGTTCTTCAACGCGTGGCAGTCTGTTTTCGGCATTGGCATAGAAATCATTTGCGGAGAGCAGAATTTTGGAGAACTAAGTGGTTCTAGTCCTGTAATGTCTGCAATGCGTTGTGCCGTCTCTTGCGCCAACAAATCGCAGGCCCGGCTGACCTGTTCCCAATTATGCGTATCGCGAAACTCAATCGCGGCGGGCACGGCCAGCCATGCGGATGGGTCTTGCGTGCCTTGAATTTCAAAACTGTCTAGGAATGCCGTGCGATCCTCTTTTCGGTCCTTAACGCTCCAACCATGGCTGATGACAAGCGGTTCCAGCTTTTGATGCCAATTTGGATGTGCCCATAAAAAGCCCGCGCCCTTGGGCGCGAGTAGCCACTTATGGCAATTGCCGACATAAAAGTCTGCGCCCAGCTCATCAAGGTCGAGGTCGATAAGACCAGGTGCGTGTGCACCGTCAATCACTGTGATTATGCCGCGCCGTCGGGCTTCATCAACCACGTCTTTGATCGGGAAATGGAGAGCCGTGGGAGACGTGATGTGGCTGAGCAGTAAGATTTTCGTGTGCTCATTCATGCGTGAGACAAGGTCGTCAAAAAACTGTTCATTGGACACGAGCGGCAATGTGACTTTTGCGCGTACAACTTTGGCGCCAACTTTGCGCACCAGAAATTCCCATGTGTTTTCAACCGCCGCATATTCGTGATCGGTGGTCAAAATCTCATCGCCATCTGCCAAAGCGATGGAACGCGCGATGGCGTTCAAACCTGTTGTGGCATTAGTGACGCGCACAAGATTTTGTGGCGAGGTATTGAACATTTTTGCCAGCACTTCGCGCGGCTTGGATAGATTTTCGATTAGATCGCGTTCTTGGTCCAAAAAGGCTACTGGCTGCTGTTCCAATCGCAGTTGCCAATCCTGGTAGGTTTGAAAAACAGGTTTTGGACAGGAGCCAAACGAACCATGGTTGAGGAACGTTAGCCCTTTTTGGAGCAAGAAATAGTCGGCGAAATTTGTCGTCATTTTATCGACCCTTGAGTGTTGGATCGAGGGCATCACGAAGCCCGTCGCCAAACATTGTCACAACTAAAACGGTAATCGCCAAAGCAAGCGTGGGGAACAAAGCCAAGTGCCAATAAAAGAACATAAAATTGATCCCAAGATTGATCATCTGGCCCCAGCTAGGTGTTGGCGGCGGAATGCCAACGCCTAAGAAGCTCAATCCGGCTTCAAGCATCATGGCGAGTGGGATGGCCAAAACGAAGCCGACAATAATCGGCGAGATTGAGTTTGGAATAATATGGCGCATAATGATGTACCAAGTGGAACCGCCTAAGGCTTGGGCTGCTCGAATGAACTCTTTACTTCTAAATGCCATCACTTGAGCGCGAACCATCAGGCAAACTTGCACCCAGCCAAACAGGGCTGCGATGAGCACGATGTTGAAATATCCGCCTTTGGTGAGCGCAGCCAATAAAAGCGCCGCCATCAGGGGAGGCACGACTGAGAAAATTTCGATGATGCGCATGATGAACCAATCAATACCACCACCAAAATAACCGGCAATCGCTCCGAGCGGCAACCCGATCAAAACGCTAAACAAGGCCGCCACCAAACCGATGGATATTGAAACGCGTGCGCCGTGAATTATGCGAGAGAAATAATCTCGACCAAGATCATCGATGCCGAACCAATGTTCGGAGGAGGGGAACGCTAAAGCCGTCGTTAGGAACTTTTGCTCATTTGGTCCGGCACCGGTTAGGAATGGGGCAAAGATTGCAATCAGTAGAATGAGTAACAGCAAGAGCCCTGCAACAACCGCAGCTTTATTGGCCAAGAAGCGGTGCCATGCGTAGTAAGCCGCGCCGTGTGATTTGGTCGGCAGCTCTTGTGTTTGAGCTGTAATGCTCGTGCTTGTATCTGTCGTTGTCATTTGATTACTTGCCTCCCAATCGGATGCGCGGATTTAGCAGCGCGTAGGCAATGTCTGCTAAGAAATATGCAACGCAGAACATAATGGTGATGATGAGTACGAGTGCCATTTCAAGCGGGTAATCTCGGGATTCAATACTTGAAACAAAGTAAGCACCTAGTCCGGGCACGCGGAACATAGCTTCAACAAATATACTGCCCGTTGCGGTGCCAATGAACATCGGCAAAAACACGGTAACCATCGGAATGGCGGAGTTGCGCAGGACATGTTTGAAAATGACGTCACGTTCGGAAAGCCCCTTGGCGCGCAATACCGTTACAAACGGTTTGTTGAGCGTGTCCAACATGGCGGAGCGCGTGTATCGCGCATAGGTTGCCATCGGAATGGCAGCATAGGCAACAATCGGTAAAATCCATTTGTCTGGACTGCCCCAGCCACTTGCTGGAAGCCACCCCAGCCAAACCGAAAACACCAAGATGAGTAGCATTGAGATAACAAACACAGGTACTGTGAGGCCTAAGGTTGCAATTGCGGACGCCAAGTAATCGGCCCAGCTGTTGCGGTTAAGCGCTGCATAAAGGCCAAGTGCGATGCCCAATGGTGCACCGATCAGCACACCAGCACCCCCGAGGACGAGACTTGGTATCCAAGCGCGACTGAGCAGTTCAACCACGGTTTCGCCGGGGCTTTGATAGGGTATGCCAAAGTCAAATTGTAAGACCCCCCACATATATTTCAAATATTGGATATGTAGCGGTTGGTCTAAGCCATATTGCGCGATAATTTTTGCCTGCACTGCCTCAGACACCGGCATATCAGTGGCATCGAACGGGCCGCCAGGAATGGCGTGCATCATGACAAAAACAAGAATTGAGACGACAATAAAGGTCGCACTGATCGATAGTAGTCGACGAACGATATATCCAAGCATCATGCTGTCCCTTCTAAACGGTGTGCGTCTACAAAGTGGTTTTCTGCCACCATCGCCAGATTTGGATCAGTGGCGGAGGTGAACATTTCTGACGGGAACTTCGGTTTGTTTCGGCTCAAATCTTCGGCTGTAGAAAACGAACGTCTTCGGCGCTTGTGTGGGTTGAGTACTGGAATGGAGTCCAACAAAGATTGGGTGTATGGATGTTGGGCATTTTGGAACACTTGCTCTGTTTCCGCTCGCTCAACAATCCGACCACGATGCATCACGACAATGTTGTCGACGAGAGAACGCACCACAGATAGTTCATGGCTGATGAAGAGGATTGAAAGACCCATTTCTTGCTGAAGGTCGTGCAAGAGATTGATCACTTGTGCTTTTACCGAAACATCCAATGCAGATGTAGGCTCGTCAGCAATCAGAACTTTGGGTCTTAGCGCAAGAGCACGTGCGATGGAGACGCGTTGGCGTTGCCCGCCGGACAGCTCATGTGGATAGCGATTCGCATATGCGCTGCTCAAACCCACTATGTCGAGTAACTCTTTGGCTTTGGAACGACGCTCAGCGCTGGTGTGCATTTTATGGATGACAAACGGCTCGGCTACGATTTCCCAAAGGGTCATCATTGGGTTGAGCGACGAATAGCTGTCTTGGAAAATCATCTGCATATTCGCGCGATGAGGTTTTAATTCCTCGGGCGAGAGTTTTGTGATGTCGTTGCCATCAAGGACAATGTTACCGCTTGAAGGCTCCAGCAATCGCATGGCCATCAACCCGACTGTTGATTTGCCCGAACCACTTTCGCCCACAAGGCCAACAATTTTGCGTTCAGGTATTTGGATGCTGACATTGTCAACGGCCAAGTGTTCAACAAGTTCAGAGCGAAAAAGACCCGCCGCGCTTTGCTTTTTGTAAAAGCTCTTTGATAACGCGTTGATCTCAAGTGCCATATTCATGATGCCACCTTCAAACACGCCGTTGCGTGTTGTTGGTCCCAGTAGGTCAATTCTGGTGATGCCTGTGTGCAGCTGTCGTCTGCTTGTTCGCACCTAAGGTGAAATGGGCAACCGCTTGGTGGTGACACTGGGTTGGGGGATTGGCCCGGGATTTCTTTTAGTTTTCGTTTTCCAGGTATGAGGCCAGGAATACTTCCCAGCAGTGCTTTGGAATAGGGATGACGCGGTGTCTCAAACAAATCGAAAACAGAGGTTTGTTCCATCACTTTGCCACCATACATGACGACAATCTGGTCCACGGTTTCAGCAACAACGCCAAGATCATGCGTGATCATGATGAGGCCCATGCCGGTCTCTTCCTGCAAGTCACCAATAAGCTGCAAAATCTGCGCTTGAATTGTGACGTCTAGGGCGGTGGTAGGTTCATCAGCGATGAGAACTTTTGGCTCACAGATGAGTGCCATCGCGATCATTGCGCGCTGAAGCATTCCGCCGGATAATTGGTGAGGGTAGCTGTACATGACTCTTTTTGAATCGGGCATTTCTACGCGATCTAACATGCGCTCTACGCGCATCATCGCTTCTTTTTTGCTAACTTTAAAATGGGATAGGATCGTTTCCGCCAGCTGATCGCCAATTTTGAACAGTGGGTCAAACGAAGCCATTGGGTCTTGGAAAATTAGTGAAGCGGTCCTGCCGCGGATACTGATCAATTCGGCTTTTGAACAGCTAAGCATGTCAACGCCGTCAATTTCTAACTTTGCCGCGTTTACGGTTGCCGAGTGCGGCGACAATAGGCCTAGCAATGCCATGAGGGATACGGACTTGCCTGATCCCGATTCGCCGACAACGCCAAGGCTTTGTCCTTCTTCAAGCGTCAGAGATACATCGCGTACCGCCTGTACTTCGCCATCTGGGCTTGAAAAGCTAACACTCAGATTTTTAATGTCAATTAGAGCCATTTGTCGACCAAACTCCAGTGTTTAGTTGGGCTGCGCCATTCTCACCCTAGGGAGGAATAATGAACGGCACAGCCCATGCAGATTACTTCGTCACGTGAGTGTAGAAGTAAGTTACGCGTGCATCCAGTGGTGAGAAACCAAGCGCGTTTGGCGTGGTGCCATCACCTGTCACTTCGTTCTTGATAAGTGACGTAGTGATTGGGTGCATAAGTGGAATAATCGACACGTTGTTGATCAATTCCATTTCAGCTTTGGCATAAAGCTCCAAGCGAGCTTCCCAGTCTGGGTTCGAGTCAGCTTGAGCCACAAGTTCGTCATATGACGCTAGGTTGTGGTTGTGGCGACCGCCCTTATAGAAAATGCCGTAGAAGTTACTTGGGTCAAGATAATCAAACTCATATGGCGCTAGGAACAAATTGTTCTTTTTAGCCAATAGTGCTGACATCCATTCTTGGATGCTCATCACCTGAATTTCCATCTCGATACCGAGGTGCTCTTTGAATTCAGCCTGTAGGTACTGCAACATTGGAGCGGTGATCGCACCGTTATAGCCGCCTTGCTTGCGATACCAAACTTCGATCTTCGGGAAGCCTTCGCCATTCGGATATCCAGCTTTTGCCAAATGCTCTTTAGCTTTTGCAACATCAAATGTCGCATATTTGGTTAGCTCTTCATTGTAGCCAGGGAAGCCCGGTGCCAACAAAGATTTAGCTGGAATAGCCAAGTTTTTAAGAACCGTTGATGTCATTTCATCGCGGTCAATGGCGTACCAAAGTGCTTTACGAACATCTAGGTTGTTAAATGGTTCTGCATCCAAATCGAATGAGAAGTATGAAAGAGCGAAAATAGCGTTTGTACGCAGTTGCTCTTTGTATTTTGCTTCTGCAAACGGAATTTGACCTGCGTTAAGGTTGGTCAAGTCGGTGTCGCCTGCAAGATAGGCTGGGAAGCCAACTTCTGGTGCACCAACAGATGGATCGATGACAACTTGATCAACCATAGCTGGCCATGGGCCTTTATAGTCGTCGCGTTTGGAGAAAACCATTTTGTTGGTTGATTTTTCCCAGCTTTCCAATTTGAAAGCACCTGAAGAAACAAGTGTTTCAACGTTGGCAGCATATTCATCGCCATGCTCAGCCCAAATGTGACGTGGCACAGGATACCAAAGCGATACAACGCTTGGCAGATATGGTTTTGCTGTTTCAGTTGTCACTGTGATTGTGTGTGCGTCTGGTGAACCAATACCAAGTTCACTTACGTCCATGGTGCCTTCAGTAACGGCTTTCCAGTTTTTGATGCCACCGGCGAAATCCCAATACCATGCAAAGTCATAACCAGATGTCGCTGCTCGCTCTAGCGAGAAAATGTAGTCGCTAGCTGTAAGTGGTACGCCATCTGACCACGTGAGGTTGTCACGCAGATTGAGGGTCCAAGTTAGGCCGTCTTCAGACTGCGTCCAGCTTTCAGCGGCAAGTCCGACAAGATCGAACTCTTTATCGAAAGCGGTGAGGGGCAGTTGAAGCAATTCTGGTTTACCAGCGCGCGCATAGACTGTTTTCATGTAGTCCATGTAGGTGCCTGATGTACTGTCGTGGAAACCCGTTACGCTTGTTTGAGCGTTGGCACCTCCCGATCCAATCATCAAGCCGGCGGCCAAGATGCCCACCAGTTTAAAAATGCGTTTCATTTTGTCTTCTCCCTTTTTTTGCAGACACACTCTTCCGTTCCCAAAAATGACATCGCTTTTGGGGTGTTCTGCTGTCAGAATGATTTGGCGCGCTCGTTTATTTTATTCGTCCCTCTTCGCGCGGTGGAGGGGACGTTTTATTCGGGTTCAGAAACTGATCGAACCTCCTGTTCAACCAGATCCAGAATTTCTAAAATTGATACAATTGCATCATCTGGGGAGCGACGGGCGATGGCGTCGCAGAGCATTTCGTGAAGGGGCACAGAACGAAATCCAAATACAGGATCTTCAAAGGGCGAGTTCGATACTTTTGATGCGTGAAACGCGTCGTCGACATCCCTGATCACCTGGCCGAACATGGTGTTGCCGCTTGCTTCGTAAATAACACCGTGAAATTCATGATCTGCCTCACGCCATTGCAGCCCCTCTTTTACGAGCCGCGCCATTTTTTTGTAAGCTGTCTGCATTTTCGTGATTTGAACATCTGAGATGTTTTGTGCAGCGCGTCGAACAACTTCTATTTCAAGTGTCCGCCTTACATCCAGAATACGGAGCAAACCTTCAGCTTCCAACTTTGTTGCGGTCGAGCTTAGCCCAACGGAAGACTTAATGTTTGCGGTAATGTATGTGCCAGATCCTCTACGGCGTCGAACGAGCCCAAGCCCTTCCCAACGGTTAAGCGCTTCACGTATGGTGGAGCGTCCAACGCCGAGTTGATCTGCGAGCATGGTTTCAGAAGGCAAAGAGTCTCCAACTTGCAGTCCTGCAGCTTCGATCATGTGCACAAGTGCTTCCAAGACTTCAACGGTTCGGCTCTTGCGAACAATCTTAGGCAGCAGCTTTGCAGCGCTTTTGGATGCCTCTTGTTTTTTCGATTTCGATTTGACGTCGGCCAAATGCGCGCTCCTCGTATTTATATGATGTAATATGTCTGACAACTTTGAGAGTCAACACTCGCTTGTTGATAATATGCACAATAGTCGTCAAATTTTTCTGAATTTTTGCCATGATCGAACAACAATCAGCCATCGCAAAATCATTGCGAATGGCCGGAATTGTTGGCGTTATGGCAGGGTTGTGGTGTTGCTTGAACCGGAGTTGGCGACACGCGTGATTTTTTGATCCTAATTTGCGTGAACCGGGATTTCCAAGTCGCTTCCGTCGTCAAAAATGACGTAAATGCCTAAAACATCTTTGTCAGGACAAGGTTGGGTTTCAGCTGAAACTCCGTTTACCCAAATCGCTGTCGCCCAAGCGTCCGCTTTTGCGCAGGACGTCGCAAAAACGGTCACTGAAGAGATGTTGTTGTTGGTCGGCTTGCCAGTTTTCGGATCCATCGTATGGGACACCTGTTGCTCGCCAATCTGAAAAAAGTGGCGATAGTTCCCCGAAGTGGCAACGGCGACATTTTCAAGTTCGAATGTTTTGGCGACCTGCCTTTCCTCAATGAGTGGCTTTTCAACAGCCGCAGTCCAACATTCGCCTGAACTATGCTTGCCAGATGCGCGCATTTCACCATCTATGGAAACCAAAAAATCATATATTTTATAGGTGTTTAGAATGCGCGCGAGCTGATCGACCCCATAGCCTTTAGCAATGCCGGACAAGTCAATCTCTCGGTGTGAAATGCGCCGGGCTAAGTTCTTGGAAAAATCGACCTCAAATGCTGGTTTATTGTTTGGTGCGGTTGCGTTAGCGCATTCTTTGATGAGCGTGGCCGACGGCATGTCGTTTTCTGGGCCGAAGCCCCAGGCATTTACAAGCTCACCTACACCAACGTCAAAGGCACCTTTTGATAGGGCTTGGATTTGCGACGCCATCTCCAAAACCATGCATAGATCAGTTGGAATTTCTTTCCATAGTCCCACCGGAGTCGCATTTAGTTTCATCAAGTCGCTATTTGGTTTCCAGGTGGACATTTGATGGTCAACTTCACTGACGACGTGGTGCAGTGCGGTTTCGATTTCATCAGTTGGTGTGTTCATCGGAGCATAAAAGATTGCGCTAAATCGCGTTCCCATCGTCGGGCCGTTTATGATGAATTTTTTGCGGGTTTCGTTCTCAATAGACATCTTCAACATACCTTCCTTCATGCTTTAGCGTCGCGACGTTTAAGCCGATCGGCGCAATGATTTGATCAATTGTTTCGTGCAAGGATTGAGCCATCTCCTTGCCACCGCACACCATGATTTGAGCGTTCTGGGTAATCAAAGCGCGGATCTTCGTTGCGTCCGAGGCGATGTCGGCTTGAACATATTTGCCGTTTTCAATGCGTGAAAATGCTGTTTTGAGGGCGCTAATTCGACCGTCGCGGGCGCAATTTTGCATGGTTTCGCGATAAAGGAAGTCCCGGTTCGGGTGTCTGCCACCCCAATAAAGATGAATGGGATTGCCGGTTTGATTTCTTCGCGCCATGCCGATTAATGGAGCAATGCCAGTGCCGGCAGAAACCATAATGGTTGGCGCGCTCGTGTCTTTAATTCGAAATGTTGCGTTGGATTTGGTGAACAGGTTGATGCTTTGACCAAGCTCAAGGTTGTGCAAGTAAGTTGAGCACAGGCCATGAGGATGTTTTTTGACGCAGATTTCGAGAAAACCGTCCTTGTGAGACGACGCCAGCGAATAATATCGTGGAGCAGCGTTTTCATTTGCAACGATGCCAACAAGATCTCCGCATTCAAATTTTGGCAATTTGCCGTCGGATTTGTTCGCGGCGAACCTCAATATTGAAATTGGTTCTTCGCTTCCAACCGCGAAATCTTCCCGGTGAATGAGGGTGAGGGCGCTGGTCTTTGGTGTGGTCAAACGATGTTCGAGTTTTAGATTTTGCCCCAGGATTGGCGCAAGGCTATTTCCCCATTTCGCAAAGCTTTGTACGCACTGTTTGTCGATCTTTGTAATTGGCAAGGCGCGTTGCATTCCTTTATCGAACAATGCCTTATCCGACGCGTGCGCAAAGGCGCAGAAATGTTCAAATCCGCTATCTCCAAACCCGAGCACTGCGAATTTGGGGGCACTTTGTAGGTTGAATGATTGAATGTTTTGGACAAATTGTGCTGCATTGCTGGGTGCATCGCCGTCGCCATGGGTTGAGGTTAGCGCAATGAATTTGCCGACCTCTAAATGAGCGGCGTTGAGTTTGTTTAACTCTACGGTGTGTGGTCTATGGCCAGCATTTATTAATGACTGGTGCAGCGTTTTGGCAAATCCCCAAGTCGCATTCCCCTCGCTGCCCACGCCAATCACAATGTCAGCGGACTTAACTGAGGAGTTGTCGGCAATTCTCACCGCTTTGAGCTGTCGCTGCGCCCAAATCGCCAGACCGGATATTGAAATAACAACAAGAACCAAACAGGTGGCGCCTAAGACCAGGCCAAACCACCAAAGGCCTTGGCCGGTGTGCAACATATAGATGGTCTCATAAATGTTCTGTGCAGTGCCATTGGTTTGGAAACCGAGCCATTGGCCAGTAACTTGGTCGATATAGCCCACGCCGCTGGCGGTTTTGACGGTGTAGACATCGGACGGATCGTCAGGAAACGGGAATTGGATTTCGCGCAGGTCGGTTAAGTTCAACTGCTGAAATGCTGTCATTTCTCCAGCCTGCATCGGTGTGCCAACTGCTGTATTCGTCGGGAATTCCAGAGTTGAACTGGTCGCGGTTGGCGCCAACTCAAATGAGGTTGCGGACATATAGACTGCGGTGCAGCTGATAAACATCAGTCCAACTGCCGCCGCACGAGATAGTTCGGTGTGCCACTTTTGGAAAAAGCTACCCCGAACGGGATTCAATAGTTTTTTCCAGCCGCCAAATCGCCGGACGAGAAGCAAGATGCCAGAGATACAAAGAATGGCCATGCTTAGGCTGGCCAGACCCGCTAATGCTTTGCCAGTCATGCCAAGCAATAGTGAGCGATGTAGTTCTCTTGTGAAGGAAAAGAAGCTAGAAGGCGTTGAGACTTGTGTTGTTGCGCCGTTGTTCGGGTTAACCAGCAATGTTTGCACGCCGTCTTGATTGAAGGCATGGGCAACAATTTTGCCGCTTGCCTTCTTTTCAATTCGTTCGACACCGGCAACATTTTGGGTGATCAGCAGAACCACCTCAGCAGCGGTTCGTTCTTGGGTCGGTAGAGTGGTACTCCAATGGTCGAGCGCTGGTTTTAGCGATAGGATCGCCCCTGTTAAGGACAGGAGCAAAATCACTAGGACTGAAAGAAATGTTATGTAGCGATGTAGCTTCTTCATGGTGGCCTCGCTGTTTACATTTTGACGGTGAGAGATTTTATGAAACCCCGTCCGTTTGCTGTGTTGGTTTTCTTGTTGGGATCAAGAGCGACTGACGCTTCAGATCGATATTCGCCGAAGTCTTCAACGGCTGTGTCGACTTGGATTTTGTAGCCAGCGTTTATCAGCGCATCGGAGATGTCTGCGGTTACTTTTAATGTTCGGCCACCGCCGACGCTTGCACCCGAAATGCCATCGATGCGACCAACGCGGGATACGCCGCGATACCAGCCGCGAAGGTGGGCCTGGTATTTTTGCTTTTGGCCTGCAACGGCAAGTGACGAGTGAAATGAACCATCTGGTTTGACCAAATAAACGCCCACGTAAGCGGGTGGACCGGGATAGCCTTTAAGTTGGGCAGTCACTTGTACAGGCCGGGCGAACGCGGTGTGGGGTGCGACGAGGGCGGTGCTGATCAAACAGGCGGCCAATAGTTTTGTCATACGCTTTTTCATGAAAAATCTCCTGCGGTTGGTTTGCAAAACCACAGAACGACAATTGGCTGACGCCAAGCTGAACGATTGTCAGAAACTTGTTCAGCTTGCTGTCAGGTTTGGTTGGTATTAAAAGTCAATGAAAGGGGCAACAATTGCGCATATTACTTGTTGAAGATGATCACATTCTTGGTTCTGCCGTGCGCGATCACATTGCCGCGCTCGGACATGGCGTTGATTGGATGCAGCGCATTGATGATGCGCGATTGTCCTTGGAATCCGTTGATTATGAACTGCTGATCCTAGATCTCGGCCTGCCGGATGGGCTGGGCATGGATCTGCTTAAGTCCATCCGCAGCGCCAACAATCCGGTCCCGGTGATAATTGCAACGGCGCAAGATCAGATCGCCACCCGTATCGATGGGCTAAACTCTGGCGCTGACGATTATGTTGTAAAGCCCTTCGATCTGGATGAACTCGCTGCCCGGATTGGCGCGGTTGCGCGGCGGTTTTCAACCGATGCATTGCCCGCCATTGAAATTGGTGACGTGAAGATCGAATTGGCGAAGAAGCAGGTTTTCCGAGAAGGGAAAACGGTTCGCCTAACCGCTCGCGAATTTGCGGTGCTTGAGCGACTGGTTCGACATCAAGGTGCGGTGGTTTCCGGTTCTGATATCGAAGACTCGCTTTATGCGTTTGGGGCAGAAATTGAAAGCAACGCTGTTCAGGTTTTTGTCAGTCGATTGCGCAAAAAGCTTGGCGCGGATCTTATCAAGACAGTGCGCGGCATTGGCTATCAGGTGAATTCTGCATGAGACGTAATTTGAGGCGCAACTTTTCCCTGTCGCAGCGTTTGATGGTTCAGCTTTTGGCGGGCGTTGCCGCCCTATGGCTGTTGGGTGTCGGCGTAGCCGCTTATGTTATCAACCACGAACTCAACGAGACATTTGATGAAAACCTCCGGCAGAGCGCCATCCGGTTTTTGCCTTTGGTTGTCTATGATGTGCATGAGATCAAAGAAGGTGAGTTGAGCGCCGTTTCCACGAGTATCGACGAAGATGCTTTTTTGAGCTTCTATGTTCTCGATGGAGCGGGAAAACTGATCCTTGCGCCTGATGACTTGCCGGCTGAAGCCATATCCAAGACCCCAAATTTGGGATTTTTTGACTTTGCCGGGAGGCGTTATTTTGCGTTGGCGGACATTGATAGCGGGATCACAATCGTTGTTATCGAGACCGATCATCATCGGTCTGAAATCATATGGCAGAGCATCATCAGTCTGCTTGTGCCATTGGCTGCGATCCTGCCATTGATGGCGATTTTGATTTGGTTCGCGGTCAAGCAGGTGATGAAGCCTGTAACACGATTGCGGGCTGAGATTGCTGAGCGGGGTGCGGACAATCTTTCCGCGGCTGAAACAGCAACATATCCCAGAGAATTGGCGCCAATTGCACAAGAAGTGAATGAGTTATTGGCCCGCCTGCGTGACGCCTTGGATGCAGAGCGAAGCTTTGCCGCGAGCAGTGCGCATGAGTTGCGAACACCAATTGCCGGGGCGATCGCACAGGTTCAACGGTTACAGCGCGAACTGGATGGAGAGCAGCAATTATCTCGAGCGAAGGACGTTGAACAATCCTTGCAACGTCTTGCACGGCTGTCTGAACGGCTATTGCAATTTGCACGGTTGGAAGCGGGATTTGCGCAATCAGACATTGGGATCGACTTGGTGCCGATTATTGACTTGGTTTGTGCGGATTTTGATCGCAAAGGTCATGCTGGAATTCTGGAATTGAACTGGGATCAAGACAGTACGCTATTTGCCGCCATTGATCCGGACGCTTTTGCGATTGCTCTTAGAAACCTGATCGAAAACGCTGAAAAATACCGCGAGGGGAATAGCAATATTGTTGTTCGCCTGTCCAAGAACAATGCGCTCGTTGTTGAGAATGCGGCACGAGAGTTTATGCCTAGCGAACTTGACGGTCTGACCATGCCATTTGTGCGCGGATCAACCACGTCGCCGGGAACCGGTATTGGCCTTGCCATCGTTGCCACAATTGCAAAACAGGTTGGTGGCACCCTCAATCTAAAATCAATCAAATCTGAGACTGGGTTTCTTTTTCAAGCAACGCTTGAATTGCCGCGCGTCTCTCCCCAAAAAGCGAGTTAAATATGAGAGCCCTTGGTATTCTAATCGTCGTCATTGGAACTTTTTTCCCGCTTTATTGGTTTTGGCCACTCGCGATGAAGCATGATTTTTGGGCCGTGATGAGCCAATATATTGGGGTCGCAGCGCTTATTTTGATGAGCTTCTCGCAATTGCTGGCGACACGATTTGTTGTGCTTGAAAAGATATTTGGCGGTCTCGACCGCATTTATGTTTTGCACAAATGGCTGGGCATTTTAGCGCTGGGAGCTGTGTTGCTTCACGATACCATTGACGCTGATATTGATGGATTGGGGCGTGAAACGGGTTTGACTGAACTCGCCGAGACCCTGGGCGAATTCTCGCTTTATAGTTTTCTGGTATTGGGGGTCATCACGGTGGTGACTTTTATTCCCTATCATTGGTGGAAACTGTCCCATAAATTTATGGGTGCTTTGTTTGCGCTCTCTGCATTTCACTATGTATTTATGATCAAGCCCTTCGAGCTGTTTGATCCAGTTGGCATCTACACCAACACGTTTTGTATTTTGGGCATAGCTTGTTACTTGTTCACCCTGTTGCCCAACGCCATTTGGCGGGGGCGGCATTCTTACTCCGTGCAAAATGTTGAAAAGAGCGGCGACGCAGTGTCTGTAGAACTTTCCCCAAAGTCGCGCGGGTTGAGCCATCATGCGGGTCAATTTGCATTTGTTGATTTTAAGGTGGACGGCCAGCGCGAAGTGCATCCGTTTACGATCAGTTCAGCACCAAAAAAAGATCGAAACATTCGGTTCTCATTCAAGCCACTGGGTGACCATACGAAAGTGTTGGCGAAGCAAATTAAGCCAGGCAATAGTGTGAAAATTTCTCCAGCCTACGGTCATTTTAAACGCAACAAACATGCCGAAACACCCGAAATTTGGATCGCCGGAGGAATTGGCATTACGCCGTTCTTGGCATTTGCGGGTGAGTTGGAAAACGTGAAAGCCCCAATCCATCTGTTCTATTGTGTGCGGGATAAGTCCAATGCAACTCACTTGGATGAGTTGCAGGCAGTGGCAGATAGATACGAGAATTTCCAAATCCATTTGGTTGAAAGCGCAAAAGAGGGACATCTGTCGGCTGATAAAATTCAGTCCATTGCTGACGTAAGTCTGGCAAACACCAAAGTGTACTTCTGCGGTGGAGAGAAAATGCGTGTTCAGCTTGGCGCGGACCTGCGTGCTCGCGGCCTGTCCGCAAGGAACTTCCGCTTTGAAGAGTTTGAAATTCGGCAGGGAATTATTTCCGCCCAAACGGGCCGTAAACTGTTTGATTGGGTTTGGAACCTAGTGCAGAGCCAGTTGGGAAAACGTCAGCAATCCTAATGACAAATGCGGGGCTTTGGTCAATTTAGCTGTTTACTCCAATCTTGAATTTTCATATTTAAAACTATGATTGCGATTTTGGGTGGTGAATTTGGACAGTTCTGAAAAGTACAAAGCGCCCGCGCTTGATAAAGGGCTCGACATTGTTGAAATCCTAGCCTCTGAAGGCACGAGCTTGACGCAAGGCGAAATTGCGAAACGGCTGGACCGTTCGGTAAGCGAAATTTTTCGGATGCTGGTCGTTTTGCGGCGGCGGGGACTCATCGCGCTAGATGAAGAGAGCGACAGATATTACCTGACGACGCATTTGTTTGAACTTGCTCACCGCATTCCGGTAGTAAAACGCCTGACCGTGGCCGCCGCGCCGGTCATGCGGCAATTGGCAAAGGATTGTAACCAATCGTGTCATCTGGCTGTCAGGTCTGAAGATAGCGTCGTGATCGTTGGGCAAGTTGATAATCCGGGCAACAATGTGTTGAGCGTTCGTATGGGCGCACGGATTGAACTTTGGCAAACCTCTTCCGGTCGAGTGATTTTGGCGAATAGCGACCCGGCAGAAATCAACAGCACAATTGTCAATGTACCGCATCCCGACAACATTCCGCCGCAAAAATTGCGCGATGAATTAACGGACATTTCCGTTCGTGGTCATGAGCAAATGCAAAGCTTTGTCGTTAAGGGCGTCGTCAATATTAGCGCACCCATATTTGGGTTTGACGGGTTTGCCGCCGCTGCGCTGACCATTCCATATATGGGGCGCTATCACGGCGGCGTGCCAATTGAAGATTGCCGAAATTTCTTGCTCGAGGCCGTTGAAGCCATTTCTGTTCAAATCGGTGGCCCGGCCAGAAATTCGACTTAGTATTCAACTAGATCGTTGGCAATTTGTGCGAGGGTAAATCACTTGCTTCGAAACAAGCTTCAACCAACGCCATCGTTTCAATACAGTCTTCGACCGAAGTGACGAGTTTTGGATCTTCGCCATTGTGAAAGCGTTGTATGTTGCTCATAACGCCAACAAACGCGTCGATAAACCAAGACCCCTTTAGCGGGATTTGCTGCCATTCTTGGTCGGTGGTTGCCAACCACAGCTCATCTGGTTCACCTTCAGGGTAATTTAGGTTTACCCCAATTTGGGTCATCAATGCGCCCTTGGTGCCTTCAAATCTAAATTTGCAATCTTGGAACTTGCTGCCAAATTTATGGTTGTGGTTTATCGATAAGACGCATCGTAGATTGTCGCCATAGTCCAGCAATGCAGTGGTGCGAGTTTGGGCCATATCCGGCGCGCGGGGGTCGCCCATTGTGCGGGCAAGAACGCCATTTGGTTTTCCAACCATGGACCGAATAAGGTCAAGATAATGAATTGAGTGAACAGCGATTTCTACACGGTCCATCGCTTTAAGAAATGGGAACAGATCCCACGGTGTATTGACGTTTAGGTGGACTTCTATTTCTAACAGTTCGCCAAGCGTGCCTTGTTCTAACGCATCACGCACTGCAAGCATCTGAGGGCTAAATCGAAGTTGGAAATTGATCGCGGCATTTAGATCGCGATCTCTGCTGACTTTCAATATTTCCTTTGCCTGCTCGAAGTTTTCGCCCATCGGCTTTTGAATAAGAACCGTTGCACCGATAGGGATGTGATTTAGAACACCAGCGATGGCCGAAGGTGGCAGCGCCAAATCGTAGATGACGTCGGTGCCATGTGCCATGGCATCTTCTAGTGTTGCGAACGCTTCCTCGATGTCCCACTTGCTTGCAACTTCTTGTGCGCGCGAGTGGTCTAAGTCAAAAATTCCTTTGACTGGAAATCCGGCTTGGCGATATGCGGGCAAATGTGCATCCGATACAATTCCACCCGCGCCGATAATGATGATTGGTGTTGCTCTGCTGGGGGCAGTCCAGTTCTGTTTCAATTCCATCATTCATTTCCTTGTTTTTGAACCAATAGGATATGTTCGCAAAACAAAACTGTCTCGTCTTTTTGGTTTTTAACCCAACAACTTTCGACAACCTGGCCAAATTTCGGACGCTTAGGATCATCCGATATGCGTGTGATTTCGATTTCAGTGTGAATTGTATCGCCGATAAAAACCGGCGCCGGAAATCGCAATCTCTCATAGCCATATGTGAAGGCCTTTGAGTTTATCGCAGTGGCGGTTAGACCAATCCCGATGGCAAAAGTCATCGTGCCATGGGCAATGCGCTGACCAAATACTTCACCCTTGCTGAATTCTTCATCCATATGATGGGGAAAAAAATCGCCGGTATGACCCGCATGAACGACGATGTCTGTCTCGGTAATAGTGCGGCCGATCGTGCTGCGTTTTTCACCCAATTC
The DNA here is from genome assembly GCF_057219265.1 of Maritalea sp. YIW29. Lineage (NCBI taxonomy): Bacteria > Pseudomonadati > Pseudomonadota > Alphaproteobacteria > Hyphomicrobiales > Devosiaceae > Maritalea > Maritalea sp. YIW29. Next base: position 48,017 of record NZ_JBXVVF010000001.1, read on the forward strand.
ATATTCTTCAAGATATCTGTCTTCGTACATGATCTGGTTCCCGTTGTTGTACTTTTGTATATGAAATTAGATTTGACATATAAAATAGTCAAGCATAAGATGAGGGCAATTAGGGAGCAAACGATCAATGGCGATTGAAATTGGAACGCACAAGCGGCCGCCTGAAGACATGCCTGAGGCGCATGGTGAAATTCCTGTTTGGAATGCTGAGAACTGGTTCTACGAAGATTTCACCGTTGGTGATCAAATTCGTAGTTTGCGCCGGACTATCTCTGAAGGTGAGGCGATGCAGTTCAATATGATGGTGATGGATTTGCATCCCTATGTGGCGGACGAGCATTTTGCAAAGAATGAGGGCGTATTTGGCCGCCGCCTTGTTGCTGGTGCCCAAGTCTTCTCTTATGGACTTGGTCTTGCTGCCACCAATTGCTTGAATTCATTCTCATATGGATATGATCGACTTCGGTTCATCAAACCTGTTTTTATCGGTGACACGATTTACACCATCAGAGAGAATCTCTCCAAAGAACCGAAATATGACGATATGGGCCTCGTTCGGGTGAGTTACAGCGTCTTCAAGGAAGATGGTGTGCTGGCGCTTTATTGCGAGCATCTGATGACGGTGAAGTATCAAGACCCTAGTGCACAACAAAGCAGTGCCAATAGACAAGCAGGATCTAGCGAAAAATGATTGATCCGCTCGTTACAATTAAAGGCATGACTTGGGACCACGTGCGAGGTTTCGATCCGATGGTTGTTACATCTGAGATGTTTTGCGATGCCCGTCATCCCCACGTTCAAATTGTCTGGGAAAAGCGCTCGTTGCAGGCTTTCGCAGATCGCCCGATCCAAGATATGGCCGACGAATTTGATCTTATGGTCATCGACCACCCTCATGTCGGCGATATTGCGTCGTCCGGTATTCTAGCCGCGTTTGATGGACAGAGCCGAGATGATGAGTTGAACGTGTTGGCTAGCCAATCAGTTGGCGTTTCACATCAGTCTTACAATTTTGAAGGTCGGCAATGGGGATTGGCAATTGATGCAGCGTCACCAATATCGGCGCGACGGCCTGACTTGCTTAAAGATGCACCGCAAACATGGGATGATGTTGTTGAACTGGCCAAAGACAAGCAAGTTGTATGGCCTCTAATTCCCATCAATTCATTGATGAGTTTTTACAATGTCCTATCGAACATTGGTCACGATTTCGGACGCTCCCAGATCGGTATCGATCCTGATATTGGTGTTTTTGCACTGGAGCAAATGAAGCGGGTCAGCGAACACCTCGATGCAGCGAGCTATTCAATGGACCCGATTGCTGCTTTTGAATGGCTGTCCTGTCGGAACTCGCACTCTTATTGTCCATACCTTTATGGCTACTCCAATTACTCTCGCAAAGGGTTTAGACCTCATTTGATCGAAGTCGGGAACGTCCCCGCGCACGCCAACAATGGCTCAATTGGGTCTCCAATTGGCGGTACGGGTATTGCCATTTCATCGCGAACTAAACATTTGGATATTGCACTTGAATATTCCTTTTGGATTGCTTCGGCTGAATGTCAAAAAGGTGCCTTTTTCGATGCAGGTGGGCAGCCCGCCAACATCGAAGCTTGGACGGATGCGAGGTGCAATGAGCACAGCGCGAACTTCTTTACAAACACACTAGAGACGCTTGAGCAATCTTACCTGCGCCCTCGGCACCACGGTTATATGTCGTTCCAAGATAATGCTGGCGATATTGTTTATGATTGTCTTTTGGGCATGCGCTCAAATCGCGATGCCGTCGATGCTATCAACGCTCTTTATCAGGAGAGTGTTCGATGAAGACCAGTTCAAACGACGATGCACTTCTAGACGGGTTGTTGGTTGTCGATTTTTCTCAATTTTTGGCCGGCCCGTTGGCAGGCTTGAAACTCGCAGATTTTGGTGCTCGGGTCGTCAAAATTGAACGGCCAGAAGTCGGTGACTTGTGTCGCTATCTTTATTTGTCCGAAGTTGAAGTGCACGGCGCCAATACGCTGTTTCATGCCATCAACCGAAACAAAGAAAGCTATTCTGCAAATCTAAAAGACCAAATGGATTTGGAAAAAGTGCGCAAACTTTGCGCGAAAGCTGATGTGATCATCCAAAACTTTCGACCGGGTGTGATGGAAAAACTTGGTCTGGGTTATGAGCAAGTTAAAGAGCTAAATTCTGGTGTCGTTTACGCATCCGTTTCTGGATATGGGGAAGAAGGCGATTGGAAAGAACTTCCAGGCCAAGACCTTCTGGCTCAAGCCCGTTCGGGATTGTTGTGGCTGTCTGGAGATGATGGGCAAGCACCAACAGCAATGGGGCTAGCAATTGCTGATCAATTGGCAGGCAATATAGCTGTCCAAGGCATTCTGGCTGCGCTTATTCGGCGCGGCATGTCGGGCCGTGGTGCCCACGTGCAAACAAGTTTGCTGGAAGCGCTGGTCGACTTTCAATTTGAGGTGTTGACCACCCATTTGAATGATCAGCAGAACCGTTTACCCAAGCGCAGTTCATTCAATAATGCACACGCATATCTGTCTGCACCTTATGGGGTTTACCCAACCAAGGACGGTTATGTCGCCATTGCTATGACACCGGTGGACAAACTTGGCGGCATTATTGGTTGTGACGCACTAACTAAATTCGACGACGAAAAACTGTGGTTTGAACAGCGCGATCAAATCAAGCGGGTGTTGGCTGATCACTTGAATGCGCAAACCACAGACCATTGGATGAAGCTGTTTGTATCCCATGATATTTGGGCGTCAGAAGTTCTTCAATGGCCAGACCTATTCAAGTCATCAAGCTTTGAAGCCCTTGATTTTTTCCAAGATTTGAACTTGGGCAATGGCCACTCAATGAAAGCAATTCGCTCACCGGTGCGCGTGGACGGGGCAACACTTAAGAGCCCGAAACCTGCGCCATCGATCGGCGAGCACAACGCGCTAATCGAGCGTGAATTCGATCTATCAAACTAAGCAATTATTTATCACTAGGGAGGAAATAATGAAATTGTTGAATAAACTATCGACCATAATGCTGGCAGGTGCCACAGCGGTCACCATGTTCGCCGGTGCAGCAAGCGCCGCTGAATTTGACGGATACACGCTACGTGTAAAACTGATTGGTGGCGCACAGTATGAGCCGCTATATACACGCATTCCTGAGTGGGAAGCCGCAACTGGTGCGAAAGTGGAAATTCTTTCGCGTAAAAACCACTTTGAGCTCGATCGTGAGATCAAACAAGATATCGCGTCTGGTTCTATCAACTGGTGCGTTGGTTCAAACCACACAAGCTTTGCGCCTCAGTATGGTTCGCTATATGTCGACTTGAATGCCATTTTGGCTGAAGATGTTGTGGGTGCTATTTCTCAGAACGTTTTGAATGCCAGCATGGTTGACGGCCGTTTGGTGCAACTTGCACGTCACTCTGACGTTTCAAACCTGTATTACATCAAATCTTTGTACACAGATGAGAAAAATCAAGCCGACTTTAAAGCTGAATATGGCTACGATCTGATGCCGCCTGAGACATGGGCACAAGTTAAAGATCAGGCGATTTTCTTTGCTGATCCACCAAACTTCTACGGCACCCAATATGTGGGTAAAGATGAAGGCATTTCTGGTCGTTTCTACGAGATGCTTGTTGCTGAAGGCGGAAGCTTTTTTGGCAATGACGGCAAAGTAGCGTTCAACTCCCCAGAAGGTGTTCGTGCGCTAGAATGGTTTGTGGATCTATATGAAGCAAAAGCTGTTCCAGCAGGTGTGCCAAACTATCTATGGGATGAAACTGGTCTAGGCTTCGCGTCAGGCACTGTCGCTTTGAACCTTGATTGGGGTGGCTGGGCTACGTTCTTCAATAGCGATGACAGCAAAATCAAAGGCGATGTTGGCCTTATCCGCGCACCAAAAGGTTCAAGCGGTAAGCGGACTGGTTGGTCCGGCTCTCACTCGTTCTCAGTTACTGAGGCATGTGATAACAAAGCAGCAGCGGCATCGTTCGTTTCATTCCTAACTGACTTTGAAAGCCAAATGACAGAAGCACGTACTGGCCTGTTGCCAACACGTCCTGATGCAATTGAGGCGATTATTGCAGAGTCAAAAGCAAGCGGCAACGATTGGTTGGTTGAAGTGTTTGAAACATTTGGTGCGTCAATGGCTGAAGATGCCTTTGCGGTTCCATCTACACCACTATGGATCCCGATTTCGAACGAGCTGTTCCCTCAACTTCAAGCTGCAATTGTTGGCGAGAAGACAGCACAGCAAGCATTGGATGATGCTGCAGCTGCGGCTAATCAGTTGATCGAAGACGAAGGTTAATCCTCTGCCCTTCCATATGGGTGGGGTTACGACCCCACTCATTTGTCACGAAATGACAAAAATTCGCTGGAGAAAAAATGTCAGTTTTGACAAGTTTCAAAAGAAAAATGTTCTCGGAACAAGCGACGCCTTATGTGTTGTTGACGCCCGCAATTATCATGATTTTGATTGTTGTATTGGTGCCGATTTTGTTCTCGCTATGGACGAGTTTCACGCCATATAAATTGACAAGGCCAGACACGCTTTTCAAGTTTGTCGGCTTGCGAAACTACCAACGCATCTTTGCTGATTGGGATTTTTGGGTTGCGTTTTTCCGCACCGTTGGATTCCTAGCAGTTGTGATCAACTTGGAGTTTTTGCTCGGTCTGGGCATTGCTTTATTGATCAACAAGATCACTTGGGGTCAGCGTACAATGCGTACGATTATGATGTTCCCCATGATGTTTTCGCCAATTTTGGTTGGCTTTCAATTCAAGTTCATTTTCAACGACAATGTTGGAATTTTGAACAATGCACTGCAGGGGTTGGGCATTACAGATCAAGCAATTGCTTGGCTGGTAGATGGTTGGCTTGCGATGGGCGCCATTGCATTCGCAGAAATTTGGATGAGCACAAGCATCTTTGCCATTCTGTTGCTTGCCGGACTATTTGCCATGCCGAAAGACCCGCTCGAGGCAGCACAAGTTGATGGTTGCAATGCGTGGCAAACCTTTAGGCACATTACCCTGCCGTTTTTGATGCCATTTGCATACATTGCAATGACCATCCGATCGCTAGATGTGGCGCGCGCCTATGACGTGGTGGACACCATGACAGGTGGTGGCCCCGCTGGGCGAACCGAATTGCTTTGGACACTGATCGCACGCACTGGATATGACAGTGCAAATATGGGCATGGCGAATGCCATGGCATATGTGTCGATCCTATTGTCGATCGCTTTCACCTATTATTTCTTTTCTAAACTCGTCGCTGCCCGACGTTATATGGGAGGCGCACAATAATGAGCACTCAAACAAAAGCTATTATCAGCTGGGTTATAACTTTCATTGTGATGTTGATCATCACGATACCAGGGCTATGGGTGATCCTATCTGGGTTCAGGCCTTTGCAAGAAATTCTGGCAAAACCTGCAATTTGGATTCCTCAACGGCTTACGCTTGATAATTTTTATGCCATTTTCGGCATTGGCGAAACACAGATTGCTATTCCTGTTCTTGCCTATTTCCGAAACTCAATCATCATTGCAACTACCAGCACTGCCATTGCGATCATTGTGGGTATTTCAGGTGGATACGCGTTTGCGCGCTATCGCTTTAAGTTCAAAGACACGTTGTTTCTTGGCCTTATGCTCTCACGCACGGTGCCTGGAATTGCCTTGAGTTTACCGGTATTTATCTTGTGGGCCCGCCTAGGATGGATCGACACGCAGTTTGGGATCATTCTGGTTTATGTGGCACTGAATGTGCCCTTTACGATCTGGCTGATCGACGGATTTTTCCGCCAAATTCCCAAAGAATTGGCAGAAGCCGCAGAAGTTGATGGTTGCACACGCTGGCAGGCATTTTGGAAGATTGAGTTTCCACTGGCTAAGTCTGGCATTGCATCAGCGGCGATATTCGCGTTCCTAACAAGTTGGAACGAGTTTGCGCTGGCAAGCAATCTAACGCGCTCAACAAACAGTAAGACATTGCCTGTTGGCCTCACCGATTTCATCGCACAGTTCACGACAGACTGGGCTGGGATGTGCGCCATGGCATTCATCATTATTGTGCCCGCGCTGATCCTCACATTCCTAGTACAAAAACACCTCATTGCCGGCCTCACATTTGGCGGCGTAAAGGGATAATTATGACTGAAGTTTCACTCAGCCAAGTTGTAAAACGATATGGCCAACTCGAAGTTGTCCATGCAATTGATCTCGAAATTGGAGATTCTGAATTCGTCGTTCTCGTTGGACCGTCAGGTTGCGGAAAGTCGACGACCCTTCGCATGATTGCAGGGTTGGAAGAGATATCCGATGGCACCATTAAAATTGGCGAAAAAGTCGTCAATAATTTGCCGCCCCGGGACCGCAACATCTCGATGGTATTCCAAAACTATGCGCTTTATCCACATATGACCGTCCGGGATAATTTGGGATTTGGACTAAAGATCGCAAAGCTGCCGGAGACGGAAATTGTTAGACGCGTAGAAGACGCCGCTGAGATTTTGGGTCTTGGCATGTTGATGGATCGTCTACCAGCCGCACTGTCTGGCGGCCAACGTCAACGTGTTGCGATGGGGAGGGCGATTGTTCGCAATCCCGATGTCTTCTTGTTTGATGAACCACTTTCCAACTTGGACGCCAAACTGCGCGTTCAAATGCGGACTGAGATCAAAAAACTTCATAAGCGGGTCAACAATACGATTGTTTATGTGACCCACGACCAAGTTGAAGCGATGACACTTGCTGATCGCATTGTGATTATGCGGGACGGCAACATAGAACAAGTGGGTACACCACTGGATGTATTTGAAAATCCAGTGAACACATTTGTTGGCTCCTTTATCGGTAGTCCGCCAATGAACCAGCTCGACGGTAAAGTTGTGAGCAACGGCAAGTCGGGTCTTCAAATTGCATTGGCAGACAATATTTTGATACCAGTACCAAGCCGGGCGCAAAATCACGTGAGCGAAGGCCAAGATATCATCGTTGGCATTCGTCCTGACGATTTGACGCCCGTGGGTCATGGCATGCGGGATGATGGCGAAACGGTAAGTTTTGATCTAATGGTCTCGATATCGGAACCGCTGGGTACCGAGACAATATTGTTCTCAATGATTGGCGCGAAAGATGTGCAAGGCAAAATGCTAAACCCGCGACCTATCGTGGGCGATGAGCGTTTGACATTCAACCTTTCGCTGGACCGCATTCACCTGTTTGACGCTGGCACTGGCAACAATGTGCTTGGTGGCCAGAATGGCTAAGATTGAACGCGTCGAGATTTTGATGGTTGATTTACCGCCAAAGGTAAAACGCACAGATGCCATTCAAAGTTTTGAAAGCCAAGAAACGCCAATAGTAAAAATCACCGATAGTGATGGCGCGATTGGCATTGGCTATACCTACACGATTGGCACAGGTGGCAGATCGATTATGGCGCTGTTGGAACATACGCTTGTTCCAAGTCTGATCGGCCGCGATCCGATGCAGATCGAGCAAATTTGGCGCGATTTACTGTTCAAAACCCACGCCACAAGTGTGGGGGCGATTACATCTTTGTCGTTGGCGGCAATCGACATTGCACTATGGGATCTCAAGTGTAAAAAATTCGACCAACCATTGTGGAAAATGGCGGGTGGCGCGAAGTCTAGCGTTCCGCTCTACTCTACAGAAGGTGGATGGTTGCACCTTTCGCCGGAAGAATTGATCGAGGATGCAAAAGCCCGTCAAGCTGAAGGTTTTAAGGGCGCCAAAATCAAGATTGGGCATGAAGCAGCCGCGGATGACGAGGCTAGGCTGTGTGCTTTGCGCGAGGCCGTCGGGGATCATTTTGAAATTATGACCGATGCAAACCAAAGCTTTTCTTTGTCGGAAGCACGCCGTCGGGCTCAAATTCTAGAAGCTCACAATGTTGCGTGGTTTGAAGAACCGTTGCGCGCCGATGATGTTGGTAGTCATGAGAATTTGGCATGCGGTACTTCTGTTCCAATCGCTGTGGGCGAAAGCATGTACTCGCTTTCTCAGTTCAACGAGTACCTGCGTCGCGATGCTGCTTCCATTGTGCAAGTGGACGTTGCACGGATCGGTGGCATAACCCCGTGGTTAAAAGTTGCCCACATGGCAGAGGCGTTTAACGTATCGATCTGTCCGCACTTTTTGATGGAGCTGCATGTGTCGCTTTGTTGCGCGGTGCCAAATTCGAGATGGCTGGAATATATCCCGCAGCTTGATCGGTTAACGCATACAACGATGAAAATTGATGATGGTCTTGGCGTGCCGTCGAACGAGGCTGGCCTGGGGATCGATTGGGATTTTTCTGCAATTGAGAAATTGAGCCTTGAAGGCTCTCACAAGGTTTTAAACTGAGGAGACTATGATGGAACGTATGGGCATGGTTATCGGTATTCGACCAGAATTCATTCAGAAGTATAAAGAGCTCCATGCGGATGTTTGGCCCGAAATTTTGCAAAGCCTAAGCGATTGCAACGTAACCAATTATTCGATTTTTTTGCGCGAACCTGAGAACTTGCTTTTTGGGTATTGGGAATATGTTGGCGACGATTTTGAAGCTGATATGAAGCGCATGGCCGATTTGCCAATCACCAAAGAATGGTGGGACGTTTGCATTCCGTGTCAAAAGGCGCTCGAAACACGCGCAGACGGCGAATGGTGGGCGATGATGGAAGAAGTATTTTATCATGCCTGATCTTGGAACGCTTACAGCAGATTTGGGAAAATGCTACACTGGCGTGGTGCACGATGTTATGCGCAAAATGGGATTGCGCAATTTTACATTGCCGCATCAATTGACGCCGCTTTTGACTGATGATGTTTTGTGTGGACCGGTCTTTACCATCGAAGGTCGTGTGGACGAAACAGCAGACGGACATCAAACGCTGTTGGAGTGGACAGGCCTACTTTCTAGGGCAAAGTCTGGTCACATTTGGGTTTCTCAACCCCATGACCATACGATTGCCCATATGGGAGAACTTTCCTCAGAAACCTTAAAAAGCAAGGGCGTACTGGGTTGCGTTATTGATGGTGGCATTCGCGATACGCATTTTTTGAAAGCACAGGGATTTCAAGCTTGGCGTCGGTTTCACACGCCCCGGGATGTGGTCGGGCACTGGCTGCCAACGGGTTTTGACGTGGACATTATCATTGGCGAAGTCTTGATCCAGCCGGGCGATTTTTTGCTTGGTGATCTAGACGGGCTTGTTCGGGTGCCCAAAGCTCTCGTTGAACAAATAGCAGCAGACTCAATTGAGGCGATGCAGACAGAAAACAAAGTCCGCACAGCCATTTTGGCCGGTACAGACCCTCAAGAAGCCTATCTAAAGTTTGGGAAATTTTGATGCAAATTTATGCTGGGCTTCTTCGTCGAAGCAGCTCATTTGAGAAGGTGTAGTTTTATGAATGATGGCGCCGATGAAAGCAAGAAAATGAAAACTGACAATAGGTTGCTGTTGTTGGACGCTACCGACAATGTTTTGGGTGTTGCACGTCCAATTCGTGGCGGCGAAATGGTTTTGATCGAAGGGATTGAGGCTAAGCTGGACCGCAACGCTGGAATTGGGTTTAAACTTGCACGCAAGCCCATCCAGAAGGGCGAACTCATTCTAAAATATGGTGCCGTGATCGGATTGGCGAGTACCGACATCGAGGTAGGTGAACTTGTTCATGTGCATAATACCCAGAGCCGATATATGGCCAACACTGTAAAGACTGGCGAGCCAAGAGAGACCCAATCATGAATGGTTACTTGCGATCTGACGGTCGAAAAGGCATCAGAAATATAACATTGGTCGTTTACCTTGTGGAATGCGCACATCATGTGGCGCGCCAAGTGGCCCAACAATTTGAACCGCAAAAAGTACAAGTTGTTGGCTTCCCAGGGTGCTATCCGAATGACTATGCGCAATCGATGATGGAACGATTGTGTACCCACCCAAATGTTGGCGCCGTGTTACTGGTCTCGCTCGGGTGTGAGGGATTTAACAAATTGCGCTTGAAAGATGTCGTGGCAGAAAGCGGCCGTGATGTAAGCGTTCTAACAATCCAAGGTGAAGGCGGCACACGAACGACAACAGAAAAAGGCGTGAGCTGGATTAAAGAAGTCAGCGAGAAACTTGATAATGCGCAGACCGTGCCAATGGATATCTCGGAACTGGTGATTGGCACAATTTGCGGCGGCTCAGATGGCACAAGTGGACTTACGGCCAACCCTGCAATTGGCCGCGCTTTTGATCAGCTTGTGGAGCAAGGTGCTGCATGTATATTTGAAGAAACTGGCGAGTTAATTGGTTGCGAGCACCATATGGCGGAACGGGCGGTTACGCCAGAACTGGGCGAAGAACTGATCCAATCTGTCAATAAGGCTGCGAACTATTATGAGGTACTTGGATATCCAAGTTTCGCGCCTGGCAACGCTGACGGCGGCCTTTCAACGATTGAAGAAAAGTCCATGGGCGCGTACGCAAAAAGTGGACGTTCTCAAATATCTGGCCTGATCAAACCCGGTGATGTTCCGCCAAATGGTGGGCTTTACCTTTTGGATGTTGTGCCAGATGGCGAGGTGAGGTTTGGTTTTCCAAACATTGTCGACAACGCGGAAATTGTTGAATTGATCGCCTGTGGCGCACATGTAACGTTGTTTGCCACTGGGCGCGGGTCCGTTGTTGGTTCTGCAATTTCGCCAGTGATAAAAGTTTGTGCGAACCCGCTGACATACTCGCGACTTTCCGAAGATATGGATGTGAATGCCGGGCGAATTCTGGACGGCGAGGCTTCGCTTGAAGAGGTGGGAAATGAAATTTTCCAACTCGTAAAAGATGTTGGGGAGGGCGCAATGTCCTGTTCTGAGGAACTAGGCCACACAGAATTTGTCCTTACCTATAAAAGTTTTGAACCGATTGGTCCTGCATGTTTGCCGGGCGCCTGAAGTAAAGAGAAGTGAAATGAATACATTAGATGGCAAATATTGTCTCGTCACAGCAGCTGCACAAGGCATTGGCCGCGCCAGCGTAAAGCGGTTGGTGGAAGAAGGCGCAACAGTTATTGCGACGGATATCGATGAAGCAGGTCTTCAGTCATTGGCAGATGAGGTTGGTTGTAATGTCAAAACGCTAAATGTCTTGGACCATGATGCAATCAAGGAATTCGCCGATGAAAGTCAACCTGTGGATGTTTTGTTCAACTGCGCTGGGTTTGTTGCAAACGGCTCATTGCTTGAATGCGCTGAAAAGGACTGGGAGTTCTCTTTCGCGTTGAATGTCACAGCAATGTATAAAATGATCAAAGCGTTTTTGCCTAAAATGCTTGAAAATGGCGGTGGATCGATCATCAATATGGCATCCGTTGCGTCTTCAGTTACAGGCGTGCCAAATCGGTTTGCCTATGGTGCATCAAAGGCTGCGGTTATTGGCCTCACCAAGTCTGTTGCAGCCGACTATGTCACCCAAGGCATTCGCTGCAATGCAATTTGTCCGGGTACTGTGCACTCACCTTCTTTGGAGGATCGTCTTTCAGCTGGCGGCAATTACGAAGAAGCCAAGGCCCAATTCATAGCACGTCAGCCCATGGGACGCATTGGTCAACCTGAAGAAATTGCGGCGCTTGTTGCTTATTTGGCGAGTGATTTGGCTGCGTACACAACTGGACAAACCCATGTCATCGACGGCGGTTGGACTATCTAAAGGAATATTGGAATGAAACTTTTACGTGTTGGTCCTGTGGGTCACGAAAAACCAGCAATTGTTGGCCCAAACGGATCGTATTACGATTTGTCTGCCCATATTGATGACGTGAATGGCGCAAACATTGACGACCAAACCCTTCAGCGGTTACGTGGATTGGATGTCGCAAAACTACCGGAGCTGTCAAAAGACCAAAGAATTGGTGCCTGTGTTTCGGGTGTGGGCAAGTTCATTTGCATAGGCTTGAACTATGCTGATCATGCAGAAGAATCTGGCCACGATGTGCCTTCAGAACCTGTGATGTTCATGAAGGCAACCTCAGCGATTGTCGGTCCAAATGATGATGTTGAGATCCCGCGCGGTTCGAAAAAATCAGATTGGGAAGTTGAACTTGGTGTGGTCATTGGCCGTGATGCAAAATATGTAGATGAAAAAAACGCCTTAGACTATGTGGCTGGTTATTGCGTTATCAATGATCTTTCGGAGCGCGAATTCCAAATTGAGCGCGAGGGCCAATGGGTTAAGGGTAAGTCGGCTGACACGTTTGGCCCGACGGGCCCTTATCTTGTGACCCGCGATGAAATTGAAGATCCGCAGAATTTGGCCATGCATTTGGATGTAAACGGCAAGCGCATGCAGACCGGTAACAGCAAAACCATGGTCTATGGCGTCGCGCATCTGGTCTCGTACGTTTCTCAATTCATGAGTTTGCAGCCGGGCGACATTATTTCAACCGGTACACCTCCGGGTGTTGGATTGGGCATGAAACCACCGACATATCTAAAGCCGGGCGATGTGGTGGAGCTTCAAATTGAAGGGCTTGGTCAACAACGCCAGAACGTAATCCAAGGATAGGAGAATTCCCATGATACCGCTTATCGATACACATCAACATCTTATGTATCCGACACGATTTTCTTATGAGTGGGCGGGCGGTATCCCGGTTTTGAACAACACGGCATATGATGTGCCGATTTACGAAAATATGGTGCCGCGCGATGATGTTGCGGGCACCATATTTATGGAGACAGCGGTCGATCAGCAATTCTACCGCGCCGAAACAGAGTTTGCGCTGGAGTTTGCTGCCGATCCCAACAGCCGAATGCTTGGGGTTATTGCCGCCGCTTATCCTGAGGACAACACGGATTTTGATGAGTGGCTGGAAGCGACATCGAGCAATCCGCTTGTCGTCGGCTATCGTCGGATTTTGCATGTGGTTGATGATGAAGTGTCACGACAGCCGATGTTTCGCGAGAATGTCAGAAAGATGGGCGCCGCGGGCAAGACCTTCGACATGTGTTTTTTGGAAAGCCAGCTGGACGTTGCCATTGAACTGGCCAAAGCGTGTGACAATACTCAGCTCATCCTCAACCATTGTGGCGTGCCAAATGTGGCAGGTGGTGATCTAACTGTCTGGCGCGAGAAGATGACCGCACTTGCTAAATTGGAAAATGTTGCCTGTAAGATTTCCGGCGTTGTTGCCTATTGCGGAGCAGATCAGGATCACACCGCAGCAGTGCGGCCCTATATCGAGCATGTGGTGGAACAGTTTGGCGCCGACAGGTGTGCTTGGGGCGGTGATTGGCCAGTGGTCAAACTGGCCATGGACTTGCCGGACTGGATCACTATTACGCGCGAAATATTGTCGGGTGAAACAGATGAAAATCAAACAAAGATTTTCAACCAGAACACCCAACGCATTTATGGTGTCAAACTCTAGCTTTTCAGTGTGGCTTAGAGGTCAACTTCAATTGTTCCACCGGGCTTTGCTGCCCGGGACTGACACAAGATTACCGCGTCATTTTGTTGTTTTTTCGACAGCACAAAGTCGCGGTGTTCAACATCTCCGTCAACCAATCCGCACTTGCACACACCGCAAATCCCGTCCGAACATTTGACGTCAATATGCACTCCGTTTTCGGCCAAAACGTCGGTTGCCGATTTGTCTGCGGGGATTTCGAACTCGCGACCAGATTTAGCCAGCTTTAGTTTGAAGGGATGGTTCTCGTATTCTGGCAATTCGGGCACGTTGAAATATTCAATATGCCGTTCTTCGTCGTCAAAACCTTGTCGTTCGGCTGCTTCCATCACCGATTGCATGTAAGGCTCAGGACCGCAGGTATAAACGTGTGACCCGGCTTGGTATGCGCCCAGCACTTCATCCAAATCCGCACGCGTTCCCTCGTCGGAGAAGTGCAGGTGGACTTTGTCGCTCCACGGCATTTTCGCTAGATCATCGAGGAAACCAGCGTTGGCCCGCAAAGAACATGAGTAATGCATCACGAAATCAGCGCCGATCGCGTGGAGACGATGTGCCATGGCAATCATTGGCGTAATGCCGATGCCGCCGCCCATCAGATATGTCTTCTTGGCCGCTTCTTCCAAGGGGAAGTGATTGATCGGCTTAGAGATGAAGATCTTGCGCCCTTCGGTGAAAATCCGATGTAACAATTGTGAGCCACCTCGGCCTTTATCTTCACGTAGCACACCGATTTGGTATTTGGTTCGATCCGCTGGGTCACCAGACATCGAGTATTGACGTAAGAATTCTGGCGCAACAACGATATCTAAGTGCGCGCCAGCTTGCCATTCTGGGAACAGCGAGCCGTCCAGCGTCGAGAACTCATATTTGGTCACACCGCTGGTCATTTCTTCCGCTTTGGTGATTTCAACCCGAATGACGGGCGCATCGCCTTCGATCCGATATTCATGTGCGAGATCTTTCGTGTCGCCCTTTGCTAGGCGAGCTTTATATTGATCGGCCGTGATCATCGCTTGATAGGCTTCTATGCCTTTTTCTCGGTCCATCGGGAACGGGAACGGCCATGGGTGTGGTGCAAGGTTGGCCGGATAAACCGCTAAAGTTTGATCCTCATATTTCAGGTTCAAATCCTTTTGCAGATCACGGGCATGTGGTTTGGTTTTGGTCGGGCGGTATGCGCCATCATCCTGGATTTCAAGATCCCACCACCATTTTTTGACAAGGTTTCTCTCGCCGTTTCCAACAGCATCGTCTAGCTTTGCTAGCAAGGGCGCGGCTTTGGGCACATTCATAGCGGCCCAACGAAATGGTGCTTCAGCGAATATGCCTTCAAGGTTCCAAGGGCATGTTTTCATGCACCGGCCACACATTGCACCGCCTTCATTTGTGATGCGATAGGTGGTGCATTTTTGGCTATCGGATTTCCAAATTTCGTAACCATTAAACATGAGCTTTGGCCCGGCGGTAATCGCGCCAGATGGACATTCGCGGGCGCATTTGTTGCAGCTCTCGCAAAAATCCTGCAAGCCGAAGGATATCGGTTTGTCGTGCGCCATTGGCATGTCG
This sequence comes from Maritalea sp. YIW29, assembly GCF_057219265.1. NCBI lineage: Bacteria > Pseudomonadati > Pseudomonadota > Alphaproteobacteria > Hyphomicrobiales > Devosiaceae > Maritalea > Maritalea sp. YIW29. Next base: position 63,081 of record NZ_JBXVVF010000001.1, read on the forward strand.
GTGGTCACGACGCCGGATTTTAGGCGTGGACCCAAAAACGGGTTGAGGATGACTTCACCAATCCGGCTGACTTCACCAAGGCCAGACAGCAGGAGGAGCGGGGGTTGCAACACTTCGCCGTCCATCACCGTATGGGCTTTAGCCTTATAGCCAAGGCGTCGGATTTGTTTGGCAACGATGCTGCCCAAAATGGAAAAGCGCAAATAGGCGCGCATGGATTGGGAAACCGCAATCCAGTCGTCCCCGGAAGCGCCTTCCATGGTTTCGTAGCCCTGATCGATAACCATGGAAATGGCTTGATTGTGGGGCGGAACAATTGGTTCGCCAGTGGCGTCATGTGAATACCAAGTCCATTCCGGACAACGGGAAATGCCGGTAGCATCGACGCCCAGAAAATATGACATTGCCTTGAGATTATCAGCATTGCGCTGTTCGTTGCTTGTTTCGGCAGAAACTGTGGCACTGTCTTCGCCATCTTGGAGCAAAACAAATGCACCCAGGGCCCGACGTTGGGCCATTGATGGCGCCGACTTTCTGACATACTGGCCATTGCGCGATGCTTGCTGGTTGCGTTTCCCCATATCGCCGAACAAAGAACGCGCAAACATATCGGTGCGTTTTGGCACGCGGGGTACGCGGTCTTCGTCAATATATGTCGTGGGGCTATCAACCCGCTTAAGCGTTTCAAACGGATGCGCGCCATCTACGAAGCGACGTTTGGCATAAGGGTCAAAGTTTCGAGCGCTTTTTGCAGTGCCCATGCCCAATTGCCATGCGATGCCATGGGTTTTGGATTTGGGCTGATCGGCAAGCGGAACCAATGGTAGATCGTGGGCAAAATCCAGCTCGGTCGTTACGGCAGCGATGGAAAAACCTTCGCCCAAATATGGATTGACCAGCTTGCCGTCTTCAATCGTTGCTAAGCCTGACGCTGCGGCTAAATGATGAAGATTGACGTCGGAAGTCGAATGGCTATGGGCGCGGGCGTCATATCCTAGAAGCCGAATATATTGCGCGAGGACGGCGGATGCTTCCATGGCACGCAGCGCGGATCGAGCCGGTCCTGCGCCCTTTAGCCATGTATTGCCGGGTTCGTCTTCGCGCACTTCGCGCGGATGTTCAACGACAAAAATCAGTGCATGTTTGTGGCTATCCATGTCCTTTGGTGGCGCGTTCATTGCGTCACGCAAGTCGGCCATGATCACATCGACACCGGAAGCCAAAGACTTGGTTTGGTTGGTGCGCAGTTTATGGGCGAGTCGATCAATATCTGGATTTCGAAACGGAGCCGCGAGCATCATTTCTGGCGTAAATGCACAAGTGGCCGCCATTGCGACGTCAGAGAAATAGCCGAATGCTTTGAGGTGGTTTTGGCGCTCCGTCAAATCATCAGGCAGGCTCGCTTGCGCATTATTGATCAATCCATCGCGGATTGCGTCGAGCATAGCTTGCGCTTCGCTCATGGAATTGACGATGTTTTGAGGGTTTTCTTTATCCTCAAACTTCATCTGCGTGAACTTTGGCAGCTTGTCTAAGTTGGCGATTTCATCCGCGCGTGAAAGGCGCTCAAGTGGATAGGGGCCGAGATGCACTGGACGATTTTTGTCGGAAAAATACTTCAAACTCTAATTTCCTTAGACTGGCAAAGCTGGTTCGGGTTGATCTTCTAAGATGCTGACAATTATGCCGGCTGCTTTGATGCATGCGTCGCGATCAACGTCTAAATGGGTGACAATGCGGATGGTGTTTGAGCTCAGAGCATTGATTAGAACATTCATGTTCTTCGCTGCCCGTACGAGTTCGGGTGCATTTACATGCTCGTTTTGAATGGCAAAAACAACGATGTTTGTCTCGACAGCGTTGGGATCAATTCGAACAGACGGAGATGCGGAAAGGACTTGGGCAAATTGCTTCGCATTCGCGTGATCATCAACGAGCCGGTCCATGTTGTTTTTGATGGCATACCGACCGGCGGCGGCATAATATCCCGTTTGGCGCATGGCACCGCCAAACATGCGTCGATATCTTGTTGCGGCTTCAATGAAGGATTTGCTGCCGGCTAAGATTGAACCGCCCGGCGCGCCAAGGCCCTTCGATAATGAAACCATAACTGCGTCAAAGGGTGCGGCTAGAGAGGCGGGCTTTTCGCTCAGAACATGTGCTGCGTTCCACAACCGTGCGCCATCAAGATAGGAAAATATGTCTGCGGCTTTTGCAGAAGCGCAGATTTGGTCCATCTGGTTTTTGGCCATCACCGTGCCACCACAACGATTGTGGGTATTTTCAATTTGAAACATAGTTGTTGGTGGATAGATATGGTGATTGCGTGGTTTGATGGCTGCAGAAAATTGATCAGCAGTGAAGTGACCATTTTTGCCGATTTCAGTTAGCTGAACGCCGGAATTGGCGGCGCTTCCGCCTGTTTCGTGCCACACAATATGGGATTGAGTAGAAACGATGACATCGTCGCCCGGGCGGGTTGCAACGCGCAAAGCGACCTGATTTGCCATTGTGCCTGAAGGGAGCCAAAGTGCGCTTTCTTTTCCAAGAAGAACAGCGGCTTCGTCTTGCAACGAATTTGTTTCATAATCGTCTTGATATTGATCGTCGCCAACCTTAGCGTTCATCATCGCTGAAAGCATCGCGTCGCACGGCTTGGTAACAGTGTCCGACCGCAGATCAATAGGTTTTTCTGTTGCGCTCAAGTTTCCCCCAAACTTTGTTCGCTTAAAGACGCATCAGTTTTACATCTTCGTCTTCGGTCATTTTATCTATTGCATCCATTAAGATGTCATATGTTTTTGTGTCGAGCTTGTTTGCGAAATGCTCGTTCAACTCCCGCACCAACACATGGCAGGCCTTCATTTTTTCCTCGCCGAGCTCAGTCAGCACGACGTCCGTGAACCGCTTGTCGTCATGGATGCCGCTGCGTTCAACGAACCCGCGTTTTTCCATCGCTTTCAACAGACGGGAAATGGCCGGACGCGCAATGCAAATATAATCCGCAAGGCCTGATGGCGTGTTTACATCTTCCATGCCTACACCCCGCAGTACACACCACATCAGCCGTGTTACGCCGTGATCCGACAATTGTTTTTCAAGTCTCGCTTCCATAATTCTAGCCAATCGGGTGACTTTGAAGCCCACCCGATTGTGCAACGTAAATTCTTCAGCCAATGCAGTCTCCGACAAATCAGTTGACTTACACTATAGCATACTCTTTTATGTAGTTAACATGGATAACTACCACTGTTAAGTAAAATTTATTGATCCTGGAGGGGGAATATTATGAGGCAGGAAACAAGACAATTGCGACGTATTACGGTTGCAGCAATTTCAGCGGCGAGCATTGTTGCTGGCACTGCGTTGGCAGGTGCTGCAGAGTTAAAAATTGCACACTTTATGCCATCGACACATCCAATGGATAAGGGCGTGATGACACCCTTGGCTGAACAATTGTCGGCCGCTACAAACGGTGAGCTAACGATCCGAATCTATCCAGCAGGTGAGTTGGGCAAAGGCCCAGTTCAGCAATATAAGCGTGTTGTGACCGGCGTTGCGGACATTGTGTTTGGTATTCCTGAATATACGCCAAAGCAGTTCAGCAAAACGGCAATGGTTCATTTGCCGGGTCTGTTTCCTGGTGGCGAAGCGGCAACCAATGCGCTTTGGGATAATATTGGACTAATTGAAGACGAGTATTCGCAAACCAAATTGTTGGGCCTATGGGCGAACAACCCATCCGTGTTGATTACACGTGATAAGGCAGTACGCACCGTCGCTGATATGCAGGGCATGAAAATCCGGACGCCAAACCCAGTGATGGCCGAGTTGGTCAAAGCTTGGGGCGGTATTCCTGTATCAATGCCAACAACGGATACTTACAACGCCATGAACACAGGTGTCATCGACGCCGTGATGATCGGCCCGTCAGGCATCCGGTCATATAAGCTTAACGAAACCGCAAAATATGTAACCACCAACATTCCATCAGCGCTTGATAGCTTTTACTTGTTGATGAACAAATCTAGCTGGGATGGTCTGAGCGACGAGCACAAAGCTGTTCTTGACGGTCTTGTTGGTCGTCACCTGAGCTTGCGTGGTGCACAAGCATTTTATGAAGCGGGCAAAGCTGGCTTGGATCTTGCGGAGGAAACAGGTGTTGAGCTGATTGCAATTGACGCAGAGGCTGACAGCGAGTTCAGATCGCAAATGCGCGGCGCGCTGAACACCTTTATCGATAAGATCGGTGAAGAGAAAAACATTGATGCCCATGCTTTGGTCGACGCACTGGCTGGCAACTAATCAATGTCACATGAAAAATTTGGCGCGACCGGACATAAATTGTCCGGTTGGCGCAACTGGATTGAAGTGCCACTGGTTATCAGTGGTGCTTTAATCGTTTTTGCTTTAATGGGCCTTTCCGTTAGTGATGCGCTGTTGCGCTCATTCGTCAACAAGCCAATATTTGGCGCCAATGATTATTCGCAGATTCTTTTGTCATTTTTGGTGTCGATAAGCTTGCCATTATGCGTTCTTGCTGGGCGTCTGATTGCGATCGATACGCTGTTACTAATGGCGCCTGCCGCATTGCAAAAATTGCTGGGCTGGCTGATCAGCATTTGCGGGTTTGTGATGTTGAGCTATTTGGCTTGGCGTGCTTTTTCCAACGCGTTAGAGGCGGCGTTGTTTGGTGAGGCGACATTGCTGTTGCAGCTACCATTTGGCCCGTCTTATTACGCGGTTGCAATTGGATGCGCCATTTCTGCCCTAATGCTTTTGTTAGAAAGGGTATTGCCATGAGCCCCGAAATGTATGGTGTCCTCGGGTTTGCTGCCCTGTTTGGGTTTTTGGCGTCGGGCATGCCAGTTGCTGTTGCTTTGCTCATTGTGGGCTTTGTCGGCACAATTCTTTTGTCAGGATTTCAAGCGGCGGCCTTTACCCTTAGCGGACAGGCTTTTGCCACGGTTACCGTTTACGAACTAACCATTATCCCGCTTTTCATCTTGATGGGGAATTTGGCGTCTACAGCAGGCTTAAGTAAGGATCTGTTCGAGGCTGCACACAAAATTGTGGGTCATTTGCGCGGCGGACTGGCGGCGGCAACTATTGTTGGCTGTGCCGGGTTTGCGGCTTTGTCTGGCTCGTCTATTGCTTCGGCAATTACGATGGGCAAAGTGGCATATCCCGAAATGCGACGTTACAATTATGGTGCGAAGCTGGCGACCGGGGCAATTGCGGCCGGCGGCACATTGGGCATTCTCATTCCCCCGTCGACTGGCTTTGTTATCTATGCTGTGCTGACTGAAGAATCCATCGGCCGATTATTCATGGCGGGTGTGTTGCCAGGCATTTTGCTGACCACGATGTTCTTGATTGCCATATCAATTGTAACGTTTTTTTGGCCAGAAGAGGGACCACGTGGCCCTAAGTTTACGCGGAAAGAAAAGCTAACCAGCTTGCTGCGTGCGACAGGCATTGGCACGATCATTTTGATCACAATTGGTGGCATTTACACCGGGTTCTTTACGCCAGTGGAGGCCGCTGGCGTGGGGGCGTTTTTTGCCTTCATCATGCTGATTGTTCGTGGGCAATGCACCGTCAAAAACCTGTATAATGTCAGCGCAGAAACGTTGAAAACCACTGGTATGGCGTTCTTCATTTTGATCGGGGCGAATGTGTTTGCGCCGTTTGTTGCGCTTTCTCACTTACCTACAACGATTGCTGGCGCGGTTACTGGCTTGGCTCTTGGCACCTATGGAACGTTAGCGTTGATCCTACTTGGATATGTGATTTTGGGCATGTTCATTGAAGGCTTGTCGCTTTTGGTGATCACCTTGCCAATTGTTTTCCCACTGGTCGTGGGTATGGGTTTCGACCCAATTTGGCTTGGCGTGGTGATGGTGATTGTTTTGGAAATGGGTCTGATTTCACCACCGGTTGGGGTGAATGTGTTCATTGTGAAAAGCGTGGTGCCCGACGTGAAAATTGAAACCATTTTCGCCGGTATCATGCCGTTCTGGTTGGCGATGATCGCGACTTTGGCACTAATCGTTATCTTTCCACAAATCGCGCTCTTATTGCCGAACGCAATGTTCAACTAGTTTGCGTTAGCTTGTTTGGCGCAGCCAATTGGCTGCGCCAATTCCTGCCGCTCTGCCCGTCGCTAAACAGGCACTGAGCAAATAGCCTCCCGTTGGTGCTTCCCAATCGATCATTTCGCCAGCAACGAACGTACCGGGTCGCTTTTTGAGCATATATTCTGCGTCGATCTCGGCCCATTCAATGCCGCCTGCCGTGGAAATTGCTTCGTCAATTGGGCGAGGGGCGAGCACCCGCAAATTCAGTGATTTAATATTCGCAGCTAGTTGCTCGGCATCGGCTTTTGCAGCTTCAGGATATAGTTCGCGCACCAATGCAGCTTTTGCACCGGTTAGTCGCGCGCCCTTGCGCAGGCGGTTGGATAAGCTTTGTTTTGGGTTTTGCTTTTCAAGCGCTGCCTTGAGCGTTTCGTTGGTCCTGTTCGGCACGAGGTCGATGGCAATCGATGCTTGCCCGTCGGTCTCCAATTGATCTCGAATGGCAGCGGCGTGTGCATAAATCAGACTGCCCTCAATGCCGGTTTTGTTGACAACAAACTCTCCTTCAATCGATCCCACATTTGACGAAACCACGACATTTTTGATCGGCTCTCCCGAAAATTTTTCGACAAAATGTTGGCTCCAGTTCACATCAAATCCACAGTTTGATGGGCGGAATGGTGCGACCGTAATCCCAGCTCTTTCAAGCCAATCAACCCACTTCGCGTTGGAACCTAGTTTTGCATAAGATGCGCCGCCCAAGGCCAATATTGTGACGTCCGGGGAGATGAGTAGCTCACCAGCTGGGGTGTCAAATTTCAGTTTTTCACCCTCATATCCGAGCCATTTATGTTTCGTTTTGAGGGTAATGCCCCCTTTATCCAGCCGATGCAGCCAATTGCGCAAAAGCGGCGATGCTTTCATGGCCTTGGGGAAGATGCGACCCGACGACCCGACAAATGTTTGTGCCTCCAGCTGATCTGCCCAGTTTTGAATATCGGTCGGCGTGAACTTGTTTAATGCCGCGTGGAGATGAGCGGAAGCTAAGCCAAACCGTTTTTTGAACGCATCAAACGGCTCCGAGTGGGTTAAGTTGAGCCCAGACTTTCCTGCCCAAAGAAACTTTCGCGCCGGCGACGGCATCGCATCATAAATGGTAACCGCGCAATCGCTGCCTATTAGCACTTCAGCGGCAGCTAGTCCCGCTGGCCCGGCCCCGATAATGGCGACTTGTTTCTTGTTTTCCATGGATGGGTTGTTCGCACATGTTCCTGGCTCAGGCAACAGCACTCTAACTCCAGCGAGACGCTTGCTGGTGTGATCCCGTCAAGAATTCGCCAATATTTTGACCAGAAAAAATCCCTATTTGGGCTTAGTTTCCACCGAATTGCATGAATAATCGCCACATATTTAATGTTTGGGGCAATTTTATGACTGATACTCATTTTACTACTTCTCGGACACCAACAATAGATCGTGAGCTGGAAAAGGCGTCGCTGCTGAAAGCGATAATCAAGTATCCGCTGATTTTGTGTCTGGTCTGGGCGTTTGACTTCTTACTGTTTGGGCATGGCAGAGGTCTAAATCTGTTTATCGTATGTCAGGCACTTTCCATCGCCGTTGTTGTGATGCGGGATTGGCGCGTTAATCGTGTGCTTTGGGTCAGTGCATGGTTGTTTTGCTTCCTCTGTTCATTGCCGCTTTTGGAAGCGCCAAGCATCTTTGGCATGGTCGTTGCGCTATATGGGTTGGCGACCTTGTCGACCTGTTGTTCTGGCCCGGTGACCGGCAAGTTTTACAATGCTGACTTAAGCCCTTTCTTTGTTCAAATGCCCCAGGTCATGTTTGATGAGTTGGTACGGATAGTTCGGCTCCCACTCCTATTGCTGCGCTGGCCATCAATGTCGGATAGTTTGAATTGGATCGTGCCAATTGGGCTTGGTGGAATTTTCCTTTTTCTGTTTGCGCAAGCCAACCCGCTTATTCAGCAGTCAATTGATATTTCTATCTTCATCAGCGGGACGTTTAGTATTGATATATTGCGGCCTCTCTTTTGGATTTCGACCGTGCTGGTTGTTGTTGCTTTCTTGGGACGGCGCATAGTTGCAAAACACAAATTGCAACATGACGATGCCGCTCCACAGACCCCGCCGCGTTGGCATTCTGTGTTTCAACACGGGGCCATTCTGAATTCATTGGTGCTGTTTAATCTCTTGTTTCTGGTGCAAACCTCGACGGATTTGATCTTTCTTTGGGGTCAGCAATCTTTGCCAAACGGCATATCGTTTGCCGAGTACGCCCATCGCGGGGCTTATCCATTGTTGGCGACGGCGCTGTTGGCCATCGCATTTATCCTCATCGCGATGCGGGAAAATGGGCCAGGTGAAAAATCTCCATTGATTAAAGCGTTGATCTACCTTTGGGTCCTTCAAAACATGCTTCTGGTAGCCTCCGCGCTCTATCGATTGCAAATTTATGTTCAAGAATATTCCCTAACCGGTCTGCGTTTTGCCGCTGGCATATGGATGGTCATGATCATTTTTGGTCTTTGTTCGATTGTTTTCCGCGTTGCGAAAAATAAGGGAAACCGATGGTTGATCAACATAAATTGGATGGTCGTTGTTGTGGTGTTTTTTGGCGCGGCGATGACCGATTTTGACAATGTTATCGCTGACTATAATGTCCAAAATAGTTTAGAAATTTCCGGCACAGGGCAGCGGCTGGATGTGGCCTACTTGGAACGGTTTGGGCCGGGTGCGGCGCCTGCGATCCACAAAGCGTTGACGGCTCACGACAAGTTTTCAATTATTTCGTTCAACCGACTAGGTCGTCATAGGCGACGGTTGAGTAAGCAAGCCAATTTGGAATGTAAAGATTGGCGTTGTTGGCATTTGCGCCAGCAAAGGCACGCTGTCATGCTAAATGGTGAGGCATTTGAGTTAAAACTTCGAACTAAGTGAATTTTCTGAAGAACCGGGTTTTGTCGAACATTACTTCAAGTTCTTCCATCCGCGCACGGGTTTCAGGCCAGGTGCGTTGTTGAACATCGGCGATGATGGTCTCGATCAACAGCATGGTGGTGACCGAGCTGTCCCAAGCCGAAGGGACGACGATCTTAAGGCTGAATGTGTGATCTGCCAGTTTGGCAATGGGCGAAAGCCATTGATCGGTGAAGAGTATGATTTTTGCACCGGCTTCGGCGGCCATTTCTGCGAGTTTTAGCGTCGATGTTTCGTACCTTCGTACATCAAAAATGACCACAACATCGTCCTTTTTGATGTCGAGTAGGTAGTGCGGCCAAGCATTTGAAATGGCCTGAATATGGGTCACGTCTTTGCGCAAAACTTGCATATGCAAGAAGAAATAGTCAGCAAGCGAGCGGGTGATACGGCCACCCACTACAAAAAGTGGCTTGTCTGTATCCGCCAGCAATTCACACGCGCTCTCGAACGTCTCAATGTCCAACTGCCCTAGGGAATGGCGCACATTTTCAAGCACCGCATCTGCAAATTTATTCACGATATGCTCGTCTGGTGCTTGATCAACCCAAGTGTCGTGCTTGGCAATCGGGTCAGAAATGGTGGCTTCGACTTCTTTGCGCAAAGCGGCTTGAAAGCTGGGAAATCCTTTAAAGCCTAGTTTTTGCACCAACCGTGCGACGGTGGGTGTTGAAACACCTGCGCCTTTGGCGACAGCAGTAATCGAACCCAAGCCTGAAACTGGATAATTCTCCATGAGATAATGAGAGAGTTGACGTTCTGCTCTCGTCAAATGGTCGAACTTACCTTGGAGCAGTTCTGCGACGGTGCTGGTACTTTCGGCCACTGTTAATTCTCCATTTCTCCCCGTTTATCAACAATCTGACCAAATATGAAGAAAAACTTTCAGAAACGATATTGACAAGTGAATTGTTTTTGAAGAAAAATGTACAAACGAGGAGTGATTGTGAATTTTTCTACAGAACGAGCAAATATGCGCGAAGAAATGTTTGAGGCGGTGGAGCTGATAAACGCAGACGGACAGTCACGCGTGCTGCTAATCTGTGAGCATGCGTCCAATCGCATCCCATCCCAGTTTTCTGATCTCGGCCTAGGCGACGATCTCAAGAGTTCTCATATTGCTTGGGACCCTGGCGCGCGTGAGGTGACTTTAAACATGGGTGAGCGTCTCGATGCTCAAGCCATATTGGGGAAAGTATCTCGGCTGATTTATGATTGTAATCGTCCACCCGAAGCCATCGATGCCGTTCCGGCGAGAAGTGAGATTTTTGATGTGCCGGGGAACGTTGCGCTTTCAGGCGAAGACTATCAAGAGCGCGTTGAGCGTTGTTTCGTGCCGTTTTCTGACATGGTTACAAAGACGATCCGTTGGCATAAAGACAATGCGGTCATTGTGACCATTCATAGCTTCACCCCTGTTTACAAAGGTGGCAAGCGTGACACGGAAATCGGCATTCTTTGCGACAGTGATCAACGGCTTGCGAAAGAAATGATGGCTCAATCATCAAAATACGATCAGTTCAAATTTGCACTCAACAAGCCATATGGTCCTGAAGATGGGGTCACTTATACGCTGAAGAAGCACGGGGTTGAGAACGGCTTGCACAATGTGATGATTGAAGTTCGAAACGACTTGATCAAGACCTCGGACCAGCAAGAAGCCATTGCCAAGATGCTGACTGAGTTGGTTCTGTCGTCTCTGGCGCGGCTTGAAGCCAATGAAGCGGCGGGGGCGAGCTGATGTATCCGTTCATGGGGAAATATGTTCGTGTTGTTGATGCGGTGAACTACCGAATGGGCCGTATAATGATGTATTTCATATTCGTCATGGTCGCCATTTTGCTGTGGTCTTCAATTTCTAAGACATTTTTCCTCCCATCATTGTGGACCTTAGAGGTGGCACAGTTCGCCATGGTTTCCTATTATGTGTTGGGTGGGCCATACTCAATGCAACAGGGCTCGCATGTGCGCATGGATCTGTTCTATGGCGCATGGTCTGACAAAAAGAAGGCGCAGATCGACGCGATCACTGTGCTGTTCCTCATTTTCTATCTTGGCGTCATGTTGTACGGGGCATACGACAGCACCAGCTATTCCTTCCAATATGGCGAGCGCAGTCCAACGGCTTGGCGCCCCTATCTCTGGCCGATCAAAATCATCATGTGTTTCGGCATCCTTATGATGCTCCTGCAATCAATCTCTGAACTGTTCAAAGACATTGCGACACTCAAGGGAGTGGACCTGTAAATGTCTTATGAAATGATCGCCATTTTCATGTTCGCATCGATGATGTTGATGATGTTCACCGGACAGCGCGTCTTCGCGGCCATTGGCGCGGTTGCGGCCATTGCTGCGCTGTTCCTGTGGGGCACAGGTGGTTCTGATATCCCCTTTTCGTCTGCGATGAAGTTGATGAAATGGTACCCGCTTTTGACGCTGCCCATGTTCATTTTCATGGGCTACATCCTGTCTGAAAGTAAGATTGCTGACGATCTTTATAAGATGTTCCATGTTTGGATGGGCCCGGTACATGGCGGGCTGGCAATCGGTACGATCGGTTTGATGGTGCTTGTTTCCGCCATGAATGGTCTTTCGGTTGCTGGAATGGCAATCGGCGCGACAATTGCGCTGCCCGAATTGCTGCGCCGTGGATACGATAAACGCATGGTCACTGGAGTTATACAAGCCGGGTCCTCCCTCGGCATTTTAGTGCCGCCTTCGGTTGTGCTGGTTCTTTATGCAATGATTGCTCGGCAGCCGGTTGGCCAGCTTTGGTTGGCTGGTGTTTTTCCTGGCCTATTGATGGCGGCACTTTTCATTCTTTACATATACATACGGTGCAAAATTCAGCCTGAACTCGGGCCCGTTTTGCCCAAGGAAGAACGCGAAGTGCCCATGGGTGAAAAGGTGCGCCTGCTGGGTGCAGGACTTTTGCCGCTCACTATTTTTGCGGCGATGATGGTGCCCTTTATCAATGGTTGGACAAGCCTTGTGGAAAGTTCCGCGATCGGCGCGATGACGGCTTTTGTTGCAGCCATCCTGAAAGGGCGTATGAACCGCCAAGTATTTGAAGTATCGGTCCGCCAGACGCTTCTGATTTCATGCATGTTTATGTGGATTATCCTAGCGGCGCTTGGGTTTGGTGCAGTGTTTGATGGACTTGGCGCGGTGCGGGCCATCGACAATCTGTTCACTGATCAGTTGGGCTTGAACCCATGGGTCATCTTGATTTTGATGCAGCTGTCATTCTTGATTATGGGCACGTTCCTTGATGACACCGCTATGTTGGTGATTGTTGCGCCGCTTTATGTTCCGCTTGTCAAAGTGCTTGGCTTTGACCTGATTTGGTACGGTGTGCTCTACACGATCACCACTCAAATCGCCTATATGACACCGCCGTTTGGTTACAACCTGTTTTTGATGCGCGCCATGGCACCACCTGAGATTACACTGAAAGACATTTATGGCTCGATTTTGCCATTCGTCTTGGTGATGCTCTTTGCGCTCACACTCATAATTTTGTTCCCACAGATTGCACTCTGGTTACCCAACGCAGTCTACGGAAAGTAACGATATAAAAGACCCAAGAAAATTGGGCTCGAACTGCATAAACGAGGAGAAAGAAATGACGACTAGACGTAAGTTTTTGACCGGCGCCGCACTTGCAGCCCCGGCCGCCGCTCTGGCCACTCCGGCGATAGCGCAATCCAAAATCCGATGGCGGATGCAAACCTATGCTGGCTCAGCTTTGGGCGAACATGTGGTGAAACCAGCCATTGATGCCTTCAACAAAGTTGCAGGCGATGAGATGGAAATTGAATTGTTCTACGCCGATCAATTGGTACCAACTGGTGAATTGTTCCGAGCCATGCAAAAAGGAACAATCGATGCGGTTCAATCAGACGATGATTCAATGGCATCACCAACCGAAGTGACCGTGTTTGGTGGCTATTTCCCGTTTGCAAGCCGTTATTCGCTCGACGTGCCAGTATTGTTCAACCAATATGGTTTAAACGAGATTTGGGATGAAGAATATTCAAAAGTTGGCGTGAAACATTTGTCTGCTGGCGCTTGGGACCCATGTCACTTTGCGACCAAAGACCCAATCCGCAGCCTTGCCGATCTTAAGGGCAAGCGCGTGTTTACGTTCCCAACGGCCGGTCGTTTCTTAAGCCAGTTTGGTGTTGTTCCTGTAACGCTTCCTTGGGAAGATATTGAGGTCGCGGTGCAAACCGGCGAGCTTGATGGTATCGCATGGTCCGGCATCACAGAAGATTACACAGTTGGCTGGGCAGACGTAACAAACTACTTCCTCACCAACAATATTTCTGGTGCGTGGGCTGGTTCGTTCTTTGCAAATATGGATCGCTACAATGAACTACCTGACCATTTGAAGCAGTTGCTGCAATTGGCAATGGATAGCTCACACTATTATCGTCAATGGTGGTACTGGGGTGGTGAAGCATCGCTGCGGGTAAATGGTCCAAAGATGGAATTAACTTCAATTCCTGATGAGGAATGGGCAACAGTTGAAAATGCTGCGCTTAAGTTCTGGGATGAGATCGCTGCAGAATCTCCAACCAAGGCTAAAGTTGTGGAAATTTTCAAAAAGTACAATGCGGACATGACCAAAGCTGGGCGTCCGTATCGTTACAGCTAAGAATACCGTCTCGGGGCCGATTGTGGTTCCGAGACATTTTCCTTTACAGTTCTTTCCTAAATGAACTCGATCTAATTGGACGTCGATATGCCAGGAAATCTATCTTTTGAAACACTAAAAAGCCAAGTCGCAAGCGGTGAAATTGATACCGTATTGGTGATGTTTCCTGACATGCAGGGACGTCTAATGGGCAAGCGATTTCATGGCGCTCATTTTGTAAACAGCGCTTGGGAAGAGACCCATTGTTGCAATTATTTATTGGCAACTGACTTGGAGATGTTCACGGTTGAAGGCTATGCCGCAACCAGCTGGCAGTCCGGTTATGGCGACTATGTGATGAAGCCCGACCTTTCCACATTGCGGCCCGTTCCTTGGCTTGAAGGTACAGCAATGGTTTTGTGTGATGTGCTTGATCATCATACACATGAAGAAATTTCTCATTCACCTCGTGCGATGCTCAAAAAGCAAATTTCGCGGCTGAATGAGCTGGGCGTATCCGCGATGATGGCAACAGAGCTTGAGTTCTTTTTGTTTGAGAACAGCTTTGATGAGGTGCGCAAATCCGGCTTTCGTGATTTGAAACCAATCAGCGGTTACAATGAAGATTATCATATCCTGCAAACCACCAAAGAAGAAGTGGTGATGCGACCCTTGCGCAATCATCTTTATGCGGCGGGCATTCCGATTGAGAACTCCAAAGGTGAGGCGGAAGCGGGCCAAGAAGAACTCAATATTCGCTATGGTGAAGCACTTGATTGCGCGGACCATCACACAATCGCCAAACATGCGATCAAGGAAATTGCTTGGCAGCAAGGGCATGCGGCTACCTTTTTGCCCAAATGGCATCATGAGCGGGTCGGGAGCTCTTCTCATGTCCATCAATCGCTTTGGAAAGATGGGGCCAATGTGTTCTTTGATCCAGATGCTGAATTGGGCATGTCTGATTTGATGCGCCATTACATGGCGGGTTTGATTAAGTATGCGCCTGAATATACCTACTTTCTGGCGCCTTATATCAATAGCTATAAGCGTTTCCAAAAAGGTACATTTGCGCCGACCAAAACGGTGTGGTCTGTGGATAATCGCACAGCGGGTTTCCGACTATGTGGTGATGGCACAAAGGCAATTCGTGTTGAATGTCGAATTGGCGGTTCGGATCTCAACCCTTATCTTGCGCAGGCCGCTCAGTTGGCTGCTGGCATAAAGGGCATTGAAGAAAAGCTTGAACTGGCGCCACCCACGGCTGGCGACGTTTATGCTGATGAAGGTGCAGGAGAAATTCCACAAACACTTCGCGATGCAGCCGTGACCCTTAAAGGGTCTAAGATGTTGCGCGAGGCGTTTGGCGATGAAGTTGTGGCCCATTATGTGCGCGCAGCGGAATGGGAACAGGAAGAGTTTGACCGGGTGGTGACGGATTATGAGATCGCCCGGGGATTTGAAAGAGCCTAAAATGACAGACAATGTTACATGTATTTCTCCCATTGATGGGTCGATCTATGCTGAGCGTGATTTGCTGAGCGAGAGCGAAGCAAAGGCTGCGGTTGACGCCGCATCTGCGGCACAAAAGACATGGGCTGCACGTCCACTGGATGAGCGTATTGCCCTTGTTCAAGCTGGCGTTAAAAAAGTCGGTGAGATGAATGACCAAGTGGTTGAAGAACTGGCTTGGCAGATGGGCCGTCCTGTGCGTTATGGCGGCGAGTTTGGTGGCTTTAACGAGCGTGCTTCTCACATGGCGAAAATTGCACCTGATGCTTTAGCGCCAATAGAAGTTGAGGATAGTGGCAGCTTTAACCGCTATATCGAGCGTGTGCCCCATGGCGTGGTGCTGGTTGTTGCGCCTTGGAACTATCCCTTTATGACAGCCATTAACTCTGTGGCCCCAGCTTTGATCGCTGGCAACACAGTGATGCTTAAACATGCGTCACAAACATTGTTGGTGGGCGAACGGATGGCTGAGGCTTTCCATGCGATTGGCATTCCAAAAGATGTTTTCCAAAATGTATTTTTAAGTCACGACACAACGTCTTCACTCATTGCAGCGAAGTCATTTGGCTTTGTGAATTTTACGGGCTCTGTTGGGGGCGGACAAGCAATGGAACGCGCCGCTGCGGGCACCTTCACCGGTGTGGGGACAGAGCTTGGCGGTAAAGATCCGGGCTATGTGATGGACGATGCCGATGTTGATGCAGCTGTGGACACACTGATTGATGGCGCGATGTTTAACTCGGGCCAATGTTGCTGTGGAATTGAACGTATTTATGTGGCTGAAAGCCTGTTTGACGGGTTTGTCGAGAAGGCGGTGAAAATTGTTTCAGGCTACAAGCTGGGTAATCCGTTGGATAAAGAAACCACCATTGGGCCAATGGCGCATAAGCGGTTTGCGGACGAGGTGAGGGCGCAGGTAAGCGAGGCGATTACTGCGGGCGCTAAACCCTTAATCGATCCAGCTCTGTTCCCTGAAGATGATGGCGGCGCATATCTGATGCCGCAAATCTTGGTGAATGTAGATCACTCCATGCGTGTAATGCGGGACGAGAGCTTTGGTCCTGTTGTTGGCATCATGAAGGTCAAGGATGACGCTGAAGCGATCCAATTGATGAATGATAGTGAATTTGGGCTTACGGCATCTTTATGGACCAAAGACATTGAGCGTGCGCGTCAAGTCGGCCAAGCAATCGAAACCGGAACGGTGTTTATGAACCGTGCGGACTATCTTGATCCGGCTCTTTGCTGGACAGGTTGCAAAAACACCGGACGTGGCGGTGGCCTTTCTGTGATCGGCTATCATAATCTCACCCGTCCAAAATCATACCATCTAAAGAAGGCGTAACGCGTAATGTTGTTGCAAGGAAATTGGAATTATCCAACCCCAATTCGATTTGGCGCAGGCCGTATCTCAGAGATTGCAGATGCATGTGCTGCTGTTGGCATTAAGAAGCCGTTGTTGGTGAGCGACAAAGGGCTAGCTAAACTGCCCATAACAACCAACACGCTTGACCTGCTGGAGGCCGCAGGCCTTGGCGGGGCGATGTTCTCTGAAGTTGATCCAAATCCAAGCGAGTTGAACGCGGAAGCGGGCCTCAAGCAATATCGCGAAGGTGGGCATGATGGTGTGATTGCCTTTGGCGGCGGGTCAGCGCTCGATTTGGGTAAAGTCATTGCCTTCATGTCCGGGCAAACGCGTCCGCTTTGGGACTTTGAAGATGTTGGCGACTGGTGGACAAGGGCCGATGTTGATGGCATTGCGCCGATCGTTGCGGTGCCAACCACCGCGGGTACTGGGTCCGAGGTTGGTCGAGCCTCGATTATTACCAACTCGGTGACCCACGAGAAGAAGATCATCTTCCATCCAAAGATTTTGCCGTCAGTCGTGATTTGTGATCCAGAACTTTCTGTGGGTATGCCGGCCTTCATCACGTCAGGTACGGGGATGGATGCATTTGCGCATTGTTTGGAAGCCTTTTGCTCGCCCCATTATCATCCGATGAGCCAAGGTATTGCGCTTGAAGGTATGCGGTTGGTGAAAGAATATTTGCCGCGCGCTTATGCGGATGGGTCTGACATTGAAGCCCGCGCACATATGATGTCAGCCGCTGCAATGGGGTCAACTGCGTTCCAAAAGGGCTTAGGGGCAATCCACGCCCTGTCGCACCCAATCGGCGCCGTACATAACACGCACCACGGCACCACCAATGCGGTGGTGATGCAGCCTGTGCTGACATTTAACCGCCCAGCGGTTGAAGATCGTTTGACACAAGCGGCGAACTATCTTGGCATTGAAGGCGGTTATGAAGGTTTTTATGCCTATATCGGCGAACTCAATGACAGCCTTGGCGTTCCAAAAAACCTTACCGAGTTGGGTGTGACGGACCCTGATCTGCAAAAACTGACCAATTCCGCCCTTCAAGACCCAAGCACAGGCGGCAATCCGGTTGAAATGAATTACGATAACACGCTTGAACTTTTGAAAGCCTGTTTCTAATCCCTAGCCGTTCCTAATGCGGTTCAACTTGAGCTGGCTCTTTTGGGCCAGCTTTTTTTGTTTGCAATGCCTATTCGCTTGATGCTGAAATATGGGGAAGTTGGATAGCGGGGCTCGGCATGCGGCAAAAATCAGTTATTTGGGTTACGTTGTTCGCTGCGATTTGGGCTTTGCAATTTCAAGGTATGGCGATTGCCGAGCAAGTGCCTGTTGCCGAACAAAATTGTGCCAATCCGGTTATTGATGAGCAGGGCTTTGCTCTAATCAGCTGTGATGTGAAGATCTCTGCTCCGCAAATGGCACCCGGTGAAAAGCTCTCGCTGCAATACCATATTCGCCCCGGCTATGATGTTAGTTTGCCAGCTACGATTCCGGATGCGAAGAAGGTGGATACAGATTTTTCGTCGGAACAAGATTGGCAATGTGTGTCTCAAGGTGCGCCACAACCGCCAGCTCATGGGTGCTTCATAAAAAGCGAAGATTTCAACGCCGCTAATAGTGAAACGGTTTTCCATTCTGAGATTTTGCTGCGTAACCCTAACAACACGCGAGATATCCAAAGTTGTTTCCGTATCGTCGGGGGCGGCGCTGATCGGGCTCTTAAGTGTCAATCAGTTGCCATGAATGCGCCTGAGGCAAGTCTATCCATCAAGCAAAGCTGCAATGATGTTCGGTCTGACGGATCCTTTGCAAGCTTCGATTGCTCAATCAGCGTTGTTGGTGCGCATTTGCTGCCCAAAACTTTCGCGCAACTGCGCCACAGCGTTTTGGTCGGTGATGTGATGATTGAAAGCAGGGTGCTAAAACAGTCGAGTGAAGATGGCTGGGCGTGTGAGGCAGCGCAATGTTTTATCGACAGTGATGACCTTATTGTGCTGGGTGGCTCGTCGAAATTGGAACTTTCACAGCGTGTCGCAGAACCGCATGTGGACCGCCAGTTATCTTCCTGCGTCCAAGTCACCACCCGGACGCCAAAACTTGCAGGTGCCCGCAATTGTGTCGTGCTCAACCGATAGGGTTAAGGATTAGCCGTCGGCCTTCTTTTGGAACAATAAAGAGCCAAGTCCGATCAGCGCTGAAACTACGATCAACAGAAGAGATACGGCGTTCAATACAGGTGTCGAACCCTGCTTCAACCGGTCAAACATGGTGATCGTGAGCGGTGCGTCTGAGCCGACCAACATCAATGTTGTGTTGAAGTTTTCAAAGCTCATCAGCACAGCAACAACTGCGGCGCCGGCGATGGCTGGCATTAGAAACGGCAACGTGATCTGACGCACGGCACTCCATTTGCTCGCCCCCAAATTCAGCGCGGCCTCTTCCAATGAACGGTCGAACTTCTCCAGTCGTGCTGAAATCACCAACGTGGCAAAGGTAGCGATGAAACTGAATTGACCAAGGATCACCATTGGCAAGCCGGGGCGCAGTCCATCAAACCAAAGACCTGTCGCATTTTCCAAATTGTTCGCGACAGTGTTTGAAAACACCAAAATTGAGATGCCCAAAATGATGCCGGGAATGATGAGTGGTAGCAGCATCAAAATGTAGAGAAGTTCTTTGAACTTAAAGTCGTAGCGCACGAACAAAAATGCGTTTGTTGTGCCGACCGCGATCGACAGCAAAGATACCCAGAAGGCAACGAACAGTGATGTGCCGATAGAACGGATAATTGGACGTTCGTTGAATACGCCTATGTAGGGAGCCTCATTGCCAAAGAACCATGCCCATGTGAACCCATCCCATGGCAAGGAAGGAAACACGCTATCGTTGAATGCGAATGCGCAAACGACTGTTAGCGGTAACGCCAGATAGACGAAGAACAAAATGATGTAGGCGCGATATGTCCAAGCAAAGGCTTTTGATTGCGGGATTGTTGCGATCATTTTAACGCCCCACTGTGTCAGTTAGAGATTGGCGAGACAGTTTAAGCCCAACCCAAACAATGGTCGATGACAATGCCAACAAAAGGAAGCCGAAGGCGGAGCCCAACTCCCAGTTGAAGCGTGTAATGAATTGGCTATAAATCAGTCCGGTGAACCAGAGGCTATCCTTGCCACCCAACAGTATTGGCGTGAGGTAATTGCCCAACGAAAGCATGAACACCACAATGCAGCCTGAAACTATGCCGGGCATAGCGTGGGGGATGATGATTTCGCGCAGAATAGAAATGCCGTTTCCGCCCAAATCATATCCAGCCTCGATCAAACTGTCGTCCAAACTATCAAGCGTTGTGACCAGCGGTACGACCATGAATAGCATGGATGTGTAGACCAACCCGATCATAATTGAGGCGTCATTATACAGGAATTCAACCGGGCCAGAAACGATACCCAAATATTGCAAAAGACTTGAGAAAATGCCGGTTTCGCGCAGCAAAATCATCCAGCCAAATGTGCGCACCAGCTCACTTACCCAAAATGGGATAAGGCACATCAAAAACAGGGTGGTTTTTGTGCGACCGCGGGTCAATTTTGCAATGTAATAGGCAACCGGAAACCCGATGATGAGCGTGAGGAATGTCGCAGAAATCGACATAAAGGCCGTGCGCGCGAATGTGTTCCAATATAGGGGCTCAGTGAAGAACACCATATAATTGCCAAGGCCCGTCACATATTCACGAACGCCAGTTTTTACGCTGATCGATACCAAGAACATGCCAATATGCGGGATGATGATCAGCAGCAAAAGCCACAGCATCAAAGGCGCCATCAAGAGATAAAGGCCGAGTTTTGATTGCGTGTTCGTCATCTTATGCGCCCACTGCGTAACATCTTGTCTGCGCCGCTTCCCAACCGATATGAACCTTGTCGCCTCGATTTAGGTCACGAAACTCACCGGTCTGAGGAATGGCGACGTTCATCTCGCCTCCGGACTTCTCTTCGCGCAAGATGATGTGGCTATTGGCGCCATTGAACAGGATGTTTTCAACAATGCCGGTGTTTAAGTTTTCAATGCCACCGAACTTGTCTTCCTCAACAGAAAGACGCACTGCTTCTGGCCGAACGAAGACTTCGGCCTTGTCACCTTTTGAAAGGTTCGAATTGGGGCTGATGCCCTTTATTTCCATGCCTTCAGCGGTAACCAGCGTCACCGCATCGTTGAAGGATGCATCCACAGTCGCGCTATATTTGTTGGCTTCACCAACGAACCCGGCAACAAAAGCTGTATTGGGTTGATGGTAGAGTTCACGGGCAGTGCCAACCTGTTCAAATTCACCTTGGTTCATCACAGCAATTTGGTCGCTCATCACAAGCGCCTCAGATTGGTCATGGGTGATGTAAACAAATGTTGTGCCGAATTCTGTTTGGAGCTTTTTCAGCTCGATTTTCATATGTTCGCGCAGTTTTAGATCTAGTGCGCCTAGCGGCTCGTCTAGCAGCAGAACATCTGGTTCAAGCACCATGCAGCGGGCGATGGCGACACGCTGTTTTTGGCCACCAGAAAGTTGATTGATTTGTCGCGTCCCGACGCCGGGCAGGCCGACGCGTTCAAGGACTGTTTCGACCCGCTTGGCGATGTCTTCGCGCGGCACGCCACGCTGACGCAAACCAAAGCCTACATTTGCCTCAATATTCATCATTGGGAACAGGGCAAGATGTTGGAACACCATGGAAACCGGGCGTTTGTTTGGCGGAACGCCGATCATTGATTTGCCTTTGATCAGCAGGTCCCCGCTCGTTGCTTCTTGGAAGCCCGCAATCATGCGCAAAAGTGTAGTTTTGCCGCATCCAGAAGGGCCAAGAATGGAAAAGAACGTGCCGGTAGGCACATTAAAGCTCACGTCTTTTACAGCCTTGAAATCATCAAAACTCTTGGTGATGCTTTTACATTCGAGGTCAAATTTGGGTTGGGCTTGAGACGGGTTCATGTTTGCTCCGGCAATAGAAGAAGAGGCGCAATTATGCGCCTCTTCACATATTTGATGATTTGAGAGTTTAGTTCGCCGCGTTTACGCGATCAAGAACTGCACCTTCAAGTGTTTCAAGGTTAGCAGGAACCGTTGGGTACCACTTGATGTTGTCGATATCTGCTTGTGGGAAGCTAGCTTGGTAGCGGGCTTTCAAAGCATCATCAACACCAGCATCGCCACCTTGAGACGCGGTGAAGTTACCAGCAGCTGTTGTGATCATGGCAGCTACTTCTGGACGCATAACAAAGTTGATCCAAGCGTAAGCCGCTTCATCGGCACGACCACGTTTAGGCAACGCGAATGTATCGATCCAACCAAGTGCGCCAGATGTTGGTGCAACAAAGGTAATGTCTGCATTGTCAGCATTCAAAGACCAGCCGCCTGTATCCCAAGCCATAGCAGCAGTTACTTCACCAGAGCGAAGAAGGTTCTTAATTTCGTCGCCGCCACCCCAATAGGTTTTGACGTTTGATTTACACTCAACCAATTTGGCTTCAACTTGCGCCAAAATGTCTTTGTAAGCTGCTTCGTCATTGTAAGCTGCGAATGGATCAAGACCCATTGAGAATGCAAAGCCGATCAAAGTTGGGCGTTTTAGGCGGTAAGAAACTTTGCCTGCAACTGATGGATCACAAAGATCTGTATAGTCCTTAACCTGACCAGCCATTGCCGTGTTTACAACAAGACCTGAAGTTCCCCAAACGTGCGGAAGACCAAATACCTTGCCGTCCATCATTGTGTTGCCTTTAGTGGCTTCCAACATGGATGGGATGAACTGACTTGCGTCAACTTTTGAAAGATCTATTGGCTTATAGATGTCAAATTCGGCTTGTGCGCCGGCGATCCGGTCTTGGCTTGGCTGTGCCAAATCAAAGCCACCGCCGTTTGTGGCGCGCAATTTGGCGACCATTTCTTCGTTGTTTGATTTGGTCACTTCAACGGTGTGGCCAGTTTCCTTTTCAAACATTTCCACAACGTTTTCTGGTGCGTAGCCGCCCCATGTTAGCAAACGTAGGGTTTCAGCTTGTGCTGCTGACATCGTAATTGCGCCCGCTGCCAAGAGCGCGATGCCTGATGATAGAATCTTGTTCATGATTTCTCTCCACTAGAAGAAGCCTTTAGATACCAGCATTGTTGCGGTTCCGGCCTTTATTATCGTTGCGCCATCAAAATAACGCCGCGCAGAGACATAATCTGCATGCATAGCATTTTTGTGACGGTTTGAAGATGTTCGTTCATGTGGCATGCTGCTGTCAAGATTTTGTCATGCATTATTTTTTCAGAAGGAGTCTTTCTGAACGGTTTTCTTCAGTTTACGTGGGTTGGGATTTGAAAATGCTAACCACAAACCAATAATAGAAGAAGTACTTTCAAACATGCCAGGTGCCACCGGGCAAATGTTGGGCAAAATGTCTTGGATTAGTACGGCTTCGTTCCGAAACAATTCCGGTCCTAACGGAACTCAATTTCAGATGCTTTCAGGCTCTCACATTGACTAGCAAGCTATCGTAATTCGATCTCAAAACCGAGCTTACCAGAAATTGACGTGTTGCCGTTTGTGTTTTGGCTGACATGTGCATTCGCGTTGAACTCAATTCCCGAAGCGGTTGTGTGCTCAAAATTCGCATCAATAAATGCAATGCCGACATTTCTATTGCCAAACACATCGAAGTTTATCGGGGTGCCAAGCAATTCACCGCTTGTTTGGCTCCCACCTAAAAGCGATCGTGCTTTCACCCCTGCTTTAATCTCAAAGTCGGTTTTCGCACCGTTCACGTGAAGTAAATGGATTGGCTTTGCAAATTCAAGCCCAGCTTCAATAACATGCATTTGGCGTGCGTTGATCGTCAAATTGTCGGCTGCACCTGTTTCAGAAAATCCATCAGCATGAATTCCAGTATAGCGAACTGAAGCCCGGGCTCTTGCGGCGTCGACTTGGTAGGAAAATTTTTGCGAATATGCAATTTCGGGCGATAAAAACACACTATTATACGCAGCAGTGGCCGTTTCTACACCACTTGAAACAGTGTTGTTTGCGACATTTCGCTGACGATTCAGACGCGAAACTCCAACCGTGCTCGAAATATCCAACTGACCCGAACCATTTTGGATGGACGTACCTAAACCGCCGACAAAAGACGAAATATTTGTGGACTGTGAGCCGTCCGCATTTGAGACGTTGCCCTGACTAAAGCCCAAAAATCCTGTGGCGGTTTGGGTGCTACTCAGTTGGCTATCGACGCCTATGAGTGTTGAGATGTTCCAAAAGTTGGCGCCAACAGTGGGCTGGGTGCCTGTGACATGTTCATAGCCAGCATTAAGTTCTGCAAACACAACCGGATGTTCATTCTTGTCCATTTCTGAGAATGGTTGCTCAATGCTCGACGGTTTTGTGACCGGCGCGTAGCTAGACAATGTGGATGGCTGCGATGTTCCTGCCCGAACTTTGTTTAAATGACGTTGCAGCGATGCGGAGATGCCGTCATTTAGGTTCAAGAAGTAGTCGTCGAACGAACTAAGAGTTGTTGGGTCCAACACTGCAACCTGCATGCCATTTGTCGCTTGCGGAGCGCCATTGGAATTGATGAACTGCGGCAAGTTTGATGTGAACGTGTTGACCGCACTTAGTCCGTTTTCGACGGAGTAAGTATTGGTTGCCATATCGAATTTCAATGCACCAATTAAGATTGAGCCTGGCCCCAGAGTTAGGCTGTTATTGTCGCCTGAAAAATCTACCACCGCGCCGCTGCCGGTGGCGGAAACGCGGCCCTTATTTGTGATCTTATTGTTGTCGCGGAAAAAGAAGCCGTTTGCGTTACTGCCTTGAACTGAAATCACGCCATTGTTGGTGATTTTGTTGTTGTCTTCGCCATCCATGCCATCTGAATCGTTGCCAAGCGTGGTGATGGATCCGTTATTCACGACAATATCGTTGCTGTTGGCGTCTACGCCTTCAGACTCATCTCCATTTGTTAAAACAGTGCCATTATTGGTGAAGTTGTTATTGTCTCCATCTAGGTCGACTGCGTCTGCTCGCAATCCATTTGTTGTCAACGTGCCGTTATTTGTAATTATGTTGCCGCTACCATAGGTTTCAATTGCCTCGCCGCCATAACCAGTCATGGTAATTGTACCGTTATTGACGATTGTGGTGCGATCTTCAGCTGATATGCCCGTGGTGTCGTCTCCAGAAACCGTCACAACACCGTTGTTGGTTACACGGTTGTCATCCTCGGAGAGAATTCCGAAGGAATCTTCCCCAGTGACAGTAACGTTCTTGTTGTTGACGATGACATTGTCTTCATAACCCAACATGCCAACACCGTCGTCTCCCGTAACAACGATGTTTCCGTCGTTTGTGATTGTACTGTCATGGAATGCACCCATTCCGAGTGGTGCTGTTCCAGATGAGTGGATTGAACCAGTGTTTTGCAACACACTTCGGCCGTGCGCCAATATGCCGGCCCAAAATGTACCAGTTACGGTGATCGTTCCGGCATTGCTGATATTTGAGTCGTGATTGGCGAGAATACCGTCGTCGCCTGCAACCGTTAGCTGACCACCAGCTTCAATGGTGCAGTTTTGGCCATCGGCTAAAGTCTGAACAGTTGTTTGGGTTTCTGTGCTGGAAATCGTCGAAGGGCATGCAGCTAAGGCAGTCGATGAATTAATGGCGATAAAACTGAACGCTACTGCTGAAGCAACAGCGAATAGGCCAATCCACTTTGTTCGTGCAAATGCCGATATTGTGGTAAATGTTCTCAACTATCTGGCCCTACTCAACACCTCAGATTGCATTTCTTAAAGGTTGATTAACATTTAGTCCAGAGCAACTATAGGTTGAAGCGGTGGGCTTCGCTCATATGAGCGTGCTGTATTTTCTAAAACCAGTTGTTTGAGGGAGTAAGCGTCACAATTGTGGTTATCCCCTCATCATCCGGCCTTCGCCGATTGATGCCAAAGGTGCGTTGCTTTCCGCAGTTGATTTTCGCACTTCATCGGCGAAGTTTGAAAAGTCTTTGGCACGCTCAAAATTGGCATCAATTTTGGTTTTGGCATTTGGAACCGATGACAATAACAGCTTTGAATAGGCGTGTTTCGGATCGTGGACGATTTTGTCTGATGGGCCGAACTCCACAATGCGTCCGCCAAACATGACCGCTGTGTTTTCTGTGAGATAATGCGCGGTGGCAAGATCGTGGGTAATGTATAAAAATGTAATTCCGCGTTCGACTTTAAGGCGTTTCATCAGGTTCAAAATTGAACGTCTGATCGACACATCCAGCATGGACGTAGGCTCGTCAGCGATGATGAGTTCTGCGCCAACAGCAAGTGCCCGCGCTAAGTTGATACGTTGTCGTTGACCGCCTGAAAGTTCATGGGGGAACTTATCAAGTGTAGCCGCAGGGTCGAGTTCCACGTCGTTCAGTGTGCTAACCAACTCATCTTCAAGCGATTTGCCCTCAGGGATTCTGCCATGCAGTTTAAGCGGGCGCTCGAGGTGATGGCGAACAGTGTGGGTTGGGTTTAGCGATGCAAACGGATCTTGAAAAACCATTTGCACTTTTCGGGCGGTGTCCCGTTTTTCTTTTGAAGTATGTGCTGTTTGAATAGGTTTGCCGTCGATGACGATCTCACCGCTATCAATTTGGAACATACCGGCGATTGCTCGCCCACAAGTGGATTTGCCCGAACCACTTTCGCCGACCAAGGCCAAGGCTTCGCCCTTGCGAAGCGAAAACGAGATATCCTGAAGGGCGTTCACGGATTTCGCACCGCCAAACATTGTCTTTAGGGTGTATGTTTTGTGGACTTTGTCCAAGGTCAAAAATGTTGGGTTTTGTGCAGACATTTACTGGGCTCCGGATGCGGTTTGCGAAATACTCGCATCATTGAAACTGGGCATCGCTTCCCACAATTTCTTCGTGTAATCGTGTTGAGGGTTTTCCACGATTTGGCGCGTTTCATTTACTTCAACAATTTCGCCTTCCAACATAATGGCAATGCGGTCTGCAAATTGCGCCATTAGTGCAAGGTCGTGGGTAATGAACAAAATCGAAAACCCGAACTTTTCCTGCAAGCCTGCGATCTCTTGTAAAATTTCGCGCTGCACAACAACGTCCAGGGCTGTTGTTGGCTCATCCATGATGATCAGTTGAGGCTCTAAAATGAGTGCATTGGCCAACACCACCCGTTGGCGCATGCCGCCGGATAGTTGATGTGGATAATCGTCAAGACGTTTAGGGTCGATGCCTACCAATTCCATCAATTCTTGTGCGCGCTGCCGTGCTTCCGCCGTCGTTTTCCCCGTATGCCGGTGATAGACATCTCGGAATTGTTCGAAAATTGTGAGAACCGGATTGAGAGCGTTCATCGCACTTTGAAACACCAGAGAAACTTTGCTCCAGCGCCATTTTGATAGCGTTTCTTCGTCAAACGCCAGGACATCATCGCCATCAACTTTTATGGAGCCTCCGGAGATGAAAGCAGGTGGTCGATGCAGGCGCATGAGCGCATAGGCAATTGTTGATTTGCCGCAACCACTCTCTCCAGCAAGGCCGAGAACCTCGCCACGTCCAATGTGCAAGTCGACGGTCTTTACAGCACGAAAGGGCCCATCGATCGTCATATAGTCGACCTCAAGTCCTTTGACATCAAGGAAACGCTCTTCGCTCATGATGTTGCGCCTTTCGTGTCCTTGTAGTTTTGGTCGAATTTCTTCTGCGCCTTAACCGCCTTGTTGATGGCACCCAACGTACGAAGGCGTGGGTTTGACATTTCGTCGATGCCGAAATTGAGCAGAGATAGACCGATGCCGATAATTACGATCGCCATACAGGGAGCAAAAACTTCCCACCAGGCGCCAACCGCAATGGCTGAAGACGTTTGGGCGTTGTAGAGCATAGTGCCCCAAGAAACGGCGAGTGGATCGCCTAGGCCCAAAAATTCCAATGTTGCTTCTGTGATGATGGTGTAAACGACCGAACCAATGAAGTTGAAGCCGATGATGGATAGCAAATTGGGCATCAGCTCGACGCAAATGATGCGCCAACTGGGTTCTCCAATTTGCTCGGACGCTTCGATGAAATCGCGACGCCGAAGGGTGAGGGTTTGCGCGCGGGTCACCCGCGCACCCCAAGCCCAAGACGTTAAGCCAATAATCAGCGCGATCATAAAGGGATCCGATTGGCCTATGAATGCTGCTAACACCAGCAAGAGCGGCAGTTGGGGTATGACCAGCGCTATGTTGGTGATGAAGTTCAGCGTTTCATCAATCCAGCCACCGAAGTATCCGGCGGTAACTCCGATTAGGGTGCCAAGCACGGTTACAATCAGTCCAGCACCAAATCCGACGAGCAGCGATGTGCGTGTGCCCCAAACGAACTGGGTGTATACATCGCGTCCCATGCGTGTTGAGCCCATGGAGTGTTCAATGCTCGGCTCTTGGTGCGGGCGCGTAACGCGCTTCAATGGGTCGTGGCTGGTGATCAGCGGCGCGGCGAGTGCTATTCCAATGTAGGCGAGCACAATCAACATGCCAGCAGCAGCTTTTTTGTTGCGAAGAATAATAGTCAAAAATTTGAGCATGCTGGTTACGCCTTCCGTAGCCGAGGATCAAGGAAGATATAGGCAAAATCTATGGCTAGGTTTGCAGTTAGCATGGCCAAAGTCATGATGATCAATTGGCCCTGAATGAGCGGGTAATCTCGGGCGATAATGCCTTGGAAAAGGATATTGCCGAGCCCGGGATAATTGAAAACGATTTCGATGATCAATGAGCCACCCATGACCGAGCCAAGGCTGAGGGCGAAAGCTGTCATAGAAGGCAAAAGGGCATTGCGGGCTGCATAGTTATATCGCACTCGGGCGTCCGATAGGCCTTTGGCGTGGCCCATAACCACATGTTCCTCACCCAATTGCCCAATCATGTTATTGCGCATGGTAATCAGGTACCCGCCGATTGAAACAAAGGCGAGCGTGCAAATGGGCATTAGCGCGTGATAGCCAACTGACGAAAAGTATTCCCAGTTCCATCCTGCATCCAGTGATGGATTATAGGCATAGCTGGTGGGTAACCATTCCAACATCAACCCAAATACGTAAAGCGTGATGATCGCGATGACCAAGGCCGGAACTGATTGAACGGCAAGGGCGGAAGGGGAGATGACGCTGTCAAACATACTGCCCCGTTTCCACGCGGCGTAGATACCCAAAAGCGATCCGACACAAAACGCTACGATGACCGACGTGCCAGCTAGGAACAAAGTCCAGGGCAGTGCTTGCATAAGCACTTCTAATACGGTCTGGGGGTATTTTTTGATGGAAACGCCAAAATCCCAAGAAAAAACAGATTTCAGATAGATGAAGTATTCTTCATATAGTGGACGATCAACCAGTCCAAAGGTTTCAGCTAAGGCTTTTTTGGCTTCTGGTGGCAGGCTGTTGCTGGCATTTGCAAACATGATGTCTACGGGATTTCCCGGCATCAATCGGGGCAGCAAAAAGTTGATAGAGGCTGCAACCAAGAAGGCAACAATATAGAATAGAATTCTTCGGATGATGAAGGACATGAATGGTATCCACCGGGTTTGGTTGAGGGGCGATGCGCACTGCACCGCCCCTCTTTCTTACGTTCAATCGGGAGCAACTAGCTTTTCGGCTTGATTGAAAGCAGATGCAAAATACGCTCAGGATTTCCATCATGCACAGTTGGCACGGCCTGGTCATTGTCGGCAGAGAAGAATCCGTCAAATCGAGCTGTGTTGTACTGATACCAGTATGGATTGTTGAACACTGGGATATGAGGCATATCCTTGGACAAAATCATTTGAACTTTGTCCATAATTTCGCGTTGCTCCGCTTCGCTGCTGGTCTTGAAGAAGCCGTCTAGCAAACCGTCAAGCTCTTCATTGGTGTAGCCTGTTACGGAAAAACGACTGGCGCCAACTTTTGAAGAGTGGAACGTGTTGAAGGCCATATGTGGGGTAACGCCAACAACAAGGGCGTTAATTGCACCTTGGTAAGATCCATCAAGCAATTGTTGGGTCCAAGCTGCGGCCTCTGGTGTTGAAACGCGGGCATTAACGCCTGCTTCATGTAGACCTTCAACAGCAAGTTGAACTGTGTTCACCCAATCCGTCCAACCATTTGGTACGATCAGATCAAATGCCACTGGTTTGCCAGAAGGTGTCTCAACAAAGCCGTCACCATCGGTGTCTTTATAGCCTGCTTCAGCAAGCAGTGCGGCAGCACCTTTCACGTCATATTCCGTGAACTGGCCGAACTGGGCGTCTGCTTCACCATTGTTCCAAGCGTGATATCCACGGCCTAAACCAGAGGGATATTGGTTGATTGTTGGGTATCCATAACCCGCAATGTCAACCATGGCCTGACGATCCATTGCCATTGAGAAGGCGCGACGGAAATTGACGTCGCTGAATGCTTCTTTATTACCTTCTTCTGACGAATTGATGTTCAGATTAAAGATAACAAGTGAACCACCCGGGAACCAATATTTGTGGTTCTCTGGATCCTTAGATACATAAGTTTTTTCGATGTCAGGAAGGAACGAGCCAAACCAGTCCAACTCGCCTTTTGCGGCGGCTGTCAGCGTTTGGTCATTGTTTGCGATTTGTGGGAACCGCATGCAGTCAATGTCTAGATCATCCGCTTGGAAATAGTGCGGGTTACGACATTGGATATATTCCTGTGGTGTGAACCGACGAATTTCAGTCAATGGACCTGATCCAACCGGATTAAGGTTGGTGAAACTCACAGGGTCTTCAACGGAAGACCAGATATGCTCTGGAACCGTGTGGATACGTGCCACATCATAAATTAGGCCAGTGCTTGGTTCTTTGTATGTGACTTTCACGTGGTGGTCGTCGATCATCTCAACGCTGTCGAGCTTTTCCCAAATTGCTCGAATATCAAGGGCTGGATGTTCTTTGATTAGATTGAACGTGAAAACAACGTCGTTTGCATCAAGTGTTTCTCCGTCTGACCATTTTACGCCGTCGCGAATTTTAAATGTGACAGATGACAGATCATCAGAGTATTCGAAGCTTTCAGCAAGCCGATATTCAGCGCGCCCACCTTGGATGCGGTTGAATACGACCAATTGTTCAAACATAAAGTCGCGCACAGAACGTACGTCGCCAGTTTGGTTGAACGGGTTGTAAATTTCAGCGAATGCAGTTGTTTGGTGCGGAACCGCCGTCAAAATGACTTCGGCTTTTGCGACGGCTGTTGTCAACAAAAACGCTGACGCGAGCGCAGGCAAGATCATGCTAGAACGCATGTGAATTCCTCCTAAATATATTCCTCCAACCCGCGAGCCATTATATCACCCGCGAATCCCTTGTTCCGGTGGCGCTGATTTGGAACTTGACCTAGCGTCGTTTACCGGAAATCTTATTGGAAACCAATTTAATACCAAGAGTCACTTCGTTGGTTCTGCAAAATCCGCTGTAAAATCGTAAAAACTGCCTTTTTACGTGATGTTTGGTTTCGCGGGACTGCAACAATTTGATAGAAAGTGACCAACATATTTGGGCCATCATAAACTTGGTGGCAGGAGGAAGATCGTGACATTTCTGCGCACAATTTCATTTGCGCCAAAGGGATTGCATGCGCGCCTATTGTTAGCGTTTGCAGGCATTTCGCTTATTCCGCTGCTTATTGTTAGTGCGACATTCTTCTATGTGCTCATTAGAAATGTTGAGGGTGAAAATTTCGCCAAACTCGAATTTGTGAATGAAGCCAAGAGAAGCGAGATCTCGCAATATCTGCAGTTTGCCACGCGCCAAGCGGACACGTTGAGCCAGACCAATATTGTGCGGTATTCCATTGGCGAATTTTACGGATTTAGCTACGGGTTTCGCGAAATCTCAACTGAGCCCGATGCGGCGGCACGCATTCTGCGGGGTGCATTTGGAATCGGTGCCGACGGCGCGCAAGCGGACAGAAATGAACTGATCAGCTCGGCGCTTATATATGACAATATGCATAGCCAATTTCATTCTGAATATGAGGCTTTTTTGGCGTCTTCGGAATATGACAATTTGTATTTGATCAATAATCAGGGCCGAGTTGTTTATTCAGTTTTGAAGGACAATTATTTGGCCGCGGAAATTGATGGTGCGGTCACTCGATCTCCGTTGGCCGATGTGGCGCGTGCACTGCTGTCAGCGCCCCCAGAACAAAAGATTGCGTTTGGAGATTTCGACCGCGACCCGGTCACCGGAGAATTCGCTGCCTATGTCGGCGTTAAGGTGGATTTCTACTCCCGACCCAGCGGGGTGTTGGTGTTGCGGCTGCCCACCGATGGCATCGAGCATATTGTGCAGTCTGACACAAATGGGGCCGGGCAGATATTCTTGCTTTCGTCGCGCCAGCAAATTCTAAGTCAACCGGTTGATGGCGACTATGCGATTGGCGAACGACCTTCTGTTTCGCAGAAATTGGCGGCGATCGCTGGGACTGCGATTGTTGATAGGGGACTTTCCAACAACGCAGCACTCGCCGCCTTTGGCGATCTCAAAGTGTTTGACAAATCATGGCAAGTCATCAGTGAAGTGCCTGCATCGGAGGCCTATTCGTCAGCCGATACACTGATCAAAACGGTTGTGACACTAGCGGTACTTGCCATACCGATTTTATTTTGGGTCGCGGCTCGATTGGCACACAGTGCAACAAGCCCGATCTTACGGATTACCAGCACGGCCGAGGCCATTGCTGCAGGCGATCTAAACAGATCGATGCCACCCATCCAAAACCCAATTGAGTTGAAACGGCTAACCGACAGTTTTGGCCGAATGCGCGATGCTGTGCGCGAGCAGCTTTCTCAAATCAATACCAATGTGGCCGCGATTAAAGAAAAAAATGCGCAATTGGAGGAAGCTGACCGAATCAAAGATACATTTCTGGCCAACACGTCGCATGAATTGCGCACACCGTTGAACGGCATTGTTGGCATTTCAGAAACACTGTCTGCGGGTGCCGCCGGAGATTTGAGCGAGCGACAACGCTCGCAATTGCAATTGATAACCTTTAGTGCGCGAAAACTGTCGCGGCTTGTAGACGACTTATTGGATTTATATCGCATACGGCAAGGTCGAATGCGGCTTGATATGCATCCGGTAGATGTCGCGACAAGTGTGCGAAATGTGCTGCAACTCTCAGAACCATTGTTGCGCGGTGAACCGGTTACGCTGCGCGTTGATATTGCAAATGACACCCCATTAGTGATGGCTGATCCGGTGAGGATGGAGCAAATCTTACACAATTTGGTGGGTAATGCGATCAAGTACACAGAAGCCGGATCGATCCGCATTTATGCAGAAGCATGCGACGAATGGGTAAAAATTTCGATCCATGATACCGGAGTTGGTATATCAGCCCAAGATTTGGGCCGCATGTTCCAGCCACTCGAACAGGCCGATGGCGTCGACACCGCCCGAAAGACCGGCGGCACTGGATTGGGGCTGACAATTGCCCGGCAGTTGGCGACCTTGTTGGGGGGCGAATTGGTCGCTTCAAGTGCTCTAGGTGAAGGGTCTAGCTTTACGCTTAAACT
The DNA here is from genome assembly GCF_057219265.1 of Maritalea sp. YIW29. Taxonomy (NCBI): domain Bacteria; kingdom Pseudomonadati; phylum Pseudomonadota; class Alphaproteobacteria; order Hyphomicrobiales; family Devosiaceae; genus Maritalea; species Maritalea sp. YIW29. The sequence goes on from NZ_JBXVVF010000001.1 coordinate 96,296, forward strand.
ACGACCGGCGACGCAGGAAGATTTTGAGATTGAGGGCGTGCCGGCATTAGCTGATGTTGCTGATGGCTACCACGAGACACTCAATAGCTCAGACAATCTCGAACTTACCTATGAGGCACCAAAGCGACTTGGCGCGCCAGATATTTTGGTTGTCGACGATGAACCGATTAATTTGCAGGTGTTGCGCAATGTGTTGCTGCCGCAGGGCTTCGGTGTGCGCACTGCGGATAATGGTACAAGCGCCCTAAAAATGGTGGAAGAGGCAAAGCCGAACTTGATCATTTTGGATGTCATGATGCCGGATTTGAGTGGGTTGGAAGTCGCCCGACGTCTTCGCGAACGATTTGATCGGCTTGATTTGCCAATCATCATGGTGACCGCGCGAAGTAGGACCCGTGATATCATTGCGGGTCTGGAAGCGGGCGCGAATGACTATGTCGTCAAACCGTTTGTTAAAGACGAGTTGTTAGCGCGCATTAGTACAATGCTCGAGGCGCAGAAGGCGCGTGAAGCGACACAAGAAAATGCCTTATTGCATCAAGAAATGAACCGGCGAATTCAAGTTGAAGATGCCTTGCGCTTGTCGCAGGGGCGCATGGCAAGCTTGCTGGATACGTTGAGCGTTGGTTTGGTCTGTGCTGACGAAGCCGGTCGGATGACTTATGCCAATCAATATGCCCAACATCGGCTTAACCTGGAAGACATGGCTCTAAATGTGAGCCAACTGTTGCCAGACGGTGTTTTTAATCAACTTTATGCCGATTGCGTTGAAAACGGGTCGGCTGATCAGATTTTCAGCTCTTGGAAAAATGCTGAAGGTGAATTCGCAATTTCGGCGTTTGAGATGGTTCAGGAAGCAGGCGGCGGAATTAGCATGATCCTCTTGCCTCGAAATGACGGGACATTAATTGGGGAAGCGACGAACGTTGGAGCCGTTCAAAAAGCTCTTGAAGCTATTGAGCTGCCACAAAATGGCAGCCAGCCAGCTGTCGCTGATCTGTCCACCGCGCCTAAGTCATTATTTGAGCATGATGAGTATCGACAGACCACCGTGGCAACGATGAAAGCCGCGCTCGCGCTTTGGCAAGAAACGCGGCAGGGCAACAAGTTCGAGCTGGCTGAAGAGAGCGGCGTTTGGCGTGTTCATTTGGACCGCTCTTCCTTGCAAACACGCACGCTTGATAAGTATTTCAACATCGAAACGCTGCCGAAAAACCCACGTTGGCGTGATGTAATGCGCACCGCAGACTTTGTTTTAGACGCCTGCGCGCAGACAGAGAAAAAATCTGAACTCAATGAGTTGATGGCGCTCAGGGACAAGTTGGTTCAGCTTGTGCGTGACGGGGCCGCGAAGCAAACGGAGAAAGCCTAATTTCATAATCCAACACGGCGGCAATCTGATCATAATTGCTGGCGGCCCTTGACCTTCCATTCACTGTAACCTTTATATAGAGTATCAAATTCAACATTTGATGGTGGAAGTTCAGTGGGCGAAGAAGTGACAGACAAAAAACTGGCAGAACAATCATGTGGTTGTGGGCACGATCATGGCCATGCCACGCCAACGGCTGACAGCGCCATTGATCCCGTGTGTGGGATGAATGTGAAGCTGGGGGTTGGGAAACCACACCTTTCGCACGATGGACAGGAATATCATTTCTGCAATCCAAAGTGCCATGACAAGTTTGAAGCTGATCCATATTTTTATCTATCTGGCGCCAATAAACGCAAGGCGAAGGCTGCACCAAAGAATGCGATGTATACCTGTCCTATGGACCCTGAGATCGTTCAAGAAGGGCCAGGAACTTGTCCGGTTTGTGGCATGGCGTTGGAACCGATGGATGGTGTGCCGACGGGCGAAAACCACGAGTTAGTCGACTTTACCCGCCGTCTTTGGGTGAGCATTGGTGCGGCCGTTCCATTGTTGATTTTGACAATGGGGCCAATGGTTGGCCTGCCAATCCGCGATTGGATGGGTGAAAATATTGCGGTCTGGTTGGAGTTATTGCTCGCAACGCCCGTCGTACTGTGGGCTGCATTTCCGTTTTTCGAACGCGGTTGGACGTCGATCAAAACTGGCAATTACAACATGTGGACGCTCATTATGTTGGGCGTCGCGGCAGCATATGGCTTTAGTTTGGTTGCAACAATTGCCCCACAGATATTCCCGCCTGAAATACTGATGGGCGGTCACGCGCCGGTTTATTTTGAAGCGGCAGTGGTGATTATTGCGTTGGTTTTTGTTGGCCAGGTCCTTGAGTTGCAGGCGCGCGAGCGCACTGGCGATGCCATTCGTGCATTACTTGATCTTGCACCTAAAAAAGCACGTCGGATCAATGAAGATGGCACCGAATATGATGCGCCGTTGGAAAATATTCTAACGGGTGACAAGTTGCGCGTTCGCCCCGGCGAAAGCGTGCCGGTTGACGGTGTCGTTGTTGAAGGCAAAACGAATATCGACGAAAGCCTTATTACTGGCGAGCCTGTTCCTGTCGAAAAGACAATAGGCGCTGGGGTGACGGGCGGTACGATTAATAAAAACGGCTCTGTCATTATTGAGGCGCAAAAAGTTGGCGAAGAAACCATGCTGTCAAAGATTGTGGCCATGGTCGCATCGGCACAGCGCTCCCGTGCACCAATTCAAAGTTTAGCAGACAAGGTTGCTGGGTATTTTGTTCCAACGGTGGTTGGTGTTGCCGTGCTGGCATTTGCAATTTGGCTATTTTTTGGACCTGAACCTTCAATTGCTTTTGCCACCATCGCAGGGGTTTCTGTCTTGATAATTGCCTGCCCATGTGCGCTTGGGTTGGCGACGCCAATGTCTGTGATGACGGCGACTGGCCGGGGTGCACAAGCGGGTGTCTTGGTGCGTGAAGCGGAAGCGCTGGAACGTATGGCGGAAATCGATGTTGTGATTGTCGATAAAACCGGGACATTGACCGAAGGGCGACCTAATCTAACGAATATCCTGCCTGCATCTGGTGTTGATGAGGAACAATTACTGTCCATTGTTGGCTCCTTGGAGAGTGGATCAGAACACCCTTTGGCGGAAGCTATTTTTGAGGCGGCAAAAGAAAAAGGCGCAACGATTAAAGCTGTTGAGGATTTTGAGGCCATCACCGGGAAGGGCGTTTCCGGCACTATAGATGGCACAACCGTGCTGCTGGGTAACAAGGCATTGATGGACGATGCTCAGATCGAACTGACCATGAACGATGGTGAGGCAACGAAGCTGCGGGCGGTTGGCAAAACTGTGATGTTTGTCGCAATCGAAGGGAAATTCGCCGGTATGATCGCCGTTGCTGACCCGATCAAAGCGACGACAAAAGAAGCGATTGATGAGTTGCACCGCCGTGGACTTAAGGTGGTCATGGCAACGGGTGACAATGCCATTACCGCTAAGGCTGTTGGCGACCAATTGGGCATTGATGAAGTACATGCAGACGTTTTGCCACAAGATAAAAAGGCTCTAGTGGAAGCGTTTCGTGCCAAGGGTCTCAAAGTCGCTGTTGCTGGGGATGGCGTAAACGATGCGCCAGCTTTGGCCGCTGCAGACGTCGGTCTGGCCATGGGAACCGGTGCAGATGTGGCGGTTGAAAGTGCAGGCATCACGTTGCTAAAAGGCGACTTGGTTGGCATTGTGCGTGCACACACTTTGTCCAAAGCCACAATCAACAACATCAAGCAAAACTTGTTTTTCGCGTTCGCCTATAACTCTGTCGGCGTGCCGATTGCCGCTGGCATTTTATTCCCGCTTACTGGCGCACTATTGTCACCCATGTTGGCGGCTGCGGCCATGAGCCTATCATCTGTATCTGTTATTTCTAACGCTTTAAGACTGCGTGGGCTGAAACTTTAGCTCACGCCAATTGAAAGGAAACGAAATGTGTCCTGTTGAACAAAAAGAGTTTGATCGTATGATCCAACTGGCCGAAAAAATAGGCTTTAATGAAGAAGAATTGGCTGAACTTATGGTGACCTATGGCTGCCGGGACAAGGGCAAGCGATGAATATCGGGCAAGCGGCCGAGCGAAGTGGGCTGCCCGCCAAAACCATACGATATTACGAAGAAATCGAACTGATAAAGCCAGCCCGCTCAGACAATGGCTATCGTGATTATTGCGAAGAGGACGTGCACCGACTTTGCTTTTTGCAGCGGTCGCGAAGCCTCGGGTTTACCATTGAAGAGTGCAGGACGCTTTTGTCGCTCTATAATGATGAGGACCGGGCCAGCGCCGACGTCAAGCAGATCGCAAAGACGAAAATCGCCCTGATTGAGCAAAAGGTGAAAGAACTTAATTCGCTAAAATCAACATTGTCGGTGCTGATCAAAAACTGCAATGGCGATGATCGGCCAGACTGTCCGATTTTGGACGATTTGGCAGGACATAATTCAGGCGCCGGTTAGATCTAACGACCCACCAAACTGCGTCCAACGGCAAATGCACCATGGCTTAAGGTTGCGCCGGCCTCATAGAAAAGACCTGAAGCACCGGTCATTCGCTCCTCATATTGCTTAATCGGAGCAATCGGCAAGTTCGACCGATCGTTCTGGGCAATAGCACGTGCAATCTCGGTGCCGAAAACGGTGCCCGGCCCAATGCCACGGCCCGAATAGCCAAATATGCTTAATGCGTTTGGTCCAAACTCGACAATTTTTGGCAAATGATCTTTGGTCATGGCAATGCGCCCGTGCCATGCATATTCAAGCTTTTTGTGAGCTAGGTTTGGATAAAGGGCAGCTAGTTTCCTCTGCGCCCAAAATTCGTGTGTCGCAGAGGCGGCATGGCCCAATGATCCAACCGAACCAAGCAAAAACCGACCATCACGATCAAACCTGAACGACGTCATCACCATCGCTGTGTCCCAACATCCTTCTCGATTGGGCAGGATGGATTGGCGTTCTATGTCCGACAAAGGCTCTGTTGCCAATTGGAAGTAGTGGACCGGGGTAAATTGTGATGGTTGGCTGCTTCGTTCTTGGCTGGCATAGGCATTTGTTGCAATAAGGATGTTGGGTGCAGAAACTGTCCCGAATTCCGTTCTGGCAGACCAAATTTGCCCCTCGCGGGTTATATTGGAAGCTGGGCTGTTATCGAATAATTGCGCGCCATTTTTCCGCGCTGCGTCTGCAAGTCCTAGGCAATAGTTCAAGGGTTGGATAGTGCCTGCACGGGGATCGAATAGAGCGCCGTGAAATGCAGAACTTCCAGTGCGTTTTTGCGTGGTTGGTTTATCCAGCAGTTCGACCGGTGCATTTCGTTCGATTTGTTGGTCATATCGCGATTGCAAATCCGCCAATCCTGCAGTGGAATGCGCACAATGCAATGTGCCGTTGCGGATTGCATCGCAGCTGATTTGATGGTCCGTAATAAGCGAGAACACCAAATCCGGAGCAGCCGCGAGCTTGGCATTTAGGCGAGCGCCTGCCAACTTGCCCAATATTTTTTCGACTTCGTCGGGTGGTGTCCAAAGGCCTGCATTGACCAATCCGACATTGCGGCCCGAACCACCAAAGCCGATTGTTTCCGCTTCCAGCAATATGACATCAAGACCGTTATTTACAGCCTCAAGCGCCGCCGCGCAGCCGGTAAACCCACCACCGATGATCAGAAGGTCAGCCTTTTTATCTCCCGCAAGGCGTGGAAACGCCGTCCGCTTGTTGGCTGTTTTTACCCATAGATTGTTGTCGAATTGCGGTTTGATCATTGGATTAACATTTAGGCACCAAAATAGCTTTTGAACCCGTCAATTATGCGGCCTATGCCATCATCATCTATGTCCAAGTGCGTGACAATGCGGATGCTGTTGCCACCTGCCAAATTGATGCCGCGCCCCGCCAGATGTTGGCGCAATGGGTCAATATCGCTTTGCTCGGGTTCGATGAACACCATGTTGGTTTGATTGTCTTGGAATGTCACTTTCATCCGATCAAGTGCAATCAGCTCTTTCGCCAGCGTGGCAGCGCGATCATGGTCATCCTGCAGGCGCGATACATTGTTGTCGAGTGCGTAGATGCCAGCAGCTGCCAGAATACCGGCTTGGCGCATGCCGCCGCCCAACATCTTGCGCCAGCGCAAGGCCGCGGCGATTTTCTTTTTAGTTCCCACCAGAACAGCACCCACAGGGGCACCAAGTCCTTTTGAAAGACAAATATTGACGCTATCAAAACGATCAGCCAGATCGGTTGGCGAAATGCCGAGCTTGGTGGTGGCGTTGAAAAAACGCGCGCCGTCCAGATGTTTGGTTAGGTTATGCTTGTCCGCGACGTCGAGTGCTGATTGGATGCGCGCAAGTGAAACAGCCTGGCCTGAATGGGTGTTTTCCAAGCACAGAATGCGCGAAATAGGAAAGTGTGGATCGTCCGGCTTTATCGCAGCTTCAATGTCTGTGGGTTCAAGCCCGCCGTCTTCTGCCACGTCCAACGGGAAGGGGAATGTGCCGCCCGCAACGGAGGACCCGCCGGCTTCATACTTGAAGATATGGTAGGGGCGGCCAACGATAATCTCTTCACCACGCTTGGTATGCATCAGCATTGCCGTAAGGTTGGACATGGTGCTTGAAGGCAGGAATAAACCGGCCTCTTTGCCCAACATTGTCGCAACTTTTTCCTCTAAGGCGTTGATGGTTGGGTCTTCGCCATAAACATCGTCTCCGGTTTTGGCCTCCATCATAATGGCACGCATTTGTGCGGAGGGTTGTGTCACCGTATCAGAACGGAGGTCCAGAACAGGCAAGTCAGTTTGCGCAACGAGGTTGCTCATATTTTGATACATGACGAAAACTCTTTGGGGGCATGGTGGGACAGTTTGTGTTGGGGCAAGACTGGCACAATTAAGCAAATCCGCCAAGTACTAACCAGACTTACTCGAGATGAATTTGAGTTGTTTGAGCTTGCGATTATGGGCGAGTGATCATATTGTTTTCATACTCGTCCCGTTGAGTCTCTGAATTTGAGATTTGCCTATCGTCCCACAAATGTTCGGCACAAACGGGTTGGCGTTGCGAACAGATATGTGGTGATCAATATGACAGATTTCGCATTGTGGCGAAAAACAATTCTCGCGCTTGTTATTGGTAGCATCGGCGCTGTTTTGGCAATTGCCATTCAGTTGCCGGCCCCAGCCCTTACTGGCCCTTCCATTGCGGTCACGTTAGCAGGGCTTTTAGGGGTAAAACTAGCGTTTGAACCCCGGGTAAGGGACATTTCGTTCTTGGTAATTGGCCTATCAATGGGCACCAGCGTCACACCGGAGGTTTACCAGTCAGCAAAACAATGGCCGTTCAGCCTTGCCGCTATTGTTTTAACGGTCACATCTGCGTTCTTTATCAGCCAATTTGTATTGAAAAAATATTGGAAATATGACGCGAAAACGGCGGTATTAGGATCTTCTCCGGGGCATCTAAGCTTTGTGATTGGGCTTGGCATGGATACGGGCGCGGACATTCGTTTGGTGTCGATTGTGCAAAGCATCCGCGTGCTGGCACTAACATTGGTCGTGCCCATGGTCGTTGTTTGGTCTGGATTGGCCGCAAATGGTTTTGCGCGCCCGACAAGTTTTATGACTCTAACAAATGTCGGCGCCAGTTTAGCTGTCGCAGCCTTGCTAGGCCTTGGCTTTAAGAAGTTTCGGGTGCCCGCGGCATTCGTTTTGTCCGGTATGTTTATATCGTTAGTGACCCATCTAAGTGGGGTGGTTTCAGGCCATATGCCTGAATGGCTGACATTGCCCGCCCTTACCATATTGGGCAGCATGATCGGTACGCGGTTTTCAGGGGTGACACTTGCGGAACTCAAGAGGGCGTTTTCTGCAGGCATGGCGATTACCTTCGTGGGTATGTTCGCCGCCCTAGCATTTGCGATTTTGCTATCATTTTTCGTCGACCTGCCGATCGCGCAACTGTTGGTTGCGTTCGCCCCAGGTGGTGTTGAGGTTATGGCCGCGATGGCATTTGCCTTGGATCTTGACCCAACATTTGTGGCCACACACCATATTGCCCGGCTGTTCTATCTCAGCTTTTTTGTGCCCATTGCCTTGATGTGGTGGGGCAAAGACTGAGCGATTGCAATTGGGGTGGCGACCTGATTTGGTGTTGGAGATAGAAAGTAGTTTTTGCGCTGGTTTTAGGACGTTTCATGCACATTTTTATTTCAGTAGATATTGAGGGCGTTGCTGGCGTCGCGGACAGCATTCAAGGGAAAACCGGTAATTCTGAATATGAAGTTGCGCGGCGCTTGATGACGCAGGAAGCAAATGCTGCCATTCGCGGTGCGTTTGCTGGCGGTGCAACAGAGGTCACTGTTGCCGATTCCCACGGCAAAATGCGCAATATGATTGTTGAAGAATTAGATCCCCGAGCGCGCGTTGTCTCTGGCGTGCTGCGCCCGCTCTCGATGATTGAAGGTATTAAGCCGCAACATTCAGGCCTCATTTTGATCGGCTACCACGCTGCGGCATCAAACTTTGGTGTGTTGGCACATACCATTAGCGGGCTAGCGTTTCATCGCATTCAAATCAATGGCCAGTTGGTTGGAGAGCCAACACTCTTTGGCGGGTATGCGGCTCAGATCGGGGTGCCATTGCTGGCTGTTAGTGGTGACCAATATCTTAGTGCCGAAATTGCCGCACAATTTCCCAACGCGAAATCAATCATCGTGAAAGAGACAATTGGCGCAGCAGCAACCAATTCACTTTCACCCGAAAATGCAAGAGAACTCATTGAAGCCAATGTAACTGAGGTCGTGCGCAACGCGCAGGGCGCAAAGTTGGACCAGCCAACGCGGCCACCGCTAAAAGTCGATATAGCATTTGCCAAGCAGGCCTTTGCTGACGGTGCAGCATTGTTGCCATTTGTGCAGCGTAAGGATGCGCACGGGATCAGTTTTGAGGCCGATAATTATGAAGATGTCATCAGCTCGATTGCAGCGATGGCCCTTATTGCTAGTGGGATGCTTTAGAAAATTTGAGCGGAGTGAACGTTGCGCGATCAAGAATTTGAACGATTGACTTCTGGCTGGTGGCGGTTGCCGCCTGGCCCTGCCAATTTGATAAGTGATGTTGCTGACGTGCGTGTTGGGCATTCCAGCAAGCTTCAAGGATCGGCGCGCACTGGTGTCACGGCAATTTTGCCTCACCGCGGCAATATGTTTTTACACAAACTTGAGGCGGGTGTTGCGGTGCTGAATGGATTTGGCAAGAGCGTTGGCTTGGTTCAGGTTGAGGAACTGGGTCAGATCGAAACGCCGATATTGTTGAGCAATACATTTGCCATGCCGATCTGTTCGAGCGTTTTGACAAAATGTGCCATCGCACAAAATCCAGAGATTGGTCGAACATTGCCAACTGTGAACTCGGTTGCCTTTGAATGTAATGATGGGCAGTTGAACGATATCCAAGCGATGCATGTAAGTGAAGAAATGGCCAATGCTGCATTGGACGATGCATCGACAGGGTTTGAATTGGGATCTGTGGGTGCCGGCACAGGTATGAAGAGTTTCGGCTTTGCCGGCGGCATTGGCAGTGCCTCGCGGCTTATTGAGGTTTCTGGCGGCCAGCAATATACCATTGGGGCGCTCGTTCTTACGAATTTCGGCAAGCAGAGCGAGTTTCGTTTTTGCGGCAAACGGCTTTCAGAAATTGAAGACGCTCAAGAAACGGCTGATAAAGGTTCGATTATCATCATCCTGGCCACCGACGCGCCGCTATGTTCGCGGCAGCTTAAACGAGTGGCAAATCGCTCGGGTGCTGCGCTTGGCAGGACGGGGAGTTTTCTGGGGCATGGAAGCGGCGACATCGCACTGGCGTTTTCCACGGCCAATCAATTGCAATCCGCTGCTATTACAAGCACCATTCCATTTGAGCGACTCGAAGAAACACGGCTAGACCATTTGTTTTTGGGCGCTGTTGAGGCCGTTGAAGAAGCAATCCTCCTTGCCATGTGGCATGGCAAAAGCCGAGAAGGATACGATGGTAAGGTATTCCCCGAGCTTCGAAAAACCATTTTGAACATCAAAGAGTAAGTCAATGAAACTATATGGATTAAAAAACTGCGATACTTGTCGCAAAGCGAAAAAAGCGCTGGAAGGCAAAGGTCATGCGGTTGAATTTATCGATGTGCGACAAAGCCCTATTGGTGAAGAGCAGCTCGGCCAGTTCTTGGCAGCGTTTGGCGAAGACAAGTTGGTCAACAAAAAATCCACAACTTGGCGGCAACTCAGCGAAACAGACCGCGTACTGCCTGCGCTTACGCTTTTGGCCGCTAATCCTTCACTGATGAAAAGACCGGTGATTGAAGCAAAAGACGCATTGCATCTTGGTTGGGCCAAGGACGTGCAGGCGATTTTTGCGACTTAAAAATTGAATAATTTGAACATGCAGTAATCCGTTCTTTGTCTTCAAGCGTAATGCTTATAGATTGGGAGACTGCAACATGCGATCGGCATTAAAACTTGTGAGCAATTTAGACCATAAGTCAGCGACCGAACTGGCAATCCAGCACCGCAAACTCATCGCATTGGTGGGTGAGGCGCAGGACCGTCAGGCATTTCAGGCTCTATTTGAATATTTCGCGCCCCGGATAAAAGCGATGATGCTTAAAGGCGGGGCCAACGTGATGCAGGCAGAGGATCTGATGCAAGATGTTATGATGACGGTGTGGCGAAAGTCATCTCAGTTTTCGCCGGACCGGGGCACGGTAAGTGCTTGGATTTTTACCATTGCGCGGAATGCGCGAATTGACTTGTTTCGCAAGGCCTCGTCTCGCCCCTATGAGGACGTGTACGAGATGGAAATTGCAACCGATGACAAAGGAAGCGACGAACAGGTTTTGCAGTTTGAGCGAGAAACCTGCGTCAGCGCTGCACTTGGTGAATTGCCCAAGGATCAACGTGAAGTGATCCAGTTGGCCTTTATCGCGGATCTCAGCCAAAGCGAAATTGCCAAAAAACTATCGCTGCCGATTGGCACAGTGAAATCTAGAATGCGACTTGCCTATGGCAAATTGAAGAGCAAATTGGAGGCAGTGCGATGAGTGCTAATCACCACCTGACCCACCATTTGGATGATGCAACCCTAATTCGATATGTCAGCGGTGACTTGGACGAGGCATTTGCTGTTATCGTCGCCTCACATATCGCAATGTGCGATACATGCCGCAAAGCGGCGCGCGATGCTGAACAATTGGGCGGGCAATTGCTTGAGCAACAAGAAATTGATGCGGTTGATAACGGCGCGTTTTTGAAACTGATGTCGGCGATCGATAAGCAAGATTCTCAGCCACGAAATGGCGTTGAAGCTTCTAATGTCCGTGAGTTCCCTAAAGCGCGTGTGAAAATATCAGGTGATGTGCCTTTGCCGTTGCAACGGTTTATTGGTGCACAAACATCCGACATTGAATGGAAAAAAGTAGCACCTGGCATCGCCAAACACGAGATTGATTTGGGCAAAGGATCTGCTTCTTCGCTTTACCTGCTCAATATTGCATCAGGTCAAGCTGTGCCAGAGCACGGCCATGGCGGGGTTGAGATGACTCTCATTCTATCTGGTGCCTATACGGATCGGTTTGGTCGGTTTGGCCCTGGCGACATTGCGGATTTAGATGAGCATGTTGAACATCAACCGATTGTTGAAGATGGGGCGCCCTGCATTTGCTTGGTCGCAACTGAAAAACCAACTCGGTTTAAGGGCTTGGTTGAGCGTATTTTGCAACCAATCTTCAAGATTTAGCGATGGAAAATCAGTCGCAAAATTCGCGCCACGTTTGGATCACGGGCGCAAGTTCTGGCATTGGCTATGCGCTGGCTGAGCGCATGGCTGCGTCCGGTGACAAGATTGCTGTTTCTGCGCGGTCTGAAGACAAGTTGGCGCAACTCGCTGACAAGCATGCCAATATTGAGGCCTTTCCGTTGGATGTGGCGCAGCAAGAAGATGTTGGCGCGGTTATTGACGCGATTGAAAATGATCAACCCATTGATTTAGTTGTGTTAAACGCTGGGGCGTGGTCCTTGATGGACGCCGTGGATATGGATGTTTCCAAAATCCGGCAAGGCGTTGAAGTGAATTATATGGGCGTGATTTATGCGCTGGAAAAGCTTGTGCCATTGATGAAAGCTCGTGGGCAGGGGCACATCGCCATCGTCGCCTCGGTCGCTGGTTATCGCGGTCTACCGCGTTCACTGGCCTACGGCCCAACCAAGGCGGCGCTGATTAATTTGGCCGAAACGCTGAAGCCTGAATTGGAAAAATTTGGCGTTCAGGTTTCGGTTATTAATCCGGGCTTTGTTGACACGGACATGACACGGGACAATCCGTTTCCAATGCCAGACCTTATCACGACTGATCAGGCAGCGATCGACATCGAAAAAGGCTTGAATGCTGGTAAGTTTGAAATACGGTTCCCTTGGCGTTTTACAACAGCGATGAAACTGCTGCGCATCTTGCCAAATGGGATATTCTTTTGGGCAATGAAGCGGATGATGGCGCAGTAGACGCCTAGATTATTCGGCAGGGTCTGGTTTCTTTTTCACAAACTCAACAGCGCGCTTTGGTGCGTCAGGCCGCGGCTTCAGCTTTAAGCCTTTGATCCATAGTTTGAGCGCTTCAAGATGAATGCCCGCCATTACTTTAACTGTCATCCAACCAGTGCCAATAATTGCTTTTAGCAATCGTCCATCAGTGAGTTGCTCTCGCTTGCCAGCGAAAAAGGCATTGAGAAGTGGGCCTTCTTGGTCACGCAACGCGACGCCAACGGTGATTTTTTCTTCAATTGGGGTGACGTGAAATGTGTAATTTCCGCTCACATCATTAAATGGAGACACGTAAAATTGCTTCTCACAATTTTGCCAAATCATGCCGTCTTCGCGTCGTTCCGCGGGAATGACATAGGTATGGCGCTGGCCGAATGTATTGTTGACCTCATAGATCATGAGGCGAGTTTGCCCTGTCTCGTCCAATCCAAAATAGACAGTGAGAGGGTTAAACGCGTAGCCAAATATGCGCGGGTAGGCGAGCATTTTGAATGAGCTTACTGGCGTATCCGGCAATGCTTTTTGAGCTAAGGTCTGAAGATAGGGGGAGAGATGTTGGCTGTCCCCATGGTCCTTATCGTAAATGCTGACCAGGTTTGGTTTGTTGTGGGAAAAGAATTTTAGTTTCCCCGCCAATTCATCAAGTTGATCGCAATCCACAAGCAAGTTAAAGACGCCATAATTTAGGCTGTGTTTCACCGGGCGCAGTCGCTTGTGCGTAACGTTCCCTTTATAAATGGCATTGGGGATTTCGCTCATTCGGCTGCAACTTTGTCGCTTGGCGAATGAATATGAATACGACCAGATTCGTTTTTGATATCCCAAGGTCGGCGGACGTCGCCCAAGGCTTCTGCTACTGCAAGCCCAGACTGAATGCCGTCTTCGTGGAATCCATAGCCAAAATAAGCACCGCAGAACCATGTGCGGTTTTGACCTTGCAATGCCCATAGAGATTTTTGAGCCTGAATGGCGGCCGCGTCAAAAACAGGGTGCTGATAATCAAACTCGGCATAGGTGAGCGATTTATCAATTTCGCCGGTCGGGTTTAGGGTGACGAATAGGTCGTGATCTGTTTCCAGCTCCTGCAATTCGTTCATCCAATAGGTAACGCATAGGCGGTCTTCTTCACTGGCACTGTCTTTGAGGTAATTCCAGCATGACCATAGGCGCTTGCGTTTCGGCATCCAGCTGGCATCGCTATGCAAAACGGCTTTATTGAGCTGATAGGGGAAGTGACCCAGAAGGTTTGTTTCCATCGGATCGGGTTGGTTCAACAATTCCAGAGTTGTGTCCGCATGGGTGGCCATCACAACTTGATCGAATGTCTGTGTGATGCCGTCATTGCTGACAATTTCAACATGATCTTTATGGCGAATGACAGACTTAATCGGGTTGTTCAACCTTGCATTGAAATCGCCATCTTCAACCAGCCGCTCAACATAATTTCGGCCGCCACCAATGACAGATCGCCAGTCTGGCTTTTGCTTGATTTTCAATAATGCGTGGTTGGCGTAAAAATCGATAAAGGTCTTTGCGGGGTACGACATCATTTCAGCCACGTCTGTCGACCAAATGGCTGCACCCATGGGGATGACATGGTTGTTGATGAAAAATTGCGAGAATTTTTCAGCAAGCAAATAGTCGCCAAGGCTGATATTGTCGTTGTAAGCCTCAATGCGCTTAGGGGCGGTCTTAAAGAACCGCATCATATCATTAAGTTGTTGCCAGTGGTCGATGTTCACCACATTGCGGCGCTGGCCAAAAAAGCCATTCGCCCCAGAGCCTGAATATTCATACCGCCCTTGATCGACACTAAAGGCAAAACTCATATCGGTATGGTGGGTCGCAATATTGAGGTGGTCAAACATTGCGGTGAGGTTGGGGTAATTGGGTTCGTTATAAACAATGAAGCCCGTATCAACGGGGATTGTGCCATCTTTTGTTTCAACATCAACCGTATTGGTGTGCCCGCCCAAATAGCTGCCCGCTTCAAAAAGCGTAACGTTGTGCGATTTGGATAAAAGCCACGCTGCACTCAGCCCCGAAATGCCCGAACCAACAATCGCAATATTCAGTTTTTGCATTGAATAACCTACGCTCTAAACCCCATTATAGATTAAACGGTTCAGCGTGATAGTTGGATCACAAAAAATATGAGTGAACCAAATCCGGTTTGCATTCGTTATGGTAGCAACAAGAGGATTTGAGAATGGTTCAATATTTCACCGCCTATGTCGCGACGTTGGTCGTCTTTTTGGGAATTGACTTTGTTTGGCTCAGTTTCGTTGCGCGAAAATTCTATTTTGACCGAATAGGGCCGCTTTTACTTGAACAGCCCAATTTTGCGGCGGCGGCGATTTTCTATCTCTTTTACGTCATGGGGATTGTGCATCTCGCGATTATTCCCGCGCTTAGGGATGGTTCAACCGCAACAGTACTCATCAATGCTGCCGTGTTTGGCCTTTTGGCCTATGCAACCTACGACATCACAAATGTCGCGACGCTTAAAGGCTGGTCCTGGGAAGTTGTGGCGGTTGATATTGTGTGGGGCGGTGTTCTCTCAATGGTATCAGCCTATGCTGGTTTTGCCATCACCAAAGCAATACTCAACTAAGTCTCCAATTGTGGGGTCCGCCGGGCGCCGCAATTATTTTTACTTTTTTTCCAAGGATTGATGCCGCACAATCGTCTAATAGTTGTTTGATACCCAAAGGGATCTGCAATTGGGCGCTTGTTTGGAACAGATATTGGTTGAAAATCAGACACCTATACGCTCATCGGAAGAGCTGGCAAAGCTTGCCGCCAATGGTGATCGGCAGGCATTTGCTGATCTGATTGACCAGCAATATGACTTCATTTTTCGCATCGCCGTTAAGTGGCTAGGCGATCAGGGCGATGCGGAAGACATCACGCAATCTGTCGTCATCAAGCTGGCCAAAGCTGTGCGCCAATTTGACGGGCGATCCAAATTTTCCAGTTGGCTTTATCGCGTCACACTAAATGTCGTGCGCGATCATCAACGTCAATCCGCTCGGCGGGGGCGCAATGTTGAGGCCTTAAGTTTGGTCGGGGCTTCGCACACGCCCTCAACCCAAGAAGATGAAACTGCTGCCAATGAGATTTGGACGGCGGTTCGGCAACTCCCGGAAAAGCAACGAGACGCCATGTTAATGATTTACGCCGAAGGGCTGAGCCACGCAGAATGTGCGGTGATCATGGGCTGTAAGGAAAAAACCGTTTCTTGGTATGTGCATGAAGCGAAGAAAACATTGAAGGGGCTTTTGTAATCTCATGAGTGATTTTGATAAAAAACTAGAGCACCTGAAATCTGTTGAAACGCCACCATCTTCTGATGATGCAAAGCGTCGCGCCATGGCGTTGGCAATGGACGCTTTTGATGAAGCAAAAAATAATTCAACAAAATCCCAAGGAATGTCGTGGCGGGAACGTCTTATGTCCATCTTTAGCCCATTGAGAAGGATTAAATTGATGGATATGCGCATTCCTGCAACCGCTGCGATCACTGCTTTGTTGGTGGTGCCCCTAAGCTGGCAATTGATGAACAACACGTCGCTGACGCCACCTAAGGTGGATAGTCGGGTGACGACGCCAACAAGCACCAACGAACCTGCAATCGTTTTGAACGAAGGGACCGACGGTGAGCTGCCGATTTTACCTCCGGAATTTGAAGAAGCGCCGGTATTAGCTGACGAGGTGAATGCGCCACTGCCAGAACCAACCCAATTGTTGGCTGCTCAACAGGAAGTGTCTATGGATGAAGCACAGCCAATGTTGCAGCGACAGGCCATCGGCAAGCTGGAAGCACAGGGTGCGAGTGCGCCCCGCAAAATGGACGGCATGATTGTCGACCCGAAAGCTGGCGATCAATTCACCTCGTTTGAAGACAGAACCATCAAATTGACGGTCGACAATCCAGTTTCCACCTTCTCAATTGATGTGGATACGGCGTCCTACGCCTATGTCCGAAATTCAATTGAAAGTGGCTATTTGCCGCCAAAAGATGCGGTGCGCACGGAAGAGCTGATCAATTACTTCACTTATGATTATGCGACGCCAAAAAGTTCGAATGAACCATTCGCGCCTAAAGTTACGGTCTTTCCCGCGCCTTGGAACGCTGAGCACAAGCTGATGCATGTGGCGGTCAAAGGATATATGCCACAGAATGTTTTGGAACAGCCAACCAACTTGGTGTTCCTAATTGATACGTCGGGTTCGATGCAGGATGCGGATAAATTGCCGTTACTTAAACGCGCCTTCAAACTGCTTGTGGATCAAATGGACGATGAGGATACGGTATCTATCGTCACTTACGCTGGAGCCGCCGGTGTTGTTTTGGAGCCGACAAAGGGTTCTGAAAAACGCAAGATTGTTGAAGCGCTTGATCGGTTGCAGCCAGGTGGCTCAACGGCTGGGGCGGCAGGTATTGAAGCCGCTTATCGGTTGGCTGATGATGCGAAGAATATCGATGGGGTAAACCGGGTTATCTTAGCGACAGACGGCGATTTCAATGTCGGAATTTCTGACCCTGAAGACCTCAAGAACTTCATCAAGCAAAAGCGGGATAAGGGAATATCTCTTTCTGTGCTTGGTTTTGGGCAAGGCAATTACAATGATGGGTTGATGCAAGCCCTTGCGCAAAATGGCGACGGAAATGCGAGCTATATTGATAGTTTTACAGAAGCGCGCAAGGTGTTGGCAAATGAAGTTGGCTCCACCCTCCAAACCATCGCACGGGACGTGAAAATCCAAATGGAGTTTAACCCCGCACAAGTTTCGGCCTATCGATTGATTGGCTATGAAACCCGCGCATTGAACCGCGAAGATTTCAACAATGACAAGGTTGATGCTGGCGATGTTGGTGCAGGCCATGCGGTGACGGCAATTTATGAACTAACGCCAGCAGACGGAGTTCAGCCTGTCGATCCATTACGTTACGGGCAAGACGTCGCCGCTGACCAGACTGCCAATGCAGATGAATATGGCTATTTCAAAATGCGCTACAAATTGCAGAATGCGGATCAAAGCGAGTTGATTGAATTTGCTGTCGATCAAACTAACGTAACAGACAATTTGTCGAACGACATTCAGTTCAGTGTCGCGGTGGCAGCGTTCGGGCAAAAGCTTCGCGGCAATGATCATGTTGACAATTTTGGCTTTGATAAGATTGCCGAATTGGCAAAATCGAGCCGCGGTTCTGATCGCTTTGGCTATCGTGCAGAGTTCATCCGCATTGTTGAAGCGGCGAAATCTCTTAGCCAAAATTAGAATAGATTTATGCGGCGGTGGTTGTGTCACCGTCGCATAATATTATGGTGAGCGCATAATCCAAACGCGAGTCGCCTCATGTCTGAACTCCCCATCCTTGATCAATCTGAATTAGACAAATTACTGGAAGATCAAAAGCCGCTTATCGAAGTGGAAATTGATGGGTTGGAGTTTAACCCGGATCAACTTGAAGAGCTGGTCGCGCAAAAAGTGCGTTTCAAAAACTGCCGATGGGTCGATTGCGATTTGAGCGGTGCACGTTTTTCGGAATGCCAGTTTTCTGGATCTTCCTTTTCTCGCTCGCGGTTGGGCGATGCGGAATTTGACCATTGTAACTTTTTTGACGCGCGTATGGGTGAGGGCGCTGATTTTTCTTACGCAGAAATGCGAGAAGCAAACTTCTCAAACTGCAACTTATCGTCAGCTCGGTTTGTTGGCGCAGATCTGTTTGATGTTTCGATTAAAGACTGTAAAGCCAATGGGGCGGATTTCGGTGAGGCCACATTTACCCGTACCTATGGGCGGGCGCAGCGCGTCACCCGCGCAAACTTAATCGCGACGATTTTTGATGATGCAAATATGTCCGGCATCGATATGGGCGATTGCAACTTGAGCAGATCGAGCTTTTGCAATGCTGATCTAAGTTCGTGCATTTTTTTGAACACAGATATGAGCAGTTGCGATCTATCAAACGCTCAGCTGCGGCGCGCAAATTTTGACCGTGCAGACTTGCGGGGGGCACGGTTAGAAGGGCTCATGCTCGGCATACTGTCCGGCTATGATGGCATCAAAATTAGCGAAGACCAGCAAGCCACGTTGTTGGCGCATCTTGGCATTCAGGTCTTTCCTTAATCGTCCATCTGAATTTGCGTCGCTTCCGGGGTGAAGGCGTTGGTGATCGGCACAATATCGCGGCCGTCCACAACCTTCTTGTCGCTGAGGAGGATACGTTGAATGCCAGTGCCAGCCAAAATGGCAGCAACAAAAATATACATCATGAACATGCCGTTTGCGCCAATGTTATCGAGGGCGAACGAGCCAACAATCGGCCCCAAAACCATGCCAGTGGCAAACACCAAAACGAGCGTGCTCGATGCGGCGACCATCTGGCTTTGTTTGATATGGTCGTTCATGTGCGCCATGCAGATCGAATAGATTGGCAACGTGAACCCACCGAGCAGCAAGAAGCCGCCGAACAAGGTTATGTTGTTGGATTGAGCGTTCGGGGCCAGCAGCATAAACATGCACACAAGAAATGTGATGAGGGCCGAGCCCGTAATAACCAGACGTCGATCAATCTTGTCTGAAAGCGTGCCCAGTGGAAACTGCATCAGCAATCCGCCAAATGTCGAGATGGCCAACAGATAACCTGTCGCGCTGACACTTAGCCCCACATTTCGGGCATATAGCGCGGTCACGAAGACCAATCCACCATTGGCGATGCCGGTCGCAAAGCCACCTATTAGAGCCATTGGGGACAATCTAAACAATTCAAATACTGTTACCCGTTGGGGGTCTTCGGTTGAAGGTTGAGTGGTTGCAGCGATCAAAATTGGGACTAGGGCAAAAGATAAAATCACGGAAGTAAGGATGAATAGGCTTATGTCGCCGGGCTTTGAAAGGCCTAGCATGAGTTGGCCGATCATGTAGCCAGCCGTCTGGATGACGAAATAGGTCGAGAGTAAAGATCCGCGGTTTTTATTGTCCGAAACAGAATTCAGCCAGCTTTCGGCAACGATATAAATGCCAGAGAAACAAAAGCCTGACACAACGCGCATAGCGCCCCAACTATATGGATCATAGGTGATCAAGTGGATTAGCGCTGACGTGCTGGCAATCGAAACAAGGGCTGCGAATACCCGAACGTGCCCGGACCCTGAAATGAGACGTGGGGTGATGAAACACGAAAAGATAAATCCAATTGGATAACCGGATTGCACCAAACCGATGACGGATTCAGAAAATCCGATTTCCTGTCCGCGAATGGTGAGAATGGTCGACAATAGACCATTGCTGACCATCAGCAAAATCATGCCGATGAATAAGGGCCATGCCGAGCGAATAGCGATCCACATTTGTTTTCCCCCCGAACAGGCGCAGCGCGCAAAACCTGATTGCTTTCAAAGAACCCTAACAACGGATTTCAAATAAAAGCAATAAGTTCAGGGAAGGGTCTTTAGTCTAAGAAGCGGGCAAGTTTGAACGCAGATAAGTCAAGGTCAGATTTTTGATGCAACATTTGCTGTGCTACAGCTTCGCCAATGGCAGCAGAGTGCTTAAACCCGTGACCTGAACACGCCGACACGATCATCATATTGTCATGGTCTGGGTGCGTGTCGATTATGAAGTCACTGTCCGGTGTTAGGGTATATATGCAGGTGACAGATTTCTTTGCGGCGGCCTGGATGCCGGCGAGGCGACCTTCTAAATGCACTTCAAACATGTCGACCTGTTCCTTGGTGTCGACATCTGTGTTCATTGCATCCGGGTTTGCTGTTTCGCCGTAATTTGCGGTCGCGACCTTGACCAAATTTGGTTCCGCGAGGGACGGCAAACCATAATATCCATCGCCTTCGCCATGTAACCAAATGAATACGGGATGATCAGTCCAATCCTTTTTTGCATCCTGCGCAATCGGATACCAGTGTAGCACTTGGCGCGAGGTGGTTAGAATGTCGTCATAGGGTTTTCCAAGCAGTTTATTGACCCATGGCCCAGCGCTCACTACCAGCTTCTTCGCGATTATTGTCTCGCCATCAGTTTCAACTTCAAACTGGCCATCAACAGAATTGATGGTGCGCACTTTGGTGTCAAACAAGGTCTTGGCGCCCAGCTCGGCCGCGCGATCAAGTTGGGATTGCACGCATTCTTCGACTTTGAGGTAACCGGCGCCGGGTTCGAAATAGGCTTGATCATTTCCGGTTGCATTGAAGCCTGGGAAGCGGGCGCGGATTTGCTCCGCGTTTAGCAATTCGTGATCGATGTTGAACTTTTTCGCGGCGGCGATTGTTGTTTCTAAGAAGTCATCACTGCCGTGCACGCTGCCATGGCTGTCGCCAGAGGCGATCATCAACCCACCAACTTCAAACAGCAATTGCTCGCCAGTTTCGTTGGCTAGTTCTTTCCAAATTTCATGAGAACGCAGGGCAAGCGGGGTATATTGAATGCCCTCCCCAATGGCGCAGCGGGTGACACGGGTTTCACCATGTGTCGAACCCTTTGTGTGAGGCGGGGTGAACTGATCTATGCCAATGACATTGGCGTTTTGCTTGGCCAATTGGTAGAGCGTTGCACTGCCCATTGCGCCCAAACCAATAACAGCGACGTCATAAATTTTGCGATTGGTCATCGGGGTGTCCTCAATAATATTTGAAACAGATTTAGACGGTTTGATCGTCGATCAGATCGCTCGGTTTTGCAAAATTAGACAACTCGTCAACATCCGTGATGTTGATTTTGTGCCCCGATACTTTCACGCCATATGGCTTGAGCGTGTTGAAAGCGCGAGAAAGATTTTCGGGCGTCATGCCCAAATTCGATGCCAAAATTTTCTTGTCATAGGGGAGGACGACCTCATCGGTTCCCTGTTTTTGGCGATAGCGCAATAGTCGATTTGCTAAGCGTTCGACTGACGTGCGTAGTTTGAGGTTTTTGTGTTCTTTCACCACTGCGCGATAGCAGGTGGAAAGTTCCATCACCATGGCTTTGGAGAACGCGGGGTCACTGTCAAAAACGCCTCTAACGCTTACCGCAGGGATCATCAAAATGCGTGACTTTTTGCTCGTGCGCGCCGACATTAAATAGACGGCATCTTTCAGTATAGCCGCAAGAATGAAAGAGCTAACCGGGTACACCATGGACATAGTGCTTTCGCGTCCATTCAGATTTGCAAAAAGCTCCACACAGCCTTCGACCACAATATGCAGAAAGTCGGATGCTTCACCCTCACGGATCAACTCCATATTGGGTGGAAATGTCTGCAAAAATGACGCGCGCATGAGCTCGTCAAAACTCTCTTGGGATATACCCTTGAAGATGTTGAGTTCGCGAATCTGTTCTTGTTCTACTGGTCGCATGTAGATTTCTTGTTATTGATAATTATCAAGATAAGACTTGATCATTTTTGCAACGTGCTTGCAACCCTAAAGTTTTTGCCTAAACAAATGTCTTAACCGCAACCCACGTTTGCAGGTGGATCTCTTGTTTTGCTGCGGATTTGTAAGATTTTGATCTGGATCAACAATTCACGACCCCATTAGCGAGTTTATGCCTTTCAAGGAGCTCGCACACGATCATCTAGAGCGAGTTCAGCTTTATCGGTTGTACATTAAGGGGACAAACTCTCATGGAGCTGCAAAACAAGGCGACAAGCCTCTGGGGAAATTTTTTCAAGATCTCAATGGTGCAAATCAGAACGTTCCATATGACATGGTTTTCGTTCTTTCTCTGCTTCTTTGCATGGTTTGGCATTGCGCCATTGATGCTGATTGTTCGCGATGAGCTTAGTTTAACAAAAGACCAAATCGGTTGGACAATCATCGCATCAGTATCAGTGACCATCTTTGCACGATTGCTTATCGGTTGGTTGTGCGACCGGATCGGTCCAAGATTGACTTACACTGGTCTTCTAACTCTTGGCGCGCTCCCTGTGATGGGCATCGGCTTGGCGCAAGACTTCCAATCCTTTCTGATTTTCCGCCTTGCTATTGGTGCAATCGGCGCGGCCTTCGTGATTACTCAATATCACACCACCGTCATGTTCGCGCCAAATGTGGTCGGGCAGGCCAACGCGACTTCCGCTGGTTGGGGTAACCTCGGTGGCGGTGTCACACAGTTTGTGATGCCAATGATCTTCTCAATTTTCGTGCTTGGTTTTGGTTTCTCCGAAGCTGCGGGCTGGCGCTTGTCCATGGTGGTTGTCGGGTTGGCGATCTTTGCAACAGGTATTGCCTATTTCTTCTGGACAAAGGATGCGCCAGACGGGAACTACAAAGAGCTTCGTGCCAAAGGCATGATGTCACAAAAGAAGAGCGTCACCGCCAACTATTTTGAAGCGCTAAAGGACAGCCGCGTTTGGGTGTTGTTCCTGATTTATGGTGCGTGTTTTGGCATCGAATTGACCGTCAACAATGTGGCTGCACTCTACTTCGCAGATTACTTCGACCTTGGTTTGGTTGCCGCCGGTTTGGTTGCCGCTTCATTCGGCTTGATGAATATTTTCGCCCGGACATTGGGCGGGATATTTGGCGATAACTACGGCGCACTTTGGGGCCTCAAGGGTCGTGCGTTCTGGCTGTTCATCTGCTTGTTCTGTGAGGGCTTGGCTTTGATGCTCTTCTCACAAATGCATGTGCTGTTCCTCGCCATTCCTACCTTGATCCTTTTCTCACTGTTCACCCAAATGGCTGAAGGCGCGACTTACTCGGTTGTTCCCTTCATCAACAAGAAAGCACTTGGCGCAGTTGCTGGCGTCGTTGGCGCTGGCGGTAACGCGGGTGCGGTGGCCGCTGGGTTCTTGTTCAAGGGCACATTGGACTGGTCACAAGCATTCCTGATCATCGGTATTGTTGTGACAATCGCATCGTTCCTAGCCTTCTTCGTTCGCTTCTCAACTCGTCAGGAAGATGAAGAACGGGCCAATTTTGCAGCGGCAAACATCGAGACAATTAAGGCCAAAGCCGACAAGGCAAATGCTGAGTTGGAAGCTGCGATCGAGGCTGTTGCCAAGAAGCGCGCAGCAGAAGCTCAAGCAGCAACTTAATTCAACATTGCGGGCTGGCACTAACCAGCCCGCTCAAAAGTAATTCAAGAAACGCTCAAGAACAGTCTTGAGAAGGTTTTCAACTTAAGGAGAAATATCGTGGGTAAAGACCTTCGCGATTGGAACCCGGACGATGAAGCGCAGTGGAATTCCACTGGTAAGGCCATCGCCACGCGCAACTTATGGATATCAATCCCATCTCTATTATGTGGTTTTGCTGTTTGGCTCTATTGGGGCATCATCACGGTGCAAATGGTGAACTTGGATTTCGGGTTTGCGAAATCTGAATTGTTTACCCTGGGCGCGATTGCTGGCCTAACAGGTGCCACGCTACGTATTCCTTCCACATTCTTCATCCGGATTGCGGGCGGGCGAAACACTATTGTGTTTACAACCGCCTTGTTGATGATCCCAGCGATTGGCGCAGGCTTTGCGTTGCAAGACCCGGGCACACCGCTTTGGTACTTCCAAATGCTCGCTTTCTTGTCTGGCATTGGTGGCGGTAACTTCTCATCATCAATGTCCAACATCTCCTTCTTCTATCCGAAGAAAATTCAGGGCTATGCGCTGGGTATGAATGCCGGGTTGGGCAATTTTGGCGTGACCACCATGCAAATCCTGATCCCATTGGCGATGACAATGGGTCTGTTTGGTGGCGCGAGCCGCACTTTGGTGAATACATCTGGCACATTGATCGGCAAAATCCCTGCTGGGACTGAAACATACATTCAGAACGCGGGTTTGATTTGGTTGGTCTTCCTCATTCCGCTCGCGATCCTTGGTTGGTTGTTCATGAACAACATTCGCGATGAGCATGTGTCACCCAAAATTCCAAACTTCTTTGGATCCGCAGGCATCATCCTTGGCATGTTGGCGATTGGCCTTTTGACTTCAGCGTTTGGTGTTTGGCTATTGTTGCCAACAGTTGAGGGCGGCATGCCAACCTCTGGTCTTGGTCTTTCAAAATGGATCGTATTGCCGATTGTTATTGTGCTCACCGTCTTGGGTCTGAAAATGATCCCAGGTGCCGTCGGGCAAAACCTGAACCGTCAATATAAGATTTTCGGCAACAAGCACACTTGGGCGATGACCGTCATTTACACCATGACATTTGGTTCGTTCATTGGCTTCTCAGCAGCTTTGCCTTTGACCATCAAGGTTGTGTTCGGTTTTAGCCATGTTGAAGTTGATGGAGTTATGACCCACGATTTGGCCAACCCAAATGGTCCGTCTGCGCTGATGTTTGCATGGATGGGCGCATTTATTGGCGCGCTAATCCGTCCGATTGGTGGCATGTGGGCTGACAAAATGGGCGGTGCAAAAGTAACGCAGATCATCTCCGTTGTTATGGTCGCAAGTGCGTTGGGCGTAGCCTACTTCATTCAGCAGGCCTACTCATCTGCCACACCAGAAATCTACTTCTGGCCATTCCTTGGACTGTTCCTCGTGTTGTTTGCTGCCACTGGTATCGGCAACGGTTCGACCTTCCGCACCATCGCGATGGTGTTCGATAAAGAGCAAACCGGCCCAGCATTGGGTTGGACAGCAGCGGTTGCCGCGTATGGCGCTTTCATTATCCCGAAAGTGTTCGGCGAGCAGTTGGGCGCAGGACATCCTGAATACGCATTGTACGGCTTCGCGATCTTTTACGCGGTCTGCATCGTGATCAACTGGTGGTTCTACCTCCGCCCGAACGCATACGTTCAAAATCCTTGATAACTGAGCGCGATCATTGTCGGGGTGTCGGCAGGGCACCCCGATCAATCCTAATTATAGGGGAACTGATATGAGTAATTTACTGGATCGTCTCAACTTCTTAGCGCCAAAGGAGAAATTCTCTAATGGCCATGGGGTTACGACCAATGAAAGTCGCGGTTGGGAGGATGCCTACCGCAAACGCTGGCAGCACGATAAAATTGTGCGCTCAACACATGGGGTGAACTGTACAGGTTCATGCTCTTGGAAAATTTATGTGAAAGGCGGCATTGTCACTTGGGAAACGCAACAAACTGATTACCCACGTACACGGCCTGACCTTCCAAACCACGAGCCACGTGGTTGCGCCCGTGGCGCGAGTTACAGCTGGTACATGTATTCCGCCAACCGCGTTAAGCACCCGCTTATCCGTTCGCGTTTGGTGAAATTATGGCGCGAAGCCCGCGTGATGCGCGAGCCGGTCGCTGCCTGGGAATATATCCAGCAGGATAAAGAAGCACGCAGTTCTTACCAAGAAGTGCGCGGCCATGGCGGCATGGTGCGGTCAACTTGGGATGAAGTGAACGAAATCATCGCAGCGGCTAACGCATATACTGCGAAAACTTATGGCCCTGACCGGATTATTGGCTTCTCGCCA
The DNA here is from genome assembly GCF_057219265.1 of Maritalea sp. YIW29. Lineage (NCBI taxonomy): Bacteria > Pseudomonadati > Pseudomonadota > Alphaproteobacteria > Hyphomicrobiales > Devosiaceae > Maritalea > Maritalea sp. YIW29. The sequence continues at coordinate 122,222 of NZ_JBXVVF010000001.1, forward strand.
ATTCCCGCGATGTCCATGGTTTCTTACGCTGCTGGCTCTCGTTACCTCTCATTGATGGGCGGCACATGCATGTCGTTCTATGATTGGTATTGCGATTTGCCACCCGCATCACCCATGACATGGGGTGAGCAAACCGACGTTCCTGAAAGTGCTGATTGGTACAATGCTGGCTTCTTGATGCTTTGGGGCTCAAATGTGCCGCAAACGCGTACACCAGATGCTCATTTCTACACAGAAGCGCGTTATAAAGGCACCAAGTCAGTTGTTGTATCGCCTGACTATTCTGAAGCGTCAAAATTTGCCGACCTTTGGCTGCACCCGAAACAGGGCACTGATGCAGCGCTAGCCATGGCGATGGGCCACGTGATTTTGCGCGAGTTCCACCTTGATCGTCAGGCCGAATATTTTGAAGACTATTGCCGTCGTTATACCGACATGCCGAACCTGGTTCGGTTGGTCGAAAAAGACGGCAACCTAATCCCCGAGCGTTTGGTTCGCGCCTCTGATTTCAAAGACAATCTTGGCGAAAAAGAAAACGCCGAATGGAAAACTGTCGCGGTGGACGGCAAGACGAAGAAGATCGTCGTGCCACAAGGCTCTGCCGGTTTCCGTTGGGACGATAGCAAACAGTGGAACTTGGAAGCCAAAGACGCTGGCGGCAATGAGACCGAATTGGATATGAGCTTTGTGCTTGATGGTGAGCATGACCAAGTTGCTGATGTGGCATTCCCATATTTCGGCAATAAGGAACATGACCATTTTGAAGGCACAGATCACGACAGCGTCTTGGTGCGCTCTGTTCCGGCCAAAAAGGTCAAGCTAGCCGACGGCGATGCGCTGGTCGCTACGGTGTTTGATCTGTTTGTTGCGAACTACGGTCTTGATCGTGGTTTGGGTGGCGAAAATGTTGCCACGAGCTTTGATGATGAAACACCTTACACTCCAGCTTGGGCTGAAAAGATCACAGGTGTGCCAAGAGAGCATATCATCACAACTGCTCGTGAGTTTGCGGACAATGCGGAGAAAACAAATGGCCGTTCCATGGTCATTCTCGGCGCTGGTCTAAACCACTGGTATCATATGGATATGAACTATCGCGGTATCATCAATATGTTGGTGATGTGCGGTTGTATCGGTCAGTCTGGCGGCGGTTGGAGCCATTATGTGGGGCAAGAAAAACTTCGCCCGCAAACGGGATGGCAGCCTCTAGCGTTTGGTTTGGATTGGAACCGTCCACCACGCCATATGAACTCAACAAGTTTCTTTTATGCGCACACAGATCAGTGGCGCTATGAAACTGTGAAGGTTGATGAGATCTTGTCCCCCACAGCGCCTGATGGCCCGTGGGATGGCACCATGATCGACTATAACATTCGTGCTGAACGGATGGGCTGGTTGCCTTCTGCGCCACAGTTGAAGACGAACCCACTCACTATTGCCGCAGCAGCGAAAGAAGAGGGCAAAGACCCCAAAGACTATGTGGTTGAAAAGCTCAAGTCTGGCGAATTGGAAATGTCATGTGAGGATCCTGACGATCCGGCAAACTGGCCACGCAACATGTTTGTTTGGCGCTCCAACTTGCTCGGCTCTTCTGGTAAGGGGCACGAATATTTCCTCAAACATTTGCTTGGCACATCACATGGGGTGATGGGCAAAGATTTGGGCGAGGAAGGTCGTGCGCGATCAACCGAAGCCAAATGGCACGATGAGGCACCTGAAGGAAAATTGGATCTTTTGGTTACGCTGGATTTCCGCATGTCTACAACATGTGTTTATTCAGACATCGTTTTGCCGACAGCAACTTGGTATGAAAAAGACGATCTGAACACGTCAGATATGCATCCCTTCATTCACCCGCTATCAACAGCGGCGGACCCTGCTTGGGAAGCAAAATCGGATTGGGCAATTTTTAAAGGCTTGGCCAAAAAGTTCTCCGAAATTGCACCAGAAGTTCTTGGTGTTGAGACTGATATCGTTACCTTGCCAATTCTGCACGATACTCCTGCCGAAATGGGCCAGGCACTTGATGTGCAAGATTGGAAGAAGGGCGAAATCGACGCCATTCCAAACAAGACGATGCCCAACATTATTCCGGTCGAGCGTGATTATCCGAACTTGTATAAAAAGTTCACGGCGCTTGGTCCTTTGATGGACAAAGCTGGAAATGGTGGCAAGGGCATTGCTTGGGATACTAAGCACGAAGTGCATTTGCTCAAGGAACTCAATGGCGTTGTGACCGAGGAAGGTGTTTCCAAAGGTCTTGCAAAAATTGAGAGTGCGATTGATGCATGTGAAGTTGTTCTTAGCCTTGCGCCAGAAACAAATGGCGAAGTGGCGGTTAAAGCTTGGCAGGCATTGGAAGAAAAAACGGGCCGTGAACACGCTCACCTTGCTTTGCCAAAAGAAGATGAAAAAATCAGGTTCCGAGACATTGTCGCGCAGCCAAGAAAGATCATCTCGTCACCAACTTGGTCGGGCCTTGAAAGCGAAAAAGTTTGCTACAATGCGGGTTATACCAATGTGCATGAATTGATCCCTTGGCGCACGCTAACTGGTCGTCAGCAGCTCTATCAGGATCACCTCTGGATGCGGGCATTTGGTGAAGGGTTCTGTCTCTACCGACCTCCGATTGATACCAAAACCATCACGCCAGAATTGGACAAACGTTCAAATGGCAACAAGCAAGTGGTGCTGAACTTCATCACGCCACACCAGAAATGGGGTATCCACTCCACCTATTCTGACAATTTGATGATGTTGACGTTGAACCGTGGTGGCCCTGTGGTTTGGCTGTCTGAGACCGACGCCAAAAAGGCAGACCTTGAGGACAATGATTGGGTTGAAGTTTACAACACCAATGGTGCTCTTACCGCGCGTGTTGTTGTTTCTCAGCGCATGAAAGATGGAACGATCTTCATGTATCACGCGCAAGAGAAAATTGTGAACACACCTGGGGCGGAAACAACAGGCCTTCGCGGCGGCATTCATAACTCAGTGACCCGCGCCATCACCAAACCAACGCACATGATTGGCGGCTATGTCCAGCAATCATACGGCTTCAACTATTACGGCACCGTCGGCTCTAACCGCGATGAGTTTGTGGTTGTCAGGAAGATGGACAAAGTCGAATGGCTCGAAGGGCCATATAAAGGCAAAAGGGGTGCTAAATAATGCGTATTCGTGCACAAGTCGGCATGGTGCTGAACCTTGATAAATGTATTGGGTGTCACACCTGTTCTGTCACCTGCAAAAATGTTTGGACCAACCGTGAGGGCGTTGAATATGCCTGGTTCAACAATGTGGAAACAAAGCCCGGTGTTGGTTACCCAAAAGACTGGGAAAACCAAAAGAAATGGAATGGTGGTTGGACCCGCAATTCCAAAGGCAAGATCACTCCCAAAATGGGCGCGAAATGGCGGGTGTTAGCCAAGATTTTTGCCAACCCTGACCTGCCTGAAATTGACGACTATTATGAGCCGTTTGATTTTGATTATGGCCACTTGCAAACCGCAAAAGAAGTTGAAACAACGCCTACCGCGCGTCCACGTTCTTTGATTTCTGGCGAGCGGATGGAAAAGATCAATTGGGGTCCAAACTGGGAAGAAATTCTTGGTGGTGAGTTTTCCAAACGTGGAAAAGACTACAATTTTGAAGGCGTCGAAAAAGAGATATACGGCGAGTTTGAAAACACCTTCATGATGTATCTGCCACGGTTGTGTGAGCACTGCCTCAACCCAACTTGTGTGGCCGCATGTCCATCTGGCGCAATCTATAAGCGTGAAGATGATGGTATTGTGTTGATCGACCAAGAAAAATGCCGCGGTTGGCGGATGTGTGTTTCTGGTTGTCCATACAAGAAGATTTATTACAACTGGTCTTCAGGAAAATCAGAAAAATGCACATTCTGTTACCCACGCATTGAGGCTGGGCTGCCAACGGTTTGTTCTGAAACGTGCGTTGGGCGCATCCGCTATTTGGGCGTGATGCTTTATGATGCGGACAAGATCGAAGAGATTGCCTCAACACCGGACACAAAGGATTTGTACGAGAAACAGCTCAAAGTGTTCCTTGATCCAAACGATCCTGAAGTTATTGCTGAGGCGCGTGCGCAGGGCATTCCAGAAGATTGGCTCGAAAGCGCCAAAAATTCGCCTGTCTACAAAATGGCGATGGATTGGAAAGTGGCGTTCCCACTTCACCCAGAATATCGGACGCTGCCAATGGTTTGGTACATTCCGCCATTGTCTCCACTGCAAAATGCAGCGGCTGCTGGCAAAATTGGTGTTGATAAAAACTCCATGCCAGATGTCGATAGCATGCGCATTCCTGTTCGTTATCTCGCCAATCTTTTGACCGGCGGCAAGGACGAGCCAATCAAAGTTGCGCTGAAGCGGATGCTGGCGATGCGCGGATATATGCGCACCAAAACAATCGACGGTGTGATTGACGACAAGTTCGCGACCGATGTCGGGCTAACCCCTGAATTGATCGAGGACATGTACAAGATCATGGCGATTGCGAACTATGAAGATAGATTTGTGATCCCAACCTCACACCGTGAGGAAGCTGAGGATGCATATGACCTTCGTGGGTCATGCGGGTTTAGTTTCGGCAATGGTTGCTCTGGTGGCAATTCAGAACTTGATCTGTTTGGTGCAAAGAAAACCAAAACAGTAACCACACCAACTGACGTATTTTGATCGGAGAAAATAATGGCTAACGCATTGAAAATAATATCAACGTTGCTTTCTTATCCGTCAAAGGAGTTGCAAGACGCTCGGTTGGAACTAAAGGCCGCTGTGCTGGATGACGGACTAACCGGAGAGCCCACAAAGGCTCTCCTCAATCAGCTGATCGACGACATCGCAACGCGTGACGTCTATGAGGCGCAGGAACGTTACGTCGAGCTATTCGATCGCACGCGCACTTTGTCTCTGCATTTGTTTGAGCATGTGCATGGCGAAAGCCGTGACCGTGGTCAGGCGATGGTTGATCTCAAGCAGATGTATGAAGAACAAGGCTTTGAGCTGGCGGTTACTGACCTGCCAGATTTCTTGCCCATGTTCATTGAGTTCGCGTCAATTCAAATCGAAAACGAGCGCGAAGAGCTGTTGGGGCAAACGGTCCATATCCTCTCTGCCCTTCGTCAGCGCTTGGAAAAGAAAAAGAGCATTTACGCAAATGCTTTTCAGGCACTTGAAGCAATCATTTCAACCCAAGCTGATCCAAAAGTTGTCGAAGAGATTTTGAGCGTTCCGGACGATGATCCGAACGATCTAGAAGCGCTTGATGCTGTTTGGGAAGAAGAAGCGATCACCTTTGGTGGTGGTCAGGGTGAAGAAGATTGCGGTCCTGATCGGCTAGGTCGTCAGATCCGCGCTGCGAAGCGGCCTGCGCCGCAACCAACGGTTCAGTAGGGAGAAGAGAGATGACAGAATTTCTCAATTATGCGGCGTTTGGGATCTATCCCTATATCGCACTAGCGACCCTGATTATTGGGACGGTCTTGCGTTACGACAAAGACCCTTACACATGGAAGGCTGGTTCCAGCCAACTTCTACGCCGAAAGCAGTTGATGTGGGGATCGGTGTTATTCCACCTGGGCGTTTTGACGATTTTTGCCGGCCATTTGGTAGGATTGCTTACACCTATTTGGATATTTGATGCGCTGGGGATTAGTCACTCCGCCAAGCAAATGCTGGCGATTGTGGCTGGCGGCATTGCAGGCGTTGCAGGCATTATAGGGGCGACATTGCTTATTCACCGTCGCTTCTTTGATGCGCGGGTACGTGCGTCTACCAGTTTTTCTGACAACCTGACGATTTTGATTTTGTGGGTTCAGTTGGCATTGGGGCTTGGCACCATTCCGGTGTCGCTACAGCATCTTGATGGTCATGAAATGGTGAATTTCATGAACTATTGCCAAGGCATCTTCACATTCAACTTCCAAGCGTCGGGCTACATTATTGATGCGAGCCCAATCTTTAAGGCACATATGTTCTTGGGGCTAACAATCCTGTTTTTGTTCCCATTCACTCGCCTTGTTCACATGCTTAGTGCACCGGTTCGTTATCTATGGCGTCCGGGCTACCAAATCGTGCGCAGCAAAAAGAAACGCGCCTAGTCGTGCCATTGGTGGGGCAAAACACTGCCCCACCCATCTACAAATTGATGGGGAATTGAAATGACAACTCTAATTGATAACTCAATGCCAAAAATGGCGAATGGCGATGCGGTAAAAGTTGATCCAAAACCGAAGTCACCAGAGATATATGTAAATGGCGTCGAGATCACTTTGGAAGCGATTCAGCAAGAGGTGCAAAACCACACCGCTGAACAACCAAAAGAAGCCTATTTGGATGCCGCACGTGCGCTGGTGATCCGCGAACTGCTTGTGCAAAAAGCGGCTGCTTTGGATATTGAAGCAGCACCAATGAGCGATGATCAGGGGCGTCGTGAAACAGACGATGACGCGAAAGTACGTCAGCTTTTGGAACAAGAGGTTGATGTGCCCCGGGCAGGCGAAGAAGAATGCCAGCGGTACTTTGATCAGCACCAAGAAAAGTTTTCGTCTGAGACGATATATGAAGCGCGTCACATATTGTTGGCCGGTGCGCTGGAAGATCCTGTGGCCCGCCGCAAAGGCATGGTCAAAGCACAGCAGATTATTGATGCCGTTCAGAAAGAGCCCAAGCGCTTTGGTGAATTTGCACGCGAATTCTCGCAATGTCCTTCCGCGAAAGAAGGCGGAAACCTTGGTCAACTGACCAAAGGTCAAACAGTACCGGAGTTTGAAACGGTGTTGTTTGAACTTGAAGAAGGCCAGATGAGCCCCGCGCCAGTGCCGACACCATTTGGGTATCACGTCATGCAGTTGGATCGTAAAATTGAAGGCAGACAATTGCCATTTGATCATGTGAAAACGAAAATAGCTGCGTTCTTGGAAGCTTCAAGTTGGAGCCGCGCAGTTGCTCAGTACATCACCATTTTGGCCGGGGAAGCGGAAATCAAAGGCATTCAAATCGACGGCACAGACAGCCCGTTGGTGCAGTAGGCATTATGAAAAACCAACCCGCGGCAGAACTGATTGATCAATTTGGACGACAAGCGAATTACCTTCGCTTGTCAATCACTGATCGCTGTGACCTGCGGTGCACATATTGCATGTCAGAACACATGACATTTTTACCCCGGAAAGAAGTGTTGTCGCTCGAAGAGTTGGAGCGTTTGGTTAGCTCATTTGTTGAAAACGGCGTGCGAAAAGTGCGCCTGACTGGCGGAGAGCCATTGGTGCGCAAAAATGTGATGAGCCTTTTTGAAGGCTTGTCTCGTCACTTGAAAAGCGGCGCGTTGGATGAGTTGACGTTGACAACAAACGGCACGTTGCTGGGCAAATATGCCAAACAGCTGGTCGATTTTGGCGTGAAGCGCGTCAATGTTTCGCTCGATACACTATGTCCTGAAAAGTATGCCGCAATTACCCGGTGGGGACGCTTGGAGAGGGTACTAGACAGCATCGAAGAAGCGCTTGCTGCTGGCCTACATATCAAGATCAACACTGTGGCCGTTAAAGGTAAGATCGAGGAAGAGATTGACGACTTGATCAAGTTTGCCCACAGCCGCGGCATGGACCTGACACTGATCGAGACAATGCCTTTGGGTGAAGTTGGATTTGATCGAAATGAGCAATATTTGTCCCTGACGGACTTCCGACAAGAGCTGTCTAACCGCTGGTCGCTTGCTGATATTGGCGACACAACCGGCGGACCATCGCGCTATGTGCGGGTTGGTGAAACAGGCGGGCGACTCGGATTTATCACGCCGATGTCGAATAATTTCTGCTCGACCTGCAATCGCGTGCGCGTTTCGTGCACCGGAACCCTTTTTACCTGTATGGGCTCAGAAGGTTCAGTTGACTTACGCGATGCACTTCGGTCGTCGGAGAGCAACGCCGCTGTTGAAGGATTGATCCGCGAAACAGTTTTTACAAAACCTGAATGCCACAAATTCTTGATTGATGAGAATTCTACATCTGGTATCAAACGGCATATGTCGTTTTTGGGTGGATAATTCATGACTGTAAAAATTGGGATCGTAACCATTTCTGACCGTGCTAGCCGCGGTGAGTATGAGGATAAAAGTGGTCCGGCGATCGAAGCATGGCTCAACGAAGTTGTGTCTTCGGAATGGGTTCCAGAAAAACGGATAATTGAAGATGGAATCTCTTCGGTCGAAGCCTGCTTAAAAGAGCTTTGCGACAACGATGGCGTTGATCTTGTTTTAACGACCGGTGGAACTGGCCCATCGCCGCGCGACTTAACCCCGGAAGCCATGGCGCTGGTGATGGAAAAAGAACTGCTCGGCTTTGGCGAGTTGATGCGCAAGGTTAGCCTTGAACAAGTCCCAACGGCAATCCTGTCGCGTCAAACCGCCGGTATTCGCGGCAAGACGCTGATCATCAATGTGCCGGGAAAACCATCCGCTATTGATGTGTGCCTGTCCGCTGTTTTCCCCGCTGTGCCTTACTGTCTGGATCTGATCGGCGCAGGTCGAATTGAAACGGAACACGGCAGGATTGATAGTTTCCGCCCTAAGAAATAGACCCAAGCGTAACAAGAAGATGCAAAATTGTTCGTCTTGTACTTGCGGCATTGCGTTGATTTGGCATAGATGGCGTCAATTGTGGTTGGAGATTTAAACGATGATCGTTTGTTGTGGCGAAGCGCTGATTGATATGTTGCCCCGCGAAATTGGCAACGAGGGCAGTGGGTATCTTCCTGTTTCAGGCGGTGCGGTTTTCAATACAGCGATTACACTTGGGCGATTGGGCGAAAGTGCTGGTTTTTTCACCGGACTTTCCACGGATCTATTTGGCCAACAGATTGATGAAAGCCTCAAGCAATCCAACGTTGATGCCTCATTTTGCAAGCGTCATGATTTGCCAACAACGCTTGCTTTTGTGAAGCTGACTGACGGCCACGCAGAGTATGCGTTCTACGACGAAAACAGCGCTGGCCGGATGATCACGCAAGCTGATCTGCCGATCTTTGGCGACGATGTTTCTGCACTGCACTTTGGTGCAATCAGCTTGATCCCAGACCCATGTGGGGCGACATATGAAGCGTTGATGGCCCGCGAAGCCAATTCTCGTGTGATTTCATTCGACCCTAACATTCGCCCTGGTTTCGTCACTGATGAAACAACCTACCGCGGTCGTATGGAACGTATGTTGAAACATGCCGACATCATCAAAGTTTCCGACGAAGATCTAGAATGGCTTATGCCAAATGTTGAGTTCGAAACCGCCGCCCAACAAATGATTGCTGATGGCGCCTCGATTGTTTTGATGACTAAAGGCAGTGAGGGCGTTGATGCCGTCACACGGAAAGGCAAGACATTTGTCCCTGCACAAAAGGCCGAGGTTATCGACACGGTCGGTGCGGGTGACAGCTTTAATGGTGGACTGTTGGCGGGATTGCGGCGCAGCGGAAACCTGAGCAAATCAGCATTGCAAACCATCGATGAAGCTGATCTGCAAGCTGCACTTGAACTGGCGGTTAGTGTTGCCGCGATTACGGTTTCTCGTGCTGGTGCAAATCCACCTTGGCAGAGCGAACTTTAGCTCCCCCGCACTGAGAACACTTCGGTCACAATTGCGCCACAAAATCATTGTTGATGGCGTGCCTTGGAATTGATCTGTCAATCCAAGCAATATCCTTGACCAACAGAGCGACGATGGCGGCTTTGACCGCACACTAAACTATGCACAAAATCTTGATGACACTGTTATGCGCCGCCACAATCGCGGTGGGTAGCGCTGGCTTTGCGCAACCTGCACATGCCAAAAACCTGATCAAACTAATGGAACAGGATTTAGGTGGCCGACGCCCAAAGGGCTGTCCAAATAAATGGTGCGCCTGCTATATGGATAAAATTTTGGCAGAGGCCGGGTTTGCTACGCAAGGTTCAAACCGCGCGCGTGACTTTGCAAAATATGGCAAAAAAGCAAAGCCAATTCAGGTCGGCTCGCTCATGGTGATGCGCAATCACATTGGTGTTGTGATGGGCAAATGCGACAATGGCCAAGTCAAAATAATCTCTGGCAATTATTCGAAGAAGGTCGCTGTTGGCTGCTACAATTCAAGTAAAGCCATCGCCTGGCGCGCGCCCGTTAAGGCGCGCTAACCAGCTCAACTATTGCGCGGCCATTATTGTGCGGCGATGGCGATTTCGCCAGCCACTTTCGCATTGTTGATCAGTAGTGCGATGTTGGCTTTGAGTGATGTTCCACCGCTTAATTCAACGACTTTACCGAGCATAAAGGGTGTCACAGCGGCACCATGAATGCCCTTGGCATCCGCCTCCGCAATCGCTGCCTCGATGATCTTTTCCATCTCGGCATTTGTCAGCGCCGCGTCTTCTGGCACTGGCACCGTGAACAACATGCCATTGTCGCTCGAAAGTTTGCGCCATGCATTGAGAACATTTGCTGCATCGTCCACGCCGTTAACTTGGTGCGGAACGGCAATCCCGCTGTCACGCGTGTAAAATGCGGGCAAATTCTCGCAACCATAACCGATCACTGGGACCCCTTGGGTTTCCAGCACTTCCATGGTGAGTGGTAAATCAAGGATCGACTTTGCGCCTGCGCACACAACTGTCACTGGCGTTTTGCCCAACTCAAGCAAATCGGCAGATACGTCAAATGGGTGACCGCGATGAACGCCGCCAATGCCGCCAGTGGCGAACACGTCGATGGACGCTGCCTTGGCCAAGATCATTGTGCCCGCAACGGTAAGTGAGCCAGATTTGCCCTTGCCCATGAGCGCTGGGAAATCTCTACGGCTACATTTGGCAATGGAACCACGAGGAGATTTGGCGAAATCCCGCAGCTGTTCTTCGCTCATGCCGATCACAGGCTGACCGTCGACAATACCAAGACTTGCCGGGCATGCTCCTGCATCGCGTACGGCTTGTTCCATAGCGAGGGCGGTGTCGATATTGTGTGGATAATCCATGCCGTGGGTCACTACGGTTGTTTCCAAGGCAACGATCGGTTGGCCGGACAATTTTGCTTTGGTGACATGTTCGCCGAACTGCAAGTTGAATTTCATTTTAGTTCCTTTGGATTTTAATTTTTGGCGCTTGTTCAGCGACGACCTTAGCGTTGAGGTCAGGGCTGTTGCGCAATTCGCTTTGAACGGTTAGGCCTGCGGAAACTACGCCAACTTGTGCCGCTTCAACGGCTGATTTTCCGTCGAGGACGGCATGTAAAAACCCCGCGACAAATGCATCGCCTGCGCCGGAAACATCGACAATCTTGGTGGGTGGGATTTCCACCTTGGTCAGCTCTTGGCCGTTAAAGCATGTCACTGGATTGGTGCCATCCGTAATGATGATGTTTTTCGCGCCGCGTGTATTGAGTGCCGAAGTTGCCTCGTTTGCTGTCTCAACCCCAATAACTGCCTGCGCCTCATCCATGTTGCAGAACAAATATTCTACGCCATTTAGATCATCGGGTAGACGGTTGAATTTGGGTATGGATACAGCATCTAAGGCCAACGGAATTTGGCCATTGTGACAGTTTGTGATGAGTTGGGATAGCATTTCCGCGGAGCAATTGGTGTCTGCGAATATCAGGCGAGACGCTGTGATTTTTGGCCAATGCCGTTCGACAAAACTGGCGTCTAGCTGACCAAAAATGCCCATGTCTGCGGCCCCTAAGTAGAGGTCGCCACTCGGCTCCATGATTGCAGTGTAGGTGCCGGTTGCAGCGTTGCTCGACCGTTCTACTAGGGTTGTATCAACGCCTGCTGCCTCTGAGGCGTCCAGAACGGATTTGCCTGCAGGGTCGTTGCCGACAATGGAAAACAGTTTCACTTGCTCACCCAATCGAGCAAGGTTTTCGGCGACATTTCGGGCAACGCCGCCACGGGTTTCACTTGATGTGGCTGGCTGGGATGTTTGCGCAATGCCGGGCTGCTCCAAACGCAATACGCGGTCGAGCACGGCACCGCCAATGCACGAAATTGTCGATGCATCTGCAAAGACATAAGCACGACCCAAAACAAGGCCTTTAGCTTGTAACCGCTCGACATAGTTGGCGACACTCGCCCGGGAAATGCCCAGTGCTTCACCCAATTCCTGTTGGGTGGCAAAGGGTTGCGCTTTGAGTTGCGCCAACAGTTTTGCTTCAAGGTCAGTTAGGTTCATATTGCAAATGCCATTTCATTTAACATTTGCAATATTTTGATTTGTCCTTGGCGTCAAGCTTTTTCGATTGGGGTATCGGTCAAGCTGCCCCATTCAGACCACGATCCGTCATAAAGCCTTGTGTCCGTTTTGCCGAGCAAGGTTAGTGCCAAAATGATGATTGAAGCTGTAACGCCCGAGCCACATGTAGTGATGGTCGGTTGGCTGAGATCAACGTTCTTCTCAGCAAATACGGCCTTTAGTTCATCTTCTGATTTGAATGTGCCGTCCTCATCTAGCAGGTTTGAAAAAGGGACATTGGTTGCCCCTGGCATGTGGCCCGCCCGCATACCTTCGCGAGGTTCTGGGTCAGTTCCGGCAAATCGTCCTGCGCCCCGCGCGTCAAGGATTTGAGCGCTTTTAGTACCAACGGTTTTACGCATTTCATCAAGGGCGACAACAGAGGAGGCGTCGAATTTTGGGATGAATTCGGTCAAATCTGGGGTGCGTTTTTTGTCGGTTACCTCAAAGCCCGCGCTTTTCCAAGCGGGCAAACCACCGTTCAGAACGCGGATATTTTGGGTGCCAAACAGTTTGAACATCAGCCAAACACGGGCAGCAGAAAACATACCTGCCGCATCATAGATGACAATGTCGCTTTCGTTGGAGATGCCCATTGCGCTGACTGCGGATGCGAACAAATTTGGTGTTGGCATGGTGTGAGGCAGGCCAGAGTTTTGGTCGGCAATGATGTCGATGTCAAAAAACTGAGCGCCCGGAATACGGCCGCTTTCATATTCAGCCCGAGCGTCACGATTTGCATTGGGCAGGTGCCAAGAGCCATCAACAATAACGAGGCCTTTGCTGCCTAATTCATCATGTAATTCGTCTGCGCTGATTAACAACTGTTGTTTTAGCATCGGCCGGCACCATCATTTGGTTTGATCTTTGGTGCACTAATGCTAAAGCCAAGCTGAAATCTAATCTAGTTCAAAGATGTTTATCATGGCCGCAGCGCTTTTAAGCCTAAAAGATGTTCAATTGACCTTTGGGGGAACACCTCTGTTGGAAGGTGCTGAACTATTTGTGGCGCCCGGCGAACGCATTGCTTTGGTGGGGCGTAATGGGTCTGGCAAATCGACTTTGCTTAAAATTGCTTCTGGTGACGTGGAAGCAGATAAGGTTGAGCGGTTTGTGCAACCCGGCGTAACGGTGCGCTATTTGCCTCAAGAACCTGATCTGTCGGCTTATTCCACTGTTCTGGAATATGTTGAAGCGGGACTGACGGCCGGGGATGACGAATATCGAGCTCCCTATTTGCTTGATCAGTTGGGCATGCAGCCAGACGCTGATCCAAAATCATTGTCAGGTGGCGAAACGCGTCGGGCGGCTTTGGCCAGAACCTTGGCGCCCAATCCAGATATTTTGCTGCTTGATGAGCCAACCAACCACTTGGATTTGCCAGTAATTGAATGGCTGCAAGCGGAGCTGTCTTCAATGAAGTCAGCCATGTTGATCATTTCACATGATAGGCGCTTTCTATCTGACTTGACGCGTTCGACCGTGTGGCTTGATCGTGGCGTTACGCGCCAAACGGACAAGGGCTTTGCCCATTTTGAAGAATGGCGCGATGAGATCTTAGCGCTTGAAGAATTGGAACAGCATAAGCTTGATCGTCAAATTGTCCGCGAAGAACATTGGGTACGTTACGGTGTAACTGCGCGGCGCAAGCGCAATGTGCGCCGGATGTCCGAGCTGGCCGACCTGCGGCAAAAACGCGATGATCATCGTGGACCTCCCGGCCAGGTGAAGTTGAGTGTTTCAGAAGGCAAACAGTCTGGAACAATTGTCGCGGATATCGAGGACATTTCAAAAACATTTGGCGACAAACAGGTCGTACATGACTTCTCGACCCGCATCATGCGCGGCGATCGCATCGGTATTGTTGGGCCAAACGGCGCGGGTAAAACCACGCTGATCAAAATGATCATTGGTGAGTTGGAACCTGACACTGGCAAAGTTAAACTGGGCACCAAACTTGAAGTTGCAACGCTTGACCAAAAGCGCGCGCAGCTCGACCCAAGCACGACATTGAAAGATGCTTTGACGGGCGGTGGTGGTGACAATGTCGTCATCAACGGTCAAGCGCGTCATGTGGTTGGCTATATGAAAGATTTTTTGTTTTTGCCCGAACAAGCAAACACGGCTGTTGGTAAATTGTCAGGCGGGGAACGGGCGCGTGTAATGATCGCGCGGGCGCTGTCGCTGCCGTCGAACTTCCTAATATTGGATGAGCCAACAAACGATCTGGATTTGGAAACACTCGATCTATTGCAAGAGATGATCTCGGATTATGATGGGACCGTCTTGGTTGTTAGTCACGACCGGGAATTTTTGGATCGTGTTGTAACGTCAACCATCATCGCAGATGGCGAGGGTGTTTGGACTGAATATCCGGGTGGATATTCTGACATGGTGGCATTGCGTGGATATGGCGTGACTAAACCAGCGGCGCTGGCGAAACCAAAAAAATCAAAGTCCAATAAAGCGGCACCCAGCTCAAAACCAGCAACGAAGAAACTTTCGTTCAAGCACAAGCATGCGCTGGAAACATTGCCCGGTGAAATGGAAAAGCTCTCGATTGAAATTGAGAAATTGCAGGGCGAATTGGCAGATCCGAACTTATATTCAACGGACGCAAACAAGTTTCAAAAATTGTCCGATCAGATGTCAGCAGCCCAATCAGCACTTGAAGAAAAAGAAGAGCTTTGGCTCGAGATTGAGCTGATGCGCGAGGAAATTGAGAACAGCTAGGCCTGTTCTAATCCTCCATGTTCAGCTTCTGCTTGCCACGATAGGCAGGTTTGTTTTAGCGTGACGCATCTTGCGTATCCTCTTTCTTGTGATACGAAAATCAACATGGTGCGAAAATGAGAAGTTTGGGAACCGTCGAAGCTTTGATTATGGCTGTCGGTGGAATTGCAGCGTTGGCGTTGATGGATTCCTTGGTGAAGAGCCTTTCTGGGAGCCTGCCAACTATTGAAATTTTGTTTTTCCGCCAATTTGGCGCGGCGATTTTATTGGGTGCATTGGTGTTTGCAACCAAGGAAAAACTGCCCCGCTTAAGCAAAATGAAAACCCATGTCATTCGCTCTGTGATGATTGGGATAACAGCCTTTTCCTTCTTTTATGCGCTGGGGGAACTGCCGCTCGGGTTGGTGACCGCCATCTCCCTGACCGCGCCAATAATGGTGGCCGTGATGGGCGTTGTTATCTTGAAAGAAGAATTGAGCAAGACATTGGTGTTTGCATCATTGGCTGCGTTTGCGGGTGCGATGATTGTCACATTTGGCTCCAGTGAAACGCCGGTCTCTGGATCAGGCAGTTTGTTCGGATGGGCCGCGGCCATCTTAGCGCCGGTGACTTATGCAATCAGTATTATTATTTTGAAGGGCCAAACCCATCAATCAAGTGCCCGGGTTATCACCTTTGTACAGGCTAGTTTGATCGGGATATTCTGTTTGCCCTTTATCGGCATCGATTTTGTTGTGCCCCAAGGCGATCAAATTTGGCGGGTTGTTGCATTGGGTGTGCTTGGGGCCGCGGGTTTCATGATGTTTGTGACCGCGCTTAAACATATTCCAGCTTCAATGTTTGCAATGGTGGACAATACTGCGCTTATTTGGGCGGCAATATATGGCTATTTGTTCTTCCAAGAAGTACCTCATATTTCTTTGTGGATCGGCGCATCGATGATTGTTGGTGCTTGTATTGCCGTTGCTGAACGACAGGTGCGCAAAAGCCCCAAACGATGAGGCCGCAGGCAATTTTTCCGCTGCCTTCGGCCCTCGCATCATGCAAGTCCTCGGCGGCATCCTGATTGTTGGGTGCTGCTTCATGTTGGCGCGCGACGTAAGTGAAAGCTAGATGCCATCAACTTCAAGTTCAAAACTGACGGTTTTGTCGGTTGCATTGTAACTGCCTTTGCCTGTTATCCCTAAAAAATCGTCAATGCCGCTTCCAGCGATGATCGACCATTTTGTTGTGGCAGTGCTGTCTCCAAAAAAGCCGGTTTCTTGCATGAAGAAACTACCTTCTTTGTCGCCCACGTTCCCCTTGAATTGCAATGCACCAATATATTGTGCGGTTTTGTCATCTAGATAGGTCATGATGTATTTGCCATTCAATACGCCCACAAGATCGCCGCTGACCTTATAGGCGATGTCTGCTTCGTGGGCTTTGAAGGGTGCGGGTACTTCAAGAAAGCTGCTTTCCTCCCATTTGGCGATTTCAAATTGGCCTGTTAATTTGCGCATTTAGTTCTCCTTTTTTTGCAACAATTGCATGTGCAATTTTTCGAGAATTGTAATTTTGCGACAGGGAATGTGAACGATATGGCAAAGGCCACTCAACCAAAGGGTCTGATCGAACAACATATCAGCATGCAGCATTTCGACCTTACAATGGTAATGCCGAGCGAAACGCTTGCTGGAATTGTCGCGAACTATTGGTTGATTGAATGGGACTTGGAAGCCGGGCAGAACTACAGCCAAGTCAATTTGCCCCATGCAAGCCAACATCTTGTCATCGACCCTCAAGCGCAATCTGGCGTGTTTGGGATAACGAGCGGCGCATTTTCGTATCATTTGGAAGGCAAGGGGCGGATTTTCGGCGTGAAATTCCATCCGGGACAATTCCGGCGGTTTGCCCACCATGAAATGAAAAGTCTCACCGATAATTCGGTGCCGGTTTCAAGCTATTTTGATGTAGATGATTTGGCGTTGCTGGAGAGATTTGTCAGAGTAAAAAAGTGCGTGGATTTTGTGCCACGGATCGAAGCTATGTTGTCCGCACAAACAATTGAAATAGATGCAAAGGCCAATCAGGCGCAGGATATTGTTGCGTTTATTGAAGAGAACCGGGAAATTTTCGACGTGGCAACGGTCGCGCAGCGGTTTCACATGTCGCCACGCGCGCTGCAAAGACTGTTTGCGGGCTATATTGGGGTTTCGCCTAAATGGGTCATAGAACGATATCGTATGATTGAAGCAGTTGAGACGCTAAACAGTGGTGGGGCGGTGTCACTAACAGATTTGGCACATGCATTGGGCTATTTTGATCAAGCACATTTCACAAAAGCCTTCAAACGTTTAACCGGACGCCGTCCTTCAGAGATCAATTTGCCGAAAATCTAGCGTAAAGCCTCGCTTAGGTCGCCAATTAGGTCGTCAACATGCTCAATGCCAACAGATAGACGAATGAGATTTGGCGGAACGCCGGTTGCATCGCCCTCAACGGAGTGTCGATGTTCCACCAGACTTTCAACCCCGCCCAGCGACGTTGCTCGTTTGAAGATTTCTAACTTCGAGCACACACCCAAGGCCAGTTTCGCGTCGCCCTCAACAAGAAAACTCAATAAGGAGCCGAAGCCACCACTCATTTGTTTGGCTGCTAACTCATGGCCCGGATGCGCGGATAGGCCGGGGTAAAGCACCGTTTTCACTTTGGGGTGCGCGTCCAGAAAGTCAGCAATTTGCATGGCATTTGCGCACATACGTTCCATGCGCAACGGGAGGGTACGCATGCCACGGATAAGTAGCCATGCTTCAAAACTACCCAACACCGCTCCCGCATCATGTCTGTCCATGCCGATAGCCTGCCAAATCTCGCTTTGCGCATCTGCTGTCGCTAAAAAGCCAGCAAGAACATCAGAATGACCATTGATCGACTTTGTGGCCGAGTGCATGACAATGTCCGCACCCAAAGCAAGTGGGTTGGAAAGCACTGGGCTTGCTGCCGTGGAATCCACGACCAATTTGGCGTCAAACTGTTGGCATAGATTGGCCGCACTTCGAATATCGGTAATGCGTAGCCATGGGTTGGATGGTGTTTCAACAAAAACCAAATTGGGCTTTTGAGCTTTTATTGTTTGGTCCAGAACATTTATGTCACTGCAATCGACTTCATGCAGGCTAATATCCCTTCTTGCGCAAAAATCACGCACCCATTTTGTGGTGCCCCAATAAATTTGCGATTGGATGATAATGGTGCCGTTGTTGGGTACCGTACGCATGATGGCGGCAATTGCGGCCATTCCGGAAGGGAAGAGCAACCCAGCTTCCCCATTTTCTGCTTTAGTCAGAATTTCTTCACCGAGGCGCAAAAGGTCGTTGTCATCGCGTGAATAGAGATGGTCTTCGCTGATCAGCGAATAATCTGCATTGCGGGCAAATGTGGTGGCGGACTGAATAGGCGGCACTACGCCACCTGTTTGCGGGTCGATCACACCATTCGCTTGCACCATGCGCGTGGATATATGTTGGTTTGAGCGTTTGATTTGGTCAGCCATGATTGCCTCTTCGTGCCGATTTGATCGATTTCCGACCGTTGGATTTTGGACCAATCTATGAGCGGAGAAATATCTGCACAAGTGCGTAAGTTGAAATTGGTACAACCAAAATGACAGTTTTTGCATAACTGATGTTGACCAATGCGTAAATTGGGGCTGGTATTGGTCTTGTATTTGTGATTAACGGTAGGCTTAATCACAAAGTACGCAAGCTTTGGCGCATGATTTTTAAGCGCTAGCGGTACAATTGAGGCTCAAAAAATGAAAAATCAAATTCTACTCACCGCGCTTTCGCGCGTTGAGACACAATCCGTTTTTTCTCCGTCGGGGGAAGAAATGCTTGTGATCAGCAAAAAAGACTATGAGCGCCTAGTCAATATTTTAGAAGGCGTCGAATTCTTAATCAAAGATGAACAAATTTCCGGCTAAGTGCTTGGAAATAAATCGTTAACCATAATCGATGTAAAAAGGCTTTTGTTACATGATTATAGGTTTTGTGAATGTATTGCGTAAGGGTTGTGTTGGCGTTTGTCTGTGTTTGTGCCGTTCTTGCCGGATGTGCAAAGCCGCCACAAAGATTTGATCAATCAGCAACCCTAAAAACCCAATCGCTTCCAGCAAAATCGGCTCACGCTCCAACACGTTCTGCTTCAGCGCTCACAAATTCGCCAAACGTCGATTCGCGCATTCGCACAGCATCTATTGAAAAATCCACTTCTCTTGATTTCGGATTGCGACGCGGCCTAAGCGGACGAAAACTGACGGTTGAGCAACAGGATGACCTGAAACTCGCAACGGGCGAAGTGATTATTACTTTTGATGATGGACCGCGTCCTGGCAAAACCGACAAAATTCTTGATATTTTGGACCAGCATGGTGCGCAAGCTACATTCTTGATGTTGGGACAAGCCGCGCAAAAACACCCTGGCTTGGTGCGCGAAGTTGCAAAACGTGGTCACACGATCGGCCTGCACACCCATAGTCATGGCAACCTAACTAAAGTTAGCCTGATGTCGGCACTGGCTGAAATTGAACGGGGGCGGAAGCCTTTGGTTGCTGCGCTGTCACCGATCAACAAAGCACCTGCACCGTTCTTTCGGTTCCCCTATCTTGCACAAAATTCAAAGCTCAGGACAGCTGTGAACAATGCTGGCTTGGTGATCATGGACGTACAGATCGACAGCAAGGACTATTATAAAGGCGGCGGGAATGAGGTGTTGAAGAGAACACTTGCCCGGTTGGACAAGCAGGGTAAAGGCATTGTTCTGTTCCACGATATTCATCAGCGCACAGTTGATATGTTGCCCGACTTTTTGCGGGCGTTGAAAAAGCGTGGATACAAAGTTGTTTCTCTTGTGCCTGACCGTCAGTTCCAACTGCGTGGCACAACGTTGCTTGCACAACAAAACTAGCGCCGATATAAAATCCGTCCTTCATGTTTAACGGATTTTGTTCATGCAACGCATACTCATTTTAGGCTGTTCGGGCTCGGGTAAAACCACCCTTGGCCAACGCATTTCTAAAGCGCTTGATGTGCCCGCAGTCCATATGGATCAACATTACTTCCGCCCCAATTGGGTCATTAAGCCTGACGAAGAGTGGCGATCACTTGTTGCTAAGATTGTCGCACAAGACAAGTGGGTGATGGACGGAAACTATACCAGTTCGTTGGATGTTAGACTGCCCCGAGCTGACACAGTCATTTTTATCGATCTTCCAACTTGGTTTTGTCTTTTTCGGGTCATCAAGCGCACAATTACCTCGTTCGGCAAGGTGAGGCCGGGTTCTTCGCCCGGATGCCCGGAACGGTTTGACGCAGCATTTATCGGTTACGTGTTGAACTATAACAGAACCCGACGGCCCAAAATCCTTAAGAAACTGAATGAGTTCTCGGGGAAAACCATCATCCTAAATTCTGTTAAGGACGTCGACAAATTTGTCACTGAGCTTACATAGAATTATTGCGCATCGGTTTTGGGGATTGTCATCTTGAGTTCGAGGTGAATATGTTTGATGGATATGATCAATTCAAATTTCTTCAAACTTCTCATTGCCAGCGCTGCCTCAAATCTTGGTGACGGACTGGCCCTCATTGCATTTCCTTGGCTCGCGTCTTTATTGACTCGCGATCCATTACTGATTGCGTTGGTGCCCTTGTTTGGCCGAGCGCCTTGGCTTTTCTTTTCGTTGCCCGCTGGGGTTATCATCGACCGAGTGGATCGGCGCAAACTGATTGTGCTGACGGATGTCGTACGCACATTGTTGACCGTTTTGGTTTTTGCGGTTGTCTTGGTGCTGCCGAATATGGGCGAAGGGCAAGCGGAACCGTCTAGCAACTTATTGGCCATGTTTGTGATTTACGCGGCTGCACTATTGCTCGGTATGGCTGAAGTTCTGCGCGACAATGCCGCGCAAACCATCTTGCCCTCAATCGTGCCTGCTGCCCAATTGGAAAATGCAAATTCTAAACTGGCGACAGTTGAATTGGTGATGAACTCGCTGATCGGCCCGCCACTTGCAGGTTTCTTGATCGCAATATCCTTGGCATTTGCCTTTGCGGCCAATGCGGGTGCGTTGCTGTTGGCAACGTTGATGGTGGTATTGATCTCCGGGCAGTTCTCTGTTGCCCAGGAAACATCGGAACAAAAAAACCATTGGATGGTTGACCTTAAGGCCGGACTTAGCTGGTTGTGGCAAAACGTTTTGCTGCGTGATCTCGCCCTCATATTGGGGCTTATCAATGCGGCCTATATGATGACTTTGGCCACCCAAGTGCTGTTTGCGCAAGAGATATTAGATCTCGATCCCGCTGGATATGGCCTGTTGCTGACCGGTGCCGCGTTTGGCGGTGTTGTCGGAGGCTTAGCGGCTCCTCACATCGCAAAATATCTGCGTTCAGGCACAATATTGGCCATTTCTCTTTTGCTCTTTTTGGGCGAAACATTGGTGTTTGGATTTACAAGCAATGCCATTGTGGCGTGGATGGCACTGTTTGTTAGCTCGTTTGCCAGCATTGTTTGGAACATCATTTCTGTTTCACTTCGCCAAACCATAATTCCGGATCGGTTGCTTGGTCGGGTAAACAGTGTTTACCGTTTCTTTGGTTGGGGCATGATGCCAATTGGAACTTTGATCGGCGGCGCGCTGGTCAGCGTCTTCGAGCCGTCGCTTGGCCGTGAAATCGCCTTGCGCAGTCCGTTCTTCGTCGCTGGCGGTATCATGGCATTCGTTTTACTGGTGTCATTGTTCCGTCTCACCAATGTGAAAATTGAAGCAGCACGGGCGCAAGCAAACTAAAACGGCAGCGCTGCCTCGAAGCTCACCCGTTCACCACCGGTTGGGTGGTGAATGGTCAGTGATTTTGCATGAAGGCGCAAACGATCTGCTGCGGCTAGCGCATCCCCGGTAGCATAAAACCGGTCACCCAAAATGGGATGACCCAGTTCAAGCATGTGCACTCGCAATTGGTGCGAACGCCCGGTGATGGGGGTGAGTTCCACGCGGGTGTGGTTTTCATACCGATCCAGCACTTGCCAATTGGTTTGGGCGCTACGCCCCTCCTTATGATCGACCATTTGCCGAGGGCGATTTGGCCAATCGCAGCGCAGAGGTAGGTCAACTGTGCCTTGGTCGTTTTGGACAGTTCCAAATATATCAGCGATATAGGTTTTCGCTGTGTGTCGTCGTTCGAATTGCAGGCCCAAATGCCTATGTGCCTCGCGGTGCATGGCCATGATCACGATGCCCGATGTATCCATATCCAGCCGGTGAACGATTGTGGATGAGGGGAAACTTTCCTGCGCGCGCTTTTCCAAACAATCACTGTGTTCGGCAGCCTTGCCGGGGACGGTCAGCAATCCAGAAGGTTTATTCAGCACCAAAATATCTTGGTCTTGGTGCACGACTTCCAAATATGGATCGGTTGGGGGGGCGTAGGTGAAGTCACCAATCATGCGGACTGTGTTTCGATCAAGTGACCAAAGCCGGACCTATTCAGCAGCATTTCTGCTTCGAGCTTACCATCACGTGCATCGTGCGGATCAGCTTTATAGGCGTGCGCACGCAGCATGTCCTGATGATGTTCGGGCAACCCATTTTCAATAGCCCCAGAAAGGCACAATGCCCAATACCAATGATAGGGAAGTGGTGCTGCCGGATTTGGTTCCACCATATAAGTTACGGTTTTAAGGACCTCGCCGGATGGCGTTGTCACCTCAAAATCGGTGGCGCGTGTATATTTCATCGGACGGTCCCAATTGATGCCCTCAAACCTGTCCAATACAGGCGCTTCTTCCAATGCCATTTCATAAACCACGCCGTGCACAACATCTTCGCGGTTGCCGGTCTTAAAGATGGTCATTTTGCCAGAGCCACCATGATCGTCGTCAGCTACCATGCCATAATTGATGCCGAACTTTTCAACACTTGCAATGGCGACTGGCTTTGCCGAAGCACAACGATTTTGCAATCGCGCGTTCAAAAGATTGGAGCCAAAGGCAAAATAGTGGAACGTGCTCATATATATCTCAACTTCAGCATTGAATGGATTTAGGTTCTTGTGCACCAAATTCCCTGGGATTTGTCAAATTCTTTGACCGAAAAACATTGGATCTATGCGGGAACCGACTGTTTTGCTTTGCGATATCGAGCTGGTGTTTCGCCAAATTTGCTTTTGAATGCTCTTATGAGGGCAGGTTCTGACCCATAACCCGCGAGTTCAGCGACATCGATGATAGGTACGTTAGAACACCGCAACTTTTCCGCTGCGTTCTGCAGGCGCCAGTTGGTGACATAGTTCATCGGCGTGGTTTTGAATGCGGCTGAAAAACTTTCGCTAAACGCTGTGCGCGACATGCCTGCGACGTTGGCTAAGGCCTCTACTGACCATTTTTGGGCCGGGTGTGCATGGAACGTTGCCAACGCTCGCGATAGTCGTTCATTTGCCAACCCCGCAAACACAGGCATGGTGCGACCTTCACCCAAAGCATAGTGGCGGACAGCTTGGGCAAATATAATTTCAGACATGCGCACGGTGATAAAATTGGTGCCGGCGCGTTCGGCCTGCGCTTCGCTGCCGATCAACTTAAGTGTTGTTTCAAGCCATTGGCCTTCAATGGCACCATAGTTTTTGATATGAATGAACGGCGGAAGTGCCGCAAGCAGAACATGTGAAAATTCTGGATCAAATGCAAAATGTCCGCAGATAAGTTGGGTTTCGTGATCTGTGCCTTTTTCGCCGATCACTAAGGCGCCGATGCCATTGAACCCAGTGCGCTCAATAACATCGTCTACCAACTCCGCCGCGTCCTCAGTAATGGGATCGCAATAGAGTTTATGCGTCTCTCCGTGTGGAATGATGATGAGGTCACCCTGCTTCAAAAATACGGGTGGATCGATGTCGCCCACGCGCACTAGACATTGGCCCTTATGGGCAAGATGAAAGCGTGCCACACGCTCGTAGCTCGGCACCTTCACGCTCCAAGGGGAGGTGAAAGATGTATGAAAATACAAGGTGCCGGTGAGCTTTGCTGCGCTGAGTATATCGCTTAGAATGTCCATAAGTTCAATTTAGTGGCATTTGCTTGTTTGTACAGTGGTTTGTACGAATTGTCATTTATTTTGTACTATGTGTGCTTATCGTATTCTATTTTGCCGGATATCTGTTGAATATAGTTTAACAGGAGAGCAAAGTGAAACTCAAATTTGTAAAGAACATCTTCGCTGCAACAATGATGGTTGCCGCAATGGCTGGTACATCAAATGCGCAAGAGGCTGCCGATCTAAACGACTTGGAAATTGCCCATGTTGCGTATGTGGCGGATACGATTGATATCCGTTATGCGCATCTAGCGTTGGCCGTTTCAACGAACCCCGAAATTCACGAATTCGCCGAAACCATGATCCGTGATCATACGTTGGTGAATGAGCTGGCTTTGGGTTTGTTGAAAAAACTAGATGCCCAACCGCAAGACAATTTCCTAAGCCAAGCACTTGGTGAAAATGCCGAGAAACTTATTGATGAAATGAGCCAATTGCGCGGTGCTGCGTTTGATAAGCGCTATGCGGAAAACGAGCTGGCTTATCATATGGCTGTGAATGACTTGGTCGAAAATGCGTTTATTCCAAATATCGAAAACGCCGAAGTGAAGGCGCTTTTTGAACAGGGTTTGCAGATATTTCAAGCACACCAAAAACATGCCGAAATGATGGTCGGGCAACTCAAGTGAGTTTGATTGATCGCCGCGCATTTATGTTGGGGGCGGCAGCGATAGCTGTCGTGCCCAGCGTGGGGTTCTCTACGGCACAGATGCCCAAAACACATATTGTAGAAATTAAGTCGTTTAAGTTCTCACCGGACAAGCTGAATGTGAAAATCGGCGATGTTGTGATTTGGAGAAACTTGGATATCGCGCCACACACCGCAACGGCTGATGATCAAAGTTGGGATAGCGAGGAACTAGGCAATGGCGAAGAGTTTGCGATTGAAGTGACGAAAGACATGTCCCTATCTTACTATTGTGCATATCATCCGCATATGAAAGCGACATTGGAAATCGGTTGAAATGGCGATGTAAATTCAGCAAGATTTGTCAATTCAATATATGGTTTATGTGAATGGTAATCTGGAGTGTTTACATGTCTGCCCGTCAAACAATTCATCAATATCAGTCTCGCATAGACCGTGTAGTGAACTATATTTATGATCATTTGGATGATGATATAGATCTCAATCATCTTGCTGAAATTGCTTGCCTTTCTCCGTTCCACTGGCACCGCGTTTATCGTGGCCTAACCGGTGAAACAATCGCTGCAACAGTCAAGCGGCTGCGCCTGCACCGTGCAGCTAACCAGCTCGTTAACACAAGTACGGCAATAGAAAAGATTGTGGAACAATCGGGATATGGCAGCATGTCCGCGTTTTCTCGTGCTTTTGCTGCGAGCTATTTGATGCCGCCTGTGCGTTATCGGGAAACAGGCAAACTCTGCAGTTACAAATCAAACATTCTGCAAGAGGAAATTGGAATGCACAAAGTAGAACTGCGTGATGTCGACACGTTAAATCTCGTCGGACTGCCTCATAAGGGGCCATATATGAATATTGGAAAAGCGTTCGAAAAGCTGGGCGTATATGGTCAGGAAAAAGGACTGTTCGGCCCAGGTGCAGCAAGTGTCGCTGTGTACTTTGATGATCCAGGTATGGTGAAGTCCAGTGAATTGCGTTCATTTGCTGGGATGGCGGAAATCAAGCCGATTGAGGTTGTTGAGCCATTCGAGCGATTGGTTATCAATGCCGGTCGTTTTGCGGTGATGACGTTTAAAGGGCCATATTCTGAACTGCCCAAAGCTTATAACTGGCTCTACGGTCAGTGGTTGCCCAATGCTGACGTTGAATTGCGGGATGACGTTTGTTTCGAGGACTATTTGAATGACCCTCGGCGCATTGCACCAAACGAATTGCTCACCGAAATTTTTATGCCAATTAAGTAGGCTGATATCATGGATAAGGTGGACTTTAAAAAGTCAGATAAGGTTTTTTATTCTGGCAAGGTGGGGCGCTTCGATGTGCTTGACGTTCCTGCAATGCAATATTTGATGATTGACGGCGATGGCGGCCCGGTTGGTTCATCTTATCCGCCTGCGATTGCCGTGCTTTATGGATTGAGCTATGGGCTAAAGTTCTTTTCCAAACAGGAACTGGGGAAGGACTATGTGGTCGGCCCATTAGAGGCACTTTGGTGGGCGGATGACATGAACACGTTCATTACGCGGGAAAAAACGGCATGGAAATGGACGGCCATGATCCGTCAGCCGGATTGGATTTCTCAAGATCAATTCGCTCAAATTCTTGAAACAGTCGTCGCCAAAAACGCGAAGAAAAAAGATGCGCCAACGGATGAGAGCTTTTTACGATCTGCGCGATTGCAGGTCATGACCGAAGCTTTGTGCGTGCAGGTCCTTCACATTGGTTCCTATGATGATGAGGGCCCGATATTGGACAAGATGCACAATGAATTCATCCCGCAAAACGGGTATGAAATGGTCGGCAAACATCATGAGATTTATCTGGGCGATCCGCGCAAGGTTGCGCCGGAGAAGCTAAAAACGATCTTACGGCAACCAATTCGCAAAATCTGACCGTCATCGCCGGTTGAGTTCTGTTTAGGGTCAATCCGTTGGCCGGAATTGACCTTTCATAGGTTAGAATATTTTTTCTTTTGCGCAATGGCCTGCTCGATCATCATCTGGTCGGGCAAGTCAATAACCTGATGCTCTTCCACCAGGTGCAATACCGCATATAAATCCGCAAGTTCCTTCGTGAGGTTGGTACTGTGTTTGACACCTGTAACGGTGTGCGCAGTTGAACTGCCAAACCGCTGAATTTTGGAAGCTGCTTGGATCACTTCTGCGCACTCTTCAATAAGTAACGTCAGAGCCTCTGTTTGTGCAGAACCAATTTGCAATGTCTGTTTTGAAGTTGTGGTTTGTTCGCTCATTCGGATCTCACGAATCTCTTGGAGTTGAAGAAAACCGACTTTGCCACAGCCAAATTTGGTTTGCATCAAACTCAATCTTGACAGTGGAAAGATTGTAACTTAGATGTAAGATATCAAGGGAGAGGTCAACTATGAAATTGCCGAACAATAAAAACTTGCGACGAATTTTGTTGGCGCAATTGCCAGCGGATTTTGCGGATTGGCTCGACTATGTCGCGATCATTTCCTTGTTCACCTACACTTGGACAGTTGATCCGATCTATTTCGCGTTCTTCGCGTTGTCTTTTGCCTTGCCCTATTTGATCATTGGGCCATTGGCAGGAGCACTGGTTGATCGCAGCAACCTGAAGATGATTTTGGTTTGGTCAAATCTGGGCCGGGCGGCAACAACACTAGCCTTGGCGTTTGCCGGCCAGCCTGAAATTGTGCTGGTGTTGGTTTTCATTCGTGCGTCAGTGGATAGCTTTTTTGGACCGGCAAAACAGGCGTCTATTCAAGCCCTGGCTGATAAATCCGAATTGATGGCAACAAATAGCTTAAGCCAAATCATCAACCAAGCGTCTAAGCTCGCCGGTCCCGCCGTTGGTGGCGCGCTGTTGTTGTTTGTCACCAGTCAGATGGTGTTTGTTATCAACGGGTTTGTGTCACTTGGTGCGCTGTTGATATTGCTTGGTTTGCCTGGGCAGTTGCGACCAGCAGACAAAAAGAAACTGGAGGATCAAGCCGGCGACAACGAGAAGTCTGAAGGCATTTTTGCCGAGATTGCTGAAGGTTATGTCGTCGTCACCAAAATCCCGGCACTATGGGTCACAATCGGTCTTGGCGCCTTTGGCTTTTTTGCGATGTTTTTGCACGACACACTATTGGGGCCAGTGACCCGCGAACTTGGATTTGACCAATCAGTGTTCGGGTTGTCTGTCACCGCCGTAGGCGCTGGCGGCGTGCTCGGTGCATGGGTGTTGGGCAGCATCAAGAAACAAATTCATCCCTATATCTTCATCGGTTTTGGGATGATTTCCGCCGCTGGATTTACGCTTTTCCTCGGCATCGTGGTTTATATGACATGGACCGTGCCGATCTGGGTGTTTGTTCCTGCCTTCTTCATTGTTGGGGTTTTAGGGTCCGCCATGTTCGTCCCTATGCGCACAGTATTGCAGCTAGAATCGCCGCCAGAAAAAATGGGTCGTGTTACGGCGGTTAATGAAGCTATGACGGTGATCGCGATGATGGCCGCGCCATTTGTTGGTGCAATCTTGGCAAGCCAATTTGGGTTGGGCGTGCCGTTCCTCGTCGGCGGTGGACTTTCAGTCCTCCTGGGTATTCTTGCACTAATGCTCATCCCGAAGGTGAAGTTCAAGAAGGCTGATGACGAGGCTGAGTTGGTTGAGCAAGCGTAGCTTTAGAGTTCGCCCAAATCTTTGAAATGGGCGAACGCTCTTTGCAGATGTTGGGTGTGTTATTCGCCCCAAGTTTCTTGCAAAACCCGCATCCAGTTTTCAAAGCAGATCTTGTTGACGGCATCATCGTCATATCCTGCGTCCGACAAAGCGGAAACTAATGCGGGAAGTTTCCCTGCATTGTTGATTTCTAGTGGTGGTGGGGCCCCATCATAATCTGAACCTAAACCAACATTGTCGATGCCCATCATGTCGACCATATAGTTGACATGATCGATGCAGGTTGAAAGCGGCACGTTCGGGTCTTGCTTGCCGTCTTTACGCAGGAAACCAACAGCGAAATTTAGGCCGACAAGGCCATTGCTGTCTTTGACCGCTTTGAGCTGATCGTCGGTTAGGTTTCTTGTTGTTTGACACAAAGCGTGGACGTTTGAATGGCTGGCAATCAACGGTTTGTTGCTGTGTCTGGCGACATCCCAAAAACCCTTCTCGTTCATATGAGAAAGGTCAATGGCAATGCCCATTTGATTACACGCCTTGATCAACTCGATGCCATCATTGGTGAGACCTGGCCCGGTATCAGGTGATGCAGGGAATTTGAATGGTACGCCATGGGCGAAGGCGTTGGAACGGCTCCATACGGGACCGATTGAACGTAGTCCTTCGGCGTAAAAGGCTTCAAGGTTCGATAGGTCCGGCAATATCGCCTCAGCCCCTTCAATATGAAGGACCGGCGCCATTCGACCCGCCGCAACTGCGTTGCGAATATCGCCAACAGAACGGCAGATTTCCACTTGGTCATCGGATGCCGCTGCAATGTCGCGCAGCAGCGTGATCATGTTCATCGTATAGTCGCGAGCAAAGGTTTGGCTCGGCGTTTTGCGAAAAGATTTACGATCTTCAGGCGGAATAAACATGGCGAAAAGGCCACCCACAAATCCGCCTTTTTGGGCAGATTGCAGATCAATATGCTGGCCTTCATGGGGTTCAAAAAAAGACTGTACGGGCTCGTCTGCGCGTTCTTCAAGAAGCTTGAGCAGAATGTCATTATGGCCATCGAAAATCGGCTGTATTTGTTTTTGTGTCATATTTTCCAGAACGGCAAGAGAAGTGATTTGCGCTAATAGTGGCATGGCTGTGAACTGTTTGCCAGCGTGTTACGGGTTTTGATTTCGATCAAGGTGTATGTCCACCATTTCCATATGCTGCCTCCTCAGATATGGGGATAAAAATGCATCAAGAAACAATTGAAAAATACGCAGCACCAGTGCCGCGTTACACCAGTTATCCAACAGCGCCGCACTTCACAACAGATGTTGATAATTCAGTCTATGAAACGTGGATTAAAGCGCTAGGCGAGGGGGACCGTTTGTCCCTATACGTGCATATCCCGTTTTGTGATCGCTTATGTTGGTTTTGCGGATGCAACACAAAGCAAACGCTTAAATATGCGCCGGTCAAAGCCTATTTGGAGCGGGTATATAAAGAAATCGATATGGTCGCTACCAGGGTAAAGCCGGGCTCAGTGGTAACCGGCGTGCATTTAGGTGGCGGTTCGCCGACACTTTTGGAGCGCAAGGACTTTCAAACGTTAGGGCAAAAGCTGCGCTCGGCGTTTACATTTGCCAAAGATGCCGAAATTTCCATCGAGATCGACCCCAGTGACGTGACACCTGAAAAAGTGCAAGGCATGGTGGATTTTGGCATCACCCGCGCCAGCATCGGTGTGCAGGATTTTAGTGAAAAAGTGCAAGAAGCGATTAATCGACCGCAGAGCTTTGAGCTAACGCGGGATGTTGTTCAAACGTTGCGCTCAGCGGGGGTGAAATCGGTCAATCTCGATGTGCTTTACGGCTTGCCATACCAAACAACCGAACGATTGATGGATACGGTTGAGAAAACAATTTCGCTCAAACCGGATCGAATTGCTCTGTTCGGGTATGCCCATGTGCCATGGATGAAGAGCCATCAAAAACTGATTGAAGAGGATGCACTGCCGGGCACCATCGAACGGTTTGAACATGCTGTTGCCGCGGGTGATCGATTGGCGACGGCTGGTTATGAGCGCATTGGATTTGATCACTTTGCGTTGCCGACAGACAGCATGGCCATGGCCGCAGCAGATGGCACGTTGCGCCGCAACTTCCAAGGTTACACAGTTGATAATTCGGATGCCCTTATTGGGTTCGGCGGGTCTGCTATTGGACAAACCAAAGCGGGCTATGTGCAAAACATTGTCGCAACAGGGCAATATCAAGCCGCGATTGACCGGGGTGAGTTGGCGATTGCAAAGGGGTTCGAACTTTCAAACACCGACCGAGCCCGCGGCTGGGTCATCGAAAAACTCATGTGTGATTTTGCATTCAGTAAAGCTGACTTGGAGTCGAAATTCGGCGAACGTGCCTTGCCAATTTTGGATGAAGCAAATTACGCTGCTGCGGCCGACAAAGATGGTTTGATCAACAATGATGAAGAACAATTCGCGCTGACCGAACAGGGCAAATTGTTCGTTCGGGCAATCGCTGCGAAGTTCGACGCATATTTTGGCCAGGGGGCGGCGCGACACTCAAAAGCCGTTTAGTGGTCAATGCACAATATCGTGAAGGTCGCTAACTTGCACTTATCTCCTTAGGCAGCAACAATGCTCGACAATTCGGCATCGATCTTAAGGGGGAGTGAAATGGGGACCGTTGAATCCGACAAAATTGCGGTGTCATTTGATGGCAAGAAATGCATCCATGCGCGTCGTTGTGTGTTGGGGTTACCGGAGGTGTTTAATCCCGGTGCGAAGGGGCAATGGATATTTCCGGCCAATGCGCCAGCGCAAGATCTGGCGCGATTGGTTCGAGAATGCCCATCTGGCGCATTGACCTATCAACTCAAAGACGGATCAGATGAGGAAACCGCACCACGCGTAAACACTGCTCGTTTGTGGGAAAATGGTCCTGTGGAATACCGAGGCGACTTGTTAGTTGACGGACAAGAGCCGGCTGTTCGTGCGGTCCTTTGCCGTTGCGGCAAGTCAAAGAACAAACCGTTCTGTGATAATTCACACCTTGATGATGATTTCGCCGCGACCAGTGACGTTGCACCAAAAGAAGATCCAGTTGCGCTGGAAGCACGTGATGGTGAGCTAGCGATTAAGGCCATTAAAGATGGTCCGTTGATGGTTTCGGGTAACTTAGAAATCGTTGCTGGATCGGGTCGCAAAATCACCACCGGAAAACGCTTTGCAATGTGCCGGTGCGGCGCGTCAAAAAACAAGCCATTTTGTGATGGCAGCCATAAGGCTATTGGGTTTGAGGCCGACTAGTGACCGACATTAAAATTGAAAAGCAGGACGGCCCCACACGGGGCCGTTATTTTACCGTTGTGGATGGGGTGGAAGCAGAATTGACCTATTCGCGCATGAGCCCCCATTCCATCATTGCTGACCATACTGGTGTGCCAGAGGCGCTAAAAGGGCAAGGCGTTGGCAAAGCGCTGGTTGAATATCTGATTGCCGACGCGCGACAAAGCGGTACTAAGATCATTCCAATTTGCCCGTTTGTTAAAGCGCAATATCTGCGACATCCAGCATGGTCCGACGTGATGAATTAGGTCACTGTGTCGGCCGACGGTGTTTTTATGCGCAGAAGAATTGGCAAGGCGAACATTGCGCCAATTGCTGCTATCCAGAGCGTATTTGGAATGCCGATCCACATCGAAATCGGCCCCGCAAGTAGTGCGCTTATGGGTATGACGATACCAGTGGTAAGTTGGAATGTTGCGTTGGCTCGCGCCAAAATATGTGAGGGCATTTCGCGTTGTCGCAAGCTCAGGGATTGAATGATAAAAATGGTCATGAAGAAATCGCTGGCAAACTGCTGAAAGGACAGAAATGCAACGCCATATTGAGGGAATGTGGCGGCGAGGGGGATGCCAAAATTCGCCAACTGGCCAAAAATCATCGTAATTATGATCGTGTTGCGCAGCCCAAATTTTTCCGCTGCAGGCTTTGCTGCCAGTGCGCCAAAGAACCCAGAAATTCCTCCTAAAGATATTATGATGCCCACGGTGAAAGGATCGAGCGCCAAAGTGCGCAGGGCAACAATCATATAGAGCGCGAAGTAAATGCCACTAGCCAATGTCATCAATGTATCAGCGGCCAAAATGGGGCCAATCATTGGATGTTTGATACAGGCGTTAAAGCCCGATAGCGCATCGCGTAACAAGCTATCGTCTTTAGACTTTCCCGTTGGTTCCGGCTCCGATTTCTTGATCAGCGACAACATCAGTGCGGACCATAAATAGGTCACCGCATCAAAAATCATGGCTACTGGTGCTGTTAAAACCGAAACCAGAAGTCCAGCAATGCCGGGACCAGATGCCTCTGCAACAGCGTCCGTTGCTTCCAGTTTTGAGTTGGCGTCAACCAATTGATCTTTGCTCACGAGCCGGGGCAGGTAGGCATTGTCAGCGATTTGGAAAATGGCGGTTGCTGCGCCAACGACTGTCGCAACGATATAGAGTTGCATGATCGAAATTGCAGAAAAATGTGCGGCGATTGGAACGCTGAAGATTAGGCCTGCGCGAATGAGGTCGGTGGCAATAAGAAGAGGTCTCTTTTTATTGCGATCAATATGTCCGCCTGCAAAAAAAGCCACAAAAATACCAGGTGCAAAACTAAGCGCAGACAGAATTGCAATTTCATTGGCCGTCGCGTCGATTGTTAGAATGGCGATCATTGGCAATACGGTGCGGGTGATACGCGAGCCGAATGCGCTGCCAATTTGCGCGGCCCAGAGTTTTAGAAAATCTGAATGCTTCAACAATGACTGGTTTTGTGCGTCGGACATGGGGCGAAGACCATATGGATGGGCGGGCCTGATTGTTGCTACAACTGCCCGTTTTACTCAATAGATGATCAAGCGATGTTGATGTTTGTGCGGAATATGCGCCCTAAATGCAACATTTGGTGTCGCCAAAAAATTAGGGGTGCCCGACTAAAGGCACCCCAAATTACGGCTTAGAAGTTGTGGGGACAGGTCTAAGCCGATCTGTTTTGGCGATTTTGGATGAGCTTTTCGACCACAGAGGGATCGGCAAGCGTTGATATGTCGCCTAAATTTGAGAATTCATCCTCAGCTATTTTCCTAAGGATACGTCGCATGATTTTGCCGGATCGGGTTTTGGGCAAGTCTGGCGCGAATTGGATGAGGTCTGGTGTTGCGATTGGCCCAATTTCCTTGCGCACCCATGCCCGCAATTCTTTGAGTAAATCATCACTAGGCTCATTGCCCGCCATCAAGGTGACATAGACATAAATGCCTTGGCCCTTAATGTCGTGCGGATAGCCGACAACGGCAGCTTCTGACACTTGGTCATGAGCGACCAACGCGCTTTCTACTTCGGCGGTGCCCATGCGGTGGCCAGAAACGTTCAATACATCATCGACACGGCCTGTGATCCAATAGGCCCCGTCTTCATCGCGTTTGCAGCCATCAGACGTGAAATATTTGCCCTTGTAGGTGGTGAAATAGGTGTCGACGAACCGTTGGTGATCACCATAGATGGTGCGGGCTTGGGCGGGCCAACTGTCTAGAATGCACAGATTGCCTTCCGCCGCGCCTTCCAGCACGTTGCCGTCGTTGTCGACCAGTTCAGGTTTGATGCCAAAGAATGGTGAGGTGGCTGCACCCGGTTTTAAGCCATGAGCGCCGGGCAATGGGGTCATCATGCAACCGCCAGTTTCTGTTTGCCACCATGTATCAACGATTGGACATTTTCCTTCGCCAACAACATGGTAATACCATTCCCATGCTTCTGGGTTGATGGGTTCACCGGCAGTACCCAATAGTTTGAGCGATGAGCGATCCGTTTTGGTGACAAATTCGTCACCTGCGCCCATCAATGCGCGGATGGCCGTTGGGGCGGTGTAGAACTGATTGACTTGATATTTGTCGATGATCTGCCAGAACCGCGAGCAATCTGGGAAGTTTGGTACGCCCTCAAACATGACGGAGGTCGCCCCGTTCGACAATGGCGCATAGAGCGTGAAACTGTGTCCGGTAATCCATCCCAAGTCCGCGCCGCACCAGAATACATCGCCGTCTTCGTAGTTGAATACGGCGCGCATAGCGAAGGTGATGTAAGTAAGATACCCGCCAGTTGTATGCACCACGCCCTTGGGCTGACCTGTTGATCCGGACGTATAAAGGATGAATAGCGGATCTTCGGCATTCATCGGCTCGCAGTCACAAAATTCGTCGACGCCTGCCGCTGCTTCATGCCACCAAACGTCGCGCCCGCCCTTCATGGTGATATCGGTGCCAGTATGTTCAACAACCAGCACTTTTTGCACGCCTAGGGCATGTGGCATCGCGTCATCGACATTCTTTTTGAGCGGAATGGTTTTGCCACCGCGACGACCTTCGTCTGCGGTGATGACTATAGTGCTGTCGCAATCATTGATGCGACCAGCGAGTGCTTCAGGCGAGAAGCCTGCAAATACAACAGAGTGTGCAGCGCCAATCCGCGCACAAGCGAGCATGGCGTATGTAATCTCAGGGATCATCGGGAGATAAATGGTGACACGATCGCCTTTTGTAACGCCTAAGGATTTCAAGACATTTGCGAAACGGCAAACGCGTTCGTGAAGCTGGTTATAGGTGATGGCAAGATCCGTTTGATCCGGGTGATCAGGTTCCCAAAGGAGAGCAACACGGTCGCCATTTTCTTTTAGATGTCGATCTATACAATTGTAGGCGACGTTTAACTCGCCATCCTCAAACCATTTGATCGACACCGGGTCAAAGCTCGTGTTCTTGATGATTGTCGGCTCTTTTGTCCAGTCCAATCGCTTTGCTTGTTCTGCCCAAAACCCGTCTGGATGATTGATGGAACGCTCATACATGGATTGATATTGGGCCGCGTCAATCAACGCATTTTGTGCCCAATCGGCGGGAACGGGGTAGGTTTTACCGGACATAGTTCTTCTCCTGCTCGCCTGCACATTTCATGCTGGCGGTGCTTTATCAAAACGTCAATGTTCAATGGCCGGTCCCTACCGTGCCCGGTCTTTGGGCTAAAACCCAATTGGGTGGAAGCCCTAAAAACTAAATCGCGAGATATTCGTGACGTAGTTCCTCGTTATCCAAGACCTCTTGCGCGGAGCCGGTGAAGGCAACCTCGCCGGTGTCTAGGATAACTGCTTTATCGGCGAGGCGAAGTGCGGCAACCGCATTTTGCTCAACGATAATGGTTGTGATCCCGATTTCCTTGATCTCCATCAGGATCTTTTCAATCTCTTGCACAATGACTGGGGCTAGCCCTTCATAGGGCTCATCCAGCAGCAAGAGTTTGACATCCCGCACCAACGCACGGCCAATGGCCAGCATTTGCTGTTCGCCGCCAGAAAGGGTCACGCCTTCCTGTGTGCGGCGTTCGGCAAGGCGCGGAAAACGTTCGTAAACTTGTTCAATTGCCCATCCATGGCCTTCGGCAACCTGGGCGAGGGTGAGGTTCTCCTCCACGGTTAGGCCTTGGATGATACGCCGATCTTCTGGCACCAATTGCAATCCAGCCAACGCAGCTTCGTGCGCGCGCATTTGGTGCAATGGTTGGCCGTCTAGCCACACTTCACCTTGGGTGAGTTGGGGATTATCAGTACGGGCAAAGGTACGCAGCGCTGATGTTTTGCCGGCGCCGTTGCGACCTAAAAGGGCCATGATCTCACCTTTGGGCAAGTCCATGGAAATGCCCTGAACGATGTAACTTTCACCATAATAGGCATGCACATCAGAGACAGAAAAAAACGGACGTTCATTCTCAGTCGCGGCTGCGTTCAGCGTGATTTCAGTTTCAGTTGTCATAGCGTTCATTAGTGTGCTCCCCCAAGATATGCTTCTTGCACTTTCGGGTTATTGCGCACTTCCTCTGGTGTTCCCTCGGCGATGATGCGGCCACCGGCCAAAACCGAGATTTTGTCGGCCAACGAAAATACAACATGCATGTCGTGTTCAATGATGACCTTTGTCATCCCACGTTCTTTGATCTTCTTAAGCAAGTCAATTGTGGTGTTGGTATCGTGTCGCGACATGCCAGCAGTTGGCTCATCCAATAGTAACAAGCTGGGGTGCTGAATAAGGCACATGGCCAATTCCATGCGCCGCTTGTCCCCACGTGAAAGAGAGGCGGCCAGCATATCCTTGCTGGCGGTCATGCCGACATCTTCAAGCATGCGTTCTGCCTCTGCTCGAATTTCTTCTTCATTGTCCAAAGAAGAAAGGAAATTCAACGTAAATGAACCGTCACGCCGTGCAAATGCAGGTGCCATCACGTTTTGCAATACCGTGAGGTCCGGGAAGATTTCTGGTGTTTGGAATACCCGTGCAACGCCCGCCTGATTAATTTCATGCGGTTGTTTGCCCGTTAGAACTTCACCATTAAACACCACCGCGCCGCGCGTTGGGGCCAGCCTACCGACCACAACATTAAGTAGAGTTGATTTCCCCGCGCCGTTAGGTCCGATAATTGCGTGGGTTTTGCCCTCTTCGATTTGCAGGTCAATATCGCTGAGGGCGTGCAGGCCGCCAAATGTCTTGTGCACATCTGCGACATGCAGAACAATATTCTCGTTGTCTGTCGTCATTTCAATGTCCTTTCAAGACTATTCAGCAGGTGCTGGAGCTGGGGCTTGATCTTTGGGCTTGGCCTTATCGCCACCGCTATTGTTGAACAGGTTTGATATGCGCTTAAACCCTTCCATCATGCCGCCGGGCAGGAATGTCACGACCAAGACGAACACA
This sequence comes from Maritalea sp. YIW29, assembly GCF_057219265.1. Lineage (NCBI taxonomy): Bacteria > Pseudomonadati > Pseudomonadota > Alphaproteobacteria > Hyphomicrobiales > Devosiaceae > Maritalea > Maritalea sp. YIW29. Next base: position 159,444 of record NZ_JBXVVF010000001.1, read on the forward strand.
AGACCAAGGGTGAGGTGCCAGCCTTCGCCGACAAAAAGCGATGTAACGCTGACGACAAAGTCTTCAATCCCGTCAGGCAGAAATGCAAATATATTGTGCAAAACATGCTCGTTGAATGATGAGAAAATGTTCTCGAAATATTTGATGAATCCCGCGCCAATTATTGGGCCCATCAAAGTTCCCGCGCCGCCAAGAATTGTCATCAGGACAACTTCACCCGATGCGGTCCATTGCATACGCTCCGCGCCAGCAAGAGGGTCCATTGAAGCCAATAAACCACCCGCAAGGCCAGCATACATGCCGGAAATGACGAAGGCCGCGAGTGTGTATGGCTTTGTGTTGAAGCCAGTATAGTTCATCCGCGTTTGGTTCGATTTGATTGCTCTAAGCATCATGCCGAAGGGCGACCGGAAAATGCGCATGCTGAGATAGAATGCGAGGATGGCGATGAAGGCACAAAAGTAATAGCCGAAATTGAAGGTGAACACCCAGTCGGCCAAATGCAGTTGGTAAGAGCTGCTCATATCAAGGCCGAAAAAGTTTGTTGCTGGCACATTGCCATTTTCTGCAACTTGTTGTCCCAAAACACGACGGTCGCTCAATGTCACTTGCAGTCCTGTTTCACCATTCGTGATGGGCGTGAACACGGAGTAAGCGAGGTTATATGACATCTGCGCGAAAGCGAGAGTCAAAATTGAGAAATAAATGCCTGAACGTTTGAGCGAGATGTATCCGATGATCAAAGCCAAAATACCTGATGTGATCACCGCAAGAACGAGACCTGGTAGCACATTCATGGACAACAGTTTGAACATCCAAACCGTAGAATAAGAACCCACGCCAAGGAATGCAGCATGGCCAAAGCTTAGATAGCCTGTTAGGCCAAACAAGATGTTGAAGCCAATCGCGAAGATACCGAAGATCGCAAAGCGCTGCATTAAATCAGGATAACCGCCATTGAACTGAGCCAACGGAGAGGTCTCCGGAAATGGTTGCAACAGAATTGGTGTTGCCAGTGTCAGGCAAATGACGAGCAGTAAAAATCGGGTGTCTATTTTGTTTAATCCAAGCATAATTTACTCCTCCATCACGCCTTTGCGTCCCATCAAACCCCTTGGCAGAACCAGAAGAACGATGATGGCGATAAGATAAATGATGATCTGATCAATGCCCGGTATGATGTCTTTCACCCAGTTCATCGATGCAAAACTCTCGACAATTCCCAGCAAGAAACCGGCCAACACGGCGCCGGACAAGGAACCCATGCCCCCAACGACCACGACCACAAAACTTAGAACAAGGAAATCCATGCCCATATGATAGTTGGGCGCGTTGATGGGTGCGTACATGACGCCAGCCAAACCCGCGACGGTCGCGGCGATACCAAACATTGCGGTAAATTTGCGATCAATATCAATGCCGAGCAGGCCTACCGTTTCACGGTCGGCCATGCCAGCGCGGACGACCATGCCAAATGTGGTGTAGCGCAAGAACGCGAAGATGGCGCTGATGATCACGCCAGCAAATAGGAAGTAGATCAATCGCCAATAGGGGTAGACGATAACAAATGGGTCGAACCCAATGAGCACGCCGAAATCGAGAGCGCCCGCAAATACATCCGGGGCTGGCTGAGAAATTGGATTGGCGCCAAAGAATGTTTTGACAATTTCTTGCAAAACAATGGCCAGTCCAAATGTCACCAAGATTTGGTCTGCATGGGGACGATTGTAGAAATGTTTGATCAGCCCGCGTTCAATAAGAACGCCAACTGCAATCATAACGGGTATCGCAAATATGATGGCGAGCGGGACCGACCAGTCAATGATCGCCGCGCCCATTTCGGGGCCGAAGAAACTTTCAACATATGGCGTTTTGATTTTTAACGGGTTGCCCAAAAAGTCGAGCTTTTCAGGATCAATCTGTTCGTAGGACAGGTTTAAGATTTGCCGGACGACCACAGCGCAAAAAGCGCCAATCATAAAAAGGGTGCCGTGGGCAAAATTGACAACGCCAAGCGTGCCGAAAATCAACGTTAACCCAAGGGCGATCAACGCGTAAGCGGATCCTTTGTCCAAGCCATTTAACGTTTGGAGAATTATTGCGTCCATGGGGTTTACCTCAGGTATGCGACCAATTTGAATTTGTTTTCAAATAAGTCCAACCGCACAATGGGAGATGCGCGGTTGGACCTTTTGTTTTATGCGCCGGGGTTACATGTACCCAAAGCGCCACCAGCGAACATTTCGTGATCCGGTGCGTATTCCACTTTTTCACGTGGTGTAACTTCAACAATGTCCAAAAGATCGAACTCGTTGGTTGGGTTGTCTTTACCCTTCATAACCAACACGTCTTTGAAACATTGGTGATCGTCGGCACGGTAAAGCGTTGGGCCGTTGCCCAGTCCGTCAAACTCAAAGCCCTCTAGCGCAGCTGCTACGCCGCAAGGGTTGAATGTTCCCGCACGCTCACATGCATCCGCATATAGCAGTGTCTGCACGTAACAAGTGTGGGCAGAGTTTGATGGTGGACGACCATACTTTTCACCAAATGACTTCACGAATGCTTTTGTTCCAGCATCTTGAAGCTGCCAGTTCCAGTTCATGGAGCCGAACACACCTTTGATGTTTTCGCCAGCACCGCCAGCCATAAGCTCAGAATAAAGTGGTACGACAATTTCAAATTGCTTCCCGTTGACCACTTTATCCCGCAATCCAAACTGGATTGCTTGGGTGAGCGAGTTTACCATCGCACCACCATATTGATTCAAGATCAGTGTATCCGCGCCTGAATTGAGAATTGGGGTCAAGTAGGCCGAGAAATCTTGCGTGGTTGTTGGCGTGAGAACGGTGTTGACCGTGTCCCAACCAATACCCTCTGTCGATTGTTTCAGCGATGCCTGCTGTGTCCAACCCCATGTGTAATCCATGGAAAGGTGATACGCGCGACGATCAGTTCCATATTCAGACTTCAGAACAGGGGCCAATGCCACGCCGGACATATAGGCGTTGAAGAAATGGCGGAAACCATTCGCTTTTTTGTCTTTACCTGTTGTGTCATTTGAGTGGGTAAGGCCGGCCATGAAAATCACGCCTGCATCTTGGCATAAGCTTTGTACAGCGACCGCAACACCAGATGATGAACCGCCATTGATCATGATAGCGCCATCTTTTTCGATCATCGCTTTTGCTGAGGCACGACCTGTATCAGAGTTGGTGTTTGTGTTGCCTGTTACAAACTCAACCTTTTTGCCCAGCACGCCGTTGCCGCGCAGTGCCTTTGAGCTGAAGGTGTTCAACATGCCGCCATCACCTTCGCCATTCAAATGCTGAACGGCTAGTTCTTGCGCCTTTAGTTCGTCCAAACCTTCGTCCGCATATGGACCGGTTTGAGGAACGTTAAAGCCAAATGTCACTGAACCGCCAGTGGGCTGATTACGATATTCCTGGGCAAAACCACTTGAAAATATTGTTGGCGTTAGTCCCGCGCCGATGAAACCGGCTGCAGCGCCCTTAAGAACTTTACGGCGGCTTGGGCCGCCCTTGCGTTCGCTCATTATTCTCCTCCTTTATAGGTTGATGGGCATCGATAATGGCGATGCGTCTCATCCCGGTCATTCTAGAGGGGATATGAAAATCAATGCAATAATCCATTGTAATATAATGATTATTTTGTAAATAGTTGACCTTTAAGAAAGTAAAGTTTGTAAAAATATTTACACCAGCTATATTCATCGGTGTTGAAATATGGAGACAAAAAATGCGTTCGCCGGTTGGGTTGAAAATTCGCAACTTGAGGAAATCACTTGATTTCTCGCAATCTGGATTTGCAAAAATGGTGGGGATTTCTCCGTCCTATTTGAATTTGATTGAAGCGAACAAGCGCGAAGTTGGTGGGGTGTTGTTGCAGCGGATTGCCGCGCATTTGAATGTTGAGTTGGATCTGTTAACGGGGGAACATGAGCAACGGCTGATCAATGACATTGAAGAAGTGTTCGCAGACCCGATGCTCGAATCGTTAAAATTGGGGCCGGAAGATGCCCGCAATTTGGTGGCAACCAACCCGGATGCGGGGGCAGCATTGTTTCGTATTTATCGTGGCTATTTGGACGCGCGGGCGGATGTCAAAGCGATGTCCAATAGGCTGCAATCTGATCCATTGCTGTCCCAACTATTGCACCAAATGCTTTCGCAAATTACTGCGGTTCGCTCAGCGGCCGAGATTTTGGAAGATGTTCCGGATTTAGAACCCGATCAACAACGCCGGTTTCATGCGTCAGTTTCCCGCGATAGCCGAACGCTTTCAGACGTTGCTCAAACCCTGATAGGTGAATTTGATCGTGATGCGGTTGAACATCATTCCGTCAGCCCAATGCGGGAAGTGGATGATCTCATAAATGATGAAAAGAACTATTTCCCCGCACTTGAAGAGCTTGGTTCCAAACTGCGCGAACAGGTTCTTGAATTTGGAACATTTGGAGAAGTCAGCCTTGAGGCAGCATTGGAGGACAAATTTGCGGTTCGGGTTGAACGTTCCGGTCAACGCGATGACCGGCTGCAAGCGACGGTCGGGCAATATCATTATGATCAGGCTGAGAAACTTATGTGGTTTCGCGGTAGTTGCACAATGGCCAGTCGACAGTTTCAACTGTCCCGGTTATTTGCTGAAATGTCCGGCATGGATGTCTTGCTGCAATTGGTGGATGACCGACGGCTGACGTCGCAAACATCGCGTCGTTTGGCCTATCGGGCACTTGGTTCCTATTTGGCTGGCTCGATCAGCTTACCATATGACCAGTTTTTGTCTGATGCTGAGAGCAACAAATATGACCTTGATTTTCTCGGGCAAAAATACACTGCCAGCTTTGAACAAGTTGCTCATCGGCTTGTAACGCTTCGGGCCCCGAGTCGAGAAGGTATTCCGTTTGGATTTTTGCGATCAGACCCGGCCGGGCGTTTGACCAAGCAGTTTCCATTGCCCGGGCTTCAACTGCCCAACGCTGGGCATGCCTGTCCATTATGGGCGATCTATGGCGCGTTCAGGCGGCCGAATGACGTGGTTAGCCAGTTGGTGACTTATCCAGACGGGTCGCGATATTTGTTTTTGGCAAAGTCCACGGCCAAACGGGCTGCCGCTTACAGTCAAACGCCACTATATACATCGGTGATGTTGGCCTGCGATGTTTTGCATGCAGATAAAACGGTTTATGGGGAGGGCCTTCAGTTAGACAACAGCGCGCTGGATGTACCGGTGGGGCCAACCTGCCACATGTGTATTCGTCGCGATTGTGCGCACCGTCAAGAAGAAGTGCTGGCCGGGGTTGATTCACGTCATACAGTCCGGGCGCCACTTGTGTCAGGATTGTTCGATGTTGGCGACGAGGCAAAAAATGAATAAAGTGACCAACTTATAACCTTGGTTGTTTCGGCGGGAGGGCTGATTTCGCCATAGGGGGAGGAACATTTGTGTCTGTAGACGTACTGATTGTCGAGGATGAACCAAGCATCCTTGATTCGCTGGATTTTATCCTTAAACGGGCTGGTTGGCGGATCAGCGCGGTCACTGATGGTGAATCTGCGATTACCGCCGTCGGCGAATTGACGCCGACCGTTTTGGTGTTGGATGTGATGCTGCCTAAGAAATCTGGCTTTGAGGTGCTCAAGCAATTGCGCGGGCAGCCCAGCACCAAAAACTTGCCCATTTTGATGTTAACGGCGAAGGGCCAACCGCAAGACCGCAAAATCGCCCAAGATTTGGGTGCAAATGGTTTTGTCACCAAGCCTTATGCCAACAGCGAAGTGGTGGATGCTGTGCGCCAATTGATGGAGCAGGCAACCGCTTGATCATAAATTATGGCTGAGAGAAAACGCAGTGAAGGTTTTGCATTTTTTCTACCCGTTGTTGGTGTGTTTCTCATCATGCCGCCAATCGTTTTGATGTTCGATAAGAATGCCAATGTCTTTGGTATTCCGTTGATTGTGGCCTATTTATTTTCCACCTGGTTGTTCCTCATTTTTGCCTCACTAAACCTCACCCGGTTTTTGCCTAAAGCGCAAAAAGAGGGTGTAGAAAATCCAAGTCATGGGGATGAAAGCCCATGATTTCAGCCAATGTCGTTATCCTGATTTCGGTTGGCTATGTCGTGTTGCTTTTTGCGTTGGCATACTTTTCCGAACGTTGGGCAAAGGGCGACCGCGCACACTTTTTGCGTTCACCTTTGGTCTATACATTGGCGATTTCCGTATATTGTACCAGTTGGACATTTTATGGCGCGGTTGGCTCGGCGGCGCGCAGCGGACTAGAGTTTTTCGCCATCTATTTGGGCCCAACACTGGTTTTTGTTGGCTGGTGGTTTGGTTTGAGAAAGTTAGTTCGCATTGGCCGCAATCAACGTATTACGTCGGTTGCCGATCTGATTTCCTCTCGGTTTGGCAAGAGCAACCGCTTGGCGATTTTGGTGACTTTGATCGCGGTTATCGGCACGACGCCTTATATCGCCCTGCAGCTTAAAGCGATCACCACCAGCCTGTTCGTAATTTCATCTGACAGTCTAGTCGCCAGCGTCGGCGACCGTGCTGACGACAATCGTTTGGCTCTTGGTGTAGCGGCGGGGATGGCGCTTTTCACCATTCTGTTTGGTACGCGAAATGTTGATGCGAAAGAGCAGCATCATGGTGTTGTCGCCGCGATTGCTTTTGAAGCGATTGTGAAACTCGTGGCGCTCATGTCCGTCGGCATTTTTGTGGTGTTTGGCATTGGCGGTGGGTTTGGCGAGATCTTTGCCAAAGCCGAAAGCGCTGGCATTCAGCTATATGACAATGGTGGGTTTGGGACGCGCTGGGTCACCATTCTCGTGTTGTCCGCATCTGCGATTATCTGTCTGCCCCGGCAGTTCCAAATTACGGTTGTTGAGAACTCGGATGAGAACCACCTTCGCACCGCCAGCTGGGCGTTTCCGCTTTATCTGTTGGGGATGAGTGTTTTCACTTTGCCAATTGCAATCGTAGGTATGAATCTCCTGCCCGCCGGAACTGACCCGGACATGTTTGTTCTTACGCTTCCGTTGGCGCACGATCAGGAATTGTTGGCGCTGTTTGCATTTATTGGCGGATTTTCCTCTGCGACATCGATGATCATTATTGCCTCAATCGCCCTTTCGATCATGGTATCCAATCATATTATTATGCCCATCGCACTGCGCACGCCGTGGCTGTCAGATTCAGGTGACGGGCAGGGGGTCACCAATCTGTTGCTCACAAGTCGTCGTGTTTCGATTTGTGCAATTTTGGCCCTTGGGTTCTTGTATTTCTGGCTGACAAATGGCTCGGGTGCCCTCGCGCGGATCGGTTTGATTTCGTTTGCTGGGGTTGCCCAATTTTTGCCCGCAATTGTTGCGGCGCTTTATTGGCGGGACGCCACGGCGAAGGGCGCCGGCGTAGGCCTTGCTGTTGGTTTCGCTTTTTGGGCCTATACGCTGTTTCTACCCAGTTTCGTCGAAACGGGGGGATGGGTTGCCGCGTTGGTGGCGCATGGTCCATTTGGAATTCAGTTCCTGCGTCCCGAAGCGCTGTTCGGACTTGAGAATATCGATCCACTTGTTCACTCGGTCTTCTGGAGCCTTCTCGCCAATTCTGCGTTGATGATTTTTGTTTCGTTGGCCACAAACCAATCAGCACTTGAACGCATTCAGAGTACGCTGTTTGTCGACGCGTTTCGGAGGCTGCCAGGGACTGAAACAAGGTTCATGCGCTCGTCGGCAGCTGCAAACGATTTGTTTTTCGTCGCCCAACGTGTTTTGGGTGCTGAGCGGGCGACCGCGATTTTTGACGGCTATTTAAAGCGGGAGCCCGGCAGTCGGGCGCAGTTCGAACCAACGCCTGATTTTATTGCGCATTTGGAGAAAGAACTTGCCGGCTCAATCGGCGCGGCGTCAGCTCACGTGATGTTGTCGCAAGTGGTTTCGGGCGACAATATTTCACTGCAGGAGGTGATGCAGATCGCTGACGAAACCCAGCAAGTCATCGAGTACTCGCAACAGCTGGAGCAAAAATCTGAAGAACTTCGCTTAACAGCCGAAAAGCTTCAGCATGCCAACGAGAAATTGCGTGAACTGGATCAGGAGAAGGATGAGTTCTTAAGTCAGGTCAGCCACGAAGTACGCACGCCTATGACCTCAATTCGTTCATTCACTGAAATATTGTTGGACCCTGAAGGGGTTACTGATGAAGAGCGAAAACGTTTCTTATCCACCATCCATACGGAGAGCCTGCGGCTTACTTTGTTGTTGGATGAAATTTTGGATTTGAGTGCGCTGGAGCGCGGTGAAAAGAGTTGGAAGAATGAGCCCGTCGATGTTCTAAAAGTGTTGAACAGGGCCGCTCTGGTTTGCGAGCCGCTGGCAAAATCATCTGGCATTGATATCCGCAAAGCGGACGTGGAGGGCACACCGATTGTTCATGGAAATAGCGACCGGCTTTGTCAGGTCTTTATCAACTTGATGTCTAACGCGGTGAAATATAACGACAATGAAAATCCATTTGTCCAAGTGAATATGAAACGGATTGGGCGTCGGTTTATTTTGGAGTTTCAGGACAATGGTCCCGGGATCGCGCCCAAGGATAAGAAGCGCATATTCAACAAATTCTCGCGCGGTTATCGTGGCGTTTCAGATGTGCAAACGGGATCGGGCTTAGGATTAGCCATTAGTTCACAAATCCTAAACCACATGAATGGCAAGATTGATCTGGTAAAAGGCAATGGCACGGGTGCATGCTTTCGGGTGACGTTACCCATGTCAGACGCAGCGATAAAAGCAGCTCAGTAAAGCTTACCGCTCGTTTTTCTTACTCTGCTTTTCGGCCATGAATGCGCCCGAAAACCCAACATAGCGCCCGGGTCGAAAGTTCATCGCGATAACGAGGTTGAGGATGAGTGCCCCAACAATCGACAATAAGACCTTGTCCACGGGAAGTACAAAAAACGCGCAGACCAAAATCGCCATGTCGACGCCCATTTGGAAATAACCAGCTCGAATGCCGTACCGGTCCTGCAAATAGACCGCGAGGATGTTCACGCCGCCAAGACCTGCATTGTGGCGGAATAATATCAGCAACCCCGTCCCGATGATCATACCGCCGGCAATTGTCGCGAAATATGGATTGAGTTGGTCAAAAATAACCCAACTCGGTGTTAGTTGGGCGAGCAGCGAAACAAGGGCAATGGCGGCGAAGGTTTTAATTGTATAGCTGGCGCCCAGGCGTTTCCAAGCTAGCCAATAAAAGGGCAGGTTGAGCACGAAAAACAACAAGCCGAAACCAAGCGGCGTTACGTAGTCCAACAATAGCGCCAAACCGTTTATCCCACCGGTGCCCAACAATGTATGTTTATACATGGTGACCCCAAGTGCCACCATTGATGTGCCGGTGATGATGGCGAGTAGGTCTTCATGCCATTTATGTTGAACGCCCTTTTGTGGATCAATCATGTGCCATTTCCAATTTGCTTCGCCTCGCGTTTCAAGGGCTATCGGGAATGGCCGACTTTGGCAAGTCGTGCTGCTTACGCGCTGAAATTTTGGGTGCTATGGGGCACGGCCAGGATTAGATAAAATTTTAATCGATATTCTAACGTGACCTTATTTTGCGCCTGCTACCTTGGGATCGTATTCTAAGTGGGAGTAGGAAAATGAGTAATTTTATTGAGGCAGATAGCCGCGAACCATTTGGTGTTTTTGAGTTCTTTGAAAACAGCATGGCATCGACAGTAAAAAAGACACAACCAAAAGCGCCCAAGCGGAAATCGGCTTCATTTGCCGACTTTATGTCCGCACTTGATGAGCTTCATTTCGCTCAAACAGGCAATATTGGTAATTTGGCCGACAAAAAAGTTTAGTAGCACTCTTTCGAATTGACGAGTGTGAGTTTTCACCGGAGTTTCAATTATGAGTTCAATTTCAAGCGTTAGCGCGCCTGCACAATTTGCGCGCCCAGATCCTGTCCGCCCTGAACAAACAGAAGCGGTACGCAATCAAGATAAAGTGGAAGACGTACAAGCTTCCAAAAAACAAGATGTCGATCTGCAGACTGAGCAGCGCCAAGAGGTGAAGACCCCAGAGCGCGACGGCACCGGTTGGGTAGTCGACAAAGAGGCCTAAGCATTCCCTGCAGCGGAATTGTTTTGATCTTATGAAATAGCTAGAGCTGCTCCATATTCTAAATTGGAGCAGTGGAATGCACAGCGATACTTACAAAAAAATCATCCGAGGCTTTTGCGTTTACGACTTTGTCGGTCTTGGCTTGTTTGCAATTCCGATTGCCAATGCGCAACAACTCTCAACATATGACGCTGTAAATCAACTCATGGGCGGCAACGCGATTGCCGTCACTGAACCCTTTTCACTTCTTGCCATACAGTTGCTTGGTCTCTTAGTCATTGCATGGGGCATCTGGCGTTGGCGAAACCCTTCACTTGAAATTGGTGTGTTTGAAGGTTGTCTGAGAATGGTCTATGGCCCAACCATGATCTGGTTTGGGTTAACAGCAAATATGCCAATCATGACTTTGGCTGGTGTTGCTGATATCGCTATCGGCATGTTGCATCTTTGGGGTGCAAAGCAAGTCAACCGTCAATCAACATTGTCCGTTCAATAGAGACATCGTCCAAACCAAGTGTAGATTTTGCCTCAAGGTTATCCCAAAATCATGGTGCGTGATGATCTGTGTTTTTAAGAATTGCTTGTCATCTCGCTTTCGAGGGCGTAATTGAACGTTGTTCAAAAGAGGTGAGGCATGGCCAGACGCGCAGATCATACCAAGGAAGAACTTGGCGCACTTATTGTTAAGTCGGCGAGCAAGATCATTGTCGAAAACGGGATAGAAAAGCTATCGGCCCGGGCACTGTCCAAGTCAATCGGCTATGCGCCCGGCACGCTCTATCATCATTTTGCGGACTTGGACGCGATTGTTACGGCGGTCAACGTGGAAACGCTCAATGGACTTGCAGTGGCATTTGCGGCTGCGGGTGGTAAAGAAGCGGGAGAGGAAACCCTTCATGCTTATGCCGATATTTTCTTGGCCTATGTTAAAGACCACAAAAACCTTTGGAACGCATTGTTTGAATTTCGCCGTTCGCCCGGGGCAGACGTGCCGGATTGGTATGTGGCCAAAATTGATGGGCTTATTCAAATTCTCACCCAATGCTTTGTCGCTGTGCGTCCAAACCTGCCACTTGATGAAGCGCAAAAAGCCAGCCGACTTTTGTTCGCGAGTGTACACAGCGTTTCTTCACTGGAAAATTCAGGCCGGATGGAATTGATCATGAACCATGACATTGGCAAAATTGCTCATGAGTTGGTCGATATCCATCTTTTGGCGTATAAATCCAAATAATTCTGAAAATAATTACTTCACCTAACTCATTGTAAATAAAATATATATCGAGCTACTAGCGACAAAAATGGTGATTTTTCTGAACAGCGTTCAATTTTATTGTTGAACGGCGTTCAAAATCCTGTATGTTGAAATTATGAACAGCGTTCAAAATAAAGGAAAGACTGATGAAAAACTTACTTGGTACATTGTTGAATAGTTTTAGCGCTAAAGCTGAAGACAAAATCATTGATCAATATGCAGTTGAACTTATTGAGCAGAAGGTGCGCGAAGCTGAGGCTGGGTTAAGCGGCGCGAAAGCGACATTGGCGTCTCTCATTCTCCGCAAGAAAAGCGAAGCCAAAATGCTAAGCAATCTTCGTGGACGCAGTGCAGATATTGAAAAACGTGCTCGGCTTGCTTTAGAAGCGGGCAAGGACCAGCTTGCACATGAAGCAGCGCAAGCTATTGCGGAAATTGAAAATGAAAGTGCAGTTCGTCAAACCACATTGGACGAGTTGGAGCATCGCATCGAACGTACACAAAGTTCAGTTGAAAAGGCGCACCGACGTATTGTTGACTTGAAACAGGGCCTTGTTGGCGCTCGGGCAATCGAGGCCGATAAACGGGCGCAGAAATCACTAAACCGTAGTCTTGGCAATGTTAGCGCGATCAATGAGGCAGAGGAGCTTATCGAGCGGGTGAACCAAAGTTCAGACCCATTTGAAGAAGCAGAGATCTTGGATCAAATCGATGCGGGGCTTACAAAATCTGACGTTGGCGACCGGTTGGCCGCCGCTGGCTTTGGCGACAAAACCAAGGTCGATGCCAGTGACGTGTTAACCCGTCTTAAACAGCAGTAAATCTAGAACACATCCGCAATATACTTTAGAGGAAATTTGAAATGCAAAAAGATGACAACTCAATCTACATCATGGTCAATGGCATCGGCGTTATGACAGCACTTGCGTTGCTGGGTATCTCCATCTGGATTATCGACGTTGATATTGCCACCAAAGGTTATTGGGTCATGGGGTTGGCAATGTTGATGATCTGTCTACTTAATTTGGTGAAATATCGTTTCGATCAACGCCGTTCAGCTGAAATTGTCGAGAAGCTTGAAAATGCCAAGAATGAAAAGCTGCTCAAAGACTATGTCGTAAGCGACGAATAGACGGCACTGCTGCGTCGCTCGAATTATTGGCCTCACACAATCTGTGTGGGGCCATTTTTTTAAACAATATCGTACGGCACCACGCTCCGCTCGTCAGGTGAAATGGATATCTCCGCTGCGATGGGCGGCACGGAACGTTGGGTGCAGTTGCGGCGTTCGCAGATGCGGCATGAAATGCCGATTGGGTCGAACGCTGCAGTTTCGGAAATGTCCAAATCTTCTGAATAAATAAGCTGATCGGCATGGGTGATTTCGCACCCCAATGCATACGCGTATCGTCGCGTAGGTTGGCGAAAACCACCTGCGCTTTTTTCGTTTATCCACGCCAAGCATAAATAGCGTTTGCCGTCGGGTGTTTCGGCACGTTGGCGGATGATTTCAGTTGGCGATTCAAATGCCCGGTGTACGTTCCACAGAGGGCAGGCGCCGCCGAACCGTGCGAATTGCAATGCGGTTGCGGAGTGTCGTTTCGTGATGGTGCCCGCTTGGTCGACCCTAGCAAAGAAAAACGGAATGCCGCGATGTTGTGGGCGTTGCAACGTTGATAGGCGGTGTGCGACTTGTTCTAAGCTCGCGCCAAATCGCTGGGCCAACACTTCAATATCATATCGCACGATTTGTGCTTCTTTCAGGAAGGCTGCATAAGGCATCTGCAATGCGCCAGCGAAATAGTTGCCCAAACCAATCCGGCAAATGGCGCGGGCTTCGTCCCGCTTGAAGTTTGCTTTCTCTAAAATCGAATTGATCAGGCTGACCTGTTCTAACAATGCCAACTGGTTGGCCAGTTGGAAAAACTGAGTTGGTTTTTCAAGTGAAGCGTTTATACGAATGGTTCGGCGCGTGCGATCGAATTGGCGGATCATGTCGCGCTTGTTGGGCAGCACAAATTCAACGCTCAATTCATGCACTTCAGCGCAATAAGCAACCAAACGCTCCAGTTTCTGGTGGTCATCTAATCCAGCTTCAGCGGAGAGTTCTTCTGCGGCACGGTCCAGCTCGTCGATATAATTGTCTGCATAGTGGAAGAAATCGCGCACTTCTTCATATGAAGTTTGCAGATTGCCAGAATGCTCGCGCATCAGCACATCATCGACACCAGCCATGCGCTCGTTGGACTTTCGATAGGCTTCATAAAGCCGTAAAAACGCGTGCGCAGCATCGGGGGTGTTGGTGGCCAAGTTCTTCAGCTCTTGTAGACCAGGGGGCATGTCGGCGAAGATCGGATCTGCGAAAATTTCTTTGAGATCAACAATTAGTCGGTCCGATTTGTCTGCGAGTAGGGTGGTGACGTCAACATTGAAAGTTTCAGCAAGCCCAAGCATGATCGATGCCGTAACCGGACGTTGGTTATTTTCCAACTGATTGACATAACTCGTGGAAATATCGAGCCGGTTGGCAAATTCGGCCTGTGTGAGTTTGTTGCTTTCGCGCAGTGCCCGAAGTTTTACACCTGCAAAGATTTTCCGTTGTGCCATTATTTCGCTCCCAGTTGAGCGGCAGCTTTGCTGCCTAACTTGCGCGGGCGCGAAACCTAAAGGTTTCGGGCTGGCCGCCCAAGTTATGTTTAGGTGCCAAGAACTCGTAAGTCTTGCGAGGCACCATTGATTGTTCTTTCCTTGCCGCCGTCGCGCCCATGGCGTTTCCCCGACACCCCCGCCGGTTGGTGCGCTTCAGTCACTCAGTGCGGGCACGCGAAGACGGACGAGCATCGTGAGCGAGATTAGAGTTTCACAAAATCCACAAGTTTACAATTAACAATGTGAAAAGCGTGTTCCTGTACACTGTTTTTGCCCTTCGCATGTTGCCTTGCAAAAGCTAGGCTACCTTCAACAAGGTAATGGATGGTTGGGGCGTTTGATGCACGAAATTATTGAGCAGCTGGAACAAAAACGCGGCGATGCCCGTCTTGGTGGTGGTCAGCGTCGGATCGATACGCAACACGGAAAAGGCAAGCTGACAGCCCGTGAGCGGCTTGAGGTGCTGCTCGATCCGGGTAGTTTTGAAGAATACGACATGTTCGTCACCCATCGCTGCACAGATTTCGGCATGGAAGAAAACATCATCTCTGGGGATGGCGTTGTCACCGGTTGGGGCACGATCAATGGCCGCATGGTCTATGTGTTTTCACAAGATTTCACAGTTTTTGGTGGTTCGCTTTCTGAAACCCACGCCAAAAAGATTTGCAAAGTTATGGAATTGGCGGTGCAAAACGGTGCGCCGATCATTGGCCTCAACGATAGTGGCGGCGCGCGTATTCAGGAAGGTGTCGCTTCGCTTGGTGGTTACGCCGATGTGTTTTTGCGCAATGTAATGGCATCTGGCGCGGTGCCGCAGATTTCAGTGATTATGGGCCCCTGTGCGGGTGGCGCGGTTTACTCGCCTGCAATGACGGACTTCATCTATATGGTGAAAGACACAAGCTATATGTTTGTGACCGGCCCGGACGTTGTGAAAACCGTCACAAACGAAACAGTGACCCAAGAAGAGTTGGGTGGCGCATCAACCCACACCAAGATTTCCTCTGTTGCTGACGCTGCATTTGATAATGATGTTGAAACGCTTCTGGAAGTGCGCCGCTTGGTCGACTATTTGCCGCTCAACGCAAATGAGAAGGCGCCAAAGGTTGATGTGAATGATGTCATCGACCGTCCGGACATGAGCCTTGATACGATCATCCCTGATAGTGCCAACAAGCCCTATGACATGAAAGAAGTTATCCTAAAAATTGCCGATGAAGGCGAGTTTTTAGAACTCCAGGCCGAACATGCGGCCAACATTTTGACTGGGTTCATCCGGTTGAATGGCCAATCTGTCGGCGTTGTTGCTAACCAGCCGATGGTGCTTGCAGGGTGTTTAGACATCAATTCATCGAAAAAGGCGGCGCGGTTTGTGCGCTTTTGTGATGCGTTCAATATCCCAATTCTGACATTAGTTGACGTTCCCGGCTTCCTCCCCGGGACAGCGCAGGAGTATGGCGGCATCATTAAACATGGCGCCAAACTTCTGTTCGCCTATGCCGAGGCCACTGTGCCCAAAGTAACCCTGATCACCCGCAAAGCTTATGGTGGTGCATACGATGTTATGGCTTCCAAGCACATCCGCGCGGACGTGAACTATGCTTGGCCGTCGGCGGAAATCGCCGTAATGGGCGCAAAAGGCGCTTCAGAAATCATTTATCGATCTGAGTTGGGCGATGCCGACAAAATAGCCAAACGCACAAAGGATTATGAAGACCGCTTCGCCAATCCATTTGTTGCCGCCGAGCGTGGTTTCATTGATGATGTCATCATGCCGCATAATACGAGACGCCGTGTGGCGCGGGCATTTGAAACGCTTAAGAACAAACAACAGTCGATGCCGAAGAAGAAGCACGACAACATTCCGTTGTAGGGGGAACAACAAATGACAGATCCGCTATTTCATATGATTTCAGATGGCCCACGACCTGTGGCACCATTTTCGCACGCGACTGAGGCAAACGGTTGGGTGTTCGTTACGGGCCAAATGCCAACAGACCCAAACGCGCCCGACGCCCCATTGCCTGAGGGCATTGAAGCGCAGACTATTCGCGTGATGGAGAACCTCAAAATCGTTCTTAGCGGCATTGGGTTGGACCTAAGCCATGTGATGATGGCGCGTTGTTATCTCACTGATTTTTACGGCGACTATGCACAGTTCAACGAAACATATCAGTCATTTTTCCCGGCAGACCGCCGTCCGGCACGCACCACAATTGGTGTAACCGGATTGGCGCTTGAGGCGCTGGTTGAAATTGATTTTGTGTGTCGACGGCCTGAGTAACTCTTAATCTTTCTCGTCATCCTCGAGCAACTGAGTGGCGCTCACACCGCGCAGGCTGACCTGAGGATCCGGTCGAGATTTCGACGCTGCCTGGATTGTCGGGACGCATTTGGTTCGCGCCACATGGCTGACCCGACAACGACAAAAAAAAGAACTCATCTAGGCTTTGATCTGGTGGGTGAAGATGGAGAAACAAAACAAAATGTTCTCAAAAATCCTAATTGCAAACCGGGGCGAAATTGCTTGCCGGGTGATCAAAACCGCCAAGAAGCTGGGCATCAAAACCGTTGCCGTATATTCAGATGCAGACCGCGAAGCGTTGCATGTCGAGATGGCGGACGAGGCGGTGCATATTGGTGGATCGCCTGCAGCCGAAAGCTATTTGCTGGGTGACCGGATCATGAAAGCCTGCCAGGAAACGGGCGCAGAGGCTGTGCACCCGGGCTACGGGTTTTTGAGTGAAAACGCAGCGTTTTGTGATCAACTGGAAAAAGCCGGCATCACTTTTATTGGTCCGCCGCCTAAAGCCATCGAAGCGATGGGCGACAAAATCACGTCCAAAAAGATCGCGGCTGAAGCGAACGTCTCTACTGTGCCCGGACATATGGGTTTGATCGAAGATGCCGAAGATGCTGTGAAGATTGCCAACAAGGTCGGTTATCCGGTGATGATTAAAGCTTCCGCTGGTGGCGGTGGCAAGGGGATGCGGATTGCTTGGGACGATGATGAAGCGCGGGAAGGATTTGACCGTTCAAAATCGGAAGCAGCATCAAGTTTCGGCGACGATCGGATTTTCATCGAAAAGTTTGTCACCGATCCACGTCATATCGAAATTCAGGTGCTGGCGGATAAGCACGGTAATTGCATTTATTTGGGCGAGCGTGAATGTTCCATTCAGCGCCGCAACCAGAAAGTTATTGAAGAAGCGCCTTCTCCATTTTTGGATGAGGAAACCCGCAAGAAGATGGGCGAGCAATCGTGTGCGTTGGCGCAGGCGGTTGGTTATTCAAGCGCTGGTACGGTGGAGTTCATCGTTGATGGCGACAGAAATTTTTACTTCCTTGAGATGAACACACGGTTGCAGGTGGAACACCCTGTCACTGAAATGATCACAGGGATTGATCTTGTGGAGCAAATGCTCCGCGTAGCGGCGGGCGAAAAGCTTGCAATCGGCCAAAATGAGGTCACGCTCAATGGGTGGGCAATTGAGTCCCGGCTTTATGCCGAGGATCCCTATCGCAATTTCCTCCCCTCCATTGGCCGTTTGACACGTTATCGCCCGCCGTCTGAAATTACGACTGACAGCCTGATTGTGCGCAACGACACGGGTGTGTTTGAAGGGGGGGAGATTTCCACTTTTTATGACCCGATGATTGCAAAATTATGCACTTGGGCACCTGATCGTTTGACGGCAATTGAAGCCATGTCAGATGCGCTAGACGGGTTCGAACTGGAAGGCATTGGCCACAATATTCCGTTCTTGTCGGCGGTGATGGAACAGGACCGCTTTAAAGAAGGTCGCTTGACCACTGGCTATATCGCCGAAGAATTCCCAGATGGATTTGACGGGGTTGAGCTGCCCAAAGCGTCGTTGAAATTGCTGGCCGGATTGGCGGCCCATATGGCGTATAAAGTCGAGACCCGTGGTTTTTCCGAAGCAACAACGCTTGATATTGGCCTGAATGGCAATGAACGTAGTGTGATTATTGGTGAGGTTCGGTTTGACTTTGCCGTTCAAAATGACGCTGTGATCTGGCAGGAACATGAAGAAAATTTTGAAACGCTGATCCGCATTGAGTGTAATTGGGCACCCGGCGATACACTGGCTAAAGGCCGCGTGGGCGACCAGAAAAACATGGTCGTGCAAGTCACCCGCACCTCATATGGGTTCAAAATGCGTTATCGGGGCGCCGACCTAAAGGTTCAGGTGCTGTTGCCGCGCGTAGCCGATCTCATGGTGCACATGCCGATCAAATTGCCGCCAGATATGTCCAAATATCTATTGTGCCCAATGCCCGGACAGGTCGTGCGGCTTGAAGTCAAAGAGGGCGATGTTGTTGAAGACGGGCAAGCGCTTGCTATCGTTGAAGCGATGAAGATGGAAAACGTGCTGCGGGCAGAAAAGAAGGCCGTGGTGAAATCCATCGCGGCTGGGGTTGGTTCTGTGTTGGCGGTGGACGAAGTGATCATGGAGTTTGAAGACCAATGAGCATCAAGTCCAAAACCTACAAGAAATGGCAGGGCATAGCCGAGGGAGAACTTCGCGGTAAGCCGGTTGACGCGCTAGAAACCCAATATGGCGAGCTGGATGTAAAACCAGTTTATTTCGCAGAAGACGCGCCAGCGAATGCGGGCGACGCAATGCCGGGCGAAGCGCCATTTACGCGCGGCGTTCGGGCCACCATGTATGCAAACCGCCCTTGGACGATCCGCCAATATGCTGGCTTTTCGACAGCGACAGAGAGCAATAAGTTCTATCGCCAAGCGCTCGAAAAAGGCCAAAAAGGTCTTTCGGTAGCCTTCGATCTGGCGACCCACCGTGGTTACGATAGCGACCATGAGCGCGTAACGGGTGACGTTGGTAAAGCTGGCGTTGCTATCGATAGCGTCGAGGATATGAAGGTCTTGTTCGGCGGCATTCCGCTCGACCAAATGTCCGTATCGATGACCATGAACGGCGCGGTGATCCCGGTTTTAGCGATGTTTGTTGTCGCGGCAGAAGAGCAGGGCGTCTCGCAGGACAAATTGTCCGGCACCATCCAAAATGACATCCTAAAAGAGTTTATGGTGCGTAACACCTTCATCTATCCGCCTGAGCCGAGCATGAAGATTATTGCGGACATTATCGCCCATACCGCTGAATTTATGCCCAAATATAATTCGATTTCGATCTCTGGCTATCACATGCATGAGGCAGGGGCGACGGCGGTTCAAGAACTCGCCTATACGCTCGCTGATGGCATTGAATATGTGCGTGCAGCGCAAGCTAAAGGCTTGGACATTGATGCGTTTGCCGGTCGATTGTCGTTCTTTTTCGGCATTGGCATGAACTTCTTCACGGAAGTTTCCAAACTGCGGGCTGCCCGTACTCTTTGGGCTGACATTATGAAGGATTTGGGCGCGAAGAACCCACGATCAATGATGCTTCGTACGCACTGTCAAACGTCGGGTGTGTCGCTGACCGAACAAGACCCATACAACAATGTGGTGCGCACAGCCTACGAGGCGATGGCCTCTGTTTTAGGCGGCACGCAAAGCTTGCACACCAATTCATTCGACGAAGCAATTGCACTGCCGACCGAATTTTCATCGCGGATTGCGCGAAATACGCAACTCATTTTGCAGCATGAAACGCGGGTTACGGATGTGGTCGACCCATTGGGTGGTTCTTATTATGTCGAGAGCTTAACCGCTGAAATGGTGGAAAAAGCCGGTGCTGTGATCAAAGACATTGAAGCCCAAGGCGGCATGACGAGAGCCGTGCAAGAAGGCACACCAAAGCTTGAAATTGAGCGCGCTGCTGCCATTCGCCAAACGCGGGTGGATAAAGGCGAGGATGTCATTGTTGGTGTTAATCGCTATCGGCTAGATCAAGAAGATGATCTAGATATTCTTGATATCGACAATAAGGCGGTTCGGCTGGAGCAGATTGCTTCGATCAAGAAAATCCGCGAATCCCGCGACCCGCAAAAATGGCAAGAAACGCTCGATGTTTTGCGCGAAGTTGCAAAAACAGGTGAGGGTAACCTGCTGGCCGCCGCAATCGACGCGGCACGGGCACGGGCAACATTGGGTGAAATTTCAGATGCGATGGAGGAGGTGTTCGACCGACACAAACCATCCACCAAGGTGATATCTGGCGTATATGATCACCAATATGGTGACGACCCAGAATATAAGGCGATCCAGTCGCGCATTGCCGAATTTGATCTTGGGCAGTCACGTAAACCTTCCATTTACATCGGCAAAATGGGTCAAGATGGGCATGATCGCGGAGCAAAAGTCATCGCCACCGCGTTCGCCGATATGGGATTTGATGTTCACATTGGTGACCTGTTTGAAACGCCCACCGAAGTTGCTGCGAAGGCAATCGATCTTAAAGTGGATAGCATCGGTGCATCCTCTTTAGCGGCTGGCCATAAGACATTGATCCCCGAACTTATTGATATATTGAACGAAAATGATGCTGGGCACATTTCCGTATTCGCTGGTGGCGTAATCCCTGAACAGGACTATCAGGCTCTGCGCGATGCAGGTGTTGCTGACATTTTTGGTCCCGGCACAAATGTGCTTGATGCTGCCAATGCAGTGATGAGCCGCATTGAGGGCAAGTTGAGGAACGAATAAGATGATCGGAAAACTCAATCACGTCGCTATTGCAGTTCCAGATTTGGACGCAGCAACCGCGAAATACCGCGACTTGCTCGGCGCTGAAGTGTCTGTGCCACAAGACTTGCCCGAACATGGCGTAACGGTCGTTTTCGTTCAGCTGGACAACACGAAGATCGAGCTACTCCATCCGCTTGGTGAAAACTCACCGATTGCAAAGTTCTTGGAAAATAGCCCATCAGGGGGCATTCATCACATGTGCTTTGAAGTTGAAGACATTCGCGCCGCTGCCGCAAAACTATCAAGCGAAGGCGCCCGCGTTCTTGGCGATGGCGAGCCTAAAATTGGCGCGCACGGATTGCCAGTATTGTTCCTTCACCCGAAGGATTTTGACGGCACATTGATCGAGCTAGAAGAGGTCCAAAAATGAATTAAGCCTCAAGCAGTTGCTGCTGAGGCTTAATTGTTGGTTCTTGATTTCAACTCAATGCTCCACTTAATTGGGTGGCCGACGGCAATGCGTCGTCAACACCCAAGTTGCGTATGGGAAGGGATGCCCGGTTCATAAGGGAACGAACTCGAGCGCATACGCTTTAGTAGATTGAGCTTACTTGAACCGGCGCTGATAGGTTTGTTGGTGCATCGGACATGTTGACAGAAAAATCCAAAGCTAGGCCAGCAGTGACCAACATGAATAGCAAAGTAGTTGCTGCAAGTGTTTTCATTATATTACCCCGTTAACTTAATAATTTGTACGATTGTCGTGAGTGTGCGGCTCGTGCGCGTGTTTATAGATGCCCGACCGTGCCAAAGTTTGTGAATTTGGTTGGTGATATCCATAAACAATCAACGCTGCTGATATGGTCAAAAGAAACAAAACCATGTCCTAGCTCCTCACTTTCAAGCGCCACTTCATGTAGCGATTGAAACTGATTTTGCGTGATGGCGATTTTCAATCTGGTAAGAAACAAGGTAAAAATTTAGCGAAGATGTTAAATCGTTTAAAAACAGCTATTTAGCAGAACTCGCAATTGCGGAATTGGTTAAAAAAGATGAAAATTTGATGCTTAGTTGCCCCATCTAGCTAAATGGAAGATTAACAATTCATGCAAATCTAACGCTTGGCAAGCGCTGAACTAATGCAGGCCACCGGCTTTGGAAAATAAATGGATTATGGCGACGCCGCCCAAAATCATCACCATGCCGATGATGGCGGGGAGGTCCAATGGTTGTTTGTAGACAAACCAGCCAATGACTGAGATGCCGACAATGCCCACACCCGACCAAATAGCATAGGAAATCCCCAGCGGTATCGTCTTTAATGTGAGGCTGAGAAAGTAGAATGCCAATCCATATCCCACCACAACCAAGACTGAGGGGATGGTTTGGCTAAAGCCGTCTGAAGCTTTCAGCGCGGCGGTGGCGATGACTTCGCCAACGATGGCGACCAAAAGGTAGAAATAGCCGGGTGGCATATTTGTGTCTTTCAAACTTGAATTGATTTAGCGTGTGTATCCAGCAACCAACAGTCCGTTGCTAACGAACCCAAATCCAGTATTTTGTATCTCGCCATCGCGTGACCAAAATAATTTGTAAAATGTCCCACTTCTTTCAATGTCTAGTGTGAATTTATGGACGTCGATATCGCGCCAATATTCGACAGTGTAGTTGCCTTCAAACTGGTCAGTATTTTGATCGGTCGCTCTGGCTAAACCTATGCCCACTTCTGATTCAGGACCCTCCTGGTCATCCGTGATCCATTCAGCAATCAGAGTACCCGCGTCAGTTCCAAGCCGATATGTAGCAAGTCCAAATTGGTGGGTCACTGGCAATCTCCTTAAAAATATCAACCTAGACCATACCAATAAATGCCACGCAATCAATATCGCGAGTTGGTTGCAGTTTGGCTACGTTCTGACCGTAAGTGTGGATACAAGAAAATCGACGGTGAACTTTATTTTGTTTAATCGATATTTGGGTCGGTGATATAATAGATATACAGCGGCGTTTTCCGTTCGAAACACTGAAAGTTTGGCATTTTCAAATTCAACCTTTTCCAGTTGTCCGGAGTTTAGATAGGGTGAAAGGCTCCATTCTGGCAGCAAGGCCAGCCCGCCGCCATCAAGGCACTCGCGCATTAATTCTGCCCCGTCGCTGCACAAATATGAGGGCGTTGTCGGCACATCGAGCCATCCACTATCTGTTTTGGCATGCCAGCTCACGGGGGCGACCGCATTTCGATAGATCAGCGCGTGGTGATCTTTCACGTCCTCAATTTTTTGCGGGCGCCCCATTCTCTCAAGATATGATGGTGCAGCCACCAACTGATAGGTGTCATCGCATAGTTTTCGCGCAACTGCTCGCTCCGGTGGGCTCGTTGTTGCGCGTACGGCAATATCGACATCGTTGGATGCGAGGTTGGCGATTTTGTCCGAGAGTTCAATATCGAAGAGCAGCTTCGGGTAGCGGTCCCGAAGTTTGTTGAGCGCGGGCAGTAAATGCAACCGCCCGTAAGCCGGCGACGTGGTGACCCGCAATAGCCCCGAAGGTTCGTCAGATTGATTGCCGATGATTTCGTCTGCATAGGCAATTGCGCCAACTGCTGGTTGGATTTGTTCCAGATAGATTGAACCAATCTCGGTCAGCCGAACAGATCGCGTTGTTCGGTGCAACAAGTTGACGCCCAGCGAGGCTTCCAAATCTTGTATGCGACGCGAGATTGAAGAAGGCGGCACGCCAAATGATTTAGCAGCCGCTGAGAAGCTGCCCGTGTCGGCCACCTTCATAAAATATTCTAATGCTCTAATCTTATCCATAGAAAGGTCTAATACACTTATTGTTGTCGATATGACAAAACTGATGCGCAAATTCGTATATTTATCGCCATCCGTTTCCACATATATACCCAATATCACAATAATTACTCAATATGGAGAGCGAAAATGAAGATTGTAGAATATAAAGAATTGGGCGACCCAAAAGAAGTTTTGCAGGTGTCGGATGTGGCTTCCGCTGATCTTCAAGATGGCGAACTTCGGGTCAAAATGCTGGCCTCCCCAATCAACCCTGCTAGCTTGCTCGAAATTTCGGGGCAGTACGGAACAGTCCCTCAATTGCCAGCTGTCGCAGGTGGCGAGGGCATTGGCGAAGTTATTGAACTTGGTGCTGGCGTTAGTGGGTTTGAACTCGGTCAGCGCGTTTTGCTGACCAGTGGCGGCACATGGCGCGAAGAAATTACGGGCCCTGCCGCGGGCTTTATCCCTGTGCCGCATGGCAATGATGAACAGATGTCGATGATCACCGTAAACCCAGCAACTGCCCATCTGCTTTTGAACTCTTTCAGAGAGTTGAAAGAAGGTGATTGGCTGATCCAAAGTGCTGCAAACTCGGCAGTTGGCCAATATGTTATTCAGCTCGCCGCCCTAAAAGGCATCAAAACAGTCAATATTGTCCGTCGGGAAGATGCACGTGACGCGCTGTTGGCCTTGGGTGCGGATGTTGTTCTGGTTGATGGCGATGATTTGCTTGAGCAGATTAAAACCGCAACTGATGGCGCGCCGATTTCACTGGGTATTGACAGTGTTGGCGGCGAAACATTTTCCCGCATGGTGGACAGTTTATCTCAGGGTGGCACCATGGTTGTTTTTGGTGTTATGTCTGGCGTGGTGACACCTGCGATCAATCTGGGTTCCGTCATCTTTAAGGAGATTGAAGTCAAAGGTTTCTGGCTTGCCAAATGGTATCAGACAGCAACTGCTGAAGAGAAACAGCAATTGTTTGGCGCGCTAATACCGTTGGTGCTTGGCGGCAAACTTGGGGCAAAGATTGACGCTACTTACTCGCTTAGCGACATCAAAAATGCTGTTGAACATGCAGCGCAAAGCGGGCGTGACGGCAAAATTTTGCTAGTTGCCTAGTTTTCGAACATCTGGACGCCGGTCTTTGGATCGGCGTCTATTGCTTCAGGCAAAAAGCTTGTTTGCAAGCGCGACGAATGTTTCGCCGCGTTCAATATAATCTCTGAATTGGTTGAAGGACGGCGCTGCAGGCGACAGGATCAATGTATCAAACTGATCTCGATGCTTGCCCAATTCGTCCATGGCATCAGCCAAACTATCAGCTTCAATCAGCGTAATGTCCAAATCCAACTCACGGACAGCTTCTGCAAGCCGATGGCCTGTATTGGGCAGACAAGCCAATGTCGTGACGGATGAGTTTTTAATCTCAAAGGCTAGGTCATGATATTCCTGCTCGCGATCGAACCCACCAACGATTAGGCCGATGCGTGTCTCCGGATAGGTTGCTAGCGCCGCTTTGGTGGCCTCAGGCGTTGTGGAAATAGAATCGTCCACGATAGTCAGCTCACCAACTTTATGCTCTTCAAGGCGATGCGCTGGGGGGGCGAAGCTCTCAAGGCCTTGCAAAATGGCCTCTTCGCTCGCGCCTAGGCCTAGTGCAAGTTTTGCCGCAATCATCATATTGTCCACATTGTGCGGGCCTTTGAGCTTTGATTTTCGCATGGTGCCATGAAGGGCGGCGACCATGTCCGCTGACGGCGGCGGTAGCTCGTTGGCGAACTTTGGCAGATTGGCTTGTACTTTTTGATTTACAGTCGCCTGCATCCCCAACGCATAGGAATAGCGCTCATCACGACGCAACAAGTTCATTTTGTCGAAATAATATTGTTCAAGACTGCCATGCCAATTGATGTGCTCGGGGAAGAGGTTGGTGAAGCCGACGAAGTCGGGTTGCATTTCAAGGTCGGCCACTTGATAGGATGACAGCTCCATCACGATAATGTCGTGGTCATCCAGATCCAGCGGCGCAACGCCAAAATTGCCGCCAAGCCGCGCGTCAATACCCGCACATTTCAGCATTGTTTCGGTCAGTTTTACAGTTGTGCTCTTGCCCTTGGTGCCGGTCACCGCGACCACTTTGGCGCTGCCGCGCCGATGTTTGGCCCAAAGGTTGATATTCGTAGTGACTTGAATGCCGGCTTCTTTGGCGGCGATGAGTTCGGGCTTGTAAATTGAAACCCCAGCTGAACGCACCAAAAGTCCAACTTCCTTGTTGTCAAACATAGCTTGCAGTTCGGTTGGTGAAATCTGCGTGCAATCTGGCACGTCTGCTTCGCCGTCATCGACGGTCACATAAACCTTCGTTTCTGGCGCGACTTCAGCCAAGAATTTACGGGTTGAACGGGCCTCGCGTCCCGCGCCATAAAGGACAACTGCACCATCAAT
Source organism: Maritalea sp. YIW29 (assembly GCF_057219265.1). NCBI lineage: Bacteria > Pseudomonadati > Pseudomonadota > Alphaproteobacteria > Hyphomicrobiales > Devosiaceae > Maritalea > Maritalea sp. YIW29. The sequence continues at coordinate 185,354 of NZ_JBXVVF010000001.1, forward strand.
TTGCATCTGCATGCTCGTTTTGCTCGATTAGAGTATATAGATTTTCGGGGATTGCATGTTCGTCACTTGGCGTCATCGCATCTGCCCAGGCGTTGCGGAGTTTTTGCGCACCATAAAAGGCTTCAAGTTCAGGCTTAAGTGTTTTGACCACAATCGCGTTCTGCCATTCGGGTATCGAGTTGAGCTGATAAAGTGCCGCCGCGGCTTCCAATATCTCGCCGACACATTCCCACGGTTTGTGGCCCGTTAGGCCAGATAGGTCGCGCATCGGGGCAAGTTTGGCTTGATCATCCAACACGTTTTTCCCAACAATGCTGGTCAACCGATTTGGCGACATGAAGGGCGCAAAGATTAGAGAAACGAAATGACATTTGGGGCAATTGCCGCACCATTTGGCTGGGCCTGTTGCGTCTTGTTTGAAATTTTCATTGCAGGAAGAAAATGAGCCGTCAAAGCGCGTGCTTTTGGCGAACAATGCACCAATTTGCAATTCAGAGAAGGGGCGCAAAACTGAAAAATAGCCAATGGCGTCGCCAACTATCGACTTCAGGGCGTTGGCGAACAATCGCTCGAAGTCTAAACTTTTCGAATGTTGGTGATTGACCTCTCGTCCATCAAACTCCAGGTTGCCTTCACTCGCGCTTCGCTCATTGGAAAGGACAATATGGCTATTGCCATAAAGTTGAGCCACGAGGGCAGCGATAATCGAATTGATCGCTGTGGAGGGCACATGCCCATTGAAGAAGCCATGTTCAGAATTGAGCTTGAGCATTTTCTGATCGAGATATCGACGGGCGAAAAGCGGCGTTTGCTCCATACGGTCGATGGAAGAAATGATGGGACCCTTTGGGTTCACGGCAAAAGGTGTGAAGTTCCATTTGGCCTCTTCCATCAAATTCACCGAAAGTAGCGAGTCCTTACCGCCGCCGATCAAAACTAACGCATTGGTTTGGCTCTGTGCCTTAGCTGCTGTGTCTTGAGTTGTGCGAAACTGATATTCAATTTGACCAAAACGCTGCAGGTCGTTTCTGGCGTAAAACTCACCCAATCCATTTTCGTAAATATCTTTGACCAGGGTTTGCGCTGTTTCGGTCAGCTTTAGTTCGGATGCATTAATTTGCTTTGGCGCTAGAAGCTTGAAGTAACTGACCCCCAAAATTGCCGCAGCAAGATCAAGTGTGCGGGCAAATGCATCTGATTTTGCGGCATCTTCGGCAAACCGAATGCCAAGCTCTAGTCGCTCAGTGAATTCATGCTCCGCCAGACGATAGTGACATTTCACTTCGCCAGTTTCGATATTGAATTCGGGCCGCAAAATTGAAAATTCAGTCATGGTGCGCTTTGCATGTTTTTACCAAGCGATAATTCAGTTTGAGCGCTTGCACAAGGTTTGATGGCGTCTTAGGCAGAAGACAACATCATATCAAGACGTTTGGTTATTCCGTCGCCAATCCGTTGATAACCATATTCGATCATCTGGCATTCAAATTTGGAGCCCAGTTTGTGCACGTCAAAAAGGATGTAGCGGGCAGGGGAATGTTTACCTCCATGTCCTGACGCGGCAGATGCAACACCGATCAATGGTACTTCACCATGTGGGCCTTCAAGCGGGTTGATCATTGAACGATGCAAATGGCCATGCAGCACAATTTCCGCGCCATGTTCTTTAATCACGCGCCTGAAAATGTCTCGTCCCTTTAGGCCCCGTCTCCAAATCTGTTTTACGTCATCATGAGGCGGGTGATGGATCATGACCATGCGAAACAGTCCGGCTTGTCCTGTGATTTTTAGAATTTCGGCAAGCCGTTCTGCCTGTTCTTCATCGAATTCGCCATGGGCAAAGAATGGTGGCGTTGCGATGGCGCTGGAGCAACCAATAAGGGCGACACCATCTTGTTGCCGCCAAAACGGGAACTGGTTGTCGCTAAGGGTCATGCCCTTCATATAGTCACCCCATTTTTGCGTGGCGATGTCTAAACTGTTGGCAAGATATGCATCATGATTGCCCGGGATTACAGCGACCTTTTCAGTTGTGCCGAGCGCTTTGAGCCAATGAAGTGCATTGTCAAATTCTAAGGGCAAAGCCAAATTGACCAAATCACCGGAGACGGCAACTAGGTCTGGTGATTGGGACTTTAGGTGTTCGGTTAAATCATGGAGTAGCCCGGAAGGCATTTGCCCCTTGCGGGATAATTTCCAGTTTGCATATCCAGTGATGCGCTTATTCAGCAAGTCCAACGGCGAGATGGCTGGCAACGGCCCAAGGTGGATGTCAGATATATGGGCAATTTTCGGCATATGGCAATTTTCAACTGGTTTGGCCCTGTGGGCGGATTGGAGATAGATTTCGCCGGAGCAGTCCTTGTTCAAGATCAGGCAAAATCAACGATAGCGATGCTAAAGCATCGGTGAGAAGGTTTTGCGTGGAGATTGGGCGAGGAATGCCCGGCCCTTTGGGTGAGGCAATTGGCTGCAAACTAGCCTCAAAATCCCTTTGACCGAATCTATGATACGCACTGCAGGGATTTTAAGTCTATTTCTTGCCAGTTGTCTCACGAAACCTGTCTCCAATCCGCCCACAGGGCCTAGCACTGTTCGGGCGCACTATGTACAAAAGCTATGTGGAAAAAAAGGCAATGTTGCGAATTTGATCACATGGACGGATAGTTTTATGCCCAAACTCATTCAAATGTTCATGCGAGGCATCCATACGCCATTGTTTGAACGTTACCAATCGCGCGTATTTTTGTTCATCATGGGGTTTTGGCGACGCACCACACTTGGTGCGCGGGCGATGCTTGTTGATGGCAAAAAGGTCCTGCTGATCAAACACACCTATACAACAGGTTGGCTGTTTCCCGGCGGTGGCGTCGAGGCTGGAGACAGCGTGCTGCAGACTGCCAAACGCGAGCTGTTCGAAGAGACAGGCTACCAGGTATTGGATGATGGGCAGTTTTTATCGCTTTATCACAATGCCGATGCGTCCCGACGCGATCATGTGGCGTTATTTGTGTTTAAGAACTTCGAACAAGGGCGCGCATTCGAATCCAATGCAGAAATTGCTGAAATGGGATGGTTCGAGGTTGACGACCTGCCCACAGACGTAAGCGACGCCACCAAGCGCCGCGTTGCGGAATATTTTGGTGGCGTCACAATTTCAGAAAACTGGTAGCGGTTTAAACCGCGGGGCCAGCTGGGACAATACGGTGCGGGTTGATTGAAGTGTGCGACCAGTAATAGTGGGTTCGGATGTCATCCATATTGATGGTTTCGGCCACGCCAGGCACCTTCATCAGTTCTTCAACCAAGCGGGTGATGTTTGGATAATCCGCAATTCGTTTGATGTTGCATTTGAAGTGGCCGACATAAACTGGGTCAAAACGCACCAATGTTGTGAACAAGCGCCAGTCTGCCTCAGTCAGCGTGTTGCCCGTTAGATATTTGTTGTTGTCCAAAATATCGTCAACCCAATCAAGGGATTTGAACAATGCCGTGACTGCACCGTCATAGGCTTCTTGGGTCGTCGCAAAGCCTGACTTATAAACGCCATTATTGATATCGCTATAAATGCGTGCGTTGATTTCACCAATTTGGGTGCGCAATTGCTCTGGATAGTAATCGTCTTGATTGCCGGTAATATCGTTGAACTCGGTGTTGAACATCCGAATGATTTCTGAACTCTCGTTGGAAACGATTGTGCTCAGTTTTTTGTCCCACAAAACGGGAACGGTGACACGGCCGGTGTAATCTTCGTCTGCAGCCACATAGACTTGCCACATGGTCTTGGCATTGTTGATCGGGTCTTCACCTTTGGTGATGGTCCATCCATGTTCGTCTGGCATTTTGGCGTCGACAACAGTCACCGTGATCAAATCTTCAAGCTGTTTCAGCTTGCGAAAAATCATCGTGCGGTGCGCCCATGGGCAGGCGTTTGAAATGTAGAGATGGTAGCGGCCAGCTTCTGCTTTAAATCCTGCTTTTCCCGTTGGACCAGCGGATCCATCTTTGGTGACAAAGTTTCTGAAATTTGCTTCTTTGCGTTTAAAATGCCCACCAGATGATTTGGTGTCATACCATTGATTGGTCCAAAGACCGTTCACTAACATACCCATCGAGAATTCCTTCGTTCAAATCGCTGGGGTGAAAGATAGGGGATTATTGTTGCGATTGAACCATCTAATAAGGAACTGATTGTTCCTTATCTTGTGCTAATTCGGTGCCACCCATTAATCTTATGGAATATTTCTGCTCGACATTGGTTTTTGGCAATGCTACTTGAAAAAATATGAACAATTCTATTTTTGCACTGCGACGAGTCCGACGACCGCGATAATCCTATCGCGCCCCTTTTGACGTCCACTCTCGCATGAGCAAATTTCATGACTTTCAACACTACCGCTACATCTATGTTGGCCGACTCTGGCCAAAAATCACTTCAACTTGCTGTTCGGCACGAAGTTGAAGCGGATCAAACTTGGATCGACGAGTTACACGACCTTTGTTTTGGCCCAGGTCGGTTCGCTCGTGCGGCATTTCGCATTCGGGAACGGTTCGGTGTTGAAGAAAATTTATGCCTTGTGGCTGAACTCGATGATCAACCCTTCGCCAATGTTAAAATGTCCGCCATCAATGTATCGGGGCTAAATGGATATTTGCTTGGCCCACTGGCAACCGATCCCACGAAACGAAAAATGGGCGCTGGTCGCCTGTTGGTGCGCGAAGTTGTGGCAAAGGCTTTTACAGTGCCGGGATGCGAGTTTGTGTTGCTTGTTGGTGATGCGCCATATTATGCCCCATTAGGTTTTGGGCCCACATTGCCGGAGCGAATTGAGTTTCCCGCACCTGTGGACCCAGCACGGGTTTTGGTTGCGGCAAAAGATGATAGTATGGGCAAAAGACTTGAAGGCCCCATCACCAAATGGGTCGACTAATTTCACGGGGGCTGCAATCTCCGATAAGGACAATAATCTATGTCAGAGCCGACGCTGATCTCACGTCTCGCCTCCCGCTTGCTGGAACGACCGTCTGATGAAGATGATGTTGGTTGTCATAAGTTAGATGGCATGCCGCCAATCAATGCTCATAAGTCGCCAACACCTTCTGCTGTTCTAATTGGATTGGTGGAGCGCGAAATTGGGAGCCAAGTTCTTTATATTGAACGCTCGGCAAACATGCGTGCCCATGCCGGGCAAATCGCTTTTCCGGGCGGCAAAATTGATCCCGAAGACGGCAACGCCACTGTTGCTGCGCTGCGTGAGGCACACGAAGAAGTTGATCTACATGCCTCAGATGTTGAGGTGATCGGCTATTTGCCCAACTATTTGACAGGTTCAAATTATATGATCACGCCGGTGGTCGGCATTATTCGTCCCAATCGGCCATTCACGGCCAATCCCCACGAAGTTGCGAGTTTTTTTGAGGTGCCGTTAACACATCTCATGCCAGATGCTCATTACTCGAAAATTCGATTTGTACGCGGTGATGCGAAGACGCGCGAGACATGGCGGATTGATTTTCAGGATAGAGCGATTTGGGGCATCACCGCTTCAATGACCCGGATGTTTAGAGAAACAGCTTTGGTGCAGGAATTGGCCGATCATGAGTGAAGAAATTTTGCAAAAGTTGCGCAGTGCCGATTGGCTGAAACGACCAAGTGTTCAAAAAGCCTTTGAGTTGCTTGATGGCGCAGGCGGCAAAACCAAGGCCGTAGGCGGTATTGTACGCAACACCATCTTGGGTGAGCCAACAGGCGACGTTGATATGGCGACGATGTTTTCGCCCCAAGATGTGATCGAGTGCGCCGAACAGGCCGGCATCAAAACGATCCCAACCGGTTTGGAACATGGCACGGTTACGCTTTTGATTGAAGGCGAAACATTTGAAGTCACATCTCTGCGCAAAGACATCAAAACCAATGGTCGGCATGCTGTTGTCGAATTTGGTGGTGACTGGAAAGACGACGCGAAGCGCCGCGACTTTACCTTCAACGCTTTATATCTGGGCCCAGACGGTGAATTGTTGGACCCGCTTGATGGCTTAAATGATTGTATCAAGCGCGAAGTGCGGTTCATCGGGGATGCAAAAAAACGCATTGCAGAAGATTATCTGCGTATTTTGCGGTTCTATCGCTTTTTTGCCTATTACGGCTCCGGTCGCCCAGATGCTGAAGGGCTGAAAGCCACCGTTGGTGGACGATCTGGTTTGGAGAACTTGTCGCCAGAGCGGATTTGGCAGGAAACCAAAAAGATTTTGAGTGCACCTGATCCATCGCGTTCGCTATTGTGGATGCGTACCACTGGTGTATTGGCGCTGATTTTGCCGGAAGGCGAGAAATGGGGCATTGATGCAATACACGGCTTGGTCGCTGCTGAAGCGGATCTTGATTGGACCATTGATCCAATGTTGCGCCTTAAGTCCATTTTGCCGCCGATGGCCGACAAATTGACCGCACTGGCAAAACGATTGCGCCTTTCCAATGCGGAAGCCGATCAATTGCAAAAATGGGCCATGGTGGATGGTGTCTCATCAGAGATGACAGACGAGAAACTCAAAGCCCTTATCTACTGGGGGGACCAACCGGCGATCAGTTCAGCATTGCAGCTTTCCCTTGCCAATATGCGGCAAAAATCAGCTGAGAGTTTGGAAGCAACTGAAAAATCAGCGGCTTATGCGCGTCTCTTAAAAACGGCCCAATCGTGGGATGCACCCACGTTTCCTGTGAAGGGCCAAGACTTGATGGATAAGGGTGTTGAAGCTGGCCCTAAGCTTGGTGAAGAGTTGAAGAAACTTGAAATGCGTTGGGTTGAAAGTGGGTTTGCTCTAACCGCGGAGCAATTGTTGGACCATTAAATCTGGCGCAGCTTTTCACCTCATTCATCGATAAATTGACCCGTAAGCGACAGGCCTTCGATCCATGTTTCGGCATTTTCTTTGATGATGTGGTAGGGGCGGACACCCGTTTCATCTTCTATTGCATCTGCTAAGACCGATGAATGGGTGACGACCACTATTTGCGTTCGTTCGGCAGCGAGTGAGATCATTTTTGCAAGGGCAGGCAACAGCGATGGGTGTAGGCTGTGCTCGGGTTCGTTCAATGCGATGAAAGAGGGCAGTCGGTACGACATGAGCGCTCCGGTAAGCGCTAGGAACTGTATCGTGCCATCCGAAAGCTCTTTGGGCGAGAATAGACGGCTTGGAAATTCTTCGTATTGCATTGCGAATTGCGCGAATTCGCTAGGGCTTGGAACATCAAGATGTGCGCCGGGGAAGGCTTCTTCGATTAATCTATCAAGGTCATATGTATCGTTGCGAATGTGGCGCAGGGTGGCAAACACCGCCGCTAGATTATCGCCGTTTTCGGACAATATGGGAGCCGTTGTGGCCAAAGCGTCTTGGCGAATAGGTGAGTTTATGTCCGTTCTGAAATGCCCGTAGAATCGGCATTGCACCAGCGCGTTTCTAACGATATCGATTTCCGGGAAGTCCGCGTTCCTGATTGTGCTTATGGCTGTTTCACTTGCCATGAAGCTTTGATCCAGCTGGACCTTCTTTCCGCTTTTTCCCCGTGCCCAGGCCGATGGACCTTGGCGCTCAAATAGCACGGAACGTCGTCCACCAGAAACAAGGGTAAGCCGTTCCAGCTTGATTTGTGCCTCTAGCTCAAAGGCTGCATCATATTTGCTGGGTAGGCCAATTTCGATACGGAATTGTACGCTGTCCATGCTGTTGATGACATTTTGCAATTCGATATCGACGATGATGCGACGATCTTTTCCTCTTGGGAAGTTGCCCGCCCAAAATGCGCTGGCCATGCCACCTTCTTTTGCTAATTCTATAGCAAGGTCGCCGATAGCGGCGTGGCGCAAAAGTTGAAGCGCCCGATATAGGTTGGTTTTTCCTACACCGTTTTCACCGATTAACACGTTCAGATTATCTAATGGAAAGTGGATAGATTTAATTGATCGGTAGCCCGAAATATGGGCTCGAACTAGGCGCATTTTGTTTCCAAACCGTAGAATCGCAGATGCAGGAAATATATCGGTTGAAAGTGACAACCGTATGCAGGTCCGTCAAGCGATCTTGTTAATGCGTTGCGTTGCGGCTTGGATGATGAGTGAATTTTGACCGTATGTGAAGTTGTTAAGGCCCTGAAAGATCGACTGGTTCAATGTTTGATTGAGTTGCCTGTCAGCCTTGATGTGCTTTTGACGAGACGCGCGCCACATCTCGTTAGCCTTCCATCTCGAGACATTCTGTCCGTAAAGTTGTGCTTTCATAACAATTATTATGGTTAGCAATTGGTTAAAATTCGGTTCCCAATTCACGCATCAAGTTGGGTAAACTTGTTTTGCAGAAATTGTTTTTCAACCAGATTTGCCGATAGTGCGATGGCCTTTTGCAAGTCATGCCGCGCGAGGTCTGTTTGTCCGAGCATGATGTAAACCTCCGCCCGCGCCGCATAAAATGGCTGATATTCATTGAGCGGCGTTTCAAGTTCAACAAGGTTTTCAAGCGCTTGGTTTGGGTGGCCCATATTGGCTATGGCCATTGCAGCGTTGAGTTTTACAACGGGAGAGGGATCAAACGATGAAAGCGCGCCATAAAGGGCCGCGATTTGCTGCCAATCTGTTTGTGCCCAACTTTTAGCGCCACAATGTAGCCCACTGATGGCTGCTTGCATTTGATAGGGGCCGAATTGCCCGATTTTGAATTGCTCAACCAATAGTAGCTGGGCCTGTTGGATTGCGTCGTGATCCCAAAGCGAGCGGTCCTGCAGATCTAAACTAACCATTTGCCCGTCATCATCAGTTCGCGCATTGCGGCGCGCGTGGCTGAACCGCATCAACGCCAACAGTCCACCGGTTTCCGGATGAGGGTCGAGATGAAAAAGCAAAGCCGCGAGCCGAATGGCTTCGTTTGCCAAGTCTTCTCTGGTTAGTGTTTGGCCTTCAAAGGCGGAATAGGATTCGTTGAAAATCAAATAGATGGTTTTCTGTACCGCTTGACGTCGCTCGGCGATCTGCTCAGTTTTTGGCACTTCATAGGCAATGCCCGCGTCGCGGATTTTCTTTTTTGCGCGGGTGATGCGCTGCAACATGGCGGTTTCGCTGGATAAAAAGGCGCGGGCAATTTCGCGGACCGTCAAGCCGCCAAGGGTGCGCAAGGTAAGGGCCAGCTGCGCTTCCTTGGATAGAGCCGGGTGACAGCAGGTAAAGATAAGCCGCAACCGTTCGTCAGGTATGTCATAATCAGTTTCGGCCATCTCGTCCTTGTCGGCATCTAGATCCATCAAGAATTGCTGGGTTTGCTTGGCATTGTGCCGTTGCTCTTTGCGCATCTTGTCGATGGCGCGCCGTTTAGCGGCGGTGTGCAACCATGCTGCGGGATTGTCAGGCAGACCGTTGTTCGGCCAAACGCGCAGCGCTTCAGTCGCTGCGTCTTGCAGCGCATCTTCGGCTTTGTCAAAATCGTCGAAACTCTTGATGAGGCTCGCTAAGATCCGACCCGAGTCGTTGCGTAAAACACGGGTCAGATGGGTTTGAATATTGCTCAATTACTTTTGGTCGAAAACCATAACTGGGCGAACTTCGATTGTGCCATATTTGGCCGTTGGGATCTTTTGTGCCCATTCAATCGCTTGGTCTAAGTCTTTGCATTCAAGCAAATAGTAACCGCCAAGTTGTTCTTTAGTTTCTGCGAATGGTCCGTCAGTGAGGTCCACCTTGCCATTGCGGCTGCGAATTGAAGTGGCTGTTGAAACGGCTTCAAGCGCGTCGCCGGTTACCATTACGCCAGCGGCTTTGGCTTCTTCGCCAAACTTCCAATAGTCGGCCATGATCTGTTCCATACCGCCTTCGTAAGACGCTTCAGAACCTTCTGCATTATAAATAAGAGCCATGAATTGCATTGTTTCTCACCTTTTAAGTTGTTCCCAATTTAGGCGCACTGTTTGGCGCCTATACCCTGTTGTCGATCAGGATATGACGGATTCGACAAAGATGAGAAATTTTTTTGAATTTTTAGTCGAGACCCGACTTATGGCCATTTAACCGCAGGGGGCATGGAAGAAAGAATACTCTCAACATTGCCGCCGGTTTTCAGACCGAACGTGGTGCCTCGATCATAAAGCAGGTTGAACTCCACATAGCGGCCACGGCGCACCAATTGCTCTTCACGGTCCGCATCTGTCCATTCATCATTGAAGTTACGACGCACAAGCTCTGTGTAAATGTCTTTAAACTGGCGGCCAACGTCTTGGGTGAATGCGAAATCCGCATCCCAATTGCCTGAATTGTGCCGATCATAGAATATGCCGCCGGTGCCACGCGGTTCATTTCTATGGGGCAAGTAGAAATAGTCGTCACACCACTTTTTGTATTTTTCATAGTCAGCGCATTCGTGTGCGTCACAAGCGGATTTCATCGCGGCGTGAAAATCAATGGTGTCTTGATCTTCTTGTATGCGTCGACGGTCGAGCACCGGGGTGAGGTCACCGCCGCCGCCAAACCACCAATCCTGCGTGGCGACCATTCGGGTGTTCATATGAACGGCTGGGACGTTAGGGTTTTGCAAATGGGCGATCAGCGAAATGCCGCTTGCCCAAAACGCGCGCGATTTTTCAGTGCCCGGCATGCCCTTAGCAAAATCCTCAGAAAACTCACCATGGACGGTTGAAATATGCACACCGACTTTTTCAAATACACGGCCATGCATGATCGACATTTCGCCACCACCACCCGGTTGGCCGGTGGTTTGGTCGGTGCGGTCCCAATGTTTTCTGTTGAACCGCCCCGGTTCTAGATCGCTCATCGGACCAGCCAATTCATCTTCGAGTTGTTCAAAGCTGGCGCAGATTTGATTGCGCAGGTCTTTAAACCAAGCGCTTGCGGTTTGCTTTTTTTGCTCTAGATCGAAATCGCTCATGTCAGGTTTGCCCAATGTCTGGTTTGTCTCAGCGCATCGCTTAGCACAAGTGAGGCGGCGATGGCGACATTGATGGAGCGTGTATCTTGTCGCATGGGGATGCGCAGGTTGAGGTCTGATATTTCTGCCACATCATCAGGCACGCCCGCGCTTTCCCGACCGACCATCAATATGTCATTGTCTGTAAATGCAGCTTCAGTGTGGGGAATGGATGATTTGGTGGTCAGCAATACCAAGCGTTGTTCGGCCTCTGTGCGCCAGTCGTTAAATGCTTCAAAGTTTTTATGCTCAACTAGGTCAACTTGATCCAGATAATCCATGCCTGCCCGACGAAATGATTTCTGCGTAAATAGAAAACCGGTCGGGTGAATAAGATGGACCTTCAAGTCCAAACACGCGCCAAGCCGCATCAATGTGCCTGCGTTCTGCGGGATATCAGGTTGGTAAAGGGCGAGGGAAACAGTCACGAATTAGATCTTTGCTTTGGTCTTGTTGAGGCGTTTACGCGTTAGAAAAACAGTTCAGGCGTCATTCATAGTGCAAATATCGCAAATTTCTAGGGTATTGTGTCGCAGTTTTTATCAGTTCGCACTGCGAAGGCTGGACAAGCGCTTTATAGAGTGCAAAAAGAAATTCGATTTCCGCTTCATCTGTTTCAGATGGGGGTGATTCTGCTATCTGCTGAACGGATAGCGTATCGGGAGCGGATGAACGATCTTAGGTAGGGATCTTAGACCTTGGCTACACAAAGCACATCAGAACCGAACAGAAGAGATTTTCTCTATATTGCAACGGGCGCCGTTGGCGCGGTTGGCGTCGGCGCCGTCGCATGGCCGCTAGTTGACCAGATGAACCCAGACGCTTCAACTTTGGCGTTGGCATCCATCGAGTTAGATATCTCTTCTATTGAAGTTGGGCAAAGTGTCACTGTTAAGTGGCGCGGAAAGCCTGTTTTTGTCCGTCGTCGGACGGAAAAAGAAATTGAAGAAGCGAAAGCTGTGCCGCTTGAGGATCTTAAAGATCCACAAACAGATGCGGAACGTGTGAAAGAGGGTCACGAAGAGTGGCTTGTTATGATCGGTGTTTGCACGCATTTGGGTTGTATCCCAGTGGGTGAGGCGGGCGATTATCATGGTTGGTTCTGCCCATGCCATGGTTCGCACTATGACACTGCTGGTCGTATCCGTAAGGGTCCTGCACCTGAAAACCTAATTGTTCCGGACTACAATTTTACGTCCGACACAGTGATTAAGATTGGTTAAGGGGCAGTCTGATGGAACATAAAAGTAATTACAAACCAAATACTGGTTTTGAAAAATGGATGGACGAACGTCTTCCCATTATCCGCCTTGGTTATGATTCATTTGTCGATTTTCCATCGCCAAAGAACTTGAACTACTGGTGGACGTTTGGTGCGATTTTGGCGATCTTCTTGGTCATCCAAATTGTGACCGGTGTAGTGCTTGCCATGCATTATACGCCACATGTTGATTTGGCGTTTAACTCGGTTGAGCATATTCGTCGCGACGTGAACTGGGGCCGCTATATTCAAGCCACCCACGCAAACGGCGCTTCCTTCTTCTTCTTCGCTGTTTATGTGCATATTTTCCGTGGTTTGTATTACGGATCTTATAAGGCACCACGTGAAGTCTTGTGGATTTTGGGCTGTACGATCTTCTTGTTGATGATGGCAACTGGCTTTATGGGCTATGTTCTTCCTTGGGGCCAAATGAGCTTCTGGGCAGCGACCGTGATCACGAACTTCTTCTCGGCGATCCCTGTTGTTGGCGACAGTATCAAGACATTGCTGGTTGGTGGCTTTGCGGTTGATAATCCAACCCTAAACCGGTTCTTCTCGCTGCACTATTTGCTTCCATTCATGCTTGTTGGCGTTGTTGCTCTGCACATATGGGCGCTGCACGTACCGGGCAATGGCAACCCAACTGGTGTTGAAGTCAAAACAAAAGCGGACACAGTTCCTTTCCACCCATATCTGACGATGAAAGACCTGTTCGCGGTGATGTTGATCATGATCCCATTTGCGTGGTTCGTGTTCTTCGCGCCTGACATTTTGGGCCACCCAGACAACTATATTCCGGCCAACCCATTGGTGACACCACCGCACATTGTGCCCGAATGGTACTTCTTGCCATTCTACGCCATTCTACGTGCGATCGATTTCAATGTGGGTCCGATCGACAGTAAGCTTGGTGGCGTGATTATGATGTTTGGCTCGATCATCATCTGGTTCTTTGTACCATGGCTTGATCGTTCAAAAGTACGCTCCGGCGCTTTCCGCCCAATGTTCCGTTGGTTCTATTGGTTGTGGGTGATTGGATTTATCGGCCTGACATATCTTGGCGCACAGCCAGCCGAAGGCGTTTATCTGTTCTTCGCCAAATTGTGCACGGCTTACTATTTCATCTATTTCTTGGTGATCTTGCCGTTCTTGCCGAATATTGAAACAACGAAGCCATTGCCGGCTAGTATCTCGGAAAGTGTTCTTCAAAAGAGCGCCCCGAAAGCGGCTGAATAGGAGAGAGATGATGAAAAAATTCACAAAACTCATCAGTGCTGTCCTTCTTGCAGCGGGTACAATGTCTGCCGGTTCTGCACTTGCAGCTGGCGGCGGCGATGGTCCAGATCCTGTTTTGCAGGAATGGTCGTTTGCCGGCATCTTCGGCAAATATGATCCGGCCCAATTGCAACGTGGTTTCCAAGTGTTCCAAGAAGTTTGTTCGGCTTGTCACACGGCGAACTTGTTCAGCTTCCGCATGCTTTCAAAAAAAGGCGGACCGGAATATTCTGAAGAGCAAGTCAAAGCGTTGGCTAAGTCATATGATATCGTGGATCTAGAAGTTGAAGACGGCGTTCGTCCGGGTATCCCTGCGGATACATGGCCTTCAATTTATGAAACGCCGTTGGACTTCCAGGCGGCAAATAGCCCACCTGATTTTTCAGTTTTGGCTAAAGCACGTAACGTACCGCAGAAATTCCCGAACTGGATTGGCAACTATTTCACTGCCTATCAAGAAGGTGGCGCGGACTATATCTACAATCTGATGGTCGGCTATCATGATGAAGCGCCAAACGGTGAAGACCTTGGCGGCCTATTCTACAACGACTATTTCTCAGGCCACAAAATCGCAATGGCACCACCATTGTCTGATGAGCTTGTGGACTATGAAGGCACTGCGCCCGAAACAGTTGAGCAGTATGCAAAAGATATCTCTGCATTCATGATGTGGATGGCAGAGCCGGATATGACTGCACGTAAGGAACTTGGATTCCGTGTGATCCTGTTCCTCATTTTGCTGACCGGCATGATGTACTTGGTTAAACGTCGCTTATGGAGCAACGTCGATCACTAAGCCTTAACGGCGAAGAGATTACAGATTTAGGGGTCAGCCTACGGCTGGCCCCTTTTTTTGGAATTTTGCGCGGCATCTTCTTTCCCTCCCCTTTGTGGGGAGGGATTAAGGGTGGGGGGCAAAAATATCGTTGGATTTGGCTTCAGAAGTTAAAACGGTGCTGGCCAATCGCCTTCGCGGCTTGCTATGCATAAGGATGGCGGGCGCGGCCAAGTTTGGTTTTAGACGTCCGAGCAGCCAACCCATGAAGGCGCGAACCATGGACCTGAAGTCACTTATCCGCACTATTCCTGATTACCCAAAACCTGGCGTTATGTTCCGCGATATTACCTCGCTGATCGAACATCCAGAAGGTTTCAAGGAAAGCATTCAAAAGCTTGCCGACCCTTTCAGAGATATGGGGATCACCCATGTCGCGGGTATTGAGGCGCGCGGATTTATCTTTGGGGCTGGGTTGGCAATTGAGTTAGGTGTTGGCTTTATCCCCATTCGCAAGGCGGGCAAATTGCCCGGTGAAACCATTGGGCAAAATTACGCACTTGAATATGGCGTCGACACCATCGAAATGCATGCAGGCGCGGTAAAGGTAGGCGACAATGTTCTGTTGGTGGATGATTTGGTCGCCACTGGCGGCACCGCCATTGCCGCAATCACACTTATTCGCCGCACTGGGGCAACCCTTGACCATTCTGCCTTCGTGATTGACCTTCCGGATTTGGGTGGTGCCGACAAAGTACGAGCCCAGAACGTAAATACCCATTTCTTGCTTGAATTCGAAGGCGACTGATTAGAATTGATGACTTGACCGTTTCAAGTGATTTGCCCACTTTGGTTTTCCCACTGGAGTACTGAAAGCATTATGGACATCATCATCGCTCACCTGCCAAATTTGGCTTTGGCATATTTTGTGTTTTTCTTAGCTGTTGCCAGTCCCGGCCCAGCCACACTCGCCATCGCAGGTGCCTCAATGTCATTGGGGCGTCCGCAAGGGGTGGCAAAGGCTGCTGGTGTTGTCACCGGTTCACTGTTGTGGTCGATGCTAGCGGTGTTTGGCCTTGTTGCTTTTATCTCTTCGTTTGCTGGCGTGCTTTATTGGCTTAAAATCGCTGGCGGGATCTATTTGCTCTGGTTGGCTTACAAAGCTGGCAAGAATGCAGCCTCCGTGGAAGACCCGCAGCAAGCGGACATCGGTGGCAAGTCATTGTCGAAACAGTTTGCAGGCGGCTTTGTTCTGCACGTCACAAATCCGAAGGCATTGTTCGCATGGGCTGCCGTGATCACGCTGGGACTACAGCCTGACGCACCATGGTGGATGGCTTTTGTAGTCTTTGTTGGTGCCTATTGCATTTCACTCATAATCAACTTCTCCTACGCTTTGTTCTTCTCGACCGACCGCATGATCAAGGGCTATTTCAAAGTGCGCCGATGGGTGCAGGGCGTTTTTGCGATGATTTTTGGCGCCGCTGGGCTGAAGTTGATCTTGCAGGGATGATCAAATGTCTTCGCCATTGCTGGCGAAGACGATGTTTAGTTTTGCCGAGCTGTTATCTATGCTCGTTTGTATGTCAACAACACCGTTCCGGTGTCATAGGACTTTGAATTCACCAACTCAAATTCGGCGAAGTTCTCCAATTCGCCAAATAGAGATATACCTTGTCCATAGACAATGGGGGCGAGTTTGATGATCAGTTTGTCGATCATTTTATGCTTGAGAAGTGTCCCCGCTAACGCGCCGCCGCCACACAAATAGATTTCTCCATCGGTGGTTGCTTTTAGTTCTTTAATGGCAGCAACCGGGTCGGTGTCGATTATTTCGACTTCTTTTTCACCTTCGATTTTCACACTTTTGGAGAAGACTATTGATCTAGCATGAGGATAGGGGTTTTGGCCCTTTTTCATGCCATAGGCATATCCAGCCTCATATGTTTTTCGCCCCATTATGATTTTGTCATAGGTTTGAAGCGTGGCGAAATAGTCATCAACATGGGTGCCTTCCATGGCAAATCCGGGCACGGTTCCGTCCTCTTTAGCGATATATCCGTCTAGAGTTGAAGCAATGTGATAGGTTAGAATACTCATAATTTCTCTCGTTTCATAATGGCAGGGCCATTTGAATTTAAATTTGGCGCAGCCCAAATGGGCCGCGCACTATTCTTGAGGCTGAAGTTATTTTTGCTTTAGCAAATCAACCAATTTGGGATTTTTAGAAATTCTGGGAACCTGAAGTGTTGGTCCACCTTTGCCAAAATTTGATTGCCTGTTTTTACCGACTTTGGGTTGCTTAAAACCTTTGTTGGCCTTTGGGTTCATATGCGTAAATGGGGCTTTCATAGAAAGTTCCTTCCATCGAGAAGCGCTCAAATTTGGCGCTTGAAATTTTGTTTGTGAGTTTGATGGATTGAGGAATGTTGATCATGATGCTCTCCATAAGGATGCGATGCGCCAAAAAGGGCGCGTAAAAGACAAAAAGTTTGAAAATTGAAAGACGCGCGGGACGATAGATCATCGTCGCTGATCGCTAAACCTGTTTTATCGGCCCATATGTTCGCTCACGCTCAAAACAGAGCGTGTCATCGCAAAACATCGGTCGCGTCGATAAAACTTAGCTGATCATTTTAGGCGTCACCTCATGATTTGAATGTGCTAAAAATTATCCAAATTGCTGTTGTTGTCAACATGCGCTCAAACAATTTGAGCATGTGTTGCATTTAGGAGATCTGGGAAATGGATCAACTTGTTGGCGGCTGCCAATGTGAAAAGGTTCGGTTTGTGGCGAAGGGCGTACCCTTGCGGGTGGGCATTTGCCACTGCATGGACTGCCGCAAACATCACGGCGCGATTTTTTATGCGTCAGCCGTTTTTCCTCAAGATGCAGTTGAAGTTGACGGCGAAACGAAAAACTATAAGGGGCGGCACTTCTGTCCCGATTGTGGGTCATCAGTTTTTGCACGTACTGGGGATGAGATTGAAGTTCATTTAGGGTCGCTGGATGAACCAAGCCAGCTGACGCCAACTTATGAAAGTTGGGTCTCACGTCGCGAGGCGTGGTTGCCATCATTTCCACAAATGAAGCAGTATCTGCGCGACCGTGATGATGGTTAAGCCCACAATCAACTTCAACTGCAAGCGTTTGCTACCGTCGCAGCAGGTTTCGCAAGACCGGCATCGCTGCCATTGCCAGCATAACGCGCTCTTTCAATTTGGGTTTGTAATCCCGTAGCTTTGAAAAACTCGCGATCTCTGAGCGATAAACCAACTGGTCATCTTGGTTGTAGGCCTCAATAATGCTCGTCAGAACGCCCCAGCCGGGCAGTGAGTTTGATTTGCGTTTATCTTTCACCGTTAGATCGAATCTAATCGTATCGCCGGGCCGAACTGGGGCGCGGAACTCCATTTTGTTAACGCCGGGTGACGGGCCGGCGATGCCAGGCTCTTCGCCTTTGGCGCGCAGTTCATCATCGTGGGCGAACATAAAGTCGACCATGATTTTGTGGCCCACTGATACAGTGTGCCATCCTGATGCGATCAGCCCACCAAAGTGGCTGTGCTTTGCAGCCTCTGGATCGACATGGAAATATTGTGGGTCATAGCGTTTGGCAAAGCGGATAATTTCGTCTTGATCGAATGTGTGTTCACCGAGCGGCCAGACGACTTTCGGTTCTATATCTTCATACCAGAGAGTCATGCCTGTTCCTCTTCGCTAAATGGTGCAGACGGGTCACGTAGCTCGACCATGTTGGTCAGGCTCAATGTCATCACCTGTTGGTCTTTTTGGTTGCGCATATCAAAATCTAGAACAGCAATGCCTTGGTTCTGAAGCTTATGCGAACGACGAAGGGCGGAAATAGTTATGGTGCCCGTTAGGGTGTCGTTCTTCATCAGCGGACGTTTCCACTTCAAATTGTCGAACCCCAACCCACCGGTGCCAGCGACTTTATTGAGAAAACCGTCAACCA
The DNA here is from genome assembly GCF_057219265.1 of Maritalea sp. YIW29. Classification (NCBI taxonomy): domain Bacteria; kingdom Pseudomonadati; phylum Pseudomonadota; class Alphaproteobacteria; order Hyphomicrobiales; family Devosiaceae; genus Maritalea; species Maritalea sp. YIW29. The sequence goes on from NZ_JBXVVF010000001.1 coordinate 203,604, forward strand.
GCATGCGCAGGCTGAAACCTGCGGTTTGCCAGCCGCTCGAAGCAAGGCCGCCCAACAGTGATTTTTTGGCGACATCTTCGTCTAGGTGAAAGGGCAGCGGATCGAACTCTTTGGCAAAGGTAATTATGTCTTCCTTGGATAAATGACGCTCACCCAGTTGGATGACCTGTCCGACTTTTAGGTCTTCAAAGTGCAAACGATCTTTCGTGATTGGATTTGTCATTGCCAGCTTGCCTCATCGCCACATTATCGATTTGCCGTTATCGTACATATATTGACGTTAACGGCAACCCACAATAATACATGCGACAAAAAAGCCCCACCAATTGCTTGGCAGGGCTCCAAAATTCGGTTTGCAGCAAGAACTAGGTGTTGAATTTAAACAGCATGATGTCGCCGTCTTTCACGACATATTCTTTGCCTTCGTCGCGGGCTTTGCCTGCTTCTTTGGCTGCGCTTTCGCCGCCAAGTTCCACAAAGTCGTCATAGGCGATGGTTTGGGCGCGAATGAAGCCGCGTTCGAAGTCTGTGTGAATGACGCCGGCCGCCTGCGGGGCTTTCGTGCCGACAGCAACGGTCCAAGCGCGTGCTTCTTTTGGACCTACGGTGAAGTAGGTTTGAAGATTGAGCAGCTTATAACCTTCGCGAATGATGCGGTTTAGGCCGGGCTCTTCTAGACCGAGCGTTTCAAGATATTCTTTTTGCTCATCATCTTCGAGTTGGCTCAACTCGCTTTCGATTTCTGCAGAAATGATCACCATGCGGGCATTTTGCGCGTCGGCATATTCTTGAACCCGTTGGGTTTGCTCATTGCCGTCAGCCGCAGATTTTTCATCCACATTGCAAATGTAAAGCGCAGGCTTTGAGGTCAAAAGGTTCAGCTCTTTAAAGGCCTTTTGTTCGTCTTCTGCCACTTCTACTTGGCGAGCCGGTCTACCGTCTTGCAACACTTCTAGGGCACGTTTAACCAACTCAAGTGTCAGTTTGGCTTCTTTATCTTGGCCGCGAAGACGCTTTTCTAGTGCACCCACTCGTTTTTCAAGACTTTCCATATCGGACAGCATCAACTCGGTTTCAACGACTTCGGCGTCGGCAATCGGATCGATTTTGTTGGAGACGTGGATAATGTCGTCATTCTCAAAACAACGCAGAACGTAGGCGATCGCGTCGACTTCGCGGATGTTGGCCAAGAACTGGTTGCCAAGTCCTTCGCCCTGTGCCGCGCCTTTTACCAAACCAGCAATGTCCACAAAGCTGAGACGCGTTGGGATGATTTCCGCCGAACCGCCGATTTTGGCGATTGTGTCCAAACGTTCATCAGGCACGCTCACTTCGCCAACATTTGGCTCAATGGTGCAAAATGGGAAGTTGGCCGCTTGCGCTGCCGCCGTGCGTGTCAAAGCGTTGAAAAGTGTTGATTTGCCGACATTGGGAAGCCCAACGATACCGCATTTAAATCCCACAATTAGTCTCCTTTGCCAAACAGCTTCTTCAGCATGTCGGCCATTGGCCCTTTGTCGGGCATCTTTGTTTTCTGTGTCGCGCGCGCTTGGTGAATATGACTTTGCGCCTTCGGACCTTGTTTTTTCTGAGCTGGCTTTTTGGTCTTTGCCTTTGGCTCATCGCCGTTTACGGCCAGCGAAATCTTGTTCATGAAGCTGGAGGCTTGGTCAGAGGCCAATAAACCTGCGTGGTCGCCAACGGCGTTCAAAAGTGGTTCAAGCCAAACATTGTCTGCCTTGGCGAAATCGCCCAGCACATGGCTATGCACACGGTCTTTGTGGCCGGGGTGCCCAATGCCAATACGTACACGATGAAAGTCCTTACCCATATGCGCTTCCATTGATCGAATGCCGTTGTGGCCGCCATTACCGCCCCCGGATTTCACGCGCACTTTGCCGGGTGCCAAATCCAACTCATCGTAAAGAACTGTTATGTCAGCTGGGGCGAGTTTGAAGAATTTTGCTGCCGCTGCAACGCTGATGCCACTGTCGTTCATGAAGGTTTGTGGCTTCAATAAAATGACGCGGGTCCCATCAATTGAGCCCTCAACCATTTCAGCATTGAATTTGGAGCGGTAGGGAGAAAGGTTATGGCGGCTCGCTATTGCGTCCACCGCCATAAAACCAACATTGTGTCGGTGAGCTTGATATTTCTTACCCGGATTCCCGAGGCCAACAAGAAGGTGCATCACTTTCGTGCCGCCGTCACAGGCTTTGCCTGCTTCCCCGGCACCCCCGCCGATTTATCGTATTTACGATAAGGCGCGACCTGGTTGATCGCGCCCCGATTGCGAGAAACTACTCTTCGCTACCTTGTTTGATTGTTTCAACTTCAACTGAAGCTTCTGCAGCTGCTTCTTCGTCGTCACCTTCTTCATTATCAGAAGATTTAAGACCAGATGGCGCAGCAATTGTTGCGATCGTGAAGTCACGGTCGGTGATTGTCGGTGTAACACCTTTTGGCAATTTAACGCCTGAAATGTGCAACGCATCACCAGTTTCCGCACCAGTCAAATCTACTTCCAAGAATTCTGGAAGATTTTGCTCAGATGCGTTCACTTCAACAGTGTGACGAACAACGTTCAACACGCCGCCACGCTTCAAACCAGGTGACTCTTCTTCGTTCACAAAGTGAACTGGAACATCAACGGTTAGAATTGAAGTTTTAGAAACCCGTAGGAAATCAACATGCACAAGAAAATCGCGTACAGGCTCAAGCTGGTAATCACGTGGGATTACGCGGTGCTCTTCGCCATCAACGTCAACGCTGATCACTTGTGAAAGGAAACCACCTTGTTGGATGCGTTTTGTTGCATCTTTATAGGTAATTGTAATTGATAGTGGGGATTTGTTGTCGCCATAAATGACGGCAGGAACTAGACCTTCGCGACGCAGTGCTCGAGCAGCCCCCTTGCCAACCCGATCCCGAACCGTAGCCTTAAGCTCAGCGCTCATGGATATTCTCCAAGTTGTTGGTGCGAACTGGGTGACTATCTCCCAGTCGCGCGCTGACGTCCTCCAGGGGTGCACGCAGCGCTTCAAGCCCCGGTGTATATAGGCTCTTGGCGGATAACACAATGGGGAAAATGACGGCTGATTTTTGTATTTGCCTGCATGTGTCGGTTTGGTTCGCTCAGACCAGAAATTTGGTCGTATTGCCGTTGAGTTTTAGCCCTAAAGGTTGACGCTGAGGGCCGAGTTGAAACACAAGCATTTGCTTCTTTTGTCATACTCGGGCTTGACCCGAGTATCCAAGGGGCGTCTAGAAAATCTCAACCACAGTCAACTGTAGGTCTCGTGTAGACCCTCGGGTCTCAATTTTGCGCTCACGCCGCGCAGGCTGACCCGAGGGTTACCGAGTTGGACTTGAAGCCTAGTCAAACAGACTAGAAACAGATTGCTCTGCCGCCGTGCGGGCCACCGCTTCGCCCATCAGCCCTGCAATTGAGAAGCGGCGGATGTTGGAGGTTGCTTTTTCGATATCAGTTTCCAAAATACTGTCGGAAATCACCAATTCCTTCAGTTTTGAATTGCCAACCCGTTCGCATGCTGCACCAGACAGTACGCCGTGGGTGATATAGGCGGAAACTTCTTTTGCACCGGCATTCAACAAAGCTTCAGCCGCATTGCACAATGTGCCACCGCTATCCACGATATCATCGATCATGATGCAAGATTGGCCTTCGACTTCACCAATGATGTTCATCACTTCGGAAACACCAGCTTTTGGACGGCGTTTATCAACGATAGACAATGGTGCGCCGATCCGTCGGGCAACATTTCGAGCACGCAATACACCACCAACATCTGGCGAAACGATCATGGTGTTGCTTGTGTCGTAATGGGCTTGGATGTCACGCACCATAACGGGTGCTGAAGTGAGATTGTCTGTTGGTAGATCGAAAAAACCCTGAATTTGCTGTGCGTGCAAGTCCAGGGTCAAAATGCGGTTTGCGCCCGCTTCGGTGATCAGGTTGGCTACCAATTTCGCCGAAATGGGCGATCGTGACGCTGATTTTCTGTCTTGTCGGGCATAACCGAAATAAGGGATCACTGCGGTGATCCGGCGGGCCGATGCACGACGCAGGGCGTCGATGATGATCAGCAATTCCATCAAATTATCGTTGGCGGGGTAGGATGTTGATTGCAAAACAAACACATCTTCGCCGCGAACATTTTCTTTGATTTCGACAAAGATCTCTTTATCGGCGAATTTTTGCACCACACTATCGGTGAGTGGCATGTTGAGATATTTAGCTACGGCCTTGGCCAACGGAGGGTTGGAATTCCCAGTCACCAGTTTCATTTTGAAGCGCGCCCTTTGAATGCAGGAAAATGTGGATAGTCAAGCGAAAGTCCCATCTGTCATTTGCTTGTTATACTGGCCTGCCATTCGGTTCAACCGTGACAAAAGTTGAATATGAAGAATCTTTTGAATTCTCCTCATAAAAGCGCAATCACAGACAAATGCCGTCCAGTTTTCTCTTTCAAATGCGTTGATTTGCGGTGGGAGAAGAATTTATCCGCATTCGCGTAGGTGCAAACTTCTAGATCAAAAGCGTCAGCAATGTTGGCCGATTCGAGTTGATCCATGATGCAATGGGGCAGATCAAAATGTGGGTTTATCGCCCCGTTGGGCTGTTTGAAATAGGCTGAAACGTGCGGAAGCTGGGCCAGCACATCCTCTTTAAATGCATTGCCAACTTCATAATTTTCAACGCGGATGGATGGGCCCAAAATGGCGTGAATATGCCGCCGTTCAGCGCCGAGCTTTTCCATGGCTTCAATTGTGTTGCTGACGATGCCGCCGACGGCGCCTTTCCAGCCCGCATGGCAGCCACCAATGATTTGGTTTTTGGTGTCCGCGAAAAGAACTGGTCCGCAATCAGCAGTTTGAATGCCAATCGCGAGGCCTTTGGTCGCGGTCGCGATGCCATCGGCTTCAATTCGGTCTTGCCGTGGCGATGCTTGGGTAACACTGATCACATTTGTCGAGTGCGTTTGTTTCACCAAACAAAGTGCGTTGGCGATAACACCAAAATCTTTGGCGATGACATCCAGGTTTGTGTCGACACTTTTCGGGTCATCACCGACGGCGAAGGATACATTCAGACCATCATAGGGCGATTGAGACACGCCACCCTCGCGGCCATAAAATCCGTGGGCGACACCCAAATTGTCAAAATGCTTGGACTTTAGTGGCGCTTGCATCAATCTGCCTCGAACGGGTAGGGCGGCGAACTGGTGTTGAACAAGCACCAAACTTTAAACAGTTCGCCCATCTGGTCTGACCCGATAAGCCTTGCCAAATCGGTTGCAATCTTGTTCGCAGCCGCAGGTGTTGCTGAGGCCAGCGCTTCGGCCCTCGGCTCGATGCCCATTGCCTTCAGAAATGCCACCTGATTCATCAATTTGGATGAGGGAACTTGCATTTTATCCCCGACTTCGGCCAATGCGGCAAAGTCGACATGGGTGGTGAGGTCTGCTTCTCCGGGGTCGTCCAGCGGGTCAACATGTTGATGGGAACTAAGAGCCTGCAGTGTCTCACCGGTTTGGCTTTCCCCATAGCCATAATCAATGGCCAGCATCGCCCCTTTTCGGGTTTTGATCAGCGTGGCGATTTGCGAAACGATCTGTTGCGCTAAAAAACTTGTTTCCCAGATTTGATCATTGCTGGCGTTGCGCAAGCCTTCAGGAAACGCGTCATCTGGCAATGGTGTGGGGGAAAGGCCCCAAACGCGCTTATTGTCTTTCAAGCCGATCAGACGTTCGTGCCATTTTCTGTTAGTACGTTGAAATTGCTTGATGGGCAGGGCGTCGAAAAATTCATTGGCGATGATAATCAGCGGCCCATCTTGAGCGCTCAATTCATCAATTTCGCTATACCACTTCACTTTGTGGCCCTTAAGCGCTTCAAACTGCTTATCGATCAGAATTGGGTTTGTTTCGACCAAGCCGATGCTCATCGCGTCCAGAATGCCCGGCACTTGCTGCAGAACTCGCAAACAGTCCGCCATCAATGTGCCACGCCCTGGACCAAGTTCAACCAACGAAAATGGATTGGGTTCACCTAATTGATGCCACGATTGCGCTACCCAAATGCCGATCATCTCGCCAAACATTTGGCTGACTTCTGGTGCGGTGATGAAATCACCCGCTTGACCCAACGGATCAGCCTTCTTGTAGTAACCGAGCGTTGGGTGGGTGAGCGCAAGGGTCATATAAGTGGAAAGCGGCATCGGACCTTGGGTCATGATCTGCATGTTGATAAGGTCGCTAAGCGTCGGTGTCGGTTGTTGGGCACTCATATGGCACGCTGCGTTTGTTTTTTGCGCAATGCATTCCAGATCAAAATCAAACCAGCAATGGCGATCGGTATGGATAGGATTATGCCCATGGTGAGATTGAAGGGCAACAATCCAATATGCGCATCAGGTTCGCGCACCGTTTCAACCAAGGTACGGGACAAGCCATAGCCAATACCGAATATACCTGCCGCAAGGCCCGGCTTGCGTAATCCCAACAAATTGTGGCTGATAATGCGTAATATAATGAACAGCAAAAGCCCTTCAAGCAGGCCCTCATAGAGCTGACTTGGGTGACGCGGATCGGGTCCGCCTGCAGGAAACACAACGCCCCAAGGCATGTCGGTCACCCGACCATAAAGCTCTCCATTGATGAAATTGGCGATCCGGCCAAACAAAAGCCCGATAGGGCTGATCAAGGCGAGTAGGTCGAGACCCGAAAGAACATTCGCGTCGCTACGTTTTGCATAGATCCACATGGCGATCACAAGACCGAATAGACCACCATGGAATGACATACCACCTTGCCAGACTTGTGGAATATCCAGCGGGCTTTGCAGGTAATAGCTGCCCGCATATATCCCGGCAAAACCTTGTGCCCAGTTCAGCCCGACGCTCAATAATATGTCGTAGAACATCACATATCCCAGTCGCCCGCCAATGATGACACCGATCACGGCCCAGAAGATGAAGTCGATCAATTGGGTTGGCGTAAAGGGAGGTTTTACTGTACCCCAAAGTGACTTTTGCAGCAAAATATGCCGGCCGTAGCCCCAAGCGAATAAGATGCCCGCCAAATAGGCCAACGCATACCAGCGAATGACAATTGGGCCGAAAGCAAGGGCGACAGGGTCGATATCAGGGAATGGCAAATTGTTCACTCTCAGCAATGGGCGATGATTTATCGCACCATGCATTTCGCCAATGCACTGGTCAAGCTTGCATTAGATGCTTACATACATGAAATACTCGTTTGAAATGACCAATCGATTTGAGGGAAAACCGCCATGCGCGATGGAAACAAAATTTTTGACGATCTAGGCAAGTTGATGAATGACGCTGCTGGAATGGCTGATGGCGTGCGTCGCGAGATTGAGACTGCGGTTAAGTCTCAAATGGAACGCGCGGTCAATGACATGGATTTGGTCAAACGTGACGATTTCGACGCGTTGCGTGAACTTGTTCAGGTCCAAGGCGAAGAAATTGCCGAACTGCGCAAACAGTTGGATGCCATGGGCAGCAAAAGCCCCGCCGCCAAGAAAAAATAGAACATATTGTACCAATTCAATACATAAACAGGCTGTGCATAGTCTGAAATGTTAATGTGCTGTTAACCATCTCGAGCTGATCATCCACAAGAGATTTGGTGGGAATCGATGTTTTCGAATTCCCAGTTGGGTTGGTCAGGTTAAGGTTCGTTATCGCAGATAGATTCGCGTCGAACACTGATTTGCTCAAAGAAGTCAGTGTTATGATTTCTTTGATCTTGAAGTAGCGTATCACACGCGGGCTATGCTGGCTTTTCGCGAGCATTGTCCCGGTTCTGCCAGAACACGAGCTTTGAAAAGGCATCTAGTTATGTCGCTAATCGAGATGGAAATTGAACGGGCAATGCACCCGGTGGATATCATCGAGCACATTGCAGGTATTAATGATTGGTCGTTTGAACGCGCCGATGCGGATGAAATTTCGATTTCTATTCGCGGTGGTTGGAGCGACTATCATGTCTCTTTCTCTTGGATGGAAGATTTAGAATCGCTGCATATTGCATGTGCGTTCGATCTCAAAATTCCAGAAGCACGTCGGGTAGAAGTCAAACAACTCATTTCCAAGGTGAACGAACAGCTTTGGATCGGGCACTTCGACATTTGGAACAAAGAGAACATGGTCTTGTTCCGCAACTCGCATCTTTTGAGCGGTGGCGCTGAAGTGACGCCGCAACAATGCGAAGCGCTTTTGCACTCTGCGGTCGAGAGCTGTGATCAATATTATCAAGCCTTCCAGTTTGTGGTTTGGGCCGGCAAACCTGCCGATGAAGCCCTTTCTCACGTGATGTTTGAGACGGTTGGCGAAGCTTAAAGGCTGATAAAATGTCCCTTTTTGATGTAGGTCCAATTGTGCTTGTTGGTGCAGGGCAAATGGGTATGGCAATGGCCATTGGATGGCTGGAAGCTGGCTTGAAGCCGGAAAACCTTGTCCTGGTTGATCCAAACCCAAAACCTGAACTTGTTGAGCATGCACAATCCCTTGGTGCGATGCTTGTCACTTCCCCACCAACACAAGCCGCGCATGTTTTGGTGCTCGCGGTAAAGCCGCAAGTCGCAGCGGCGGTGATGGCGGACGCAGCGGTAAGCGTTGGCGAACAGACATTGGTGCTGTCCGTTATGGCTGGCATCAGCGCCACACAGATGAGCGCAGCGCTTGGCACAGACCGAGTGGTGCGCACGATCCCCAATACGCCCGCGAAAATTGGTAAAGGCGCAATCGGTGCTTATGCAATGCCGAGCGTGGCGGATGCAGATCGAGATGTCGTTGTCAGTTTGCTCGATGCCTCCGGTGTGACCATATGGGTCGACCAAGAAGCAGACATTGATAGTGTAACCGGGCTATCCGGCTCGGGCCCAGCCTATGTGTTCAACATGGTTGAGGCCATGACGAAGGCCGGCGAAGCACAAGGACTTTCATCCGATGTAGCGATGAAGCTTGCCCGGCAGACCATTGTTGGCGCCGCCGCGCTTTTGGATGCAGAACCAGATACAAGCGCCGCGACATTGCGCGAAAATGTGACGTCTCCCAATGGAACCACCTATGCGGGTTTGCAGATTTTGATGGGCGAAGAGGGCCTAACACCGCTGATGACACGAGTTGTAACCGCAGCGCGAAAACGAAGTGAGGAGTTGGGCGCATGAGTGATCAGATCAGTTTTGATGATTTTCTAAAAGTTGACATACGAACTGGTACAATTGTCGAAGTGCACCCGTTTCCAGAAGCGCGAAAACCCGCGCACATCATGATTATTGATTTTGGCGACGGGTTGGGGCTCAAAAAATCGTCAGCCCAAATCACGGTTCATTATACGCCAGAAGAACTGGTTGGCCGTCAGGTTATGGCCGTCGTCAACTTCCCACCTCGTCAGATTGGCCCGCTAAAGTCCGAAGTGCTGACGCTGGGCTATGAAGATGAAAATGGCGATATTGTCCTTGCAGCTGTCGATAAGCTCGTGCCGAATGGGCAGCGCCTGATTTAGCGGGCTGCGTCCATTTTCTACCCACGCCAAGATCGGTGAGTTGAAATGGTCATCGTAACCCTCGGACATCATTTGGCGTTTCCTTCACTTAGGCTGACCCGAGGTTCCATGATGCATTAGCGCAGGGGTGAGGCGGGAACGGTCTTCGATATAGTTCTAATTTTTCGACGTCGTTTGGATACTCGGTGCAAGCCCGAGTATGACGAATGGCGGTGATTGGTTGATCTTGATCCTTTTCATAATGGATATGGGAGGAGGGTAATTCTTATCCCCGCCCTACAATGTTATGTCACAATATGTGCACTTTCTTTTGAAGCCATACAGGGTGCCGACGGGTATCGGATGGCGAGTGAGCCTGTTGATTAGTGTTCGTCTGCATGGGACGAACAATTGGCGGGGGTGCCGGGGTAGCAGACGAAGTCTGCGACGGCGGTGCGAAAAAAATCGGGGATGTCGGGGTCAGCCTGCGTGGCGTGAGCGCAAGAAAAGGCGAGCGAAAGCGAACAACGGCGGCGCGAAACTCTTAAAAAGAAGGGAATGGCTGAATGGCAAGACGTTTGTCGTTCGCATTGATTTTGACTTGTCCAGCCTGACACCGAAGGCAGCTTGGAAGTCGTTTGGCGGGAACTGTTTTCCGTCTATGCCTGTTGGCACTCATCAAAGGTCCTAGGTGACCAAACAGTTTTGATGGAATGCAGAGCAAGGGGATAAAAGGGTTTAGCACCCCGGGGCAGTTCAAATTAGGTGCAAAAGCCATTTGCGCGAGGCGTTTAACGTCTCATTACAAAAAACATTTGACGAGACCTTAAACGCCTCGCGTCACTGCAAAGTTATTCAATTCTTGATCGTGTCGATTTTGGATGCAATGGCCAAGTTGGAGGCCGATTCAAAACGTTTTAGTAAACGGCTTTTCTTCATCATAATAATATGTAAACACTGAAGGAATAGGTTAAGTGCACAGGCTTGTGTCAGGAGAATGTTGAATGGTTCGCATTAACGCAAAAACGGTGAATTCGTTTTTGATCGGTTTTGCGACCTATTTCGTTTTGGCTCTGTCCAGCGTCATGCTCGCACGTGCGTCGCACAATGTTGCTGTGTTTTGGCCTGCCAATGCGGTCTTAGTGCTAATTTGCATTTCATACGGGCGCGATCGTTTGGTTGCTTTCGTCCTTTCGGCCTTCGCGGCAAATGCCTCAATCCAAATGATTTTTGGGGACCCACTCCTAATTGTTTTTGGCTTCCCATTTGCAAACTGTATTGAGATATTGTTTGTCTATTTTTGTTTTCAGAAATTAGAAATTTCAAGACGTTCGGTCGATAGTCCAAAGAGGGCGATGTGGCTGCTAGGTGTGGTTACAGTTGCAGCAATGCCGGCGGCAGCCATTGGGTCAAGCATTGTTTCGCAAGTTTACGGCGGTCATCCATTTGACGCGCTAATCAATTGGTGGGCAGGTGATATCGTTAGCGCGATGATTATCTATCTGCCGTGGTTGTCCATGCGTCGGTTGAAAAAGACGCCTTTCAAAATCAAAAACATAAATTTACTCCACATTCGAGACAGCGTTCGAATTTGCGTCACCTTTGTGATTGGGTTTTCAATCCTGCTGCCTCTTTCCTTGCCACCGGTCTTGGTACTGTTGTTTCCGACTATGTGGTTGGCGCTCAAAGGACGACCCTATTACGTTGCTTTAGCTAGTTCGATATTGTCACTGGCTGTATCGGCGGCGGCTGTGTTTGGTGTTCTGCCTGGTTTGTCCTCGGACATGGCATTGCGAGATATTGTGTTTCAACAACAAACATTGGCGTTGTTTTTCACATTTCCTCCATTCTTAATTGCTGTAACCATTTCCAATTTGGCAAAAAGTCAGTCTGAGCTCGCAATGGAGCATGAGGCTTTGACGATTACTCTTGCTCATATGCAACAAGGTGTTTCTGTTTTTGATAATGACGGCAATCTTACTGTCTGGAATGAGAAATATATACAGATCTTTAGTGTTGATCCCACCATCGTCAAAAAGGGCATTTCATTTCAGACACTTTTGGATCAACAAAAAGCAGACGGTAATTTTACTGGCGACACAAGCAGGTTGCAGCCAGAAATCCTCGCTCATGTTGGCACGGGCGCAGAGCTATATACCGAAACAAAGTTGAATTCGGGTCGCTATATTCGTTCTGTTCATTCACCAACTCCTGTCGGCGGATGGATTGGCACGCATGAGGATATTACTGAGACCCGTATGTTGGAAGATAAGTTAGCTTATGATTCTCTGCATGACGTGCTGACCGACGTTCCAAATCGCCGTTATTTTGAGAAAGAGTTTGTGGAGCGGCTGCGTGTTGCGCAAGGGGAGAGATCGGCTTTCGCGCTATTCTCCATCGACCTGGACAACTTTAAAAAGATCAATGACACACACGGCCATGAAGTGGGCGACGGTATATTAAAATGGGCGGCTGAGACCATTCAAGATACAATGCGCAAAGGTGACTTTCTTGCCCGTGTTGGTGGTGATGAGTTTATGTTGATTGCAACGGGTCGATTTGACAAATCAACTGCGGCGGACCTTGGCCGACGGATCAACGAAAGTTTTGGCCGCACAATTGAGCTTTATGGAAAAACCTGCATGTGCAATGCCAGTATCGGCATTGCCTACTCAGCTGATGGTCAAGTGAGTGGGCGACAATTGATGTCTCAGGCCGATGTTGCTGTTTATGCCGCAAAAAAGAATGGCCGCGGCAACTATCAAATTTACGATTTTTCTCAAGACCGCCGCCAGAACGCGCAGATGGCCAGTTAGTCCACCAAGTTGAGGTTTTTCAGCGTGTCTTGATCGTTTGGATCAATCATTGAAGCCAGAAATTGGGTGACCAGTTGACGTGTTTCTTTTGGCATTGGCTCTAAAGCCCGGGCAATGCGTTGGGCTTGCGAAGCGGAAAGCGTTTCGAAGAAGTCAGCGCCGGTTTTGGTGGGGTATAGCAGTCGTTGGCGGCGGTCACTTGGACCGGTACGTTGCTCAATATAACCGCCATCGACCAGCTGTCGCAAAACGCGCGCGAGGCTTTGTTTTGTAATTTTGAGGATGTCGAGCAAGTCAGCAACGGTCATGCCGGGGCGCAAATTAACAAAATAGAGCACCCTGTGGTGTGCACGACCGAATCCTTGTTTTGACAATAGTGCGTCGGCATCGCGCACAAAGTCGCGATAGGCGAAGAACAAAAGTCCCATCAGGTCAAGGGGCATTGCAGCGCTAGAGGCTGCGGGTTCATCGACCAGAGATAAACTTATGTCAGTCTTGTTGACATTTATTTTTGTGGCTGGCATGCTGGCCTTCATCATCGCTTTTTCTCTTCTTATCACAAGCTTGAGTTGATTTGCCAAGTCTGTGAGGGTTTTATCAGAAGAAGTAAATTATTCGGCATCCGACACAGATGCGTTTGTAGGGAGATAAGAAATGGCTGGCGTGCCTTTAGACCAACGGGATGGTTGGATTTGGTTTGATGGTGAAATGGTACCTTGGAAAGACACCAAGGTGCATGTGTTGACCCATGCTTTGCATTACGCGTCCAGCGTATTTGAAGGCCAACGGGCTTATGGTGGCGAGATTTACAAATTGAGCGACCACTCAACACGTTTGCGCAAGTCGGCTGAATTGTTGGATTTTCAAATTCCTTATTCCGTTGAGGAGATTGATCAAGCTTGCCGTGACGTTCTTGTGAAAAATGATCTGGTTGACGCCTATATGCGGCCAGTGGCATTTCGTGGTTCTGCGGAACTTGGCCTTGGTGCGCACAACAATCCAGTTCATCTCGCCATCGCTGCTTGGGAATGGCCAAGCCTTTTCTCCCATGAAGACAAGCTCAAAGGCACACGCCTCGCTCTTTCCGATTGGCGTCGTCCTGCACCAACATCTGCGCCATTCGCATCCAAGGCGGCGGGTCTATACATGATCTGCACATTGTCGAAACACGCGGCAGAGGCACGTGGTTTTTCAGATGCGATGATGCTTGATTATCGTGGTCAGATTGCTGAAGCAACCGGTGCGAATGTGTTCTTTGTGAAGAACGGTGAAATTCACACACCAACGCCTGATTGTTTCCTTGACGGTATTACCCGTCGCACGGTCATCGATTTGGCGCGGGCTCAGGGCATCAATGTAATCGAACGGGTGATTATGCCCGACGAGCTTGGTGACTTTGATGAATGTTTCCTCACCGGTTCTGCTGCTGAAGTTGTGCCCGTGGCTGAAATTGAAGGCAATATTTTCAATGGCCGTGAAATCTGTAGCGCGATGATGAAAGTGTATTCTGCTGAAGTTCAGCCAAAGCAAGTTGCGGCCGAGTAGTTAGTATTAGAATATTTGAACGTCGCCCTTAAGGTTTGGGCGGCGTTTTTGTTTGCCATTTTTGCCGTGCTACATCGTCATCACTGCGATGTTGAACCCAATGTGTGCCGTCTGAGGTGACTTCTTGCTTCCAGAACGGAGCGTCGGTTTTTAGCCAATCCATCACGTAATTTGCGCCGTCAAATGCAGCCTGTCGATGACGGGATGCGGCCATGACGTGCACGATGACTTCGCCGACTTTCATCTCGCCAAAACGATGGACCACTGAAATATCGACCAGCTCGAATTTCTCCATCGCTTCTGTTGCAAATCGTTCAATTTGCTTTTGCGCCATGGTTGGGTGGTGCTCAAGAATTAGTGCCTCAATGGGTTGATCCGGCGTTGAGCGCACCAAACCGGTGAATGTCGCCACGGCGCCAACTTCTTGATATTTGGCAATGAATTGATTGGTGAGTTGGCCGGGATCAAAAACATCCTGTTGGATTTGGACTTTCACATTAGCCACCGGTCATAGGGGGAAAAAATGCAATTTCCCGAGCATCTTGGATTTGCGCATCATGGTCCACCAATTCGTCATCGATTGAAGCCCTGATTATGGCACGGTCAGAAAAGGCGAGGGCAAATGTTTCGTCATTTTCTGCCTTCCAGTCCATGAGCTGGGCAATCGTTGTAATAGTTTGGGGCGGCGAAACGTCTTCACTACCTTTGTTCATACGTTCCCGAAGCCAAGCGAAATAAAGGATTTTCATGCTTTTTCTTCATTCAAATGTGGCCAAGCTTGTTTGAAATACTCGTAGCCAGTGTAAACGGTCAGCCCGGTTGCGACCCACATCGCGCCATGAGCGAGAACCGCAAGACCGGGGATAAGGGGGAGCAACATCACGAATCCAAGGGCAATTAGTTGGGCGGTTGTTTTATACTTTGCGAGGCCAGATACATGCACCGTGATTTGCTCTGCACCCAAATGTTCGCGTAGGCCAGCGACGGCGATTTCGCGCAACATAATCATGATTGCGGCAATGACGAGCGACATATCAAAACTGCCATCAAACGCGAAGACGATGAGCAACGCGCCAACGATTAGTTTATCTGCAATCGGGTCAAGCATGCGCCCGAGTGGCGAAACGATTTGCATGCGACGCGCGAGATAGCCGTCAAGGAAATCTGTTAGGGCGGCGATGACGTAGAGAATGAAGGCGATCCATTGGGTGGTCTGGCCGTCCATGAAAATGAGCGCAACAATGACCGGGATGAGCACGATGCGGGACATTGTCAGCATGTTTGGTAAGTTCACAGATGTTGCCCTTCAAATTATCATGTGACCAAGCAATAGGATGCGTGCGTTTAGGTCAAGAGCGATTGAAATGATCATAGATGATTTGCGCCATTTGTTTTGAAATCCCTGAGATGGATTGCAGGTCTTTCAGTGTCGCGCCGCTCACCGCTTTTGCTGATCCGAAATGACCAAGCAAAGCCTTCTTGCGTGTTGGGCCAATGCCTTCAATTTCATCCAGTGGATTTTTGACGATCTGCTTGCTTCGCTTCGCCCTATGGGTGCCGATGGCGAAACGGTGCACTTCGTCGCGCAGTCTTTGCAGATAGTAGAGCACCGGATCGCGGGCAGGCAACATGAACGGCTCTCGTCCTTCGAGAATGAATGTTTCGCGGCCAGCGTTGCGTTCTTCGCCCTTTGCTATGCCGATGACAGTCACTTTTTGCGGTAAATTAAACTGCTTCAGCGTTTCTCTGACGGCGCTCATTTGGCCCTTGCCGCCATCAATAAGCAACACGTCTGGCCAATCTGGCATGGCGTCCTTGTCAGTGTCTTCGGCGACTTCTTCTGGCTTATATTCGTTGACCAGCCTTGTGAAACGGCGCTCCAGGACTTCCCGCATCATGCCAAAATCATCCCCGGGGGTGATGTCTGTCGATTTGATGTTGAACGTCCGATAGTGCTTTTTTGAAAAACCTTCGCGTCCGGCAACGACCATGCCACCGACGGCGTTGGTGCCCTGAATATGGGAGTTGTCGTAAACCTCAATGCGCCGGGGCGTTTCGACCAAACCAAACGTCTTGGCCATGCCCTCTAGCAGTTGGGTTTGCGACGCCGTTTCAGACAATTGTCTGCCCAGCGCTTGACGTGCATTGTTCAATGCGTTTTCAACCAGAGTGCGTTTCTCGCCGCGCTGCGGAGTTAATATTTCAACTTTGCGCTCGGCGCGAATGGCTAGGGCTTCGCCCAGCAGTTTAGGTTCTTCGGTTTCGTGCGAAAGCAGGATCAATTTGGGCGGCACACGGGCTTCATAAAACTGCGCAATGAACGCCGTTAGCACTTCGCCCTCTTCAAGGCTCTTATCCGCACGAGGGTAATAAGCGCGGTTGCCCCAGTTCTGATGAGCGCGATAGAAAAACACTTGAATGCAGAACTTTCCAGCTTCTTGATGGATGGCGAAAATATCCGCATCAACGACGGTCTGCGCGCTCATATCGCCTTGCCCTTGGATCAAGGAAAGGGCCGCAATCCGATCACGAAGCAGGGCGGCGCGCTCAAAGTCTAAATCTTCAGCTGCCTTTTGCATTTCTTCAGACAGGTTGGCCTGCACAGATCGAGATTTGCCGGTAAGAAACTTTACGGCGTCGTCGACCAGTAATTGATAATCTTCAATTGATATTTCGCCCGTGCATGGTGCGGCACAGCGTTTGATCTGATGTTGAAGGCAGGGGCGGGTTCGTCCCTCATAATAACTGTCTGAACAGTTGCGCAGCAAAAATGCTTTTTGCAATGATGTGATGGTTCTATTGACCGCTGTCACCGAGGCAAAGGGGCCGAAATAATGTCCCTTTTTGCGCCGCACACCTCGGTGTTTGGTGAGTTCTGCGGCCTCATGTTCCATGGCCATCAAAATATAGGGAAAGCTCTTGTCGTCGCGCAGCAAAACATTATAGCGGGGCTTGAGCCGCTTGATCATGTTCGCTTCTAAAAGCAGGGCCTCGCTTTCCGTATTTGTAGTGACAAACTCCATGGAACGGGTGGCCGAAATCATCCGGCCGATGCGAATGGAATTGCCTTCATAGCGGGTGTAGTTGGTGACCCGGGCTTTTAGATTGCGTGCCTTGCCCACATAAATGACATTTTCCCCATCATCAAACATCCGGTAAACGCCTGGCCCACTGGGCAGCGCTTTAACGAATTTCTTGATGATGTCAGGGCCGGGTGAGGTGGTTGTTTCGCTCATTATTGTGCGATGTTTTCACCTTTATGCGTCCACTTCAAGTGCTCGCCACCATCAAGCGCCATCATTTGACCCGTCATTGATGGGGTGGAAAGAATGAAGCGAACTGCGTCGCAAATTTCATCGAGCTGCGGCCCAACTTGCAATGGAAGACTTTTGATCTCTTTTTCGAAATCTGCCTGCGCTTGATGGATGTTTTTAATGGTTGGCCCCGGGCCAATTGCATTGACCCGAATGCGCGGTGCCAAGGACTGGGCCATCGTTTGGGTGGCTGTCCATAAGGCGGATTTTGATAGCGTGTAGGAAAAGAATGTTGGCTTGAGGGCCCACACACGCTGGTCGATCATGTTGATAACGTTGCCGCGTATTGTGTCAGGAAGTTGCTTAGCAAAGTCGCTTGCAAGAAACACTGGGGCTTCGGCGTGGAGGCTGAAATGTGTTTGCCACAATTCGTCTGATAGATTCTCAATGCTGTCAGGCTGGAAGATCGATGCGTTGTTGATGAGCACCGCCAGCGGACCGAAAATTTTGTTGGCGCGGTCGATTAAATCGGCCCGTTCCTCACGATGGAGTAAGTTTGCGCCAATGGACGCTGTCGTGCCGCCGGCTGATGTGATTTCAGCGGCAAGAGCTTCGGCTTTTTCTTCAGATGAATTGTAATGAATAATGGTCTGGTAGCCGTCACTAGCGAGCGCTTTGGCCATTGCAGCGCCAATGCGATCTGCTGCTCCAGTAATTAGGGCGACTGGCTGTCCCATTTTGCCTAAAAGCTCCCCTCGATAACCTCGTGTCCAACCTGGAACACGAGGAACAAATACATCACATAAAACGCGGCCATGATGATACCCTCAAACCGTCCGATGTTGCGATGCATGAAAATGATCGGCAACAATCCGACGGAAATTAAGAGCATTACCCAATAGTCGAATGCCAAGAAATTGGCGTCAACCTGCAGTGGAATGATCATCGACGTTACGCCAACGATGGAAAGAATGTTGAAGATGTTCGACCCGACCGCGTTGCCGATTGCGACGGCTGATTGACGGCGAAGGGCTGCGGCCATGCCTGCAGCGAATTCGGGCAACGAGGTGCCCAATGCAACAATCGACAAGCCGACCGCGCTTTCGGCAATGCCCATGATCGAAGCGATATCCAGCGCGCTGTCGGTTGTTAATTTGCCGCCAAGTGGCAATCCAATAATGCCAATGATGAGGTAAATGGTGATTTTGCGGCCATCGTCAGGGGCGTCATCGATCTCTTCAACGATCTCTTCGATTGCTTGACCCTTTTTCCGCATGCGCATGGCTTCAAAGCCATTGTAAATGAGATAGCCAGCAAGCAAGACGACGAGCAAAAGACCGTCCGTAAAACTGATGATGTGATCAAGGCTCAAAACAATCAGCAAAATGCTGACGAATACCATGAACGTCGCGGAACGACGCAGCCCGGTTTGCTTGCAGTTAATTGAGAAAAACAGGGCGGGCACACCAAGCACGAACAAGATGTTCGTGATGTTTGAGCCAACAACATTGCCTATGGAAAGTCCGGGAGCGCCTTCTGCTGCAGCAGATAACGAGACCACAAGTTCTGGCGCGGAGGTGCCAAATGCAACGACGGTAAGACCGATAACTAGGGGTGGAATGCCCATGCGATTGGACAGGCCAACCGCACCGCGAACCAACAAATCACCAGTTACAACCAATGTAGCGAGGCCCAAGGCGAGCAGCAAATATGGCATTTGAACCTTTTTCTCTAAAGTGCGTGCGCAAGGTAGTGGCAAAGATCACCACAAAACACAAGAGTGACACATATGGGGATTGGTATTTATATGTAAAGACATCACAACTTAGTTGATGCGCTAGTCAGAACATATTTTTGCCTTTACGACTGGAATTCTGGAGATTGCGATGCTGACAACCACACATATCTTGATTGCAACGGCCGCGTTGACTCGCAAAAAGTTTACTCGTCGGCAAAATTTGTTAGTTGTTTTTGGTGGGTTTTTCCCCGATTTGTCCGTGTTTTTGATGGTTTTGGTTAGTCGGATCCCCGGCTTTCAAGTCAGTAATATGTGGCGGGAACCGGACGGGCTATATTGGCAAGAGCCGTGGCAGTTTTTATCCGCATTTTCAAATTCCATCCCACTTTACATTGTTGCGTTGCTGGCCTTCATGTTCTTACGGAGACGAAACCCGGAACGACACTCGCTTTGGCTTGCGCTGGCTTTGTTTTCCGCGGCTTGCTTGTTGCATGTTTTGGCCGATTTCCCAGTTCATGCAGATGATGCTCACGTGCATTTCTGGCCATTAAGCGATGGTCGTTTTCATTCCCCAATTTCCTATTGGCAGTCCCAATATTATGGGGACTGGGTCAGTACGATTGAAACCATTGTTGGGATCAGTTTGGCGGTTGTGATGTGGCGGCGCTTTTCTAACAAGTTTGCGCGCGCAGGTATTGTCGTTTTGGCGCTGCCCTACCTTGTCGCTCTGTATTTTGTGTTTTCCAGCGCGTTTGGGTAGCACCAGTTTGGCTAAACCTTCTTTTTGAAGATGGTCGCGAGGGCAACACCCAATAGAATCAATATGCTGGCGATAACGAACCGGGTTGTGAGTTGTTCACTAAGAAACAGAACGCCACCTAATGTTGCGATGGCGGGCACTGTCAATTGCACAACCCCTGCGCTGGTGCGCGTGAGCTGGGGCAATACCAGATACCACACCGCATAGCCCATACCGGAAGCTAAAACGCCCGAGAGGCAGGCAAAGATGATGCCTTGAATATCTACGGCCCAACTGCCCGATGCCAGCGATACGACGACCATGGCCAGCACGGCAACCGGTACAGTACGAACAAAATTACCCATTGTGTCTCGGGTCGCGTTAGTAGATCCGCGGCCAAGCAACGAATAAACACCCCAGCTAATGCCAGAGATGACCATCAGAAAGGTGCCGATAGGGTCGGGCGCTACTAGGCCTGGGGATACCAGGTAGGTAAATGCACCAAAGGCGATCACAATGCCAAGAATTTCAATGGGACCTGGGCGTTCACCTTTAACGATTGCCCAAATGATCATCGTGATTTGCACCGAAGCAAATAAGATCAATGCGCCCAATCCTGCACCCAGCGTTAAATAGGCGAAAGAAAAGAATATTGCATAAGCGCCCAACGAAGCAGCGCCGAGCCAAGAGCCAGCGGCTTTGAGGTTTGGTATGGTTCGGTGTTGCGCCCAGACGAGGATGAACAGAGCAGCAGCGCCAGAAATCAGGCGAATGGTGGTGAACATCACAGGATCGATATTGGTCTCTGCCAATCCGAAACGCGTGAAGACTGAATTGGCGGCAAACGCAATCATCGCCAGCGCGGTTAGTGAAATGGTTTTGACCAATTTAGTTCTCTATTTGCTAGGTGCGGGGAAGATTTGAGGGAACTCGTATGGCTCTCCATCACACTTTTCTTTGGCGTGAAATGAGTTCATCTTAAATCCGTAATCTTCCCAAACCCATTCACCTGCATTGCCGCAATCACCGATACCTCGCCCTTTGTAGAAACTGGAAAGAATTCGGGTTGCCGGATCATAATGGGCATTGATGAGAATGTCAGTGCCGGTCCACCCCATGGGCGCCCAATAGTCCGCAAATAGCAGTTTTGATACCCCTTCATATTGTGTTGATTGGGTATAGAACGTGTACCCAAAATTGTAGGCACCCGCTGTGCAAGGCATCATATAGAGCAAAGTGGTGTTGTTGACTTGGTGAATTTCCCATTCCGATCCATGAACAAGGTCCGAAAGCGCATCGCAATTTTGATCTTTGGTATGTTGCTCGATGATGGCTGCGGGCACCTGGTTCGGAATTTCCAGATTTGGTTCGGCCAAGTTCAGGCGCATGGGGAGTGTACCGACAGTGCGTGGATCGCCGACCCGGTCCTGCTGGTCATCCACCCACAACAACGCAGCGGTTAAGCCGGATAAAGAGAATTCTAAATTGACACTATTGCCATTTGTGTCGTCGAAATCGACCGTGAGCTTGTCGTCTGTGATCATTTTCTTGAACATTGTGGTTGCTTGATCACCGGAAAGAAATATGTCGTTGATGGCGCCAAACGCGCGCGCCGTGCCGCCTTTTGTATAGGGATAGAAGTCTTCACCAACATGCATGTAGAAGGAGGTCGCGTTTGCGGGCTGTGTTTTAACCGTTGTTAGCGAGAGTTCCCAATCGGTGCCATCTTGATGTCGGCCGACCCTGAACCAATAGTCCGCGACCGTTCCATTAGCTGGATTTGGGTTAATATAGGTTATGACCGAACAGTAGTTGGTGTTTGGTCTGCAAGCTGCCAACCAATCCTTGAAATAGGCGCGCTTTTCCCCAAAATTGTCTGCATAAGCCGTAGGGATCGCCAGCAATGTCGCTATCAGTATCGCAAATAACCGCATCGTTAATTGTCCTTCTCTG
The DNA here is from genome assembly GCF_057219265.1 of Maritalea sp. YIW29. Classification (NCBI taxonomy): domain Bacteria; kingdom Pseudomonadati; phylum Pseudomonadota; class Alphaproteobacteria; order Hyphomicrobiales; family Devosiaceae; genus Maritalea; species Maritalea sp. YIW29. The sequence continues at coordinate 225,182 of NZ_JBXVVF010000001.1, forward strand.
TTGAACAACTCTAATCTAATTTGGGGAAATTGGAAGCATAGGGTACTCGCAATTATTGTCAGACAATGTTTTTTCTTCGGCTTCTTTTTGCTTTTGCCACGGGTTAGGATCGCAATTGCAGGTCAAAAGATTTGCCAAAAAAATGGAGGGGAAAATGGAAGCAATTTTACCACTACTTATTCAGGTGATTGCCGGCGGAATAGGCGGCAATGGCGTGGGACGTGCGTTAAAAGACGTAAACCTTGGGACGATGGGAAATACAATTGCCGGTGCAATTGGCGGATTAGGCGGCGCATCGTTGCTGGGCGTTATTCCCGGCCTTGAAGCGGTCAGCGGCATGGGCTTAGCTGGTGACGGTGTTGCGGGAGTAGTTGGCGGTGGCGCGCTTACAGCAATAGTTGGCGTGGTTCGCAAAATGATGGCAGCCAATAAATAGACCAAATTCGGACGCCAATATTTGTGGCGATGAATTCAGGGGCGGGCGAACTCGGCCACAGGGCCTAGAGCGTCCGTCTTTTATACGTTGCTGGGTCAAGCTCTTTGATGTCCACCGAGATGGTGCCAACTGTTGGCAATCTTTTCTCCAATTCTTCAAATAGCGCGGTGGTTACTGTACTTTTTTGTTCCTCAGTTCGTCCGGCGATCAACCGGACCGTAACGTGCACGAAGCTTTTATTTTCAACGGAATGATACCAGTTGCTGGCGGCAATTGCGCGAACCTTGATGTCCTTTAATTCCGTAAAAACCCCCGAATTTAGTGCGGCGTCGCATAAGGATTTACAGAGGTTATCCAAATTATGCTCTGTTGCGATTGGATCGGCATATTCGATGATTATGTGGGGCATTGTGGCTCGTCTATTCGAATTGATTTGGGGCTGATGAGTGTAGGCGTTTGCGGATTTCGATGCTAGGGTCAACTTCTTAAATCCAGCTTGGCATCCGCCAAACCCGCTGCATATCAGGTCCAGTTTATGAATAGCCCAAGCCCAGTTACAGGGAACAATATTTCAAAGGGTATTGCCCTTACCTTGATTTCAATACTGATTTTTTCCGTGCAAGATGTTGCGGTTAAGATGCTTGTAACTGATTATCCGCCAACCCAAATTGTGATGATCCGGTTCTGGGGTGTTGCAGTTTTTACACTTGTTTGGGTGATGCGCGAGGGGCCAATTCGCCAAGCATTCCGCACCAAACGACCGTTTCTGCAATTATCTCGCGGCGTATTACTGGTGGTCGACATCTGGTGCTTTAGCGCTGCGCTTCAATTTATGCCACTGTCTGACCTGCAAGCGATTTTCATGCTGTTCCCAATCGTTGTAACCCTGTTCGCCATACCCATTTTGGGGGAGAAAGTTGGTATTTTCCGCTGGTCGGCAATCGGCGTGGGCTTTATCGGCGCTATGATAATCATTCGCCCGGGCTTTCAAGAAGTAAATATTGGCGTTTGGTTTCAGTTGGGCGCAGTGGCGACTTTTGGGCTTTATACCGTTCTGACCCGCTTGGTCGCGCAGCACGACAGCACTTCAACCTCGATGGTCTATATGGCGCTGGTTGGGGTCGTGCTTTCGACTGCGGTTGGTGCGTTTAACATGGTGCCAATAACGCTAAATGGTTGGCTGCTGATCGGGTTGGTAATTGTAACCGCCAATGTGGCGCACACATTGTTTACAATGGCCTATAGAGAGGCGCCCGCGAGCGCGTTGCAACCGTTTAACTTCCTGATTTTGCCAGCTTCAATAGTTATGACCATCATATTCTTTGGTCATTGGATTGACCTAATTAGCCTATTTGGTGCCTCATTGACCGTGGGTGCGGGACTGTTCGTCTGGTGGCGAGAGCGGCAAAAGGAGCGTGAAGCCATTCGTTCAACGTTGAGATGAAGCGGATTGAGCAAACTAGAACGGACAAGCGCAGCATACGCGGAGAGATCAGATAGGGGATGATCGCGAGACATGCCCACACCTGCCCGAACACTAGTTTGCAAAGACTTGAGCGGATAATTTGCGAGGCATGAGATGATTGCCTACCCGCCAAGATTATTGCACAGCGCCTTGATGAAGAAGCGCTGAAGTCACCAAGGATTGTTGGCCTGAAATCAATTCCAGATAGGACGACTCGACTTGCAACCATATTTGATAACTTGCGCGTACTATGCGCCGATGATTTGAGGTCAGAGTTGACATAAATCAATTGTGGCGGGTGAATTCGTGGTGAAATTGTCGCATGTGACGCCAATATTCGATCGCCATTTGGCATATGGGCGCACCGCTGAGGCAGCGTAAATTGCACCGCCCAATTGTAGGCGGTGCGATTTTCAACAAGATTATGGCCTAAGCCTCCGCTTCGGCCTCTTTTGCGCCCTCAAGCATTGTGGCACAAACTTGTTCCAGCGCATGGGCCCATGCGGTGGCGTGTTCGTCTGTCCAATCATCTGTTACGCTCGACATGGTTTTCACCAACACTTGTGCAACGACCGGATAATGTTCAGCTTTTACGCCATAATCAACATGGCGCGCGCCCATTTCTTTGAGCACTGCATTGATCTTCCCCAAATCTTCGATGTTTTCGACCACAGCAACAATGGACTTCCAAAGCTTTTCGCTTTGCTCGTAGATGTCTTCGGGAAACATGAACCGAACAGCTGGCGCCTCCTCAAACAGATTTGAGTAAAATGTATTTGTTGCTGGAATGTCCAACATGGCGAGTTGGCCCGCAGAATTTCGGATCAATTCGATTTGTTTTTCTGTCAACATACTGGGCCACGCGAGATGCTAGAAATAATTGAATTTATTATCGAACACAGTATTTGAGCTAAAGGTTAAATATATGTTGCGGACTGCAGCAGATCATTCATTCATATTGGAGCGAATATGCGGCTTCAGGGGTGATTGCACCCCATCAATTTGGTCAACTGATCTGCTGCTAATCGATAATATCCAACTCCATATCCTTAAGACGCTTAACTTCATCGCGCAGCCTCGCAGCTTCCTCAAACTCAAGGTTGGTTGCGGCTTCGCGCATTTTGCCTTCCAAATCTTTGATCGTTGCTGCCAGATTGTCACCAACATGAACGCCACCTTTGGAGATCTGATCTTTTCCAGTGCCCACAGTAACGCGGTCACCCTCATAAACTGAATCCATGATATTTTTGATATTGGACTTGATAGACTGAGGGGTAATACCGTTGGCCTTATTGAATGCCATTTGAATTTCACGGCGACGGGTTGTTTCTGTCATCGCGCGTTCCATGGAGCCAGTGACTTTGTCAGCGTAAAGGACCACCTTGCCATCGACATTACGCGCCGCGCGGCCAATCGTTTGGATCAGAGACGTTTCGGATCGCAAGAACCCTTCTTTGTCCGCATCCAGAATGGCGACGAGCGCACATTCAGGTATGTCCAAACCTTCGCGCAACAAGTTGATGCCAACAAGCACATCGAAGGCTCCCAGCCGCAAATCACGGATAATTTCGATCCGTTCAATCGTGTCTGTATCCGAATGCATATAGCGGACTTTGATGCCCTGTTCATGCATATATTCCGTCAAATCTTCGGCCATCTTCTTGGTCAAAGTGGTCACCAAAGTGCGGTACCCCAGTTGGGCGGTTTTCTTGATTTCATCAATGACGTCATCGACTTGATTTGCCGCTGGACGGATTTCAACTGGTGGGTCAATTAGGCCGGTTGGTCGAATGATTTGCTCTGCAAACACGCCGCCGGTTTGGTCCATCTCCCATTTGCCCGGCGTTGCGGACACATAAACGGACTGGGGCCGCATCGCGTTCCATTCTTCAAATCGCAACGGACGGTTGTCCATGGCGGAAGGCAAGCGGAAGCCATATTCGGCCAAAGTCGCTTTCCGGCGGAAATCACCGCGATACATGGCGCCAAGTTGGCCGATGGTCACATGACTTTCGTCGATAAACACAAGTGCATCATCAGGCAAATATTCAAACAATGTTGGGGGTGGCTCACCTGGCTGTCGGCCGGTGAGATAGCGCGAATAGTTTTCAATGCCCGCGCAAGATCCGGTGGCTTCTAGCATTTCCAAATCAAACAGCGTGCGCTGTTCCAAGCGCTGCGCTTCAAGAAAACGCCCCATGCCGTTCAACTCTTGCAGGCGCGCTTGCAGCTCCGCTTTGATGAATTTGAAGGCTTGGTTCAACGTTGGTCGCGGCGTTACATAGTGCGAGTTTGCGTAAATGCGAACATTCTTGAGCTGGGCGGCTTTTTTGCCCGTTAGCGGATCAAATTCCACGATGCTTTCGATCTCATCGCCCCACAAAGTCACGCGCCATGCGGCACTATCATAGTGGGCTGGGAATATCTCAATGGTGTCGCCACGGACCCGAAATGTTCCGCGGACAAAACTGGCTTCGTTTCGCTTATATTGTAGGGCGACCAAGTTCGCGAGAAACTCACGCTGGTCGATTTTTTGACCTTCGTGAACGTCAACGATCATCGAGGTGTAACCCTCAACCGAACCAATACCATAAATGCACGACACCGAAGCCACAATGATCACATCGTCGCGCTCCAACACCGCACGGGTGGCGGAATGGCGCATGCGGTCGATTTGATCGTTGATGGTTGATTCTTTTTCGATAAATGTGTCGGTGCGCGGCACATAGGCTTCGGGCTGATAATAGTCGTAAAACGAAACGAAATATTCCACCGCATTGTTGGGAAAGAAACTTTTGAATTCCCCGTAAAGTTGAGCGGCCAATGTTTTGTTGGGTGCTAGAATGAGGGCAGGGCGCTGGGTATCGGCGATCAGTGACGCGACGGTGAACGTTTTACCGGAGCCGGTTACCCCCAGCAAAACTTGGTCTGTTTCGCCGTTATTGATGCCCTCTTTCAGCTCCGCAATGGCTGTTGGCTGGTCGCCTTGCGGGGTGAATTTGGTGTCCAACTCAAATTGGATGCCGCCTTCAACTTTGGCTGGCCTTGTGGGTCGGTGCGGTTTCCAAGCGTCAACGCCTTCAACTTCCTCTCGGCCATATTGAATGAGGTTTTCCAACGCCTTAACGGTCTCCGAAACACCAGACTTGGCTTCAATCGGTTTGCCTGGAGATACAAATCCGGCTTGGGGCGCTTCAGCAAATCCATCCAAATTTTCAGGCCGCTCCACCGAATTGGCCTTTGACTTGGGTGACTTTTTTGACATGCCGGTGGCAGTGTCAGGATTTGACGTTTTGGTGGTGCGTCGCTTGGCTTCTGCGGCTTCGGCTCGGTCCAAGGCGCGGGCGTTTTTGAGCCGTTGTTGTGGCAGCCGTTTCGCAGATTCGATGTCTTCTGCTTTCTCGATCTCAGAGATGAATTCATCAATCGAGAAATCTGGCTTGCTGGGCCGTTCTGATTTTTTATCGTCGCTCATGGAGTAACCTTAGTGGAGAAGGTGTGTTTTGGCTGCCAGCCCTTACAAGTGAATATATGTGATCGCGTTCGGAACGTAAAGGGAACAAGTTTGCAATTGTTAAGATTACAGCGTATTAAAATCCTACATTGACACTACCAATAATTTTGGACACTGTGCAGGCATGTTCAAGCCCTTTCCTGCTTGCCGACCATCGGCGTTTCCAAAAGTATAGTATTGATTATGAACGGCTGACTCCCTTGGCGCTGGTCCTTTTTGACCGGGTTCGCACCATGGGATGTGCGCTATCCATTTGCTTTCGCTTTTTTTGCGAAGAAGGTAATTATGACGACTTCAGAACAAACATCCGCTGATGCGGCAGATATGAGCGGTCCAGAAACAGACAATTCGGCACGCAACAATTTGGTCATTGGACTATTGTTAGCTTCCACTTTTGTCGTGTTTCTCAATGAAACCATCATGACGGTGGCACTGCCGCGCTTGATGGTGGCGCTGAACGCCACACCAAGCTCAGTGCAATGGCTAACCACCGCGTTTTTGCTAACAATGGCGGTTGTGATCCCAGTAACGGGGTTCTTGATCCAGCGCATGAATACACGTCCGATTTTCATCATGGCGATGAGCATTTTTTCGGTTGGTACACTCATTTGTGCAGTTTCACCTGGCCTTGAACTGTTGATCTTTGGCCGCGTTGTACAAGCGGTAGGCACTGCGATTATGATGCCTTTATTGATGACAACCGTTATGACATTGGTGCCGCCAGACTCTCGCGGCAAAATGATGGGTAATATTTCGATTGTTATCTCCGTTGCTCCGGCGATTGGGCCCACCATCTCAGGCTTTATTCTGAGCTATATGGAGTGGCGCTGGTTGTTCATTTTGGTGCTGCCCATTTCAATATTGGCGTTGGTTTTGGGTGCAAGACTAATGAAAAACGTGACCGAACCGCGTTACGCGCCGCTGGACATTCTATCGGTAGTTCTTTCCGCAATTGCTTTTGGCGGACTGGTTTATGGCCTATCGAGTTTTGGTGGCGAAGGCGCGGGTCAAGAAGGTGGTCTGCCGGGTTGGGCGATTTTGTTGATCGGTGCCGTGGTGATGGTTATATTCATATTGCGGCAGCTTTCCTTGCAGAAAAAGGACGCCGCTTTGCTCGATTTTCGCACGTTCCAATCCAAACTTTACTCGATTAGCTTAACAATGCTTGCCATCAGCATGGCGACATTATTAGGCACGATCATCTTGTTGCCAATCTATACCCAAAATGTGCTGGGCATTGATGCCTTGCAAACCGGCCTTATGCTATTGCCAGGTGGTTTGATCATGGGGTTGTTGGCACCAAGTGTGGGCCGTCTTTATGATCGGTTTGGGCCGCGTCCCCTAGTCATTCCGGGCACGGTTATCGTATCTGCGGTGCTTTGGGCATTGACGAGGGTAGGTCTGGACACAAGTATCTGGAACATTTTGGTTGGACATATTGTGCTTAGCATTGGCTTGGCGCTGATCTTTACGCCACTATTTACCGCAGCGCTTGGTTCTGTACCGCCGATGCTCTATTCGCATGGTAGCGCGATGCTGGGCAGCATTCAGCAGGTTGCCGGGGCTGCCGGCGTCGCACTGTTTATCGCGGTGATGTCCATTCAAATACGATTGTCGACAGAAGCAGGGCTGAATGAAATCACGGCGCGGGCAGATGGCATTCGGCTTGCCTTCATCTTTGGCGCTTCGATCTTTCTGGTAGCTGTTGTGCTGTCGTTTTTTGTGCATCGGCCGCCAGCAGCAGAAGGCGATGCGCCCGCTCACTAGCGGGAGTTTTTGATGTTTTGCAATTTGGCAAAATTTGGTGATTGGGGCCCGCAAGTGCGGGCCCCATTTCTATTTTAAAGAATACCTTGAACGATGATCATGATTACAACTGCGACCACCCAGTAACCAGCGTCGACCATTTTGGCGTAAGTGGTTTTCTGCGTGAACGAGTTGCCAGACCATTGCAGCAACGTGAAAGAAATTGTGATTAAGATGATGGTCAGTAGGCTGTTCGTCGCTGCCGTAATCGCAACAACCCATGCAACACCGATCAGCCCCAAAGCTTGGGTCAGCATTGCCAACATCGGCATTTCGGCTGCATTGCCCAGTTCAACCTTGCTGCCTTCTGCCCATTTGGTGCCAAACAATTTTGGTGAATACCAAAGCCATCCAACTAAAAAGGCCACAACCGCGCCTACAATAATTGCGAGCCAGCTTACATTTGCGGTGAGTTCTTCCATAATAGTCCCCATTAAATATGGGAGCGGTTCCCCTGAATTAGCCGTCGCCCCCGATACAGCTGCGCAAAACTTTGCATGGGTGCGACATTTTGGCAAGTATGCCAAGGTCTCAAGAACAAGCGATGTGGCTAGAGTGGTTTGGCCATATTCAAGTCTGTTATTTGATAGCCAAGGGTTTTGTAAAGATCGGCGGCGCCGTGGTTGAAGCCAAACACATGAAGGGCAATTTTAGTTGCCCCGTGTTTTTTTGCCTCTGGCTCTATCAATGACATGGCGGCCTTGGCGTGCCCCTGCCGCCGGTAATTCGGATGAATTTCCAAGTCATAAATGAAGGCAGATGTTACGTCCCACTTTGTTGAAATCACAAACCAAATAGTGCCGATGACATGTTCGGCTCCGTTCAAAATTGAGAATAGGTAGCTATCTTTGCTCGCTAACCCATTTGGAAGTGTGCGCTCAAACGATTCCTGCGACAGTTTTTGAGCTTGGTCATCTGCGATCTCTAGAGCTTGCGCCTTCTCCTTGGCAAACTCAGCGGTGCAATGAGGCAACCAGACATCAAACTCTGATTGGCTCATCTTGCGGATTTTGGTTTGCGGAGCGTTCATTCACATGGCCTGATGATTGTGGAAAACCGCATCATCGATGGCCAATAGCCCCAAGTCAATGAACCAAGTTAATGAGCTGATTCAACAAACCAAAGATCTCTAATCCGCGAGGAAATAGGTGATGGTGCTCACAACACGTACGCGCTTATCAATCTGCTTGTCTGGTCGGTCATTCGGAATATCAACTGCGGGCAGGATTTGGAAAACACCTTGGTTCGCCGTTTGGATGTTGCCGACATTTGATTGAGATTGTTCTGCGAATTGTTGGGCTGCCTCGCGGGCGCGTTTGGTTGCTTCGGTTAGCATTTCGCCTTTAAGGTCTGCAATGCCGGTGAATACAAAGCTTGGTCCGCCTGACCAACTGTCTGATGAAAACACAACGCCAGCTTTCAACAGTTCGCCGATATCGCGGGACGCCAAATTGAGTTCGTCTACTTTGTTAGTTGTGACCAACATATCTTGGTTGAGATTGAACCGGACGTCGGCGGCGAAGTTGCCGCCATTGTAGCCCGCATATCTGTCTTCCACCCGAACATTTTGCACTTCGATTTCGCTATCTTGAAACCCGCGGGAGGTCAAAAACTGTCGAACGGCTTGCTCTGACGTTTCCAGATTATTGCGGGCGGCTTCAAGCGATGGACCGGTGGCTACAAACCTAATGGGCCAAAATCCTAGATCTGCTTTTACATTTTTCTCGGCCAGACCTTTTACGGATACTGTACGTAGGGGCTTGCGGCTATTCTCGAGAGATTGGCCAAGCAGCCAGCCGCCAGTTGCGACACCGATGGCCAAAATGAGGGCGGAGAAAATGGAAATGATCTTCATTTTAAATCTCGCAATTCTTCATTATGTCTGCATGAAAGCCGACGAAGGCGGCATTATTGAGGCACAAACAACGTCATTGACGCTGAACCGACATCACCCCGGCATTGCTGCCAGGGTGAGTTGGAGGTCATTTTGTTGCCGCTTATTAGTAGCGGTAAGATTTGAATGATGAGATTTCATCATTTAGGCGACGACCAAGCTTTGGCACAGAGTGGTCGAATGTGCGGCATTTGCCGTTGTAGTTTTTGTGCTTACACACTTTGACTGCTGCATCGCCAATGATTTTGATTGACGAAATACGGTCGTTCCAGCGACTTGATAGCAAGTTGTCCTTTGTGCCAGCCGGTACACATGCCTTCTTGCCGGAATAGTGTGCGCCAGAATAGAAGCAGATGCGGGCTTTGCGTGGACGGTGTGGGCGGTAGTTATTGTCGTTGTCAGAAAAGCCGAATGAGAATGATGATCCATTTGAGCCGAACTGGAAGCCAAATGTTACGCTTGGCTCGTTTGAACTATGTTTTGGCTTTTTCGGCTTGCTTGGCGTGCTTGAGCCTTTTTTAGCCAAATATTTGCCAGAAACCCAACCATCAGGACCACCGTGAACGATGTAGCACCATTTTTTGGATTTGGTGCATTTTTGAACGTTGACGGTCTCGCCCTTATAAAGGGCGTCGACTACATCGTAGCCAGTGCCAGGGCCAGAGCGGATGTTGAGCGCTGTAGTGGCCTTAGCCGCGAAGGCGAATGCTGATGAAGCGGTGATAAAGATGCCCATTGTTGCAAGGGCGGCTATTTTGGTCAGTTTGCGAAAGTTCATTTCAGATCTCCCAGTTAGAGGTTTCACTTGTTCCGTGATCCCAACTAACCAGAACCTTGCTGAATGGTTACTGAATGGTAATGTTCAGTTTCAGTTCATCTAACTGAATACCTCAAACCGGAGGGCTGAAAGGCCCTGTTAGCCGACTGGTTTAGGCTGTCCGTGTTCATCCAACGCCACGTAAACAAACTTGCCTTCTGTGACTTTTTCGCGTTGCTCGAGCCGATTGCGGCGTGCCCATGCTTCCATAAAGACTGAGATGGATGTTGTGCCGACCCGCTCGATTGTCGTGTAAACGCATAAGACGTCGCCGATTTTCACCGGCGCAATGAATGTCATGGCCTCGACGGCAACGGTGACGACGCGGCTTTTTGATTTCTCTGCCGCGGCAATGCCGCCTGCGATGTCCATTTGACTGAGCACCCAGCCGCCAAAAATGTCGCCGGAGGGGTTTGTGTCCGCCGGCATGGCGACAGTTCTAATGGTGAGATCGCCCTGAGGGCCATTTTGATCGCTCATGGCTTAGCCCAATGCTGAAAGGGAAGAGAGATCGTCATCATCCTCTGGTGTATTGGAAACGGCTTGGCCTTCCATATTCACCACCTTATTGGGGTGCATGCGCTCTTCCCAATGGCGACGGCAAAGCGAGACATAAACCTCTTTACCGATGCTGACCTGATCGCCTTCGCGGATGGCTTGGCCATTTTCGTCCATGCGCACAACCATTGTGGCTTTTGAGCCGCATTCGCAAATGGTGCGGATTTCACGCAAAATGTCGGCAATTGCCAGCAGCTCGGCCGAGCCCTCGAACAGTTTTCCCTGAAAGTCTGTGCGCAGGCCGAAGCACATAATTGGAATTTTGAGGTGATCGGCAACGCGCGCCAATTGCCAAACCTGTTCGCTGGTGAGGAATTGCGCTTCATCAACAAAAATGCAGTCGATCTTTTTCTCTTTATTGGCCTTTGCAATGTCGGCGAATAGATCGATTTTGCTGTCATAAAGATTTGCGGGAACATCAAGACCGATCCGTGATGAGATTTTCCCCACGCCGTCTTCCACATAAAGAGAAGAGGTATAAAGGCGTGTTTGCATGCCACGTTCAAAATAGTTGTGGGCGGCCTGCAACAGAATTGTCGACTTGCCTGCATTCATCGCAGCATAGGAAAAATAGAGTTTTGCCATCAATTGTGCCCCAGTTGCGTCTCTGTGGAATCGGTTCTTCAATGCCGATGGTAGGCCAGATCCACTTCCATTTTGAAGGTTTGATCTGCGAAAAACGCATCAGCCCCCACCTTTTTGGAGGTTATTGGCCAAAAGGAATCGATTTTTAGACAAAAAAATGGCCGCTGACGGAGCGGCCATTGGTGTACCAAATGGGGGTGCGGCACACCTTGGAGGTCAACTCGCGCTAACGCTCCTGTCCAAAGTGCGGGGCATGCGCCTTGAACACTTAAGACACTAATTTGGGAAATTGACAGTTACATGTCCGGTTTGTGACACCAATGTGACTATCCACAGGGGCTGTGGATTAAAACTTTTGGAGCAAAATGTCGAAACTGGGCAATTTCAAACGACATTATTGCATCGGCATGCCAGTTTGATGCATGCTTTTGACATTAGGGAGTGGAATTATGTTCGCCACAAATATTCAGTCGTTTCTTTCAGAGCTAAAAGACAATAATAATCGGGAATGGTTTGAGGACAACAAACCGCGTTACCAAAATGATGTGGTGAACCCGGTGCTTGAGCTTGTTGGCACGCTGGAAGGCGATCTGGCTGATTTGAAACCAGCATTGCGGGCAGAAGCAAAGCTGAATGGATCGCTGCGACGGATTTATCGGGATACGCGGTTTTCTAAAGACAAAACGCCCTATCACTCCCACATCCATTTGATCTTTTGGACAGGCGGGCATCCGAATAAATCCCCCGGGGTTCATGTGGTTTTTCACCCTGAAGGGTTTAGTTATGGTGCGGGCAGTTGGGCGCTGGATAATGAACAGCTGGATCGAATGCGCCATCAAATTTTGAGCGACGGCGGGGACAAAGTTGCAAAGGCGGTCAAGCAGGTCGAGAAGCACGGCGTAAAGCTAGATGATCCCGCGCTTGCCCGTGTGCCGCGTGGGTTTGACAAAGATGCGCCCGGTGCCGATTGGTTACGCCATAAAGGGCTGGTGGCGAAAAGCGGCAGAGAAACTTATCCGGTAGAACTTGAAAATATCGAAGGAGCTTCCAATCTTATTGTCGGGATTTGTCAAAATATGGCGCCACTCAACCAGTATTTGCTGGAACATGCTTGGTCGGTTTAGGGCAGAAAATTATTAGGGTTCACATTGCCGCCATACTCGGTGCTTAAGTCAGAGCATACGGGTGGCACTGTTTTATTTGGAGATAAGATGAATAAGTTTGCCAAAATTTGCGGTGTAACAGCACTTGCGGCTTCATTGAGTGGTCCGGCGATGGCCCAGACCTTGAACCCTGAAGGCCTATGGCAGCCGGGCAACAAAGAATCGCGTTATGAGTTCAGCTATTGTGGCAAAAAGGGAACCGACCTTTGCGCCAAAGTTGATTGGATCGAGCCAAAGTTCATCAATGCTGACAATAAGAATTTAGTTGGCTCGAACGTGTTTTCAGAAATTCCAATGCGTGGTCGCAACAAATGGCGTGGCAGAATTCACTTTCAGGGTCACGACGTCAGCGGCACGGTGAAGCAATTAAGCCAAGACAAAATGTCGATCAAAGCATGTGTTTTCTTCTTGTGCGAAGAAGTGCTTTTAGACCGCGTGGCTCAAAAATAACTAATTGGTTTTTCGCTTTTTGCGGGTCCGTTCAAAAAAGACCGGACCTGCTTCTGCTAGAATGATGGCAGAGAAAATCAGCAAGATGCCAACATATCCCGTTGGTTCCAACCTTTCCCCCAATATGATCGCTGCGCCGATAGCGGCAAATAAGCTTTCCATTGATAGGATCAAAGCGGCGTTGGCCGTGGGGACATGCTGCTGACTGATGGTGTGCAGGGTAAAACCAATCGCCGTCGACAGAACGCCAGTGTACAAGATTTCAACCCAACCGATTTGAAAACCTTCAAGGGTGATGGTTTCGGTGCCAGCGGCACCGAGCGCACAGATGGACCCGCCAATCAAAAAGATGATTGCAGACACTGTGATCGGGCGCTGGGTTATGCTCGCGGCGCTGCCCAGATTGAACACATAGAGTGCCCAGAAGAACGAGCTGCCAAGGACAAAGTAGTCGCCAATGACGAAGTTTTCGACTTTGCCGCCGCTCAACAGAAAAAGCCCACAAAATGCAAGGGCTGCCGCGACCCAGATCAATTTGTGCAATTTAGCTTTTGCGAAGATCACCATTAAAATGGGCACGAAGAACACGTAAAACCCGGTCAAGAACCCGGTATTTGTGACGGAGGCGGTGAGCAGACCAATCTGTTGCAGCCATGAGCCGAAGAAGAAGGCAATCAACAAGACGCCAATCAGCTTCCAGCCTTGTCTGGTGAGGGGTTTGTTGACCCGCCGAGATTCCCAAATCGCCAATGGCAGAATAAGTATGCCGCCCAATAGATATCGGGACGCCAAGAATGTTAGCGGCTCCATCGCATCCATCGCCGACTTTTGAGCGATGAAGGCTGATCCCCAAATAATGGTGGCAACAATCAGCAGTGCTGTTGCTGTTGAGCGCGACATGGTGCTCGAATTGGCAGTCGACATGGCGGCAACTTTCAAGGCGATTGGGCAATTCGCCCAACAAGGCGATGCCGAAATGAAACTATAAGACTTGGTCGAGCGCTTTGATCAGCTGATCGATTTCTTCTTGGCTGGTATAATGGACAAATGACATGCGCAAAACGCCGTGGTCAAGGCCCAAATTCATGGCCTCAATCAACCGATATGCATAAAAGTGACCGCCACTTGCCATGATTTTGTGCTCGACCAACTCTTCGGCCAATTCAAGTCCAGGGCGATTGCAGTGGATTGACACGGTGGGCACGCGATCTGCAGCAGTTGCAGGACCGATAATGCGCACATCATTGCGCCCACGCAGATATGCGAGCAGTGGTTCGATCAGCGCTGTTTCTTGCTCGCGAATTTTCTCAGAAGTTGCCCGGTAGGGGTCTGCCGCGTCGTGCGTGCCAGCAATTTGTGCCAGCGCATCGAAATAGTCGACAATGCCGTTACATGCCGCGATTTGGGCATGATCTGGGCCAGCAGGCACAAGCCGTTTGCCCAAAATATCCGCGTTGAAAAAATGACCTTGATTGGGCAATTTACGCGCGAGATCAGGGTCGACGACCATGACGCCCTGATGCGGGCCATATGTCTTATAGGTGGAGAACAAATAGATATCGACGCCCAAATCAGTGATATCTGGTAAAGTATGCGGGGCATAGGCGACGCCATCTACAACTGTTACTGCGCCAACGGAATGCACGATTTCGCAGATCTTTTTGACCGGGTTGATGTGGCCGACAATGTTCGAACAATGGGGGAAGGTGACAAGTTTCACTTTGTCATCGAGCAACTCAACCAAACTGTCCAGCTCAAGTTCTGCAGTCTGATTGTTGACCTGCCATTCACGTACTTCGACGCCGATTTTTTCCAGTTTACGGAACGCGCCTGTGTTCGCCTCGTGGCACTGGTTGGTGACAATAATCGCGTCGCCTGCGGTCAACATTTCGCTGAATGCGTTGCCCAAAGTGTAGGTGTTTGCGGTGGTCGACGGGCCGATATGAATGGCATCTACATGGACATTGAGCGCTTTTGCAAGTCGGGCATGCGCACTGTCCATTTCCGCACCTGCTTCTTTTGAAGCGGGGTAGGCGTTGTAGGGCTGCAATTTATGCGCGGTATAGTAATGGTTGTAATGATCAATGACATGCTGGGCCATATAAGAGCCGCCAGCGTTTTCAAAGAAGGCCCATCCTTTAAGGCCGCTCTGTTCGAACGCAGGAAAGTTGGCGCGAACCGCCTTTGTGTCTAATGGCAATGTCATGATCATCGTCCCGAAAATTGGTTGAACCATATTGGTAGCTTGCCGATTTGATGGGAGCAAGACAAATAAATGCCCCAACTGTTGGAGACAGTTGAAGCATTTGAATTTGGGGAACAGCATCATCCAATAAGCATGGAATTGGGAGTTGCCGGGCGACGGGGGCACGTCGCCCGGCAGTGGCTAGTCAGGATTAGCCATTTGATGGGGCAGGGGCACTATTGCCCTGAGGGCCA
The DNA here is from genome assembly GCF_057219265.1 of Maritalea sp. YIW29. NCBI lineage: Bacteria > Pseudomonadati > Pseudomonadota > Alphaproteobacteria > Hyphomicrobiales > Devosiaceae > Maritalea > Maritalea sp. YIW29. The sequence continues at coordinate 240,309 of NZ_JBXVVF010000001.1, forward strand.
CGAGGGCCGTCACCTTTTTGACCTTTACCAAACTGACCACGTTTTCCCTTCATGCCTTTTTTGCCGCCCATTTTGTCCATTTGGGCTTTTTGTTCGTCGGTTAGGCTTTCATAGAAGTTCTCAAACGCTGGCATGACGATGTTCATGCTTTCAAGTTGCAATTCCATCATTGCGGTGCGGTGCTTCAACTTGTCAGCGGCGCCTTCAGGCTTCTCAGCTTTTAGCGGTGCACATGCTTCGCCAAAGTTTGTTTGTGCTGTCAGCGCAGCTGTTTTTAGGTCTTCAAATGCAGGGCGTTGATCGTCCGTTAGCTCGATGCGAATTGCCAAGATTTCGAGTTTCTTTTCAACATTCTCAGCGCCATCTGTAGAACAGATGCTGCCCAAGAAAGAATGTCCACCGCGAATTGGACGGTATTGACCTTTGCCTTTTCGTTCCTGCTTTTGCTCTTTGGCTGCGTTTGCATTGCCGCTGTCTTGAGCTAATGCAGCAGGTGCCAATGCACTGATTGACATTGTGCCGATTAGTGTTGCTGCAAGTGCGAGTGCTGAAATCTTTTTCATTTTATTTTCCTTTGCCCGACCAATTGGGCGTTTTGGGTTTGGCGTCTGATCGAGATTGAAGATAGGGGAAGTCACGTTGCCTAAAGTTTTCCGTGAAATGAACAATTGGTAAGATTGGAAAGGATTGAAATTTCGCACAAAAAAAGACCGATGCGGGTAAGGCATCGGCCAAGTTTTTCGGGGGTGTGCTTTCCTATGGAGTTAGTCCGGCCGGAAAGCGGGGCAGGATGGAGGTAAGTACTTTTACGGCCTAGCGTTGCGTGTTGCGAACGCGAATTGGTTTGAACTTAGAACGCGTGGTGTGTCGCCACACACCAACAATAATGGCAGAGCAAAGGGCAAGTGTTGGCAAGATGATTCCCAGCGCAATTGCGCTTGTGTTTTCTTGCGTGGCAGCAAATGCGGGGCTAACGACCAGGAGAATTGCAAAAACGGTGGCCAGTGAGCCAGCAACATAATGGAGTTTGTTTTTTGCTGTATTTTGTTTCATCTCGGATCGTCCTTTGATCGCTTGTTCTCTCGATGATGCCAAAATGAACGAGAGATGCGGTGAGAGTTGGTCCGAAATTGGGTCTTTTGCGTTCAAAAGTCGGGCAAGTTTGTGGCAAGACCATCATTCCAAAAAGCAACTTGCCAAAAGAAGGTGAACTTGATTTTATCGGTTTTGTTGAACCCAACCAAAGACATATAGCACCATGAATATGATTTCTGACGCGCTTAAGCGCGTGAAACCATCTGCGAGCATGAACATTTCAGCAATCGCCCTCGAAAAGCGGGCGGCTGGTGTAGATGTGATTCCAATGAGTGCAGGCGAGCCGGACTTTGACACGCCAGCGCACATCAAGGATGCTGCCAAACGCGCACTCGATGCCGGGAATACGAAATACACGGCCGTTGATGGTATTCCAGAACTCAAGGCCGCGATTGCTGCAAAGTTTAAGCGCGAAAATAATTTGGACGTTGATCCAAAAGATTGCGTTGTTGCGACTGGTGGCAAGCAGATTATCTACAATGCGATGGTTGCAACGCTTAATCCGGGTGATGAGGTCGTTGTGCCCGCGCCCTATTGGGTTTCGTATCCAGAAATGGTTCGGTTGACTGGTGCCACGCCAATTATCATTGAGGCTGGAGCAGAGGCCGGGTTCAAAATTACGCCAGCACAGTTGGAACAGGCAATTACCGATAAAACCAAGTGGCTGCTTTTGAATTCGCCTGGCAATCCGACTGGGGCGGTCTATTCAAAAGATGAATTGATGGCCTTGGCAGAAATTTTGTGCGCGCGTCCGCATGTTTATATTTTGATGGATGATATTTATGAGCATCTAACTTATGGCGGCACGTTTTATACGATGGCGCAGGTTGCACCTGATTTGGCAGATCGAACAGTCACGATGAATGGTGTTTCAAAAGCCTATTCGATGACTGGCTGGCGGATTGGTTATTGTACTGGGCCGGCCTGGTTGCTCAAGGCGATGTCTAAATTGCAGGGGCAATCAACTTCTAATCCTTGTTCTATTGCACAATGGGCGGCTGTTGAAGCGCTGAACGGCGATCAGAGCTTTCTTGCTGAATGGCGCGAAATTTTCAAAGAACGTCGGGACTATTTGGTTGAGCGTCTCAACAAAATTGATGGAATTGAGTGTCTGGTGCCTGAGGGCGCGTTTTATGTCTATCCGTCCTGCGCTGGATTGCTAGGCAAGACGACGCAGGGTGGGCGGCTTTTAGAAAGTGACGAAGACGTCGCGATGGCGCTTTTGGACGAGATGGATGTGGCAACCGTTCACGGCGGCGCTTATGGGGTGTCGCCACACTTCCGCGTTTCATATGCCGTATCGAAGGACGATATTGGCAAAGCCTGCGATCGGTTCGAGGTTTTTGTCGCTGGATTAAGCTAGAATTGGTGTGCGGGTTCCAGCTTGGAACCCGCCTTCTTGTTCATCTATCTTGCTGCGCGACGGACGTCTGCTTTTTTGAGCGTTGAAAGGAAAATGTCTTTCACGCTTGGGCCGTCAATACCAAGGCATACTTTCACCGCTTTTGTGCTTTTCTCCGGTGCCGACATGGTATTGCCGACCTGCTCGCCGTCCAAAATTGTATTTAGCGGTACTTCTTTTATCGTAAAGAGTTCGGGGTCTGTAATTGCGATTACTGCAGCGGGGTCGTGCAAATAGCAGCCATTTACGCCAACCTGTTTGGTGTAGAAGTTGATGTAATAGTCCGACACCTGCTCCAAGAACTTGCCGATTTTTGGTGATGACTTCGTCACTTCGCGGAAGTCGTTCATGTCGCAAATCACAGAATGGGTGACGTCTAGGCCGACAAGTGTCACATCCCAGTCCGCATCAAACACGACTTGAGCTGCGTGTGGGTCATTCCAAATATTTGCTTCGGCGAAAGAGGTAACATTGCCCGGTGCTTCCACTGCGCCACCCATAATCACAACATTCTTGGCGTTATTTGCGATCTCAGGGTCGAGTTGTAGGGCAAGTGCCAAATTGGTCAGCGGGCCGACGGCGCAAATGGTGATTTCGCCGGGATTAGCTTTTGTCACTTCGCACAAATATTGTGCTGCGGAACGAGGGTCTTTTTCCCGTGATACAGATTGGGGCGGCACATCGCCGAAACCTTCGACACCATGCACAAAATCAGCGTGTGGATTTGGGGTGATCGTTAGCGGGGTTGGTGACCCTTCTGCGACCGGAATGTTCACACCAGCTAAATCTGTAAGATGAATTGCATTTCGCGTTGCAGTTTTCACAGGAACGTTGCCAAAAATTGTTGTTAGGCCAACAACCTCAATACGTTCATCGGCAAATGCGTGGTGCAATGCCATTGCGTCATCAATACCCGGATCGGTGTCGATAATGATTTTGTGCAGGGTCATGATTGGTTCTCCAGGAATTCAAAAACTTCTAAAATTGGGGGGATTGCATCCGCCGCGCCGGGCCGGGTGACCTGAATGGCAGCGGCCGCGCTTGCGATTTTTAATGCTGTTTCAGGGGTGTCGCCCAGATCAAGACGCGCGAGGAAGTAGCCGGTGAATGTATCGCCAGCGCCGGTGGTGTCGATGGCATCCACTTTAAACGAGCTTACGTCATATTGCTGGTCGCCCTGCTTATATGAGGCGCCTTTGCTGCCTTTGGTGACCAAAATGCGATCAACGGGTAGTTGGTCCACTGACATGTTTAATGTTTCTGCAAGTTGAGCGGCTTCAATTTCATTTACGGCAATCAGGTCAACGTGCTCGATCATCTTTGCAGCGATCTCGGCATCAAATGGAGCGGCGGCATAAGCGACTTTTATGCCATTTTGCTTGGCGGTCTTTGCTGCTTCAACAATCATGTTGGTTTCGTTTTGCAGCAACAGCAAGTCATCTGAATTCGCTTGTTCGAGTGCGGCATCAATCTGAGCTTGCGTAAGTGTTTCATTTGCCCCGCCATGAATAACGATGGTGTTTTCGCCTTCATTGTCGACATAGATCACTGCATGACCGGATGCGCCGTCATCTGTGAGCGTATGTTGGATATTCACGCCACTGTCCGCGAGTTTTTGTTTCGCCCACAAACCATCTTCCCCAATGCGGCCAACATGTGCCACATCGCCACCTGCCAATGCTATTGCGATAGATTGGTTCGCGCCCTTGCCGCCAAGCCCTGCGCTGTAAGAAAGATTGCGCAATGTTTCGCCGGCTGCTGGGAAGTGGGGGACACGGTGAACATAGTCAATATTGATCGATCCGATATTGATAATGGGCATGAATTCACCTCGTTGCGATTAAAGTTTTGGTTTCATACAGATATTTTATCAATTGGTCAAAAAATATCTTTTGCTGCTGTGCCAGTTCTACCCACTCACGGGGAATTTACAAATGCTCAGTTGCATGTGAGCGAAATGTTTAGTCTGGTTTGACTAGAAAATTGGTCAGGAGGGCGAAAATGCTCATCAAGAAGAAGAAAAGTTGGGAAATTGCTGAGCGGGAGGCAACGCCCGAGAGTGCCTATTTCAACCGACGCCAAATAATGGCGGGTGCTGGCGCCATCGGGTTGGCTGGCGCATTTGGCACGGTCAACGGCGCATTTGCGGCCACAGAAGATGATCGCCTTGCCATCAACGCCCCGCGGAATGAAGCTTATCAGCTCGATCGAGAATTGACGCCTGAAGATATCAACCTCAACTACAACAATTTTTACGAGTTTGGCTCCCACAAGGAAATCGCTCGTGATGCGCAGGCGCTGGAGCCTCGCCCTTGGGAAATCACCATTGATGGGATGGTGGACAATCCTACAAAAATTGATGTTGATGAGTTGATCGGCAAAATGGCGGTTGAAGAACGCCTCTATCGCCATCGTTGTGTTGAAGCTTGGTCGATGACGGTGCCGTGGATCGGGTTTCCGTTTGCAAAGCTTGTGGAAATGGCCGGACCGCAATCAGGCGCTAAATATATCCGCATGGAGACGTTTAATGATCCAAATGTGGCTCGTGGCATCAAAACCCAACCTTGGTATCCATGGCCGTATGTCGAAGGCCTAACAATTGAAGAAGCGCAAAACGACTTGGCCTTCTTGGTTGTTGGCGCGTACGGCAAGCAGGTTGCGGACCAAATGGGCGCGCCGCTTCGGTTGGCCTTGCCTTGGAAATATGGATTTAAGTCAATCAAATCGATTGTGAAATTCACCTTCACCGACGAACGTCCGGTTAGCTTCTGGGAACAGCTCCAAGATCGCGAATATGCGTTTTGGGCCAATGTGAACCCCGAGGTGCCTCATCCGCGCTGGACGCAGGCGACTGAGCGAGTGTTGCATACGGGTGAACGAGTTCCAACATTGAAGTTCAATGGTTATGAAGAACAAGTAGCAGGGCTTTATACAGACATGCAAGATCTAGGTGATCTGCTTTATCGTTAAAAACGTATCTAAATAGTCCATCCTCCAAGCCTCGCGCCGATGAAATCCTTTCATCGGCGTTTTTTGTTTTTGCCCGCAAAACTTAATGTGGCCCATGTTTCCACCAGCAGCAATTTTCAATTGCGCAAAAAAAAGACCCCACCAATAAGGCGGGGTCTGAATAAGAGGCAGACATCGAGGGAGGAGGGACGGTGTCTGCCGTACGCGAGTTGACTTCGAGGGAGGAGGGACGTCATCAACTCGTTACCGACCTTATATGGTGCGGCATGGCAAATTAACAAGCGTATAGATCGCATATTTGCTATGCGTCAAACGCATGGCGCCATTTGTTGCCCCTTGTTTTTTCACAATCCTTTGCAAAAAATTGTGACAAGCCCTGCCAAATTAGCATGACTGGTTACAATTGGTATGCAAATGGACGCGTTTGCTCTTCTCACAAAAAAAGGCTCCGTCGGGAGGAGACGGAGCCTTTGAATAAGTGAGGCAGACATCGAGGGAGGAGGGACGGTGTCTGCCGTCTGCCGAGTTGACTTCGAGGGAGGAGGATACGTCATCAACTCGTATGAATGCTATATGCGCCTTCACCGTAAATTCCACAATAGACATGTTTGCATGCTAGATATGCAGAATTTGCATGGGTGTGATGACGCAAAAAAAAGGCTCTATCCGCAAGGACAGAGCCAGAAGAATTAGAGGAAAACTCTAACAAGGAGGGAACAACATCAGAGTTGAGGGAGGAGGAACAACTCAGTCTGCTTTTCTTGCGCCGTATATGATGGTGTATTTACTGTTTGGCAACCATGCTGAACACATGCCGGATATGTGTTTTATGCATGGCTTGCGAAAAATCGAATAATAACAATAGATTAAGCCGAGCGAGTGGTTTCAAAATTATGCATACCTTGGGATGCATGCAGCCCATGGCGGCCGCAACTGCCGTCTTGACGCGTCTCAAAATGTAAAGTGGTTCGCCACTTCGGAGGTCAATTACAAGTCTTGACACCGTCAAGATAGTTGCTAGTTTGCCAAACTGGATCAAAGATTGTGGACATATGAGCAAAAAAGACAGCAAATACCACCATGGCGATTTGCGCAAAGCGATGCTGGATGCGGCCGGGCAGATCTTGGCAGAAGAAGGTTTGCAAGCATTGACGCTTCGGGCGTGTGCGCGCCGGGCTGGTGTGTCGCATGCGGCGCCGGCACATCACTTCGATGGGCTTACAGGACTGCGCACCGCGATTGCTGCTCAAAGCTTTCATATGATTGCGGGGATTGCTGAAAACCTACTCAAACAATCTATAAGCGAAACAAGCGTGTTGTTGCAAAAACTCGCGATGGCATACGCTGAATTTGCGAAATTGAACCCGGAACGATTTCGTTTGATGTTTCGGCGTGACTTGCTGGATATCGATGATGTTGATTTATGCGACGCAGAAACTCACGCCTATACCGGTTTGATTTCGGTTGTGCACATCCTGCGTGGCGAAGAAATGTCACCGATTGAAGATTTTCGGGAAGGTCGGTTGCCCAAGCAGCTCTATATGGATGTCGCCCTCTATTGGAGTGCATTGCATGGCTTTGCGCATCTAAATATCGAAAATCAACTTGTTGGCTATGATCAGATTATGGGCGTCGACAATTTTGAGGAATTTGTTTGGGGGAATTTTTCAAATAGGCTTCTTGGTGTGCCTGTTAAAAAGATTTGACCTAGAATTCCCAACCGCGGGCTTTTGACACAAGGAAGTCACGGAAAACGCCAACGCGCTTTGAGTTCTTCAGGGCCGGGGGATAAACGAAATAGGTTTCGAACTCTGGTTTATCAACCGTATCAAGGATACGCACCAGCGAGGATTCATCCTCAGTGATATAATCGGGTAGCATCGCAATGCCGATACCTTCTCGACAGGCTTGCATCATGCCATAAATGGCATTGACCCGAAGGGCCGGGATACGCGGCTTGCTTTCGGCGCGTCCGATTGTTTCAAGGTAATTTACGTCACCCAAATAAGCAGGGCTTGGGTTGCCAAATGTGATGATCTTGTGATTGTCGATGTCGCTGACATTCTCGGGAATGCCGTGCTGTTCCAAATAGCTGGAAGATGCATAGAAGTGGAAATGCACGGTGAAGAGTTTGCGCTGGATCAGTTCAGACTGATTAGGCCGGTGAAGACGGATGGCCACATCTGCCTCACGCATGGCCAGATCAAGCTCGGAATCGTTGAGTTTCATTTCCAGCTGAATTGTTGGGTAGCGCTCCAAAAACTCGTTGATCCGCGAAGTTAGCCATGTTGAGCCGAACCCAACTGTTGTCGTGACCAGCAGTGGGCCGGTGGGTTGGTCCCGTGTTTCGCTCATTTGAGCTTCAACCGATTGCAACTCCCAGGCCATCCGGTGCGCAGTGCGGAACAGTTGCTCACCTACTTCTGTCATCACAAGGCCACGGGCATGGCGGATGAACAGTTTAAGCCCCAACCCATCTTCTAGTGAAGAGATTTGACGGGACACTGCGGATTGGCTCATGCCTAAACGTTCACCAGCGTGGGTGAAGCTACCGGCTTCGGCAACTATGTGGAAAATCCGCAGCCTGTCCCAATCAATGCTCATTACTCAGCCGCTTCCGCTACATCGAGTTCAGCGATGTATTTTTCAGCTTCTAGTGCGGCCATGCAGCCCATGCCAGCGGCAGTGACGGCTTGGCGATAAATGTCATCAGTGACATCGCCTGCAGCATATACGCCAGGGATGTTCGTCGCAGTACTGTCTGGCTTAGTGACCAGATAGTTGCCGTGTTTCATTTCAAGCTTGCCATCAAATAGGCTTGTGGCAGGTGCGTGGCCAATTGCAACGAAAATGCCATCGACATCTTTTTCGATGATCTCACCGGTATTTCGGTTTTTAAGCTTCGCGCCGGTCACGGACTTTGGAATGCCTGAAGTGCCAAGAACTTCGACCAGTTCTGTGTCCCACATAACGTCTATTTTTTCATTTGCGAATAGGCGTTTTTGCAGAATTTTTTCTGAACGCAGCTCGTCGCGGCGGTGAACCAATGTTACCTTTGAAGCGAAATTGGTGAGGAAAAGGGCCTCTTCAACTGCTGTGTTGCCGCCGCCAATAACCAGCACTTCTTTCTCTTTGTAGAAGAACCCGTCGCATGTTGCGCAGGCAGATACACCAAAGCCTTGGAATTCTTGCTCTGATGGAATGCCCAGCCATTTCGCTTGTGCGCCAGTAGCGATGATCAGTGCATCACATGTGTAAATGGTGCCGCTATCGCCGGTCAGTTCAAATGGGAGCTTTTCCATGTCGACATTGACGATAATGTCAGAGACAATTTTGGTGCCAACATGCGCGGCTTGGGCTTTCATTTGCTCCATTAGCCAAGGGCCCTGGACCATGTCAGCAAAGCCGGGGTAGTTTTCTACCTCAGTGGTGATGGTGAGTTGGCCACCAGGCTGTATGCCTTGAATAATTACAGGCTCAAGCATGGCGCGCGCAGCGTAAATTGCTGCAGAGTAACCTGCTGGGCCGGAGCCGATGATCATGACGGGTGCGTGCATTTTCGCATACCTTGAAAAAGTGACTTAGACGATTTCTACTTAGTTTAGGTATGCGAAGCGCATGATACAAGACTGAACAGAATTGGCCCACATAAACGTGAACCAATGTCAGTGTTAAATGTAGCTAACTTTCAAAATCTCATAGGACTTTGAACCGCCTGGGGCGGAAACTTCGATACTGTCGCCTTCTTCTTTACCAATGAGCGCCCGCGCGATTGGTGACGAAAGCGAAATCCGGCCAGCGCCTGCGTCAGCTTCGGGGTTGCCCACGATTTGGTAGGTTTTCTCGTCTTCGGTATCTTCATCGACCAATTCAACGGTGGCGCCAAATTTTACGGTGTCGCCGCTCAGCTTGGTCACATCGATAACTTCGGCGAGCGCCATAATAGACTCTAGCTCTTGGATGCGCCCTTCATTGAGGCTTTGTTGCTCTTTGGCTGCATGGTATTCTGCGTTTTCAGACAGGTCGCCATGCGCGCGGGCTTCGGAAATTGCAGCGATGATGTTTGGTCGTTCAGTCGAAGATCGATGAGCGAGCTCTTCGTTCAACATCTTATGGCCAGCAATTGTCATTGGGATCTTTTCCATTATGTCCCGCCCTTTCAATCTTGTCGTTATGTTGCATCGCAATAAAAAACCGGCCCCAAAATTTTACAATTGGAGACCGACAGCATGCAAAAACCAGCATAGCCGCAAATCTGCCTTGTGCTAAGGAAAATGTGCGGCTATCGAATTTGTTGCGTTTTGCTACTCAGCGGTTGAAGCTGGGTGCAAAGCAGAAGAACGTGCCGATTGGCTTAGTCTTCAACTGTTAGTTCGCCAGCAGAGAATTTGCCAGAACGCTTGTCCTGAACCAATTCGTAGCCAACTTTTTGGTTTTCAGCCAAAGAAGAAAGACCTGATTGTTCAACTGCAGAAATGTGAACAAACACGTCGTTGCCACCGTCGTTTGGTTGAATAAAGCCGTAACCCTTTTGGGTGTTAAACCACTTAACTGTACCTGAAGGCATGAAAATTTCCTTTCGTGAAATACTGCCGCAATTCTTGGTTCTAAAGCTTGAGAACCGGATTTAGATCGATGTTGGTAGAAACGTAGCATTCACGGAGGTAGCTCCGGCCAGGTCGTTCGGCCAATATTCGACGGTAGAAATATAGAATTGAATCGTTCAAAATTCAAGCCAGTAAAAATACTTTAAACTAAGATTTTCAAATTCGATGACTTATATGTGTCAATTCAATGATGGAGGCAGTATAGAATTATCTTTTATTACATCCCCAATCGTTTTATTGCGCAGATGCTCAATAAATATCAATTTTGCCTCAGTAAAGAACGAGGTGAGTGAACAGTAACCGGCGAATACACACTTACAGTTTTCTTTATTCAAACATTCCACAATCGCAAATCCGGGCTCCGTATGCTCAACGATTTCTGCAATTGTGAGTGATTTCGCCTTTGGATTGAGCGAAACACCGCCATTTTTGCCCCGCACCGATAGTAATATTTCGGCCGAAGTCAGATTGTGCGCAATCTTCATAAGGTGGTTTTTGGAGATCTGTAGTTTTTGTGCGATCTGAGCAATTGTGCGTTTTTGCGGTGCGATGGCGCCCAGATACATGATGAGCCTGAGTGCGTAGTCTGTTTGGCTTGTTAGGTGCACTTATTGTCTCACTTTTGATTATTGAGTGCGTTCGATATTGCAGTTTTCGGTAATTCGATTAAAGATGCATTTTGTATACATCTTTTAAGGTCATGGTTCAATGGACAAAACTTTTGCTGAAGTTCATCGAGAAAACTACCGCCTGCAGGCAAATGGTTATGGCATTGATGAAGCCTTTGTTTCGCTGTTGGTTGAAAGTTTTTATGAGAAAGTGCGGGCAGATAAAGATCTGGGCCCGATTTTTGATGGCGTGATTGGGGACAATTGGCCGACCCATATGGCAAAGATGAAACAGTTTTGGGGCGCGATAGCCCTAAAAACAGGTGAATATCACGGACGACCAATGCCGGCACATATGAAGCTGAAGCAGGTCGAGAAATGGCATTTTGATTTGTGGCTAAAGCTCTTTGCGCAAAATTTAGATGAAATTGCGCCGTCGCCCGAGGCGAAGAACTTTTTCAACGCACGGGCGCAAAATATAGCCCGTAGTTTGATGACCGGTATGTTTTATGATCCGGCACAAGATATGAAGGAACTTCGAACTTAACGGCACAAGGTTTGTGCAAGGAAAATTAGGCGCGCGCAGCGCCTAATTTTGTTTGGTGAGTTCACTAAGCGGCGAAATGGTCTTGGACCGAGGTCACCGTAAGCGTGTCGTTCGAATATGATACAATGCCTTCAACAGCGGCGATTGCGCCCGCAATCGTGGTGTAATAAGGAATTTTGTTCAGCAAGGCAGTTCGGCGCAAGTCTCGGCTATCTTTGAGCGCTTGTTGTCCAGCCGTCGTGTTGATGACCAGCTGAACTTCGCCATTTTTCATTGCATCAACGATGTGAGGTCGGCCTTCAAGGACTTTGTTGACCTTCTCACAGTTCACGCCATTTTCTGTCAAATATCGTTTAGTGCCGCTGGTTGCGATGACCGTGAAGCCGACGCCTTCAAGCAGCTTAATCGACGGCAATATGTTGGCTTTGTCTTCGTCGCGGATCGAGACGAAGACTGTCCCAGACTTCGGCACTTTAGTGCCGCCGCCGAGTTGGCTTTTGGCAAAAGCAACACCGAAGCTTGAATCTAGCCCGATGACTTCACCGGTTGAGCGCATCTCTGGGCCCAAGATCGTATCAACGCCAGGGAAGCGTGCGAATGGGAACACAGCCTCTTTGACGGCAATGTGCTTGAGTTTGGTCTCTTGAAGATTAAACGAGCTTAGTTTTTCGCCGCCCATAATCCGCGCAGCAATTTTTGCAATTGGGCTACCAATTACTTTAGCAACAAATGGCACCGTACGTGACGCTCTTGGGTTCACTTCGAGCACATAAAGTGTGCCGTCCTTTAGCGCAAACTGGATGTTCATTAGGCCCACAACGTTCAGAGCGAGTGCCAATTCGTGTGCTTGGCGTTTGATTTCGACGATTGTGTCATCATCAAGGTTGCGCGAAGGAAGTGAGCAAGCGCTGTCGCCGGAGTGCACGCCAGCTTCTTCAATATGTTCCATGATGCCCGCAACAAATACGTCGGTGCCATCACATAAAGCGTCAACGTCAATTTCAATCGCGCCGCCCAAATAGCTATCAAATAGCAATGGGTTGGTGGCCAACACGGAGTTAATTTGTCCGGTTTTGTCGTTTGGATATTTCTGGCGGATATGGGGTGGCACCAACTCGGTGAGGGTGCTTTGTACATAATCCTCAAACTCGTCTGAATTGTTGGCGATGGCCATAGCCCGGCCACCCAAAACAAATGACGGACGGATCACTAGCGGATAGGAAATATCTTCAGCAACCATACGAGACTGCTCAAGCGAATAGGCGATGCCGTTGCGTGGCTGGGTCAGCTCCAATTCATGCAGCAGTTTTTGGAATTGGTTGCGGTCTTCAGCCAAATCGATAGCTTCAGGCTGTGTGCCCAAAATCGGAATGCCAGCGCGTTTGATTGAGTTAGCCAGTGCAAGTGGTGTTTGCCCGCCAAATTGAACGATGACCCCTTCAAGAGTGCCATTCTTTTGCTCGGTGTGCAGAATTTCCAACACATCTTCTTTGGTCAACGGATCAAAATAGAGGCGATCAGACGTGTCATAATCGGTTGAAACCGTCTCAGGGTTACAGTTCACCATGATGGTTTCATAACCAGCTTCAGACAGAGCGAAAGCTGCATGACAACAGCAATAGTCAAACTCGATACCTTGGCCAATGCGGTTTGGTCCGCCGCCCAAAATGACAATTTTTTTCTTGTCGGTTGGCCGTGCTTCGTCAGCTGGCTCGCCGGCGAACGGTGTTTCATATGTCGAATACATATAGGCGGTAGGGGACGCGAATTCAGCAGCGCAGGTGTCGATGCGTTTATAAACCGGATGAACGTCCAACTTATCGCGCAGGGCTTTAATTTCGCGTGGTTTCTTGCCGCTCAGGTCGGCAAGGCGCGTATCTGCGAAACCCATGGACTTGAGTTTGCGCAATTGCTGCGCATTGTCGGGCAGGCCATGCTCGACAACTTTGGCTTCCATATCAACGATGCCGCGAATTTGTTCAATGACCCAAGGGTCAAACTGGCAAGCATTGTGAATAAATTCATCATCGAACCCAAGGCGCATGGCATCCGCGATGACCAAAATTCGATCCGGTGTTGCGCGGGCAAGGGCAGCGCGCACAGCGTTTTTGTCGTCGCCTTCGCCTGTGCCTTCAATACCCACTTCATTAAAGCCGGTTAGGCCAGTTTCAAGCGAGCGAAGTGCTTTTTGCATGCTTTCTTGGAACGTTCTGCCGATTGCCATCGCTTCGCCAACCGATTTCATCGCTGTCGTTAGACGATTGTCGGCACCCGGGAATTTTTCGAATGCAAAACGTGGGATTTTGGTGACGACATAGTCGATAGATGGTTCAAACGATGCTGGTGTTGCGCCGCCAGTAATGTCGTTTTCCAACTCGTCCAGCGTATAGCCGACCGCCAAGCGGGCAGCGACTTTGGCGATTGGGAAGCCGGTTGCCTTTGAGGCCAAAGCGGAAGAACGAGAAACACGCGGGTTCATCTCGATCACGATAAGACGACCATCTTTCGGGTTTACCGAGAACTGTACGTTTGAGCCGCCGGTTTCAACACCAATCTCGCGCAATACAGCCAATGAGGCGTCGCGCATGATTTGATATTCCTTATCCGTCAGGGTGAGGGCTGGCGCCACGGTGATACTGTCACCCGTATGCACGCCCATCGGATCGATATTTTCGATTGAACAGATAATGATGCAGTTGTCGTTCTTGTCGCGCACCACTTCCATCTCATATTCTTTCCAACCAATGATGCTTTCTTCAACAAGCACTTCATTGGTTGGAGAGGCATCGATGCCGCCTTCAATGATTGAGATATATTCTTCGCGGTTATATGCCACGCCGCCGCCGGTGCCACCCATGGTGAATGACGGGCGGATGATGGCAGGCAAGCCAACAAATTCTAGTGCTTCTAGCGCTTCGGTTAGATTGTGCGCCAGCATCGACTTTGGCGTTTCCAAGCCGATTTTGTCCATTGCAGAACGGAACAAATCCCGATCTTCTGCTTTGTCGATTGCTTCAGCCGTCGCGCCGATCATTTCGACGTTGAATTCGTCCAACACACCCATTTTGCGCAGCGATAGCGCGCAGTTCAGGGCTGTTTGGCCGCCCATGGTTGGTAACAGCGCATCGGGACGCTCTTTTTCGATGATTTTGGCCACAACTTCTGGCGTGATCGGTTCCATGTAGGTCGCGTCAGCCAAGTCTGGATCTGTCATGATCGTCGCTGGGTTCGAGTTAACCAGAATAATTCGGTAACCCTCTTCCTTCAGCGCTTTACAGGCCTGGGTGCCTGAATAGTCGAATTCACATGCTTGACCAATAATAATTGGCCCAGCGCCGATGATCAGGATGGAGGAAATATCTTCGCGTTTGGGCATATTATCAACTCTCAGCAGGCCGAACATCGGCGCAAGTGGTGCGCGTACAATGTGGCGATTCTTCTCATGTATGGCTGAGTGCGCGTTTTATGGCCAAAATGGGCGAAGGGGAACCCCAAAATGCAAAGAAAATGGTTCTTTGGAAACAATAATCCTCAGTTTTGAGGTTTGGTGGCCTTTTGACGGGCGAAAATCATGTCTTTTGAGGCAATGACCGCGCCTAGAGTGATCAGTAAACACGCAGCGCCGATTGCCCAGGTGAATTGAGCGAAGCCGAACACGATCAGGATGAGCGTTGAAAGAAGAGGAGCTGCATATGAGGCCGCGCCCAAAATTTGGATGTCGCCATGCTTCACCCCGCGATCCCACACATAAAAGGCCAGTCCTAAGGGGCCAAGACCCAAACCAATTACTGCGATCCATTGTGATAGGCCTTGTGGCCAGACGGTTGTTTCCCACAAAAGATGACCGCCAAGCGAAAGCACAGCCGTGGCGGCGCAGAAGCCGGTAACTGCATCGGTTGGCACATTGGCAAATCGGCGCGACAGTACCGAGTAGGCTGACCATGAAAGGGCGCTCAATAGGGCCATAAAGTAGCCAAATGTAAATTCTGACTTAAAGGCGAAGCCTTGGCCGCCCGTAACAATCAAGCCCGCGCCGCCCAGCCCGAGTATGCAACCAACGACATGCTGCCATTTGAGTTTTTCGCCGGGCAAGAGCGAGGAGAACAACACTATGAGCAATGGCCAGAGATAACCGATCAGGCTCGCGTCGATTGTTGGTGCGTTACGCAAGGCAGTAAAATAGAAAAAGTGATAACCGAACAGGCCGGCTATACCCAAAACCCAAGCCAAAACAGGCTGGCGAAGTTTCTTGATGGCCGAAGGATCGCGTACACATTTGCTCATGCCCACAAGCGTGCCAAACCCAAATGCCATAGCGTTGAGCTGAAATGGTGGAATTTCACCACTAGCCGCCGTGCAAAGCGCCAAGAATGACCATAACAGAATTGCTATGGAGCCGATCAATGTGGATGTTGTGCGTGTCATGCGCTGCCTTGGCCATCTGATTTCAATCCACCAGAAAGCTTAGTTTTCGGTTTTTTGCAAGTAGGCATTCGGGTCAAGATGGGTTCCATCAACGCGGGATGAAATTTTGTGCTCTTAAATGAGCCGCGTGCAGGGAGAAGGGGACGATGTCCCCGACTTGATTATTACTTCGGCATGGTCTGTTGCATTGACGGCCGTTTGGAAAATTCGTCGAACCAACTTTGCAATTCTGCATGCGGCGCAAAATAATTGCGATCTCCAAGTCGGAACTCTAGATATCCAATTGTTGCGCCAAGTGCGATTTTGGCGGTGGAGATGTCGCCTTTAATGTCGTTCAATTCACCGGCCAACAATGCCAGCGACCGTTCAATCGCCGCGTGCCAGCGTTTTTGCCAATATTCAGATTGTTGTTCCTGAGGCTTTCTTCCATCGATCACAAGGTTCACCGCACTATCTAGGATACCATCGCACAAGGCTTCGTGGCGGCGCATGGCCCAGTGGGTATCGCCTTGTTTGGGCATTAGCGGTTCGCCGCCGCCGATTTCGTCTAGGTATGCGCAGATAATGGGGCTATCAAATAGCGTTTTGTCGTCGCCATAGGCAAGGCAGGGGATTTTGCCGAGCGGGTTAATGTGAGAGAATTTGTCGGTTTCCTCATATGGATTGACCAGCACCTCTTCGAGCGATGAGATGTTTTTCTCGATCGCTGTAATGCGGCATTTTCGGGCAAATGGGGAAGCGTGGGCGAATATAAGTTTCATGATGTGCCTAATGTTAAACAAATTCAGGATTTTGCAGTCGATAGAAGAAGAGCTGATTGAGATATTCAAGACCAATATCGATATAGAAGGCGAGAAAATTGTCCAATTCCCCAATGATGGCCAACGCAATCAAACAAGTGAAAAATACGGTCGCCGTTGCGATTTTGAGATTGTGGAAACTGTCGCCCCGATAATAGCCTGCCTCGTCATATTCGGCGCGAAAACGCGATCGAAGAAATTGTAGCCGCCACTCACAATCATGTCCAAATTCTTACTGTCGGATATCCGATCTGGCAGAAAGTTGACAATTGCGCGGACATAATGGCTGAAAACCCCCAAGAGCATGAAGCCAATCAATATGATGATGTGGTGCCAGATATGGACGGGATAGTCAGTCAACAGATTTCCTTGAACAGTGTACTATTTGGTTAGATCGAGCTTAAAGCCTTCGTGCGTGCTTTCAAAACCCAAACGCGCATAAAGTTTATGGGCTTGTGGGCGTACCTTTGCAGAAGTGAGTTGCACCAATCGCGCGCCGTTCGATCTTGCTTGGTCGATTGCCCATTGGATCATTTCACTGCCCAAACCTTTGCCGCGTTGGTCAGCACGGATGTGGATGCCTTCCAGTTGCGCCCGCGATTTACCACGCCCTCCAATGGAATGCAGAATGTTGATTTGCATGCAGCCAACGGCCTCTCCATCAAGTTCAGCAATGATGTAAAAATTATTCGGATCAGCCTCGATTACGTCCCATGCGCGTTGATATTCAGATGCCTCTGCATCTGCCGCATCATCAACAATTTTGCGCCCCGGTGCATTGCCGCCAATGGAAAGACTAAGGATGGTCGCGATGTCGTTTCGGGTGGCGTGGCGAAAAGTCAGGTTTGGCAATTTTTCATTTTGCATGGGAAATCACTTTGCATCTAACGAGGGCAATATCCATCCATGGATGGATTGTGGCGGGTGCAAATATCTTATATTTTTTGAACGGAAGATAGCAACTATGAAGAGGGATTTGCAGCTGCGATTAGTTCTGTTCGGGAAGCCAGCGATAATTTGGTCAGAATGGCATGAACATGATCTTTCACTGTCGAAATGGCGATGTTTAGATCATTCGCGATTTGCTTGTTTGATCGACCATCGGCGACAAGTGCGGCAACCTGCATCTGCCGAGTTGTAAGTGGTTCGAATAGCGCTTTTTTGTGGTCAGGCGAGGCAAAAATGACGGGAGTGCCGATTTGTTTGCTAGCGTTCAAATCTATCGTGAGGCGCGTATCGCCTTCGCTTAGTTTGGACAAAGCGTCAAATGCCTCCCAAACATTTGTGGAATTCGCCTTTTCGTTGAGGACTTCCATCGTGTTCTTTAAGTGCTCGATTGAGGGCTGATCGATGGTGCTATCTTTTTTGACGACAAGTGGTTTCTTGTTGTCGCGCACAGATTTAGTATTTTTATCCGGCATTTAGTCGCACCTAAGGAGATAGTTATGGATTTGGTTCCTGTAGAGATCAGCAATTTTTTCCTCTCAATGCAAGCAGGTAAACCCGGCGCACCTCGACTGGAAGCCTGCTTTGCTGATGATGCTGTTTATGAAGAGCCGTTCACCGGCACCAAAAGACGCCACGAGGGGCGGGCTGCCATTATGGGCGCGATGGCGCTTGGTTGGGAAATGCCAATGGAAGATACGGTTATTTCAATCGACAAAATCGATCTTGGTTCAAGCCAAATTTTGGTAGATTGGACGTGTCGGTCTCCGTCAATTCCTGGTGGGCAAGGGCAGGGGCAAAATCAATTCATTATTGAAGATGGGCTCATCACTTCGCTAATCACGACTTTGAAGGGGGCATAGTAAGATGAACAAAGCTGATGCGGTTGAGGCGTGGTTTAATGAATATGACAACCCGCAAAAGGAATTGTTGTTGAAAATTCGCGATGTGGTTCTGTCCGCTGACAATCGAATGCAGGAATGCATCAAGTGGAAGACCCCCACATTTTCATACAAGGGAAACCTATTTAGCTTTAACCCACGCTCCAAGAAACATGCGAGTTTGCTTTTTCACACTGGCGCAACAATAGAGGGTAACTTCCCGCTTTTAGAAGGTGATACGCCGGTTGCGCGAACTGCGAAAATCGCAAATTTGGACGAACTGGAACGGGTGCGCGACGAGCTGTCTGCGATTGTGAAAGCCTGGTGCGAAAAAGCAGATGGCTGAGAAGACAAAATTTTCTTCTCGTAAGTAAATTTATGTTTCAAACTGTCTCAAAAGTGAGACAGAGTTGTTAAATCGACCCCTAATTCGAGCTGATATCCAGTCTTTGCATGCGCCGATACATGGTGGCCCGACTGATGCCTAATTGTTTGGCCGCGAGTGACACATTGCCTTTTGATCGGGCCAATGCGCGGCGCAATTCTGATTTGACTGCATTGTGAATTCCGCTCGCCGTTTTAGGCGTTTCATCCAAAAGATCTGCCAATGGGTATGGGGTCAACAATTGTGTTTCATCAATTTTCAACGCCTTACGCGCATGGCGGTTGGCACCGACAACAAGTTCATCATTGTTGACCGCGAGCAGGGCCAGATTGCCTGTATTTTGGGACGGTGCGACAACGATGCGCGCATCCTTAAATGATGCGCGGAAATAGTCTTGTTCTATGCGTAGTGCCGTGTCGGCCACCACTTTGCCGAACACATTTGCTACAGCGCTGGTGAGATCATTTCTACAGCTCGAAATATCCAACACCGCGATGAGTTTTCCTTCATTGTCAAAAACGGGCGCTCCCATGCAACTCATTATAGTATTTTGACTTTTAAAGTGCTGATCGCGATGGATAACCACTGGACGCTGCTCTGCTGCGCAAGTGCCAATTCCATTTGTCCCTTGTTGGGCTTCGCCCCAAACAGCCCCCGATTTCAGCCCACATTCATCAAACATTGATTGGTCGCCAGCTTGGGAGTGACTGGCCAATATTAGTCCATCAATATCTGACAAAACCAAACAGCAACCTGAACGGTCTAGGGTTCTAAAAAGTTTCTCCATATTGGGTTGGGCAATGTGGATCAAAAAGTCCAATTGTTCGCGGGCTTCGCCTAAAGTTTGGGCGGAGACGCGTTGGGTTTTCCCCTTCTGATCCGGGGTCAAACCATAATGCATCATCGATCGCCGCCATGACGCTGCAAGGCTAGAATGAATCGCTGACTGTTCTTCTTCAACAATTGAACGTACGTAATCTGCGTGACAGATATTGGTTGTCATATTGCTCCTCCCAGATGTCAGATTATCACAGTCTCGTCTTGCTAAACAGTAGTGGTGAGAACACCAAATGGTAGCTTTGCCGAAATCGATGCGTTTTGCAAAGTTAGATGTCGCGGATCTGAGACAATTTACCGACATGCATTTGTTGCACCCAGGTGACCTTGTCCATCTTGTTGTTCAACGTTGCTCCATCGGCCGGTAGCGGTCAAGAGGAGGACAAAATGAACAAGATTGATATTTCGCGCTCAGCATCACGTATTTACAAAGAGCGATACGGCAATTTCATCAATGGCGAATTTGTGGAGCCAAAATCTGGCAAATATTTCACAAACACTTCGCCAGTTAACGGACAGGTACTTTGCGAAGTGGCGCGTTCTAACGAGGCGGACATTGAAGCCGCTTTGGACGCTGCCCATGCAGCAAAAGATGCATGGGGTCGCACAAGCCAAGCCGAACGCGCTGTGATGCTCAACAACATTGCCAATATCATGGAAGAAAACCTAGACCTCTTGGCTGAGGCTGAAACATGGGACAACGGCAAGCCGATACGCGAAACGACAGCGGCGGATATGCCGTTGGCAATAGATCATTTTCGGTATTTCGCTGGTGTGATCCGCGCACAAGAGGGATCAATCGCGGAGATCGACAATGATACCATTGCCTATCATTTCAACGAGCCGCTTGGGGTTGTTGGGCAGATTATTCCGTGGAATTTCCCCATATTGATGGCCACTTGGAAGTTAGCGCCTGCGCTAGCGGCAGGTAACTGCGTTGTTCTGAAACCAGCGGAACAAACACCTGCGTCTATTATGGTTTTGCTTGAGTTGATTGCAGATGTGTTGCCCAAAGGCGTGCTGAATGTGGTCAATGGTTTTGGACTTGAAGCCGGAAAGCCGCTCGCATCCAGCACACGAATTGCAAAAATCGCCTTTACTGGTGAAACGACAACAGGTCGTTTGATCATGCAATATGCTAGCCAAAACCTCATTCCGGTAACGTTGGAGCTAGGCGGTAAGTCCCCAAACATCTTCTTTGAAGATGTTACGCGAGAAGATGACGATTATTTCGATAAAGCAATCGAAGGATTTGTCATGTTTGCGCTAAACCAAGGCGAAGTTTGCACATGTCCAAGCCGCGCCTTAATCCACGAGAACATCTATGACGAGTTTATGGAACGGGCGTTAAAGCGTGTCGACGCGATTGTGCAAGGCGATCCGCTTGATAGCGCAACAATGATTGGGGCCCAGGCATCGTCTGAACAATTGGAAAAAATCTTGTCCTATATGGATATTGGCAAGCAAGAAGGCGCTGAAGTGCTAACGGGCGGCGGAGAGGCCAAGCTCGGTGGCGACCTTGATGGTGGATATTATGTTCAACCAACTGTCTTTAAAGGTCACAACAAGATGCGGGTTTTCCAAGAAGAAATTTTTGGCCCGGTTGTCTCTGTCACGACATTTAAAGACAATGATGAAGCGCTATCAATTGCCAATGACACTCTTTATGGGCTTGGCGCTGGCGTTTGGAGCCGTGATGCAAACACCTGTTACCGCTTTGGCCGCGCTATCCAAGCTGGTCGTGTTTGGACAAATTGTTATCATGCCTACCCAGCGCATGCTGCATTTGGCGGTTACAAACAGTCGGGTATTGGCCGTGAAAACCATTTGAAGATGCTCGATCATTATCAACAAACGAAAAACATGCTGGTGAGCTATGCGCCACAAAAGCTTGGTTTCTTTTGATCGCGATTGTTGATCCAAGAGGGTCGGGAATTTCCCGGCCCTTTTGTTCATTTGGGAGAGGATGAATGGAAGACAAAGTTACCGCAACTTCGGCGGCACTTGAATTGATCAAAGAAATCCGGGCTGACCATGGCGAGATTATGTTCCATCAGTCAGGCGGGTGTTGCGATGGATCCTCGCCAATGTGCTATGCACAGGGCGACTTTTTGATTGGCGACAATGATGTTTTGCTCGGAGAAGTTGGTGGCGCGCCATTTTACATAAGCGGCTCACAATATGAGGCGTGGAAGCACACCAAATTGATCATTGATGTTGTGCCGGGTCGAGGTGGAATGTTTTCACTCGATAATGGTCGCGAAAAACGATTTCTCACCCGTTCAGAAATTTGTGCAATCTGAACGTAGCGTGGAGGGGAGTTATCCCCTCCAGCAAGTTTGGATTAATCGAGTTTAATGCGGTAGTTGCCGAAGCCGCTTTCCGCCTCGCCGACATATTCGATGTCGACTGCGGTCACATCACTCAGGTGCTCTTTCGCCATTGGGCCAGTTTCAAACAACACTGATGTTCCGGGCAAGGGCGCTAGTGACCAATTGCTATCCGCACTTGGATTGATCGTGCCTTTTTCGACAATGTAGCGCACCAAAACATCGCGGTTGGTATCTGGACCAACAAAGATGATTTTGTCCGACCCCAAACCTGGGAACGAACCACCGCCGCCTGCACGATAGTTGTTGGTTGCAACAACAAAGCGCTGGTTCATATCGATTGGCTCACCATTGTAACGAAGGTCAATAATCCGGTTTGCATCAGGATTGATTGCATCGCCACCACGTGGAGGGTATTTCGATGGTTGTGAAATATCGATTTTATAGGTGACCCCGTCAATCACATCAAAGTTGTATGATGGGAAGTCAAGATCGGCCAACGGCTGGTCAGCCTTGCCAACTTCAACCTGATTAAAAATACCAGCTGAACGCTCCAACCATTCCTTCACGCCTGCGCCAGTGACTTCAACGGCGCGAACAGTGTTTGGATATAGGTAAAGATCAGCAACGTTTTTAATGGCCACAGGGCCAACAGGCACGTCGGTATAGTAATCTGGTCCGCCACGGCCGCCCGCTTTAAATGGTGCGGCAGCTGAAAGGATTGGCAAGCCTTCCCATTCGGTGCCACGCATCATTTGCTCAGTGTACCACATTTGAGCTTGAGACACGACTTGCACTGATGGATCGTCAGCGACTAGGGCGAAGTACGAATGCAATTTCGCATCGGTTTGTCCAACAGCAGTACGCACATATTTTAGCGTTTCATCATGAGTTGCTTGCACAGAGGCCAGAACAGCTTCGTTGCTTTCAACCAATGGGTTTACCTTGCGTTCAATCCGTTCGGAGATTGGACGGGCTTCAGATGTGTGGGAAATGATTTTCCACTCATTGCCGTCATGTTCGATCAACAGATCGATAAGGCCCATATGCGAACCCCAGAAGCCAGCCATAACAGCAGGTTTGCCTTGCAACGTGCCTTTTTCAGTATCAACACCTTCGATGCCGTCATACTGAGAACTTGGGAACACGTTATGGTGGTGGCCGGTGAAGACAACATCGATGCCTTCAACGCCTGCCAGGTGCAGCGACGCATTGCCCATCATTTCGGTTTGCGCTTCACCACTAATACCAGAGTGAGATAGCGCAACGATCAAATCAGCGCCTTGTTCCTTCATGAGAGGAACATAAGCTTCTGCTGTTTGAACAATGTCCCGAGTGGTGACTTTACCGTCCAAGTGTTGGAAATCCCAAACCATAATTTGTGGCGGTACAAAGCCGATAAAGCCAACCTTAATCGGGCGCTTATTGCCCGCGCCATCCACAATTTCTCTTTCAAGAATTTTGAAGGGTGGGAAGAGTGTTTTGTCTTTCGTTGGATCGGCACCCAACGTGGTTCCCATGACAACGTTTGCACTAACAAACGGGAATGTTGAGCCAGAAAGGGCTTTATCTAGAAAGCTTAGGCCATAATTGAACTCGTGGTTGCCAACTGTTGCGATGTCGTAGCCCAAAGTGTTCATGGCTGCAATCATCGGGTGTAAATCACCCTCTTTGAAACCGCGTTCATAGGCCACGTAATCGCCCATTGGGTTACCTTGAATAAGGTCACCATTGTCAACAAGCATTGAGTTGGTGGCTTCTGCGCGAACGTTATCAATTAGCTTCGCAGTCCGGGCCAGGCCCATCGTGTCGTTTGGGCGATCCGCATAATAATCATAAGGATGAATAGCAACGTGAATATCAGTTGTTTCCATCAAACGCAGATGAGCCTGAGAATTGCTGGCCATTGCCGCGAATGGGTGCATGGCAATCAAAGCACCCGCACTGGCCGAACCAGCCAAAAATGAGCGACGAGAAATAGAATTTAGAAGTGACATTGTGTCCTCCGCTAGGTGGTTTGAAATTTGTGCGGTTGAAGCGGCGCACTTATTGGTGGAGCGGATATTTCCGATGTTTCGTGTGCAATTATGTGCATTTCACCACCTATTGGCCGCCGCGTAGAGCGACGACAGAGGCAATGTGTCATAATTCGACCAAATGGTAAAATATTTTTTCTGCACATTGTTTGCACCTCGAGTTTGATGAGGAAGCAATAGGTGGAAATTGTTTCAGTTTGGCGGCGGGCGTGCGACAGTTTTGTGAAGAATTAAGTTGTGGAAAACGACCTGTTGGCGGCCCGAGAATTATGTGGAGTGGCCGAAAATTGCTGGTCCGATACTTAAATTTGCGGTTATCTGCAGTCGATTGAGATCGAAATGGGTGAGGAACGACGCAGTGAAGTGGCAAGGTCGCGATAGAAGTTCAAATATTGAAGACCGACGAGGAAGCCGTTCTCGCTCGTCTAGGCGATCTAGTGGCAACCGTGCGCGTATTCCTATGCCGCGCAGCCGTGCCGGCAAAGGTGGTGCCGGTAGTTTACTGATGATCATTGTGGTTGTTGTGATCTCGATGGCGTTGGGCATTAACCCTATGAGCCTGCTAGACGGCTCCATTTCCACGGGTGGCGGGAACACCTATCGGCCCTCCGACAATCGGCCGCTGCCAGATGCTGGAAACGATAAACTGTTTGATTTTGTTGCCGTTAATCTCAATGAGACTGAGAAACTGTGGTCCGAAGTATTTCGACAAAATGATCTTGAATATCGTGCTCCGACGCTTGTGGTATTCTCAAATTCTACAAGTTCACCTTGTGGCACAGCAAGCGCGCAAACTGGGCCATTTTATTGTCCTGGGGACCAAAAGATTTATCTCGATCTGAGCTTTTATGACCAACTACGTCGGCAATTTGGGGCAGGGGGTGATTTCGCTCAGGCCTACGTGCTGGCCCACGAAGTTGGCCACCATGTCCAGCAATTGACGGGCGTGCTGCCAGAATTCAACCAGAAGCGTCGCGGAATGAGCAAAGCTGAGGCCAATGCCTATTCTGTGCGTGTCGAATTGCAGGCCGATTGTTATGCTGGGGTCTGGGCGAGCTATGTTGGTGAGCAGAACCTACTAGAGCGCGGCGATATTGCTGAGGCATTGAACGCAGCCGAACAAATTGGTGATGACGCCATTCAGATGCGCAGCCAAGGGTTTGTGGTGCCGAAAAACTTCAACCACGGCACTTCTGCGCAGCGCCAAGATTGGTTCGAACGTGGTTACAAATCTGGCAATGTCGGGCAGTGCGACACGTTTAGCGTTGATCGGCTTTAATTAACCTAATTCGGCACGGAAGAATTTACTTCTGCAGCCTACACTTCACCAAGAAACGTCTTCGTGAGGTGAACGGCTTGTTTGATGCCGAAAAGAATGCAACGGCGGGTGGTAACTCCAGTGTGAGCGCGCCAATTGATCGCGATCTAACACTCGACATTTTTCGTGCGGTCGCCGTGCTGTTGGTCGTTCTTTTTCACTATACTGCCCGCTTGCCGCGTGAAGTTTTTGGTGCGACGCAAAGCAGTTTGCCTGAAGTGGGCTTTGGTGGCATAGGCGTCTATTTCTTCTTTATCATTTCCGGATTTTGCATTTTCTTTACGCTGGCGCGTGCGCCAACAATTTGGACGTTCTTCGCGAAACGGTTCTCCAGGATTTATCCGGCATTCGCCGCCGCTGCGATATTGATGTTTGCCATTGATCAAGTGTTTCCGTTGCCACTTTTGCCGGAATATAACTATCGTGATGTAGCACCGCAGCTTATGGATTTGCTGGGGAATTTGGCATTGCTAGGCGGCGTGTTTGAGTGGGTGAGCGGCTCGTTTTGGTCGATCACGGTTGAAGTGCAGTTCTATGTATTTATTGGGTTGTTGGCGCTGGTGATCAAGCAGGGCGAACAACTCGCGCGCGTGTTTGCGTATTGTTCAATATTGCTGGGTACCGTGTGGCTGATTGTTGAAGTGTTGAGTGGGCAGATCGCAGGTTTAGGCACAGTCGCGACAGTGCTTAAAAAGCTAGTGATTGCACCATATTTGCCGCTTTTCGCCATCGGCGTTGTTGGTGTTCAATTGAAAAACAAGTCGGCTTCGTTTAGCGGATTGTTTGTAGCATTGTGCCTGCTGAGCTTGTTGACCACCATTGTTTTGAGCTCAGAGGGTGGCGCCATATTCGAACTGATGCCAATAACGACCGGCATAATTCTTCTTGGGTTGGTCGGAATTTTTGCGACATATTGTGTTGGCTGGCGATTGCCGAAAATTCCGTATTTGAGCCACGCGCTGGGGCATATCGGGCTGCTAAGTTACTCTTGGTATTTGTTGCATGAGAATTTGGGATTTCTCATCCTAAACGGCTTGAACCCAATTGTGCCTTATTGGGTAAGCGTGTTGGCAGCGATGGGACTAACCTATGCAGCGGCATTTGTGTTTTCAAAAGCATTTGAATGGCGTTTCCGCAAACCAGCAGAACGGGCATTTGCGTCGCTGCTCAATTTGCTTGCGAAGCGCGTGCCACAGAAATGGAGCGAAGGTTTAGTTTAGCACCCTTCGCCCAATTCAAATCTCAGCAAGACTTATGCGTCGGCGGTGTCACCGCGCACATTGTCCAAAAAGCGCTTGAACAAATAGTGGCTGTCGTGCGGGCCGGGCGATGCTTCTGGGTGATATTGCACAGAGAAGATCGGTTTACCATCGACCGTTAGACCACAGTTTGATTGATCAAACAGTGAGATGTGGGTTTGGGTGATGCCATTGGGCAAGCTATCTGCATCAACCGCGAAACCGTGGTTCATGGATGTGATTTCAACTTTGCCCGTTGTCAGGTCTTTCACCGGATGATTTGCGCCATGGTGGCCTTGGTGCATTTTGACGGTTTTGCCGCCTAGCGCCAAAGCCAGCAATTGGTGGCCCAAACAAATGCCAAAGATTGGTTTGTCGCTTGCGATCAGCTCTTTAATAATTCCAACCGCATATTCACCTGTTGCCGCCGGGTCGCCGGGTCCGTTTGACAAGAATACGCCGTCTGGTTTTAGAGCAAGAATGTCTTGAGCGGAGGTTGATGCGCTTACAACGGTCACGGCTACGTCTTCATGGGCGAGGCAGCGAAGAATGTTAGCTTTTGCGCCGTAATCGATGGCAACAATATGGTTTTTTGGGCTGTCGACAGGCGAAAAGCCTTCGTTCCAAACCCAACGCCCCTGGCTCCACTCATAGGTCTTGCCTGTTGAAACGTCTGCCGCGAGGTCGGCATTTTCCAAACCCTTGAAGTTTGCTAGCGCATCTTTGATTGCCGCTTCGTCAAACACGCCGTCCGGCGCATGGGCAATAACACCGTTTGTGAGGCCGTTTTCGCGGATGAAGGCGGTGAGGGCTCTTGTGTCGACCCCTGAAATGCCAATGATGCCACGTTCTTTCAGCCATGCATCGAGGTGCCCTGCAGCGCGATAGTTCGAAGGGTTCGTGATATCAGCTTTCAAGACACAGCCTTTAGCCCCAGATGCGCTGGCGTTATCAAGCGTTTCAATGTCTTCATCATTCGCACCAACATTGCCGATATGTGGGAATGTGAAGGTGATGATTTGCCCGGCATAGGAAAGGTCTGTGAGCACTTCTTGGTAGCCAGTCATCGCGGTGTTGAAGCAAACTTCACCAACGGCGTGGCCAGTTGCACCAAGCCCACGGCCCTCGATGCGTGTACCATTTTCTAGAATGAGAAGTGCGTTAGGTTTTTCTTCTTGCCAGCCGGTCATCACAAATCCTTTTAACGCTGCGTCAGGGGCGTAAATTTGACCGATCCAATTTCGCAGCTTTGTCGCCTAGATGTGCGTTTGCGCTTCCGTTTTTTTTCGCGCAATTCAAGCTGGTCTGGATCGGGCGGACACTATGTGAGAATGCAAAAATGGTCAACAGATTCGAAGCAAAGATTTAACCGTTTTGAATCAACCCCTTAGATTTAAATTCAAAGACCAATTGGCATTGAAGGGCAGCTTGGGTATAAGCTTCATTGAAAATCATCAGGGAATTTTGCGAAATTATGCGAGATAAAATCAGCCAAGCGCTCAAAACAGCGCTGAAAGCGCGCGACACACGTCGGACATCGACTTACCGCTTAATCAATGCTGCGATCAAAGACCGCGATATTGATGCCCGCGGCCAAGGCAAAGAACCGGTGAGCGAGCAAGAGATTTTGCAAATCATGCAAAAGATGGTGAAGCAGCGCGAAGAGTCTGCAACCGTTTACGCTGAAAATGATCGTCCGGAACTGGCGCAACAAGAGCGTGAAGAGATTGCGGTCATTCAGGAATTTCTGCCCCAGCCGCTAAATGATGATGAGTTGGGCGCCGCGATCGCAGCGGCGATTGAAGAGACTGGTGCTGAAGGTTTGCGTGATATGGGCAAAGTGGTCGGTGTGTTGAAGGGTAAGTTCCCTGGACGCATTGATTTTGGTCACGCGTCAAAGCTGGTGAAAGCTGCGCTGAACGGATAATTGAAATTGGGAACTGGGCACATGAAACAATTCGCTGCATCCATTTTAGCCTTTGGATTGTTCGTGTGTAGCGTGCAGGCGTTCGACCAAGATCAGTTTGATGAAACCTTGTCCGAGCAGGGCTTGGTACCCGCCGCATCTTATCTTGAGAGTTTACCGCAAGAGCCAAGCACGCAATTTTTGCTTGGTGCGACCCAGGCCTTGGCGGCGATCGAGTTCATTTTGCAGGAGCGGTATAGTTCTTATGCGGGGCAATTGCCATTTGTGCCCGGCGGCCGCACTGTTTTGCGCACCAACCCAGATGCAAAGTTTGATCCCGCTTTTGTAGAAACAGCGCTAGTTGGTGCCATTGTGCGACTAGCAAAGGC
The DNA here is from genome assembly GCF_057219265.1 of Maritalea sp. YIW29. NCBI lineage: Bacteria > Pseudomonadati > Pseudomonadota > Alphaproteobacteria > Hyphomicrobiales > Devosiaceae > Maritalea > Maritalea sp. YIW29. The sequence continues at coordinate 269,028 of NZ_JBXVVF010000001.1, forward strand.
TCAAGCGACGCTTAAGCAGGTGGCTGGCAAAGAGTTCGTTGTGCCCGTTGATTTGAACAATGTCTGGTTTGATATCGATAAAGATGGTGTGAAAGCCGTTGACGAGTCCATTAGCGGGTTCTTGGGCGCCGCGATTGATGTTGGTGATGCACAGGCTGACCTGCCAATTGTGAAGTTTGATACAGCGGACGCTTACTGGCTGTTGGCCTATGTGCATGTGTTGCAAGGCATGTCCGAGATGGTGCTTGCTGTTGACCCTACATCTGCGATTTCGAAAGTTTGGAGCGGTCGCCAACAGATGGAAAAAATGGGTGTGGTTGTTCGAGATCCCATTTTGGGCGAAGAGAATCTGATCGATACGATTGCGATTGTTGTGACAGCGCTGCATGGCAAACCTGAAAAAGAACGTACGCAGCGCGCATTGGCGCATTTCAAAGATATGATCGCCAATAATGCCGCATTTTGGCAGACACTTGAGTTTGAAACAGACGATGACGCCGAATGGTTGCCCAACAGCAAGCAAAAGTCTGTATTTGGCGTGGAAGTTGATGCTGAAACCGCGCAAGGGTGGCAAGCGGTTTTAGGTGAAGTTTCAGCAATACTTGAAGGCGAAGCGCTTATTCCATTTTGGCGCGTGCAGGGCGCAAGTGACACGGCACCAGACATGCAAGTTGGTGTGAACTTTGCTAAACTCATGAATGATCCGGGCGACTTTGACCTGCTATTGTTGTTGCATGGCGCGGCGCTCGCGCCCTATTTGGAACGTGGTCGTGTTGTTGACAATGCAATATTCCAACGGTTTTCAATCTTGACGGGCGGGCAAGCAGGTCTGTTTGCACTCTGGTTCAACTGATCTGAATTCCAACCTCAAGTTTCTCACGAATGGAGAATGCTATGCCCGATATCAGATTGGTGAGCGCACAAGATTGTACCGCTTTACTGGCGTTTGAGTTAAAGAACGCGGCATTCTTTTCGACCTTTGTGCCGCCGCGTTCGGCAGAAATGTTGACAGAGGCTGGCATGGCAGAAGCGATTGATGCGCTGGTGCGCGAAGCGGATGCCAGCGAAGGCAAATATTTTGTCGCCTATGTCGACGAGCAAATTGTTGGTCGCCTGAACATCAGTTTTGAAGATGGCAAAGCCGAGTTCGGCTATCGGGTGGGCGAAGAGCATTGCGGCAAGGGTTTAGCATCGGTTTTTGTGCAGTTTGGGTTGGCGCAGATAAGGTCAAACTCGAAGGTGAAAATTGCGAAGGCACATGCGCTTTCTTCGAACCCCGCATCGATGAAAGTGCTGCAAAAATGTGGATTTCACCAAATTCGCGTTGAAAAGGATGCAGCCAAGGATGTTGGCTTTGACGGTGATATCGTTTTTTTTGAACGCGCGGTGGATTGAACACCTTAAAGTGCAGAACCATCCCTTGCGCTCACCCCCTCTTGCCCCTTAGATTGTGTCGATGCGGTTTACAGATCAATTTTTAGACGACATTCGTGATCGAATTTCGATCTCCCAAGTTGTGGGAGAGCAGGTCGTATGGGACAAGAAAAAGTCTCAGCCGCAAAAGGGCGACTTTTGGGCTTGCTGCCCATTTCACGGCGAAAAGACCCCAAGTTTTCATGCAGACGACCGTCGTGGGCGCTACCATTGTTTTGGTTGTGGCGTTTCTGGGGACCATTTCCGGTTTCTTGTTGAAAAAACAGGCATGAACTTTCCTGAGGCCGTTGAGAAATTGGCCAACCAGGCGGGTATTCCAATGCCTGCACGTGACGCACAGGCCGAAGCAAGGGACCTTAAACGCAAATCGCTTTACGATGTGATGGATTTGGCCGCGAGCTATTTTGAGCAAGCGCTTGCTGCAAATGTTGGCGCGCGGGCCCGTGGATATTTGCATGAGCGCGGTGTGCTGCCAAAGTTCCAGAACATGTTTCGTTTGGGATTTGCACCAGATAGCCGCAATGGGCTGAAAGAATATCTCGCCTCAAATGGTGTCACTGCTCAAGAAATGATTGATTGTGGTCTGTTGATTGCTGGCGATGATATCGCCGTGCCGTTTGATCGTTTTCGCAATCGCTTGATGTTTCCAATTAACGATTTTCGGGGGCGGGTGGTTGCCTTCGGTGGACGAGCCATGTCGCCGGAGGCGCGGGCGAAATATCTAAATTCGCCGGAAACGGAGCTCTTTCACAAACGGCGCACGCTCTATAACGGTCAAATGGCGCGACAGGCATCTCACGATGGTAAACCGCTTGTTGTCGTTGAAGGCTATATGGATGTGATCGCACTTGTGCAGGCGGGCTTTGAAGGTGCGGTTGCGCCATTGGGCACAGCGCTGACCGAAGAACATCTTGGTCTGTTGTGGAAAATGACGGACAGTCCGGTACTTTGTTTTGACGGCGATATAGCTGGGCAACGGGCTGCGTCAAAATCAATGGACATCATGTTGCCGATGTTAAAGCCCGGATTTTCGGCCAAAATCGCTACCCTGCCAGAGGGTGTTGACCCGGATGATCTCATTCAAAAAGAAGGCCGCAAAGGTTTTGAAAGCCTGTTGGGCAGTGCAACGCCACTTTCTGAAGCGGTGTGGGAACGCGAAACGCGCAGCGTAAATGCCGACACGCCAGAAGCGAAAGCGGCGTTGGAGCATCGCTTGCGGGGCATTGCGAATGAGATAGGCGATAAGTCTGTCAGTAAACATTATGGGCAAGCGTTTAACGACAAGCTCTATAAATATTTCCGGCCGCAACGCCAGTACAACGGCAAATATACCGGTGGCAACAACCAGAATAATTCTGGTTTTCGACGGGAAGCTGGCCGAGATGCGCGGGGCGCGGTGAGCGTCGGGCGTGGTGGTTATCAGGTTTCCAGCTCTTTGAAAAAGACATTGGCGCCAAATTCTGCGGCAACGGGGGTCGCTTCGCGCGAGGCGGTGATTATTGCTGGGTTGATCAATCACCCCGAACTGGTTGAACGGCATCTGGAAGACTTGGCCGAAATTGATCTAACATCGAATGCCGTTCGGCGGATTTTGGATGTTGTGATGTCGCAGGTGACAGCAAACCCTGAAATTAAGGATCAAGATTTGCGGATGGCGCTTGCAAAGTTTGGTTGCGAAGCGGAATTGGCACAAATTGACTATATTGTGCGCCAGCAGGGCATTTGGCAGGTCACTCCAGAAGCTGATAGTTCTGATGCTGAGGTTGGATTAAATCACGCTTTGGCCTTGCATTATAAATCACATCGATTAAATAGAGAGCTTAAAGCAGCCGAATTGGCGCTGGGCAGTGACCCGAGCGAAGAGTCGTATGAAAGGCTGCGTGACATCCAGAACCAGATTACCAGTGTTGATGGCACTGAGGCTCTGATTGAGGGATTTGGTTCGTTATCTGGGCGCTCGACACGGGATCTTTAACGTAAAGGTTACGGTCGGCGTTTTTGTGCATCTGACGTTAAGTTGAGCGCATTTGGTAACGAAACTGAAAGCATGATGGTTGTATTCCCTTAGGGAACTTACGGCAATCGCCCTTGTCTCGGCTTTATTGTCTCACCTATATACTCGGCGATTTTGCCGGCTACCCGTTCAGGAGAACATGAATGGCGACTAAGGCTCAGAAAGAAACTGAGAAGCCAGAATCAGGCGAAGGTCAAGACGGACCCCTTCTCGATCTTTCCGCTTCTGCGGTCAAGAAAATGATCAAGCTCGCGAAAAAACGCGGCTATGTGACTTATGACGAACTCAATGAGGTGATGCCTTCTAACGAAGTGTCATCAGAACAAATTGAGGACGTGATGGCGATGCTTTCAGAAATGGGCATCTCTGTTATCGAAGAAGATGAAGTAGAAGAACACGAGGCAGAACAGCGCGCCAAAACGGGTACAGAAGTTGCGGTTGCAACGGGTACGGCGGTTGCTTCGAAATCGAACGCTCGCGAAGGCTCCGACAGAACTGATGATCCAGTACGCATGTATTTGCGTGAAATGGGCACAGTTGAGTTGTTGAGCCGCGAAGGCGAGATTGCGATTGCTAAGCGTATCGAGGCTGGTCGTGAGACCATGATCGAAGGCTTGTGTGAAAGCCCACTAACGTTCCAGGCGATTATTATTTGGCGCGACCAGTTGGCCGATGGCGAGATTTTGTTGCGAGACATTATTGATCTGGAAGCAACATATGCTGGCCCGGATGCCAAAACCGCGGAACCCAACGCCCATACAACAAATGGCCGTCCTAACGTTCTTGCCGCCAGTCAAGCTGCCAACTCTAATCAGGATGGCACAGACGACGAGCAAAAGCCTGAAGGCCAAGAGGGCGAAAATAGCGACGATGATGACGATGATGATGACGAGTTTGAGAACAATCTCTCATTGTCTGCGATGGAAGCTGAGCTAAAGCCGCAAGTTGTTGAGATTTTTGATCTGATCGCGAACACCTACGCCAAGTTGCGTAAATTGCACGATGAGCAGGTTGAACTAAAGCTTGCCGCACAAGACCTGACTTCTGGTAAACAGAAAAAGCTTGCTGACCTGCATGTTGAAGTGATCAAGGAAGTAAAATCCTTGTCATTGCATAATGGCCGGATTGAAGCGCTGGTTGAGCAGCTATACGACATCAATAAAGGCCTTGTGCGTATTGAAGGTCGTCTTTTGCGTTTGGCGGAAAGCTACGGCATCAAGCGTTTGGACTTCTTGGAGCAGTATCAAGGTTCTGAGTTGGACCCTGAATGGATCGACCGAGTGTCTACGCTACCAATCGCGGGTTGGACAAATTTTGCTATCGCTGAGCGCGATACAATTGAAGAGTTGCGTGACGAGATCAAAACCCTTGCACAAGAAACCGGTGTTGATATTGCTGAATATCGTCAGCTGGTTCAAAAAGTGCAAAAAGGTGAGCGCGAAGCAGCGATTGCTAAGAAGGAAATGGTAGAAGCCAACCTTCGTTTGGTGATCTCGATCGCTAAGAAATATACAAACCGTGGATTGCAATTCTTGGATCTTATTCAAGAGGGCAATATTGGTTTGATGAAGGCGGTTGATAAGTTTGAGTATCGTCGGGGATACAAGTTCTCGACCTATGCGACTTGGTGGATCCGTCAAGCGATCACCCGTTCAATTGCTGACCAAGCGCGTACGATCCGTATTCCGGTTCATATGATCGAGACGATCAACAAGATCGTACGGACATCGCGTCAAATGTTGCACGAGATTGGTCGCGAGCCAACACCTGAGGAATTGAGCGAAAAGCTTCAAATGCCTTTGGACAAAGTTCGCAAAGTTCTCAAAATTGCCAAAGAGCCAATCTCTTTGGAAACGCCAATTGGCGATGAGGAAGACAGCAATCTTGGTGACTTCATTCCAGATAGCAACGCGATCCAACCAATTGATGCGGCGATCCAATCGAACTTGCGTGAAACCACAACGCGGGTTCTCGCCTCGCTTACTCCACGTGAAGAACGTGTGCTGCGGATGCGCTTTGGTATCGGCATGAACACCGACCATACGTTGGAAGAAGTTGGCCAACAGTTCAGCGTGACGCGGGAGCGTATTCGGCAGATTGAAGCCAAAGCTTTGCGTAAGTTGAAGCACCCAAGTCGAAGCCGCAAGTTGCGGTCCTTCTTGGACAACTAAACGATCTGACGAGCATTAAATTTAAGGGCCCTGCGGGGCCCTTTTTTTATGCTGCCAAAGTGTTGCCAAGGCGAATACAGCAACCCAATATTGCAGAGTTCTTAGATAGATTTGCTGTGTCAGCCTTACTTTTAATGAAAAATCTAACCTAAGTGATTCAAAAGATTCACAAATAGGGTTGAGCCCGCACTAACACGCAATGGGAAATTCGCGCAAAGGCGGAATTTGGAGCGTTTAGGGATTTAGATTCTGCACCAATGGGTTAGCGGTGTTTATTGAATCAATTTATCAATGATGATTTCTGCGATTTTGCCAAAAATTGACCAGCGGCAATTTCATCTACCGCGCATAGATTTGTTTTGCGCATGTGGCGAAATGCGATTCAATTTCAAACTGTTATGTTGTTTTGTTGAATCAAATCATGAGGTTAGAAGTCATCAGCTTATGTGTTTTAGTTTGAAAACCCTTCCAAGGTGTAAACGCGGTCGCACAAAAACGACCGCGCGTGATTTTATTGCGCAACGGTTTTAGGGAACCATTGCCACAGCAAAATAGAAAACAACGCCGCATTGAACATTGGGAACGCGGCTACAGAAATACCAATTACGCCGGTCGCCAGATAGAACGCGCCGACCGCAAAATCCACCATTTGAATGAAGATCATATTGCGGATCCAAAATGGGCTTGGGTTCTCGTGACGCGCCAACATTGCCATGCCAGCGCCATAGGCGAAGAAGCGGCCAGCGAGCATGCCCAACATGTAGTTGTTGTCGATTGGTGGCGCGGTTAAACCCATCAGCAAAAAGAACTGCTGCGGCATAAAGAGGGTCAGCGCGCCGAGGGCAAATTGAGAAATGGCGATGATCCAAAGAAGAGTTTTTTGTTTAGTCATGTAAGGCTCCGTTGTTTCCTTGCCATGATCTAATTCATCAACTATACAAAAGGAAGTAGTTACCAAAAGTATAGTGTTAATTTTTTTCGAGAGGTCCAATATTGTTGGAAGAAAGTTGCGACGAGACTTGCCCGGTAGCGCGGGCAAATGATGTGCTGGGTGGCAAATGGACGACCTTGATCATTCGCGATCTTTTGCCGGGCAAACGACGTTATTCTGAATTGCAGCGCTCATTGACCGGCATTAGCCCTCGCATGTTGGCCCAGCGTCTGGCAGACCTTGAGGCAGCGGGGATTGTTTCTAAAACAATTTACCCAACGATCCCGCCCAAAACGGAATATGAATTGACTGTGCTGGGTGCGAGCGCTCATGAGGTAATTGGTGCAATGGCGAAGTTTGGACAGATATTGGCAGCGCGTGCGTGATAGGCTATGCAGAACACTAAATTGTAACGGAGGCGCATATGTCATTTTTGAAGAAGCTATTTGGATTAGGTGGCGACGAAGCTGCGTCAGGTGAGCCAAAGGTTTTGGGTGAGGAAACCCATGAAGGTTATTTGATCAAGGCCACCGAAATGAAAGTCGGCTCAGAATATCAATTGGCGGGCACGATCGAAAAAGAAATCGCTGGTGAGCTGAAAACATCTACTTTCATTCGAGCAGATCGTTTGGGCAGCGCCGATTTGGTCAGCGCCGCAGCGATTGCTAAAGCCAAACAAATCATCAAAGAGCAAGGCGATAGTCTTTTTCTTTGAGGCACGCTAAATTCCTGATTGATCTGAAAACGGATAATGCAGTGCGCTTGCACGGCACCGTAGTTGCTCGTCTGGCCATCCTGCATCCCCGTCAGAAGTCGACCCCATGATCCAAGCCAAGTTCACGACGGGCAGTCCACTTCGGCACGTCATGGTTGTGTCTTTGACGTCGAGCCTTGGCTCGATGATTTTGCACACTGTTGGGTTTGTGGATCTTCTCTTCATTTCAATGTTGGGCAATGCCAGCCTTGCCGCTGCGGCAGGCTATGGTGGCGTGGTGATGTTCGCCGCAACAATGATAAGTGTCGGCGTTTCTACGGCGGCTGGGACATTGGCTGCAAGGAGTATTGGCGCAGGGCGACGCGGGGAGGCACGCCGTCAGGTGATGAGCACGTTGACCATCGGCCTGGTTTTGAGCTGCACCATCGTTGCACTTGTGTTAATCAATTTAGATGGCATTATTGGTTTGCTCGGTGCAGTAGGCGAAACCGCGCGGCTGACAAGATCCTTCCTTCAAATCCTATTTCCGATTATGCCGACCCTGATGTTTGGCATGATTTGCGGCACCATTTTGCGCGCCCACGGCGATGCTAAGCAGCCCATGATTTCGATTGCAATTGGTGGATTGCTCAATGCCGTTCTTGACCCGATATTGATATTTGGGTTTGGTCTTGGACTAGAGGGCGCAGCTTTGGCTTCAGTAGCCGCCTATGTCGCAATTCTGATTGCGCAGGTCACGCCGCTCATCCTCAAATATAATGGAATTGCAAAACCCAGTTTTAAGGGGGTCCGGCAGGATTTTCTGATTGTTGTGAAATTGGCTGTTCCAGCGATCATGGCCAATTTAGCAACGCCGATTGGTAACGCACTGATCACGCGGGAGCTGGCGAAATATGGCACAGAAGCGGTGGCCGGGTTTGCGATAGTCCGCCGGATCGTGCCAATCGCGTTTTCAGTTGTCTTTACCGTCAGCGGCGCAGTTGGGCCGATCATCGGCCAGAATTTTGGCGCCGGATTGAAACCACGTGTATTTGAAACCTTATTCGCATCGCTAAAATTCGTAACGGCATATATTCTTGTTGCGTCGGCCTTGCTGTTCATTTTGCGGGTGCCCATCGCGCAAATGTTTGGCATTGAGGGCGATGGGTTGTCGCTTGTCTTCCTGTTTTGCGGGCCGCTGGCGCTAGCTTTTACCTTTGAAGCTTGGCTATTTGTCAGCAATGCTGCGTTCAACACGCTCGGCCGTCCTGTATATTCTATGGTGCTGAATTGGGCCCGCCACACGATTGGCACTTGGCCTTTCATTTTGCTTGGCGCATATTTTTGGGGCGTGAACGGTGTTCTGATCGGCCCCGCGATTGGCGGTGCACTGTTTGCAATTGTTGGTGTTGTGCTGGCGAACCGCGTTGTTCAAAAGAGTTAGTTTTGAACGCTGCGATAAATTCTTACCCCACGACGAACAAAGTTGATCGCGATTTCTTCCAAGGGAATAGCGCAGCGTCATTGTGGCTGCTAAAGCTCATCAGCAGAATGTTCAGATAAAACTCGAATGGAATTCTGCATGAAGTTGACGATTAAATCGATGTTGATTTGCTCGGTTGTTACGATGGCGACAATGATGCCGGCATCAATAATGGGCCAAGAAACGGCACGTGCCAACATTGATCGGCTTCGGTCTGATGTGATTGCACTATCGACGAGTGTTCTCCCGCGACGCGCGGGCAATGCCGTTGGAATCGCCCAGGCGGCAGCGTTTATTTCAGAGAAGTTCAGTGAGACTGGATGCCGTTTATCTGATCAGGAATATGTGGCGGGTGGCGTGCCGCAGAAAAATATTATTTGCACGTTTGGCCCATTGGATAGCAGCCGCATTATCATTGGTGCGCATTATGATGTTGAGGGTGACCTGCCCGGTGCTGATGATAATGCAAGTGGTGTTGCAGGGATTCTTGAAGTCGCACGATTGCTGGAGCGTTATGAGGGCAAGCTTGCCAATCGAATTGACCTAATTGCCTATTCCACCGAGGAACTTCCATATTTCGTCGGCCCAGAGATGGGAAGCTTTGTGCATGCGAGCTCATTGCGTGCCGCAAACACTGACGTGAAATTCATGATGTCAGTTGAGATGATTGGATATTTCACAGACGAGCCCAACTCACAGGATTATCCAGATCCCGCAATGCGTGAGTTTTATCCCAGTGTCGGGAACTTTGTCGTAGTGGTTGGGAAGCAATCGGAACTCGATTTGGTATCCAACATTGCCGACATGTTAAGCGCCGCAGGGTCTGTCCCTGCGCTGCCGGTTGTGGCGCCTGATGACATTATTGAACAAACCGATTTGGTGCGATCCGATCACGGCAGTTATTGGCGCCAAGGATATACTGCTGTGATGGTTACTGACACGTCTGAATTTAGAAATCCACATTACCATAGATCAACTGATACTTATGACACGTTGGACTTTGAGCGAATGGCCGAAGTGGTAACCGGCATTTATCAAGTTGCCATTGGCTTTGAGTGAACTCAATTGGATGTTGTTGAGGCCGTTTCGGCAGGCTGATATTTTGGTAGCGTTAAACTAAACAGGGCAAATAGAGCGCCTATTGGGAAAAGTGTAAATGCCAACAACATTGCACCACCCGAGCGCATGGCTGTTTCGGCAGCGAACACGCTTTCGCTTGTTGCGCCATCAAACAGTCCAAATGTTAGAGCGCAAAAACCAGCGAGCGTTGCGCCGACGACAGCGCCGGTGAATTGCACAGGCGCGATGGCGCCCGAGGCAATCGATTTATGCTCTTGGGGCGCTTGGGTAATGATGATTTGGCGAATGAGTGGGCTCGATGCGCCGAACCCTGCGCCAATGAAAATCATGCCGATGGCAACAACTACATACGCGCCGAAATAAACAGCGGCGGCGCTTATCAAATAACCGGCCAAAATGGATGTGCCCCCCAAACGGATCGAAATAAGTTGGAGCCTATGATCTTCAATGCGATTGGCCATCCAGGCAAACAATGTCCACGAAAACGCGACCAATGCGACGGTGTATCCGGCAGCAAGTGGGGACAGGCCCCAAATCGATTGTATGAGCGCCACCATGTAAATATTGGCGGCACTCGAACCGACTGCGAAAAGCCCAAGTCCCATAAATGCTCGCCCCATATTGGAGTTGGGTGAAAATAGATTTGGCGGCATGAAACGGTTTTCAGCTTTTTGGTCAAACACCGCGAAGGCTACTAGCAATGTTGCAGATGATGCGATGATCAAAATCAACCAAACTAAATCCTGAACTTGCCCTGCGAAACCTGCGATCAGCAATGCGCTCATCAGCAGCAGTAAACGCCTTATTGGGAACTTGGTTTTTTCCGCTGACACTGCACTTTTGGGCAGATAGAATATGGCCAATAGGATCAGGATCGCGACCAGCGGTAGGTTAAATAAGAACGCCGCTCGCCACGAAACATATTGGGTCAGTGACCCAGCAAGGGCAGGGGTGGCGGCTGCTGCAACAGACCATAATGTTGAACTGAGGGCCAACATTCGGGGCAGAAGTTTTGCGGGCAAATGGTCGGCCAGAACAACATAAACGAGCGAGATCAACATGCCTTCTGCCAGCCCTTGCATACCTCGCGCAACGATGACCCAAAACAGGCTAGTAGCAAACCCGCCGAGCAACGAACCAGCGGCCAAGAGAATGCTGGCGGTTATAAAGATCGGGCGTGCACCAAACCGTAATTTGAAGTTGCCTGCCACGACACCTGCGCAAATTGAGCCGATTTGAAAGAGTGCAAAAAGCCAAAACATATATTCGCGTCCGCCCAAATCAAGCACGATTGACGGCGCGATGACGGCGGTGACATAGCCATTTACGGCGTGCGACGTAACGACCAGAATGTTCATCAGCGTGAGGGGCAGAAAAAGTTTAGAGAACAGCCCTAGTCTCTGATCGCTTTGGGTGGTTGTGGTTTGCATTTTTATCTCAAATGAAATTGTGATTTATGGCGTGGTGGTATCGGCAATTGGGGAGTTTTGCACAATTGAAGAATCGTCAAGCGGCAATAGGAATGTCATCACCATAGCAGGCAGGGCCAAGGCGAAGAAGATCAAATACATTTGAGGTGCAACCCTGATTGCAACGTCAGCGTCCAAAATGCCAAAGGTTGGGGTGCCGCCAAATAGGCCAAGCGATAATGCCAAAATGCTGGCAAAGGCGGCGCCTATTGCACCTGCCGCGCTATCAATTGGCGGCAACATGGACGAGGTTCTGTCTTTTTCGGCCCGTTCTGCGGCGTGCATGATCTTTTTTTCAAGGAACATGGTCGACGTGCCAAGACCGGTGCCCATCATAGCGAAACCGAGGCCCGTGATGACTAAATTCGCTTGTGCCCAACCCAAGGCGGTGAGTAGGAAACTAAATGTAATTAGGCTGACGCCAAGCCGGACGAGGCTGAGTTGGTTTTTGAGCGTGGTGACACCTGAAAGGCTCCAGGACGCAATTGACCACGTTGCTGCAAGAATGGATGCTATATAGCCAGCATTTATGGGGTTGAGCTGCCAAATGCTTTGCAACATTGCAACGGCATAAACAACGTGCCCGCCAGCAGCTAAACTAATTGAGATATTGATCCAAAACCCCAATCCAATGGTGTTTTTTGCAGTGAATATGAATTTGGGGAGCATCCGGTTGGCTGCTTTTTGATCTCGCCTGATGGCAAGTGTCAACAATGTAGCAGCGATGGCCAAAACGGCACCAATCTGAAGTGGATCATTCAACTGCCCGGTTAGGCACAATGCAGTAATCGCGGTTACGAACAAAACCATGCGGGCAATGGGCACGCGATTGGTTTTGGCGCTTGAGATTTCTTGTTTTACAGCAATGCGGGATTGGACAATCAAAATGAGGGCGATGAGCAAGTTGACAAGAAATGCCGAGCGCCAGCCAAAAGCTGCCTCAAGAAGGCCTGCTGCTAAGGGGCCAATTGCCGCCGCAACCGCCCAGACAATGGCCAAAACGCCAATCATGCGGGCCATAAGGTTGTTCTTGTAGCTTTCGGCAAGAATTATATAGGCAAGTGAGATCAACATGCCCTCTGCAAAGCCTTGAAAGCCGCGGCCGATAATTAAAAGCTCAAACCGATTTGCAAAGCCAGCAAAACATGATCCGATGATCAGCAGGATTGCTGCGAGATAGACGGTATGTCGGCCACCAAGTTTTGCCTTTATCTGAGCCGAGCCCATGCCACCGACAATTGCTGCGATTTGAAAAAGCGCCAAAGCCCAATACATGAGTTCTTTACCGCCAATATCGGCAACGATGGTGGGCAGAACGGTGCGCGTAACAAACAAGTTTGTCGCGTGGGAGCCGACAGACAGGATCAAAGTAAGGGTGAGCAATGCCCGACCTTCAATGAAAAGATCAACAAATCGAGCGTGCGCGTTGGCGTTTTGGTCGGTACTCATTTTGCAATACTGGCATAGAATTCGAAGTGAGAGTTTTGTTTTCCGCAACTTTCGCAATGGGGGGTGCCCTGTTTGATGAGGGGGACAGTATTCCCACCAAACAGGGCATAGTGATGCACAATTGATCGCGCAAAGGGAAACGCACTAGGGAGAGTGTATTGTGTTTTGCGGGGTGTCATATCGTGCCTCACTAATTAAATAAGATTTGTCTTTCTTAATTGAATAATGAAGATTATTTGACAAGTCAAACCTTTTTTTATTATGTTGCGCTAACAAATAAGGATTGGTTGGATGAAATTATCTGACGAAAAGACCATCGAACGACTTCTATTCCTCATCAAAACACGAGGCCCGCAAACAGCTGTGGCCCTTGGTGAGCTTGTCGGCACGACCTCTGTCGCGGTTCGACAACATATGGAAAAGCTTGCGCAAAATGGTTTGGTAACAAGCGAAGATAGGCGTGAAAGCGTTGGACGACCCAAAAAATATTGGCAATTGACGGAAAAAGGCGACCAGCGGTTTCCAGATCGACATGCCGATCTGACGCTCGAAATGATCAATTCGGTCGTTGAAATATTCGGCGAGGAGGGTTTGGACAGGCTTGTCGCCAAACGCGAGCAGCGGTCACTGGATGCTTACAATGCTGGCATATCTGTGCGTTCAAGTCTTAAGTCTAAAGTTGTGGCGCTTGCAAAAATGCGCGAAGCAGAAGGCTATATGGCGGAGGTTGAGAACACCGATGATGGGTTCTTGCTGCACGAAAACCATTGCCCAATTTGTGTTGCCGCAACCTCTTGCCAAGGCTTTTGCAAGTCGGAACTAAATTTGTTTCGAACAGTCCTGGGAGAAGGCGCAAATGTTCAGCGAGAAAGCCATATTGTTTCTGGCGCTCGTCGCTGCACCTATAGAATTTCTGAAAAGCAGGCATAGTGCGCCTTTCTGCCACAATTGATCGATTATGGTTGATCATTGATTTTTGAGGGCGGAAACGATGACATTTGAATATTTTTTGACCTGCATGGTGGTCATTCTGATCCCAGGAACGGGGATGGTTTTCGCGGTTGCTGTGGCAATCGCTCAGGGCTGGCGCACAGGCATTGTGGCAGCATTTGCAAGCACGCTTGGGATTGTGCCGCACCTAATGGCAGCTATTACTGGTCTAGCGGTTTTGATGCACACAAGTGCACTCGCTTTCCAGTTAGTGAAATATGTTGGCGTCGCTTATCTGCTCTATTTGGCTTGGCAAACTCTGCGCTCAAGTGGTCCAATAAAACTGGACGACACGCCCAAAGAGAAAGTCGCTCTTAAAAAGGTGATTATAAGCGGGATTGCCATCAATTCGCTTAACCCCAAACTTTCGATTTTCTTCCTTGCGTTTTTGCCACAATTTGTGAGCGTCAACACGACGAACAATACGGTTGAAATGCTTTTACTTGGCGGGATTTTCATGGCGCTGACATTCTTGGTTTTTGCCTTGTTTGCCGCGTTTGCGTTCTCCATTCGACAATTACTCACCGGTTCCCCCCGTTTTATGGCTTGGTTTCGTCGAACAGTTGCAATGAGTTTTGGATTGTTGGCCGCGCGGCTGGCTGTAGCTGAGCAATAAGCCAAGCCCTGTTTGTCAATAGGCGCTAGGTTAATCAGACATTCTTAGTCTTAATTGCATCAAATGCATCGGGTTTACGATTTGCTGGTGAACCTGTGCTAGTCTTGGCTCATGGGATTGCGTGATACCTGTTGGTTCTTGGGAAGTTTCGCGCAGAATTCTACAATTGGGGAGAAAGGTGTGCGTCATGAGACTGCTATTGCTTTTACCCTTGCTGGGGCTTCTTTTCGGCTGCGTGCAGCGGATGGGCAAAGAACCTACAATATTTCAAACGGTACGCAATAATGATGCGTCTGAACTTTCCTATTTGTTAGACAGCGGTGCCGATCCGAACCAAAAGAATGGAATTGGCGAGCCGTTGATTTTTGTTGCATCAGGTCCAAAAGGCGGGTTGCCGGTTGTCGACCTACTGCTGCGCGCTGGCGCAGACCCCAATGCTAAGTCTTCAACCGGTCGGACTGCGCTGCACAATGCTGCGGGTTGGTGTTCGGTATTTGTTGTTGAGATACTAATTGAAGGCGGCGCAAATCCGCATTTATTGGCAGATGATGGACGTACCGCGCTAGACGCCACTTGCAGTGCCCCGCAGGATTCGCGAAAAATGGTCATCGATCAATTACGGGCCGCAATGAGTAGATAATGGATCAAATAACAGAACTAGTGCCTACGCTTCTTCCGATGGCGCTTTGGCTTTTGGGGGCAGGGGTTGCTGCTGGAGTTATGGCAGGGCTTTTGGGCGTCGGCGGCGGCATTGTTATGGTGCCGGTAATGGCGACCATTTTTCAATTGATGGGCATTTCACCAGATATCATCATGCATATCGCAGTGGCGACGTCGCTTGCTGTGATTGTGCCGACGGGGCTTTCAAGCGCGAGGTCACATGCAAAGCGGGGTGCAGTATCGCGTGAATTGTTGGTCCTTTGGGCGCCGGCAATGGTTATCGCGTCATTCCTAGGTGGGCTTAGCGCCGGGCTTTATTCAGCATTTACATTGCGGATCATTTTTGGCGTGATGGCGTTTTTTATCGCGATTAATTCTGTTGTGCCGCTACAAAAAATGCTGATGGGCGGGCTATCGAAATCATCCATGACCCATCGCATCAGCGCGACATTTATCGGCTATATTTCCTCTCTGATGGGCATTGGAGGGGGCTCGCTAAGTGTGCCGACCATGACAGTTCTGGGCACACCGGTTCACACCGCTGTGGGCACCAGCTCGGCGCTTGGCGTGTTTATCGCGCTGCCTGCAGCAATTGGGTTTGTCATTTCAGGTTGGAACGTTGCCGAGTTACCCGTTTTGTCTATTGGGTATATATCTATCCCAGCAATGGCGATGTTAGCGATTGGGGCCATTCTGTTTGCCCCAGTTGGTGCGCTAATTGCGCATAAATTGTCAGCGGCGCTTCTTAAAAAGGTGCTGGCGGGATATTTGTTGATTGTTGGGACGCGCATGATTTTCCAAGCGCTGTTCGGGTAAGCATTTTGGGGCAGCATTTGCGCCGCCCCAAAATTCACAGTACTTATTCTGATATCTGCCAGGTCACATTGACGGTAATTGCATAATCAAGTTCACCGGCTTGTACAGGAACCGAGTCTGACATTGCCATTTCCATACGCGCCATCTTGCCGAACGGCTGTGGCGTGTGTCCTGAATTCTCAGAGATGTTTAAAATTCTGTCTAGATTTACGTCGGCTGCCTCTGCGTAAATTTGCGCATTCTTGATGGCTTCAGCAATCGCATTTTTGCGTGCCTCATCCAACAATTTCATCGGATCTGCAACGGCGAAGCTTACGCCATTTACCGAGTTGGCGCCAACGGTCACAGCTTTGTCTAAAACTTCACCAAGATCGTCGAGCTCCAGCACACTTACGGTGACCATATTTGAAACACGATACCCGTCGATTTTGGGCGGCAGGCCGTAGCCATTTTCGTCCCGTTTGTCCGAATGGACATAGTTTGGGTGAACGGAAAAATTGGATGTTTGGATGTGCTTGGCTTCGATGCCCGCGCCTTTCAACACATCAATTAGCGCGCTCATGGCTTGGTTGTTTGCGCTCAGCGCATCGCGGGCCGTTTCGCCTTGGGTTACAACACCAGATGTGATGATGGCCATATCGGGCGCAGCGGTGACACTGCCCGTGGCGCTGATGTTTATCGTGGCGATGTCATCTGCAGCCGTCGCCTGTTGAGCGCTCAAAGCGATTATTATGGCGGTGGAAAGGGGAAGCAATTGCTTTAACATTTTTGTCTCCGTTCGAAAAATGATCGATCTGAGACTTGCCAGAATATTGCGGCCCGATTGGGGCAGGGCCGCAATAAGATTGTCGTTCGTTATTCGCTTTTGGCGGCGCTGACCGCTGGGTCAAAATCAGGCGAGAATTGAAGCAAATAGGCAATCAAATTGTCCTGATCTTTTTCTTTTTTTAAGCCTGCAAATGACATTTTTGTGCCCTTGAGAAACGCCTTCGGCTTGGTGACAAATTCTTTCATATTGTCAACATTCCACACCAATTCGGTTTCGCCTGCTTCAAGCATCGCTTTTGAATATTTAAACCCATCAACTGCGCCTGCTGCGCGGCCGAAAACATCATTCAACGCAGGGCCGACCTTTGATTTTGCGTCTTCGCCAACCATATGGCAGGCTTTGCATTTTTTGAATATTTTTTCGCCTTTTGCAGCATCGCCATCTGCAAATACGGGGGTGGAAAGCGCGATGAAAGCGGCGGCAAGAATCGGGAATAGTTTCATGGAAATTACCTTACATATTGGTCATTGGCGCCAACATGTATCAAACAGAACAGTGCGGCAATGCCATCAATTGCCGCACTTGAGGAGCCGTGAATTTTTATAATTGCTAGTTAGCAGAAAGTGCCGTGCACCGTATTTATGATTGCCCGAACGCGGTCATCAGCCAAGGAATAATAGATGGCTTTTCCGTCCCTTCGGGTTTGAACCAGACCTTCTTGACGCAGGCGCGCCAACTGTTGCGATACCGCAGCCTGGCGCGCCTCCAATAGATCTTCAAGTTCAGAAACAGAGGCTTCACTTTCTGAAAGACGGCATAGAATCATCAACCGCCCTTCGTGTGCAATCGCCTTAAGAAAAGCAGACGCTTCAGCTGCAGAGTAATGCAGGTCGTTGCTTATTGGGGTTTTGGAGCTGATTTCAATTGCTTGTATTGACATAAACCTACCCGATCGAGGCGTATACTGCCTCTTATTTGTATTAATAAAAAATGAGAATATGTGTCAGGCAGCATATTCACTTAAAACATAGATAAAAAAATTTCCTCAAATTCTCGTGGCAATCAAGGCCAGTTTGAGGAACCCAACTAAATATAATGTTATTCAAATTCTCAAATGTGAGCAAGCGCGCATTTTGTGCTTTTAAATTCTCGATCAGCTTGCTATTAGCTGGGCCGGGTTGGGCCTGTAGCTCAGTTGGTTAGAGCCGACCGCTCATAACGGTCTGGTCGTAGGTTCGAGTCCTACCGGGCCCACCATTTTTTACAAATTCGTTAGAGCTGTTTGAACATTTCAAATTGGCGGGCGACGATTGTTGCTTTTAGTTTATCCATTAGCGCTTTAGTGGCTTGGTCATCGCTATCGACATTTGTGTAGGAAAACTGTTCGAGCTGTTGCTGGGCAGCGAATTCTGCCAGTAGTTGCGTTGCGATGGACTTGCGCCGATATTTGGGGTCAACGGCCAATTGCATAATGGCGCCCGAGGCAGTTGCCGTAAGAAATGCGACCATGTTGCCGTCAACTTGTGCGGTGAGGCATATGGCTTTTAGGCCGGCAATTTGGATGGCCTCGTCTGCGGCCTGCCAACTGGGTTCAAATTGTTTGAAAGGGGCGATAAATTCGCAGATCGCTGCCCAATCAGTTTGAACAAAATCGAACTGACTTTCACCCGTGCTAATTGGTGCGTCAAAGCGGTAACAATCGAGTTCTCGTTTTGGTCGATTGCCCAGTTTTTCATAGAGTAGTTTTGCGCGCATGTTGGTGGTGAGCACTTCAAATTGTAGTGACGCTATCCCCGCATCTCTCATCAGTTGGTCGCTGGTTTTTGACAACTTTTTCGCCAGGCCTTTGCCACGGGCTTGGGGCCGTGTACCACTCATTGCTAGGTGGCCACGGTTGTTGCGTTGGGCAATCGCCCAAAATGCAATTACTTGATCATCCTCGATCGCTATTGCGGACAATTCGGGCACGAAATGCCGAAGATCCAACATGTCATTGAACTGTTCAAACGTCGGCTGCAGAGGGATATCGTAATCCGAAAATGCATCGCACATCGCGTCGTGCAATTGGTGTCGATCAACTTGATCTGCTGTTGTAAACTGAATGCCCATAATCACTCAAATCTTCATGCAAAAATGCATACTGAATGAGGACAAGAAACTGTCAACGGCTTTTCAGTTTTTGAACGATGTAATCTTCGATTTGTTGCGTTTGTTGTTCGTCTACGCGTAGACCCATTTTGGTGCGGCGCCAGAGATAATCTTGTGCCGTCATCACCCACTCATTTTCGACGACCCAGTCTAACTCTGCAGCATATACGCCGTGACCGAAATGTGTGCCGAGTGCTGGCTCCTCTGACATGCCCGCAAATATGTGGTCGGTGTCCGTGCCATAGGCGCGGACCAATCGACGGGCGGTTTTGTGTTCTAAGAAGGATAATTGTTCAATAAGTTTATCAACAAGATTGTCGAATTGATCATGCGCAAAATCTCCGCCGGGAAGGGGAGCGCGTTCTGTCCATTCGTCTTTGATCGTGGGGAAGAAATGCGCGAATTTGGCGATGGCCGACTCGGCAAGGCGTCGATATGTGGTGATCTTGCCGCCAAAAATGTTGAGCG
Organism: Maritalea sp. YIW29; assembly: GCF_057219265.1. Lineage (NCBI taxonomy): Bacteria > Pseudomonadati > Pseudomonadota > Alphaproteobacteria > Hyphomicrobiales > Devosiaceae > Maritalea > Maritalea sp. YIW29. The sequence goes on from NZ_JBXVVF010000001.1 coordinate 288,220, forward strand.
CAGGTGCTTCGCCCGTTTGGTTAAGCTTCAACACATATTCGCGGGTCGCAGCGGTGCTTGAGGATGCGTGATCATCATAGAGCGGGCGGACGCCGGAATAGGTCCAGACAATATCGTTCGGCGTGATACTTTTTTCAAAATATTTCGAGGCGAATTTGCACAAATATTCTTTTTCTTCTTCGCTACATTCAGGTTTTGTCGAAACATGATCGTGGTCCTGGTCGGTGGTGCCGATCAGGGTGAAATCTTGCTCATATGGAATCGCAAAAATTATTCGCCCATCCTCACCTTGGAAGAAATATGCTTTGTCGTGGGCAAACAGTTTTTTCGTAACAATATGGCTTCCACGAACCAGGCGAACACCCTCAGTGGTTTTGATGTGGGCGAGATCTTTGATGATGTGCTCAACCCACGGACCGCCTGCATTGACCAGCAGTTTTGACTTGAACGTCAGTTCTTCGCCCGTGATTTGATCTTTAGTGGTGATGGTCCATTCGCCGGCTTTAGACGTTGCGTCAATTACCTTTGTGCGGGTCATGATTTTTGCACCGAGGCGTTTTGCGTCGCGCGCGTTTAGTACAACCAATCTACTATCCTCGACCCAACAATCCGAATATTCATAGGCATGTTCAAATTTCGATTTGAGGGGAGCGCCAACGGCGGCCGATTGTAGTTTGACGGTTTGGGTGCCGGGCAATATTTTGCGTCCACCCATATGGTCGTAAAGGAATAAACCAAGGCGAATTAGCCATGCTGGCCGTTGGCCTTTGGTCCAGGGCATCGTGAAGTTGAGTAGCTTAGACGTTGGGGTTTCACCCTCAAAGCGCATATCAGGATGGTAGGGTAATACAAAGCGCATCGGCCAAGAAATGTGTGGCATGGCGACCAATAGGTTCTCCCGCTCAATCAGTGCTTCTTGGACCAACCGGAACTCAAAATACTCCAAATAGCGTAGACCGCCATGGAACAATTTAGTGGATGCAGACGAGGTGGCAGAGGCCAAATCATTCATTTCAGCTAGGGCAACCGACAGTCCACGCCCTGCTGCGTCCCGGGCAATGCCACAACCATTGATGCCACCGCCAACGACGAAAAGATCATAGATTTTTTCAGCTTTTTGTTCACTCATTCGTTTGGTCCTGTGACTAAGATTTGCGTGTTTGCATCAAGTGCGGCCTGGGTAAATGCTTCTGAGGGTTGCCTGCTGGTTACAACGAAGTCCAGATGTTCCAACGTCGTGATGCGCACCGGTGCATTGATTTCAAATTTTGTGTGATCAATGACAAGAATACGCGTCCGGGCATTGTCCAGAATGGCTTTGGCGACGGCGACTTCGCGTGGATCAAAATCCAGCACCGAACCATCATCGTCAATAGATGAGGCGCCGATGACAGCATAGTCTGCTTTGTAATGTGCGATGAACTCAACGGCGTCCTCGCCAACTATTGCCCCGTCTTTTTGGCGTACGGTGCCGCCAATTTGGGTGAGGGTGCGCAGTGTCGCCGACTGCATAATGCCAACAATGTTGGTGTTGTTGGTGATGACATGAAGATCCTTGTGGCCCAAAAGGGCGGTGGCGACTTGTTCGGTTGTAGTGCCAATGTTTAGAAACACTGCGCTGGCATTTGGGATCAATTTTGCGGCGTGAACTGCAATGGCGTTTTTGGCGGCCATATTGTCTTGCCTTCGTGCTTCGTAGCTTGAAGAGGCAGTTGATTTAAGCCGCCGAGCGCCTCCATGCATTCTCGTGGCTAGGCCGCGTTGGCACAGGGAGGCAAGGTCACGCCTAATCGTTTGTTCGGTGACAGCGAACTTTTTGGCAAGCTCGATCACATCGACTTGTCCAGCTGCATTAAGCTGCTCAATGATTTTGTCAGTTCTTGTCATTGGTGACTCAGGCACGGGATTGTTTGTTTGAGCTACACCCTATGATGTTCATTCGAACATTTCAATGATCAATATTTGATCAAATGAACCAATGTGGGGGATCTATATGACTTGAAGTGCAGTTCGAGTGAGTAGTTCTTGAAAAATGCGCAGAACAGAAGATTTTTCGTTTTCCGGCAAGTAACTTGCTGAGATATCAAAACCAGGTAGGTTTATGGTTTCTGTGATTTCGATATCGGTTCCAGCGTTTGCGCGCGCGGAAAAGATATCCACAATGGCAATCCCTAAGCCAACCCGGACCAGCGAAATGGCAGTGTGATAGGTTTCAGTTGCCAAGACGGGACTGGCCATAAGTCCAGCATTTTCCTTAGCTTGATCAAGCAATTTCCCCAGCGGTCCACTATCAGCGATTGAAACAAAGTCATCTTTTGTGACCAAAGAAATATCGGGGGTCGATTTTACGTCCATCCGATCTTGTTGACTGACAATGACAAACCGCCCACGCCCGAGTTTACTGGTTCTTGTTCCGGGCAATTCTCCACCATAGAAGGACAGGGCTAAGTCGATATCCTGGCGCAACAATGCTTCGCGCATCGTGTCGTAACGCATCACGCTCGCCTTAATCGCGACGTGAGGGAAGGACTGCCTGAGCGCGGCAAGCGCCAAAGGCAAGAGTTGAAATGATAGCGCAGGCACAACACCGATGCGGATGGAAAGGCCAACGCCTTCGTCCATGTTTTCACAAATTTGGGTGACTCGTTCCACTTGTTGCATCACGCTTTCTGTGTGCGAAAAGAGAAGCTTTGCTTCGTCACTCGGCACGATGCGTTTTCCTAAGCGGTGAAATAGCTGGAAGCCCAATTGGTCTTCTGCGTGCCGAAGCGCATTGCTAACGGCTGGTTGGGAAATGTTTAGGGCCCGAGCAGCGCCACTGATTGTGCCTTCCACCATGATCGTGTGAAATAGTTCTATGTGCCGTAAGTTCATAGTGCCTCGCCTCCCAAAATTGGAATTCACCCTGCTTCATATATAACTCAGGATTATATGAAGCCAATGTATTATTATTTACCTTTTGGTTAGAAATTTCATAGGCTCGACTCAATGAGGGTGAATAGGGCGTACTAAATTGATGTTTCTTCCGGCGAGTATTCAAAGTCGAAACGTTATGCTTTGGCGGCATTTTGGTGCCTCATCTTATTTGCGCGAAACGTCGTGGCGGCGTGGCAAATAATGAACTTTCCCAACAATCCTGAAGTTAATGCAAAGCCTCACAAACCAACGATTTTGATCGTAGGTGCCGGTATTGTGGGCGCAACGACCGCATTGGCTCTTGTGGAACGTGGGTTTTACGTCACAATCATCGAACGCGATGAGCATGTTGCGAGTGCAACAAGCAAAGCAAATGGCGCGCAGTTGAGCTATGGCTATGCTGACGCGATGGCTTCGCCGGGTTTGATCGGCATGGCGAGCCGCATATTGATTGGGCAAGAACCGGGCATGAAGTTTCGCCTAAGGCCCAGTCTACATAACTATTCTTGGCTTTCGCAGTTTGTCGCTCAAAGTTCCAAACGGCGCTTTATGCGCAATACTGCGGCTAGTTTAGAAATTGCGGTTCGTTCAAAAGAGCAAATGCGCAAATGGCGCGAACGGTACAACTTTGAGTTTGATCACAATATCGGTGGCAAGATTCATATCCTGCCTGACCAAAGTGCAGTTGAGGGCGCAAAAGAATTAATGACGCTAAAGTGTCAGTTTGGCATTAAGCAGACATTGTTGTCGCCAGAAGAAGCTTTGGTTGTTGAGCCGTCACTTGCTCATTTTGGCGGCAAAATAGCCGGGGCAATTTTTACCGAATGTGAAGAGGTCGGTGATCCACGGCGTTTTGCTGAAGCGGTAATCCAACACATCCTGTCGCTCTCATCTAACAATCGGTTGTTGCGCGGATGTACAGTTGAAGACGTGCTTGATGATAATGGCAAAATTTCCGGGTTGAATACGAGCCGCGGCCAGATGAGTGCTGATGGATATGTGTTTGCGACGGGCCATTGGATGCCCAAATTCGCCAAATCGCTTGGTTTGGATCTGCCGATTGTGCCGGTTGCAGGTTACAGCTTGACGTATCCTATAGGGCCAAACGCCCCTGAAAACAGCATCACGGATGTGAAGGGCAAAGTTGTTCTTTGCCAGCTGGGTGACAAAGTGCGTATAGCAGGTCTTGCGGATATCGGTGAGACGCGTATGCGGGTTCTGAATGACCGTCTTGCACAATTGAAAAACGTGCTGACGACGCGATTTCCGGGCGCGGCTGAAATGCAAGGTGATGGCGAGCCTTGGATCGGTCATCGACCAGTTACGCCAAACTCGCAGCCCATCGTTAAGCAATCAAAACTCGAAAATGCATTTGTCAATTGCGGACACGGCACGCTTGGCTGGACCATGGCCGCTGCATGTGCGGTGCAACTGGCGGAAGAAATTTGTACGCATTTTGGCGGTGTTGCCAGTTTGCGCACAATAGATACGATTGATCAGGCAAATGAAAAGAGTGCTGTTTCAAACAGCCACGAGTTTGCTCGGTCAGCGTAAGATACATGCCCAACAAGGTATGAATAACTGAAACGTCTAAAGGGAGAACACGACGTGAAAAAAATAATTATGAGTGCTGCGATTGGCGCAGCAATGGTTGTAGGGGCGGCGGTGCCGTCTTTTGCACAACAACAGTTTATCTCCATCGGTACTGGTGGCGTAACAGGTGTTTACTACCCAACTGGTGGCGCGATCTGTCGTTTGGTCAACAAGAACCGCAAAGAGCACGGTATTCGTTGTGCTGTGGAATCTACAGGTGGTTCAGTTTACAACATTAACACAATTCGCCAGGGCGAGCTTGAGTTTGGTGTTGCACAATCTGATTGGCAATATCACGCGTTTAACGGCACTTCAAAATTTGAAGAAGCTGGTGCGTTTACAGATCTACGTGCTGTATTCTCTGTGCACCCAGAGCCATTTACAGTTGTGGCACGCGCAGATTCGGGCATCAAAAACTTTGCAGACCTTAAGGGTAAGCGCGTAAATATCGGTAATCCAGGTTCGGGTCAGCGCGGCACAATGGATGTTGTGTTGAACGCACTTGGTTGGACAACCGGGGATTTTGCTTTGGCGTCTGAATTGAAAGCTTCTGAGCAATCTCAAGCACTTTGCGACAACAAAATTGACGCAATGATCTACACAGTTGGTCACCCTTCCGGTTCGATTTCTGAAGCAACGACTTCATGTGATTCAGTATTGGTGAATGTTACTGGCCCTGAGATCGACAAGTTGATTGAAGACAACGCATTCTACCGGACAGCAACAATTCCAGGTGGCATGTATCGCGGAAATGACGAAGACACCACAACATTTGGTGTTGGCGCGACATTTGTTTCATCAGCTGCTGTTGCAGATGACGTTGTTTACGAAGTTGTAAAAGCAGTGTTTGACGACATTGACGGCTTCCGCAAACTGCACCCTGCATTTGCTAACCTTGATCCAAAGCAAATGGCTAAAGACGGTCTTTCAGCACCGATCCACGCCGGCGCTGCGAAATATTACGCAGAGAATGGCATGTAAGCCAGAATGTTTGAGGTGGCGCACTTTGCGCCACCTCTTGCCTATTAGGCACATATTTTAGGGGTTCTGGGAGGGGCATATGAGCGACACAAATCAAAATAAGAACGCACCATTGAGCGATGAGGAACTAGAAGATCTGGTTGCCTCCACGGATAGCGGTGCGCGCAATCCAGCTGGGGCAGTCGGCAAATTAATCGCCGGCATTGCGTTATTCTGGGCACTTTTTCAGTTGTGGATCGCTTCACCGCTGCCCTATACGGCGATTGGTCGTATTATCCCTGTTCTAAATGACACACAAACGCGCTCGCTACACTTAGCGATTGCTGTGTTCTTGGCCTTCATGGCCTATCCGGCATTCAAATCGAGCTCACGATCCCGCATTCCCATTTATGATTGGGTGTTGGGCATTGTTGGAGCGCTTTGTGCTGGCTATGCATTTTACGCTTATCAAACTTTGTCCGATACGGGCGCACAAGGCCTACCAACGACCCTTCAGTTGGTGATGTCTGGTGTTGGTCTATTGATCTTGCTTGAGGCTGCACGACGCGCACTTGGGCCAGCTTTGGCCATCGTGGCCTTGATTTTCCTCGTCTATGTTTTCTTTGGTTCTGAAAGCTTCATCCCCGACGTTATCCGTTGGAAAGGGGCAAGCTTTTCTAAAGCCATGAGCCATATGTGGCTAACGACCGAGGGTGTGTTCGGCATTGCCTTGGGCGTGTCGGCAAGCTTTGTGTTTTTGTTCGTATTGTTCGGCTCGCTGCTCGATAAAGCGGGTGCCGGCAATTACTTCATTCAAATCGCCTTTTCGCTATTGGGTCACCTTCGCGGTGGACCCGCGAAAGCTGCAGTTGTTGGCTCTGCGATGACCGGGTTGATCTCAGGCTCTTCGATTGCCAACGTGGTAACCACCGGCACTTTCACCATTCCTTTGATGAAGCGTGTTGGGTTTACCTCGGAGCAAGCCGGATCGGTTGAAGTTGCTTCGTCAGTAAATGGTCAGATCATGCCACCGGTTATGGGCGCCGCGGCGTTCCTGATGGTGGAGTATATCGGCATTTCATATGTCGAAGTGATCAAGCATGCCTTCTTGCCGGCCGTCGTTTCTTACATCGCGCTTTTGTACATTGTGCATTTGGAAGCCTTGAAGAAAGGTATGACAGCGCTGCCTAAGCCTGTGCAGCAAACCAAAACGTTGATCCAGCAGTTGCTATCAACCTTCATTGGTTTTGCAATTTTCGGCGCCCTTTGTTTTATCATCTATTATGGCATTGGCTGGATGCGGGATCTATTCGGTGAGAACGCTTCGATTATCCTCACATTGGCGACATTAGCAATTTATGTTGGCATGGTTGCGATGGCTGCACGTAAGCCTGATCTAGCAATGGATGATCCAAATTCTGAGATTGTAAAACTACCAGTATATGACGACATTAAGGGTACTGGCCTTCACTACATTCTGCCAATTGTGGTGCTTGTTTGGTTCTTGATGATCGAGCGGAAGTCGCCGGGACTATCTGCATTTTGGGCCTCGGCGCTTTTGATCATTATTCTGCTGACACAAAAGCCGCTTAAGGCTCTGTTCCGCAAATCGGGTGATGTAGCGGCTGAGTTTAAAGAGGGTTTCGACGATTTGATCGCGGGCATGATTGCTGGTTCACGTAACATGATCGGGATTGGTGTCGCAACCGCCACGGCGGGTATTATTGTTGGTACAGTTACATTGACGGGCGTTGGCCAAGTTATGGCTGAGCTTGTTGAATTCCTATCCGGTGGCAACCTGATCATCATGTTGATGTGTGTTGGCGTGATCAGTTTGATCCTGGGCATGGGCTTGCCCACCACCGCCAACTATATCGTAGTGTCATCGCTGATGGCGGCTGTTGTTGTAGAACTTGGTGCACAAAGCGGATTGATCGTGCCCCTTATCGCGGTTCATATGTTTGTGTTCTATTTCGGCATTATGGCTGACGTGACGCCCCCGGTGGGGCTCGCCAGTTTTGCCGCAGCAGCCGTTTCCGGCGGCGACCCAATCAAGACCGGCTTTACTGCATTCTTCTACAGTTTGCGCACCGTTGCCTTGCCTTTCCTCTTCATCTTCAACACTGATTTGTTGTTGATTAATGTGGGGTGGATTGACGGCATATTCATCTTCATTGTGGCCACAGTTGCGATGCTCTTATTCGCGGCGGGGACGCAGGGTTATTTCTTTGCGAAGTCTCGCAAGTGGGAAAGCGCATTGCTAATCCTGATTGCGTTCACATTGTTCCGACCCGGTTTCTTCCTTGATTACGTGCAACAGCCTTATCAAACTTCTGCGGCGACGCAGTTGGAAGAAGTTGTTGGGGCAGCGCCAGTTGGTAGCGACATTCGGATTGTGGTCAGTGGACCCGACTTCGATACGGGCGAACTCAAAGATGTGACGGTCATATTGCCCGTAACTGAAGACGGCGATGGCGCAACAAGGCTGACGGGTGCTGGTATCACAACCTTCCCAGAGGGCGAGATTGTGAAACTGGACGAACCATTCCCTGGAACACCATATTTCGAGAAACTTGGTGGGTTTGACTTCTATCTAGACGAGCCGGTTGAAATCAAATCAGTGCAAACTGCTGCTGATCGTATGCCGAAGCAAATTTTCTACATTCCAGCACTCTTGCTGCTTGGATTTGTGATTATGCTGCAACGTCGCCGTCAAACTCAACCCGCGTTTTAAGGAGAACTAGAATGTTTAAATCTGTTTTGTTGCCGGTTGATTTAGGGCAGGAAAGCTCCTGGGATAGGGCACTACCTGCTGCTGAGCAAATCGCAAAGGACTATGGTGCGAAGCTTACAATGATGAGCGTTTTGCCAACGTTTGGTTTGCCTGCGGTTTCTCAGTATTTCCCGGAGGGGTTTGAGAAAAAAGCAGAAAGTGCTGCTTCGTTGGCCCTCAAGGAGTTCGCGCAAACACATTGCGCGAATCCGGGCTCAGTGAAACTGCACCTCGCCCAAGGCACAATCTATGACGAAATTCTGCAATATGCGGATAAAATCAATTGCGACATCATTGTAATGGGATCGCATAGACCGGCATTGCAAGACTATTTGCTCGGCCCAAATGCCGCGCGGGTGGTTCGACATGCCAAGCAATCGGTCTTTGTTGTAAGACCAAACTAAAACGCTTTAGCGGAACGAAAAAAATGTGTGCTGATCACGTGTTTCCACGCCATTCGCGTGTGGAACTGCCTGTTGTCGTGTCTGGCGACGGGCCTTGGCTCTTTGATGCCAATGGAAAGAAATATCTCGATGGATGCGGCGGCGCGGCGGTGTCGTGCTTAGGACATTCGCCCACGCGGGTTATTGAAGCTGTAAAAGATCAGCTTGATAATATATCCTATGCCCACACCTCATTCTTTACATCAGATCCGGCAGAACAGTTGGCAGATAAGCTGATTGAACTTGCGCCTGACAATATGGAACGCGTCTATTTGGTTTCTGGCGGCTCCGAAGCCACTGAAAGTGCGATTAAGCTGGCGAGGCAGTATTTCTTGGAAATTGGACAGCCAGAACGAAAGCACATTATCGCGCGCAAACAAAGCTACCATGGCAACACGCTGGGGGCATTGTCTGCAGGCGGTAATATGTGGCGCAAGGCTCAGTTCGAGCCTCTTATGGTGCCTTCCATGGTCCATATCGATGCATGTCATTATTGGCGGTTCGCTCAGGATGGCGAAAGCGAGTTTGACTATGGTCAACGCATGGCAAATCAGTTGGAGGAAATGATCCTTCGGCTTGGCCCGAAAAATGTTGCGGCCTTTATGGCGGAACCGATTGTCGGCGCAACAATGGGCGCGGTGCCGCCCGTTGAGGGCTATTATGACCGTATTCAGGAGATTTGCCGCCAATATGGTGTGTTGTTGATCATGGACGAGGTGATGGTTGGCTGTGGGCGAACGGGTAAATATTTTGCCTCCGAGCATTACGACATCAAGCCGGATATGATCTGCATCGCCAAGGGGATTGCGGCCGGGGTACAGCCGCTTGCAGCGATGATATGTTCGGGCGAGATTTATGGCGCTGTGAAAAATGGCAGTGGCTTCTTTCAACACGGCCACACCTATTTGGGTCACCCGGCTGCATGCGCTGCAGGACTAGCCGTGCTTGAAGAAATTGAAACGAACCAGTTGTTGCCGCGTGTTGCAGAGCTAGGGGAAAAGTTGGAAACCGCATTGCACAAGAAGTTTGGGCAACACCCTTTTGTTGGCAACATTCGAGGTAAGGGTTTGTTCTGGGGTCTAGAACTTGTGGAAAATAGGCAAACTAAATCGCCATTCGATCCAAAACTGGGTATTGCTGGCAAAACCAAGAAGGCAGCGTTCGAACGTGGTCTGATGATTTACCCGATGGGTGGAACGGTCGACGGGAAAAATGGAGATCACATTTTGCTCGCACCGCCATTCATCTATGAAAATGAGCATATTGATTTGCTTGTTGATCGACTAGCGATTGCGCTGGACGATGTTTTTGCTGACGTTCAGGGATACGCATGAGCTTGCCTTATATTATGGTCGCACCAAATGGCGCGAGGCGCACGAAGGCAGACCATAAAGATTTGCCAATAAGCATTCCTGAGATTGTTGAAACTGCGAAGAGTTGTTTTGCTGCTGGTGCAAACGGTATCCATGCTCATGTGCGCGATCCGGATGGAGCGCACGTTCTGGATGCAGGGCTTTATCGCGAACTCATAGCTGAACTATCAAATGCTGTGCCGAAAATGGATGTGCAAATCACCACCGAGGCAGTTGGCATTTATGCGCCAAAACAGCAGATGGATGTCGTCCGGGAGGTGCGTCCGAAATTTGTTTCAATCGCGTTGGCAGAACTAAGCCGTCATGAAAGCCAAAAAGAACTGACCAAGTTTTATCACTCGCTTGCAGATGAGGGAGTAGATGTTCAACACATCTTATATGATCCCGCAGAAGTGCAGCAATTTGAGCAATTGGTGGACCAAGGTGTGATCCCTTTTGACGCGCCATCATTGTTGTTTGTTTTGGGACGCTACACGACGGGGCAAAGGTCAAACCCGTTGCATTTTGATCCGTTTTACAGCGCGCTGATGGCCTCACCATTCTCGTCAAATGCAAAATATATGACCTGTGCTTTTGGTGAAAAAGAGACGCAGAGCTTGGTCCACGCCGCGTCTTTTGGCAGCGATTGTCGCATTGGGTTTGAGAATAATCTTTATATGGAAGACAACCATATTGCTCGAGATAATGCTGCGCGAGTCGCAGAGCTTGTTTCCAAATTGAAAGGAGCCTCTGCATAACACGCTGATTTTAAAAGTATAAATTCGCATTTCTCCCATGTCAGGTTGGTGTCAGTTTGCCGTGATGCCATAGAACACGAACCGGAAAACGGTTTTGTTTAATTGGGAGGACATCGATGTTCAAGAAAATCACGGCTGCTTTGGCAGCTACTTCACTCATGCTTGGTGCGGCAGGCGTAGCAATGGCCGACGGCCATAAGGTCGTCGACGAAATTAAGTTTCTTATTCCAGGTGGCGCTGGCGGCGGCTGGGATGGCACAGCGCGCGGTACGGGCGAAGCCCTAACCAAATCAGGTATTGCTGGCGGTGCAACATATGAAAATATGTCGGGCGGCGGCGGCGGTAAAGCCATCGCGCATATTATCGAAACCAATGACCAAGACACATTGATGGTCAACTCCACTCCGATCGTGATCCGGTCTTTGCAAGGGGTATTCCCCCAATCATTCCGTGATCTGACCCCGATCGCCGGCACGATTGGAGATTATGGCGCGATGGTCGTGCATAAAGACAGCTCCATCGAAACAATGCAGGCATTGTTGGCTGCTTACACGAGCGACCCAAGTAGCGTGGCTATTGGCGGCGGCTCAGTTGCCGGCGGCATGGACCACTTGATTGCAGCCTTGGTTATGAAAAATGCCGGCGCGAACCCAATCGAAGTGAAGTACATACCTTATGATGCGGGCGGTAAGGCGATGGCTGGATTGCTGTCAGGCGAAATTGCTGCGCTAACAACTGGCTTCGGCGAGGCGATTGAATTGGCCCGCCAGGGTGAAGTGAACATTTTGTGCGTCACAGCAACCGAACGTTTGGCTGCTGCACCTGATACGCCAACATGTGCTGAAGCTGGTTCGCCAGGAACTGCCTTCGTTAACTGGCGCGGCTTCTTCGGCGCACCGGGTTTGTCCGATGAGAAAAAGGCTCAGTTCGTTCATGCGCTTGAAGAAATGTACAGCACTGACGAATGGGCAGCCGTTCGTGATCGCATGGGTTGGGTTGAAATCTTCAACGCTGACGCTGATTTCGTGAAGTTCTTGGAAGGCCAAGAAGAAGAAATTGGTGCTCTAATGCGCGAACTTGGTTTCCTTTAAGCCATCTTGACTAAACAGGCCGTAGCCCAATGGGCTGCGGCCATTTTATTGCAGATAAAATAAAGAGCGGCCATCTAATTGGCTGCTTCTTTGAAGGTCGGTCGGGGAGGCCAATCGTGTTTTTTTCCAACAGACGAATTGGCGGTTTGTTATTGCTAGCATTTTGCGTGACCTACGCAGTGCTCAGCCAGCGCATTCCATTATTGCCATTTCAAGCGAATGTCGCATTTCATGCGCGCACCATGCCAGAGGTTTTAGCCGTATTGGGCATTGGCTTAAGCATCGCGATTATCGTGCTGCCATCACCGCAAGAATTTGTGGATTTAACGGGCAAGAACTGGGGCACTGTGATCTCGTTTTTGGTGTTGATGTCGTTTTACGGCATGACCATCCGTCCGTTGGGTTTCATCCTATCGTCATCGATCTTGCTGGGTGTTGGATATTGGATTTTAGGCGAGCGCAAAATTTGGTTGCTGCTCCTCACTTCAGTGCCGATTGCAATTGCATTTTGGGCGTTGATGACACTTGGTTTAGGCGTGTTCATTGAACCGCTTCCTTGGTTTTTGAAAGGGTGATGGATCATGCTTGAAGGCATTTTAATCGGGCTCACCACCGCCCTAACTCCGACGAATTTAATGTTCGTTGTCGCTGGATGTCTTGTGGGGACATTCATTGGCATGTTGCCGGGTCTTGGCCCAATGTCTGCGATCGCTCTTATGATTCCGGTTGCAGCAGGGTTGGACCCGGCGGCAGGCATCATTTTGATGGCTGCTGTCTATTACGGCGCGATATTTGGCGGATCGACGTCGTCGATTTTGATCAATGCGCCGGGGGTCGCCAGTACAGTTGCGACCTCGTTTGATGGCTATCCCATGGCCAAACAGGGCAAAGCCGGCAAGGCATTGGCTATCGCAGCTTATTCGTCATTCTCTGGTGGTGTAATCGGCGCAATTTTGTTGCTCATCGCGGCTCCGTTTTTGGCCAGCGTTTCGCTCTCCTTCCATTCAACCGACTATTTTGCGTTGATGGTATTGGGCCTAACCGCGGTGGCGGCATTTGCTGGACAAGGAAATGTTCTAAAAGCCATGCTGATGACCATTATCGGATTAATGCTTTCGACCGTGGGGACCGATCAGACGCAAGGTATTCAGCGATTTACATTGGGCATGATTGATTTGCTGGATGGTGTCTCGTTCTTGCTGTTGGTTATGGCGACATTCGCGCTGTCTGAAGCATTAATGGCCATTTTGAAACCCAAGGATGACGAAAGCCGGCTGAAGGAAAAAGAGGCGTCCGCCAATCTTGGATCGATGAAAATAAGCGGCGATGAAGTGAAAGAAATGGCACCTGTCATCGGCCGGTCTTCAATCATGGGCTTCTTAATCGGCGTGTTGCCGGGCGCCGGCGCTACCATCGCTAGCTTCTTGGCTTACGGTACAGAACAGCGCTTAGCTGGGCCAAAAAAAGGCAAGCTATTTGGTAAGGGTTCTGTTCGCGGACTTGCTGCACCGGAGACGGCCAATAACGCTGCTGCGACGGGATCGTTTGTGCCATTGCTTACGTTGGGTATTCCAGGGTCCGGTACAACAGCGATTATGCTTGGTGCTTTGATTGGGTACGGCATTCAACCGGGTCCACGGCTTTATATCGATCAGCCTGAAGTGTTTTGGGCGGTTATTGTTTCGATGTGGATTGGCAACATCATCCTGTTGGTGCTCAACCTGCCGCTTATTCCTTACATCGCGAAAGTCTTGGCAATTCCGGCACGGTTCCTGTTGCCATTGATCCTGTTCTTCTCATTGATTGGGGTTTATTTCGTCAGCTTCAATACGTTCGATATTCAGCTGATGATCATATTCGCTGTGGCCGCCGTCGTGCTTCGGCTGCTGGACTTCCCACTGGCACCGATGATCCTTGGATTTATCCTTGGCGGTATGATGGAAGAAAACCTGCGTCGAGCATTGCTGATCAACGATGATAGCTGGTCATTCCTTTGGGAACGTGAATTGACCCTTTCAATTCTTGTCATTGCTGGTTTGACCTTGTTCGTACCGATGCTTATGCCGCTTGTTCAGAAATGGCGTAAGAATGCAGATCGCGCTGGTGAAGGCGGATAGGCAGAACTCGAAACGAGAAGAATTGGGGGGCATCGATCTGATTTGGTCGGTGCCCTTATCTATAGACGAGCTTATCTGGTGTGAGTTCACTGACTGACGATGCACCCATCAAAATCATGCCACGTCGGATTTCCGCACGCATTAACTCCAACGCCCGCTCGACGCCGGGTTGGCCAGCTGCGGCCAATGGGAAAAGATAAAACCGTCCGCCGCCAACGGCCTTTGCGCCGAGTGCAAGTGCTTTGAGCACGTGGGTGCCCCTTTGCACGCCACTATCCATGATGACGTCTAAACGATCGCCAACAGCATCAACAATTGCGGCCAATTGATCGAAGGATGAGCGCGAACCGTCGAGTTGTCTGCCGCCATGGTTAGAGATGATGATGCCGGTACATCCAATGTCTGCGGCTTTCTTGGCATCTTCAACGGACATAATCCCTTTGATGCAAAACTCGCCGTCCCACTCTTTGACCATTTCAGCAACGTCATCCCAAGATATGGATTGATCAAGCATTTCGGTAAAATAGGAACTGATCGAGGTCGCGCCGCCGCCCATATCAACATGATAGTCGAGTTGGGGCAGGCTGAATTTCTCGTGGGTGATGTAGTTCAGGCCCCACATTGGTTTAAGCGCGAATTGACTCAAACCCGCCAGATTTAATTTGAACGGAATGGAAAAGCCCGTGCGTAAATCTCGTTCGCGATTGCCGCCAACAATGGCATCAACGGTGAGCATCATCACATTAATGCCCGCGTCTTTTGCCCTTTGCAGCATCGCCTTGTTCAACCCTCGGTCTTTATGAAAATAGAATTGGTAGGCCTGCGGCGTGTCGTATTTTTCGCGCAGCTCTTCCATGGAAACGGTACCAAGTGAAGAAACCCCGAACATCGTGCCAAATTTGTTGGCCGCTGCAGCAACCGCGCGCTCGCCATCGTGATGGAATAGACGCTGGAGCGCTGTGGGCGAACAGTAAATTGGCATGTCGAGCTTTTGGCCCATCACGGTTACGGACATGTCAACATCCGTAATGCCGTTCAGTACATCTGGCACCAAGTCGCAATCATCAAAGCTGGATGTGTTGCGCCGATAAGTAACCTCATCGTCGGCGGCGCCGTCTATGTAATTGAAAATCGGCGAGGGCAATCTGCGCTTGGCGAGTTTCCGGAAATCTTGGAAATTGTGACAATCTTTTAGGCGCATTGATTTCTCCCGACATTATTTGGCGGCAAGCTATCGCGAAAGAATGGTAGAGGTCAAGTTTATTTACCTTTCCAGAAAATCAGTACATTCCTCACGAGTTCGCTTGTCGATGTTTTGCAATCTGCTCCCGGCGTGTGCGATCTTGGTCTAGCAAATATGAGCGTTCGAGGAAGTCGATATGCTCACGCGCAGCTGTACGTGCGCGTTCGGGAATGCCGTCAATTATCGCCTGATAGATCGCGCGATGTTGATCCAAAAGCAGACCATTAGCAGCGCTGCCGTCAGACACCCGTAAAACACGTCGATTGTAGAACAGGTTTTGCCGGGAAAGCGCATAGATTGAGGACATTGTGTGGACCAATAATGTGTTGTGGCTCGCATCAACGATTGCAGAATGAAAGCGCATATCCGCTTCTTCTGATGCATCAAAATCGCCATTTTCATGGGCCGCTTCGAGCTCTTTCATGATGGCAGAAAGGATTTGCTTGTCGACAGATGTCGCGCGCTCTGCCGCAAGCGCGCTGGCGAACTGCTCTTGCTCGCGGCGATATTCAAGATAGTCCAAGAAGGCGTTCGAATGTCGCGCGTACAAATCAATCAGTGCGGGAGACATTGCAGAGCCAATAAGGGAGGCAACAAATGTGCCTTCCCCATGGCGTGAAATGATCAGGTTATTGCCTTCTAAGTGCTTCAGTGCCTCGCGGACTTTTGGCCGGGAAGCAGACATTTGCTCGGCCAAGTCCCGTTCAGAAGGGAGTTTGGTGCCGTCACGCAACACGCCGTTTAGAATGAGGCCTTCAATCTGCTCGACAATCGCATCGACGACGGAGCCATGTTCAAGCGGCGAAAACATAGATTTATGCGCGTCCATATGTTCGGCTTCTCAGTTGAGTGGTAAAATTAATTGTCCTTCAACTTCGCCAGTTCTAGAGAAAGTTTCAAGACATTATTTTTTTGCTGCGGCGGGACACAGGAAGGATGCTCTATCTACGTTTAGGGCGAAACAACTTTGGCCCATAAAAAATCGCAAAACATAAGAAGGCCAAACACCATCCAATTTGTGCAGCGTATAGAAGTGGAACATTCAGGTCGCCCAACAAGTCCAAGCCAACGATTATCCGAAGCAATGTTGAGGACACAACCAGCGTGAATGCAACTTTTGCGGCGAGGTCGGTCTTAAGCGGGTAACCAGTGTGGCCGCGCGTGGCCCGAACCATGACACCGATAATCATGCCACCAAACCCGCCCATAGTGAGGGCGTGTATGCCGGCAGCAGAACCGACCATATCCGGCCACAAAATATGCGCGCCCATCAGCAGGAATGCGAGGGGAATAAATGCATAGGCGATGTGAAGAACGAGCAAGATGAAATTGGTTATGACGCGGTCGCCCGCCCATCTTGAGAGACGAAATAGGTTGAAGCCAGCAGCGGCGAAAAACATATATCCGGCAATTGAGTTGTTGGGTGCAAATGTCCAACCAAGCAAGGTAATCAAAGTAAACCCGAGGATGAGTTTGTCAGTATTGTTGAACGGCACGGGCAACCGCCCGGGGGTGTTTTGTGCCAACCAATTTCGGGTGAAACTAGGGATTATGCGTCCGCCGATCACCATCACCAGCAGGGCAATTGTTGAAATGCCGAAGCGGATCGACAGGTCTGCAGATCCGGTAAATGCGATTTCTACATAAAACGCAATGTGACTGGCGGCCAGTGCTCCGATGAGCAACAGTACCCGCAAATTGCGCCAATTCTTGCCGGAGATGATTTCGTTGGCGATGACAGCAAACAAAATAAGCAAAAATGAGCAATCGACAAAAGCGGTAATCGTTAGCCCTAAATAGGCCGAAAGGCTAAACGCCATTCGGCCGACCAGCCACATTGACGTCAGGAGCAATAAGGGCACGCCCTTAACAGGCAACCGACCGGTCCAGTTTGGAACGGCGGTGAGCAAGAAACCCGCAATGATTGCCGGCAGAACGCCGAAGATCAGTTCGTGAATATGCCAATCCACCGCGCTAATGACGAGCGGCAATTCAATGTGGGCGAAGTAGAGCGGCAGCCAAATCAAAATGTTGATGGCGGCATAAAGGGCACCGAAAAAGAAAAACGGACGAAAACCAATGGACAAGAATGCTGGCGTGTGTTCTTCGCGCCGCTGTTCGTTCTTCTTTTGCATGCCTTTTCTCCTAAATCAGAGCAAGTGAGAGACATGCAAGTAGCATGACAAAAACCGTCAA
This sequence comes from Maritalea sp. YIW29, assembly GCF_057219265.1. Lineage (NCBI taxonomy): Bacteria > Pseudomonadati > Pseudomonadota > Alphaproteobacteria > Hyphomicrobiales > Devosiaceae > Maritalea > Maritalea sp. YIW29. Next base: position 305,662 of record NZ_JBXVVF010000001.1, read on the forward strand.
TTGTTCGGCTCAATTTCCACAATGTTTTGCTACCTTATCTTGGTGCACTCTGGCATAGTTTGTTAGAGATCAATTTGCGGCAATAATGTGAGTTGCTGATCGCATCCCCAAGAAGGTCTGTGCTGAGCCTGTTCAGGAACGGCAGATGGGGGATGGGATTGGTGTATCTGGTAAATTCAGGGAGGCGATTATGGATTTAGGATTAAGCAATAAGCGAGCGCTGGTGTTGGCATCTAGTCAAGGGTTAGGCCTTGCCGTTGCCACTTCTTTGATTGGTGAAGGTGCGCATGTGGTGATTTGTGGGCGTTCGGCGCAAAAACTTGAAGCAGTGGTTCAAGAGCTAAACGCGATGGGCCCAGGAAAAGCTGATTTCGTTGAAGCGGACTTGTCGGTTCAAGGTGCTGCCGCCAACCTTTATGCTGACGCTAAATCAAAACTCGGCCAAGTGGATATTCTGGTCAACAATACAGGTGGTCCGCCTCCGGGGGCAACAACCACACCAGATGCTGAGACATGGCGCGCCTATTTTGACACCATGATTTTGCGGGTGATTGAGGTTACCAATCTCTGCTTGCCGGACATGCAGGCAAATGGCTGGGGGCGAGTGCTAACTATTGCTTCTTCTGGTGTTGAGCAGCCTATTCCGAATTTGGCCATGTCGAACACGTTGCGTGCTTCGCTGGTTGGATGGAGCAAATCGCTGGCTAATGAGGTCGGCAAAGATGGCATCACGTCGAACATGCAACTGCCCGGACGCATTTTGACCGCGCGGCTTGATCAATTGGATGGCGGAAATGCTGAACGTACCGGGCGAACATTGGAAGATGTGCGAGCAGAAAACGAAGCACAAATTCCCGCGGGACGTTATGGACGAACTGAAGAGTTTGGTGATTTGGCGGCGTTTTTGGTTTCTGAGCGGGCAAGTTATGTCAACGGGTCCGTGGTCCGCTGCGACGGAGGCGCGACGAAGGGGATTTAGCCCCTTCATCATGTGGGTGATTAGTTGTTTGTCATTAGGAAATACATCCAAGGCAGATCATATAATGTGACCCAGGCGAGATAAGCCAAACTGATGACAAAGCAAACGCGGTTCAATTTGCGTGCGAACAATGTTTGCACTGCAACCAGCGCTGCAAAAGCAATTGTTACATAGAATAGCAGGCTGAGATTGCCGATTCCGAACATGACATAATTCCAACCTTCATTAGCGAATAGCACGGCTGCCGCGAGGGCAGTTGCACCCCAGTTTTTCTGCGTCCAACCTTGGAAAATAACAACGCCATAGCCCACATAGATCGAGAGTGCCACAACAATTGAGGCCCATAGTGGTAATTTGTACCATGGGTGATTTAGCTGTTCATACCACTCGATTGACGTGGCTGGAATTGTAGTGTTTCCAATGATTGCGGCAACAAGGGGAATAAGAATAGCGGCAATTAGTGGGTGATGGTTCTTAAGGTGGAGCAAGGGTATGACCTTTTTTGAATAATCGGGCAGCATTGATTGCACGCAAGCCACGTTACGCGTATATTTTATTGAATATTTGCGCGAGCATTTATCAAGTAAAAATTGAGGCTTTATAGTGCGTTTTTTGTTGGTTGAGGACAATATGCAACTGGCAGCAGCTCTTAAAAAGAGGTTTGCGCTGGATGGTCATGTTGTGGACCACGCGCAAGACCTTCGTGATGCGGCAACCAGCACGTCAACTGTTGCTTATGATTTGATCTTGCTCGACATCATGTTGCCAGACGGCGATGGTCGCTCGTTTTTGAAAACCCACCGCTCGAAAGCCGAACGTACCCCAGTGATTGTTCTGACAGCACGCTCGGAAGTGTCCGATCGGGTAGGGCTTCTCGATCTGGGCGCGGATGACTACATCACTAAACCGTTCGACTTTTCAGAACTGGAAGCGCGGTGTCGTGCGGTCTTGCGGCGGCAAGGCGGCAGCGTCAACAATGCCAGAGAATTTGGCGACCTCGTCTTTGACCCATCAACCGGCATTTTACAGGTCGGTTCGCAAGAGCGTGCCTTGCGCAACCGAGAGTTGCGGTTGCTGGAGGTGTTTTTTGGCGCGCCGGGGCAGATCTTCTCCAAAAACTATTTGATGGATCGCCTATTCTCATTTGATGAAGAAGTGTCCGAAAATGCCATCGAGGTTTATGTTGGACGGTTGCGCAAGAAGCTAGAAGGTTCCGAGGTACGGCTCGAAACCGTTCGCGGGCTTGGATATCGGATGATCCAGCAATCATGATCCGGTTTCTCACCACCAATTCAATACGCCGACGGTTGGTGGTTCAACTCAGTTTCATTGCCGCATTATTATCAATTGTTTTCTTTCTGGCTGTGCGTTCGGTGGCTGAAGGCGCAGCAGCAGACACGCAAGACAATGTGCTTGCGGCTTCGGCGACTTCAATCGCGGATGCGCTATATTCTGAACGGGGTAATGTTCGGGTAGAGTTGCCCTATTCAGCACTTTCGATGCTTGGCGCTATCTCAGAAGATCGAGTGTTTTACCGCATCGTCGCCGATGGAGAAACGGTGACAGGATATGACAATTTGCAAGTCCCCGAATTGGGACCAGATCGGCGCGACGCTCAATTTGTGACGGATCAATATAAAGGCGAAGAAGTGCGCATTGTTTCGCTTGCTCGCGCAGTGAGCAGTGGAGAGCGGGCGGCCGAAGTGCGCGTTATTGTGGCGCAAACGCAGCGTGGACTCGCCGCCACATCTTCACAAATCACAACAACCGCGATGGCCGTTGCGATTGGTTTCTTTTTGATGGCAACGGCGCTTAGTTTGCTGGCAGCTCAAAGCGCCGTGGCGCCGTTGAAGCGTCTTGCCCAGTCCGTGGCGCGACGTGGCCCAAAAGACTTGCGTTCTGTTGTTACGAAAACGCCAGGCGAGCTGGTGCCGCTGGTGGATGCGTTGAATAATTTTATGGGCCGGCTCAGGTCCTCACTAACTCGTTCAGAAGATTTTATCGCCGAGGCAGCACATAGGGTGCGGACCCCTTTGGCCACGGTGCGTACGCAAGCAGAAGTTGTTTATCGGCAAATGAAAAAGGATGAAAATCGTAAGTCGTTGCGCGAAATGATCCGTGCGGTTGATGAAAGTTCGCGATCTGCGGGGCAGTTGCTAGACCATGCCATGGTGACATTTAGGACCGATCAACTTGAAAAAAGCGAGGTGGTGTTGGGTGATGTCGCCAAAGAGATTTGCGAACGTTTGATGCCAACCGCGGAGCTGAAGGATATCGATATCGTTCTAGACCCTTCGCCGGACGAAGTGCCGATTTTGGCGGACCGGATACTCATCCAGAACGCTGTGCGCAATATTTTGGACAATGCGATCAAATATTCGCCGGTGGAAAGTGCCATCAATGTTCAAATATTGAGGGCAAACAACACAATGACGCTGTCGATATCCGACGAGGGGCGCGGATTTGGCGGTATGGATGCCAGCAAGCTGACCAAGCGCTTTTCGCGCGGCTCCAATGTGGATGACGTTGTTGGTTCTGGGCTCGGGCTTACAATTGCGGACGAAGTGGCGCGGGCACATAATGGCCGGTTGCAAGTTGGTGAAAACATAAAGGGCAAGGGCGCATGCGTATCTTTGATATTCGACTTGTCTTAGCGATTTTGTTGGCCATTTTTGTGCTCCCTTTTTCACTAAGCTACGGCTTTGAAGAAGAGGAGCGCAAATATTACGCGGCAGAAAACGGCCAAGAAGTTTTGACAGTTCTTTCCACGGCGGACATCGATGTTTTCGAGCCGATCATTTTGGCGTTTCAGCGTGAAAACCCGTCGATCAACATTCAATATGTCACGACGGGCAGTACTGACGTGATGAAGGCAATTTATGTTGAAAATGCCGAATTTGATTTGGTGATTTCATCTGCAATGGATTTGCAAACCAAGCTCACGAATGATGGTTTTGCGCAGGACTATTCTTCGGATGCGACTTCTTCATTGCCAGACTGGGCGGTGTGGCGAGATCAGCTGTTTGGCTTTACCCAAGAACCCGCAGTGATGGTGATTTCCAAAGCGGCGTTCGCCAATCTGGCGGTGCCCCGTACGCGTCAGGAACTGATCGAGACATTGCGAAACAATCCCGAGACTTTTGCGGGACGTGTAGGCACATATGATGTGCGTAAATCGGGTTTGGGCTATTTGTTCGCAACCCAAGATTCGCGCAACACGGAAAGCTTTTGGCGACTAACGGAAGTGATGGGGCGGCTCGATACGCAACTTTATTGTTGCTCCGGCGGGATGATAGCTGACGTCGCGTCCGGCAAATTGGCCCTCGCTTACAACGTGTTGGGCAGCTATGCGGAAAGCCAATTGGCGGGAACTGACGAGCTAGAGATCGTGCCGCTTGACGATTTTGTGGGCGTTATGTTGCGCACCGCGCTAATCCCAACAAATGCCAAAAACGCTAATGCAGCCGGGCGTATGATTGATTTTCTGGTTCGACTTGAAGGGCGGCCGGAGCTCTCCGCGCAAACAGGGTTGCCACCTATCGAGAGGGTCGCGCAATCAACCGGCACGGTATTGCGACCTATCCGGCTTGGCCCTGGTCTCTTGGTGTTCCTAGACCAATTGCGGCGCGAAACATTTGTGCGCAGCTGGACAAGCTCAATCGAACAAAACGCTGACTAGATTGAAATTTCGCTTGAATTTGTTCTTCTTTTGTTCGAAATTGAGTTGAGCGATTTGGGGGCAAAATGTTGGAAATCAACAACAAACAGGCACGTTGGTTTTGGTTGAACAAGAACCTTCTAGCGAAACCGCCCACCGGCGCGTTCGATCTGGTGCAAACCGTCAAGGATTTGGGCTTTGTGCAGATCGACACGATCCAAAATGTCGCCCGGGCGCATCATCATATTTTGTGGAGCCGAAATCAAAATTATCGCTCCAAGGTGATCGATAAGCATTTGGGGCAGGCAGGTGATTTGTTTGAGCATTTTACACATGACGCTTCGATGATCCCCACAGCTTTCTACCCCATGTGGAAGCGACAGTTTGCGCGTATGGAAGCCTATATTTTGAAGCGCGGATGGCACGAAGACATCTTGGAAACAGATTTGCGCGCGCAGATCCGTGATCGCATTTCTCGGGAAGGTGCGCTTTCCACCGAGGCATTTGACACCAAAATTGAAGGCGAAAAGAGGATGTGGGCTCGCCCGCCGCACAAGCGCATGCTTGATTTTATGTGGTATGCGGGTGAGCTGTCGACGTCCCACCGGAAGGGTTTTCGCAAGTACTACGATTTGACCGAACGGGTTGTGCCAGCGTCGGTTTTAAGCGAGGTCCTGTCCGATCAGGAGCAAGTTAATTGGTTGTGCAATGCTGCGCTGGAGCGGTTGGGCATTGCGAATTTGAGCGAGGTTAGAAAATTTTGGGATGCAGTGACGCCTGCCGAAGTGAAAGAATGGTCTGCGAAGGCTGACGCAATGCCGGTTAAAGTGCAATCATCTGACGGCAGTTGGGCTGAAATGTTTGCCCCCTCAGATATTGAAGCGCATTTGGATGCGATCACAAAGCCGACTTCACGGCTGCGGATTATCAACCCGTTTGATCCAGCGATCAGGGATCGGGATCGGCTACGACGACTATTTGGGTTTGACTATACAATTGAGATCTTTGTGCCAGCCCACAAACGAAAGTGGGGTTATTATGTTTATCCGCTTTTGCAAGATGATCGGTTTGTTGGCCGGATTGAGCTGAAAGCAGACCGCAAGAAATCTGAGTTAACTGTCACTGCGTTTTGGATTGAAGGAAGGGTGAAGTGGACGCCGAAAAGATATGAAGCGTTAGACAAGGAGCTTGCGCGATTTGCAAAGTTTGGCGGTGTTGAAGCCGTCAATTGGAATTGCGAGAAACCGGCGAACTAACCCGTCTCATGGCCGGCGAATTTCTTCCACCATTCGCTGGGTTTCAGCCGTGCCATTTTACCAAATTGTGGCTCAAATTTCACTGCGAACTTTCGAAATTTGCCGGTCGCCAATTTGCGGAACAAGCGATCAACCCAATTGTCATATGTTCGATTGAACGGACAAACCCGCATGCAAATGGCGCAGTCTGTGCGCAGTTTCGCCCAATAACCGAAGCATTTTTCGCAGTTGGCGGACCATTTTTTTACCCCAGAAATTGTGGATTTTTGGTCTTTCGGATAAGTCGGCGGGCCATGTGGCAGGGCCTTGGGTGGGCATGCATCCGCGCATTTAGTGCAGATGTCGCAATATTGTTTGATGCCCAATGGTTTGGGAATATCCGCGATCAAATCTAGATTTGTGAAGATCTTTGAAAAGCGAATACGTGGACCAAATTCTGGTGTGATCACCATCTGGTTGCGACCATATTCGCCCAATCCTGCCTTGACGGCATAGGGGATCACGAGGGCCGTATCATTCATTGAAGCGACGGCTTGATAGCCCAAGTTGCGAATGTAAGTCGCCAATTGAATAACAATTGATGCTTCGTGGGAATATTCAAGACCGGTCGATGCGCCTGCCAAAGCGGAAGGGTAAGTGCGCACCAGTTCATGGTCCATGGCGTGGCCCATAACGATGACGTGGGTCATGCCTTCGGGCAGGTCCAAGTCGGCTTCGTCAAATGTTCTCGTGTCCACACGCTTGGAATAATGCCAACGCTCGTCAATTTCTGTTATGCCGACCAAATCCGCGCCAAAAAGTTTGGCGACCTTCTTAATTTCTTCCGAGAACTCGGCCTTGTCCTCAATCTCAAACTTTGTCGGCGCGATGCCTGTATCTGACTGGATAGCTGCCTGAAAACCTTCGCGAATGCCTTGTTCCTGTTTGCGCGAGGAGATGATGTCTGAAATTGACCACGCGGCGTTTCGCAACGCAAAGTCTTTTTGGCTAAAGCCTTCACCGCGGCGAGGTTCTGCGTCCACCCGATAGCTGTTAAAAAATGCGTCTGTGTGTTTGGAGCGGATCGATTCATCCCAAAAGGCGCGGGTGAACATGTCATTTCGTTGACTGAATTGGGCGAAATCTTCGTTAGTCTCAATGCCAAGAAGTTGGTCAATTTCTGAAAACTTCTGTCGGTAATCTTCGAGCTTTTGCTTGCTAGCTTGGCTTGTTGATGGCTGATTTGATGGCCATGAAGACGTCATAATTCCTCCTCGCGATCGCCGATAGGATCATCAATTTTTGGAATTGGCAACTGATCAATGTTGAAAATTAGACTGATTTTGCGCCAATCAACTTTCGCAATAGAGCGGCACACGTTAATGAGGGTGGTCGATTGAATTGGAGTTCTTGAAAAATGCCTGAAATGAAAAGCGTTGTCGCCGTTGGGGAAATTATGCTTGAGCTTTCCGGCGTTCAAGCAGACGGTTCGGCACAACTTGGCTTTGGTGGCGATACAGGAAATACGGCGATTTATTTGGCGCGTCTGTTCGGCGACAATGGTCAGGTCGGATATTTAACGCGGCTCGGGCAAAGTCGGTTTTCCGATGATGTTGTTTCATCGCTGCGCGAAGAAGGAGTGGTGCTGTCACCTCAGGTGCAGGCAGACTGTGGCACGCCGGGGCTATATGCGATTAGCACCGACGAGACGGGCGAGCGCTCTTTCACTTATTGGCGCGAAAGTGCTGCGGTTCGCCAGTTGTTGACTGGTGCAAGTGCGGCACAGGAAAAGCAGTTTCTAGCAGGGTTTGATTGCCTTTATTTGTCGGGCATTACATTGGCGGTCCTTTCGGACGAGGGGCGTCGAACACTTTGGGAAATTGCCCAAACATTCTTGCAGAATGGCAGAGACGTTATGTTTGATGTCAATTTTAGACCTAACCTTTGGCAAAGTCATTCGCCAGAAGTCGATGTGCCAGAAATGGTGCAGCGATTTATCGCAACTTCCAGCATTGTAAAAATCGGCAGGGATGAAGGAGAGGCATTGTTTGGAACGGTCACATCCTCTGACTTGATCGAAATGCTGCGTTCAGTTGGATCTGGCCAACTGGTTGTGACAGATGGTGGCGAACAAATTTCGGTTTTTGACGGGACTGAAACTCAAGATGTGGCATTTGAAGAGGTCGCCGAAGTGGTCGACAGTACCGCGGCGGGTGACAGTTTTAGCGCAGGATATTTGCATGCTCATCTAAATGGTTTGCGCGCACAAGATTGCGTGCGGGCCGGGCAAAAATTGGCAGCACAAGTGATCAGATATGCTGGGGCAATAATTCCCAAAGACGCGATGCCAAAATAGGCGATGTTCGGAATGTGCTTGTGCGCAGCCCAAGAATTACATATGGATATTAATATGTATATGGGAGGTGCACACGATGCTCACGAGGCGAGAATTCTTGAAATTGACGACGGTGGCGGGATTGGCTGTTGGTTTGCCAGGCCTTGCGCGGGCGCAAACTCAAGCAACGCTTTCAATGGGCGCTGCGAAGCTTCACGTCATCAATGACGGGTTTATGCAGTTGCCGATGGGGTTTGTGTTTGGTGATGCCCCACAAGCGGAGCGGGATGCATTGCTCACCTCAAATGGGTTCGCGTTAGACGCCGTTTCGCCACCATGCAATGTGACCGTGCTTGAAACAGACAAAGGCTTAGTTGTTTTTGATGTTGGCGGCGGCACGAATTTCCTTTCCTCTCTGGGCGGATTTTTCGATGCGTTCCTTGAAGCTGGGTTTGATCCTGAACGCGTAACCGATGTGGTGTTCACCCATGCGCACCCAGATCATTTATGGGGCATAATCGATGATTTTGATGAAGTGATTTTTCCTGAAGCGCGTATGCATATCGCGCGGCCTGAATTTGATTTTTGGATGGATGACGACACAATCTCTTTGATGAATCCAGAACGGCAATCGTTCGCGGTGGGCGCGAAGAACCGATTGGGCGAGCTTGCTGATCAGTTTAGTTTCTTCGAGTTCGGTGATGAAATAGTGAGTGGCGTCGAAGCGGTAGATACGAGCGGGCACACGATTGGTCACGCTTCGTTTATTGTTCACGGTGGTGACCAGCCTACAATGATCTTGGGTGATGCGCTGACCCATCCGATCATATCTTTTGAAAAACCAAATTGGCCCACTGGATCAGACCATGACCCAGTGCAGGGGATTGCGACGCGTCTTAAACTCTTGGATCGCCTTTCACACGATCAGATGCGCGTTATCGGGTATCACCTCACCAACAATGGTGTGGGGCATGTCGAGAAATCCGGCACGGCTTATCGGTTTATCGGCGCGAGCTGACCTATTGGGTTCCCAATTGAAATATTCGACCGCCAAGTAAGTAGGCGAGGCCAATGCGAGCGCCCAAGGCGACGGATAGAATTACGATTGGTGCACTTACGGTGAGTAGGGAAGCTGCGCTTAAACCTTGACCAATCGTACACCCTAGCGCCAGTACGCCGCCAAATCCCATAAAGGCAGCGCCTGTTATATGGCGTCCCAATTCGCGTGCGTCGTCGCATGCTTCCCAGCGGACAGAATGTTGTTTGATGGCGCCGATTGCAGCGCCCAAAATTGTGCCAAACACCAAACCAACGCCGTAATCTGGTCCTACGCCTGTGTTTGCGATGAATTGCAAAATGCCATCACCGAGCGGCAGCACAAAGCTGGCTGATTCGAGTTGAACCGGGGCAAATGAGTGTTCTTGAAAATATGAAGTGATCCACCAGCCGCTGGCGATAACTCCACCAACAATAGTCCCCGTCAGCAAGCCAACCTTGTTTTGACGAAATTCTTTGGATTTGAAAATCCAATATGCGCCAATGACTAATATGAGGATCAAAGCTGGGAATTGCGCCCAACCACCCAGCGCGCTGGCAACAAGGGTGGGTATTGATTGGTTTGCGGCAAAGGCTAAATCAATTGATGCATTCTGCTCAATGAATGTGCGGACAGGGGAAAGCGTGCCGCGGCTGGTTGCGAGTGCGGTGATGCCAATAACAAGGAATGCAACAAAGCCCTTTAGACTTCCGCCACCCAGGCGGATAAGTGCACCAAACCCGCAGGTTCCAACTAAGGCCATGCCCAATCCGAAAAACACGCCGCCGATAATGTAGGCGCCGATTGCAAAGTCGGTGGTTAGGTAAAAGCTTGAGCTGAGATCCAAGGTTCCTGTTGAAATGGCTATTTGGGTGACGATCGCGGCGACAAGTGCCGCTAAACCCCAGGTGCGCAATCCACCATAATCGCCAGAATACCATGCCTTCTCGAATGCGGAGAGTGTGCAAAACACGTTTACGCGTGCGACGTATCCTAACAAAATACCAACGGCGATACCTGCCAGAGGCAAGCCATATAGTGGCTCGATCATCTTATCATCTCCCTGTCCCCTGCATCATCATAAGACGCAAATCAGCAAAAAGACAATTGGGTGTGGATAAATGATTTAGTGCGCTAGCAAGCCGTACCGGAGCTATTCGTTTTGGTCTGGCTTCTCGTCGGCGCAGAACATCTCATATAGTTGACCGATGATGTTCGACACTTCGTCGCTTGCAATTGAATAGTAAATTGTGCGGCCTTCGCGCCGGGTATTTACCAATTTGTCAAACCGCAACCGCGCCAATAGCTGTGATACAGATGCTTGTGGCATGGACATAACACGCTCCAAATCCGACACAGATTTTTCGCCCTCAGATAGAATGCAAAGGATGAGCATGCGCGATTCGTGCGAAAGTGCCTTGAGCAATTCGCTTGCTTTTCGTGCCTGTTCCATCATGTCGCGCATTTCTTCTGGAGAAGAATTTTCGCTCAGTTTTGGCAATACCATATGGTTCACATTTATCAATTTGGTTATATTACGTGCTTAGATGTCAAAGAATTGCTCAGTTTTCAAGTTTTTCCATCAATTCATCGAGCAAAAACCAGAAAAATTCATCTCCAGCGTACCCGCGCAAGCGGCCGATCTCTTTGCCGCCGTCAACTAGCACAAATGTTGGCGTGAAGACATCCGACTTTATTTCTGACAAATCTTGAGGCCAAGGCTCATGAATGTCAACTCGCCTCAAGGGCGCAGCCTTGCCTTCCCATGTTTTGGGATAAATTTCGCCAATCTCTGAATTCCATTGTTCGCAATATGTGCAGCCAGCTTGCTCAAGCATCAGCAGTTGCTGCGCTCGCGCCGTGTTGCCGAACAACAGAGTAGCCATCAATGTGGCTAATAGCATTCTTAAAATGGCGGTTTTCATCGTGTGTTCCTGAACCTGAGCGCAATTCTGATTGTACCATTGAAAATATATAGTGGAAATCAAATATATTTGAGTTAAGGTGAGATAGATATGTAAATTGCTATATGTTGGGGCCAGTATGTTGGATGTTACTATTTGGGGAGCGCTAATTGCGGGCGTGCTTTCTTTCTTTTCCCCGTGTGTTCTTCCCATTGTGCCGCCATATCTGGCGTATCTGGCCGGGGTAAGCTTTGAGCAACTTAGCGACGAAGATATGGATGCCGGCGCAGCGCGGCAGATTCTGTTGGCTTCAATTGCGTTCGTTATTGGCTTTTCGACTGTCTTTGTCGCCTTAGGGGCAACGGCCAGCCTGTTGGGGCAAACAATTGCCCAATATTACCATATTCTGTCGATCATCGCCGGGGTGATTATCATCGCGATGGGGCTGCATTTTGTCGGGATCTTGCGCCTTTCGGTTCTCTACCGGGAAGCGCGGGTGCAGGTGAATTCCAAGCCGGTTGGGTTGCTTGGCGCGTTTATCATGGGCCTGGCTTTTGCATTTGGGTGGACGCCATGTGTTGGGCCAATTCTAGCGACCATTTTGTTTGTGGCGGGTTCCGAAGACACCGCTTGGCGCGGCATGAGCCTGTTGTTGGCCTACTCTGCAGGCATCGGCATTCCGTTTATTCTGGCGGGCGCATTTGCTGCCAAATTTATTAAAGTTGCTGGGCGGTTAAAACGGCACATGCGCAAATTAGAAATCGCGATGGGTTTTTTGTTGATCATCACCGGCATTTTGTTTGTGACAGGCAGCATGAGTGCAATTGCACAGTGGCTTTTAGATACATTCCCGGTTTTTGGCACTGTTGGATAGGAGACAATTATGCTTCGAGTTTTGGTGATATTCAGTTTTTTGATCTTGGGAGGCGTAGCGCATGCTGAAACGATCGGCGACGACGGACTTCATAAGCAAGATTGGTTTGCGCTGACATTTCGAGACATCGCCGAGGACATCGAAACTGCCGCCGACGAAGGCAAGCGCCTCGTGCTGATCTTTGAACAACGCGGCTGTATCTATTGCGCCAAAATGCATGAGGATCTCTTGTCGGACCCAGAAGTGGCGGACTATCTCAAAGAGAATTTTATGGTTGTTCAGTACAACATGTTCGGGGATGAAGGGGTTACGGATCTTGATGGCGAAGAGCTGACCGAGAAGACAGCTGCACGCAAATGGGGCTACGTTTTCACCCCAACTTTGGTGTTTTTGCCGGATGTAGTTCCTGCCGAATCCACCAGAGTTTCAAAAGCTGCAGTGGCGACAATGCCTGGGGCATTTGGCAAGTGGACATTCCTAAATATGTTCAAATGGGTGAATGAACGGGGCTATGAAGGCGACGAACATTTCCAAAAATATCATGCACGAATCATAGAGAAACTGCGGGCTGAAGGGCGACTTTGACACTAATGAAAAGCGTCGAAAAAGCGAGAATTTGCATGAAACATATGAACATTTGAATTAATACATTGATTGTAAGGAATTATCGATTTAAGCTCACGATAATGTGAATGAGATCTTGCGATCCATCTCAGGGAGGGGACTGGTATGAGAAAACTGATTATCGCTACCTCAGTGGCGATATTGTGCAGCACGGGTTCTGTGTTTGCAGACGCGGTTGGACCAAATGACGTAAAAATGGTCGACGCGGTTATTGAAAATTCATTGACTGGGCAAACGGGTGATCCTGTTGCGGGTCGGGATATCATGATCAACCGCAAGTTGGGCAATTGCCTTGCCTGCCATATGAATTCTGAAATTCCAGAACAGCCGTTTCATGGCGAAGTTGGTCCTCCATTGGACGGTGTAGCAAGTCGTTGGAGCGAAGGCGAAATGCGCGCGATCTTGGTGAATGTAAAAGAGGCAATGAATCCAGATTCAATTATGCCCTCATTTTACAGTCTAGACCTTGGTGTTCGCGTGGCGGAGAAATTTGCTGGCAAAACAATTTTGCAGCCCCAGCAAGTTGAAGATGTATTGGCCTACTTGATGACGTTGAAAGACGAATAGGTAAAGCCATGAACAAGGAGACAAGAATGAGCATATCAAGACGCAAAGTGATTGCGCTGGGTGCTGCCGGCCTTGGTGCGATTGCAGTGACTGGGTTCCAGTCTAGCATTGCATTTGGAGATGATGCAGCATCGCAAGCAGCTATTGATGCGTTTGCAGGTGGCGCGACCATTGGCGAAGGTAGAATTTCACTTACTGCACCGGAGATCGCAGAGAACGGCAACACAGTTCCAGTGTCGGTAGATGTTGAAAGCCCAATGACCGAAGCGGACTATGTTGTGTCTGTTATGATTTTGGCAGAAGGCAACCCGAACCCCGGCGTTGTCACGATGAATTTCACCCCAATGAGTGGCGTTGCTTCTTCCACGACACGTATTCGTTTAGCGAAAACACAAAATGTGATCGCTGTGGCGAAGATGAGCGATGGCTCGGTGTTCATGGATAAGAAACTCGTCAAAGTAACAATTGGCGGTTGTGGCGGCTAAGCGGCCGAGAAATTAGGAGAGACAATTATGGCTTCAAAACCTCGCGTTAAAGTGCCTAAAAAAGCTGCCGCTGGTGATGTTATTACGATTAAAACATTGATCAGCCACGCTATGGAAAGCGGGCAACGTAAAGGAAAAGATGGAAATCTGATCCCACGTAAAATCATCAACAAGTTTACAGCGGACTTCAACGGCACGACGGTATTTTCAGCTGATATCGAGCCGGGCGTAGCGGCGAACCCGTTCATCGAGTTCAATGTGAAGGTCACTGAGAGTGGCACATTTAACTTCACGTGGGTTGATGATGATGGTTCTGAATATTCGTCGAGCAAAGATATCGCGGTAAATTAATTAGATAGACGACGGGCTGGGAGGCTCGAAATCTGTTGTTTAGAGGAGGAGACAGATGATCAAAAAAGGGGGGATAATTGCCGCTCTTGGTCTTAGTGCAATCGTTGCGACTTTGATGTCGCCGGCGCTGGCCGATCCGGACAATAATCAACTGATCATTGAAGGCGAGCTTATCATTACTGATGTGGCTGCACCCGATAGTTCACCACTTGACCATATCTATTCTGGTTGGCGTTTCCGTTCACCAGAAACGCAGTCATTGCAAATGGATGACTTTGAAAATCCAGGATTTGTTGCAGTTGATGATGCAGCGGAAACCTGGGAGAGGGCAGAAGGCAGCGAAGGCAAGTCCTGCGCATCTTGTCATGAAGACGTTTCGAGCTTAGCTGGATTACGTGCAGAACTTCCAAAATGGGATGAGGCAACCAATAAGCCAGCAACGATGGAAAATTTGATCAATCGTTGTCGTCAGGATCGCATGGGCGCTGAGCCTTGGGGTTGGGAAGCAAAAGAAATGCTGAACATGACCGCTTTGATCAGCGTTCAATCTCGCGGCATGCCGGTAAACATTCAAACTGACGGACCAATGGCTGAGTGGATGGAAAAGGGTAAAGACCTTTATTACACTCGTGTTGGCCAACTCAACATGTCCTGTTCGAATTGCCATGAAGACAATTACGGCAATCAAATTCGTTCAGATCACTTGAGCCAAGGACAAACCAATGGTTTCCCTGTTTATCGACTGAAGTGGGCAGGTCTAGGTTCCATCCATCGTCGCTTCAAAGGTTGTATGCAAAATATTCGTGCAACACCGTTTAAGCGTGGATCTGATGAGTTTATCGCCCTTGAAGCCTATGTGGCGTCACGTGGTGCTGGCCTGGCGGTTGAAGGACCGTCTGTGCGGAACTAGTAACGTTTAGTTATGGCGACGGCGCTATTTGAGTGCCGTCGCCTTTTTGTAAGCCCAGTTTGGGCGATTTCATAAAATAGGGGTGTTTGATATGCTTTCTCGTCGTGAGTTTTTGATGGCGGCCGTAGCAACGTCAGCAATTGGTGGAGTTGGCATGTCTGGGCAATGGGCTCGGGCGGCAGCACGCCAAGAACTAACTCAGGGCGATTTGCTGGATATGGATGGCTACGGGAATGTTACTCTCGTGCATATCACTGATCTACATGCCCAACTAAAGCCTGTTTATTTCCGCGAGCCGTCAATTAATTTGGGCGTTGGCGATGTTAACGGCTTACCGCCCCATGTTACGGGGAAAGATTTTCTCGATCTGTACAATATTGTTCCCGGTTCTGCCGATGCATACGCGCTGACTTCTGAAGATTATGTCAGCCTAGCGCATGGATACGGCAAAATGGGCGGTATGGACCGCATCGCAACTGTCGTGAATTCCATTCGTTCGGAACGTTCTGACAACATGCTGCTGCTTGATGGCGGTGATACTTGGCAGGGCAGTTACACCTCGAACCAGACCCAAGGCGCGGATATGGTTGAGGTTATGAATTCCTTGCAACCTGACGCAATGACCGGGCACTGGGAATTCACTTATGGCGTTGACCGGGTTACGGAAATCGTCGACGAGCTGCCATTCTCATTTTTGGGTTCCAATATCTACGACGCGGAATGGAATGAGCCAGCATTTGAAGGATATAAGATCTTTGAACGCGGTGGCGTAAAAATCGGCGTTGTTGGGCAAGCTTTCCCATATACGCCAATTGCAAATCCACGTTGGATGTTCCCGAACTGGTCGTTCGGTATTCGCGAAGAAGATATTGTCCGCAATATTGAAGCGGCGCGAGCAGATGGGGCTGAACTTATTGTTTTGCTTTCCCACAACGGGTTTGACGTTGATCGTGCATTGGCGAAACGCGTCGACGGCATCGATGTCATTTTGTGCGGTCACACCCACGATGCATTGCCAGAGCCGCTATTGGTGAATGGCACATTACTTGTTGCGACAGGATCGCATGGGAAGTTTGTCTCGCGTCTTGATTTGGATGTGCAGGGCGGCGAAGTCAAAGGCTTCAAATACCGTTTGGTGCCGATTTTCTCTGATGTAATTGCACCCGATGCGTCCATGACGGCGCTGGTTGATAAAGTCCGTGCGCCTTACAAAGAAGAGTTGGCCCGAGAATTGGGCACAACGGATAGTCTTTTGTATCGCCGTGGGAACTTCAACGGCACCTTCGATGATTTGATTTGTCAGGCATTGATCGAGGAAAGAGATGCGGACATTTCGCTTTCACCCGGCTTTAGATGGGGTACGAGTGTGTTGCCCGGTCAAGCGATCACGGTTGAAGATTTACACAATGCGTGTGCGATGACATATCCGTCCGCTTATCGCTCAGAAATGACCGGCAAAACCATTCACGACATTTTGGAAGACGTCGCGGACAATCTGTTCAATGTTGACCCATATTACCAGCAAGGTGGTGACATGGTGCGTGTGGGCGGCATGGGGTACACGATTGACCCGGCCAAGACTATCGGCAACCGCATTACGGACATGACCATGCTGAAAACGGGCGAGAGAATTGCTCCAGACAGTACCTATATTGTAGCCGGATGGGCGTCGGTTAGCGAGGACGTCGAGGGTCCTGCAATTTGGGATGTTGTGGAAGATCATCTGAAAAAGAACCCGGTTGTCGCGCTAGAAGCAAACCGGTCAGTAAAAGTAATTTCCTGATAAATCAAAGATTTAGAGATTGTTTTGATTTATGCGTAGGAATCTGTTCAAATACATATGAAAAACCATATGAATAGAGAAAGGCGTCATCGGGGTGAGTGAAATAGCAAAACCGAAAAACGCAAATGAAGCTGGTAAGAAATTGAATCAAGGGCGGCGTGCTTTCTTGAAGAATGGTCTTATGGTTGGCGGCGCTGCTGCAATTGGCGCAGCGAGTGCTGGCGTAGCCAACGCTTCAGGTGAAGATGTCATTTTGCAAAAGCAAGATTGGCGCACCACATTGGGCGACGGTGTTGGTGAACGGCCATATGGGTTTCCGTCCGAACATGAAAAGCATGTTATCCGCCGGAATGTGGAATGGCTGACGGCTGACCCAATCAGCTCTGTTAGTTTTACGCCATTGCATGAATTGGACGGCATTATTACACCAAACGGGGTTTGTTTTGAGCGGCATCATGGCGGTATCGCCGAGATTGACCCAACGGCTCATCGGTTGATGATCCATGGGTTGGTGGATACGCCATTGGTTTTTACCCTCGAAGACCTGAAGCGCTTCCCGCGCGAGAACCGCGTTCACTTTCTTGAATGTGCAGCCAATTCCGGGATGGAATGGCGTGGCGCGCAACTTAATGGCGTGCAGTTCACCCACGGTATGATCCACAATGTAATGTATACCGGTGTGAAATTGCGGCACGTATTGGAAGAAGCAGGCATCAAGCCGAACGGCAAATGGCTGTTGGCTGAAGGTGGCGACGCTTCTGGAATGACGCGCTCTATTCCGATGGAAAAAGCGTTGGACGATTGCATGATTGCCTTCAAAATGAATGGTGAAGCGCTGCGTCCGGAACAGGGATATCCAATGCGGCTTGTCGTGCCGGGTTGGGAAGGCAACATGTGGATCAAATGGTTGCGACGGATCGAAGTTGGTGACCAGCCATGGCAGCAGCGCGAAGAGACGTCGAAATATACAGATTTGATGCCAGACGGCCGTTCGCGTCGGTTTACTTGGCAAATGGATGTGAAGTCTGTGATTACAAGTCCTAGTCCGCAAGTGCCGATTACACATGGCAAAGGACGCACTGTCATCACTGGGCTCGCTTGGTCTGGCGCGGGTAAAATATCGCGCGTGGATGTTTCTGTTGATGGTGGTCGTAATTGGCTGCCTGCGCGGATTGATGGCCCTAGTTTTTCTCGATCGGTACACAGATTTTATCTTGATTATGAATGGAACGGTGAGCCGCTTTATTTGCAGTCTCGAGCGATGGATGAAGATGGCAATCTACAGCCAACCAAAGACGCATTGCGTGCTGTACGCGGAGTGAATTCGATCTATCACAATAACGGTATTCAGACATGGTATGTGGCAAAAGACGGAGTGACGGAAAATGTTGAAGTTTCTTAAATTTGCCGCGCTCAGCGCTGTTGCCGCTATTGCATTGTCAGGCGCGGCGCTTGCACAGGGCGACGCGGCTGCTGGGGCGAAAGTATTCAAAAAATGCAAGGCCTGCCACGCGGTGGGTGATGGTGCGAAGAACAAAGTTGGACCTCATCTTAATGAGGTTTTCGGCCGCCTTGCGGGTTCGATTGAAGGGTTCAAATATTCCAAAGCAATGCTTGGGAAAGGTGAAGCGGGTTTGGTGTGGGATGACGCCAATATGGCGGAATTCCTCAAAAAACCTAAAGCATTCATCAAAGGCACGAAGATGTCGTTTGCTGGTTTACGAAAGCAAAAAGACACTGATAACTTGTTGGCCTATTTGCGAACATTTTCTGGACCACAAGAAGAAGCTGTGGTCGAGGAAGTGACGACAGCTCCGGTTGTCGAGGAAGTCGCAACCGTGGCCACTCCGATGGAAATGGAAGTGCCAACGCACGGCATTTTTCATCTGGGGCGGGTGGCAACTGCCGACGAAATTTTGGCATGGGACCATGACGTGAGACCGGACGGCGTGGGTTTGCCAGCAGGGCGTGGTAATGTTCTTGATGGCGAAGAAATCTTCATTGATAAATGTGCTTCTTGTCACGGTGATTTCGGCGAAGGCGTTGGCAGATGGCCGGTGCTTGCTGGCGGGCAAGACACATTGCAAGACGAGAGGCCTGTTAAAACTATTGGGTCATATTGGCCTTATCTTTCAACGGTTTACGATTATGTACAACGGGCGATGCCATTCGGTGATGTGGGCAGTCTGTCCGACGATGACACCTATGCGCTCACGGCCTATTTGCTTTATTTAAACGACATTGTTGATGATGAAGAGTTTGAGCTTTCAAATGAAAACTTTTTGTCCGTTGAAATGCCGAATAGCGCGAGCTTTTATACGGATGATCGGACGGATGAGCCAAGTTATGGTACAAGTGTAGAACCCTGTATGAGCGAATGTAAACCTGGCCCGGTAGAGATTACAAAACGGGCACAAGTTTTGGATGTGACGCCAGACGAGGGTAGTTAGCTCGCGCACAATTTATGCGGTAAATGTCGGAGGAAACAATGAGTTTTGATCGTCGGGGATTTATCGCGTTGGGCGCCGCCAGTGCTGCAACTTTGGCAATGCCAGCAATTGCACGTGCACAGGTTAAGCCACGTGTTGTCGTGATCGGTGGGGGAGCAGGCGGTGCGTCCGCCGCTCGCTCTATGGCGGGGCTTGCAAATGGGGAGTTAGACATAACGCTTGTTGAGCCGAAAAAGACTTATACGACCTGCTTTTTCTCCAATTTGTATCTGGCTAATTTTCGTAGCTTCTCTTCCATCACACACTCATATTCTTCACTACAGGAAGTTGATGGGATCAGTGTCGTTCACGAATACGCAGCGCAGATTGACCGCGACCGGCAGCGTGTGATTTTTGCGTCTGGTAACATTGTCGAATATGATCGGCTTGTTCTTTCTCCCGGTATCGAACTGGATTTTGAAACGACGCCTGGATACTCGAAAGAGGATGTTCAGATTGCACCACATGCCTGGCAGGCTGGTGAACAAACCCAGTTGTTAAGGCGGAAGCTGGATGGCATTGAAGATGGTCAAGAGATCATCATCGTCCCGCCGGATTACCCATATCGTTGCCCACCAGGCCCATATGAGCGTGCTTCCATGATGGCGCATTTGCTGACGGCAAAAGGGCATACGAATTCCCGAATTACTATTCTTGACCCTAAGCCAAGCTTCTCCAAACAAGCTTTGTTTTCGCAAGGCTGGGAACAGCATTATCCGGGTATGATCGAATGGTTGGGACCAGATATTCATGGTGGCATTACCAATATTGATGCGAAATCTGGAATTGTAGAAACAGATTTCGATGATTTTGAAGGCGATCTGCTCAATATCATTCCCGGTCAGTTGGCCGGGAAGATCGCCAGCACGGCCCAATTGGTGAACGAAACAGGTTTTTGTGAAATTGACGGGACGTCGATGCGTTCGCAAATGGACCCAAATATCTATGTCATTGGTGATAGCTGCATTGCAGGGAAAATGCCGAAATCGGCCTTTTCGGCAAATAGCCAAGCAAAAGTGTGTGCTCGAAATGTTGTCGCGGACCTATCGGGTAGTGACCGCGGTGCGGCCGAGTTTGGCAATGCGTGCTACAGTTTGATTTCGGATGATAATGGAGCGGTCGTTAGCGCGACATTCAAGGCAGAAATGCAAAAGATTGTGCCAACTTCAAGCCATGTTTCTCAGTTAGAAGAAACGCCAGAAGAACGCGCCCAGACTTTTGCCCAATCATTGGACTGGTATGCGGAAATTAGTTCTGAGATGTTTGGCTGACCATTTAAATTGGTAATCATAACGCAACCTCATTTTGCTAGATTCCAAAGCGAGTGGGGAACGTGATGTCACAGAATTTAAATTTTCAAGGGAAATTACGGGTAGCGGTTTATGTTGGCACATTTGGTTTGCCGACTTTATTGATGCTCATCGTATTACTGCAGCCATTTTACGAGCCGAAATGGATGTTTTTGGATGCGTTGACTGCTGCTCAGTTGTCGAAAGATTGTTGTCATTCATATTATGGCGCGGTGTCCAACCTTGGTATTTTGCTTTGGGCGGCAACAGCTGCGATCATGATGTTTACAGGATTTGTGCTGTTCGCCAGCAAATCTGAAAAATAAACACCCGATTTGCAATCGCCGGCGGCGCGCTTTCCGGTTGGCTGGCGCTCGACGATCTCTATCTGTTGCATGAGTTGGTTTTACCCACATTGGGTGTGCCGCAATTGGTGGTGATGGCGATCTATATCGGGCTGACAGCAATATATGTTCTTACTAGCTGGCGGATAATCGCAAAAAGTGAATTTTGGATATTGCTGATTGGCGGCGGCGCGTTAGCGACTTCTGTTGGTGTCGATAGTCTTTTTCACAGCCTTGCACCCCAACTAGTTTACATCGAAGACAGTGCCAAATTTGTTGGCATATTTTGTTGGTTTAGTTTCCACGCGCTGACTGCAGGAAAATTCATGAGTTTAAACATTCGTTCCGCGCAGTAACCTATCTGCAACGAGATTTGCGTAAAGTTGAGTTAACTGTGCCGGGCAACAAAGTCCGGGATTACTTTTGCAGAGAGCTTTGATGAACGCTGTTCCTAAACATCAATCGAACAATGTCAGTGCGGCAAGGCCGGATGATCAAGTCGAGACTACAACCTCTCCATCCACTAAAAATGCCTATGATCCAGCACAGAAACAGCGCATTTTGTTACTTGGCAATTATCGGCCGACATTGACACTTGCTCGAATTTTGACAAACCAAGGGCATGTGGTGTTTTCCGGCGATGAAGGTTGGGAAGGCGGGGCTCAGTTCAGCCGCGCGGTACATAGCATGTGGCAGCATCCTTCTATCTCCACGGATAAAGTAGAATTTTTTGAAGGCTTGTCAGATTTTGTTGCAGAGCAGCAAATTTCGTTGATCTATCCGGTGAGCGAAAGTTTCGTCACCGCATTTATGGATCATCCTGAATGGGTGAAAAACTTGCCGCCGGTTGCAATGAATGCACCTGAGCAAATTCGTGCATGTCTAGATAAATTTGGCATGTATGAGCGGGCTCAACGCGTGGGCGTGCCGACCTTGTTGTTTTCACGTGTGGAGAATGTTGATCAGCTCACAACCACCCTTAAGAGCCTTGGCACGCCGTTGGTTATTCGGCCGGAAAGTCCAAACGGGCGATTTGACAATAAGAAGGTTTTCACCATCCGTGATGATGATGACTTAAAGTGGTTTATTGAATATTGGGCGCCTGAAGAGACAGCCTTGCTGTGTCAACGCCATGCGTCTGGACCACGTCATAATATCTATTTTGCGGCTGATCGCGGTCAAATTTTTCAATATTTGGAAGCGCGTATCATCAAAACCGATATCCCTGATGGCTCAGGGCTCGCGACGGAAGGCATCACGGTTGAACCTGATGAGCAATTGCGTGAATTTACCCAAGCCCTTTGCAGTGATCTAAACTATACAGGTATCGGTTGTGCGCAATATTTGGTTGACCCAGAAACGGGCGAAATTAGTTTCCTTGAAATTAATTCCCGGATTGCTGGCAACCATAAAGTACCTGAAGCGGCAGGTCTAAGCCTGACAAACATTCCAATGTTACTGGCGTTTGAGCAGCCACTAGATTTTGTTCGTCGCGAGGGACGTACCGGTTTGCGATATGTTTGGACGACTGGCGCATTTGTTGGGGCAAAAGTTGGGTGGATCCGTGGCGACTTGAATATGTTGCAAGCCGTTGGCTGGATGTTGCGTGCTGTTTTTTGGGGAATTGTTGCGGACATACACATGGTATTTTCGTGGCGCGACCCAAAACCTGCCTTTATGGCGCTGGGTGCTGTACTGCCCTCGTTTGACGGCATCACACGACGGGTCAAATCGCTGTTTCAATTCAAATTCAGATAAGGCGGTCGGGTCGTGGCCACTCCAATATATTCGCGCTTCTTCGCTAAGTTCTCCTTGCTCACGCTTGCGCGGCTTGCTGGAGCACTGGCGGCGTTCGCTGCCAATATTTTGATTGCGCGATCGTTCGGTGCGAAGAGCCTTGGCGAATTTTCCTTTATTCTATCGATTGGGGCGCTGCTGGGCGTATTGTTGTCGCTTGGGTTTGGTTCTGTTGCGACAATTTTTGCTGCTGAATATCAGGCCAAAGGCAAAGTCAAATCCTTGCTCGCAGCATATGTGATGAATGCGCGGCAGGAGATTTTGGTCGCAAGTTTGCTTGTTGGCACCTTGGCGGCCTGTGCATTTGCATTTTATCCAGGCCTGTTTGTCGGCAAGTCATTCACGCTGCCGCTTCTTGTTGTCGCGTTCGGTTTAGTCGTTGCGCTTGTTTCGCTTTATTCGGGTTTGCTTATTGGGCTTGGTCGGCAAGTTGCTGGCATGTTGCCAGAATCGATAATTCGACCCTTCGTGTTCTTATTAGCGCTCGGTATTGCTGCCTATATGGGTGTGCAGTTTGATGGCGAGATGATCTTTTATGTCGCAATATTGAGCGCCGGAATGGCGCTGATTGTGCTGGTTTTGGCGTCTCTTGATATTGGTGCGTCCAAGCTTGTTGACGTGCCCAAAGATGAAAAATCCCGCTGGCGCAAGAATGCTTATCCTTGGACAATCACGACGTTGGTCTGGGACTACTTTATTGAAGTCCATATTTTGCTGGCCGGGCTGCTGGTTGCGCCAGTTGAGGTTGCAGTGTTGCATGTATGTTTCCGCTTTCGGGTTCTTGCAGGGTTCGGCATGCGCACACTATACGCATTGCTGATGCCTGATATTGTTAGCGCCAACGCGCTCGCTGACCGCGCTGGAGTTCTGGCGAAACTGAAGCGGACTTCGGTTTATGCCATCGGATATGGCGTTGCGGTGATGTTGGGATTTGCCTTGATCGGCGATCTGTTGTTGGCGCTTTTTGGTGACGCATTCAGCAACGCCAAACCAATTCTACTCGCAGTATCGTCTACCATTTTCGTTCGGGCCATTTTTGGGCCAGCACCAGCGATTTTGTCCATGAATGGGCAGCAAGTGCCGACCGCAATCATAATGGGTGCAGCGCTTCTATTGTCTATAGTTGGTAGCTGGTTGAGCTACGCTGAATTTGGTATTTATGGCATTGCACTCAGCTATGCGGCGGCGAATTTCCTTGCGTCGTTGGCGCTCTGGATGATCGCGCGCGCGCGCACCGGAATTGATGGTTCAGTTCTTTGTCTTATCACTAGATAGCAGCTTTAAATGGCTGGGTAGGTGTTGGTGCGTTTTACTTCGCCATAAGCAAAGCTAGTTTCAATCGCTGCGACACCTGAAATTTTATGGATGCGTTGGCGCGTGAAACGTTCATAGTCTTCCAAACTGCCAACAACAACACGCAATAGATAGTCCCAGTCACCCGTCATGAGATGGCATTCAAGAATTTCATCGATCCGAAGGACCGCGGTTTCGAATTCGTTCACAACATTTTCAGTGTGATGTTGCAGCTTGATTCTCACGAAAACGGTGACCGGCAATCCGTATTTTCCTTGATCAACGATTGCGCAATAGCCCTTTATCACACCGGATTTTTCAAGGTTTTTCAAACGACGCAAACATGGGGACGGGGACAGGTTTACACGCTCTGCTAGTTCCTGGTTGGTCAGGCGACCATTCGCTTGCAATTCACGTATGATCTTTTGATCCGTTTTATCCATTTTTGGCTCCACCGCGCAATTAAATGCTAATAGTGACAAGTTCTTGATCAATATTGGTCATAAAATGCCTTCAAATAAGCAGTATCATGGTGTCAGATTTGGCGCAATGTTCGCCACTTATCATTTGGAGGAATGCGAAATGAAAGAAGACGCCCTAGGACGCCCATTGGGTTTTTCAACAAATGCGATCCATCATGGATATGATCCTCTGGACGAAGAGGGGGCATTGACGCCGCCACTTCACCTCACGTCAACATTCGCATTTGAGTCTGCAGAACATGGTGGTGATATCTTCGCTGGCGAGCAGCCGGGCCATGTTTATTCCCGGATATCTAATCCGACATGTGATCTTTTGGAGCGCCGAATTGCGATTTTGGAAGGAGCTGAGGCCGGATTGGCAAACGCTTCTGGCATGGGGTCGATTACTTCTGTGATGTGGACGTTTCTGTCACCGGGCGACGAGGTCATTTGTGATGAAACGCTTTATGGGTGCACGTTTGCTTACTTCCAGCATGGCTTGGCGAAGTTTGGCATAAAGATCACCCATGTGGATATGACCAACCCCGAAAATGTGCGGGCAGCGATCAGTGAAAAAACCAAAATTGTGTATTTTGAAACTGTAGCCAACCCGAACATGCGTTTGGTCGACGTTGCTGCTGTTTCAGGTATCGCCCATGAGGCGGGCGCAAAAGTTGTCGTTGATAACACATACACTACGCCATATTTGATGCGACCGATTGAGTTGGGCGCGGACATTGTTGTGCATTCAGCGACCAAATATTTGGGCGGTCATGGCGACGTGATTGCAGGTCTTGTTGCGGGATCGCTAGAAGACATAAGTCAAATTCGCCTCGTCGGCATGAAAGACATGACGGGCGCGGTGATGGCGCCCTTCAATGCAATGTTGATTTTACGCGGCCTAAAAACTTTGCAATTGCGGATGGATCGACATTGTTCGAGTGCGATGAAAGTGGCTCAAGCACTAGAAGCACATCCGATGGTTTCCGAAGTGCATTTCCCCGGTCTTGAGAGCTTTCCCCAGCATGCCTTGGCGAAGCGCACCATGAAAGACTTTGGCGGCATGATCGCCTTTGAAGTCATTGGTGGTATTGAAGCCGGAAAAGCAACGATGAACCGCTTGAAAATGATCAAGCGAGCAGTGAGCTTGGGTGACGCTGAAACATTAATTCAGCATCCGGCGAGCATGACACACTCGACATATACGCCAGAAGAACGAGCAGCACATTTGATCAGCGAAGGTTTGGTTCGCATGTCTGTCGGCCTTGAAGAACCTGATGACATTATCGCTGATATTGTGCAGGCATTGCCAACTACAAACCAAAAAGTCGCCTAATAGGGATAGACGGCGGTCGCATCTTAATGGTGCGACCACGACTGCGGTGTGCTGTTTTGCCAGAATGCGACTTGTTTTCGGTTTTTGGATGTGTAAGATGTCGGACAACTTGTAATCTGGACGTTTCTCTTCTTTTGTACGCTGGACGAACCTGAGAATTGAGCATGATCTAACAAGGCATCTGTTTGTTGAAATAAATTGCCATCTAACATATACATCATACGTCTGACGTCTTCTCTTTGTGAGCGACGCGATATATAGAAGTTTTAAAGACCTACCTTTGCAAGCGAGGAGAAGCGCGATGAAAAACGAAATTGATCAGCTGAAGCAGTTGGAAAACCAAGTGTTATGGCTCGCCTGCTGGATGATCCACAACGCAAACCATCTCCGCAAAAAAGAAGATGGTGACGTTAAAGTTGGTGGACACCAGGCTTCTTCGGCTTCGATCGTTTCGATCATGACTGCGCTATATTTCCATGTGCTTCGCCCTGAAGACCGAGTGGCCGTAAAGCCGCATGCGTCGCCAATTTTTCACTCAATCCAATATTTGATGGGCAACCAAACGCGTGAGAAAATGGAAAATTTCCGCGGTTTTGGCGGGGTGCAAAGCTATCCAAGTCGCACCAAAGATATTGACGATGTTGATTTTTCAACTGGTTCAGTTGGCCTTGGTGTTGGGGTAACTGCGTTTGCCTCGATGATCCAAGATTACTTGCAGGCCAAGAAATGGGCAAAAGACAAGCCAATGGGCCGCATGATCTCGTTGATCGGCGACGCAGAAATGGATGAAGGTAACATTTTTGAATGTTTGCAAGAAGGTTGGAAACACGACCTGCGCAATGTCTGGTGGATTATCGATTACAACCGCCAAAGCTTGGATGGCGTTATCAAAGAAGGTCTTTGGGAACGGCTTGAAACCATTTTTAAAGCATTTGGCTGGGAAGTTGTGCGCATCAAACATGGTTCGCTGCAACGCGCTGCATTTGCTGAGCCAGGTGGCGACAAGCTGCGCGACTGGATCGATAGCTGCCCGAACCAGCTTTATTCAGCACTGACATTCCAGGGCGGTGGCGCGTGGCGCAAACGTTTGCTGGACGAAATCGGTGATCAAGGTGATGTGACCGCGTTGGTTGAAAAGCGCTCTGACGAAGAATTGTCAGCACTGATGAACAATCTTGGCGGCCAATGTATGGAGACGTTGGTAGAAGCGTTCGATAGTATTGACCACGACAAACCCACCATGTTCCTTTCTTACACAATTAAGGGTTGGGGCACGCCACTTGCGGGCCATAAAGACAATCATGCTGGCTTGATGACACCTACTCAAATGGAATTTTTCCGCAATAATGTTGGCGTGAAAACAGGCGACGAATGGGAAAAATTCGGCGCAATTGACAATGTTGAAGAAACCCAAAGCTTTCTGGATCAGGTGCCCTTCTTTGCGAAGGGGACGCGCCGCTATAAGGCGGAGGCCATTCCTGTCGGCGAGGGCATTAAGCTCACTGATCGCAACCAATCAACGCAGGCTGGTTTCGGTAAAATTCTTGATGCCATTGCCAAACGGGACGACAAGCTTGCAGAACGTATTATCACCACGTCTCCCGACGTTACTGTGTCCACCAATATTGGCGGTTGGGTAAACCGTAAAGGTTTGTTTGCGCGCGAAGTGATGGGCGATACGTTTAAAGACGAATCTATTCCGTCAGCTCAAAAATGGTCATTTTCACCAGACGGACAGCATATTGAACTCGGCATTGCGGAAATGAACTTGTTTCTGATGCTTGGTGCTGCTGGCCTTTCCCACGGCTTGTTTGGTGAGCGGTTGTTACCGGTTGGAACGGTTTATGATCCGTTCATTGCACGTGGTCTCGATGCTTTGAACTACGCCTGTTATCAAGATAGCCGGTTTATGATTGTTGGTACACCATCTGGGGTGACCCTTGCGCCTGAGGGTGGCGCGCACCAATCAATTGGTTCTCAACTGATCGGGATGAGCCAAGATGGTTTGGCTGCGTTTGAACCTGCCTATTTGGACGAATTGTCAGTGATTATGAACTGGGCGTTCGACTATATGCAGCGCGATGGTGAAGGCGACCCTGACGAGCGCACGTGGTTGCGTGACGAAACAGGTGGTTCGATCTATATGCGGCTTTCAACGCGTCCATTGGAACAACCTGTTTGGCGAGAAGATGACGCGTTTAAGCAGGGCGTAATCGATGGTGCATATTGGTGGCGCAAGCCCGGCGCAAATTGTGAAGTTGTTATTGCCTATCAAGGCGTCGTTGGTCCTGAAGTATTGGAAGCTGCGGGCCGCATTGGCGAAGATCGCCGCGATATCGGCGTTTTGGCCTGCACATCAGCAGATCGGCTAAATGCGGGGTGGACTGCCGCACAACGGGCACGTCGTCGTGGAAACGCAGGCGCAATGTCACATGTTGAGCGCATGTTGGCGGATTTGCCGCCACATTGCAAAATCATAACCGTAACAGATGGCCATCCAGCGACCCTTAGCTGGCTAGGTGCTGTGGCTGGGCATCAAACGGTGCCACTTGGCGTCGAGCACTTCGGACAAACTGGCACGGTTGGCGATCTCTATTCTCACTTCGGCATTGATGCAGATACTATTGTTTCTGTGGCGCAAAACCTCGTGGAAGGCCGTCCGCTACGTAATTTGCGAGTCGTGGTTTAATCCTGTTAGCGGCTCAAATGTTAGCCGCTACAACACTTCAGAACGTACTTCAGAAATATGCTGATGCATCGCTTGCCGCGCTGCGTCAGCATCGCGTTTTTCCAGCGCGTCGATTATGCGTTTATGGCCTTCGTTGGAAACGGTCTTGCGCCGTGCCTTTTCTGTGTCAGAAGATGCCGTTGGTAAAATATGCAAATTGATTTCGCGCAAGACGTCAAAAAGAAGTTCATTTCCCGTCGCAGCGGCAATTGCTTCGTGGAAAGAACGATCTAGTTTCTGTCCTTCGTCGAAATCTTCATTTGCTTCCAGCCGAGCGTCAAAATCCTTAATGACAGCAAGCTGTTCTTCGGTCGCCAATTCTGCGGCAAGCCCTGCAATTTGTGGCTCCAGCATGTCGCGCAGTTGGAACAGGTCAAATACTTTTCTTGTATTGCCTTTGGTCGAAAACCCGAGAGCGCGGACCAAATCGGCCTTGCTGGTCGCTTGAATATAGTTGCCGCTGCCCTGACGTGCAGCAAGTACACCTTGCTCCTGCATGACCCGTATAGCCTCGCGCAGCGAGTGTCGAGAAACTTTAAATAGCTCCGCGAGTTGTCGCTCCGGCGGCAACATATCGCCGGGTCCAAGCTTTTCTTCTTCAATGAGAATGCGGATCTTTGCCACCACGGTTTCATAAGCGCGCATGGTGGTGGCTTGGCTTGCGACGTTTGCTTGCTTGTCCGCCAGTGGAGCACCCTCGAGCGTGCTTTTGGGCGCATTCTTAGATGTATTCTTATCAATTACGGCCATGTTCAACCAATTCTTGTTGCTGATGTGATTTTAAGCGCGAAAAAGCCCGTAAAATCAACAGTGAATTGAAGCGAGAGCCAAGAAATTGGTTGATATCCTGAAGGTGAGGTGGTCCGCGAAACAATCTTTGAATTGGTACAACCATTTGTTGCATGATCGGAGAAACAGCTTAAAATGCCGCTTAAGTGTTTGGGGGGAATATGACTAATTTTACAACGCGTCCAGAAATTGTTGGCGATTTTGGTGTGGTTGCATCGACGCATTGGATTGCATCTGGGGTCGGCATGTCTGTTTTGGAGCGCGGGGGCAACGCGTTTGACGCGGCAGTGGCCACAGGGTTTACATTGCAAATTGTTGAACCTCATTTGAATGGCCCCGGCGGTGAAGTGCCGATGCTAATTGCGAAGGCAGGTGAAGCGCCACGTGTTGTTTGTGGTCAGGGCGTTGCGCCACAAAAAGCGACTTTTGAGGCCTACAAATCCCTAGGTCTCGATATTGTCCCCGGCACCGGATTTTTGTCGACCGTTGTGCCCGGCGCGTTTGACGCGTGGATGATGTTGCTGCTCGACTATGGAACGTTGCACTTGCGCGACGTTCTTTCATATGCCGTAGGCTATGCGCAAAACGGTGTGCCGTTGGTGCCAAATATCGTGGGCACCATATCAAAGGTGCAAACTCAGTTTAACGATCACTGGCCTAGCTCTGCTGAAGTGTTTTTGCCCGGCGGGAATGTACCCAAAGTTGGCAGTCGGTTTGCTAACCCGATCCTTGCGAAAACCTACATGCGGATTATCGAAGAGGCAGAAGCTGTTGGGGGAAATCGCGAGCAGCAGATTCAAAAGGCCCGTCGCGTCTGGCGCGAAGGGTTTGTTGCCGAAGCTGTCGACACATTCTTTACGCAGAATGAAGTGATGGATACGACGGGCCGGCCTCAACCCGGGTTTTTAACGGGCGCTGACATGGCCAGTTGGAGTGCTTCGTATGAAGAGCCCTTGAGTTATCACTATAAAGGCTATGATGTGCTCAAAACGGGCCCTTGGGGGCAGGGGCCTGCGTTCTTGCAGCAACTAGCATTGCTCAAAGCTCTTGATTTGGACGCAATGTCGCCTAATGATCCCGAATTTGTTCATGTTGTTATTGAAGCTTCAAAATTAGCATTTGCAGACAGGGAAGCGTTTTACGGCGACCCAGACTTTGTAGATGTGCCAATGGAAACCTTGTTGAGTGATGCTTACAATGATGAACGCCGAAAACTGATCGGCAAAGAAGCCTCAATGGAGTTGCGTCCAGGGCATATTGAGGGGGCTGGTGGACCAGTGGTCAATCGTCCTTTGGGTGAAACGGAAGAGGGGCGAAACAACAAAGATATTGGTGAGCCTACCGTGGCGCGATTTGATGAATTACCGACAGGCGCAGACGGTCGCACAAAAGGCGACACTTGCCACTTTGACATTATCGATCAGTGGGGAAACATGGCCACTGCAACGCCATCGGGCGGGTGGTTGCAAAGTTCTCCGGTTGTGCCGGGGCTCGGTTTTTGTTTGACCAACCGTGCGCAAATGTTCTGGCTGGATGAACGTTCACCTACGTGCATTGCACCGGGCAAACGTCCGCGCACAACATTGTCAGTTTCCATGGCGATGAAGGACGGGAAACCGGAAACAACTTTCGGAACCCCAGGCGGAGATCAGCAGGATCAATGGTCGTTGCACCACTTTTTGCGCTATGTGCATTTTGGGCAAAATCTACAAGAAGCGATCGACGCGCCGGGCTTCCATACCAATCATTTTCCAAGTTCATTTTATCCACGCGAGGCAGATGCTGGGCACCTTGTTGTTGAAGGGCGTTTCCCGAGTTCAACAGTGGATGAACTCAAACGTAAAGGCCATCGGGTGCAGGTTGATGGAGACTGGACCTTGGGCCGCATGACCGCTGCTTCAAAAACAGATGGTTTTTTAAGAGCCGGTGCCAATGCACGGTTTATGCAAGGGTATGCCGTTGGAAGGTAGTTTGTTTTCAGTGGTTTATCGTGAGTTGCGAAAAGCAAAATTCAAAGACTTAATCTGATGATTCATACTTGCTTTTTGCTTGATGGATAGCGATCATAGCTGCACTAGTTCGAATTGGTTTCTCTAAATATGAATCAGCAAGCAGATATTTTGGTGATTGGTGCTGGCATCGCTGGTGCTGGAGTTGCAGCGCAATTGGCGAAGTCAAAGCGCGTGATCATTTTGGATATGGAAGAGCGGCCCGGCTATCATTCGACAGGCCGATCCGCCGCGATGTTCGCGATGAATTATGGCAATGATCCAATTAAGAAGCTCAATAAAGCCTCTTGGGAAATGTTCCAAAACTTGCCTGCTGCATTTTTCCCGCACTCCGTTTTGTCGGATCGCGGTGTCCTGTATTATGCCAACGCGGACAGCAAACCGCATCTGGATGAGTTGGTTGCAAATGCTGATGACATTGAGTTTTTGTCTTCGGTTGAGGCCAAGAAACTAGTTCCAATTATTGATGAGAGTGAATGTGCTGGCGTTGGGTTTGAGCGCGAGGCAAAAGACTTGGATGTCGCTGCGCTGCATCAGGGTTGGCTAAAGGAAGCCAAAAAGAACGGCGCGTTGGTTATCTGCAATGCAGGCGTTACCACAGCAGAATTCGCAGACGGCGTTTGGCAGCTTGAAACGCCGCAGGGTGTTTTTGAAGCGCCGATTGTTGTTAATGCAGCCGGTGCGTGGGCAGATGAAGTGGCGCAAATGTTTGGGGTTTCGCCGGTCGGGTTGGTTGCCAAGCGACGTTCTATCGCGACCTTGCCATCGTCTCATCCTGAACAGTCACACAAATGGCCAATGCTGCTTAGTGCGGTCGAAGATTGGTACATGAAGCCGGATGCAGGCAGCTTTTTGGTTTCGCCGGCGGACGAAGACCCTGTTCCGCCCCATGATGTATTTGTGGATGATATGGTTTTGGCCGAAGGTCTATTCCGGTTTTCTGAAGCGACTACATACGAAGTTGCCCATGTCGAAGGCAGTTGGGCAGGGCTTCGGGTCTTTGCGCCCGACAAAACGCCGGTATGTGGCTATGCATCATCGGTTGAAGGATTTTTCTGGTTGGCAGGACAGGGCGGATATGGCATCCAGACGTCGCCCGCACTGAGTTTGTTGGCGGCGAAAATGGTTCTTGGAACAAGCTTGCCATCATTTGCTGATCAAGAATTGATAGACGATTTGTCGCCCGACCGGGCAACACTTACACAATAGGAAAAGATTATGAGCATTCAACGCATTAACCCCGGCACACGTATGAGCCAAGCTGTCGTTTTTGGCGATATGGTTTATCTTTCAG
This sequence comes from Maritalea sp. YIW29, assembly GCF_057219265.1. NCBI lineage: Bacteria > Pseudomonadati > Pseudomonadota > Alphaproteobacteria > Hyphomicrobiales > Devosiaceae > Maritalea > Maritalea sp. YIW29. The sequence goes on from NZ_JBXVVF010000001.1 coordinate 338,232, forward strand.
GCCAAGTTGGCAACGCTGGCGATAATCCTGCGGAGCAAACGAAAACCATCTTGGCGAATATCGACAAACTATTGGCCGAAGCTGGGACATCAAAATCGAATGTTCTGAAGGCTGAAATTTGGCTATCAAGCATGCAGTATTTCGGCGAGATGAATGCTGTTTGGGATGCGTGGATTGATCCAGCTAACCCACCAGCGCGTGCGACAGGCGAAAGCAAATTGGCAACGAGTGATTTCTTTGTTGAAATCATGATTACGGCTGCAAAAGTCTAGTCGGTAAGTTTTCGATGATACGATTTGGTGATCGTATTATGCGAAATGCTGATTTTGCACTTAGCTATTTTGTGTTTAGAACATCGCTAACATGAATTGAACGGCCCGCTACCAGTGGGCCGTTTTTGAGCATTTGTAAGGGGAATTGGAATGAGTGAAGTCGCACGCGAATCCATGGAATATGATGTGGTTATTGTTGGTGCGGGACCAGCAGGCCTGTCAGCAGCAATTCGCCTGAAGCAAATCGGTGGCGATGACATTTCTGTCGTTGTGCTGGAAAAAGGCTCAGAAGTTGGCGCGCATATTCTTTCCGGTGCGATCCTTGATGTTTCTGGCATCAACAAGTTGATCCCTGACTGGAAAGAAAAGGGCGCCCCAATCAAAACCGAAGTGACCAGCGATCATTTCAATGTGTTTTCTAAGTCTGGCGGCTTCACAATTCCGCACATTTTGATGCCGCCGCTTTTGTCCAACAAGGGCTGCTTCATCGTCTCGATGGGTAATGTCTGTCGTTGGCTAGCGGAACAGGCTGAAGAACTCGGTGTGGAGGTTTTCCCTGGATTTGCAGCCTCTGAGCTTGTTTATGGTGACGATGGCGAATTGGTTGGCGTTGTCGCGGGTGAGTTTGGGTTGAACCCAGATGGCACACAAAGTGACGGCTACGAGCCGGGTATGGAACTGCGCGGCAAATATGTCTTTTTGAGTGAAGGCGCGCGCGGGTCGTTGTCCAAGCAAGTCATTGCCAACTTTGAGCTGGACAAAGATGCCGATCATCCCAAATTCGGTTTGGGCATGAAGGAAATTTGGGAAATTGACCCGTCCAAACATAAGCTTGGGCATGTTGAACATTCCCTTGGGTGGCCTTTGGGCAGCGAAGCAGGTGGTGGATCTTTCATCTATCACCTTGAAGACAATCAAGTTTATGTCGGCTTCACTGTGCACTTGGATTATAAAAATCCATATGTGTTTCCTTACATGGTATTCCAACAATTCAAGCACCATCCACAAGTCGCCAAGCTGTTAGAGGGTGGCCGACGTACCGCTTATGGCGCACGTGTGATCGCAAGTGGCGGCATTCAGTCACTTCCTAAAATGGTTTTCCCGGGCGGTGCGCTTTTAGGTTGCGCTGCAGGCACGTTGAATTTTGCGCGCCTCAAAGGCAATCACAATGCGATGCTAGGCGGCATTGAAGCAGCAGAGGCCGCAGCGGCAGCGCTGAAAGCTGGCCGACAAGGCGATGAGTTAAGCGATTATGAGACCAATGTTCGCACCGGCGCAATCGCAAAAGAGCTAAACAAAGTGCGCAACGTCAAGCCGATGAGTTCCAAGCTCGGGGCCGTCTGGGGCACATTACTTGCTGGTGCAGACATGTGGTTTGCTTCGTTGTTTGGTACGCCGCTTTTTGGTACTTGGGGTCATGCAAAGTCTGATGCGATGGCAACGGAACCTGCTTCTCAACATCAAAAGATCGATTATCCAAAACCGGATGGAAAACTGTCTTTTGATCGTTTGACCAATGTATCGTTTAGTTTCACCAACCACGCCGAAGAACAGCCTTGCCACCTAAAATTGGCTGATCCGAACTTGCCGATAAGTCAAAATTTGGCCGAATTTGATGAGCCAGCACAAAGATATTGTCCTGCTGGTGTTTATGAGATTGTGGAGCAATCTGATGGGTTGGGGCCAAAATTTGTGATCAACTCCCAAAACTGCGTGCATTGCAAGACGTGTGATATTAAAGATCCTGCGCGCAACATAACTTGGGCGACACCGCAAGGTGGTGAAGGACCCAATTACCCAAATATGTAGCGGTCGCGAAATTATTGTCTGATCTGCTAGGAGAGAATTATGCACAGTGGAAGTTGTTTGTGTGGTGCTGTTGAGTTTGAAGTAACCGCAGAGCTGGAGGCGCCGGATGGTTGTCATTGTGATGCGTGTCGCAAATCAACAGGCCATTATTTGGTCTCAACAGATGTGCAGCAAGACAATTTGAAGATTAGCGGCGAGGAAAACATCAGCTGGTTCCAATCGTCTGAGAAAGTGCGACGTGGGTTTTGTTTGATGTGTGGTTCCACATTGTTTTTTGACGCGATCTTTAAAGATTGGATTGGTGTATCCATGGGCGCATTCGACAAGCCAACGGATACCAAAATGGAAAAGCATATTTTTACGTCTGAAAAAGGCGATTACTACGAAATCGCAGATGGCCTTCCTCAAAACGAAAAATAGTGACATCGACAAATTGGTCACAGCGCCAAATCGAAATTTCTAACTCCATAAGAATATCTTGCCAAATCAGTGAAGTGGTGCGAACCATATTGGTAAATCGCGACTTCTTCGCGTCGGCAATTGCATGTGTGGTTTTTCTGTTCGCTCTTCTTCGTTAATTCTAACGAACTTGCGTTTGAATGGTGAATAGCCTCTTGCCGGAAATTCTTATGAGGTGAGATAATGTCTGGGGCACAATCTGTTCAGGCGACGCAGCCAAGCTGGCAGCACGAAACAAAATCGACTTTGATTCTCGCGTGGCCCTTGATTGCTGCGCAAATCGCGCAAATTGGGTTAAGCACGACGGACGTTATTATGATGGGCTGGTTGGGCCCTGAATATTTGGCGGCCGGAACGCTTACAACGTCGCTCATGTTTTTGTTCTTAGTGTTCGGCATTGGCATTGTCACAGCAGTTTCGCCGATGATGGCGCAGGCCATTGGGCGTGAAGATTTTCGTTCTGTTCGACGGACGGTTCGGCAGGGCTTTTGGGTTTCGATTCTGTTTGCGTCAATTCTCGTGCCGTTCATTTTGCAGATTGAATGGATTTTTCAAATGCTGGGGCAGGACCCCGACTTGGGTGTGCTTGCTGCTACCTATATTCAGTTCGCTGCATTTCAGTTTTATCCGTTCTTGGTGTTCACCGTTTTGCGTGGCTTTTTGTCGGCACATGAGGACACGAAAATCGTGCTGATTGCCACGCTTATCGGCATTGTTGTCAACGGAATCGGCAATTATGCGCTTATGTTTGGCAATTTCGGATTTCCGCGGCTTGAATTGGCCGGTGCTGGCATTTCCACCATCCTTGTACATTCTGTGACCTTCCTATTTGGGTTGGGTTATGTGCTTGTTCGTCAGAAATATAGACATTACGAATTGCTGATCCGGTTTTGGCGTCCTGACTGGCCGCGCTTTGTCGAAATCATCAAAGTGGGTACGCCGATTGGTTTGATGCTGACCGCCGAAGTGGGCATGTTCAGTGTGGCGACGGTAATGATGGGATGGTTGGGTACTCAGGAGCTTGCGGCTCATGCTGTTGCGCTTCAATTGGCCTCGATTTCATTCATGGTGCCACTTGGCTTATCGCAGGCGACGACCATACGTGTCGGGCTGCAATATGGACGTGGATCGCGAGATGGTGTTGGCATTTCTGGCTGGACGTCAATTGTACTGGGTACCGGCTTTATGGCGATCACTTGCATGTTATTCGTGTTGTTTCCGGCGGCGTTTGTGACGCTATTCTTAGACCCTGCAAAACCTGAAAACATTGCGGTGTTTGGCTTGGCGGCTTCGTATCTTGCCGTTGCAGGTCTGTTCCAGTTGGTTGATGGGGCACAGGCTATGGCCGCGGCTTCACTTCGCGGATTGAGTGACACCAAAGTGCCAATGTACGCTGCTATATTTGGATATTGGATTATGGGTATGCCCATTGCATATTTGCTCGGGTTTGTTGTTGATCTGCGTGGCGTGGGGATTTGGCTTGGTTTGGCCGGGGGGCTGACGATTGTCGCCGTAATTCTAAATATTCGCTTCTTCCGTCGAGAGCGTTTAGGCCTTTTGGAACCACAAAAGAACCTTGACTAATTGAAGCCATTTTTCGAAGCAACTGTTGATCTGAATCCATATATCAATTAATCATGATATATGGATTCATTAAACGCAATTGGTGCCTTTTCAGCCCTTAGCCAGCAAACGCGGCTAGATGTTTTTCGCCTGCTTGTGAAGGCGGGCGGAAATGGCATGCCAGCGGGTGAAATTGGCGACGCACTTGATGTTCGCCAAAACACGATGTCGGCCAACCTCTCCATTCTTCTTAATTCTGGGCTTGTGCATAATAAGCGGGAGGGGCGTGTCGTTCGCTATTTTGCCGACTTCGAAGCTGTGCGCGGCCTTCTGTCATTTCTGATGCAGGATTGCTGTGGCGGACGACCTGAACTTTGCCAAAACCTGTTGGATGAAATTCCAAATTCTGAACACGATCTTTCTCAAGAGGACTAATATGAGTATCGTTATCCACCACAATCCGGGTTGTGGGACCTCTCGCAATGTTTTGGAAATCATTCGCGCGTTTGCTGAAGAGCCAGTTGTTATTGAGTATCAACAAACAGGTTGGACCCGCGGGCAATTGCTTGGCCTTTTCGCGGCTGCTGATTTGTCGCCGAAAGAGGCCTTGCGGGTGTCAAAATCACCAGCCGTGGAGCTCGGATTGACGCGCGATGACGTTACGGATGAAGAATTGCTTAGCGCGATGGTTGAGCATCCTGTGCTGGTCAACCGCCCAATTGTATGCACCAAAAAGGGTGTCGCCCTGTGTCGTCCATCGGAGCGCGTGTTTGAACTGATAGATGTGCCATCGGGTCAATCTTACACAAAAGAAGACGGTGAAGTGATTGTAGCGCCATGAGTGATGACATGAGCTACGACCGGAACGACGGAATGCCCAATCTCGTGGATGAGGAGCTCCAGCCCATTGATAAAGAGGCTTTGCGGCTTCCTGGAGAACCTGATCACGCGCCCAAAATTCTCATGCTTTATGGATCTTTGCGTGAGCGATCTTATTCAAGACTTCTCACCGAAGAAGCGGCCCGAATTTTAACATCCCTTGGTGCCGAGGTGAAGATATTCGACCCTAGGGATTTGCCGTTGGTTGACGAAGAAAACCAAGCGCACTCCAAGGTCCAAGAATTACGGAAGCTTTCGATTTGGTCTGAGGCGCAAGTTTGGTGTTCGCCAGAGCGCCACGGGGCGATGACCGGGGTAATGAAAACCCAAATTGATTGGTTGCCTTTGGCACCGATCGGCGGTTTTCGCCCAACCCAAGGCCGTACCTTGGCGTTGATGCAGGTTTGCGGTGGTTCTCAGAGCTTTAATACACTCAATCAAATGCGAATCCTCGGGCGCTGGATGCGCATGATCACCATTCCCAACCAATCTTCTGTGCCAAAGGCATTTACTGAATTTGACGATGATGGGCGCATGAAATCTTCGCCGTTTTACAATCGTGTTGTGGATGTGATGGAAGAATTGATGAAATTCACCATTCTTACCCGTGGGCGTTCCGCCTATCTGGTGGATCGATATTCTGAGCGGGTTGAAAGCGCCGAGGAATTGTCAAAACGGGTCAATATTCGTTCAATTTAGAAAAATGCGATTGCCGACATTTTGTAAGTCAATAAATGTAGTACGTGGCTAATCCGCGTACCTACTTCTGGGGTTTCCAGTCGGGTTGAGTATCAAAGGTCATGACGTCTGGCCCAAGTTGGTCCCAACTCTGTTTGTCGCGATCGAATATAATCACCTCAACGGCAAGCCCAGTTGCGTCATCAATTGACCCCAGCGTTAGCGTCAAATGTTCTGGTGTGCGGGAATTTGTGCCGTAGATCGGGCTTGCACATTGTGCGCAGAACTTTTTCGTGACGATAGAATCTTTGCTCGACTGATAGCTATATTCACCCAAATCACCGTTAATGGTGAGTGCAGCAACCGGGAACATGGCGCCAATTGTGTGGCCTGTTCCGCTCAGTTTGCGGCATTCTTCGCAGTGGCATTGCGCCACCACAATTGGCTGCCCTTGTGCTTCGTAGGTGACCGCGCCGCAAAGGCAATTTCCTGTATATTTGCTTTTCATTTCCCGGATCATAGTGGCGGCGTGACGAAAGACAACTGGTTTTCTGATGAAGTTTGTGGCGTTAACAGATGAGAAAGCTACTTGGCGATTGCACTCAAAATTCAAATTAATTGATGCGCATTTCATTTGTTTTACATTTGATCGCCCGGCATCCTCATTTAGTAATTACACAAGGTTTGCGCGGCTGAGTTGGTTTATGACTAAAGATTTACATCAACGTGCTTGACCTTCGGAGCGCATTGAGGGAACGATTGGGTATGGAAAAGATTATCGAGGAGGCTCTTTCCGGTCATGTTGGAGAAACAGGTGGTCTAATCACCGGCTTACGCCATGTACAGGAAAGATGCGGGTTCGTGCCAGTCGACACCGTTAGGATCGCGGCAGAACTTTTTAACATTAGCCAGGCAGAAGTGCGTGGCGTTATTAGCTTTTATGCTGATTTTCGCGACAAAAAGCCCGGTGGAAATCATGTTCGTCTATGCGTTGCGGAGGCGTGCCAGTCTGTTGGCGCACGCGCGATTGAAGCTGATTTGGAACAGCGGTTTGCCACGAAAATGGGCACAACCGATGCCAGTGATTTCGTCACCATTGAACCTGTATATTGCTTAGGACTTTGTTCCTGCGCGCCAGCCGCAGAAGTCAACGGGAAATTGATAGCTCGGGTCGACGGGCAGCGCATTGCTGATGAGGTATCATCATGAGCAAACAACGCATTTACGTGCCGCTTGATAGTGCTGCCGTGGCGCTGGGGGCAGACGAGTTGGCGCTGGCAATATCAACGGAAGCTGAAAAGCGCGGCGCAGAAATCGAAGTGGTGCGCAATGGTTCGCGCGGCATGCATTGGCTAGAGCCTTTGGTTGAAGTCGAAGTCGATGGAAAACGCATGGGCTATGGCCCAGTTGCTGCCGAAGATGTTGCCTCGCTTTTCGATGCTGGTTTTTTAGACGGTGGTGCACATGACAAAAATATTGGCGTAGTGGACGAACACCCGTTTATGCAAGATCAGCAGCGGCTGACATTTGCGCGGTGCGGTGTGACTGATCCGCTTTCTATTGCAGACTATGAAGCACATGGCGGGGTTGAAGGTGCACGCAAGGCGGCGGCATCAACCCAAGAGAATATTGTTGAAGAGGTGAAGTCTTCGGGACTTCGTGGGCGTGGTGGCGCTGGGTTCCCGGCTGGGATCAAGTGGGACACAGTTCAACGGGCGCAGGCCGATCAAAAATACATCGTCTGCAACGCGGACGAGGGTGATAGCGGTACATTTGCTGACCGGATGATCATGGAGGGCGATCCGTTCCTTCTGATTGAAGGCATGGTTATTGCTGGACTGGGCGTCGGTGCAACCAAAGGTTACATCTATCTCAGGTCTGAATATCCGATTGCGGCGCGCATCTTGAATGAGGCGATTGAGATTGCCAATTCAAACCAGTTGCTCGGCGACAACGTACTGGGTTCCGGCAAGGCATTTGAACTGAGTGTATTCATTGGCGCAGGTGCTTACATTTGCGGCGAAGAAACGTCGCTGTTGGAAAGCCTAGAAGGCAAGCGTGGTGTGGTGCGGGCTAAGCCACCCATTCCAGCGCTTGAAGGCCTTTTTGGCAAACCAACGCTCGTGCACAATGTGCTTTCACTTTGTGCTGCGCCATGGATTTTGGCGCATGGCGGTGATGCATATGCCAATTATGGACAAGGTCGATCCAAAGGCACATTGGCCTTCCAAATTGCTGGCAACATCAAGCAGGGTGGTTTGTTTGAAACCGCATTTGGTGTTAAATTAGGTGACCTCGTTGAAAAATATGGCGGCGGGACCCGATCTGGGCAACCATTTAAGGCCGTGCAAATTGGCGGCCCGTTGGGCGCATATCTGCCAAAGGATATGCTCGAGTTACCTATGGATTATGAGGTGATGGCCGAAAACGGCGCGGGCGTTGGCCATGGTGGTATTGTGGTCTTTGATGACACTGCCGATCTGATGGCGCAGGCTCGATATGCATTTGAATTTTGTGCTGAAGAGAGTTGCGGCAAGTGCACACCATGCCGAGTAGGCGCGGTGCGCGGCGAAGAGGTGATCGACAAGCTCGCCTCCAATAACGATTATGATGAAAACATGGTCTTGCTTGAAGACCTTTGCGAATTGATGGTTGATGGATCGCTTTGCGCGATGGGTGGCATGACTCCCATTCCGGTTATGAGTGCAGTTAAACATTTTCCTCAAGATTTTGCGCCGCGTGTTTCTCGCGAAGCAGCAGAATAGGAGATAGACAATGGCTATCTTAAAAGAAAAAGATTTCGGCACCCCAAAGTCCAAATCTGGCCAAAAAGTTCAGGTCGAGATTGATGGGTTTAAGGTTGAGGTTGCAGAAGGCACCAGCGTTATGCGCGCGGCGTCTGAAATTGGCATTGATATTCCAAAACTTTGCGCCACCGACGCTCTAAACCCATTTGGTTCTTGCCGGCTTTGCTTGATCGAAGTTGAGGGTCGCAAGGGTACCCCGGCGAGTTGTACAACACCGGTTGCGCCGGGCATGAAAATTTCAACTCAAACGCCACGGCTTGAAAAGCTTCGCCGCGGAGTGATGGAACTTTACATTTCGGATCACCCACTGGATTGCCTAACTTGTGCGGCCAATGGTGATTGTGAATTGCAGGATATGGCAGGGTCAGTTGGCTTGCGTGATGTTCGGTACGGCTATGAGGGGGCAAACCATTTCGACGCGCCTAAAGACCAAAGCAATCCCTATTTCACTTTCGATCCTGAAAAATGCATCGTTTGTTCGCGTTGTGTGCGAGCATGTGACGAGGTGCAAGGCACGTTAGCATTGACCATTGATGGGCGTGGATTTGGCAGCAAGGTCGCGGTTGGTACTGAAGATTTCTTCTCATCAGAATGCGTTTCATGCGGTGCCTGTGTTCAGGCTTGCCCAACGGCAACATTGCAGGAAAACTCTGTCATCGAGCACGGTACGCCTGACCGGTCAGTTTTGACCACTTGTGCCTATTGTGGCGTTGGTTGTTCGTTCAAAGCGGAAATGAAGGGTGATCAAGTCATCCGCATGGTGCCGTATAAGGACGGTAAGGCAAACCATGGCCATTCATGCGTTAAGGGCCGCTTCGCGTGGGGCTATGCAACCCATAATGATCGGATCACTAAGCCGATGATCCGTGAAAATATTACTGACCCATGGCGGGAAGTTTCGTGGGATGAGGCGATTTCGTTTTCGGCTGAAAAATTGAAAAAAGCGCAAACCGACCATGGACCGAAGTCGATTGGTGGCATCACGTCTTCTCGCTGCACGGCGGAAGAGATTTGGGTTGTGCAAAAAATGATCCGCGCGGCATTTGGCAACAATAATGTGGATACATGCGCCCGCGTTTGCCATTCGCCAACCGGATATGGATTGAACCAAACATTTGGCACATCTGCTGGTACGCAAGATTTTGACTCGGTGGAAGAAGCCGATGTGATGATCGTGATTGGGGCGAACCCAACTGATGCGCACCCTGTGTTCGCATCGCAAATGAAGCGCCGCCTTCGCGAAGGCGCTAAACTGATCGTTGTTGATCCGCGCAAAATCGACTTGGTGAAGTCTGCTCATATCGAGGCAGAACATCATTTGCCGCTTAAGCCAGGCACTAATGTCGCGGTGATCAATGCGATTGCACATGTGATCGCTAAAGAGGGTTTGATCGATCAAAAATTCGTTGAAGAGCGCTGTGACCTGCAAAGCTTTATGGAGTGGCGCAATTTCATTCTTGATGATGTGAATGCGCCTGAAACCATCGCTGAGGAATGTGGGGTCGATGCTGACGAAATTCGCGCAGCGGCACGTCTTTACGCAACCGGTGGAAATGCAGCGATTTATTACGGTTTGGGCGTGACTGAGCACAGCCAAGGCTCCACCATGGTGATGGGCATGGCAAACCTTGCTATGGCCACTGGTAATATCGGGCGGCGTGGCGTGGGTGTAAATCCATTGCGGGGCCAGAACAATGTGCAAGGCTCTTGCGATATGGGGTCGTTCCCGCATGAGCTTCCTGGCTATCGTCCAGTTGGAGACGACGAGGTGCGCGGTACGTTTGAAACGGCATGGCAGCGTGAGCTGGATAGTGTTCCTGGCTACCGCATTCCGAACATGTTTGATGAGGCCATTTCAGGTAATTATAAAGGCATGTATGTGCAGGGTGAGGACATCGCTCAATCCGATCCTAATACGCTTCATGTGGAAGCAGCGCTTAAAGCCTTGGACATTTTGATCGTTCAAGATCTCTTCCTTAACGAAACCGCGCGCTTTGCCCATGTGTTCTTGCCTGGTACGTCTTTCCTTGAGAAGGACGGTACGTTCATCAATGCGGAACGTCGGATCAACCGAGTGCGCCCGGTGATGAAGTCGGCAACTGGGCTGGAAGAATGGGAAGTCACCCAGCGTTTGGCCAATGCAATGGGCTATAACGAAATGAGCTATACCGACGCCTCACAAATCATGGATGAGATCGCAGCGCTCACGCCGACATTTTCTGGCGTCAGCTTTAAGCGTTTGGATGAAACGGGTTCAGTGCAATGGCCATGTAATGATGATGCGCCGGACGGCACGCCGATCATGCATGAGGAAGAGTTTGTTCGTGGCAAGGGTGCCTTCATCATCACTGAGTATGTGCCAACAACCGAGAAAACAAACCGCAAGTTCCCGCTTATCCTCACAACGGGTCGGATATTGAGCCAGTACAATGTGGGCGCTCAAACCCGCCGTACGGACAATGTCGATTGGTGGGAAGAAGATGTGTTGGAAATTCACCCGTCGGACGCAGAAGCCAAAGGTATCCGCGAAGGGCATTGGGTTTCCATTCGTTCGCGCAAAGGGGAAACCACTTTACGTGCGCAAATATCAGAGCGGATGGCGCCGGGCGTTGTTTACACAACATTCCACCACCCGGAGAGCGGTGCGAACGTGATCACTACCGAGAACTCGGATTGGGCGACAAATTGCCCTGAATATAAGGTGACGGCAGTTGAAGTGACCCCGGCCAATCATAAGTCTGAGTGGCAGGAGCATTATGCGCTGGAGACACCGTCTTTGCGCAAGATTGTTGAGAAAACACCGGCAGAGCCTGCTGAGTGAGTAAAGATCGACCATCCAAATCAAATACCTCTCGCCAACTGAACGTTTCGGTTGGCGGCGAGGGCGCGACTTGGCAAATTGCTGAGGAATGCCCTGTTGCCTTGATTTTCAATCAACGCAACTATGCGGTGATGTTAGCCACGCCAAGTGACCTAGAAGATTTCGCCGTTGGCTTTTCAATCTCAGAGCATATTGTCAATTCCCATGATGAGATTAAATCTATCAAGTCGGACGATGTCGGCATTGGGCACGACCTGAAAATCGAGATTGATCAACGCCGACTGGACCGGTTGGATATTAGGCAAAAGCGCCGCAACATGGTTGGGTCAGCAAGTTGTGGCCTGTGCGGCATGGAAAATGCCGATAGCCTGTTGGCCCCGCTGCCAAAAGTAGCAAGTGGCAAACTCGAACTTGCAGAAAGCTCAATAGAGGCCGCAATTCTGGCTTTGCCAAACCATCAACAACTCAATGCGCAGACATTTTCGGTGCATGGCGCCGCTTGGGTGAAAATTGATGGCGATATTGTTTTGGCGCGCGAAGATATTGGTCGGCATAATGCAGTTGACAAATTGCTGGGCGCTCGTGCTCGTTTGGCTGATTTGGAGGATGGATTTTTGCTCGTCAGCAGCCGCTGCTCATATGAGATCATAGAGAAAGCGGCACGACATGGGGTTCGCGCCGTTGCTTCTATTTCTGCGCCAACTGGATTTGCGCTAGATAAGGCGGACGAAGCCAATATCTCGCTTTATTGCTGGTCAAAGCAGGGCGTTGTTCGCTTGTTCGACTATTGATGCGACCAGTCGTTAGGGTTTTCTGAATTGCCGGGCGACAAGCCGATTACATCGCCATCCGTTGAACATCCAAGGCCAAGTACCGTCCGGTTCGCATAGGCAAAATAGGCAATGACCTGGTTGATTTCCAATATTTCGCCGTCGTCAAACCCAGATTTTCGTAAGGTTTTTACATCTTGTTCGATCATTGCGGCTGGGGAAATGGTGAGCTTTTGCGCATATTGTAGGGCCGCCAATTGTTTCTCATCAAGAGGTGCGTTGGCCAAATTGTCTTGAACGATTGCAGTGCGGATTAGTGCAGCTTCTTCATCGTCACCAAGGTTGCGCTTCAGTCCAACATAATGATGTTCAAAGCAATAATCGCATTTGTTGAGATAACTGACATAGGTGCCAATCGTTTCTAAAAACCATTTCGGTATTGTGTTGTTGGAATGGTGCAAAACATATTTGTAAATCGCCATATGCCCCTCCATTGTGTGGGGGCGGAGCGAATGCATCATCATTATATTGTCGACATTGTTGTCCGGGCCTGTAACCCGTTGGTAAAGCTGTTTTAGTCTACCAGTTGCATCTGCAAATTTGATTGTATTGATCCAAGCCATATTTCCTCCTGTGTCCGCGAGCATTAAAAATTGTTGCGTGCAAGTCAAAGTAAATCGTACTTTGTCAGACAAAATTGTCTGTCGGGTCCAATTTGGCCAAATACGGCTTTTGGTCGACTGCTTAATTAACTAGAACGTGACAGGGCAATGGTACGGAAGGCGTGAATTCATGGGTTCAAATGTTGAGGCGGTTGTCGAAATCATAACTGAGTCTGTCCGCAAAGGGCGGCTGGTGCCGGGCACAAGGTTGGTTGAGGCTGACTATACGAAGGATTTAGGTTTCAGTCGAAGCACCGTGCGCGAGGCGTTTCAACGCCTTATCTCAACTGGCTTGCTGACCTTTGAGCGTCATCGAGGCGTTTCGGTTTGCAAGTTGACCCGCAAACAGGCGGCGGATGTTTATTGCGTGCGGGCAAATCTTGAAGGGTTGGCCGTTCGGCTGGCAACAACAAAGGCGACAGTTAATCCAAGGCCTTTTGTAAAAATTCAAGAGCAACTTGATGCGTCTGTCGCGCAGTCTGACCTTAGTCTGTTTTCAACCCTGAACACGCAATTTCACAGTTTGGTCGCACAATCGGCGGACAATATCTATCTGCTTGAAGCAATCAAGCGTTTCGAAACATCAATTTTTTGGCTTCAATTCCGGGTGCTCGTTGGGCAAAACGCCGTTTTCACCACCAACGATGACCATCGTATCATCGTGGATGCGATGGTTAGGGGGGATGCAGAGGCCGCCGAAGCAGCGATGATACAGCACATCCTAAAGGCCGGGGATCTTGTGCAGGCGTTGGATGACGACTATTTCCGCGTTGATGCCTGACATTTAGATCGTTCCTGTGGCCGAGTACGGCTTGTTGATTTCTGGTACCCGCCAAATGGGTGTTGTAGAATCAATTTGACAATTGACGAACTTTAATATTGTCTGACAATGTGATCAGACAATATGGGGAAGTGTTGTGATTGAACATCAATTTGGTAAAGAATTTGAGCCCATAGGGCTGCCAGATTATCAAGAAAAATCTCTGGCACAAATGCGTGCCGCAGCTGATGCTTTTTACCTACGGGTGAAAGAGCGTCACACTGTTCGGGAATTTTCAGATCGGCCGGTCCCGCGGGATATCATTGAAAAATGTCTATTGGCGGCTGGAACAGCTCCAAACGGAGCCAACCACCAACCGTGGCATTTTAGCGCCATATCCAACCCCGAAATGAAATCCAAAATTCGTGTTGCGGCTGAGGAAGAAGAGGCAAGCTTTTACGAGGGTCGGGCAGGGGAAGAATGGTTGCGGGCGCTCAAGCCAATTGGCACAGATCCTAAAAAGCCATTTTTGGAAACTGCACCTTGGCTGATTTCCATTTTTGGACAACGAAAATCAATCGGTGCGGATGGGCAAAAGTATAAGAATTATTATGTACCTGAATCGGTTTCGATAGCGACAGGATTTTTGTTGCTGGCATTGCATGAAGCCGGTTTGGTTACGCTGACGCATACGCCAAATCCAATGAGCTTTTTGACGAAATTGTGCAATCGACCATCAACGGACAAACCGTACATTCTGCTTGTTGCAGGGTATCCGGCTTCCGATGCCACTATCCCCAAGCATGCCATGCAGAAGAAACCTCTCCAGGAGATTTCAACATTCTTTGAGTAAATCGTCTTTCAAAAGTGTTGGAATTGAAGTGAAAAAGGCTTGCTCTGGACGGTGGGTCTTTTTTGCATTTTCCAAGTATTTCTTGGCATCAAACGGCTAAATATTAGAGAATTTTTGCACTAAGAAATCGATGAAAACCCGGGTCTTTAGGGCAAGGCGGCGTCTATGCGGATATAGGACATAGAGCGGCGTCGTTTCTTCTGCCAATCCGGGTAAGAGAATTTTTAGCTTGCCAGATTTTACAGAGTCGCTGGCGATGAAGCGTGGCAGATAAGCCATCCCGACACCAGCTTCTGCAAGGCGTAAAATTGCTTCGCCATTGTTAGACCGAGCGCGTTCATATTCGGAGTTGGCACGAATTGATTGCCAAACTGGCGTTGCTGTTCTTAGGCTATATCCAATTGACGGCCAGTGCTTTAGCCCGTCAACGGTCGTAGGTTCACCACCAAACTTTTCAATTAGTTTTGGGGCGGCAACGATGACGTGTTTCGTCTCGGCAAATTTCCGTACGATGAGAGAGTCTGACCCTGTGGCGCCGATGCGAATGGCGAGGTCCATGCCCTGTTCAACAATATCGACAAATCGGTCACTGAGTTGAATATCCACCTGAACCTTTGGATGTTTTTCCATGAATTCGGGCAGGAGGGGGGTAATGCGCTGTGTGCCAAATGTCATTGGTGAACTGATGCGCAACAATCCTTGCGGTTCAAGTCCCTTTTCGGCAAAACGGCTTTCGATTTCGGCGTTCTGTTCCAGGATAGCGCGACAATGGTCTAGATATTCGGCACCAACTTCCGTCAGCGAAACTCTTCGTGTTGTTCTATTGAGAAGGCGAACATCAAGTCGCTCTTCTAAAAGACTTAGTGTCCGCGATACAATCGCCTTGGAACACCCTAATTTATCGGCTGCCGCAGTGATTCCACTATTTTCGGCAACGGCCACGAATGTTTGCATCGCGTTGAGCATATCCATTTTATCACCCCTTCAAACAAACCTCCGCTTTTAACTTTATTATCATCAAATTTATAAACGATCGTCAATTAGGTAATAAAACTGACGACAACCGAACTGAATTTTTTATTAAGAATTTATAGTGTGTTGTGCGTATCTGGCTCGATTGTTGTTAAATTGCATACGGTCTGTATCACCAAAGGTAAGTAAAATCCACTAGATTTGTTAACCTGGGCGTCAATTGCGCCCATTTCTGTTTTCGACATTGAAAAGCCGGCCTGCGTATCAACACGGGGCCGGCTTCAAGTCTGGATCAGCGAAGTGTCTTAATTTAAAAACGCATCCGCTGGGACATAGTCATAGCCAAGGTCATTGGCTACCGGTTCGCAAGTGATCTTTCCTTCGCAAACATTTAGTCCATTTTTCAGATGTGCGTCATCGCTAAGTGCCTTTTTCCAACCTTTGTTCGCGATTTGAACCGCGTGATGTAGGGTTGAATTGTTCAACGCATATGTTGACGTGCGGGCAACGGCACCGGGCATGTTTGCCACGCAATAGTGGACAACATCATCAACAACATAAGTTGGCTCGGCATGGGTTGTTGCTTTTGATGTTTCAAAGCAGCCGCCCTGATCAATTGCAACATCCACAAGTACTGCGCCAGCCTGCATGGTTTTCAACATGTCGCGACTAACAAGTTTTGGTGCGGCAGCGCCCGGAACCAACACCGCGCCGACCACAAGGTCAGCCGTGGTGACAAGCTCTTCTAGAGCAGCCTTTGTCGAGTAGATAACTTTCGCGCTGGCTTCAAAGTGATTAGACAAGCGTTCTAGTTGCGCTGGATTACGATCCAAAATGGTCACATCAGCATGCATGCCAACGGCCATTTGTGCTGCGTTGAAACCGACGACCCCGCCGCCAACAACGACAACTTTCGCTGGTGCAACGCCGGGTACGCCACCCATCAATACGCCGCGTCCGCCGTGGGCTTTTTCCAATGCTGCCGCGCCTGCCTGAATGGACATGCGCCCAGCGACTTGGCTCATTGGCTTGAGAAGCGGCAAACCGCCTTGATCGTCGGTCACAGTTTCGTATGCGATACATACTGCGCCGCTATCGACCAAGTCTTTGGTTTGCTCAGGATCGGGCGCCAAGTGCAGGTATGTGTAGAGGATTTGACCAGGTTTAAGCATAGCGCGTTCGCCAGCTTGCGGTTCTTTCACCTTCACAATCATTTCAGCGGTATCGAAAACCTCGGCCGCGGTCGGCAGAATATTTGCGCCAGCTGCTTTGTAAACATCATCAGCTGCGCCAATGCCAGCACCAGCTTGTGTTTGTACGAAAAGCTCGTGGCCATGCGCCACCAATTCAGCAACGCTTTCTGGCGTAAGGCCGACACGATATTCGTGATTTTTGATTTCTTTGGGAACACCAATGCGCATTTCAGAACCTCCTCAAATGTTGATTTTGGAAGAGTTTATGCCGAATTGGGATGGAGAAAATTGCAAGTATCATGTAAATTAGTCCGATATTCGGATACAGTTCGAGAAAATTGGAGAATTTCAGGATGATCATGCTTGATCAGTTGGATCGGCGTATTTTGCGTGCGTTGCAAAAAGACTGCCGAACACCGATGCAGGAACTCGGAGATGAAGTTGGCCTGTCGTCGTCGGCTTGCCACCGACGGGTGAAGCTTCTGGAAGAACGTGGGCTTATCTCTGGTTATCATGCGCACCTCAATTCTGACAAACTGGGTTTCGGCATGAACTTCTATGTAGAGATTAGCCTGACTGACCAGAGCGACACGACGTTAAAAGAATTCGAAGGCGCGGTGCGTTCTGCCCCAGAGATTTTGGAATGTGCTCTTGTGGCAGGTGCGGCGGACTATTTATTGCGTCTAGTTTGCGAAGATGCTGAAGACTTTGAGCGCGTGCATAGGACCCGTTTGTCTCGCTTGCCGCATGTTGCAAAAATTCAATCTAACCTCGCTATCCGAATTGTGAAGCCTTTGAGCGGATTGCCGGTCTAACGGATAAGTGGATTGGTGCCTTCATAAAGGCACCACCTCATTGGATTAATTGCCAGCAACTCGACCTTCTGGTCGATGGGCGTCCATTACTTGGTCCAGCCAATCATTTGTAATGTCTGCATTTGCTTCCTGCAGGCAGGGCAAAAGGATTGCTTTGTTTGCATGCTCTCTTGCGCCGCTGGCTTTCGTGCCTTTTGGCGCAGGGTTTACGTCCTTAAAACACGCAACGAATTCTTGCGGGGTAATTTCCAACGCCGCTGCAATAGATGCGACAGGTCGTTTTGGATCATTGTCCAACTTGCCTGACCCGGCAGCGAATGCACCTGTGGAGATGATGGCAGCTAGTGCGACGCCCAGTGTAATTTTTGCGAATGTCATTTTGTTTCCTTTTACGATTTTACGCGCCCCTTGGCAGCAAACCTAGGCAAGTTGGAAAGCTGGAACAACTTAAGCTTTGTTCATGGTGCCGCAATGTTGTGGTAATGAATTAGCGTTTGTTCGAAACGAGTTTTCATCGCTCAACCATTGCTCAAATGGGCAACATCGAATAACAGAGTGGAAACCAAATTTTACTTGTTTTCGGAGCTGCACATTTCATGGCACGGCAATTCATCTATCACATGCATGGCATGTCCAAGACCTATTCTGGTGGCAAGAAGGTTCTGGATAACATTCACCTAAGTTTTTACCCCGACGCCAAGATTGGTGTGCTTGGGCCCAACGGTTCTGGTAAATCAACGCTTCTTAAAATCATGGCGGGCCTAGACACCGAATTTCAAGGCGAAGCTTGGGTGGCGGAAGGCGCAAAGGTTGGCTATTTGCCACAGGAACCGCAACTTGATCCGAGCCTTGATGTTAAAGGCAACGTGATGCTTGGCGTTAAAGAGAAGCAAGACATTCTTGAGCGCTATAACGAATTGATGATGAACTATTCTGAAGAGACGGCCGACGAAGGTGCCGCGCTTCAGGATCAGATCGATGCGGAAAACCTTTGGGATCTCGACAGTAAAGTCGAAATGGCGATGGAAGCACTCCGATGCCCTCCGGGTGACGCATCTGTTGAAAATCTTTCCGGTGGTGAAGCACGTCGAGTTGCGCTGTGCCAATTGTTGTTGGCGGCGCCTGACTTGTTGTTGCTCGATGAGCCAACCAACCACTTGGATGCGGAAACAACATCGTGGCTTGAAAAGCACCTGCGCGAATATACAGGATCAGTGCTGATCATTACTCACGATCGTTACTTCTTGGACAATGTTACTGGCTGGATTTTGGAACTCGACCGTGGTCGGGGCATTCCGTACGAAGGTAACTATTCAGCCTATCTCGGGCAAAAAGCAAAACGCTTCGCACAAGAGGGTCGTGAGGACGCTGCCCGCGAACGCGTGTTGAACCGCGAGCAAGAGTGGATTGCGGCTTCGCCCAAGGCACGTCAGACCAAATCAAAAGCGCGTGTTAAAGCTTATGACGAGTTGGTGAAAATCAACGAAGCGCGGACACAGTCCAATAATGCGCAAATCATCATTCCACCCGGCGAGCGCTTGGGTGATCAGGTGATTGATGTTGAGGGGCTGAACAAAGGCTTTGGCGACCGTTTGTTGATCGAAGATTTGAATTTCAAACTACCAGCTGGTGGTATCGTTGGCATTATCGGCGCGAACGGCGCGGGTAAATCGACCTTGTTCAAAATGCTCACAGGTCAAGAGCAGCCAGATAGCGGCACGATCAAAATCGGCGATACTGTGAAGCTTGGGTATGTTGATCAAAGCCGTGATGCGCTTGATGCAAACAAAACCGTTTGGGAAGAAATTTCTGAAGGCAACGACATTATCATGCTCGGTAAGCGAGAAATGAACAGCCGCGCCTACACGTCGACATTTAACTTTAAGGGCGGCGATCAGCAGCAAAAAGTTGGATCCCTGTCTGGCGGACAACGCAACCGAGTACATTTGGCAAAAATGTTAAAGTCGGGTTCTAACGTTCTATTGCTCGATGAGCCAACCAACGATTTGGACACGGAAACACTTTCCGCGCTGGAAGAGGCATTGGAAGAATTTGCTGGTTGCGCCGTGGTGATTTCTCACGATCGGATGTTCTTGGATCGCTTGGCGACGCACATGCTGGCGTTTGAAGGCGATAGCCATGTCGAATGGTTTGAGGGTAACTTCGCGGATTATGAAGAAGACAAAATCCGTCGTCTTGGTGCCGATGCGGTTAACCCAAAACGTGTGACGTACAAACCGCTGACGCGTTAGTTGGTGAGATGATGCGCGAGTTTCGTCTAGAACTTGACGGCGCCAATTTTGTTGGTGAAGAGGCGGGTGCTGGTGATGCGCTCGTCTTTCTCCATTGTGGTGTCGCCGATCATCGCCAATGGCGCGCCCAATTGGATGCTTTTTCAGCAAGCCACCACTGCATTTCATTTTCGCGTCGGGGATATGGTGAGACCCAACATGACGATAGAGCGTTCTCTGAAATTGATGATCTTAAAGCGATCATGGATCATTTTGGTCATGAGAAAGTCACTTTGGTCGGTAATTCGCTGGGGGGCGGTCTTTCGATAGATTTTGCACTGGCGCTCCCGGATCGAGTTCGCGCCATTTGCTTACTCGGGAGCGCGGTGACGGGCGACGATGGAAGCTGGTACGACGAAGCCAATGATCCGACTGAATTTAAAAATATTTGGCTGGAATGGAAGCGCGTTCAGGCTGAGGGCACACTCGAACAAAAGATCCAGTCTGATTTGAAGGTTTGGATTGATGGGCCGCTTTCCCAAGAAGGTCGCGTTGTTGGTGAGTTGCGAGACTTGTTTGCGGCGATGGACCGTCTGGCCCAAACCAACGACAAGCCGAGCAATGAAGTTGTGCCCGACAGCGCGGTTGAACGGTTGGGTGAATTGAAAATGCCAGTACTGTCTGTCTGTGGGCTTTTAGATCTTCCCTATGTGGTGGCTTTGCATCAACGGTTCGAGCAACAGTTTTTGAACATTGAGAGCCACTACCTGGAAGATTGTGCACATCTGCCAGCGTTTGAAAAACCAGAGGCTTTTAACCCAATTTTGAACTCGTTTTTGCAACGGATTTAAGAACGCATTGTTTGCTTTCGAATTTTTGCGACTCATATAGTCTAATTGAAATGTTCGGGATGAGTTTATGGCGAATTTTCAAGTATCGGTCGATGGTGGAACCATTTTCGGTGTGGAGCATGGCGAAGGATTGCCTGTCGTATTCTTGCATGCAGGTGTTGCCGATCACCGGATGTGGCAGCCGCAGCTTGACGATTTAGATGTTGATATTCATGCGATTGCCTATGATCGGCGTGGGTTCGGCAAAACCACCAGCGAAGATGTTGAATATAACGAGATTGACGACCTTGAAGCTGTGCTTTCCCAATTCGGTGTGGGCGCGGCGATTTTTGTTGGTTGCTCGCAGGGTGGGCGCTTGGCGATTGATTTCGCGTTACGGCATCCTGATCGAACAGCCGGTTTGGTGTTGATCTCAAGTGCCGTTTCAGGCGCGCCATCGCCCGATTTTCCACCAGAATATGATCCGATTATGTTGGCGCTTGATCATGCAGATCAAACTGACGATGTGAACCAAATCAATCTGATTGAAGCCCACGCTTGGCTGGACGGACCTTTGCAGCAAAACGGGCGGGTAACGGGTGCGATGCGGGACCTGTTCTTGGATATGAATGGTCAAGCGCTACGTCATCCTGATTTGCCGCAAGAAGAAGATCGCAATGATGCTTGGGAGTTGTTGTCTCAGGTCAATGCACCCACATTGTTGGTCTGTGGAGAACATGATTTCGCACATGTAATTGAGCGTCATAGCATTTTGGCCGAAGAGTTGATCAACTCGGCAGATGTGATGATTGAAGGGTGCGCACACCTTTTGAGTATGGAAAAACCTGAGCTTTTCAATCCATTTCTGTCGCAGTTTCTGGGTTCCTATTAGCAGAGCGATCAATATTGGTGATCACCATCATTGATTTGTTTTGTTGGTTTGCGCCTCGCTTGCGTGCTAGCTTTCTTTTCCTACCGTATGAAAAGAAACTTGTATGACAAATGAGAATGCAGCCCGCGAGATCAAACTCGGCGGAATAAGTGCTGTGTCGGCCTATGTTTTGTGGGGCGTTGCGCCGCTTTATTTTAAGCTGGTTGGCGAGATCAGTGTTTATACAATCATCGCACACCGGGTGATTTGGGCGGCACTCTTCGTCGCTTTGTTCCTCATCATCGTCAACAGAATTAGGGAGATTTTCCCGGTCTTCCAATCGAAAAAATCGATGGTCTGGCTTGTTTTTTCGACCATTATGATCACCGTCAATTGGGGACTCTTTGTTTGGGCCGTCGATAATGACCAATTGCTCGCAGTCAGCTTTGGATATTTCATCAATCCGCTGGTCAATGTGGCTATCGGGATGGTGATTTTGGGTGAACGGCAAAACAAAATGCAAGCACTGGCGATCGGCATTGCGGTAATCGCCGTCGCAATTCAAGCCGTTGGCCTTGGCGGATTGCCTTGGATTTCGCTAACGTTGGCGTTCAGTTTCGGATTTTACAGCTATTTTCGAAAGACAGTGGCGGTTGGAGCTGCGCCAGGCTTGTTGATTGAAACGCTATTGTTGGTGCCGTTTGCGGTGATACTTCTGATTTGGTTGGGCCCGACCAATCCAATTCCTGTTGGCGATAGCACGCCTGTAAACTGGATATTGTTGATGTTGCTTGGCCCCGTAACTGCGGTGCCGCTTGTCCTTTTCTCAATCGGCGCTCGACGATTGCGGCTGACGACCATTGGCATTTTTCAATATATTGCGCCGTCAATTCATTTCATTATGGCTGTTTGGTTGCTTGGCGAGCCACTTAGCCAATCCCGCTTGTTGAGCTTTGTTTTGATTTGGGTATCGTTGGCCGTATTCACCTATGATTCTGTTTCTAAACAGGCAAAAGAAAGAAAAGCGAAGCGAGCATGACGAGTATTGGTGCACAAAAACTGGTTGGAAAACTCGAAGGGCTGTTTATTGCCGACGGGGAAAGTTTTGTGTCGAGGCCTGTCGATCGGGTCGAGCTGGAGCTAAACGGTATTGTTGGTGACCACCATTATGGCCTTACGCGCAAGTCGGGCGGGCGGGAGCCGTGGTATGAACGCGGCACGGAGATGCGCAATGAGCGTCACATTTCAATTCTGTCTGAAGAAGAGTTAGCAGAGATTGGCGAAGCACTGAATTTGGACCAGTTGGATGCGGGGCGGATAGGCGCAAATTTCGTTACAAAAGACATTCCCAACCTGTCAAAGGTGCCCGCTCGGACATTGTTCTTTTTCCCCTCTGGTGCAGTCGTTCGCATCGATGGCTACAATGCACCTTGTAAGATATCAGGTAAAAGCCTGCAGGATGCGCAGGAAGATCGCCATGATATAGAGTTTGGGTTTGTCAAAGCGGCTAAAAAAACCCGCGGTATCGTGGGTTGGGTAGAGCGGCCCGGCATTATCAATGTTGGCGATGAGATCAAAGTGCGTATTTGGCCGCAGGAACTTTATGTTGTTTAGCGGGTAGTTCGTTCTCTTCGACGAGAGTTTGCCTGCCGACGTCGCCTACAATTTCTGCAATGTCTTGAAACACGTTCGAAAGCGGCGAAGAGCGTCGCCAGATCATCGATATGGTGCGGCCAGCTCCGGGTTGTTTCAGAGTGACAAGATTTAACCGGTTTCCCTGTCCCTCACGTCGCAAACTGATAGCAGGCAGCAGCGTCATGCCCAGACCGTTCGCGACGAGCTCCACAATTGTTGAGAGTGATGTCGCTGCGAATGTCTTTTGCCCCAGGTCTGCGCCCAGCCGACAGGCGTCAACTGTTTGATCCCGCAGGCAGTGACCCTCAGATAATAAAAGCATCTGTTCGCGTTCCACTTGGGACAAGTCGACAGGTCCAATAATTTTGCTGGTCGAGGGTGTCGCTAAAACGAATGGATCTGCGAAAAGCTGAGTCTGCACGAGCCGATCGTCGCCCACATCCGTTGCGAGAATGCCAAAGTCGCATTCCCCACTTTTCACTGAACGTACAAGATCGTCAGTCGTTCTTTCACTGGCCGAAAACCGAATAGGATCCATTTGGGTCATAAGAGCGGGTAGTAATTTGGGCAGCAAATATGGGGCGATGGTTGGGATAAGCGCCATTGAGACCGTCATCTGCATTTGATTGGGGTTTCGGGCGAACTGTTCTTCCATTTCAGTGGTCATACCGACAATACGTTTGATGTCTTTTAGGAGGAGTTTGCCTCTCGGGGTGGGGAGAACGCTTTTCCCCATGCGCTCAAATATTGTCCATCCAAGATGTTCTTCGAGCAATGTAATTTGTTGGGAAAGGGCAGGTTGAGTGACAAAGCAGCTTGCGGCTGCTCTGCCAAAATGGGCGTGTTGCTCGACCGCAAGCGCGTAGCGCATTTGTTTCAATGACATCATGGTAATTAGATTTTCTAATCGATTTGGTAATATTAATCAATTTGATTGTTCGGGTTTTGAAATTTAGGCTGGGTCCATAATTTAAGGAAGGGATTGAACATGACCAAAACGCCTAGATTAACGACGACAGGTGGCGCACCAGTTTCAGACAATCAGAACTCTCAAACCGCCGGAGAACGCGGTCCAGTTTTGATGCAGGACTATCAGCTCATCGAAAAATTGGCGCACCAAAACCGAGAACGCATTCCTGAGCGCGTAGTTCACGCCAAGGGTTGGGGCGCGTTTGGCACGCTTACGGTCACTGAAGATATCTCTAAATACACCCGCGCTGCAGTGCTGCAAAAAGGCGTGAAGACCGATATGTTAGCACGCTTTTCCACTGTAGCGGGGGAAATGGGTGCTGCGGATGCGGAGCGTGATGTTCGCGGTTTTGCGCTCAAGTTCTACACCGAAGAGGGCAATTGGGATTTGGTTGGCAATAATACACCTGTGTTCTTTGTACGCGATCCACTAAAGTTTCCTGACTTCATTCATACGCAAAAGCGCCACCCGAAAACCAATTTACGCTCTCCTACGGCGATGTGGGATTTCTGGTCTTTGTCACCTGAAAGTCTGCACCAAGTAACTATATTGATGTCGGATCGTGGTTTGCCTGTGGCCCCAATGTATATGAATGGCTATGGCTCTCACACCTATTCTATGTGGAATGCGGACGGCGAACGTGTTTGGGTGAAGTTTCATTTCAAAACCCATCAGGGCCATAAACATTACACCAATGAAGAGGCCACTAAGATTGTGGGTGAGAGCCGCGAGACTTATCAAGAGGAGCTTTTCGGCACTATTGATCGCGGTGAGTTTCCAAAGTGGCGCGTTTGCATTCAGGTGATGACCGAAGAGCAAGCGAAAAACACACCGTTCAATCCATTTGATCTAACGAAGGTCTGGCCGCATGGTGACTATCCGCTGATCGATGTTGGGGTGATGGAGTTGAACCGCAACGCAGACAATTACTTCGCTCAGATCGAGCAAGCGGCATTTTCGCCTTCAAATGTTGTGCCGGGCATTGGTTATTCCCCCGATAAAATGTTGCAGGCGCGTGTATTCTCTTATGCCGATGCGCACCGTTATCGGTTGGGAACGCACTATGAAGCGCTGCCGGTCAATCAACCTAAGAGTCCAGTTCATCACTATCACAAAGATGGGCAGATGAATTTCGTTGGCCAGAAAACGGGCAATGTGGATGCCTATTATGAGCCGAATAGTTTTGGCGGTGCACATGAAGACCCGAACGTTGCGGAGCCTCCATTGCCTGTTGAGGGCAATGCGGATCGATATAACCATCGGGTTGGCAATGACGATTTTTCGCAGCCACGGGCATTGTTTGAATTGTTTGACGCTGGGGAGAGGCAGCGCCTTTGCGCAAACATTGCAGGCGCAATGGCCGGTGTGCCGCAGGAAATAATCGACCGGCAGCTCGCGCTTTTTGAGCAGGTGCATCCAGACTATGCCGCTGGAATTAAGGCCGCTCTTTAACTAGGGCAAATATCAAACCTGAGTTCGGCACGTTGTTGCCGAACTCAATGGTTAACAATTAACACGTTTCATTCGTTCAGTTAGAGATAAAATTGAACTAATTGTTTCAGCGCCCTCGCACACTTGTTCCCCATACTGGATCCTCAATTACAGGGATTTTTGGAGGTAGCATCGTGGAAAGCACTACAGGCAAAGGGTCGGCATTTTCGAACTTTCATGTTCTAAATAACCGCTCAGATAGCATCGAATGCGCTGCACTCATGCGCAATATGGCGAAACTGTTCAACCACGTGGTTGACCGTTGCGATGATGAACAAATCGCGAAATATGACGAAGTATTGTGTAAGCTGGCGGAAATCGTTGAAGCTGAGGCGCGTGCAGATGTGGCCAAATTGTTGGCCCCTCTAAGTCGGGCGCCGGGCGCCGTGGTTATGAAGTTGGCGAATGATGAAATTGAAGTTGCTGCGCCACTGCTTGAGTTTTCAAGCGTACTTTCTGATGATGACTTGATCGAGATTGTTAAAGGGCAGTCAAGCGAGCACCAATTGTTGATTGCTGGACGTAATCCAGTGACGGATCGCGTTGGATCAAAAATTGTTGAATGTGCCGACACCGACGTAATTCAGCGCTTAGTTGAAAATGAAAACGCTGAAATCGGCGATCAAACTGGCTCTGGATTGATTGCTCGCGCGGCGAATGACAAGACGGTCGCCGCCAGTATGGGCAATCGAAAAGACGTTAATTGGAAAGAAATTCACTCGCGTTTGTCTGTCGCCGGTCGAAGTGCCGCGCGCAATCTCACAGAAGCAGATGTTGAGGTGGATGAAGAAAAAATCGTTGAAGCGCAGTCGGTTGTTCTAAATAGAGTGCGCAACGATGTTGGATTTAACGCCACGGAATGGAAAATGGCGTGGGGTCAGGTGAAAGCACTCGCAGACCGTCGTCAATTCAATCTGAGCTCAATTGAACGTTTTTGTAGGTTTGGTTATGGGCACCATGTCGCAAGTTCACTTGCGATCCTGTTGCGGATAAAACCTGAAGTTTTGATTAAATGGCTTGCGATGCAAGATACTGGTGCAGTCACAATTGCGGTTCGCGCAATGAACTTTAAGCCAGATTTGTTCAAGCAGATTTTTTCAACGCTACCGTGGCGCGACAAGGTTACAGCTGAAGATGCAGAACAGTCCGCAATCAAATATGATTTGCTTTCGCAAGAAGATGCGCACGATATTTTTGAAATGTGGCGGGCACATTCCTTCACGAAAAAGGGTAACCCTGAGCGGCAACAGTCAGTAAATGTTGCTTAGCTTTTGGCAGAGATAGGAACTGGTAGCTGAACGGATTAACCGTTCAGCCGAAGCCAGTCAGATATTTGGGACAGGGCAGTTTTATCTAGCGAACAAATTCGCCACTGCCTGTCTATTCTTCTTTCAATCACACCTGCGGCTTCGAGAACCCGCAAATGCCTTGATATTGCTGGGGCTGTGATAGCATATGGTTCGCTTAACGCGCCAACCGACTGCTCCCCTTTTGACGAAAGTTGTTCGACAATAGAGATCCGAATTGGATCAGATAAGGCATTGAGGATGCCGCAAAGCCTGAGCTTATTGGCATCATTTTCCAGCACCGTTGCGTGACCTTTTTTTGTCATCTAATTTACGACTCTTACTTAATCTTTGATTTAATTGAGGTTTTAGAAATGTGGTCGTTTTAACTCAACTTGATTGGTTTAACCTATTTCGTTGCCAAATTCTGTAATTGGGATATAAAGATAGCTTTATATCTTATTTTTGCTTGGGGCAACTTGTGACGGCGCTAATTGAATTTGTAGAAATCTTGCGAGCGGCGGGTGAAATCACTCGGCTACGCTTGCTCGCGTTGCTTTCTGAAAGTGAGCTTTCGGTAAAAGATCTTACCGAGATTCTGGATCAAAGTCAGCCTCGTGTTTCACGCCACCTAAGACTTTTAGCCGAATCGGGCCTAGTCACGCGGCACGCTGAAGGCGCCTGGGCCTTTTTTCGGCTTTCAGATGAGCCCGGTGCGTCAATTTTGGTTGAGCATTTGTTAGAGCAATTGGATCGGACTGATCCTGTACTTGAAGCAGATGTTGGACGGCTAGATGCCGTTCGCCGAGATCATCGTGCCCGCGCTGCGACATACTTTTCTAAAGTCGCAAAAGATTGGGACCGGGTTCGCTCGTTGCATGCGCCTGAATCTGCAGTTGAGCAAGCGATCTTGGAGATGATGGACGGGCAGCAGGCCGAACTATTCATTGATTTGGGCACGGGCACCGGTCGCATGCTGGAGCTTTTGGATGGCCATTTCAAAAAAGGTGTTGGTATCGACTCTAGTCGCGAAATGATTTCGGTCGCACGTTCGAAGTTTGAAAATTCTGGCCAACAGCACGTATTTGTCCGACTCGGCGATATTGGCCAATTGGATGAATATCGTGAAAGCGCAGACTTTGTCATGCTGCACCAAGTGTTGCACCATTTTGATGATCCCGGGCAGGCGCTGCAAAACGCACGACTAACTTTAAGACCTGGCGGGAAAATCGCCGTTGTCGATTTCATGCCGCATAAGCTTGAGTTTTTGCGTGAAGAACAGGCCCATAGACGACTTGGCCTATCCCACGCTCAAGTCGAAGCATGGGCAAACGCTTCAAATTTACGCGTGTCAAACCATCGAGAAATCCCGCACAACAAACCGGGCGGTGGACTAACGGTATGCATTTGGCATTTAACAGATCAATCCTGAAACGGACTGGAATAGAATTATGAGTGATACGCCAATTTCAAGCCAACCCAAGCGCCTGTCGCGCCAGTCGGGTTATGAGTTTGAGAAACTCCAATTGTCGTTTGAGTTTTTCCCGCCAAAATCCGACAAAATGGAAGAACGTTTTTGGACAGCGATGGATAAGCTGGCGCCAATGAATCCGCGTTTTGTTTCAGTGACATACGGCGCTGGCGGCACCACGCGTGATCGGACGACACGAATTGTGTCGCGGATTGAAAAAGACACTGGGGTCAATGCTGCGGCGCATTTGACGTGCGTTGGCGCGTCCAAAGAAGAAGTTGGCGATGTTATTCGTGGCTATCAAGAAGCGGGCATATCACGAATTGTTGCTTTGCGTGGCGATCCACCCGAAGGTGTTGGTATGCCCTTTGAAGCGCATCCGGATGGGTATAAAAGCGGTGCTGAACTTGTTGCGGGTATCCGTGAGATAGGCAATTTTGATATCTCAGTTGCTTGCTATCCAGAAATGCACCCGCAAAGCCCAAATTGGCATGAAGATATTGCAAATTTAAAACGCAAGTTTGAGGCGGGCGCAGACCGCGCGATTACACAGATGTTTTTCAACAATGAAGACTATCTGCGGTTTGTAGATCGGGCGCGCAATGCGGGCATTCATGCACCGATCGTTGCCGGTATTCAGCCGATCCATAATTTCACACAGGTTGCTAACTTTGCCAAACGATGTGGGACGAGCGTTCCAGACTGGTTGGCCGACAGGTTTGATGGGTTGGAGGACGATCCAGAAACACATGCTTTGGTTGCAGCAGCAGTCGCGGCGGAACAGGTTACAGAGCTTGTTGACCGCGGGGTGACCGAGTTTCACTTTTACACCATGAACCGGTCTTCGTTGGTGTTTGCTTTGGCGCGGTTGCTAGGACGTCGCCCGGCCTAAATCGTCGCAAATTTTGATTTCGCCCTAGAAAGTGCCGTATTTTCATCTATATCTATGCCAATCCAGCGCGGCGCTGGGTTGGCGAGGGGCGATACATGTCAGTTTGGCAAATCATTTCGGAAAAGATTGGTTCCTTTTCAAGCGGAACCGGCATTGCGGGATCGCTTGCCCAACTTTTTGATCCCGAAAATTGGTTGCTCGGCGGAAAAGACGCTGCATTTACACTGTCATTGGTAGCTCTGTCAGCCAAAATGGCAGCTGCTGACGGCGTTGTAACGGCAGACGAAATTCGTGCGTTTCGCGAGAATGTTCAAATACCCTACGGTGCGGAAGATCAGGTCGAACGCATCTTTGACCTAGCACAGCAGGACGTCGCTGGTTTTGAAAGTTACGCCAAGCGGATCGCTCGGCTTTTTCAGGATGATCACGGCGCGCTCGAGCATGTTTTGGACGGCTTGTTTCACATTGCTGAAGCGGATGGGTTGATCCATGAGGATGAACTTCGCTATTTGCAGGTGGTTGGCGAAATTTTTGGTCTGAGTGACGAAGAGTTTTCCCGTTTAGCAGCACGACATGTGGTGCTTTCAGATAGCGACCCATACTTTTTGTTGGGCGTTGATCCTTCTGTCAGTGATCAAGAATTGAAAATCGCCTATCGAAAACTTGTCAGCGAACATCATCCGGACCGCTTGATCGCCAAGGGCGTGCCAAGTGAATTGGTGCAGGTCACCAACAAAAAAATGGCCGCGATCAATTCGGCATATGACGCAATTTTAGATTCGCGATCTGCGTAACAACCAATCGTCTTGCTTGACGTTTGTGCGTTCTCCCCATAAGTCATCCGCAGTCAGTTGGTCGGGCAGCCGCTGTTGCTTATGCAATGGAGGAAAGTCCGGACTCTAAGGAAACACGGTGCCGGGTAACGCCCGGCGGGGGCGACCCCAGGGAAAGTGCCACAGAAAACAAACCGCCACGTTTCGGCGTGGTCAGGGTGAAAAGGTGCGGTAAGAGCGCACCGCGAGGTCGGTAACGAGCTTGGCAAGGTAAACCCCACCGAGAGCAAAACCAAATAGGGATGGCGTGATCGCAAGATCGATCGGTTTTCAGGTTAGTCATCCGGGTAGGTTGCATGAGGTATTCTGGTAACAGGTGCCCCAGATGAATGGCTGCCACGCATAGTTTAACTATGCCCTACAAAATCCGGCTTATAGACCAACTGGCTTTTTTCCTTCATTTGCATCAAAAGCAACACAAAATTAAGGCTCATTGGGGAAAATGCGCACAAGTCTCGCATCAGGTCTGGATGCGTTTATTGTTTGAGTAGTATCGCCAAATTGGCGCTAGGGAGTACAGCTGATCGTGCTTTTTGCACACAGCGTAATTTTGTTTGGCGGATCAATCACCACACATTTCAGTTCTTTTGGATGAGGTTGTTCGCTCAATTTCTCCACTAGAGAACAAGCATATTGTGGACGGCACATTCGGAGCCGGCGGGTATTCGCGAACATTCTTGGCAGCCGGTGCTCGTGTTACCGCCATCGACCGAGACCCAAACGTTTTGCCATTTGCTCAAAACCTTTCGGATGAATTTGGTGATCGGTTCAAATTTGTCCAAGGCAGGTTCGCTGATCTGGAGGAGCTCGCGCAAGAGAATCAATTCAACGCACCAGATGCGATTGTGTTGGATATTGGGGTGAGCTCAATGCAACTGGATGAAGGCGAGCGCGGCTTTTCCTTTATGCGCGACGGCCCGTTGGATATGCGCATGGAGCAGAGCGGAGAGAGCGCATCCGACATTGTGAATGAACGCGATGAGCGTGAGATTTCTGACATTTTGTTTGAATTGGGTGAAGAGCGACGTGCTCGCCAAGTGGCCGGCGCAATCGTTGCGCAGCGCGAAATCGAACCCATTACCTCGACAAAGCAGCTCGCTGATCTGATCAGCGACAAACTTGGTCGAAAGCCTGGTGGAAGCCATCCAGCAACAAAGAGTTTTCAAGCATTGCGCATTGCGGTGAATGCCGAATATGGTCAATTGGTTCGTGGGCTTTTCGCCGCCGAAAAACTGTTGCCAGAAGGTGGTGTGTTGGCGGTGGTGAGTTTTCATTCGGTTGAAGATCGAATGGTGAAGCGGTTCTTCAAGCCGCAAGAAAAGGGCTCGCGTCACGCCCCTATGCACGCCAAATCCGCGTCGCCTTGGGATAATATTTCAAAACCAATTCGATCAGGTGAAAATGAGCTCGAGCACAATCCTAGAGCGCGATCAGCAACCTTGCGTTTTGCGACGCGAAATAGCGAAGCTGCACGCCCACTAAGCATTGAAGGATTGGGTGTGCCCGGATATGCGCGACGGGAGTTTTCTGCCTGATGCGCGCTTTTAATTTCCTATTGCTTTGTACAAGTTTTGTGGCGCTAATTTTGGTCTATGGCCAAAAGTACCGCACGGAGGACGTTCAGTCTCAAGTAATTGAACTGCAACGAGAAATAGCATCACAAAAACAGGTGCTAAATGGATTGGACGCGGACTGGGCATATCTTAATCAGCCTGCACGACTTCAATCAATCGTTGATCGGCATGCCGAAACCCTTGGCATTGCGCCGATTGTGGTGGCCCAATATGGCCAACTAAGTGACGCGCCAATGCGCCCAGAATTCCCGGATAGCGACGGATTGGATGCGCTTTTAATGTCGTTAGAAGCTGGCATTGACCCCAATGGTCAAGACGAATTGGTTGGCCAATGAGTGATGTGAGCAACGACATGGGCACCCCGATTGCCATTGATGGCGCGCGCAAGTCTCGCGGCCATATGACGAGAAGCCGAATTCGGCTTTCTATGATTTTGGCTATGGTCTTATTTTCGATTGTCGCTGGCCGTTTGGTGATGCTCGCGACCGTTGAAGTTGACCAGGTCAATCAAGGTCAAGCCCGACCCGCGCTGACCGCCACTCGACCTGCGCTAATGGACAGAAATGGCAATCCGCTCGCCATCGACATTCAAGTTCCCTCGTTATTTGCCGAACCACGTCGCATAATTGATGTTGATGAAGCGGTTGAGGCAATTGGCAAAGAGTTCCCTGATATGGACCGCAAATGGCTGCGGTCTCGGCTGGACGGGGACGAAGGGTTCGTTTGGTTGAAACGCGAGCTGTCGCCGCAGCAAAAAGAACGTGTTTTGCGCCTCGGTATCCCGGGCATTGATTTTGTCTCTGAATCTCGTCGTTTCTACCCTGGCGGCAATGTGGCCGCGCACATTTTGGGTGCGGTTAATGTCGATAATGTCGGCATTGCGGGGATGGAACGGTTTTTGGACAACCGCGAAGTGGCGCTGTTGCAGGATTTGGGTTTTGCCCGAGATCGCTCATTGCAATCGGTGGATTTATCGATTGACCTGCGGGTGCAGCACGCCATGCACCGCGAACTTGTTGATGCGCTTACCCGTTATCAGGCGATTGCTGCCGCAGGCGTCATGATGGATGTCCGAACGGGTGAAATTGTCGCGTTGGTTTCTTTACCCGATTTTGACCCCAATGTGCCCTCAGGTGCGCTTGAGGAAGGGCGGATCAATCGGATTACAGCGGGCAAATTTGAACTGGGTTCTACGCTTAAGATTATCACCGCTGCCGCCGCGTTGGATTCCGGGCTAGTGCAGATCACCGATGAATTTGATGCTAGAAATCCAGTCCGGTTTGGGCGTCATTCTATTGGCGATTTCCACGCCAAGAAGCGTATTCTAAGCTTACCGGAAGTGATCAAATACTCGTCTAACATCGGCACGATCAAAATGATGCAGGCAATGGGCAAAGATCGTTTCCGCGCATTTCTGAGTGATGTTGGCATGGACAATAAGCCAGTTGTTGAATTGCCAGAAAAGACATCGAGTAAGATTGCTGCAAAATTCTCAGAAGTGGGCGCAGCAACGGCGTCTTTTGGGCACGGATTTTCGGTCACGCCACTGCAATTGGTGACGGCTTATTCTGCATTGGTCAATGGCGGGAACTATATCACCCCAACATTGTTGCCGCGTGATCGAATTGGGGCGCTGGCCAACAGCAAGAAGATCATTGGCGACCGCACAAGCGACCAAATCAGGTATTTGCTGCGCCTTAATGCGCTAGAAGGGTCTGGCCGAAAAGCGTCGCCAGATGGGTATCGGCTTGGCGGGAAAACGGGGACGGCTGAAAAAGTTGTTGATGGCAAATACTCGTCTGATAAACGCCTAAATGTGTTCGCGTCGGCGTTTCCAATGGATTCACCAAAATATGCAATGGTCATCTTGATTGATGAGCCAGTAAAAGAAAATGCACAGAGTGGTCACACCGCAGCATGGAATGCTGGCGCTGTGACCGGACGTATCGTTGAGAGGGTTGCACCCATGCTAGGGATTGTGCCTAATCTTGATGAAGAACTAGATGCGCAGCTGGTGCCAGCTGAATTGCGATAGGGGACAATAAAATGGGGTATTCCCTCCAGGAATTGCTTAGCGGTACAAACGGTGCCCATTGTGATCAAGAATTAACAGTTACTGGAATAACTGCGAATTCTCAAAAGGTTGCGCCTGGCTTTGCCTTTTTCGCACTACCCGGATCGAAATTTCACGGCAATGATTTTGCGCGTGATGTTGTTCGCCTTGGTGCAGTCGCAATTGTTACTGACCGTGGTCTAAACATGGATTTGGGTGTGCCTGTTATTCTGGTGAATGATGTACGCGCTTGTTTTGCAAAAGCGGCACGCATGGCAAATGACCCGCATCCCGAAACCGCCGTCGCCGTTACCGGTACCAACGGAAAAACCTCTGTCGTTTCGATGATCCGTCAGATTTGGGAGCTTAATGGGGTGCGCGGTGCGAGCATTGGCACACTCGGTGTAACGCTCGGGGATACGACCACGGGCGGCGAGCTAACCACGCCGGATGCAATGAGCCTGCACCAAACGCTTCAGCAGCTAAAAAGCGGCAATGTGGACCATATTGCAATGGAAGCCTCAAGCCATGGTTTGGACCAACGTCGTCTAGACGGGATGGAGTTCAAAGTCGTTGGCTTTACCAACCTTTCGCGCGACCATTTGGATTACCATCAAACCATGGAAGCGTATCATGATGCGAAGCTGCGCTTGTTCAAAGATCTCATGCAAGACGGCGGCACTTGTGTCATCAATATGGATGACGAAGAAGCTACGCCATTTATGTTCGCTGGGCTTGAGCGTGGCGCAACGGTTGTCACTGTCGGCGAAAATGGCGCTTATTTTGAAGTCACAAATATTGAGCCCGAGGGCTATGGCCAACGTGTGACAGGGCGTCTTGTGGGGGAACCTGCAGAGTTTTACCTGCCGCTTGCGGGTAAATTTCAGGTTACCAACGCGCTTGTTGCTTTTGCGATGGCAGTTTCCACTGGCATTGATAAAGATGATGCATTGGAAAGCCTTTCAAAACTCAAGGGCGCAAAGGGCCGTCTTGAGTTGGTTGCAGAGCATAACGGCGCTGCGATCTATGTTGATTATGCACATACGCCAGATGCACTAGAGACGGCACTGCAAGCATTGCGTCCGTTTGCCAAGGGCAAGTTGATATCTGTATTTGGTTGTGGCGGTGACCGGGATAAAGGCAAGCGCGGCCCAATGGGTAAAGCCGCTGTTCAATATTCAGATGTTGCAATTTTAACCGACGATAACCCAAGAACAGAAGATGCCGCAGCAATCCGTGCTGAAGTGTTGGCCGAAGCTAAGGGTGTTGTTGAAGTGGCTGGTCGCGCAGATGCAATTCAGCAGGCCATCGGGCAGTTGCAAGCCGGCGATGTGTTGTTGGTGGCTGGTAAGGGCCATGAGGATTATCAAATTATTGGCGAAACAAAGCATCACTTTTCAGACCATGAAGTTGTTCTGAAGGCGGTGGGGGCCTAGCTCATGCCATTGTGGACGCTCGATGAAGTCCTTGCGGCCACAAAAGGCAACGCACGGTTTTGTGCGGCGACGGACTTTGGTGGTATATCCATCGATAGCCGCGATCTTGCCCAAAATGATCTATTTGTTGCCATTAAGGGCGACAGGTTTGACGGCCATCAATTTGTTGAAATTGCGATAGAAAATGGCGCTGCTGCGGCGCTGGTGTCGGCTGAATGGGCAAATGCAAATTCAGCAAAAGTCCCGCATATCATTGTAGACGACCCGCTTGCGGCATTGGAACAGCTGGGCGTTGCTGCGCGCACACGTACAAATGCGAAGATCATCGCAATTACCGGCAGTGTCGGCAAAACGTCAACCAAGGAAGCTGTCCGCTTGGTGCTAGAGGGTGCAGCGCGCACTCACGCTTCAATAAAGTCGTTCAACAATCACTGGGGTGTGCCGCTCATGTTGGCACGCATGCCGCAAGATACCGAATTCGGTGTGTTTGAGGTCGGCATGAACCATGCAGATGAAATTCGCCCACTGGTTAAAATGATCCGTCCGCATATCGCCATGGTTACCAATGTCGGCGAAGTGCATCTCGAACATTTTGACGACATTTATGGCATTGTTGATGCCAAAGCAGAGATATTTGAAGGGCTGGAGCCCGATGGTCTGGTCGTTTTAGGCGCGGATCATCCGTATCTCGAGGCGCTGAAAATCCGAGCGGATGGACTAGGTATCAACAATATTTTGACATTTGGTACCGCTGAACAGTCAAATATTCGCGTTCAGAATGTGCGCCACCGATCTGATGGTTTATCTGCCGATATTGTGAAAGGTCATGTTGCGTTGCCTATTTCTGTCCCGCAATATGGTGAGCATGCAATGATAAATGCCGCCGCCGCAGTTGCTGTGGCATCGAGCCTCGGCGTTCACTCTGACGTAATTGCGGCAGGCCTTGCCAAATTTACAGCGCCTATCGGTCGCGGTTCGGTAACAAAGATTGCAGTGGCCACTGGTGAAATTACCCTTTTGGATGAAAGCTTTAATGCCAACCCGCTGTCTATGCGGGCGGCTTTGGCGGTATTTGCACGGCGAACCGCAGATGGAAGCAAAATTGTGGTGCTCGGTGATATGCTTGAGCTTGGAGATCGCTCGCAGGAGTTCCACGAAGAGCTGACCGATGCGGTTGTTGCGGCAAGTGCAGATCGAGTCATTCTTGTTGGGCCATTGATGGAGCATTTACGGGACAGGTTGAGCACAAAACTCAGCGTTGAACATTTTGAAGATGCGGCTAACTTAACAGATTTGTTGGTTGAGACACTTGCCCCCGGCGATATACTTATGATCAAAGGGTCTAAGGGTATTGGACTTGGTCCGGTCGCTGGAAACCTGCATCTAGGGCTTTCCAAGCGTCATTAGAAGACAAGGTTGAGAGCTGAATGTTCTATTTTCTACAGCAATTTGGCGATCAGTTCGCTGCGTTTAACGTTTTTCGTTATCTAACGTTTAGAACTGGCGGCGCGACCATGACGGCGCTTTTCATTGTTTTCATTTTTGGCCCCCAGCTCATTTCTCAGCTGAAATCACGCCAGGGACACGGTCAGCCGATCCGGGAAGATGGCCCGCAAAGTCACCTGATTGCCAAAAAAGGCACGCCAACAATGGGCGGATTGATGATTTTGCTCAGTGTTATCGTTTCCACATTACTCTGGGCAAATTTGTCCAACCCTTATGTTTGGGTTGTGCTCGGTGTAACTGTTGGCTTTGGCGCTATTGGCTTTTACGATGATTATCTAAAAGTCACCAAGGCGACGAATTCTGGATTTGGCGGGCGGCAACGTTTGGTGCTCGAATCTCTCATCGCTGCGATTGCGTGTTATGTAGTTTCCCAATTGGGGGAAGCGCCGTTTTCAACATCTCTCGCGTTCCCATTTGTCAAAGATTTTGCCATCGATTTGGGAATTTTCTTTGTAGTGTTCGGCGGGTTCATCATTGTTGCCGCAGGCAATTCGGTGAACCTTACTGATGGTTTAGATGGTCTTGCGATTGTACCAGTTATGATCGCAGCAGGCTCGTTTGGCCTTATTGCCTATTTGGTGGGTAACGAAGTTTTCTCTGGCTATTTGCTGATCAATTTTGTGCCTGGAACAGGT
The DNA here is from genome assembly GCF_057219265.1 of Maritalea sp. YIW29. Lineage (NCBI taxonomy): Bacteria > Pseudomonadati > Pseudomonadota > Alphaproteobacteria > Hyphomicrobiales > Devosiaceae > Maritalea > Maritalea sp. YIW29. The sequence continues at coordinate 375,259 of NZ_JBXVVF010000001.1, forward strand.
GAGCTGGCCGTTCTTTGTGGCGCGCTAATCGGTGGCGGTCTTGGTTTCTTGTGGTTTAACGCGCCACCAGCTTCTATTTTTATGGGCGATACCGGTTCGCTCGCACTAGGGGGCATGCTGGGCGCAATTGCTGTTGCTACAAAGCACGAAATTGTTCTGGCGATTGTTGGCGGTCTGTTCGTGCTTGAAACAGTATCGGTGATCGTTCAAGTGATTTCGTTCAAAACAACGGGCAAGCGCATTTTCAAGATGGCGCCAATCCATCATCATTTTGAACATTTGGGATGGACCGAAAGCCAGATCGTGATCCGGTTTTGGATTATTTCATTCGTGCTAGCGATGATCGGTCTGTCGTCACTCAAATTGCGCTAAAGCCGAAACAAACTTTCAAATCGTTGCGAGTTGGTAACCAATCTTAGTGTATTTTTATTCACTAAGTTGATCTCCAATGATGGAACACGATTTGTCACATGTTTTTACGTGAGCTTTCAAGAGAACGAAAAACACCCCTAGCTGAATGGTGGTGGACGATTGATCGGCCCTTACTGGCTGCACTGATTGGCCTACTTGCTGCCGGGGTGATGATGTCATTTGCCGCCAGCCCCGCCGTTGCTGTGCGTATTGGGTTAAGCGAATGGCACTTTATCATTCGTCACATAATCTTTTTGGTGCCGACAATTGCTGTTCTGGTTGTTGGCTCTTTTCTAACGCCCCGTCATGCCCGGCACATAGCGCTAGCTGTTCTAGTGGTTATGGGCGCCATGATGGTGCTTACCTTGTTTATAGGTACAGAAATCAAGGGTTCGCAACGTTGGATCTCAGTGCTCGGATTTTCAATTCAGCCTTCAGAATTCGTGAAACCTGCATTTGCGATTATTTCGGCATGGCTTATCTCTGAGCAAATGAAAACCCCAAGCGTGCCAGGCCATATTTTGGCTGTCGTCATTTTGGGTGGCATTGTCGGAATTTTGCTGTTGCAACCAGATATTGGGCAAACTGCCTTGGTTGTTCTGACATGGGCCGGTTTGTTGTTCATTTCTGGCATTTCATGGTGGGTTATCTTGGCGCTTGGTGGGATTTCCCTTGCGGGGATCACAGCCGCTTATTTTATGTTTCCGCACGTTACGCGCCGATTTGATGCGTTTTTGAACCCGGAGACGGGCGACAATTATCAGGTGGAAAAGGCGCTTCAGTCTTTGCTTGAGGGCGGGTGGTTCGGCTTGGGGCCGGGTGAGGGTGTTGCAAAACGCGCCTTGCCCGATGCGCATGCCGATTTCGTATTTTCAGCCGCCGCTGGAGAATTTGGAATTTTATTTTGCCTTGGTTTGGTCGCTTTGATCGCGTTTGTAGTTGCAAGAAGCCTTTTTCTGGCGCAACAACAACAAAATCTCTTCTCGCGTTTGGCGGTTAGTGCGATAGCAATTCAATTCGGTATGCAAGCTTCAATAAATCTACTGGTAAACCTCAATCTCATTCCTCCTAAAGGGATGACATTGCCATTCGTTTCCTCAGGCGGAACGTCCATGATGGCGATTGCATTTGGCATGGGTATTTTGATGGGGCTATCGCGTCGTAAGCCTGAGCAGACAATTCAATCAGGCCTTCCAGCGTTTCGCGGAATGCCAAATCATCAACCGATGAACCACGAGGTTGCATGAGCAAGTTTATCTTAGTGGCTGGTGGCACTGGTGGACATTTGTTCCCCGCCCAAGCCTTGGCAAACGAGTTGATCCGGCGCGGGCATAAAGTCCAGTTGATGACCGACCGACGTGCCAACAATTTTGCCGACGACTTTCCTGCCGACAAAATGCACATTATCCCCGCCGCGACGCCGAACTTGCGCAGCCCAGTCAAAACCTTTCAAGCTGGCGTGACCATTGTGCAGGGTCTAGCCAAGGCCTATCGCATTCTGAAAAAGGAAGACCCAGACGCAATTATCGGCTTTGGTGGATACCCTACATTTCCACCTGTGCTTACCGCATCATTGTTGGGCATTCCAAGTGTTTTGCATGAAGCGAACTCCGTGCTAGGCCGCGCCAACAGAGCGCTTGCTCGCTTTGCCGACATTGTTGCGCTCGGATTTGCAAAAACCAAATATGCTGACAAGTTCGCCGATAAATGCGTAATGACTGGCAATCCAGTTCGCGATCAAGTGTTTGAGGCGGCGAAAAAACCATACCCGGCGATTGATAGTGAATCGCCAATTCATTTGCTGGTCACCGGCGGTTCGCAAGGTGCACAAATATTTTCGGATGTGCTGCCCGGTGCAATGATGAATATTCCGGACGAGTTGAAAAACCGCATTCGCTTGGTTCAGCAGTGCCGACAGGAAGACATGAAACGTGCAACCGCTGTTTACGCAGAGACACGATTGAACGTTGAACTGGCGCCTTTCTTTAAAGACCTGCCGCGCCGCATGGCCAATGCGCATCTGGTAATTTGTCGTTCTGGCGCTAGCACAATTGCGGAAATGTCCGTTATTGGCAGGCCTGGAATTTATGTTCCATTTCCCGGGTCTGTAGATCAAGATCAATTGCATAACGCGCAGAATATGGTTGAAGCGGATGCAGGCATAATTGTCGAGCAAAGTGCATTGTCGCCACATTCGTTGGCGAAAGAACTCACAATAATTCTGAGCGATGAGCACAAGCTGCGCAATATGGCAGTGAACGCGAAAACGCTTGGCATGGACGACGCCGTGCAGCAGCTGGCGATAGTTGCTGAAAAAGCGGCAAATGAAGAATAGGAGAGCATCGCGATGAAGATGCCACAAAATATTGGTCCAGTTCATTTCGTCGGTATTGGCGGCATTGGTATGAGCGGTATTGCCGAGGTTTTGCACAATCAGGGTTATGAGGTGCGCGGTTCCGACCTGTCGCTCAACCCCAATGTGCAACGTCTGCAAGATAAAGGCATCCAGGTTGCCATTGGTCAACGCGCCGAGAATTTAGACAATGCCGCCGTCGTGGTGATTTCGTCCGCAATTAGTGCTGATAATCCAGAATTGATCGCCGCTCGCCAGCGTTCGCTACCGGTTGTGCGTCGCGCTGAGATGCTGGCTGAAATTATGCGGTTTAAGAACGCGGTGGCCATTGGCGGCACGCACGGGAAAACAACGACCACCTCTCTTGTAGCAAGCCTGCTTGATGCGGGTGGCGTGGATCCAACTGTTATCAATGGCGGTATCATCAATGCCTACGGTACCAACGCACGATTAGGCGATGGCGACTGGATGGTGGTTGAAGCAGACGAAAGCGACGGCACATTCGTCAAACTGCCAGCAGATGTGGCCATTGTGACCAATGTTGATGCAGAGCATCTGGATCACTATGGCGATTTTGAAGCCGTGCAGAACGCGTTTTTGACTTTTGTGGAAAATGTGCCTTTCTATGGTTTTGCGGTGATGTGTCTTGATCATCCAACCGTGCAGGATTTGGTAGGCAAAGTTACCGACCGTCGGATCATCACCTATGGGCAAAACCCGCAGGCGGATGTGTTGCTCAAAGATGTACGCAACGAAGATGGTAAATCGGTATTTTCGGTAGAAATCCGCGATCGTGTGGCTGAAACATCTATTTCGATTGATGATTTGGTTTTACCCATGCCGGGCATTTACAATGTTCTGAATGCGACCGCCGCAATCGCTGTGGCGCATCAATTGCATGTTGAACCGGATGATATCCGTAAGGGTTTGGACGAGTTTTCTGGCGTTAAACGTCGATTTACAACTGTGGGTGAAGTTGCGGGTGTTCGGGTGATTGATGATTACGCCCACCACCCAGTCGAAATCTCTTCGGTTCTTCGTGCTGCAAGGTCAGCGACCAAGGGGGACATTGTGGCGGTGGTTCAACCGCACCGTTATTCAAGGTTGGATGATCTTTTTGAAGATTTTGCCAGTAGCTTTAACGATGCTGACACTGTGTTGGTGGCGCCTGTTTTTGCGGCTGGGGAAGAGCCGATTGATGGGGTGAGCCACGAAAGTTTGGTTGATCGATTGCGCGCGAAGGGACACCGAGATGCGCGCGTTGTGGATCGGCCAGAAGCCTTGGCGCCAATATTGGCGTCGCGGGTTTCGAAGGGGGATTATGTTGTGTGCCTGGGGGCAGGTTCAATTACGCAATGGGCAGCAAAGCTGCCAAGTGAACTAGAAGCCCTTATTGGAGATAAATAAATGAGTTTCTCAGATCTTTTGCCGCAATTTTCCGACTGGATCGACGGCGTGCGTGGGCGCTTGGTGCCCAACCAATTGATGTCTGAAATCACTTGGTTTCGTGTCGGCGGCCCGGCACAATTATTCTTCCAGCCCAAAGACGAAGAAGATCTACAATATTTCCTCAAACACTTGCCGAAAGACATCAAAATTACCGTGATTGGTTTGGGGTCAAACCTACTCATTCGTGATGGTGGCTTGGATGGCGTAGTCATTCGCCTTTCGGCAAAAGGCTTTGGCACCACTGAAGTTTTGGAAGAACACAAAATACGCGTCGGTACGGCCATGCCAGACGTTAAAGTCGCGACAGCAGCAGCGGATGCGGGCATTGATGGGCTGACATTTTATCGCGGCATTCCGGGCGGCATTGGTGGCGCACTCTATATGAATGCAGGATGTTATGGCACAGAGACCAAAGACCGGGTGGTTGGACTTCGTGGCGTAAATCGTGACGGTGAAATTGTCACCTTGACCAACGAAGATATGGCCTATCAATATCGCAAAAATAACGGCCCACGCGGTGTGATATTTACGTCGGCTGTCTATCAGGGATTTGCTGGCGACACGGATGATATTAAGGTTAGAATGAAAGAGATCACCGAAACGCGCGAAGGGTCGCAACCGACACGTGCGCGGACCGGTGGTTCAACATTTAAGAACCCTGAAGGCCATTCCAGCTGGAAATTGGTTGATGCGGCGGGTTGTCGTGGATTGCAGTTTGGCAATGCGCAGGTTTCTGAAAAACATTGTAATTTCTTGCTAAATTTGGGCGATGCGACGGCACACGATATCGAGACTTTAGGTGAAACAGTTCGCAATAGGGTTCGGGAAAATTCCGGCATTGAGTTTCGTTGGGAAATTCGCCGAATGGGACATTTTGTGCCCGGTCAAGAAGTGCGTGAGTTTCTAGATGGTGATGTCTTCACCGGTCAGGTGTAGTCCGATGGACAAACGTGTAACCGTTTTGATGGGTGGTTGGACAAGCGAGCGCGAAGTATCGCTTGCATCGGGCCGAGATTGTGCCGCAGCGCTTGAACGCGCCGGATATGATGTCACCACAATTGATGTGGATCGAAATTTGGCGGACCAACTAAAGGCGGCTAAACCTGACGTTGTGTTTAACGCGTTGCACGGCAAGTTTGGCGAAGACGGCACGGTTCAGGGTATGCTCGAAATTATGGGTATTCCTTATACCCATTCGGGCGTGTTGGCTTCTTCGTTGGCTATGGATAAGCACCAATCAAAGATCCTGTTTAAAGCCGTCGGTATTCCGGTAACCGATCATATTATTGCGCATCGTGAAGAGATTGCTGCCCGTCACCAAATGCCACCGCCTTATGTGGTGAAACCGTTCGATGATGGCTCTAGCGTTGGGGTGTTTTTGGTCAAACACGATACAGCACATCCGCCCCAAGAAATTCTGCGTACTGATTGGAAGGGCAGCGACCATTTGATGGTCGAATGTTATATTCCGGGGCGCGAATTAACATGTGCGGTTATGGGCGGCGTGGCGCTTGGTGTCACTGAGATTGTGACCGATCTTCATTTCTATAATTATGAAGCTAAATACGCGGAAGGTGGGTCGGAGCATATTTTGCCAGCCCAAGTTTCACCGAAAATTTACCAGAATGTACAAAAACTAGCGCTAAAGGCGCATGAGACTTTGGGCTGCCGCGGCATTTCGCGGACGGACTTTCGCTTCATGGAAACGGCAAATGGAGACGGTGAGTTGATTTGCCTAGAAACCAATACTCAGCCCGGGATGACGCCGACATCCTTGGTGCCAGAGATGGCCGAACATGCCGGACACAGTTTTGAAGAACTGGTGTCTTGGATTGTGGAGGATGCGAGTTGCAACAGATAGAGCGGGATCGTTCAGGTAAATCCATCGCGATTGCCCAACCAATCGGGGGCGATCTCGTTGTTCGGCGCGCAACCAACATAATTGTTGCCCGTTCGCGCAATTTGTGGGTTTTGCACAAACGATTGCTTGTCCGCCTGATCGCACTGTTGCTTGTTGCTGGAATTGGTGCTGTCGGGCTTTACAGTCGCAACCATATTGCAAATTATTGGAGCGATATGTCAGGGCGAACATCTGCCTTGTTTGCCCAAGCAGGTCTGTCTGTCGCTGAACTTTCGCTTTCCGGATATGCATTGACCAATGAGGAACTGCTTTTCGAGGCAGTTGGACTTGAAGCCAATCTTTCACTCGTCAATTTTGACGCTGAATTGGCCCGGCAACGGCTGGAAGCACTGCCCAGCATTGAGACGGCAACAATCCGAAAGATTTATCCCAATTCGCTGATTGTCGAACTAACCGAGAAAACACCGGTTGCGATTTGGACGGTTGATGGGGTCAATTTCGCGATTGACCAAAATGGGAGCCGTATCGCCCCGGTTGAAACACCAATCGAAGGGCTGCCGCTGTTTATCGGTGATGGCGCCGCAGACGATGTGCCGAATTTCATCCAGATGCTCAATCAGTTCCCGACCTTGAACGAGGGCCTTTTGGCGTCGAGCCGGATCGGTGATCGCCGCTGGGATCTCATTTATGATGTTGGTCTGCGCATTATGTTGCCTGAAACAGGCGTCGAACAAGCCTTGGCGAAAATTGTGCAGCTCGAAAATGAACAGCAGCTATTTGCGCGGGATATAGAAGTTTTGGATATGCGGATTGCTGACTACTTTGCTGTTCGTGCCGTTGACCGTACACCTGTTGAAGAGGAAATCGCGCAATGATGAGTGAAGCAATGACAGCTCGTCTGAAGCCAGTCCAACCGGGCCGGGCAAGTTTGATTTCTGTTTTGGATATCGGTTCAACGAAGATTTGCTGCGTTGTGGCACGACTTAGTCCATGTGACGAAGGCCAAGCGCTCAAAGGGCGGACACATAGTGTCCAAGTACTTGGGTTTGCCTATGGCCCATCGGCTGGCGTTAAAGGTGGCGTGGTCACTGATATTGAACAAGCCGAACAGGCCGTGCGATCTGTAGTCGGCATGGCCGAGCGCAATGCCGGGGTGACTGTACAGTCGGTTGTCGTGAACATTTCGTCGGGTCGTCTGGGCTCAGAAACTTTCTCAGCCAGTGTTTCCCTTGATGGACACGAAGCAGAGGATCGAGACCTTGAAAAGGTTCTGCGCGTTGTCAACGACCGGTCCATTCGCGATGACCGTTCCGTATTGCATGCATTGCCCATTGGTTACGCACTTGACGGACATAGCGGTATTCGTGATCCGCGCGGCATGGTTGGCCAAACCTTGGGCGTTGATGTTTCTGTTATCACAGCTGAAACTCTCGCCATGCGCAATGTGGAGCTTGTTTTAAACCGCTGCCACCTTCAGGTGCAGGCCTTCATGGCGACGCCATATGCGAGTGGACTTTCTGCCTTGGTGGATGATGAAGCCTCATTGGGTGTGGCTGCGATTGATTTCGGTGGCGCGACCACCACCCTGAGCGTCTTTAAAGACGGTTACTTGGTTTATGCCGATGCGTTGGCCATTGGCGGTCACAATATTACGTTGGACATCGCGCGGCAGCTTTCAGTTAGCATTGAAGATGCAGAGCGTTTGAAGACGCTTTATACCAGCGTTCTGCCTGGGCAAACAGACGAGCGTGATTTGGTTTCCATTCAGCCTGTTGGATCTCAACAAAATGAAGCACCAACTCAAATCCCGCGTGCAGCTCTAACCCGGATCGTTCGTCCACGTGTCGAGGAAATCCTCACCGTCTTGCGTGACCGGATGGTCGCAACAGGTATGATGGATGTCTGCGGACGTCGCTTTGTTTTGACTGGTGGCGGCAGCGAGTTGACTGGCCTGTCTGAACTCGCACGACGTATTCTTGCCCGCAATGTGCGTCAGGGACGACCTTTGGGTGTGGCAAATTTGCCGGCCGTTGCGAAGGGCCCAGCATTTTCCACCGTGGTTGGCATGCTTATCTATCCGCAAGTCTGTGAGCTTGAATATGTTGAGCCCAATGTTCAGCGCAAACTAACAGGCACGGACGGCTACTTCTCACGCATTGGCAATTGGCTCCGCACCAGTTTTTAACGTTTCGTTAAGCTAAACATATTGTTTAACAAGGCTAATTTGGAATGCAAATTGCATCAAAGTTAATGAAAATGATGCAATTGTTAGGGATGGCTTAACGATCTAGGCGTAATTCTGGGGTACAGGAGAACAATGGGGCCAGAAATGAGCATCAAACTTCAAATTCCAGATATTCACGAACTCAAGCCACGCATCACTGTATATGGTGTTGGCGGCGCAGGCGGTAACGCTGTTAATAACATGATCGATTCCGGCCTTGAGGGTGTGGAATTTGTTGTTGCTAACACCGATGCACAAGCACTTGCGCTTTCTAAAGCACAGCGCGTTGTCCAGCTGGGTGTGGGAGTGACTGAAGGTCTTGGCGCAGGTTCGCACCCAGAAGTAGGGCGAGCAGCAGCCGAAGAAACAATCGACGAAATTAATGATCACCTTAGCGGATCGCACATGGCGTTTATTACCGCCGGTATGGGCGGTGGCACGGGAACTGGCGCAGCGCCGGTTGTTGCCCGCGCAGCACGTGAGCAGGGGATCTTAACGGTTGGCGTTGTCACCAAACCGTTCCAGTTCGAAGGCGCTCGACGTATGCGCCTAGCGGATGACGGGATTGATGAACTTCATCGTCACGTTGATACGCTGATCGTTATTCCAAACCAAAATCTTTTCCGCGTCGCAAATGACAAAACGACATTCGCTGATGCGTTTTCGATGGCTGACGAAGTGCTGTTCTCAGGCGTTGCCTGTATTACAGACTTGATGGTCAAAGAAGGTTTGATCAATCTTGATTTTGCTGATGTTCGCGCTGTTATGCGTGGCATGGGTAAAGCCATGATGGGCACAGGTGAAGCAGAAGGCGAAGATCGTGCACGTCACGCCGCTGAAGCTGCGATTGCCAACCCATTGCTTGATGATGTTTCAATGCAAGGCGCGCGCGGTCTGTTGATTTCCATCACTGGCGGTAGCGACTTGACCCTTTATGAAGTTGATGAGGCTGCAAGCCGTATTCGCGAAGAAGTTGATTCTGATGCAAACATCATCTTGGGCGCAACGTTTGACGATAGTCTTGACGGCAAAATTCGGGTGTCTGTTGTTGCAACAGGTACTGAGGCGGCCATGGTTCAAGCTATGGACCCAGTTCAGCCGAATGCAGATCGCGTTATTCAAGTAAAACGCGAAGTTCGCGCTTCTGAGCCGGTTAAAGCTTCAACAACAGCGACTGCTGTTGAACAGGCCGAGATTGCGGCTCCAACGACAATGGCCAGCCCAATTGATGGTTTGGATGCAGCAATGCAGCAGGCGGTCAATGAGGCACTTGAGGTTGGACACACCAAGCTTGCTGAAGAAAATGAAGTGACCGTTGAGCCATATATCCCAACGGCTGATCCAGTGCGTGCTCAAGTTGAAGAGCGCCCTCGGGTGAAGGATGTTGAGCCGGTACAAACTTATGTTCCGCAATCTTCACAACGCCCAACAGGCCCACGTCGTATGCCAAAAGCTGAAGAGCTTCCTATGCCTACGCGAGAAGCTGTTTCTCAAGCGGCGGGCACCAGCGATGAACCGCGAAATGCGCGGGCACTGTTCCGTCGCTTGGCCAGCAATGTTGGGTTGCAGAAAAAAGAAGACGAAACACCAAATATGATTACCGATGACGCCGCTGCGCGTAGTGCCGTTGAAGCGAGTGCGCCTCAACGTCGCGTTGAAACGCCCGGTGCCGCTGGTGATTTGGACCGTACCGGTCGCCCGGTTGCAAAGGAGCAACCGAAAAAAGAGCAGTTGGAAATTCCAAGCTTTTTGAAACGGCACGGCTAACAAATTGTGCAATTGATAAAAAAAGTACCCAGTGCGTCTTTCGCGCTGGGTACTTTTTGTTTAATAGTACCAAAAAAAGGGTGGAGCGCGCGGGGCGCCATAGGCCAGGACAGTACGAATGAAGAAACTTGCCACAAAACAGTGTACCGTTGCGGCTGCGCTGAGTTTTACCGGAATTGGTGTCCATAATGGTCAGCCATCAAGTCTCATAATTCAACCAGCTGGTCCCGACTCAGGATTTTCGATTTGTCGAAAGTTTGAAGACGGACATCTTTCAGAAGTTTTCCCCCTAGAGCATGACCGTGTCGCGCGTACCTATTTGTGCACGGCTGTGGACCTTGGTGATGCTGGCACAATCTCTATGATCGAGCATGTTGTTTCCGCCCTATCTGGGTTGGGCATTGATAATGCTTTGTTGGTCGTTGATGGTCCTGAATGTCCCGTTTTGGACGGCAGTGCAGGCAAATATGTTGATGCCATTGTTGAGAACGGTTTGTCCGTTCAACCGGCGGAAAAGAAGTTCATCAAAATCAAACGTTCAATTATCGTTCGCTCGAATGACGCGTTTGCAGCGCTTGAGCCGTACAACGGCCGTGCATTTGACGTTGAGATCGATTTTGAAAGCGACGTAATCGGCCGCCAGCGCATGATTTTCGATTGGACCCCAGCACGATATGCGACAGAAGTTTCGTCTGCCCGCACATTTGGCTTTTTGCGCGATGCGAAAGTTCTGCGCCAGGCTGGTTATGCGCTTGGGTCTTCGCTTGAAAATTCAATCGCAGTTGATGAAGATAAAATCATGAATTCGGATGGATTGCGATTTGAAGACGAATTTGTTCGTCATAAATTGCTTGATGCCGTTGGCGATTTGGCACTGGCCGGTTTGCCGATTTATGGCAAGTTCCGTTCATATAAGGGCGGTCACGGGTTGAATGCGCTCGTTTTAAATGGCTTGTTCGCGAGCGAGCAGAACTACGAAATCGTTGATGCAAAAGACCTGCCGTTGGAATTCGATGCATTGGAAGATGTGCCGCTAGGCATGGATTCTCACGGCTATATTCGTTCGGTTGGATAAAATCACAATTTGTGCCACAGTTTTGATCGTTTTGCGGTATATCTCGCTGAGCGAACAGAGTTTGTTTTAAATTGGTTACAGAGCTGGCTAGCGTTTTGGGTAAGGAAATTGAGCGAATGTTTGGTGTATTAAAGTCGTTTCTACGCCTGTCAATGGTTGGCGTTTTGGCCATTTCTGTTGCGGGTTGTTCCGGATTTAGCATTTTTGGCACTCAAAAAATCACCGAAGAAGAGATCATTCCAGCCGAAACGCTTTATGACAAGGCGATTGAGCAGGTCGAAAGCGACCGTTTGATTTCTGCGCTGAAAACTTTTGAAAAGCTTGAGCGCCAGCACCCCTATTCTGAATATTCAGAGCGGTCGCGCCTGATGAACGTTTTCATCCACGCACGCACAGGAAATTATCAGAAAACGATTCTTTCTGCAGATCGCTTCCTAGCGCTTTACCCTTCATCGCCTGACGCGCCTTATGCGATGTATATGAAGGGTGCCGCCCAATATAACCAAATTAAAGACATCACCCGCGATCAGCAAAATGCAGAAGATGCAATTGCGACGTTCCAGTTGATCATCAATAACTATCCAAATTCACGTTATGCAAAAGATGCAAAAGACAGAATTTTGGTGGCGAGAGATCAGATTGCGGGTAAAGAGATTTCAGTTGGCCGCTACTATTTGGGCAACAAACAATATACGGCAGCAATCAACCGTTTCCGCAATGTTGTTGAGAAGCATGAAACCTCAACTCATGTTGAAGAAGCGCTGCTTCGCTTAACCGAATCCTATCTCGCATTGGGATTGGTAAATGAGGCAAAAACCGCTGCGGCTGTGCTTGGGCACAACTTCCCATCAAGCCGCTGGTATGATGATGCCTATAAACTGTTGCAAAAGCAGGGCCTAGCACCTGAAGTTCAACAGGGGAATTGGCTATCAGATCGCTAGACAGCGACGCTATTTTGTGATGGATTCCGTGGCATGCTAAGTGCCATTTCAATTCGCAATATTGTTCTAATAGATCAGCTCGATCTTATGCTTGATCGCGGCATGACCGCGCTCACCGGTGAGACCGGTGCAGGTAAATCAATTCTGCTTGATTCTTTATCCCTTGCACTTGGTGGCCGGGGCGATGCGTCGCTCGTGCGCAAGAATTGCGGGCACGGGCAAGTCGTGGCCGTGCTAAATTTGCCCCACGATCATTTGGTACGCAATCTGTTGCGCGAAAACGAGATTGAGGATGACGACGAAGTCATACTGCGTCGTGTGCAATATGCTGATGGCCGCACCCGTGGCTTTATCAATGATCAACCTGTCTCTGCGAAGTTCATGCGCCAGCTAGGCGTGCATCTTATAGAAATTCATGGTCAGCATGATGATCGTGCACTGGTTGACCCAAATACCCACCGGACATTGTTGGACGCCTTTGGTGACTGCCAGCCAGCCCTAAATGGGGTTGGCATCAGCTACAAAGCGTTGGGTGAGGCACAAAATGCGCTTAACCGGCAGGAAGCAAAACTAAACAAAGCGCAGGAAGACGAAGATTTTGCGCGGCATGTAATTGCAGAACTTGCAGAACTCAACACTGAAGCGGGTGAGGAAGAAGAACTCTCCACCTGTCGCCAAAGCCTGATGGCTCTTGAAAAAGCTGCCGATGAGGTGCGCGATGCTGATCAGGTTCTGAATGGGCCAAATGCCGCCTCCAGTGCGCTCGCTGGGTTAATGCGGCAATTGATGCGCAAGGGCGAAAGCGATGGCAATCTCTTTACGCCGCTCGTTGAGAGCCTAGATGCATCGCTGATTGCGCTTGATCGAAGTTCTGAGGCGCTTGAAGAGATCAAGCGACAGATGGACTTTGACCCGTTAGAACTTGAGCGCACAGAGGAACGCTTGTTTGCGCTTCGTGCTGCAGCGCGAAAACATCAGGTGTCTTGCGACGAGCTACCCGAACTGTTGGCAAAATATGAGCAAGCTATAGCTGACCTTGAAAAAGGCGGAGATGATTTAACCGCCCTACAAGAGGCTTTAGATAAAGCACGCGCACATTATCAAAACACGGCGAAAAAACTCTCAGACCAACGCGCAAAGGCGTCAATCGCCCTTGTGAAAGCAGTGGAAGCCGAACTACCAGACCTCAAGCTTGGGCAAGCCCGGTTTATCGTTGATCACCAAATCGACGAATCTCGAGAAAGTGCCAATGGGTTTGATGTACTTGAGTTCCATGTGCAAACTAATCCGGGCACCCATCCGGGTCCGATGATGAAGGTTGCATCCGGCGGCGAACTGTCGCGTTTCCTTTTGGCGCTAAAGGTGGTGCTTGCGGATAAGGGTTCAGCGCCAGTTCTAATCTTCGATGAAATTGACACCGGGGTTGGTGGCGCTGTTGCGGACGCTATCGGCAAGCGTTTGGCGCGATTGTCGGCCAAGGTGCAAGTGCTTTCTGTCACCCATGCGCCCCAAGTCGCGGCAAGGGCCACGAAACATTTGCTGATTGAAAAGCAAGTGATTGCTGAAGGCAGCTTAACCCGAACCCATGTGGCTGAGCTGGACGACAAAAGCAGACGCGAAGAAGTCGCGCGGATGTTGGCGGGATCCACCATAACTGAAGAAGCGCGGGCAGCAGCGCACCGCTTGATTGATGAGGTATCAGCGTGACGGACCCAAAACCTGTCGCGGCTTTGACTGAAGACGAAGCCCGGAATGAACTCGCCTTACTCGCTGGTGAAATTGCAAAGCATGACGCCGCTTATCATCAAAAGGATGCGCCCGAAGTCAGCGACGCTGAATATGATTCTTTGCGACGCCGCAATGAAGCTATTGAAACAGCGTTTCCAAAACTGATCCGTGATGACAGCCCAACCAAACGCGTCGGATTTGCCGTGGCAGATGGCTTCTCCAAAGTCACGCATCGTGTGCCAATGCTATCGTTGGGCAATGCGTTTTCGGATGATGACCTATCTGACTTTGTGGGCCGGGCACAAAAGTTCTTTTCTAAAGATGAGGGCCTCAAGCTTTCGTTCACGGCAGAACCCAAAATTGATGGCTTGTCCGCAAGTCTTCGTTATGAAAATGGCGTGTTTGTGCAAGGCGCAACTCGGGGTGATGGGACAGAAGGTGAGGACATCACCGAGAACCTCAAAACGATCAAAGATATTCCGCAAAAGCTTGTCGGAGATGATGTTCCTGACGTGTTTGAAGTGCGGGGCGAAGTTTATATGTCCCATGCTGACTTTGAGGCGCTGAACAAGAAGTTGGAAGAAGAGGGCAAACAAACCTACGTCAATCCGCGTAATACGGCAGCCGGGTCTTTAAGGCAGTTAGATTCCAACATCACCGCCAGTCGAAACCTCAAATTCTTTGCCTATGCTTGGGGCGACAATTCCGCGATGCCAAGCGACACCCAAATGGGTGTTGTGGAAGCATTTGAGCGTTGGGGTTTTAAAGTAAACACCTTGATGAAGCGCGTTGATAGCGTTGAAGAAATGGTGGCGCACCACAGCTTGATTGGCGAACAACGGGCGACGCTTGGCTACGATATTGACGGGGTTGTTTTTAAGCTTGATCGCCTCGACTTGCAGGCGCGATGGGGATTTGTGGCGCGTGCGCCGCGCTGGGCAATAGCGTTTAAGTTCCCGGCCGAACAAGCAACGACCATTCTGGAAGATATTGAAATTCAAGTGGGCCGCACGGGCGCGTTGACCCCAGTTGCCAAATTGAAGCCGGTTACTGTTGGCGGCGTCGTTGTGTCTAACGCCACGCTGCACAATGAAGATGAAATTGAACGCAAGGGCATATTGATTGGCGACATGGTGACAATCCAGCGGGCAGGGGACGTGATCCCGCAAGTGCTTGGCCCGGTGTTGGATAAACGCCCAGCCGATGCGTATGCATTTGAGTTTCCTACCCATTGCCCGATTTGCAATTCTCCTGCCGAGCGGGAGTTGAACGAGAAAACGGGTAAGCTCGATGTGGTGCGGCGTTGTACTGGCGAACTGATTTGCCCTGCGCAAGCGGTGAACCAGCTAAAGCACTTCGTTTCCCGTGATGCGTTGGATATTGATGGGTTGGGATCAAAGCAAATCGCCGCCTTTTATGAAGAAGGGCGCGTGAAGTTCGCCGCTGATATTTTCACGCTGCGTGATCGGGATGCTGAGGCTTTTAAAAAGCTCAAGGACCAAGAGGGCTGGGGCGCGACGTCTGTGCGTAAGCTGTTTGATGCAATTGATGAGTGTCGTGCGCCTGAGTTGGACAAATTCATTTTTGCCTTGGGCATTCGCCATGTGGGCAGCACAACGGCCGCGATGTTCGCGAAGAATTTTGGCACTTTCGAAAATTTCATGCAGGCTTGCATCAATGCGGGATCTGGCGACACAGCGGCGCGCGAGAATCTTTTAACCATTGATGGAATTGGCGAAACCGTAGTTCAATCCGTCGTTGGCTTTTTTGCAAATGAGCAAAATTTGGACGCTATGAACGCATTGTTGGACCAAGTGATACCTGTCGAATATGTGGTTGCGTCGGATGGCGATAGTCCGGTTGCAGGTAAGATCGTCGTGTTCACCGGTTCATTGGAACAGATGTCACGTTCAGAAGCCAAAGCAATGGCTGAGCGGCTTGGCGCGAAAGTTTCTGGCTCTGTTTCAGCCAAAACGGATTTGTTGGTTGCTGGACCAGGCGCCGGTTCAAAACTGAAAAAAGCGCAAGATCTGGGTGTTGAAACCATGGATGAAGACGGTTGGTTTGATCTCGTGGGGCGCTAACCCCAGATCTCAACTCAGTCGAAATGTGCAATTTTATCCAAGACGAATTTAGTTTAGTCGTCTAATCTTTTGATCATGGAGATGATTGCGCAAAAAGATGCTGTGAGCAGCGAACTATCTAGCGGAGAACGGGCCAAGTTTTGGCGCGAAGAAAGCTATGACAGTTTGGAATGTTTGAAGGCCACATTTTTGCGCCACGAATTTTCTCCACACACCCACGACACGTTTGTGATTGGTGCCGTTGTTTCTGGTTATCAACTCCATAAACTAAAGGGGTCAGAATCAGTTGGCGGGCCAGGTTCGGTCTTTATGCTTAATCCCGAGGATGTGCATGATGGGCGGCCCTTGGAGATGGGCTATAGCTACCGGATGTTTTATCCTTCCGTCAAACTGATGGATGAGATTGCAGCAGATTTGCCCGGCATTCGCCAATCAGGGTCACTGTTCTTTCGGGATTTGATGTTGAATGACGCTCAAATTGCTAAGGCGCTTATCGATACCCACGACATTCTTGAATGCAGTCCCGATCAGTTGGAAAAAGACGATGCAATTTTCAACTCATTTGGCGCGCTAATCGACAAGTATGGTAGTTGGTCTACCCACATTTTGGAGAAGCGCGAACCCAAGGCTATCGAACTTGTTTGCGAATACATGCATGCGCATTTTGGTGATGATCTAAATCTGGAAATGTTGGCGAATATTGCGGGCATGAGCCGGGCATATTTTGTGCGGGTGTTCAGGAAACACATGAACCAAACCCCACATTCTTATCTCACCGACATCCGCATTCGTTTTGCCCGAAAAATGCTGCATGAAGGCGGAGACCCGATGAATGTAGCGATAGATTGTGGGTTCTTTGATCAGTCACACCTCAATCGACAATTTAAGCGGCGAATTGGCATCACGCCGGGTGCATATAAAGATATGCGTGCGCACTAGCCATTCTGGCGCACCTTTGTCCAAGCGAACATCCAAATAGTTACTATAGCGTCGACGCTGTAGGGGAGAATTATGAGTATATCTGAAACCAGCCAATCATCTCGCGGCGATTTTTATGATGGGCTTAAGGCAATTGCACCATTGGTTGTTGCAGCGTTTCCAATTGCATTGGTCTTTGGTGCGCTTGCTGCGCAGAAAGGGCTTACGCCGTTTGAAACCATGTTGATGAGCGGCATTGTATTTGCCGGCGGCTCACAGTTTGTTGCAATCGATTTTTGGTCAACGCCTGTGCCTTGGGTAGCGATTACCATCAGCGCGCTGCTGGTGAATATTCGACATATTTTGATGAGCGCGTCGCTTGGCAGCAAAACGCGAGAAATGGGGTTTGGCAAACAACTGATTGCTTTTGGTTTGTTGGCCGACGAGGTGTGGGCTTTGTCTGAACACCGTGCCCGTAAAGAAGGAACCAGCTTTGCCTTCATGATAGGGCTTGCCTTACCCTTTTATACCAATTGGGTCGTCATGACTGGCGTCGGGGCTAGCCTTGGCGCGTTGCTGGCAGATTTGGACCCTGCCAAATGGGGCTTGGACTTTGCCTTCCCCGCTATTTTTATTGGCCTGATCATGGGATTTTGGCAAGGCAAAAAAACCGGGATGATTTTGGCGGCAAGTGGACTTAGTGCGATTGCTTGCAAGGCACTAGTTCCGGGCGCTTGGTATATCGCCGCTGGCGCCGCAGCCGGTGTACTAGTGGCGGCGCTTCTTGCTGACCCTGAAGCCGAGGGGGTGTAGAGATGCAGTCTTTTTTTCAAACAGACCCCGCCGTACTGCTCGCCATTCTTGGGATGGGCATCGCCACTTACTTGACCCGTATTGCTGGCCTTGTTTTGGTGCGTTTTGTTGATCTCCGTGGACGTACGCGGGCGGCGCTTGAGGCAGTGCCTGTAGCTGTTTTGATGTCCGTCATCGCGCCAACGGTGCTGGCCACCGGCGTTGCAGAAACCGCGGCTGCGATTGTGACCATGTTGGCGGCAACTCGATTGCCATTGCTTGGGGTTGTAGTGGTCGGCGTGGTGAGCGCTGCGGCATTTCGGGCAGTGCTTGGGGAAATTTAGAACAAGCCAAACAGACTACCTGCAATTGCACCAAGTATCACAACAATCCATGGTGGCATTTTCCATATGGTGAGTAACAAGAACGCTGCACCTGCTAAAGCAAAGTCACTCGCGGAAAGAATGGCACTTTGCCAAATTGGGGCATAAAACGCAGCAGCGAGCAGTCCAACAACGGCAGCGTTTGCCCCAGCCAGCACCGAGCGTGCTTTGCTTGCCGTCCGCAATTGCTGCCAATAGGGCATGATGGCGTAGACCAGCAAGAAGCCCGGCAGGAAAATTGCGGTAGTGGCGATTAGTGCATTGGTGAAAGCCAAGGGGATTGGTGCACTTGCGGCACCTAAGAATGCGGCGAAGCTGAATATGGGGCCAGGCATGGCTTGCGTGATGCCATAGCCCGCGAGGAAAATATCTTTGTTGACCAATCCATTGCCAACAATCTCTGCCTCCAGCAGCGGCAATACTACGTGTCCGCCGCCAAATACCAATGCGCCCGCCCGATAGAAGCGATCAAACAGCGCGATGCCGTCGCTCTGCATCATTTGGGCGAAAACGGGCAATCCCAGCAGCAGAACGATGAATAGGAGAAACGAAAATTGGGCCGTCGGTTTGGCGATTTTGATTGGGTCGGGTTTTGGGATCTCGGTTTTATCTCGGGATGAGATTAACGCTGCGCCGATTGCCGCACCGAGCAAAATCGCACCAACTTGGCTAAACGGCCCGGCGATGAAAGTGACAATGAGGAGGGCGATAATGGCAATAGTCGCTGTTACCTTTGTGTTGCACAGTGACGTTGCCATGCCCATCACCGCTTGCGCGACAACAGCAGTTGCGACAATCTTTAGACCATGGATCATTCCAACGCCGAACAGGCCTGTCAGCGTGTCTGTGTAGAGTGCGAACAGCACCAAAGCCAAGACAGATGGCATGGTGAACGCGGTGAAGGCCGCTATGCCGCCCGCAATGCCGCCGCGTTGCAAGCCTAAAGCAAAACCAACTTGCGAGCTGGACGGGCCGGGGAGAAACTGGCAAAGCCCTACTAGGTCGGCATATTCCGCCTCGGTCAACCAATTGCGCTTCTGCACAAATTCAGCGTGGAAAAAACTCATATGCGCAACCGGGCCCCCAAAAGAGGTGAGGCCGAGTTTGCCAAATGCTGCAAGTATCTCAAATATTGGGCGCGACATTTGCTAGATGATCCTAATTTAAACGCCGCGCGATCAATTTAGATTGGTTTTGTTGCACTGGCCAACCAAGACTTTGCTTTATCGTCCAATTGTGACGCTGCCATCTCAAAACACTTTTGGTGATACTCATTCAACCAAGAAATCTCGGATGCGGTCATTAAGGCCTTGTCGATCAAGCGCGTATCAATGGGTGTGAAGGTGATTGTTTCAAACGCGAAATAAGGTGTCTCATCTGTGCTGTGTTCACTTTCAACGACAACAAGAAGATTTTCGATGCGAATGCCATATTCACCTTCAACATAATAACCGGGCTCATTTGATATGATGTTGCCCAGTTCAAATGGCGCTGTGTTGCGTTTCGAAACGCCAATCGGTCCTTCATGCACGCTCAAAAATGCGCCGACGCCGTGGCCGGTGCCATGGTCAAAGTCCAAGCCTTCAGCCCAAAGAAACTGCCGAGCCAAAACATCCAGTTGAATGCCAGACGTTCCCTTCGGAAAGTTGGCCAAACTAAGCGCGATCATGCCTTTCAGGACAAGAGTAAAGTGGCGCTTTTGCTCTGCGGTTGCAGAGCCGGTGAACATAGTGCGGGTGATGTCTGTTGTGCCGTCAAGATATTGGCCGCCGCTATCCACCAACATCAATTCACCCGGGACCAGTTTTCGATCTGAACTTTCGGTGACGCGATAGTGGCACATCGCGCCGTTCGCGCCTGAGCCGGAAATGGTTTCAAAGCTGATATCGACGAAGGAATTTGCATTGCGGCGAATTTGCTCGAGATGTTTCACAATGCCAATTTCGGTCAATTCGCCCTTGGGGGCTTCCTCGTCTACCCATGCTAAGAACTTCGCCATGGCTACAGAATCAAGCCGTTGGGCAGATTTCATGCCCTCAACTTCCACCGCATTTTTGCGTGATTTTGTGAGCAACACGGGGTCAGACTCTTGAACCAGTTTGCCCTCCGATTTCAGCACGATATTTGACAGCTTGGACGGGCAGGTATTGCCATCCAGCCAAATGGTTTTGCCATGGCTGAGTGCGGCTAGATCTGTTGCGAGTTCTGAAGTTGGGTGAAGCGAGATGGGGTCACCGAGTTCAGTTTTGAGCAGGTCTGTGATTTTTTCTGGTTGCACATAGAGCTTTGCAACGCCGGACTGCTCGATAATTGCAAAACCTAAAGTAACAGGTGTGTTGGGAATGTCTGAGCCGCGAATATTGAACAGCCAGCAAAAGCTTTCTGGCAGTGTCAGCACGATGGCGTCGGCACCGCGTTCTTTGACTTGGCCAGCAAGCTCTGCGATTTTATCGGCGGCAGATTTACCTGTTTGCTCAATTGGTAATGTGAATATCTTGTCAGTTGGCGGCGTTGGCCGGCCGCTCCAAACCTGATCAACCAAATTGTCGCATTCAACCAACTCAATGTCGCTCTCAGAAAGCGCCTTGCGAAGCGCCTTTATGGCGTTTGGGGTGTGCAGCCAACCATCGAATCCGACTTTGCTCCCGGCAGATAGTGCGTCGGTGAGCCAAGCAGAAGCGGCATTTGGCTTCATCTCGATAACTTCTACGACGTCGGTATCGGTTTGGGCGGGGGCTTGAATTGTATATCTGCCATCAACACAAAGGGCTGCCCGATCGTCAGTTACAATTGCGTAGCCTGCTGAGCCGGTAAAACTTGTCATGTAGGCAAGGCGCTCGTCGCCCGCGGGCACCGACTCGCCCCGATGGGCATCATCTCGCGGAACGAGAAACGCATCGACTTGAGCGTCCGCCATCGCCTTGCGCAAAGCGATCAGCCGAGGCGCAACAGTTGCCGGGTCTGTTTTGTCGTCGAAATGCTGCAATTGCGTTGTGCTGTCATTATTGAACATGCGGAAATTACCTTTTGAATGCTGTATGGCATACCTAAAACGCATGGCTGTGGTGCGCGTTCAGGGCTACCTAAATTTTTTTACTGCGCTACATTGATTTCACAAATTCAAAAAAGCAACCCCACAATTTGTGGACCCACATGTGTGGGAAGTGAAGGAGTTTTGAAATGACACAATCAGCTGGATTTTTCCGTAGTGTTGTTGATGCGATGATATCTTCTCGCACGTTGAAAGCCGAACGCCAGGTTGCTCAGTTTTTGAAGACGCAGGGACATGATGCGATCAACAATGATCGTATGAACGGATTTTGATTTAGGCGCTAACGCCGCACTTTTGGGATGATGAAAATGGCTAAAACTGGTTTCTTTCGCAACGTAATGGACGCAATTGTTACTTCGCGCAGCAAGCATGCGGAACGCGAAGTTGCACGCTTTGTTGAAACACACGGCTATCGCAACTTGTTGAACGAGCAACGTTCAAACGGCGGCATCTAAGACTTCGTCTTAAGCCTCACGTTGCAATCTAAGGATTGTCCAATCGCCCTTTTCGACGCGTTCGAGAAGGGCGATTTTGTTTGTTTTGTAGGCTTCAATCACCGTATCTGCCTGTCGCGTGAGTAGACCCGCCAATATGACAATGCCGCCTTGGGTCGTGTGCTTGGCGATGTCTGGCGCAAGCTCGACCAGCGGGCCAGCCAAAATGTTGGCGAGCACCAGGTCAAATGGGCCTTTTTGCTCAAATATGGAATGATCCATTCCTGTTGAAACAGCCGTTTCAATTTGATCAGCAACATGATTGTCCGTTGCATTTTCTAGGGCAACCTCGATTGCCTTCTTGTCGATGTCGGTCGCAAGAATTGTTTGTTCAAACCGTTTCGCCGCAGCAATGGCGAGAATGCCGCTCCCGGTTCCCAAATCCAAAATATTGGTGGGTATTTTGCCTGAATTTGCGACGGTAGAAATGGCTTGAAGGCAGCCGGTCGTCGTTTCATGGTGGCCGGTACCAAAGGCTTGCCCGGCGTCGATCTTGATCGCAATTTTGTCTACGGGAATTGGCGTCTCATCGTGACTGCCATGCACGAAGAACTCTCCCGTATCAATGGCGCTCAATCCTTCTAGGGAGTGGGCGACCCAATCCTTATCCGGCACCTGCTGAAGGGTGAATTTCACGTCGCCTTTCAAAACAGTTTTTGCCAGCGCGTTGAAGCGTTCAACATCTGGTTTGTGATCGCAGGTTGCTTCAAACACCCAATCGCCATCAGCATTTTCAAATGCAGATGTTGACAAAGCCAATCCATATTCCTCCATCACCGCGTCCGCGAGGGCGAACGCATCTTGTTTGGACATTGGGACGGTAATTTGCTCAAGGGTCATCAAAAGGCTCCTAATTTAGCTCGGTTATGAATTATTGGATCTGTTTGGTCAATTTAATTGCTGACAAATAATAAGGCTCTATTTATGTTGTTCCTTGTTTGTTCTTGTGAATGAGAGTCGGATTTATGGAACTGGAAAAGCTTATTGTAGAGGCGAAAGCACACACATATGTATCAGGTGGATCAGCGAGTGCCTCAACGCGGCTGAAATCACATGATTTGAGCTATGAAAATGGGGATTGGTCTTATTTGGACAGCTATTTTGGTGGCACTGATTTTGTTGGGCAGGAAACTGTTTGGCACAAGGGCGAGCCTGCTTGGTCAATGTGTTATTATGGGCAAATCTTGAGACCAGACTTGATCGATGCTGAACGTGCTGGCGAAACAATTTTGGCTGCGTTAAGCGAAATGTATGCACAGGGACGTTTTCTGGGTGGATTTGATTGGTCAGGACCGCATGGAAACTATGTCGATAATTCGACCGGAGACGTTTCATCTTTTCAAGGCAAAGAGATCATTCGCGTTGGTGATGTCGTCGCATATCAGCTTCAATATTTCGGCGGCCTCATCAAGGCCTAGTTAAGCGCGTTTGATGAAGCTTTCGAGTACCTTTTTTCGACCGACTGACGGAAAATCAATCGTTAGCTTATTGCCGTCCACGCTTGCGACAACGCCCTCACCGAACTTGAGGTGCAAGGCTTTGTCGCCTTGACTGAATGAAGACGACGAAGAATGGGTGGTCGATCCGGAACGGGCGACCATCTCACCTTCTATCGTTGGGCCTCTGTCATAGGCGCGTGCTTTGTGCTGTTTTTGGGCACGTTGCCACCCCGGGGTTTCATAAACACTGTCGAATGGGTCGCTATTGTCAAACTTTGAAGCGGTGTTGCGCCCACCATAATTGTATCCGCCATAGCTTGAGCCTGTGTCTTTGACTTCCACTGCGTCGGCGGGCAATTCGTCCAAAAAGCGAGATGGCAGCGCGGTTTGCCACAGCCCATGAATACGGCGGTTTTGTGCGACGGTGAGCTTGGCGCGTTTTTTGGCGCGGGTGATACCGACATAGGCGAGGCGGCGCTCTTCCTCCAATCCGGTTTTTCCGCTTTCATCAAGCGAACGCTGGTGTGGGAAAAGCCCTTCTTCCCAGCCTGGCAGAAACACGGTGTCGAATTCCAAGCCTTTGGCGGCGTGCAAGGTCATAATGGACACAGCATCGTCCGCGCCATCACCGGAATCGCGTTCCATCACCAACGAGACGTGTTCTAGGAACCCACCTAATGTTTCAAACTCTTCCATAGAGCGGACGAGTTCTTTCAGGTTTTCCAGCCGTCCCGGCGCGTCGGCCGAACGGTCATTTTGCCACATTTGAGTGTAGCCGCTTTCGTCCAAAATGGCTTCTGCGACTTCAGCGTGGGGCAGATTTTTCAACCGTGACGCCCAATCATCAAATTGGGAAATGAGAAACCGCAAGGTGGAACGTTGCTTGGGCTTCAGCTCGTCTGTTTCAATTAAGTCCCGCGTCGCTTGGATTAGTGGAATATTGGCGGCTCTTGCAGCGTCGTGCAACAAGCGAACTGTTGCGTCGCCTAGCCCACGTTTTGGCACATTGACGATGCGTTCAAATGCTAAATCATCTGCCTGTTGCGTTGTCGCACGTAGATAGGCAAGGGCGTCGCGAATTTCTTTGCGTTCATAAAAGCGCGGTCCGCCGATCACCCGATAACTGAGGCCGAGTTTGATGAAGCGCTCCTCAAATTCACGCATCTGGAACGACGCACGTACCAAAATCGCCATTGAATTCAGATGATGACCTTGGCGTTGAAATTGCTCAATTTCTTCACCTATCGTGCGGGCTTCTTCTTCAGAATCCCAAACTGAGGTCACTGAAACAGGGTCACCTTCTTCACCTACATCTGTTTGTAGGGTTTTGCCCAAACGGTCTTCATTGTGCGAAATGAGGTGTGATGCGGCGCGCAAGATTTTTGAAGTTGAACGGTAGTTGCGTTCCAGTCGGATAACTTTCGCGCCCGGAAAATCTTTCTCAAAGCGCAAAATATTGTCGACCTCGGCACCGCGCCAGCCATAAATGGACTGGTCGTCATCGCCAACAACACAAACGTTTGAGTTGCCTTGTGCAAGCAGGCGCAGCCACAAATATTGGGCGACGTTTGTATCTTGATACTCGTCCACCAGCATATATTTGAAGCGCTTGTGATATTCTTGCAGAACGCTTGGATTGTCTTTCAAGACACGTATACATTCGAGCAATAGATCGCCAAAATCTGCAGCATTGAGTGTTTTCAGCCGTGCTTGATAGGCTGCGTATAGCTTTGCGCCTTTGCCATCGGCAAACGCACCAGCATCTGACATGTCTAACTGTTTGGGTTGCAGGCCCTTATTCTTCCAGCCATCAATCATGTGGGCGAGTTGGCGGGCGGGCCAGCGTTTCTCGTCGACATTTTCAGCTTGCAGCAATTGTTTGAGCAGCCTGATCTGATCGTCAGTATCAAGAATGGTGAAGTCCGATTTAAGACCGACAAGTTCGGCATGACGGCGTAAAATTTTTGCGCCAATCGAGTGGAATGTACCAAGCCACGGCATGCCTTCAACCGAACCGCCCACGAACTTGGCGATCCGCTCTTTCATCTCGCGGGCCGCTTTGTTGGTGAACGTCACCGCCAATATCTCATGGCCCCGCGCGCGGCGAGTTGCCAAAATGTGTGCAATGCGGGTGGTCAACACCCGTGTCTTGCCTGTGCCAGCACCTGCTAGCACCAACAGCGCACCATCAATTGATTCTACGGCGTCACGTTGCTCTTCATTTAGGCCCTCTAGATAACGGGGAGCAGAGCCGCCAAATTGGGACGTAATTGGGCCGGGTTGTGAACTTGGTGCTTTGCCAGGTCTTGCTATCATTACGCGCGCTCGAATCTTGTTTTGTTCTTTATAGGACACAAGCAAATAATTGTATATGCAACGCACCAAGTGAAGTTGCGCCCTCAATAGTTGATAAAGTCGAACAAGGGAGTTGGCTGATGGTCTTGGATCAGCTCACGTTTTGTGCATGCTGGGATTTAGGAGATGCATGGAATGTCGGCACTTGATGCGATATTGTCATTTGATGGCAAACATGTAAATGAGCTGAAACAGGCGGTTAAGGCTGGCATTTCGGATGCTGAATGGCACCAAGTTGGGAGCTATTTCGATAGTGCGGAAGTTGCACACCAAACCAGTTCTACTTGGGTGGTGAAAGCTGCGCTTGAGCAGCATCGGGCAGTGCCTTCAATAGTGTTGGACCAGCTCATTGCTCGTTCCATGTTCCTGACGGGGTGGGAGCCAAAACTCCATTTGTTACAAACGGTTCAGTTTCTAGATGTTACTGATGATCATGCGTTCCAATTGGCGCAATTTATCAATGCGTGCGAATTTGATGACAAAACACTCGTGCGCGTTTGGGCACTTGATGCATTTGTGCGGCTGAGCCAAAAAGATGCTCAGCGCTCACCACTTGCCACAACCAAACTTGCAAAAGCGTTGACGAACAAAGCTGCCTCAATGCGGGCGCGTGCACGCAATCCTTGCGAAGAATTTCCACAATTGAGACCAGATTGAGTATTTGCGCTTGAAACCAGGGCAAAGCCACTTACTTTTGGGGGATGCCGCACCAAAAGGAACATCAGATGAAAGCCGCTATTTATCGCAAATTCGGCCCCGCCGAAAATGTCAAAGTTGAAGAACTGCCGAAGCCGACACCTGAAGCAGGAGAAGTTCTCATCAAGGTGTTTGCTTCCACAGTGGATATTGCCGATGTGCGGGTGCGGGCGTTGCGTGTGCCTGCTGGTCTTTCCATTCCAACACGCCTCGCCATGGGGCCATTTAATCCAAAATGTCCAGTGCTAGGCCTGCAGCTATCAGGTGTTATCGAAGCCGTTGGTGATGATGTTCAAAACTACAAAGTTGGTGACGCTGTAGTTGGTTCATCGGGTTTTAAATTTGGGTGTCATGCAGAATATGTGTGCCTTGATGCAGCTGGTGCGCTGGCAATCAAGCCATCTGAATTGTCCCACGAAGAAGCGGTTTCTGTTCTATTTGGTGGCTCTACTGCACAGGCTTTTTTTGACGCGTCTGGTTTAAAATCTGGTGATCACATCTTGATCAATGGCGCATCCGGGGCTGTTGGCGTTGCTGCGGTCCAGCTTGCAAAACATATGGGTGCAAACGTTACGGCCGTGTGTAGTGGCAAGAATGTTGATCTGGTGACAAAGCTTGGTGCGGACCGGGTGATTGATTACAAGAAAGAAGACTTCAAAAAGCATGGCGAAAAGTTTGATTTTGTAATGGACAATGTGGGTAACGCGCCATTCTCCGAAATTAAACATCTATTGAAACCTGACGGCAAACTGATGGTTATCATCTTTAAGAGCGCGCTGGAGATGATCAAAAACAACTTCAACAAGCGAGCGTTTATTTTGACCAGTGCTGACGAGAAGATGGCGATGGGCCCTGAAATGTATGGCCGTTTAATGCAGTTGGCAGCAGATGGGGTTCTCACGCCAGTCATCGACAGCACATATGCATTGGACAAAATTGTGGATGCACATAATCGAGTGGATACAGGGCGCAAAGTAGGTTCGGTCGTCGTGACAATGTAGTGTTAAAGGTGTTCTTCGCGGCTTTGTTCGACAAGTGCTTTGTTGAAACTGGCAAGGGCATCCACATGGGTAACCCAGCCGACTTGGCGCATGCGTTTCCCGGTTCCTTCCATCACAGGCAGTCGTGATTTATGGGTCGCGTCGAACGCGCGTAAGGCGTTTTCCAATGTATCTTTGGACTTGAGCCATGGTTTGCCGGACAGGATGTCGAACGGTTCTTCGTCTCCATCTTTATCAAACGGTTTCATGAAGTCGCGCACGCGGAAATATTTCACGAAATGTCGATGCGGCCCTTCTTCGAGCATGATGCCGCGGGTGTAGAGCTGCCAATAGAAAAATGACCGCCCCATGACCGCCTGGCTGATGCCTGTGGAAATCGACACGGCGAACAGTAGGGCAATCGAAAACGCAAAACCGCCGGTAAGTTCAAAAATCATCACTGTGGTGGATATGGGTGCGCCCAGCACCGCCGCCGCGACTGCGCCCATGCCAATTATGGCATAGAGCGCCTCAGATGACGCCATCTCCGGGAACACGGCCGCGGCCATCAATCCAAACGCCCCCCCCGTCATTGCGCCCAAATATAGGGCAGGGGAAAATATACCGCCGCCCATGCGTGAGGCAAGGGTGATGGCTGTTGCGGCAGTTTTGGCGATGATAAGTGCCAGCATAGTTTGCAGTGACCAATGGTTGGTCAATGCCGCGTCTGTTGCTTCATAGCCAACGCCTAATACCTGCGGGAAAAACAAAGCAATGAACCCGACGGCCGCGCCGCCAATTACCGGGCGGAAATAGTCCTTGATTTTGAAATGCCGCGCGACCCAATCACTCCCGATCAGTGACGTTTGAAAGCAAATGGCAACAATCGCGCAGGTAACGCCCAACAGTGCGAAGGCTGGGATTTCCCAATATGATGTAATTTGAAAATCCGGCACCAAGAATGCTGGATTGTCGCCAAACCAGCCACGGGACATGGTGGAGGCGATGACAGACGCAATGACCACGGGTACAAATGCGGACATGGCAAAATGACCAAGAATGACTTCATGGGCAAACAAAACGCCTGCAATCGGCGCGTTAAAGCTAGCTGAAATCGCCGCTGCCACTCCACAACCCAGCATGATCCTGCGCGCAGATGGGGGCAGCTCGAAAAATCGAAACAGGGCTTTAGAAACAGACGCAGCAAAGTAAACAACTGGTCCCTCACGGCCTGAGCTACCGCCAAACCCCAAAGTGATGGCAGAGATCGCTGTGCCGATCAATGCTTCCTTGAGGGATAGTTTCTTGCCGTCGTGTGCGCGGGCCTCGATGACATCCGCAACGCCGCCATGCCTCGAACGGCGGCGGAAATATAAGATAATGCCGACGAGGCAACCGCCGATCAGCGGACCGCCAAAGGTGAACCACCAAGGCATGCCTGCAAGTTTATCAAGAAAACGTTCTGAAGTGGTGCCCAGCCATAGGAATTGCAGCCAACCGATAAGGGAGCGAAATAGGATTGCGACCACACCGCCAGCAACACCAGCGCCAATGGAAAGGAGCCACATTTTTGGCTGTTGGGCAGCTCGAAATGACGCAAGGTGTGGGTGCACCCAGCGATAAACAACACGGTATATTAGGCGTGCATTTTTTGCCATTTTTACGCGCGATCCCCCTTAAAATCGCACCATATCCATGTTTTGTGATAGGCCTGTTTGGCGCAGTTGCGCAAGGGGAAATAGTCTAAAGCTGTGATTTCACATACGAATTGCCCAATCTTGTGACAATTTATGGTGACGAGCGGCTTACAAAGGCATAGAGTTTCTCACGAATTTGGAAATTTACATGAACTTTGACGTGCTGCGGTTAGCTCCTTGTTAAATCGGCTTTATATTGTTGTTGGCGTTGTTGTTATTCTGCTGCTCGCAGCAGCCTTCGTCGTGCCTCGGCTTTATGATTGGTCACCTTATCGGGACCGGATGGAAGAAATTGCATCTGAAGCGCTGGGCACGCCGGTCGCGATTAACGGCGATTTGTCTTTTACCCTGCTACCTCAACCCCAAATGCGCATGTCCAAAGTTGTTGTTGGGCCTGAAGCTTCGCCCATCGTTGAAATTGAGGCGATCGAAGCTGACCTCGCCCTTATGCAATTTTTGCGCGACTTTTATGAAGTGCAAAAGCTGGTTCTACATACGCCCAAATTTCATTTAAAGGTCGCGCAAGATGGTGGGTTTGATATGCCCATTTCGTTGGCCCAAACCGGTGGGCGCGACAATGTGGCAATCCAAGACGCGCAGATCAGCAATGGTAGTTTTTTGCTGAGCGATATGCGCTCAGATGAGCATTGGCGCGTTGATGACATCCAAGGCAATTTAAGCGTTACCGCTCTTAGGGGACCATTTGCGTTCAACGGGTCAGGGAAACTTGATCAAAAAGAACTGAATTTGCGGGTGAATACGTCGGACCTCAACGAGCGCGGTGACATCCGGATTAGTTCGTTTTTGACGCCGCTAGATAAAAGCTTTTCGCTCTCGAGCGAAGGTCTTTTAACGACCGCTGCCTTGTCGCCATTTTATGATGGTGAACTAACCCTTCGCATGACGCCGCAAAATTTGGCTGAAAATGAAGTGCGGGGCGACGCAATTTTAGAAGCCAAAGTTCAGCTAGAACCGGAGCGCTTTAAGCTGACCGAATATGCCCTGCAGCCAGATGAGAATCGGGCTGGAACCCGCTTGACCGGGGCAGTTGATGTGCGATTGGGTGCAAGTCGGCAATTCGATGCGGTGATTTCTGGTGGCGTTGTAAATTTGCTACCAGACGATGCACTGAATGTCAGTGAAGACGATCCATATGCTCTTGTGTCCCTGATCACGCAGCTGCCTGCACCGCCTGCGCTGGGCAATGTAACCGGCTCGATTTCGGTAGATATAACCGAGTTGGGGCTTCGCTCGATTGCACTTAGAAATGTGCTTCTGGACGCGACAACCGATGGTACCGATTGGCAAATCGAAACCTTTAGCGCCAAACTGCCCGGCGACAGTGCGTTGAACCTGTCGGGAAGATTGATCGGTGCGCAGGGATTTGCAGCCTTTGATGGTAAAATGTCCATGGACACAGAACGGCTCGACGCGCTGGCACGTTCTTGGCGCGCATTCGGCGATAGCAATCCGTTGTTTGGCGTCAAGGCCAACTTAGTTGGGGACGTTGATTTTTCATCCTCAGGCGCGACCTTTGAAAATTTAGAGTTCGACCTGGACGGCTATACAATTCAGGGCCGCGTCGATTGGCGTGAAGAGGATATGCGACGTCTAAGTGTCACCGCCCAAATTGGCGAGTTTGACCAAAAGGCAACCGATCAATTGGTTAGTTTGCTGCCGGACCCAAATCGCGCCAATAAGTCTTTGAACAGCTTTCCCGTTGGCCGGATTGAATTGAGCGCCAAAAGCTTGGGGCTTGCCGGGCAACGCGCGACTGATGTTCTTTTGGAAGCGGGATGGTCTGGCGACGGCGTGAATGTTGAGCACATTCGAATTGGCAATATTGCGGATATTCGTCTTGATGGGAATGGGCAGCTGCAGGGCACAACTCAAGCGCCTCAATTGGTGCGTGGGGCATTGCGAGCGGATTTGCAGCCCAACGCAGATGTTGCAGCGCTATGGTCCATCTTACCGCTGCCAGAATTGCACACATCGGTGGAGAACGTCTTTTCGGCCAATCGCCCAGCGCGGTTTGATTTTGATCTATCGGAACCGGGTGGCGACGGTATTCAGCAATTGTTGCTAACCGGTAGCGCCGGCGATTTGAGCATGAATGCACAAATTGGCATGAGTGAAGGTCTAGCGACTGCATTCACTGCGCCATCAAGTGGCACGCTGCAAATCAATGCGCCTTCAACCAACGCCCTGTTTTCACAATTGGGTGTTGCAGATGCGGGGTTTGACAGCAATATCGAAGCTGAATTGGCGGTCGAGTATCAGGGAACTGTTTTCAATAGCGTCGATATTTCTGCGCTCTATTCGAGTGCAGAGAACGCGCTTGGTTATCGCGGCTCTTTGATAGTTTCTGATTTAGATAAGTTGCGCGGCCGGGGCGATTTGCAAATGCGCCTTGACGAGTCAAGTGGGTTTTCCAAGTTTCTTGGTCTCGACAGCTTTCCACTGCCGGGGCCGGATGGCAAAGCGAAATTGAAGTTTGTTGGCGCAGATGACGTTGAACTCACATCAATTCAAGTCCGTGCTGGCGGGGAAGATATTGCTGGTGACCTAACGCTTAAGAAATTAGGGGCGCAGAAGGTTCTTTCAGGCGAAATCAATATTGGCCGCTTGGATGTTAATGCGTTGGCTGCATTTTTGGGCGGCACTGCGTCCACCATATCGTCTGGCGCAGCGATTTGGCCTGATGGGCCTTTTGGTGTCGCTCGAGGCGCCCGCAATAGTCGTGGACGCGTACATATTGAGACGCCGCTTGTTCTGCTTAATGGCGATGCGCTGATTAATGATGTTGGCTTTGATCTGACGTGGACAGCTACGGAAAATCGCATCCGAAATCTTGTTGGTGGTCGCGGGCAGGGTGAGATCTCGGCGGATATTTCGATATGTTGCCATAGCGGAGTTGTGTCAAAACAGGTTTCTGGCCGATTTGGCATCGATGGTGTCGCGATTGAAGATGTATTCCCTCGTGCAATTACGTCACGGATTTCAGGCGAACTTTCTGGCAGTGGCCGGTTCTCGGGTTCTGGCGAAGACTTCGTTCAGGTTATCAATAGTCTTGGCGGCGACGGCAGTTTTTCCGTTGATGGGTTGGCCATTGAAGATTTTGATCCAAATATTTTTGGCAAAATTATTGCCATTCAAAATGTGCTGGAACTTGAAGCCACGGACTTGGAGCAGCAAGTTATCCGCGACCTCGCTGGTGCGCCATATTTCACGCCGGGTCTTGAAGGCCTATTCTCCATGGCGGCGGGGAAAATGCTGGTCAATAACATTTCAATGGAAGACGCGCAGACACGTTTGTTTGGTGGCATCAGTCTAGATTTGATGGACTTTGCGCTGGAAAGCAATTGGTCGCTGACCCCAACCCAAAATGTTGGAGATGGTGCTGTTCTGAACGAGGCAACCGGTCGTGTAGATGTACAGATTGATGGTTCGCTTGTTGAACCAGCATACAAAGTCGATATTCAGCAAATGGTTGATTCAATTCAAGTGAAAGCATTTGAGTTGGAGTTGGAGCGGCTTGAAAAATTGCGAGCCGAGCAAGAAGCGCGCGCCTTGGCCCAGGCAGAAGAACAACAAAGACGCATGGCAGAGCAAGCGGCGCAGTTGGCAAAAGAAGAGGCCGCAAAAGCAGCTAAAGCTGAGGCAGCACGCAAAAAGCGGTTAGAGGAAGAAGCGGCAGCGCGGGCGGCGGCAGAGGCGCTGAATTCTTCGAATGAAAATAACAGCGTGATTGAGCTGCCTGCATTGAATGATGGTGAGGCGCCAATTCTTTTGTTGGATCCAGAGTTGTTGTTTACGCCCGAACAGTTGGATCAAGAGCCGATTGATTTGATTGAGGGCAACTAACTGGCCCCGTCGCCATCACTGTTTGCTGAGCTTTTTAAATTCTCGAGTACATATAGCCGAAGTGCGGAGGCGAGATTTGTCGTTGCGCGGCTTTGGTCAATTGTCTCGATGAATTGGGTTAGGCTCAATTGGCGCTGCTTCGCCAATTCATCAATCTCAGTCCAAAACTCTTGCTCAAGCGCCACGCTGGTGCGGTGCCCGGCAATCGTAATGGATCGTTTTTTCATGATGCTGGATTAGGGTTTCTTGCGGAACGAATCAAGGCTGACGACATTTTCAGTTTCGTCGTCATCCGCTTTTTCTGTGGCGGGTTCGACGCTCT
Source organism: Maritalea sp. YIW29 (assembly GCF_057219265.1). Lineage (NCBI taxonomy): Bacteria > Pseudomonadati > Pseudomonadota > Alphaproteobacteria > Hyphomicrobiales > Devosiaceae > Maritalea > Maritalea sp. YIW29. The sequence continues at coordinate 408,144 of NZ_JBXVVF010000001.1, forward strand.
CAGCTTTTGCCTCATCGTCATCACCATTATCTGCCTCATCGTCCGCAGGGGCGGAAGCAACGGCGTCACCATTTTCGTCCATGACATCAAATTGAAGTCCGAACTGAACAGATGGGTCAAAGAAACCTTTAATGGCTGAATAAGGAACTACGAGATGTTCTGGCTGCCCATCAAATGAAAGGCCAACTTCAAAACCAGTATCGTTGATTTTTAGATCCCAATATTGGTTCTGCAACACAATGGTCATTTCATTCTCATATTGTTTGAGCAGACGCTCAGAAACCCGCACGCCAGGCGCAGTGGTTACAAATGAAATGAAAAAATGGTGTTCGCCCGGAAGTCCTGTTTTACCTACTTCACTCAACACTTTTTTCACCACGCCGCGTAGCGCTTCTTGTGCCAGTACATCATAGCGAATGAGGTCTTCGGACATCGCGTTTCCTTATTGTGACTTCGAATCCAATTGATGCCCATAACAGCCCTAAAATTTAGGTGATTGCAAGGGGATAGGTAAGGATAGATGGTCAAAACTTGAGGTGGGGTAAAAATTTAGTGCAGGTTTCTGTTGCCAGGTACCTGCGAACCCCGCCTAGACCCTGCTAGGGGAAAAGGACTTCAATTCGAGGTGTCGAACCGCATTACGCAGCCAAACGTGCCTCAGCGAAGTTGTCATTTGCAACTATCATAATGGCCCGATGCGGTGGTACCATGCCGAGCGAAAGCTAACCCTTTACACCCTCGTCGATCCTATTTCGCCCCCCAAATCCATGCCCTAGCAAGCAAAAGATGAATGGTGGAGGCGCCGGGTACCGCCCCCGGGTCCGAATGGTTTATTACGATTGCAGTTTATCGCCGTAGCTGTTTCCAGCCCTTCTAATATAAGCGCAAAATGCGAAATTGCAATCCATTGGTTGATGCCAAATCGCTTTACAGGGGAAGATGCTTGTGGAATCGTTACACTGGTAAAGTCACATATTTGGAAGTGGCGGCGGATTTGAATGGGAGAACAACTGATGAGCAAGCATTTAGAAGAAATTCAAAAATATGATGCAAAGGCCGATCCGGCAATTGTCGAAAATATGGCAAAGACCTATCGTTTGGTTTTAAGCAAACGGGACAGTGCCTTTGTTGCGGTCAGCGACGAAAGTGAATTGAAAACAGTTCGCGAGAATTTCTTGAAGAAAAAGCTTGGTCTATCAGATAGCGACGACAAGTTGGATGCAATTATTGCAAGCGTCGCTGATGACATGAAAGCAGACCGGATGAAAGAGCGGCTCACATTTTACTATTTGTGTGCCAAAAAGGCGGGCAAGCTTTCAGTATTCGCCTAATAAGTTCGCATTATTTATTGCAGATGAATTTCGGCGCCTTTTTGGGCGCCGTTTTTCGTCGCGCCAATGTGATCGTCAGTTGAAATGACATATTTGGCAGGTTTGCTATTGTGAAGCCAAATTCAATCGGAGATTTTTTTATGCAACGGCGTACCTTTCTTGTTTCCAGCGCAGCCTTTGTTGGCGCGGCGATTTTTACAAACCCGGCTTTTGCTGCGGCAAAGATTTATACTGGATTGGTTCCAGGTGTTGCTGTTGGTGGATATGATAGCGTGGCCTATTTCACTCGCGAAGAGGCTGTGAAAGGCGACGAAGCATTCGCCACTTCTTATGAAGGGGCCACATGGCATTTTTCCAGCCAAGAGAACTTGGACTTGTTCTTAGCAAACCCGGAAAAATATGCACCACAATATGGCGGGTATTGCGCGTATGCGGCTTCAAAAGGCGCGTTGGCGAAGGGCGATCCTGAAGCTTGGACTGTGCATAACGGCAAGCTCTATCTCAACTTTTCCAAATCTGTTCGTGGCATTTGGCGACAAGACATTCCAGGCAACGTCGAAAAGGCAGACGCGAAGTTCCCTGGACTTGTGGACAATTGATCCGGAATTAATGCAGGTGGGCTGTGGTTTGATTTGAGAATCATATATCCATATCCCATGCAAACCTATTTGAATTTACTTAGTCACGTGATGGAAAATGGTGTTGATCGCGGCGATCGCACAGGTACTGGCACGCGCGGCGTGTTTGGCTACCAGATGCGATTTGACCTGCAACAAGGTTTTCCATTGCTGACCACCAAAAAGCTACATCTCAAATCAATCGTGCATGAACTCTTGTGGTTTTTGATGGGCGAAACCAATATCGCTTATTTGAAAGAGCATGGCGTTCGAATTTGGGACGAGTGGGCGGATGAAAATGGCGACCTTGGTCCCGTTTACGGCTCGCAATGGCGCTCTTGGCCTGCTGGCGATGGTCAAACAATTGATCAGATCGAACGTTTGGTTGATGGGATCAAGAATAATCCAAATTCGCGCAGACACATTGTTTCTGCATGGAACCCGGCTGAAATAGAAGATATGGCGCTGCCGCCATGTCATTGTTTGTTTCAATTCTTCGTCGCAGACGGCAAATTGTCATGCCAGCTATATCAGCGTTCCGCGGATATCTTTTTAGGTGTGCCATTTAACATCGCTTCATATGCGCTTTTGACCCACATGGTCGCCCAAGTCACAGGGCTTGAGGTGGGTGAGTTTGTGCATACATTTGGCGATGCTCACATTTATCACAATCATTTTGAGCAGGCGCGGCTGCAACTAACCCGCACGCCAAAAACCTTGCCAAAATTGGTGATGAACAAAGAGCGCACATCGATCTTTGATTTTCAGTTCGATGATTTCTCGTTTGAGAATTACGAGGCTTATCCAACGATCAAAGCGCCCATTGCCGTATGAGCGGGCAATCATTGAAATTGCTCACCCAAAAAGTTGGTGAAGTCAGCGATATCTATGCGGATAAATGCGACATAAATCGCGACGATGATTGGTATGCGCTTAAGCTAAATGAAGAGTTGGGTGAACTAATCGCCGAATATCTACGTATGACGGGTAGGGCGCGCAAGAAGAACATGGGCGAAGAACAGGTGCAGGCCGCGTTGGGCGAAGAATTTGCCGATGTATTTGCGCATCTGTTGTTGTTCGCACAACGCAATGGCATCGATTTGGAAAAAGAGTTGCAGGCCAAGTGGTTATCTCGATTGGAACAAGATGATGACGAGTGATGTCAAAATTTCGCTGATCGCCGCCGTACCCAATAATAATGTTATTGGGGCAAACGGTGATATGCCTTGGTATTTGCCTTCAGACTTTAAGTTTTTCAAATCCACGACCATGGGTAAGCCCATGATTATGGGGCGCAAACAGTTCGAAACAGTTGGCAAGCCTCTTCCGGGCCGTGTTAACATTGTTGTGACCCGCCAAAAAGATTACCAGCCTGATGGCGTTATCGTCATCAATGATTTTGGCGCTGCAATAGATCATGCAAAGACAATTGCGCTGGTAGATGGGCACGAAGAAGTGATGATTATTGGTGGCGGCGAGATCTATAAACTCGCGATGCCGCTTGCTGACAGGCTTTACATCACCCATATTGATGCAGAACCTGAGGGGGACACAATGTTTCCCGAAATAGGTGCGCAATGGATCTGTGTGGAGAAGCCAGACGTGGTGCCGAGCGAAAAAGACACGGCAAAGTACCAGATTTCGGTATACGAAAAAAGATAATATCCGCGCGTGCATTGATCCTACGTCGTGGTTTTCCTATATAGGCAACAAAGTTTAGATCAATTGAAAGGTCTCAAATGTCTCGGAATGACAATAATAGCGGTGGTCCATGGGGCCAATCACCCGGTGGTGGTGGCGGTGGTGGACCTCGACGTCCAGGCGGTCCTCCAAAATTAGAAGAAATTTTGTCGCAAGGGCGCGATCAGTTTAAAGGTGGCATTCCTGGCGGCCGTTGGGCGTTTGGACTTGGCGCAATATTGCTTGTCGTGGCATGGCTATTTCAAGCTGTTTATACAGTTGATGCGCAAGAAGTTGGCGTAGAACTATTGTTCGGAAAACCAAAAGCCGAGTTTTCTCAATCGGGTCTTCACTTCCATTTTTGGCCAATTGAGACGGTTGAAAAGGTCAACACAACGCAAAACCAAACACGTATTGGTTCTGTTCGTGGTTCACGTTCGGCGCAAAATGTTGAAGGTTTGATGCTGACAGGTGACCAAAACATCGTTGATGTTGGTTTCTCTGTTCTTTGGCGTGTTGGTGATCCTTCAGATTTCTTGTTCAATGTGCAAGATCCTCAAGGAACTCTTCGTGCAGCTTCAGAAAGCGCGATGCGTGAAGTTGTTGGTCGTCGTCCGGCTCAAGATGTGTTCCGTGATAAACGGGCTGAAATCGCCTTGGAAGTCAGCACAATCACTCAAACTATTCTTGATAGTTATGGCACTGGCATCAACATCATTCGTGTTTCAATCGAAGATGCTGCTCCACCAACTGAGGTGGCCGACGCATTTGATGAAGTTCAGCGTGCTGAGCAAGACGAAGATCGTTTCCAAGAAGAAGCGCGCCAATATTCAAACACACGTTTGGGTCAGGCACGTGGTCAAGCCGCACAGCTTCGCGAAGAAGCCGCAGCTTATAAAGATCAGATCGTAAAGCAGGCCGAAGGTGAAGCCGCACGTTTCGTTTCAGTATTTGACGAATATGCAAAAGCGCCAGAAGTGACGCGGAAACGTCTGTTCCTTGAAACAATGGAAACCGTGCTCGGAAGCTCCGAGAAAGTGATCATTGAAAGCGGTGCGGGTTCGGGTGTGGTTCCATATCTACCACTGCCGGAAATCAATTCTCGGTCTAACTCGAATGCGGGGAACTAATCATGAATAATCGTTTAGCAATTCTCGCCGTACTCATTGTCGCTGGTTTCTATGTGTTCATGTCATCAATCTTTGTGTTGACTGAACGCCAGCAAGCTATTGTGTTGCGCTTTGGGGAAATCGTTCGGGTCGAAAAAGAGCCGGGTCTAAACTTCAAAATTCCAACTGACTTTGTCGAAACCGTTCAAATCATTGACGACCGTGTGTTGCGGTTCGAACTTGATGATCTGCGTGTGCAGGTTAAGGGCGGTAAATTCTATGTTGTGGACGCGTTCTTGACGTACAAGATCGTTGATCCAGTTCGGTTCCGTGAATCTGTGTTTGGCCGTATATCAACTGCCGAAGATCGTGTTGATACAGCATTAGAAAATGCGCTTCGTGATGTTTACGGCTTGCGTGACTTTAACGCTGCGCTTTCTGAGCAACGCTCTGAAATGATGCGTGAAGTTCGTGATCAGGTGGAGCCAGCCTTGGTAACCATTGGTTTGGCTGTTGTTGATGTGCGTGTAACGCGTACAGATTTGACGGCTCAAGTATCGCAACAAACTTATGATCGAATGAAAGCGGAACGTTTGGCGGAAGCTGCGCGTTTGCGAGCGCGTGGTCAAGAGTTAGCCCAAACACTTCGTGCGCAAGCAAACCGTCAAGCGGTTGAGCTTGTTGCGACTGCACAGCGAGATTCAGACATCTTGCGTGGTGAAGGTGAAGGTGAGCGAAACAAGATCTTTGCGGAAGCATTTGGTAAAGATCCAGAATTCTTCGAATTCTATCGTTCAATGCAGTCTTATCGAGCAGCTTTGCAGAGTGATGGTACCACTATGGTCCTCTCACCAGATTCGGAATTCTTCCAGTATTTCCAGTCTGATACAAAAGCTGTGCCGTCAGGACAGTAATGCAAGAATTCTTTATTGCACTTGCATTAGCAATAACTTTGGAAGGGCTGCTTTACGCAGCCTTTCCTGCTTTTATGAAGCGAACATTGCAAAGTATTTTGGCCTCACCTGATGCGCAACTTCGCGTGATTGGGCTTACAACTGCCATTTTAGGTCTTATTGTACTTTTCTGGTTGCGCAGCTAACTTGGCTGCGAGAGATGCGCCGAAGAAGGCGCATACAGGGAGGAAATATGCCGGTTCTTAAAACACCTATGCGCGCATGCCTACGCATTACGTTGGCAATTATTTTGTTGTTGGCCAGCGCGATTGCGACCTTCGCTAAGGGGCCTGTTTCATTTGCGCCACTTGCCGCTGAGTTGCAGGGTGCTGTGGTCAATATTTCTACCGTTAGAACCGTTCGTTCCGGTGGGCGCGGATTTCCTTTTCCAAACGTTCCAGAGAGTTCACCGTTCCGCGAATTCTTTGACCAATTGCAACCTGAACAACCTCCTGAAGATCAAGCGCCGCGTGAAAGCCGCTCGCTTGGTTCTGGCTTCGTTATTGATCCTGATGGGATCATCATTACCAATTTTCATGTGATTGAAGATGCGGATGAGATTTTTGTAGCGTTTACTGACGGCAGCCGTGTCGAAGCAACGCTTGTCGGTGCCGATGAGAAGACTGATTTGGCCGTTTTACGCGTGAATGTCGGGCGCCAACTCACCTATGTTGATTTGGGCGATTCTGATACCGCTTTGGTCGGGGACTGGGTCCTTGCGATTGGCAATCCATTTGGCTTGGGCGGCAGTTTAAGTGCGGGTGTGATTTCGGCAAGAAATCGGGATATCCGTTCGGGACCCTATGACAATTTTATTCAAACCGATGCTGCCATCAATCAGGGCAATTCTGGTGGTCCCTTGTTCAATATGGATGGCGACGTAATCGGTATTAATACCGCCATCTTTTCCCAATCTGGCGGCTCGCTTGGTATTGGTTTTTCTATTCCGATCAACTTGGCGCGCCCTGTAATTGAACAACTTCGCGAGTTCGGTGAAACACGGCGCGGCTGGCTTGGTGTTGGCATTCAAGATGTAAGCGACGACATTGCTGCTAGCCTGGGCCGAACAGACAATATGGGCGCGTTGGTGCTTTCAATTGAGCCGGAAGGCCCAAGTGATGGGGCGATTGAAGAGGGCGATTTGATATTGAAATTCGACGGTAAGCCGATCAATAAGATGCGTGATTTGCCAAGGATTGTCGCCGAGACTGCCATTGGCAAAGACACTAAAGTGTTGGTGTTGCGTCGCGGGGATGAAATTGAAGTCAATGTCAAATTGGGCCGTCTGGAACAAGTAGATCAGTTTGCGGGTATTGATAGATTGCCGCCCATTGAGGTGCCGGTAAACGCGGACGCGCTGCTGGGCCTGACGGTTGAAGCAATGAGCGACGAGTTGCGTGATCGATTTGCAATTGCATCCGATATTGAAGGCGTTGTGGTGACTGAGGTCGAGCAGAACTCAGATGCATCCGATAAGGGCGTTCGCATTGGGCATACAATTTTGGAAGTCAACCAACAGCAAATCTTGACGCCCAGGGATGTTGAAACGATCGTGGGCACTGCGGCTGAAATTGGCCGAGAAGCCATTTTGCTTAAATTGTCAGATCCCGCTGGCGCGCGCAGGTTTGTTGCAGTGCGGTTGCCCAAATAGCTGGAGACATGGGCTAGTTTGGATTTTTGATTGAATATAGAACATGGGGCAGCACTTTGCTGTCCCAATTCAAATTAGGATGGTCAAAATCTTTGAGCGGATTATGTCGCATTCCAAGGCTTTGCATGACTTTTCGTGAAGGCCAATCATTGCCGTACGAGTTCAGCTTCCTCAAAACCTTGCAGATAGAGCAGGGCACTCAGGTCTGAATGGTTAAACTGATATTCTGCCTCTGCAGCCACAACGGGCTTTGCGTGGATCGCAACGCCCATACCAGCGGCTTTGATCATCATCAGGTCATTCGCGCCGTCGCCGACCGCCATTGTGTCTTCAAGGCCAATTTCCTTTTCCGCCGATATCGACTTCAGTTTGGCCAGTTTTGTGTCTTTATCCACGATGGGTCTTCCCACAGTGCCGGTCAGCACATCCCTGTCAAATTCGAGAACATTCGCGGTCGCCTCGTCAAACCCGATGCGCTTGCCAAAATAGTCCGCGAACAGGGTGAAGCCACCAGAAACCAGAGCGGTATATGCGCCGTAAGCTTTCATCGTTTGCACCAGAACACGGCCGCCGGGTGCGTAAGTAATGCGCTCGCGACGCACCTCTTTTACGGCGTCAAGGTGAAGGCCTTTGAGCAACGACACACGTTCGTCCAATGCTTGTTCGAAATCCAACTCGCCGCGCATGGCGCGTTCGGTAATTTGGGCAATTTGACCCTTGATCCCAAGGGCTGCACCGAGCTCGTCGATGCACTCTTCGTTGATCATGGTGGAGTCCATATCCGCGATCAAAAGCTTCTTTCGTCGCTTTTGGTCTGGCACCAAATTCGCGTCGACTTTTCCCTCACCGATTATATCTCTTGCAATTTGCAATGCTTCTGGCGCTTTTGGGTCTTTGAACTCAACGGCAATGGATTGGTGTAGCCAGTTGACGCTGCCGCCAATTTCAGCATGTATGGCGGCCACCAATTCAGCTTCAAGTTTCGGGCTTGCTGGGTTGGTCGTTAAGACAAGAATTGGCATGTCGATCCTTTGGGGAAGCTAATATGGCACAACGCGCTTTGTTGATAGCGGGTCCAACCGCAAGCGGCAAGACGGCAATGGCGATTGCCCGTTCGGCGGGTGAGAAGGCGTTGGTCGTCAATACAGATTCTATGCAAGTCTATGACGTGCTCAATGTGATCTCTGCGCGCCCAAATGCTGAGGAATTGGCGCTGGCTGACCATAGAATGTACGGGCATGTTGATCCATCAACCCGATATTCGACAGGGGCATGGTTGCGCGATGTTCAAGCTTTGATTCAAGGTGAGGGGCAAGATTGTGAAACGCTAATTTTTGTTGGTGGAACAGGGCTTTATTTTGATGCGTTGATAAATGGATTCGCGGAAATCCCCGAGGTTCCTAAAGAAGTGATTCAAGAAGTTGAAGCTTTGATTCAACCCTTGGATGCGGATCAAAGGGCTGAATTGTTGGCGGATCGCGACCCGGCAATGGCAAAACGCTTACAGTCACCAGATCCGCAACGCGTTGCGCGTGCCATATCTGTCATGGAAGCTACAAACAAATCGTTAGCGTCTTGGCAAGATGAACCCGCGGCCCCGTCCATTTTGACAGGATTTGAAATTGAGAAAATTGTTCTAAACCCTGAACGAGATGTGTTGCGCGACAGGATTGCCAAACGCTTCCATATGATGATGCGGGCTGGTGCTATCGAAGAAGTGCAAGCGATTAATGCATTGGGCCTTGATCCGACATTACCAGCCATGCGAGCTATCGGCGTGCCGGAAATTTCTGCCTATCTACGGGATGAAATGACATTGGACGAAGCGACTGAAAAATCGATCATTGCCACCCATCAATATGCTAAACGTCAGCGTACATGGTTCCGAAATCGCATGAAGGATTGGACCTGGATTGACCCACTCGCTAACCAATAAGCGCGTTGTGCCTATTTGCTTTTGTGCTTAGCTTGGCCTCTATCCTGTTCGAGAATTACGATGAAATCACTGATTGAAAAGTGGCGAGACTTGCCACGCATTGCGTACATATTTGGCCTCGCAAACTTTGTGATTGCGGTCGGCGCCTTTGTGATGCCGTTCCTCACTTTCATGCTGACCTCCAAGCTCGGCATGTCGACGCTGGAAGCCGCGTTTTACGTCAATATCGTATTTTTTGCGCACGTGCCCGCGCAGATTCTCGGGGGCTGGCTGACTGATCGTTTTGGCCGAAAACCCATCTATGTTGCCGCCATATCTGCTGAAATTGTTTTGACGGCGAGTGCCGGGTTCTTTGCGGCGCAATTTGTGCTGCTCTACTTCCTTTTCGGCATCGCCTTTATGAATGGCATTGTCGCGCCCGTCATAAACGCGTGGCAGTCAGACTATTCGACGCCGAAGAATCGGCAGATGGTATTTGCGACATCCTATTTCGGTTGGAATTTAGGGTTTGCCATTGGACCTGCAATTGCTGGCCTGCTGTTCAATGACTATTTTCAATTCATGTTTTGGGGAGATGCGTTCACCACCTCGATAGCGGTAATCATTGTTTTGTTCTTGCTGCCAAGCAAAAAGCCTGAGCAAACCGAAGAAGAGATTGCCGACGAACCGGAAGCGGAGAAAGAGCACAAAGGCAGCATTTGGTCTTTATTTGCCCAGCGCCCCAGATTGCTGCTATTTGCGCTTGTCGGCTATTTCCTCAATGTCATTTATGGCCAGATGACATTCACCGTTCCGTTGCATCTCAATGCAGCTTTTGGTGAAGGCGGCGCTGCTATTTATGGCCAATTGTGGTCGTTTAATGCATTTATGGTGCTTGTGCTTACGCCGCTAGCCGTTGGTTTTCTCAGTCGGTTTTCAACCTATTTCAACATTGCAATTGTCGGTATCTGTTATGGGCTTGGATTTTGGCTGTTCGGCAGCACCATCAGTATTTGGATTTTGGCTGTCGCCATTGTTGTTTTCACCCTAGGTGAGGTGACGATGGCGTCCAACATGCCCGCCCACATCGCCAACGAAAGCCCCAAAAACTTTCGCGGCCGATTGTCTGGCTCTGTCAATCTATTCATCGGCGCCGGCTATGGTATGAGCCCTCTCTTGAGCGGGCTATTTATTGAGCGTTGGGGGATAGAGGCGATTTGGCCGACTGTGCTTGTGATCGGGCTTGTTTGCGCCGTCGCGGTTTTGTTGTTGCGGCCAAAATCGATTTCGTAAAATTATGCGTCGTTTTCGTTAGGATAAAAGCCTTCGCGGATATTGATGCCATGTTCCACCCAAGCTTTTAGGCAGCACAACATGTTCATCCAACCTTCCGCATGGGAGTAACTGTCGTCCAAACCCTTTTGACTTTCAGTCCATTGCCCTTCGCTGATTTCAATTAGGGTGCGTGTGCTGCCCACTGCTGTGAATTTCATAATGACGGTTGTTGGGGCCGGCGCTATTTGTGCGCTCTTTTTGCCCCAGCGAAATCTGATCAATTGGTTGTTGATCACTTCATCCACATGCACATCTATGTTGCCCCACCACGTAACGGTTTTGTCCGGGTGCAAGGGGCCAGATGCACCACCCTTGGTTGTGAAATACTGGGACAGTTTTGCTGGATCGATCACCGCATCAAATACTTCACTAACCTGCTTTTCGACCTGTCCTGCTACTTCAAATTGAATATCCATTATTTCCCTCCTTGTATTTCTTCATAATATGTTATAAAAATATAACATGTCAAATGATGCCAATTTGGATAGAATTTTTAAGGCGTTAGCCAATGGAAAAAGGCGCGCAATTTTGGATCTGTTACAGACAGGCCCAAAAACGACCGGGGCGTTATGTCTCAAACTACCGGAGGTGGATCGGTGCACGGTTATGCAGCACATTAAGGTGCTTGAAAAAGCTGACTTGATTGTTGTGAAACGAGAAGGGCGGGTTCGGTGGAATGTGTTGAATACCGTTCCCATCCAACAAATCTATGGCAGATGGATCAAAAACTACGAACAGAACGCCACAAATTTTATCGCTTCATTGGGAGACGATTAATAGTCGGCGTCATCTCGATCATATAAGCCATCTAGGTCATAAGACCCCTCAACAGGCGGAAATGCTTCACTGTCGTAATTGGGGTCTGAAACTGTGCAGTTGCGGTCACACAGCATAATTGCTTTTTCAGTTTCATAATCGTTCATCCAGATGCGACCACCGGGCGTTGCGACATAGCCATCAACTTCTTCATCTATATCTGCGGCTAGATCGGTTGACGAAGGCGTCTCCGCGTCCGCTTCATAGTGGAATGCGCCATGGGTGTGGTAGGAAGCGATCAGTTCAACCATGTCGTCGCTTGGCTCAGCTTGGCAGCTGTCTTCCCCGCCCTTCACAGGCTCGGTTGCGATCAACTCATCATCTTCATTCAAGCCGAAATAGCCGCAATATTCACGCTTATTGGCGATGGACTTTACTTGGATGTCGGCAAAGAACTCAGCCAGATATTGTTGTGTGATTTCCTGCGCCATTGTCACCGAACTGGACAGCGCGAAAATGGTGATCAAGATTATGCGCATTTTGGTTCTCCAATATCTAATGCAAGTAGAGCATGTGCATTGGGTTTGCGCTAGTATTTGGCTTCAAAAATTTGAAATTGTCCGATTGTTCAATTGGGCAAAATGGCAAGTAATTACCATTTTGCCCATTTGTGGAGATTGCGTCGATAGATCGGCGAATTTCAGCTCGTTAATATGACAAACCGATGTTCAGGAAACCGGCATTCCATACATACCAAACCACTAGGCAAGATGACACGCATATGAGCACAGCCCATATTTTTGTCACCCAAATGCCATCATGACGCAGCGATAGGCCCAAATTCCCAAGCGACGCAATAAGTGCTGCAATCGGGAAAATGGCCATTACCTGCAATCCGATCAATGCTGGATCTGCCGATCCATCCAAATTCAAAAGGTCAGAAAAACTCCAATCAAAGAATTCATGCCAGGCCAATAGGTACAAAAGAACAAGACCTGACAGCAGGAACATTGCACGGTGGGCAGTGAAATTGCCGCCAAATAGCGATTGCGGAATTTTTCCGGACGTTGCAAATTTCCAACGGACGAGTTCAGCCAAGGGCCACGCGATAACGGTCAATGACAATATGATCAGCGTGATTTGCAGCAACGGATCGAGCACTGAGAATGCGCGCCATTGTGGCACCGGCAACATTATCGAATAGGCGGCGAAGGGCTCATATGCGACGGCTGTCACTTGGTTGTTTTCAACACGGGCCGCAAGGCGATCCTTGCTGTTTTCAGCCTGCCATACATATGGCGCGATCTGTACCCATTTCCGTTGATGCTTACCAATTTTGGTCAGTAAGCTGCCATCCGGGTTTGCCGAAATGTTCATTTGACCTTCAAAATTCTTGAAAGCCATAAAACTTGTTCTTGAGCCTCTTGAATTCTCGTAAGCACCGGAAAGTTGGGCGGCCTGTTCTGGAATGGGGGAGAATGGGCTGACTGATTTTTCGACTGAGGGAAAATATCGGTCAGTGAATTGATCGAATATTTGTGCCCGGATTCCGGCATGCGCGCCTTTAACTCCCTTACTGTTGAGGGCAACGAATATGCCGACATTTTGATCGGGGAACAGGCTCAAACTCGTGTGAAAAACTTCGGTATCGCCACCATGCGCGAGGATGCGATGCCCGTTGCGATCCTGTTGATAGAAACCCAAAAGCATACTGTTTAGTGGTGATATATGCACGTCGGCGCTGGTGTGCATCAAATTGGCTGTATCTGCCAAGAACAAGCCCGCGCCATTGTTCAGATGAGCGATCATAAACCGCGCCATGTCATTGCCAGTGGCTGAAAGAGCGCCAGCAGGCCCCATTGGAATCAATTCAAATGGATAAGGCGTTTGATCCGACGAGATTTGATATCCATTGGATAATTTCGAGATGAGGGCTGCGGGAACCGGCTGACTTAATGTCGAATTGCTCATATTGAGCGGTAAATGAATGTTCTGAATGATATAGGCCTCATACGGCATGCCTGAGACCCGGGAAATGATGTATCCGGCCAGCGCGGTTGCATAATTTGAATAGGCTGGTGTGCTGCCGGGTTCAAAAATGGTCGCGGGCAAATTGTCTTTGAGATAGTTTTCAAGCGTTGGCATTTGATCAATATCACGGACGGCCAATATTTTGAACTTATCTTCAAATCCCGCAGTATGTGTCATCAAATGGCGCATCGTAATCGGGCTGCCTGACGGTGAATTTACTGGAAAATCGAGATATAGATTTATGTCTGCATCAAGGTCGATTTTCGCACTTTCGACCAATTGCATCACCGCTGTCCACGTAAAGAGTTTTGTGACCGACCCGATGCGAAACATTGTGTCTTCTGGGTTTACTGGGACCTTGTTTGCAAGGTCGGCAAAGCCATATCCCTTGTCGAATAATAATTCGCCATCTTTGACAATGACCACAACTGCGCCAGCAATTTTACCTTTTTGAAGTGCGGACGGTAGCAATTCATCTGCCCAATGGAGCGCATCTGCCGGGGTTAGGTCTGGGGCAGTGTTGGGATTGTTGGCATTGGCTGAACTGTCTTGCGCGAATGCGGCACTGGTGGATGCCGCCAAAGTGAACGATAGGATTGTGGTCTTAAAGAAATTGGAAACTGAAGCTGAAAACATGACGAATAGTCCTGGGCTGATTGGTCCTGGGGCTGAATTGGCCCCGCAGACGTAAGTCGTGTGGTTTTCATTGCAAGACTGGTGTTCACAAAAAAGTGAACATCAAGAAGTATCTGCTACATTTTCGGCATTTAGGTCACGCAAATCGACTTCGCGTTTGTAAGCCCTTTCAATTCTTCGCCTGTTGTTGGAAATACTGAGCGAGGGTGGCCCGCCGCGGCCCAGATTTCGCCTAACCCTATCAGCGTTTGATCAATAAAGATTTCAACGTCCCCGACGGCGCCAAGTGGCGAGACACCGCCTATCGCAAATCCAGTGTGTTCTCGCACAAAGTCGGCGTCTGCCCGCGCAAGTTTTTCACCAAGTTGGCGACCGACCCTGCGTTCATGCACGCGATTGTTGCCGGACACGAGTAGCAAATAGGCCTTGTCTGTTTCCGCGCCCCTGAACACGAGGGACTTGACGATTTGGGCCACCTCGATGCTCAAAGCATCTGCGGCTTGCTGCGCCGTGTGAGCGAGTTCATCGAGTTGCTTGATCTGTGCAGTGGACCCGGAAGCACGAAGGACATCGTGTACCCGGGTTTCAGACGCAGTAAATTGGGTCATGTCGCCTCAATTATGTTACCTCGGCCATTTTGGCCAAAATCGCAGCATGAGATCGGATGCCGCGTTGCAAACAAGTCAGCTCATATTTTTCGTTTGGCGAGTGGATATTGTCGTCTGAAAGGCCAAAACCGACCATGACGCTATCAAGCCCAAGTGTTTCTTTGATCTGGCCGACGGCAGGAATGGAGCCGCCCATGCCGATTAGTTTTGTTGGATTGTCGAATTCATGGTCCAAACCAGCTTTAGCCGCCTTCAAGAATGCGCTTTCCACGGGCAATTTTACGGCAACGCCAGTTCCATGGTTCTTCAAGGTCATGGTGAAGTCTTTAGGCAAACGCTCTTTGAAGAAGGCTTCGACGTTCTTCAAAATTGTATGTGGATCTTGATTGCCGACGAGACGACATGAGAGTTTTAGACTGGCTTGTGATGCGATGACGGTTTTATGGCCCTCGCCAATATAGCCACCCCACATGCCGTTCACGTCGCATGTCGGGCGTGCCCAAAGCTTCTCAAGGGCGGTGAATTCGGGTTCACCTGCCGGGCCAGACAATCCGATTTCGCCGAAAAACCCGTCATCGTCATGTTTAAGTGCGGCCAACTCTGCGCGTTCTTCTTGGGTGATTTCTGGTACGCCGTCGTAAAAATCTTTGATTTGGATCTTGCCATTTTCATCATGCAGCTGAGCAACGATGGATGATAGGGCGTGCAACGGATTGACCACCGCACCACCATACATGCCTGAATGAAGGTCGCGCGTTGGGCCGGTGATTGTGATTTCTGCGTCCAAAAGGCCGCGGAGTGAATAGGTGATGGCTGGGGTGTCAATGTCCCACATGCCTGTGTCGCAAACCACACAGACGTCGGCCGTCAGACGATCTTTGTTGGCGTCGAGGAAACCCGCGAGGCTTGGGCTGCCGGTTTCTTCTTCGCCTTCCAGCATGATTTTGACATTGCACGGCAAATCCCCGGCAACTTCAACCCATGCGCGGAACGCTTCAATAAAGGTCATGACTTGGCCCTTATCGTCTTGTGCGCCGCGAGCGACGAGCTTCTTGCCATATTTGCTGTCTTTGATCACCGGTTCAAACGGCGCGGTTTCCCACAATTCGAACGGATCGCCGGGCTGCACATCATAATGCCCGTAATAAAGGGCTGTCGGTGCATCTTGATTTGAAGATTTGCGTTCCGCAAAAAGCACCGGGTGGCCCGCTGTCTCAATCAGTTCGATTTCAAAACCTAGAGCCGACAGTTGCTCGCCCATCCAGTTGGCTGCGCGCAACACCTCTTCGTCAAACTGCGGGTCGGTGCTGACCGATGGGATTTTTAGCCAATCAATGAGCCGGTTGACCGAGAGGTCAAAGTTTTCATTTACATAAGAGGTAACCGCATCAAGTTGATTTAAAGTCATTTTTTGTTCCGGATATTTATGGGCAGTTGGAGCGCCAAAACTGAGATGTTTATTTTAATTAGAGCTTTCAAATTCATATGTACCCGTCAAGTAAAAATGTCCTACCGAACGGTTTTGATGCAATTAGGGGCTTGACCGATAAAAAACTGCCCCTTACCAATGTTGTCCAACAATTGAATTTTGGTAAGGGAGTCCCATGCGGACCGTTCTCGTACTCGTGATTAGTGGCACCGGCGGCGCAAACATCTAAGGAAGTTTGCGAGTGTCGGTGCATGTCTAGGTCCCAAACGGGGCCTTTTTTTATGTCTAAAACGTATCTAAGGTAACCTTGGGTACGCCAATTGAGGAGAAGTGAGAAAGATGGCTCAGGAAATGACCGGCGCAGAAATGGTCATTCAAGCGTTGATCGATCAGGAAGTTGAACATTTGTTTGGCTATCCCGGCGGCGCTGTTTTGCCGATTTACGATGCAATTTTCCAAACGGACAAGCTTGAGCATATTCTGGTGCGGCACGAACAAGGTGCTACACACGCAGCAGAAGGCTATGCACGTTCAACTGGAAAATGTGGCGTCGTACTTGTGACATCTGGCCCAGGGGCCACAAATGCTGTCACAGGTCTCACAGATGCATTGCTTGATTCAATCCCCATGGTCTGCATCACTGGGCAAGTACCGACACCATTGATCGGCTCGGACGCATTTCAAGAATGTGATACAGTTGGCATTACGCGGAACTGCACCAAGCACAATTATTTGGTGAAGTCTGTTGAAGATTTGCCGCGCATTTTGCACGAAGCATTCTTTGTCGCAACAAGTGGTCGACCCGGACCGGTTGTCATTGATATCCCAAAAGATGTTCAGTTTGCATTGGGGAATTATTTTAAGCCCAACACTGGTTCGCACCCAACTTACAAGCCGCAAATGTCCGGTGATTTGGAAGCTATCAAAATGGCCGTCGACATGATGTTGAAGGCGGAAAAGCCAATCCTTTATACAGGTGGCGGTGTAGTGAATTCAGGGCCCGAAGCGGCAAACGAGTTGCGCGAAATGGCGGAACTAACCGGTTTTCCAGTCACCTCAACATTGATGGGCCTTGGCGCATTCCCAGCGTCTGACGAGAAGTGGCTCGGCATGCTCGGTATGCACGGCACTTACGAAGCCAACATGGCGATGCATGATTGTGATTTGATGATCTGTGTCGGCGCGCGATTTGACGACCGAATTACTGGCCGGATCGATGGGTTTTCGCCGAATTCGAAGAAAATCCATATTGATATTGATCCTTCATCGATCAACAAAAACATTGAAGTTGATTTACCTATTGTCGGCGATTGCGGTTTGGTTTTGGAGGAGATGGTGCGCATTTGGCGATCTCGCACCAACGAGCCGCGCACAGAGGCGATTTCTGGCTGGTGGAAAGAAATTGGTGAATGGCGCGATGTGAAATCGCTTCGATATCAGCCGTCACAAGAGCATATCAAACCGCAATATGCCATTGAGCGGTTGTATGAACTGACCAAAGAAAAAGACGTCTATATCACCACTGAAGTCGGTCAACATCAGATGTGGGCGGCCCAATATTTTCACTTCAATGAGCCAAACCGTTGGATGACTTCCGGTGGCTTGGGCACCATGGGCTATGGTTTGCCGGCGGCTGTTGGCGTGCAGGTTGCACACCCAAATGCTTTGGTGATTGATATTGCTGGGGAAGCCAGTGTGCAGATGACGATGCAAGAAATGTCGACTGCTGTTCAATATGGACTGCCGATCAAAATCTTCATATTGAATAATGAACGGATGGGCATGGTGCGCCAGTGGCAAGAATTGCTGCATGGTGGGCGTTATTCAAATTCATATTCCGAAAGCTTACCGGACTTTGTTAAAATGGCCGAAGCATTTGGCGGGCACGGCATAATGTGCGACGACCCGGCAGAATTGGACGACAAGATCATGGAAATGATCAATAGCGATAAACCTGTGCTGTTTGATTGCCGTGTGACCAAGGAAGAAAACTGCTTGCCGATGATCCCATCGGGCAAAGCCCACAATGAAATGATTTTGGCCGACACCGCAGATATCGGCAATATTATTGATGAAAAGGGGAAAGCCCTTGTTTAAGCCAAGTTGGGATAAAGAGCGCAACCAGTTGGTTGAACGCCATACATTGACTGTTCTTGTTGACAATGAGCCAGGTGTTTTGGCCCGCGTGGTTGGGCTATTCTCCGCGCGTGGTTTCAATATTGACAGTCTAACTGTCTCTGAAACAGAGCATGATCGTCACCGTTCGCGCATCACGATTGTAACAGTTGCAACGCCAAAAGTGCTGTCGCAAATTAAGCTTCAATTGGAGCGGTTGGTACCAGTTCATCGCGTGCATGATTTGACCGCAGAAGGCAAAGCGCTTGAGCGCGAACTTGCGCTGGTCAAGGTTGCAGGCAAAGGCGAAAATCGTGTCGAAACCCTGCGGTTGGCAGAAGCATTCCGCGCCAATGTCGTTGACGCGTCTATTGAAAGCTTTGTGTTTGAAATCACAGGTCGCCCAAACAAGGTCGAGCAGTTCATCGCATTGATGCAACCACTCGGTTTAGTTGAAGTGGTCCGCACCGGCCTTACCGCAATTTCTCGCGGTAAAGAAGGTATGTAGATCGCACTGCTTTTGTGAATTGAAAGAGGCCGCATCGTTAAACTGATGCGGCCTTTTTGTTTATGGCTTTGGCCAAGACGCAATATGTTGCTCGATGCTTGTTAGCTGCACCTCGAATATTCGTTCCAACTCATCCGTTTGGATGTTTACGTAATTCTCATTTGCGCTGTTCAAGGATTGGTATAGCCCCGCTAAACCATCGCCAACGGCTTCACTGCCAAACAATTGACCAATATGAGCGCCAAACTCTTCGGGTGTCTGAGGGTTGAATTCTACCTTTTTACCAATCCATCCCGAAAGTGCCACGGCAAGCTCAGATCCAGTAAGTGGATTTGGCGAGCCGATCTTGAAGCTTTGTCCGGCAAGTTCTGGCCGTTGCAATGCCGCTACGGCAACCTTTGCTTGGTCATTATGCGAGACGAAGGGGATTTTGCGTGTCTCAGGCATTGGTGGATAATTCAGTATGCCTGCGTCATGCAATTTTGGCACAAATGGTGGCACAAAGAGATTTTCAAGATAAATAGTTGGCTGCAATATGATAGCATTCAACCCACTTGAACGGACAGCTTCAACAGTAGCCGTGACGCCATCGATCATGGGTGTTGAGGCATATTCATTGCCAGCAGGCCCCGATGTAGAGAAGACCATAAGCGGCAGTTTTGTCTCGTGAGCTGCTTCAATGAAATTGGTCAGCCAAATTTGAGGGTGTGAAAAATCTTTTGGGACCGGGAGGTGCAAAAATGCGGCATCCACACCTCTCAATGCTTCAACCACCTGATCCCTTTTCAACAGGTCTGTAGACTGATATGTGAGATTTTTTGTCGGCTTTTTTTGATCTGCATTTCGAACAAGGGCGCGAACATCCAGGCCTTGATGTATTGCTTGGGCAGCGACAGGCGCGGCTTGGGCGGAATTGGCGTTAAATATCGCAACAGTTTTGGTCATGATAGTTCCTGATTGTGTGTTGGTTACCTTTAGGAACTGCTATATATAATCACATCTTGTCGTCGCGAAAGAAGGCATTTTGAACTCTGGTAGGCACTTTGAGGTAACCATATGTCAGCTGAAGAAAACCAAACCAAAAACCTTTGTGATGAATATCAAGCTTGGGAAAATGCGGGATATGAAGTGCCATGTCCGGTGCGTAATACGCTGGACCGAATTGGCGACAAATGGTCGGTGCTCGTGGTTTTGCGACTTGGGGCAGGGCCCGTGCGCTTTCTTGCCCTGTTGCGCACAGTTGATGGCATTTCGCAACGGATGTTGACCGTCACCCTTAAATCATTGGAACGCGACGGGTTAGTCAATCGCAAAGTCTACGATACGCGCCCGCCCGCCGTTGAGTACAGTTTAACCGAACGAGGCAAGACTTTGCTAAATCCGATTAAGGTATTGGTTGATTGGAGTTATGCGAACGCTGACGATATTGAAGCCTCACACAAGGAATTTGATAGGGCCTAAATGTCAGGCTGACCAGATTGTTTCGCAGCTATCTTCCAACACATGCACGACGCCTTGTGGTTCGCCCAAACTGAGCATCTGTTCTGTTGATAGACCACAATAAATGCCGCGGATGATTTTGCCGACTTGGCCGTGCGAAACAGCAATCGTTGGTCCGGTTAGGCTTTCAAGCCAGCTTTTCGAGCGCTCATAAACATCTTCAAATGTCTCGCCGCTAGGTGCGCCGAAATACCAGTCGTAGCGCTGTTTTCCGGCCACTTGCTCTGGATATTCCTGCTCAACCTCAAAGCGCGTCATGCCGCCAATTTGGCCGAGATTTATTTCCATCAGCCGTTTTTCGTGTGTCGGCGCAAAGGCAAAATGCTTTTTGATGCCGTCTGCGGTTTCAAGCGTGCGTCCGAGCGGGCTAACAAATTGGTCAAATCCATCAGGTGTTTGCAGTTCACGGCGTAAAATCAGCCCAAGTTTTTCTGCTTGGTCCCGACCATTGGCGGTAAGTGGTGAATTGAGAACCCCTTGCGTGCGGCCTGCAACATTCCATTCAGTTTCGCCATGGCGCATGAAAATGAGGCGTGGATAGTCCATTTGCACTTAGTCCTGATTTTGAAAAACGTGTGGAAGGTGAGGTTCTTATGTCTTATTTGGCAAAAATTGTCATCCCTTTGTCTTAGTTCGTTGTTCTTGATGTTGCCAGTGCGTGGGATTTGCCTTAACGCTTGAAATAATCGTTTCTTAGGGGTTCAAACCCAAAGTGTGGGGAGATTATGGTGACCGCACTCTCTGTAAATTTGAATAAAGTCGCGCTTTTGCGCAATCAACGCGATCTTCCGTGGCCAAGTGTTGTGGGTATGGCGCGTGTGGTGCTGGATGCGGGCGCTGATGGGATTACAGTGCATCCCCGTCCGGACGAACGCCATATTCGGCGTGCTGATACATATGATTTGGCCGCTTTGGTCAAACAAGAATATCCAGACAAAGAGTTCAATATTGAAGGCTATCCGGACAAACAATTCGTCGAATTGGTTTTAAAGAATAAGCCGGATCAAGTGACCTTTGTGCCTGACGATCCAAACCAGGCCACATCTGACCATGGCTGGGACGTAAAAGGTTCCCACAACGTCTTGGCGGACCCAATACGGCGCATGAAAGATGCGGGCATTCGTGTTTCTTTGTTTGTTGATGAAGATCCAAACATCCCGCCAGATGCGGCAGAAGTTGGCGCTGATCGGATTGAGATTTACACTGGGCCATTTGGTGGCACTTTTGGCACGCCCGAAGGGGATCACCATTTGCAACGGATGCAGGTTACTTCCCATGCGTCGAGTGCTGCTGGGCTGATGATCAATGCGGGGCACGACCTGACATTGGAAAACTTACCGGCATTCATGCAAGCTGTGCCCAACGTCGCAGAAGTTTCAATTGGCCACGGCATCACCGCCGATGCTTTGCTGATGGGATTTGCGGAAGCGGTTCGTCAGTATCAAATCGCATTGGGTAAGCCTGAGCCGCATTAAAATCGCTCTTTTGTGCCCTGTTGGCGAATACACAATTTCTGCGCGCTTCAAATATGTTTAATATTATCCAGTGCTCGAAATCGTGTATTCCCCACCAGCTCACCAAAACTGCTGATTTTACTTTTGGCTCAGATCTCAAAATAGGTTGAACTGCACGTTTTTGGTTTTTTCGAGTTGAAGCAAATATTGCTTCTTCTCGACACCACCGGTGAAGCCGCCAAGATTGTTTTTTGCAGCAATGACGCGGTGGCATGGCACAATGATGGGGATTGGGTTTTGCCCATTGGCATTGCCAACGGCTTGCGCACCTTCTGGCTGCCCAATGCGTTTAGCCAACTCCCCATATGTTATTGCATCGCCGTATGGAATTTTTTGTAATTGCGCCCAAACCCGTTTGTTATAGTCCGTGCCGATCAGCTTGATGTCGATGTCAAAACTATTGCGTTCACCGGCGAAGAATTCTTCTAATTGCTCAATTTCACCCGCAAACCGGTTGTGATCTTCCGTCCAGGTTTCAAGCGGCGTGGGCAATTTGCTATGAACCGAGATATCCAGATAGAACAGTGCGTCCTGATCGCCGGATAACATCATTCTACCCAATGGACCATCCATATAGGTGTAAGAAAGGTTCTCCAATCGATCGGTATATCTTGCGCTCATTTTTCTTCTTCGGTTTTGTCGATCCCTATTGGCTCCCACAGTTCAAGTCGGTTGCCTTCAGGATCAAATAGATGTGCGAATTTTCCATTCGGTTCTGCTTCTGCCTGAACCTCAACGTCTATTCCAGCGTTGCGCAACTGTTGCACCATCGCATCCAGATTGGCGACCCGGAAATTGAACATGAACTGTTTTTCTTTGTTCTTGAAATAGTCTGTGTCGTCGTCAAAGGGTTGAAGCACCGTTGTGCCGCCTTTGGGTCGCCAGCCAATAATGCCATATTCCTGTGGTGTCTTGCCGATACCCAGATGCTGCTCGTACCAATCGGCCAACATTGTTGGGTCTTTTGCGCGGAAAAACATGCCGCCTATGCCTGTCACTTTTTCCATTGCTCTCTCCCTATGTCTCTTTGTTGGCACTAGCCTATTGCGCTCGTTGATTAAGATCAACGCAACGGACCGCACTTAGGTGCATCATATATTTACAAGTTCTGTTTCACCTTTTTCAACGGGGAGATAATCATGATCAAAGACATTTTAGTGCATCTTGACGGCAGTAAGGAAGACGAAATTCGCCTTTCCTATGCGGTTCCAATCGCTCAGCGCCACGAGGCGATGCTTGTCGGCTTGCTGTGTGTTGAAATTCCGGATGTAGTGAGCGCTGGAGGTGGGGTATTTTCTGTTGGGCAAGTTGCTGCAGAATTGCGGTCTCAAGCCGAAACACAAGGCAATGAGGCAGAAACCAAGCTAAAGGCCGTATTTGAGAAGCTTGATGTCCGATCAGAATTGCGCCGCATCGACACGGTGGGTGCACAGATGGGCGAGGCGATTGCGCAGGAGGCGCGCGTTGCCGATATTTTCGTTGCGACACGTCCATATGGACATTTCACCGAGCAGCCTGAATTGTTGGAAAAGATTTTGTTTAGCTCAGGCCTTGCATGCTTGTTCGTGCCGCCTGCTATTCCTGCTCAAAAACCATTTAGCCGGATTGTCGTTGGTTGGCGCAACTCGCGCGAAACAGCCCGCACGGTAGCGGATGCCGTACCATTTTTGCAGCGTGCCGATAAAGTCACACTGGCCATGGTGCATGAAGGAGACTCGAATGAAGAGTTGCGCATTGAGCCCGGCGCGGACATGGCGCGTCACTTAGATCGACATGGGGTGAATGTTGAATTGCGTAACATCACTGGTTGGGACAATGCAGCGGACGCTTTGCTCAACGAGATTGAGCGGGCTGACGCTGATATGTTTGTGATCGGTGGCTATGGACATTCACGTTTTCGCGAGTGGGTGCTTGGCGGTGTAACACGGGCGGTGCTCACAAAAGCCGAAGTGCCTGTGCTAATGGCGCACTAATTTAATCCACACACAGACGCCTAACTTAACGGGGTCGACAATTGTCGACCTCTTTTTTTGTTTGC
This sequence comes from Maritalea sp. YIW29, assembly GCF_057219265.1. NCBI lineage: Bacteria > Pseudomonadati > Pseudomonadota > Alphaproteobacteria > Hyphomicrobiales > Devosiaceae > Maritalea > Maritalea sp. YIW29. Next base: position 431,870 of record NZ_JBXVVF010000001.1, read on the forward strand.
AATATTCGAAAAATCGGTTACGGCTAAGAAAAGTAGAACCAATAAAAAACCATTGCGGGCTCAACCTACTCGCCGTTCTGCTTATCTGGTGTATTGCACCTTCAAAAATTCCTAATTCTTTGGCGTGCCTTTGGGCGCGAACATTTGGTGATCTGATGATTAATGCGAGAATGCTCAAAAACGCCCTGATTCTGGGTTTGATTACAGCGATTGGTCCGTTTGCGATCGATATGTATTTGCCCGCTTTGCCAGCCGTTGCGAAAGATCTGGGCGCGGATACAGCTGCAGTTCAAGCCAGCTTGATGTCCTTCTTCCTCGCGCTGGGGCTTGGTCAGCTTATTTATGGCCCAATTTCCGATATTTATGGACGCAAGAAGCCTTTGTATTTCGGGATGGTTCTATTTGTGATCTGTGGCGTGGGCGCCGCGATGGCTACCGACATCAATTGGCTCATTGGGCTGCGGTTTTTCCAAGGGCTTGGTGCATGTGTTGGTGGCGTGATCGCCCGTGCGGTGGTGCGTGATTTACACACAGGGGCAGAAGCCGCACAACTAATGTCTTTGTTGATGCTGGTCTTTTCGATTTCGCCGATTTTGGCGCCACTCGTTGGTTCGGGCATTATTCAGTTTGGCGATTGGCGCTTGATTTTTTGGGTTGTCACAATCATCGGGGCACTTGGCATTGTGATGATCATGTTCTTCATGGAGGAAAGTCATCCAGAGGAATCGCGCATTCCCGCGCAGGTCGGCGCGATATTTTCCAGTTATTGGAAGGTAATGCAGGACCGATCGTTCTTGGCCATGACTTTTGTCGGTGCCTTTGGCATGTCGTCTTTCATGGTGTTTTTGGCGAATTCGTCGTTCGTGTTTATCGATCATTACGGCCTAAACCCAACGCAATATAGCTTGGCGTTCTCGATTAATGCGGTTTCGTTCTTTGCGATGTCACAGCTGAACGGTGTTCTGTCGAAAAAGTATGGCCTAATTCCTCTAATCCGTTTCGGCGTGTTTGGGTTTGCATTCACAATGATTTCGATGTTCGTGGTCATGTCAGCTGGATTTAATGGTTGGCCGGTTCTGTCAACATTCTTGTTTATCGGGTACGGATTTTTGGGTCTTGTGGTGCCGGTAACTGCTGTTCTGGCGCTAGATAATCACGGTTCGAATGCCGGCACCGCATCTGCGCTCATGGGCACGTTGCAAATTGTAACCGCGGCCGGTGCGATGGCTGTATCAGGTGCGGTATTTGATGGGACGCCTATGCCGATGGTTGCGGTGATTGCGACATGTTCGGCCATTGGTCTGATTATCACGTTGCTCAATCTGAAAGCAAAACGGGCGACTGCTGCCGCCAATTAGAATAATTTGACGAGGGACGATAAAGGCGTTTGACAGTTGTTTCTTCAGACGCTCTACTCGGCGCTCACACCTCTGATTGATTTTAGAAAATGATGGAAAATATGTCTGCATATCGTCAACTTGTTGATCGCTTTGATCAAATTTCTGCCATTCGTGGTGCCTCTGCCATGTTGGGTTGGGATGCTGAAACAATGATGCCTGATGGTGCTTCCGGCGTGCGCGGGGAACAGCTCTCTGCGCTTGCATCGGTTGCCCACGAAAAAATCACAGACACGGCTTTAAGCGACTGGATTGAAGAAGCGAAAGGCGAGGGGCTTCAAGGGACAGAAGCTGCGAACTTAGCTGAGATGGAGCGCAGCTTTCATCACGCGAGTGCATTACCAAATGACTTGGTTGCCGCGCTAACCAAAGCGACGACGCATTGTACCCATGTTTGGCAAACTGCTCGCGGGGAAGACGATTTCGAATCCTTTGCCAAGGCGTTCGAGCCGGTTCTTAAACTGGTGCGTGAAGCATCGGTTGCAAAAGCCGAGGCGCTTGGCCTGTCGCAATATGATGCGATGTTGGATGAGTTTGATCCCGGGATGCGCGAAGCGCAGGTCGATCAGTATTTTGGCGAACTTCAGGCCTTCTTGCCAGAATTCTTGGATCAAGTGGTCGACCATCAAGCAAACAATAAGACGTTTGCTCCGCTTGAAGGCGCAACCCCCGTTAGTGCCCAAGAAGAACTTGGCAAAAAGTTCATGACCGCGTTGGGATTCGACTTCAATCACGGCCGTATCGACGTGTCCGCTCACCCGTTTTGCGGTGGTGTGCCAGGTGATGTGCGTTTGACAACCCGATATAACGAAGATGCGTTCAGCCAAAGCCTTTATGGCGTTTTGCATGAAACCGGTCACGCTATGTATGAAATGGGCTTGCCTGAGGAATTGCGCGGCCAGCCGGTTGGCGAAGCACGCGGCATGTCCATGCATGAAAGCCAGTCGCTATTCCTAGATATGCAGCTTTGTCGCTCAGACGAGTTCTTGGCCTATGCGTTGCCAATCGTCCGGGACACATTTGGTGTTTCTGGCAAAACTTGGGAAGCGGAGAACTTCACCCGATCACTCCTCAAAGTTGAACGCGGATTTATCCGCGTAGATGCTGACGAAGTAACATATCCGCTGCACGTTATGCTGCGTTATCGTTTGGAAAAAGCATTGCTGTCTGGTGACCTACAGATCAACGATATGGAAGCAGCGTGGAACGACGAGATGAAAAAGTCGGTTGGTGTGGTCCCAGACCGTATCGGCAATGGTTGCATGCAAGATATTCATTGGCCAAGTGGCGCAATCGGCTACTTCCCGACATACACCATCGGCGCCATGGTTGCCGCGCAACTGTTTGATACGTTGAAAACGCAAGTGCCAAACTGGGCAGATGACGTCCAAAAAGGTGATTTCACTTCAGTGTTTGCTTGGTTGCGTAAAAATGTGCACCACAAAGCGTCGCTTTACTCAACGCCCGAACTCATCACCCAAGCAACTGGCAAGCCTCTTGATGTAGGTGTTTTCAAAGCACACCTAAAAGCGCGTTATCTTGCTGACTAGCGATCACAAACCACTCTGGTCTGTATGCTGTTCGCGATAGAACACATATAGACCAGATCCTAGGATGATAGCGATCCCGAGCCATGTTAGCGCATCCGGAAAGTCGCCGAATACAAAATATCCTAAGATCGTTGCAGCGATAATTTCAACATATTGAAATGGCGCGAGCAGGCTCGCTGGTGCGCGCTTGAACGCTTCGGCAATCAACACATATGCCATACAACCCATGGTGGCGGAAAGCGCAAGCCAGCCCCATTCGCCAATGGTGGGCATGCTCAGTTGAAAATCGGTTAGGCCGATATTGTGTCCTAATGTGGTCGCGACCAACAAGAACCCTGTGCCAAATAATGTGGCCCATGCCTGCACTGCTATGCCGTCCATTTTGCCTTGGAGGCGTTTTGTCACCGTGAAATAGCCTGCCATGCAAACGGCCATAATTACTGGCGTAATGGCGTAAATGCCAAAGGTTGCATAGTTGGGACGTATGATGATTAGTGCGCCCATAAGGCCAACGCAGCACGCAGTGATCCTTCTCCATCCAACCTTTTCGCCTAGGAAAATCATGGAAAAGAATACGAGGATTAGTGGTTCAACGAAGAAAATCGCAATCAGCGTGGCTAATGGCAGCACACTCAATCCGAGCATTAGCGTGAGCATGACCACGCAAATGAAAGCACCCAGCAACAAAATTGTGCGCCAATGCTCTTTTGGAAATTGAAGCTTTCGCCGAACGGCAAGTAGGCACATGAACAGAACAGTTTGGACGACAAATCGAAATAGAGCGATTGCGCCCGGCGACAAAAAGTCTGTCAGATATTTCCCAATTGCGTCCATAGCGGGCAACAATAACGCCATGGAAATCATCAGCGTCATGCCGAGTTTGGGATTATTGTGCTCAGCTGCAAAGGCTTGTTGGTCATCCATTTCGGGCGCGTCCTGTTTGAAGCGCGAACGACCGCGCCCGAAACTTGGATATTAAGGTTTGCAGGGGTCTGTCCGCGAATTTCGGTTCTTTACGGGGTGAGCCTAGCATGGATGTCAGACAAAGCAATATGTTGTTGTTTCGCCCCCTTGGCGGGGTGAATCCGATGCGCATTTTTGGGCAGGGAGGTCAAACCTTAACCATGATATCTAACAATTTCTTCAATTCTGGGTTGTATCGCTTATGGGTTAACTAGGGGAGATCGTATGTTGCACAAATTCTTGCAACTCTATCAGGTGTCGGTGAAGAACCCGGAATTGGTGCGCGCTCAGTTGGCGGAATTAACGCGAAGGACGCCGCTAATTTATGCGATTACGTGCATAAACATTTGGGCACTTTCCTTTACATTCTTTGGCCAAGCCCCCGCGTTTTTGACAATCGCCGTGCCGGCTGCGCTAAGTTTTATTTGCTGTTTGCGTTTACTTTATTGGCTTCGCCAAAAGAACAAGAAACACGGTATCAAGGATTCGGTGCGCCGCCTGAGGAAGGCGGTGCGTGTGTCTGCGCTTATCGCGCTTGGATATGTCACTTGGGCCATCTGCCTATTTCCTTATGGCGATGAGGCGACGCAGGCTGGGTTTCCATTTTTTGTTGCGATCACTGCGATTGGCATAACTTGTTGCTTGCTCTATTTGCGGGCCGCAGCTTTTGCCACGGCCACCAGCGTCATTGGGCCATTTGTGATTTTTTATCTTGCGAGCGGCGAGATGACACAAATTATTGTGGCTGGTAACACTTTAGCGATCTCAATCGCCGTTGCCTATTCGATGCTGACTTATAATGACGACTTCTCTCAGATGATCGAAAATCAGCGTATGACCCAAAAACTCAGCGATGAGAATTTACGGTTGGCCAACCAAGATAGTCTGACCGGCCTGCCAAATCGTCGCTGCTTTTTCACCCACCTTAATAATCGCTTCAAAACGGTTGATAGGGGGGAAGGTATTGTCGTTGGCTTGCTTGATTTGGATGGGTTTAAGTTGGTGAATGACGTCTATGGGCATCCATGTGGGGATCGCTTGCTGAAAGCCGTTGCGGCCCGTTTGGTCCAGTTTGAAGAACATGGGGTTTCGTTTGCCCGCCTCGGCGGCGACGAATTTGGCTTCATTGCTCACAACGAGATGAGTGAAGAATGTGCTCGTGATCTTGGTCAGTTGATTTGCGAGGCCTTCAACGAGCCATTCGTGCTGGATGAGGGGCCAATTCAAACGTCAACATCTATTGGCATCGTCTTGTCAAATTCTGAGAAAGTTGAGGGCGCGCACAAATTGTTTGAGCAAGCAGATTATGCGCTTTATTACGCGAAGCAAGAGTTGCGCGGTACAACGGTCATCTTTTCTCACGAACACGAAGATATCATTCGCGATTCAAGTGGAATTGAACAGGCGCTACGTGGCGCGAATTTTGATGATGATTTCCATCTTGTTTATCAGCCGATTGTTGATACGCTCACATCCAAAATCAAGGCGATCGAAACGCTTGCGCGCTGGCGTACACCCAATGGTCGCATGGTACCACCAGATATATTTATCGCTCATGCCGAGCGCTTGGGATTAATGAACGAATTGACGTTTAGTCTTCTGACGCGCGCGTTGCAGTCGGCGACTACGTGGCCAAATGATGTGGATTTGTCATTTAATCTTTCTGCGTTGGATATTGGTTCGCCTGACGCAATGGCGCGAATTCTTTCGCTGGTGGAACAGTCTGATTTTCCCGCTGAGCGGATAACTTTTGAAGTAACTGAAACCACGATTATGAAGAACTTTGAAATCGCGGCGAACTCCTTGCACATGCTCAAGAACTTGGGTTGCAAGATCGCGCTTGACGATTTCGGCACAGGCTTTTCAAGCCTTAGCTATTTGCAAAAGCTACCGCTTGATCGCATCAAACTGGACAGAAGCTTTATCTCTGAAGTGGAGCTGCATGCCAGGACGCGCAACATTGTCGGCTCAATTGTTGGCTTAGCCGATACGTTGAATATGAGTGTCGTTGCCGAAGGCGTCGAGACAGCCGGTCAACAATCCGCGATGGACAATTTGGGTTGCGATTTATTGCAGGGCTATTACTTTTCCAAACCACTTGAGTTTGCTGACTTGAAAGCCAAACTCAACTCTAGATCTGAGGCGAATGACGAGGTTGCCGCATAGTTAGATCAATGAGATCTATCAATGTTCTGCGTCCGCCTCGCAACCCTTCGTGTTGTACGCATGTATTTGACATTTTGAACAAAACTTCATAAAGAAAGAAAAATCTTTCTTTATAGGTGTTCTGATGATTTGTGAAACTTGCGGTGTTCAATATAGTGAAAATGCCAACTTGGCCGTTTGCTCGATTTGTGTTGACGAACGTCAATATTTGCCAGCCGATGGTCAGCGGTGGACGAGTTTGTCGCAAATATCTGAGGGGCGAAAAGTAGTCGTTCTAGAGCGGGAAGAAGGGTTGTTTGAGTTTCGTGCTGAACCAGAGTTCGGCATCGGGCAGCGAATGTTCTTTGTAACAACGCCATCAGGTAATCATACTTGGGACTTTGTTCCTCTCGTTGATGAGAGCATTTTGAATTTCATCGCTGACCATGGCGGGGTGAGCGCGATGGCGGTATCGCATCCGCATTTTTATTCCACCATGCGCAATTGGTCCGACGCACTGGATGCCCCTGTCTATATCCATGCGCAAGACAAGCAATGGGTAGGCGAACAGTTTCCGCGTCAGGAGTTTTGGCATGGTGATCGCACATCATTGGGGCAGGGTGTGCAACTCATCCGGTGCGGCGGACATTTCGATGGCTCTTCGGTGATGCATATTGATCAAGCAACTCAAAAGTCACTTCTCGTCGGAGATACGATTTTTCCGGGCGCTGATCGGCAAAGTGTTTCTGTTATGCGGAGCTACCCCAACCGTATTCCTCTTGGACCCACACGCATCAAAGAGATCATCCGGGTTTTGAATGACGTCGAATTTGGAAAGATTTATGCGGGATTTCCTGCCGGTGAGATCTTGGAAAATGCGCGGGAAATTTTCGATGTCTCTATGACGCGTTATCTCAAAGCGATCAGCGAGTAGCGTGAGGGATTGATAATTTCTATTGCAATGTTTTGGTCACCCGACCGGATTTGGTGGAAATTGGCTGGCCGTCCGGGCAATGGATTTGCTAGGCTTTTCATCGGACCCAATCTCAATGTGAAAAATTAGGATGATCAAACAGATGAAACTGGAATCATTAGCGCTTCATCATGGCTATACGTCAGAAGAAACCACCAAAGCGGCGGCCGTGCCGATTTATCAAACAACCTCTTACACGTTTGACGACACGCAGCATGGCGCAGATCTGTTTGATCTTAAAGTTGCGGGCAACATCTATACCCGCATCATGAATCCAACCACTGCGGTGCTTGAACAGCGTGTTGCCGAGATGGAAGGCGGTATTGCAGGTTTGGCCCTTGCCTCAGGCATGTCGGCGATCACCTACGCGATTCAAACAATCGCTGAAGCAGGCGATAATATTATTTCTGTCGCGCAGCTTTATGGCGGCACTTACAATCTGTTCGAACATACATTGCCACGTCAGGGCATTGATGTACGCATGGTGGATGCCAGCTTTGACGGTATTGAAAAGCTATTTGACGAGAATACAAAAGCAGTGTTCTGCGAAAGCATCGGCAACCCTGCGGGCAATATTGTTGATATTCAAAAGTTAGCCGAAATCGCCCATAAACATGGCGTGCCTGTGATTGTGGATAATACCGTTGCAACGCCATATTTGTGCCGTCCATTCGAGCATGGCGCCGACATAGTCGTGCACTCGCTAACGAAATATATCGGCGGTCACGGCACCTCAATTGGCGGCATCATTGTTGATAGCGGCAAATTCGATTGGGCCGCGAATAAAGAGCGTTTCCCGCTTCTGAACGAGCCTGATCCGTCATATCACGGTGTTGTTTACACAGAAGCCCTTGGCGAAGCTGCCTTTATCGGCCGTGCACGGGTTGTGCCGTTGCGCAATACTGGCGCTGCCATTTCACCGATGAATGCGTTCTTGATTTTGCAGGGTCTTGAAACACTTGGCCTTCGTATTGAACGCCATTGTGAAAATGCGCAAAAGGTTGCTGAATATCTAGAAGCACACGACAAAGTGGCTTGGGTCAACTATGCAGGGCTTACGTCATCTCCTTACAATGCGCTTGCGGACAAAATTTCAAACGGCAAAGCTTCGGGCATTTTGAGCTTTGGCATCAAGGGCGATCGCGAAAATGGCGGTAAGTTCATCGATGCATTGCAGATGATTTTGCGCTTGGTGAATATTGGCGACGCTAAGTCATTGGCATGTCACCCAGCCTCAACCACCCACCGTCAACTCAGCGCGGATGAACTGAAAGCTGCGGGTGTTTCAGAGGACTTGGTGCGGATTTCTGTCGGTATTGAACATGCTGACGATATCATTGCTGATATCGAGCAGGCATTGGCCAACGTCTAATTACCTTCATCGGGCCGCGTTTATGTGCGGCCCGAACTGTTTGGTGCAATGTGCAAGCATATTTAGAAAATGCACCGACGCGAAAGTATCAACGTTGGGCAGAGCAATTTTGGACGTTCGAGGCTACAACTTCCGGGCAAGCGACTATTTTGCCAGATGCTCGGTCGGACATAATTTTTCGCTATGTAAAGGACGGCTTGCGGATCAAGGATCTTCAGCCGATTATCACATCTCCTTCAAATACGTCGTTTGAGATTTCATATAATGCGATGGACAGTTGGGTTGGTGTTCGGCTTAGGCCTGAGCAGACATCTGCTATTTGCAAACTTTTGCCAGCGTTGTTTGAACAAGACAGGGTTGGAACGGATGAGACGGTCAGTTTCTTCCAAAAGCAATCTGTTGATCTCGCTGCCCTCGCAACGGTTGCAGATTTCAAAGATGCATTGGAGATTGCGATCTCAAAACTGCCGATTGTCAGTTTCCCCAAATGGGTGGTGAATGCGATTGACCAGTTTCATCTTTCTGGCGGACGCGTCACCGTTGCGCAACTTAGTGCGATAAATGGTGTATCGGACAGGCATTTCAGGCGCGAATTTGTTCGGGCGGTGCACGTCTCGCCAAAGGAATATGGCGCGATCATTCGCTTTCATCGGGCGTTGCGTTTGATAACAATTCGCGGGTTGTGCATTTCAGATGCGGCGTTTGAAGCTGGGTATGCCGATCAGTCCCACATGACACGTGCCTTTAAGCAGTTTGGTGGGTTTTCACCCAACCAAATTCCCGAACAGCTTTCGCTACCCGGCTTGCCGATTTAATTATGTCCGATTTGTTCAAGAACAGATCAACCCGTTTCCCTATTCTGATACTAACGAATGGTGGAAGGATTTGAAAAATGAAATTTGGCTATACAATAATCTACGTTGAAGACGTGGTTTCAACCGTTGAGTTTTATGAAAATGCGTTTGGACTAGAGCGACGTTTCATTCATGAGAGCAACGCCTATGCTGAAATGGAAACAGGCGCCACTGCGCTTACATTCGCGTCCGAAGATGCTGCGACAGACAATGACATCGCCATCTATCCTAACAAAAGCAAAGAGCTTCCTGCAGGTTGGGAAATCTGTTTGCTGACGGAAAATGTCGAGGCTGCATATGCCAACGCCTTGAATGCTGGTGCCAAGCCAGTGCTGGCCCCGGTAGATAAGCCTTGGGGGCAGGTCGTCTCCTATGTTCGGGATCTAAACGGATGCCTTGTCGAACTTGCATCACCAATGGCGACGTAGATGACAGAATTCGAACCACAAGCGATTGTCGCCGCGCTTGAAGAGTTGATCCTTGAATTGCTTCCTGAGGGGGTCGCCAGAGAAATGTATGGCGGCATCATGCTTGAGCTCGTGCCGGGTGAACATTCGACCCGGCTTTGTGGGTATTTTGCCCACACGGCTCATGTTTCAATTGAGTTTTCGTTTGGGGCAAAATTTCAAGACCCCGATGGCTTGCTGGAAGGGACGGGCAAGTTTAGACGTCACCTAAAACTCAGGCATGTGGGTGATGTTGCCGGCAAGCAAGTGGCATTCTTCATCCAACAATTGCGGGATGAGTAGAGACAAATTTTTCCATTGATCGTTTGTGACGGCCAACATAGTTTGTGTTTGTTCCCAACACCAAACCGGAAGAAACAGATGACAGGCATAATATACCTTAACGGCCATATCGATGTGCCGCTTGATCGTCTTAGCGCCGTTGAAGCTGCGCTGCCGCGTCATATCGAATTAACGCGTGCGGAGCCGGGGTGTATTTCGTTTGAAGTCGTGCCTTCGACCCAAATTGAGGGTCGGTTAAAGGTCGCCGAAATGTTCGTTGACCGCAAGGCGTTTGATGCGCATCAAGAACGAACCAAGGCTTCGGAGTGGGCAAAAATTACAAAAGACATTCCGCGGGAATATACAGTTCGCGAAGGCGAATAGTCCATTTGCACGGCTGCGTTGTCACCAATATGGACGCTAAGGGCTTTTCACCTTAAACCGCCGATTCCCATTCAATTTCACTTTTTGCTTGCATTCTTCAGTACCGTACGGTACGGTTCCTTAATGATTATCTAACCATTGGAGAATTGTAGTGGCTCAGGCGGTAAGACTAGGCGATGAAGAACTAACTGCACGCCAGCAGGATGTTCTAGATATTGCACTATCGCTATTGGTGGAGGTTGGCGACAAGCTAACGATGACCGGCGTTGCGCGTCGTGCTCGATGTTCAAAAGAGTCGCTATATAAATGGTTTGGTGATCGTGATGGTCTTCTGACTGCCATTGTGCAGTGGCAGGCGGCAAAGGTACGCACAGTACCCGTTGGTCCACAGCGCATGTCAAAAGAAACATTGCAGTCGCACTTGGAGCAGTTTGCTTTTGATTGGCTCAAAGTCATCTCCGGTGACATTTCAGTTGCCCTAAATCGATTGGCAATCACTCATGCTGGGCCATTGAGCAATCTTGGCACAACAGTTTTGATGAATGGTCGTTTTGCAGTAGGGGATCGGCTAAAGCCACTTCTTAAAGCAGGTCGGGGTGCAGGACTGTTGCATTTCACTGACGAAGAAGAAGCTTTTCGAACTTTTTTTGGTCTAGTGATCAGAGATGTGCAAATCCGTCTACTGCTTGGGGAAGAACTGGTGTTAAGCGAAACAGACGTTGTGCGCGATGCCAAAAGGGCAGTCGAACAATTTGTGACACTATACGGCATTCGATGAATTAAGCGGCGAGATAACTCGTCAGAATTAAGAAAATAAGAGGGATAACACCAATGCGTGTTTATTATGATCAAGACGCAGATCTAAATCTGATCAAGTCAAAAAAAGTTGCAATTATTGGCTATGGTAGCCAAGGGCGCGCGCATGCGTTGAACCTAAAAGATTCAGGCGCAACAGAATTGGCTGTTGGTCTTCGTCCTGGTTCCGCCACTGCGAAAAAAGTTGAGGCAGACGGCCTTAAAGTGATGACAGTTGCCGAAGCTGCTGCCTGGGCTGATGTGATGATGATGGCGACGCCTGATGAGTTGCAAGCTGACATCTACACTGACGAAATTGCACCAAACATTCGTGACGGCGCTGCAATTGCTTTCGCCCACGGTTTGAACGTTCATTACGGCTTGATTGAGCCGAAACAAAGCGTTGACGTACTTATGGTTGCACCAAAAGGCCCAGGCCACACAGTGCGCGGCGAGTATGAAAAAGGCGGCGGTGTGCCTTGCCTTATCGCGATCCACCATGATGCTACCGGCAATGCAAAAGACATCGGTTTAGCGTATGCTTCTGGCGTTGGCGGCGGTCGTTCAGGCATCATCGAAACAACATTCAAAGAAGAGTGCGAAACTGATTTGTTCGGCGAGCAGGCTGTTCTTTGTGGTGGTGTTGTTGAGCTTATCCGCGCTGGTTTCGAAACACTTGTTGAAGCTGGTTATGCACCTGAAATGGCCTATTTCGAGTGCTTGCACGAAGTAAAACTCATTGTTGACTTGATCTATCAAGGCGGCATCGCCAACATGAACTACTCTATCTCAAACACTGCTGAGTGGGGTGAATATGTTACTGGTCCACGCATCATTACTTCAGAAACAAAAGCTGAAATGAAACGCGTGCTTGATGATATTCAATCTGGTAAATTCACTTCAGATTGGATGCAGGAATATCGTGCGGGTGCTGCTAAGTTTAAAGCGACTCGTCGTAACAATGACGCGCACCAAATCGAAGAAGTTGGCGCAAAACTTCGCGATATGATGCCATGGATTAAAGCTGGCGCACTTGTTGATAAAGAGCGCAACTAGGGCTTAGCCCCAGCTTTCAAACTAATAAACCCTAGCTCTCCCAGAGCTAACTTGAGGGGTGCTTCTTTAGCACCCCTTTTTTTATCGCAAAATTCTGGCAGCTATTTCAGGCGCAATCCGATTGATGATGCGCAATAGCTTAGCCTTCGCAACCCAGATTTCAGACTTTCCATTTTCGATGCCTTTGAAGATTTCAAGAGCGGCTTGCTCCGGCGAGATTTTGCCTTCACCACGCCCCTTGGTCATGTCGGTTGCAACCATTGGCAGCATCACTTCAACAACGTTTATTGGCGAGCCGTTGGCGGCAGATTGATACCGTAAGCCTTTGGAAAATGAGCTCAAACCGGCCTTTGTCGCGCTATAGGTGGGAGCCGAGGTTTTGGGCGCTAGGGCTAATCCTGAGCTGATATTGACCACAGTGCCGTTGGGTGAAAGCTGTAATTCTTTCAGCAAACCAAGCGTTAGCGCGATCGGTGCGCTCAAGTTCAAAGCAATTTCCTTCATGGAGATGTCTGTGTTCTTTTTTGATTTTGCGAAGTCGAAAAAATCCATTTCGGTTTGGCTAGCCGCATTGTTGACCAGCAAATCGATTGATTTGTCGTTGGCTTTCACATCCTTGAGTAATGACTGGATTGAAATTGGGTCTGACAGGTCGCAATCTATTCCGGTGACTTCAGACTTCCAGTCCAGATGTTCGGCAAAAAAAGCATCGGTTCTGCGCCCAACAATGATCGCTTTGTAGCTGTTTTCAACCAGCAATTTTGCCAGTTGTTGGCCAATGCCTCTTGTGCCACCAGTGATGATTGCTGTTTTGGCTGTTGGTTTTGCCATGGCAAAGCTCCGTCTTAAAGTTGGTATGCTCATTTGGCCGATGAATTAGGCGCTGGCCGTTGTGCATTTGCTGTATTTCACTTAAGATACGAGTAATTGCTCACGTTACAACTCGCGTTCCATGACACGTCAAACAGACGACCTAAAGCCCCGGAAATCGCCCGTTCAATCTCGCTCGAAGGCGGTGGTTGAAGCGATATTGCAGGCCAGTATTCGCATTCTGGATCGTGAAGGATACGCCGCCTTCAACACAAATCGGGTGTCAGAAGTCGCCGGGGTAAGTGTTGGATCGGTCTATCAATATTTTCCTTCAAAAGAAGCGATATTGATGACAATCCTGCGCCAAAAACGCGAGAAGCTACTTCACGATTTCAGTCATGTGGCAAAGTTGGAGCGCAATGACGACCTGACACAAGTAATGAACCGCCTTGTTCGCGCAACGCTCGAAGCGCAGGGGGAATGGCCCAGATTGGCCAAAACATTGGCATTGGCGGAACATGACCTGCCTGTCGAAGCAACAGGACGTGACTTAAAAGCTCAAATCGCGGATGCCTTGATTGACGTTTTACAGCATTTCCAGATTGAACAGCCGCGGCAAGCTGCACGCGATGTCATCGCGATTGTGGATGCGCTTATCCACGCTTCTGCGTCGAAAAATGCGCCTAAGAATAACGAGCTTCAACAAAATATCGTCAATGCCGTAAAAGGCTATCTGCGGGTTTAATTTACGCTCAACATTCACAGCCCGGACATCGTAACGGTATTTTTAAGTCATGCTGTCACGGTGTGCTGGTGCATCAGGCGACAAAGGGGAAGTTCCGTGCAATTATCTTACACCATTGTAGATGTTTTTACGCAAAAACGACTGCAAGGAAACCCTCTAGCCGTAGTGCATGACGCAGATATGATCCCAGATGCAACCATGTTGAGCATTGCTAGAGAATTCAATCTTAGCGAAACAGTATTCATTCAATCCCCAGATAATGAACGACATGTTGCACAGTTGCGCATTTTTAGCCCTGCGGGTGAAATGCCATTTGCGGGACATCCGACAATCGGAGCCGCCGTCTTGCTTGGTTTACGGCAAAAAGTCACAGCAATTCGACTTGAAGAAAAAGTGGGTACAATTGTTGCCCTTACAACGCCAAAAAGTAAAAGCTTGGGGCACTCCCGATTTAGTCTTCCCAAATTACCGGAACGGATTGGGGAAGCACCATCGACAGAAGACTTGGCGAAAGTGCTTGGGCTTGCAGTTGAGGATATTGGAACCGATCAACTTTCCCCTGCAATTTTCAGCGCGGGCATTCCGTTTGTGTTGGTGCCTGTCAAAAGCGCGTCCGTACTTTCCTCCATCAAGCTGGAGCGCCGGGGCTGGCATAACGTTTTTAATGGCGAAAGCCATGAGGTATATGCGTTCGCACCAATTGAAGGTGATCGGCACGCCCAGTTTGCAAGTCGCGCATTCGTTGATTTGGGCGACATTAAGGAAGACCCTGCTACTGGTTCCGCGGCTGCGGCACTATGTGGATTGTTATCAGAGCAATATTATCAGGGCACTGAGGGTCTGACTGATTTTTCAATCAAACAGGGCCACGACATGGGCCGCCCGAGCATAATTGAAGCGCAGATTAAGCATGAAAATGGCGAATTGGTGCATGCCGGCATCGGTGGACATGCGGTTATTCTGGCCAATGGGACTTTGTTTTTCGACGAAGAGAGCGAGTAGTTACGCAGGCGCTTGTGTTACCGATGCCTGATGCCTATCGTCTGTCTTTAACGTTTGGAGTGATGCGATGACCACTTTGTCCAATATCTTGCTGATGATCCACTTGTTTTGCATGTGCATGGGGATTGGGTTTGGCTTATCTGTCCTTGTGACAAGCACGCAAATTCAAGACATAGGAAGTGATGCCGGTCGCGCGCTGCTTGGTGTGGTGAAAAAACTATCTGCATTGGCTCGAATGGCGATTGCGTTCTTGTGGCTTACAGGCATTTTGATGCTTGTGTTCGGATATCCTAACCCTATGGCACTGGGCTGGACGTTTTTTGCCAAGCTCTCCTTTGTGGTTCTGCTCACAATTTCAGTTTTTTATGCAAAGACACTCGGCCCCAAAATTGCGACCGGAGACAAGACAGCGCGTGCAATGGGCAAAAAGATCGGAATAATCAATGCAGGCTTTGCCACACTCGTGATTGTTTTTGCGGTGCTTACTTTTTCGAGCTGATCGGTTTGGCCGCCAAATAAGGGCATGCGAACTGAATTGTTAAAATTTGGCGTTTGCATGCGCGCAAAATTTTGTTATGCGTTTTAAGAACATAGATTTTGTAAGTGTCGATTTGGCACCGTTGGAGTTGTTGTCGCATCATGCGAAACGCGGTTTTACATAGAGATTTCACGGGAGTGCAGGCAAATGCCGCCGCACGTGATTTGTCATGCGCGCGCAAACAGCTCCCACTCCTTCTAGACCTACTCCTTATTTGCCCCTGAGTACCGGCAGTTCTCAGCGTGAGAGCGGGTGTTTAGGGGAGTAAAACAAAAGCCAGAGATTGCAAATTTCCGGCCCGCAATTGTTTTATTTGGGGTCGACCACATTAGGACTAAATCATGAGCACCACATCAACATCCAATACTGACCGCGTCTTTATTTTTGACACGACGTTGCGCGACGGGGAACAAGCTCCCGGCGCGACAATGACACATGAAGAGAAACTGCAGGTCGCCGAGTTGCTCGACAATATGGGCGTGGACATTATTGAGGCTGGCTTTCCAATTGCTTCCAATGGTGACTTTGAAGCTGTATCCGAAATTGCACGTCGTTCGAAAAACTCTGTCATTGCCGGGTTGGCGCGCGCAATTCCAGCGGATATTGACAGGGCAGGGGCGGCTATTCGTCCAGCAGCGCGTGGACGTATTCACACCTTCGTATCAACGTCACCGCTTCATTTGAAATATCAAATGAACAAAACAGAAGACGAAGTGTTTGAAATGGTCATCAGTTCAGTGACCCAAGCGCGCAATTTGATTGATGACGTAGAATGGTCAGCAATGGATGCAACACGGACGTCGATTGAGTTTCTTGCACGTTGTGTCGAAGCGGCGATTAATGCTGGTGCGACGACCATTAATATACCGGACACTGTCGGATTTTCAGTGCCTGAAGAATATTATGCGATGATCAAATCGTTGATCGAAACCGTGCCGAATTCTGACAAGGCGATTTTCTCCACGCATTGTCACAATGATTTGGGCTTGGCCGTAGCCAACTCAATTGCTGGCGTCCAAGCAGGTGCTCGTCAGGTTGAGTGTACGATCAATGGATTGGGCGAAAGGGCTGGTAACGCAGCGCTAGAAGAATTGGTGATGGCATTGAAAACACGCGGCGATGCGCTGCCGTTCCACACTGAAATTGATGCCACCCATTTGGCTAGGGCCTCAAAAATTATATCTGCGGCCTGCAACACGCCTGTGCAGTTCAACAAGGCGATTGTTGGCAAAAATGCCTTCGCCCATGAAAGCGGTATTCACCAAGATGGCATGCTCAAGAATGCCGAAACCTACGAGATTATGACCCCAGCAAGCGTTGGCATCAAAGAAACATCTCTCGTCATGGGCAAACATTCCGGCCGTGCCGCATTCAAAGACAAGTTGAAAGATCTCGGTTACGAGTTGGGCGACAACGCTTTCCAAGAAGCATTTGTACGGTTCAAGGAACTGGCTGATCGGAAGAAGAACGTTTACGATGACGATTTGATCGCCTTGGTTGATGATGAAATGGGCTCAATCGAAGACAAGATCAAACTTGTCGGCATGAGTGTTTCATCGACCATAGGTGGCGAGCACATTTGCGATCTAAAAATTTCAATCGAAGGCGAAGAGAAGTCAGTTCAGGTTTCGGGAACCGGTTCAGTTGACGCGATTTTCAATGCAATCAAACAAGCCGTCGGCGCTGATCCTCATCTTGTTCATTACGGGGTTGATGCGGTGACCGGTGGAACCGATGCACAAGCTAACGCCCATGTCCGGTTGGAAATGGACGGCAAAATTGCTTCTGGACGCACTGCCGAACCTGATACATTGGTGGCGTCAGCACGTGCATACTTGAATGCATACAACCGTTTGTTAGTTGATCGCGGTGCTGCAGCTCAGGGCGCTATGGCTGGTTGAGACCGCTAACTAAATTGAACTAAGGGGCGTCCAATTGGGCGCCCTTTTTTGTGGCACAAGCCAATGTGAGTTGAATGTGAAGACGAGGTTTGATTGCATGCAATCAACAAAATGAGGAATTGAAATGCGTTTAATCTTTGCGATTGTGATGTTGGTGTCAACTTGGGGTGGAACGGCCCTTGCGGCTGAAAAAGCCTATTTTGCTGGTGGCTGTTTTTGGTGCATCGAAAAAGACTTCGAACATGTCACCGGGGTGGTTGAGGCCAAGTCTGGTTATACGGGCGGCACGTTGGACAACCCAACATATAAGCAAGTCACTGCAGGTAATTCTGGCCATTTTGAAGCCGTTGAGATTACTTACGATCCGAAGGTAGTCGCTTACAGTCAGCTGGTTGATATCTTTTTCCGCTCGGTCGACCCGACTGATGCTGGCGGGCAATTTTGTGACCGTGGTGACAGCTATCGAACAGCCATCTTCCCGGCAAACGACGAGGAAACCAAAATCGCCGTTGCTGCAAAACGACAAGCTGCAACGACACTAGGCAAACATATTGCGACGGTCATTCAGCCAGCAATGACCTTTTTTCCAGCTGAGGAATACCATCAGGATTATTACAAGAAAAACAGCCTGAAATATAATTTCTATCGCTTCACTTGCGGCCGCAATAAGCAAGTTGAACGCATTTGGGGCTCAGGAGCTTACATGGGCATCTCCGACCACTAAGCCGAGTGGCAGCGCCGGGGCAACTTCCATTGCCCCGGCCGATCTTAAATTTCGCCAGAAATGACCAAGTCGATTTCATGCATGGTTTCGACTGAGAGTGGGCCAAAGTCGAGTGCTTGCGCGTTCTTCTCGGCCTGCTCGACGGTTCTAAAGCCGGGGATCGGAAGGGCACTTGCATTGTGTGCCCAAATCCAACCTAGTGCGCCTTGGGTCACCGTTCGACCGCCAGTTGTCAGCAACTCGCGTACACCATCAAGACGTTGTTGCGCGTCTTCTGAGGAACTTATCCCTGTCATTTTGTCTAGCCAAGGTAGGTCGGCAGACCGTACATCGTCTTCGCCAAATGCATGATTGATCTTATAGGTCCCGCCGAGCATCCCCATCGCGAGTGGTGCTCGGTTGATGGAAATCATCTCGTTTGCATTGACCAGTTCGAGCATTTGCGTGGCTGGTGTGAAGAGGTTTAGATCGTGCTGAACGGTGCGATAGTTTTTGCCGCCAAGCCACTGCTTGGCTTTGTCCGGATAGTCGGTTGACCAACCATAAGCGCCAATCAGCCCTTCGCTGACCAATTCTTCCAATGCAGATTGAGTCTTTTTTGCTGCATCGCCCTCTAAATCTTCAATATGGACTTGATAGAGGTCGATGACATCGCGGTTTAGGCGTTTCAATGAAGCTTGAACTGCTGATCGGATATAGGCCCGATCTGTCGCTTGGCCGGTAATTTGTTTGTTTTCAGGATTGAACTGATTGCCAAATTTTGTGGCGACCACAATATCATCTCGCCCCTTTAGGGCTTCACCCAAAACAATCTCAGAGTGCCCCGCGCCATAAACGTCTGCGGTGTCGAAGAATTTGATGCCCGCATCAAGGGCCGCCGCAATTGCACGCTTTGATTCATTGTCGTCGACAACACCCCAGCCGACCGGCACTGCGTCAGCCCAAAACGGGCCACCGATTGCCCAACATCCGAAACCAAGGCGCGGTATTGTTCTGTCATCCCAAAGTGTAATTTTTTCCATGTTCATTCCGCCGCTTGGTTGTTTTGTTTGTCCAAAAACTCGGTGTAGTACGCAATTTTTTCATTCAGGTGATTTTCGAACTTGTCGAGTTCTGCGCGTTTCTTTTGCAAATGTATCCGATGCTCCTCCAACAGGTCGATCCTGTCAGGAATTGTTTGATCGCCCTCTTGGACCAGCTTTGTGAATGTCTCAGTGTGAGAGAGGGGCATGCCGGTTCCGCGCAGACAAGCCAAAAGGCCTAGCCAACTTACGTCGCTATCTGCGTAATAACGGTGTCCTTTTTGATCTCGCTTTGTGGAGAAAATCAGTCCGCGTTTTTCGTAAAACCGAATAGTGTCCGGAGAAAGTCCGCTCTTTTTTCCTGCTTCACCAATGTTCATTTGGTCACCCTTTCTTCTGACTATCTCAGTTTAATAGGGTGTTGGAGTTGCTCCAGGTCAAGGGCAGCGGATAAATTATTTTGTGCTTAGCTCCGGCGCCAAAATACGAACGTGGGGGTAGGGAATGTCTACGCCTGCGGCGTCCAGCGCCTTCTTGCAGGCTTCATTCATCGCCATGCGGGTTTCCCAATGGTCCGACGTACGTGTCCATGCGCGGAGCTGAAGGTCAACCGAGCTGGCGCCCAAATTCATCACATAGACAACGGGTTCTGGTGAGCTGAGCACGCGCTCATCAGCCTTCACTGTTTCAATCAGTGTTTTGCGAGCAAGGTCAATGTCCGCCGCATAATCAATGCCAACATCAAAGTTGAGCCGGCGGGTCAGTTCTTTGGAATAGTTGGTGATCGTTGCATCCCAAATCTTGGCATTTGGGGTAAAAACATAAAGACCGTCCGGCGTTCTAAGGCGCGTCGCGAAAAGGCCAACCTGTTTGACCGTTCCCGATACGGCGCTTGATTCAATATAGTCTCCAACATTGAACGGGCGCAGCCAGATAATCATTACGCCAGCCGCGATGTTTGACAATGTGCCTTGCAATGCCAGCGCGATAGCCAAACCAGCCGCACCAATTACCGCAATGATTGAATTGGTTTGCACGCCCATTTGCCCAAGGGCAATAACGATAAAGGTGATAAAAATCATATATTTGAGGAGCTGGACAATCATCGGGGTGACTGTTTCGTCGAGCGCTTTGGAATGGGGCATAAGCTTGCCAGCCATTGCGGAAAGCCATTTGGAGGCGAACCAACCAAGTACAAGCACGACTAAAGCAACCAGCCAGGTCTGAGCGTGGGCCATTCCCCAATCTAAAAAGGACATCGCGTAATTTTGAAATTGCACGGCTTCGTCGATAATTTTTTCAGCGTCCACGAAATTCTCATAAATTGATTGTTGGGGTCAAACTTCCACCCTCTTTTGCACCAGCATTGGCACATAAATCAAGTTCGTCGAGAGTGGAGTTTAATGAATGTTGGCTTCGAGTAGTTTTTGCGCCAATGCACATGCTTCAGCAAAACGTTCTGGTGTAAAATAATCTTCTTCGTGCAAAATATTGATGACCGAGACTGTTTTACTGTCTTTTACAACCGGCACGTTCACAACAGAGCCGCAACCAATACTCTCAATAATTGAAAGATCCGGAAATTGATCGCCCATGTCACTCGCTTTGTTCGCCAGGAAAGGCTGTTGCCCAACAACAGTATCTTCATACCATTGGTTTCGGCTGATCGGTTTGTATTCGCCAGGATTGTTGCCGCCTGATGGATACACAGTTTCGTTTGAGGAAAAACTGCGGCGGGCTAATCCGGCGTCAAAATCCAGTTCCATGATGGTCAATAACTTGTAGCCCGGCGACAATTTTGCTGCGGCAATCCAGTCTTGAAAGGCTTGTGCATCGGTTATCCGGGACTTTTGGCTCGAACTTGTCACAAATATTCCTCAAATCTGGCGATCTTTACTGTTTTTTGGTGCGTCATGTTTCAGCTTAGTATGAGCAAACACAGTTATTCACATTTGATGAGCGAAAATTTGAGATTTTCAGCGAATTTAGGTAGGCTGTTCAATGGTTGTGAAAATTATTTTACGCCAT
The DNA here is from genome assembly GCF_057219265.1 of Maritalea sp. YIW29. Lineage (NCBI taxonomy): Bacteria > Pseudomonadati > Pseudomonadota > Alphaproteobacteria > Hyphomicrobiales > Devosiaceae > Maritalea > Maritalea sp. YIW29. Next base: position 452,857 of record NZ_JBXVVF010000001.1, read on the forward strand.
CGAAAAAATTTTGACAGGAAATGCAACAATGATCAATGTTGAATTGGATCAATCCCAAGAAAATTTCGAGAATGAGGCTGAAAGTACGCGAAAAAATGGTGCTTCGGGCTCACCTCTCGTAGGTGGATTGATACGCGAACGCCGTCGCGCGTTGAATATGACATTGAAGACACTTGGCGAGTTGGCAAAGCTGTCGGTTGGGTTTCTATCACAAGTCGAACGTGATCAGGCAACGCCTTCCTTGGGCGCGCTTTCGATGATCTCAAAAGGGCTCGATGTTGAAATGGAGTTCTTTGTTTCTTCGCCTGCGGTTCATCGCGGACGGACCAAAAAGGGCGATCGCGAAAGTTTCTCAGTAGACGAATCTTCTCTTAAATATGAAAGACTTGGCGCTGATTTCGCAGGAAAGTCGTTGTCTTCTTTCATCGTAATTGTGCCACCTGGTTATGTCTCTGAACGGGTTAGCCACGAAGGGGAAGAGGTGATCTACATTCTTGAAGGATCTATTACGACCTACGTTGAGAATGAAGAGATCGTCTTGGATGAAGGCGACAGCTTACATTTTCGCTCCACACGAACCCATAGCTGGACCAACAAAGGAAGCGAGCAATGTCGCATCCTCTGGACGGGAACAATTCCACTTTTTAGAAACGGTGCCTCTGCAAAATAGTACAGGACTTTAACAAACACGACCTGTTGGTATTGTTTGTGGACGGTATGGTGCTGTATTGGTATTTGATCGGTATGCCGGTTAGTGTATGGTCCTGTGCGAATCCAATTTGCAAAGTCTTGTTTCTAGAAAAAAGTGGTGGTGTCTGTGGTTAATGTTGGGTCTGAAGTCTCGCAAGCGGATTTGATTGTCCACCTCAGATCAGCGTTGGCGCGGCCTGGTGTTCGGTATGAATTACTTGCTGAAGCATTGAGACACGCAATTGATCATGACATTCTGTCCGCTGGAGAGTTTTTGCTGGCAGAGCGTGAGCTCTCCGACAAGTTAGGTGTAAGCCGTGTCACCATCAGGCGCGCATTTAAGCCGCTTTTGGATGATGGCCAACTCATTCAAAAACGTGGTCTTGGTACATATGTTCCCCGCAATAGGCCACAATCCCTTGAAAAGTCGCTGAAATTTCTAAACGGATTTTCCGAAGATATCCGCAATCGTGGCATGGAGCCGAGCTCGCAATTGGTTTTCAAAGGGCTTGTTGCACCAATCTCAGAAGTTTGCGAAGCGCTCGGCGTTGAACCGCACACCCGGGTATCCTGTTTTCGCCGTATCCGGTTTGCCGATGGCAGCATCATGGCCTATGAACTTGCCTATTTTCCACTTGAAGCGATTGACGCTGAAGCCGTGGCCGAGGGCGACAGTCTTTACGCCTGTTTGGATGCAAGCGGGTTTCGCCCCGTGAAGGCGCGGCAGTCGATTAAGGCGACCAACTGCGACAAAGAATTAGCAGGTTATCTCGGTGTTGAAACTGGATCTGCCATTCTTGATATGGAGCGAACGTCATTTGATCGTGACGGGAAGCCAGTAGAATTTACTCACTCCTATTATCGCGGCGATAGATATGTCTATTCGACCGAGGTTGGAGACGAGAGCAAAATATAACGATCAGGCGGCGATGTATCGCTTGGCGTTTTAACGTTCACAATCATCTAATGGAGCAATTCCTTGCGTCTAGTTATTTTACCGAATTCTGATGATGTTGCAGAATTCGCATGCGATCTATTTGTCCAACAGCTCAAAGATAGACCCCAAAGCATTTTAGGCCTAGCAACAGGCTCCTCACCTACCACGCTTTATAAAAAACTTATTGAGCGTCAGACAGCGGGCGAAGTTAGCTTTTCAGCAGCGACGAGTTTTAACTTGGACGAATATGTGGGGCTAAGCGGCGATCACAACCAAAGCTATCGATATTTCATGAATGAAGCTTTGTTTGATCACATTGATATTGATTTGAAACGGACCTTTGTGCCCAATGGAATTGCAGATAACCCGAACGACGAATGTGTGCGTTACGAAGAGATGATTGCGCTGGCTGGCGGCATTGATCTGCAATTGCTTGGCATCGGTATCAATGGCCATATCGGCTTTAACGAGCCATTGTCCAGTCTTGCGTCACGAACTCGCGTGAAGACGCTTACCAAATCGACGATCGAAGCTAATTCTCGTTTCTTTGGTCCAGACGAGTCTCAACCAACAGACTCCATGACCATGGGGATTGGCACCATTTTGAATGCCAAGCAGGTGGTTATGCTGGCAACTGGTGAACATAAATCCGAAGCGGTAAGGGGATGTGTTGAAGGACCAGTCACTGCATCTTGCCCGGCATCTGCATTACAGATGCATGAACATGCAATTGTTGTGGCGGATGAGGCCGCGGCCAAAGATTTGACGATGAAGGATTACGCCATCTGGGCGGAAACGCGTCATCAGGCGCTGGAACAAATGTAGTTTTAACAATTTGCCAACCATTTCAAACCCCGCGCTAGAAGTAGTGTGGGGTTTTTGTTTTTGATTTACTCCAAATTATGTCTTTCGTGATTTGGATAGATACTGAATTTAAGCTCTTCATTTGTTTGAGCATTAGTACCCAAAACAAAATTTGATCAACACTTTGGTATTTATGGCAGATATGACTGCGGACATGATGGCACAAAAACAGTTGGCGCACATCTCAAGCGATCAGCTTGAAATGGAAATAGTCGCGGCCACACATTGGGATGAAACTGCACATCTGTTTGACAATGTTTGCCAAGAGCAAATGTATGTTTTTGCGGCTGAACGTTGGCCACAAATGCAAATTGATTGTTTGCATTTCAAACGCGATGGCGAGTTGGTTGCCGGATGTTTGATGATGTACCGCGCCGCGCCGTTGGGCCTTGGTGGCCTCGCAGTTTGCAAGTGGGGCCCAATGGTTCGGGAAGCTGGTGCTGAGGATGCTGAAGAAATCCACAACGCCGTAATTGAAAAACTCAATCAGCTCTATGCGGTTGAAAAACGCATGATGTTGTCAATTTTGCCGCGCCCACGGCCTGCAGAAACCAACTTTGCTGAAGAGCAGTTGCGTGCCCGCGGGTTTGAACCCGGTTCTGGATTACCTTACCCAAACCGCTATTTCGTCAATGTGCATATTGATGATGATGCGATGCGAGCCAGTTTTAATCAAAAGTGGCGGGCGCATCTCAAAAAAAGTGAGAAACATGGGCTAGTGTTTGAGCATTGTGATGTTTCCCGCATGCCTGTTTTTTATGATCTCTACAAAGAAATGACGGATCGGAAGCAATTCCCAGACTATTCTGCGTTCAATTCCTTGCATCATCTCATGGAAAATATTGATCCAAGCGCACGCCCGGAATTTTTCCTTGTTCACCATGAAGGCGAACCTGTTGCTGGTGGCGTGATTTTCACCGCTGGTGATACTGCTGTATATCTTTATGGCGCGACCAACGATAAGGCATTGCCGCTTCGCGCAGGCTATTTTATGCATTGGGAAATCATGAAATGGTTGGCCCAACAAAAACGCATTAAATGGTATGACCTTGGCGGAACCGATGGCTTTTTAGGTCTACACCAATTCAAAAATGGGATGGTGGGCAAAGCTGGTGTGGTGTCGACTGTGCCAAAAGTGATGAATTATGCGCATTGGATGCTGCCGCGTATTTTGGGCAATGGCTTGTTCTTTATCCGTGATGCGCGCGCCAACATTTTGCGCAAGATAAAATCACTTAAGACCACCGGTCCTCAAGACTAAGAGCAGTCATTCTCTTTAATCGCCAGCACTGATGATATTGTTGAAACAGCATACGGCACCAGAAATGTCGTCCCAATTTTGATAATGTCGCTCGCGGACAGGTTAGCTCCCATCATTTTGTCGTAATAGTTGATGATCGCAATGATTGTTCCCACAATTAGGGCGATGATGACTGCGCGTTTGGCAACCATGGGACGCAAGGCGATATTGATAAACTCAGCCATTTCTATCTACCTTTTGGACTGCGAAATCCAGTTTTTGACTTGCTTAACTGCGCGTCCCACACGGCCGGTTACGATAAAAGGTCGATAGCCGGGCACCGTTTTCTCATATTGGACCTCAAACATTTTGTAGTCTTCGCCAAAAATGTGTTTTTCCAAATGAGCGGCCTCGGTCCAGCCATATCGTTTGAGCAGCAAAAGAGCGCCGCGATTGTCTGTTCTGGTGAAGGTCACCAATTTGTGCCAATTGCCATTGTTGAAAAGGTCGACAATGTACTTGTTGCCCAAGATGGCGAGTTTGGATTTCCTGAATTCCGGCAAAATATAGCTCCAATAAAGGAACACGACGCCATTATCTGGTCCCGTGACCATAAAGCCTGCTCGAACACCGTCCTTTTTCAGGATGGTGAGGTGATCAGGATTGTAATCGAACAAGGCGCGCAGGAAATTCGGGCTAATCCGAGCTTTTTCAAATGCTTTGAACTCGTCGCAATAAAAATCCAACTCATCAATTGCTTGGTGCACATATTGGTGCAACCAGCCCAAGTCAGATAATTCCGCGGGTGCTACGGTCTCATTTGCTGTTTGGTCCGTCGAGGCGGTTTGCATTGCATGTTCCTCATCTATTCGCATCGCATCTTACAGCAGGTGTCTTTCACAATTCTTTCCACAATCTTTGCTTGGGCAAATCGTCGCTAAATTGCGCAAATGTCGTATTGGGGGCTAAAAAACCAATTCAGGATATTGACCCGGAGCGAGCAACCCTTTAGCCATTTGATCACGGTGTTGTGGGGACAACGTGCGGTACGAGTTTTTTTGCCGCCAACCGTAAGTCCGGCAGTGATGCCCTTGTTAGTAGACTTTAAAATGAGGAGGAGTGGCTCGATGAGTGACAACATTTATCATCCACCTAAAAATATCGTCTCACACGCCAAAATTGACGCAGACAAATACAAAGAAATGTATGAGCGCTCCGTCAGCGACCCAGAAGGTTTTTGGGGTGAGGCGGCTCAGCGTCTTGATTGGATGAAGACGCCCACGAAAATCAAAAACACTAGTTTCGAGCACTCAGACGTCTCCATAAAATGGTACGAAGATGGTGAACTGAATGTGTCGGTCAACTGTATTGATCGCCACTTGCCAGAACGTGCCGATCAAGTGGCGCTGATTTGGGAAGGTGATGAACCCGGAACAGATATGCACATCACATATCGGCAGCTTCACCGCCGTGTATGTCGATTTGCTAATGTGCTCAAAAGCTTAGGTGTTTCTAAAGGCGATCGTGTCACGATTTATTTGCCCATGATCCCAGAAGCAGCATATGCAATGCTCGCTTGCACGCGAATTGGCGCCGTTCATTCGATCGTGTTTGCCGGGTTTTCCCCAGAAGCTTTGGCTGGCCGAATTACGGATTGTAAGTCAAGCATTGTCATTACCGCAGATGAAGGCCGTCGCGGGGGCAAAACAGTGCCGCTGAAAGCGAATGTCGACGAAGCTGCCAAGCACGCGCTTGGTCTTGAAAAGATTTTGGTTGTTGAAAATACCGGCAACGATATTGCAATGAAGGGCGGCCGCGATGTGTGGTGGCACGAAGCTGCGACGGGCGTTGATGATTTCTGCAAACCTGAGCGCATGAACGCGGAAGACCCGTTGTTCATTCTTTATACGTCTGGCTCAACGGGTACGCCAAAAGGTGTTTTACACACCACAGGCGGCTATCTTGTTTATGCAGCGATGACCCACGAATATACCTTCGACTATCACGATGGTGATATTTATTGGTGCACTGCAGACGTTGGTTGGGTCACCGGCCACAGCTATATCATTTATGGACCGCTGGCGAACGGCGCAACATCATTGATGTTTGAAGGTGTTCCGAACTATCCTGACGCTTCCCGTTTTTGGCAAGTTTGCGAAAAACATAAGGTCAATCAGTTCTATACAGCACCCACTGCCATTCGGGCCCTTATGGGTGCGGGCAACGAATATGTTGAAAAGTGCGACCTGAGTTCAATTCGTATTTTGGGTACTGTCGGGGAACCGATCAACCCAGAGGCTTGGAATTGGTACAATGAGATTGTCGGCAAGGGCAATTGTCCCATCGTCGATACATGGTGGCAAACCGAAACCGGTGGCCATCTGCTTACGCCACTTCCTGGCGCAACACCAACCAAACCAGGATCTGCAACCAACCCGTTCTTTGGCGTTCAGCCCGTAATTCTCGACCCGCAATCGGGTGAGGAAGTTACGTCCGTAGAAGCCGAGGGCGTGTTGTGCATTAAGGACAGTTGGCCGGGCCAAATGCGTTCGGTTTACGGCGATCATGACCGGTTCGTGAAAACATATTTCTCGGACTATAAGGGATATTACTTCTCAGGTGATGGCTGTCGTCGTGATGCGGATGGTTATTATTGGATCACGGGTCGCGTTGATGATGTGATCAATGTTTCTGGTCACCGCATGGGTACCGCTGAGGTCGAAAGCGCCTTGGTTGCACACAATAAGGTCTCCGAAGCGGCGGTTGTTGGCTATCCACATGACGTCAAAGGGCAGGGCATCTATTGCTATGTCACCTTGATGGCCGGGGAAGAACCAAGCGACGAGTTAAAGCTTGAATTGCGCAATTGGGTTCGTAAAGAAATTGGGCCAATTGCATCACCTGACTTGATGCAATTCGCGCCAGGCCTACCCAAAACAAGATCTGGTAAAATTATGCGCCGGATTTTGCGCAAAGTAGCAGAAAACGATTATGGCGCGTTGGGTGACACATCGACTTTGGCAGATCCAAGTGTTGTTGATGATCTAATCGAAAATCGCCAGAACAAGTAACTGCCTGACCAAAGCTGAATTTAGGGGGCATCGTGAGTTTCACGGTGCCCTTTTGCGTTTCGGCTTTGTGTTAACTTACGATTCACCTCAGTTCCAATATTTGAACGCCGTTTAACTAAATCGATATGTTAAATTGTGAATGTGTTCGTCGAATTCCTAGTTTTGGACAGTGGGGCGGACAAATGAGACATTTCCAGCGGACAATTGCAATCGCGATATTAATTTTGGGGGCGGCCGGTGCAGCATTTGCTGATGACTGGGTGGCTACAAAATTGCGTGGTGGCGTGTTTGTGTTCGACAACGGCGCATGGGTGCAAATTGAACGCGGACATGTCGTATCAGACGATAGCGCGATTCAAACAGCGAAACGTGCTCGTGTCGTCTTCGCCCGTGGAAAAGAAACAATCGATATTAAAGGCGATACCCGCATCAGAATTTCTGATGTTGGAGGGGCAAGCCGAACCGTGGTCACCCAAGATTTTGGTGAAATCACTGTAGATGTCGAAAAGCGCAATGTAGAGCACTTCGAGGTCCGTTCGCCATTGCTTGCTGCGGTGGTGAAGGGAACGAAGTTCACGGTCAGCGCGCGAGATGGAAAGTCATCTATCAAAGTTCAGCGCGGCCGTGTCGAGGCACGTGACGACAAGGCAGACATGAAAGTGGATGTCATGCCGAGCCAAAATGTTGAGATTGATAAGAATTCGCAACCTGTTCTCATGGTGAAGGGTCGGGGCCAAAAAGAACCAATCCGATCTATGAAAACTGGAAAAGTTCTTTCTGTGAAACAAATCCTTGAAAAGGTCGAGAAAGCGCGACCATCCATTCCTGTAATTATGGAAAATGTGATGGCAATCGCAGCGCAACAAGGGACTAAACTTTCTCAAAAAGATATGGCATTTGCTGCTGCGAAAGAAATGAAGGCTGCCAAAAAGTCGGGAAAAGCCAAGGCAATTGCCAGCGCGAAAAATTCGGTAGAAGAAGTCAAGGTTGAGCAAGCTTCGGAAGAAAAAACCAAAGCCAAAGGCAACAGTGACGACGACGGCAACAACGGTAACAACGGCAATAGCAGCAACAGCGGTAACAACAGCAATAGCAGCAACAACGGTAACAACGGCAATAGCAGCAACAACGGCAACAACGGCAAGAAAAAGTAGCTGCCAATTTCCCAGCCATCGGTTTTGATTAAGAGCGTCGTAACGCAACTCGGGCATAATACGAGCTGATTAACGTGTTGAGTTGAGTTGCACCCTTTATGCGAGCATCGCTGAGAAATTTTGCGGTTCTATTTTTGTTAGCGCTGGTTTTGTTTCTAACGGGGCAAAATGGGTTCTTTCACGGTGCGGATAACGCTTTCAAAGAATGGCGTTTTAGTGGGCATAACGTGCCAGCGTCAGGCGAATTGGTTTTCGTTGATATTGATGCGCGCAGCTTGCAAGAAGTTGGCCATTGGCCATGGCCTAGGTCGATTTACGCAGACATTTTAGATAAACTAATTGATCAAGACGCCGGCGAAGTCGCGTTTGATATTGATTTTTCTAACAGTTCCGATGCCGACAACGATCTGGCATTCGCACAGGCCCTGGAGCGCGCAGGTGGATTTACCTTTTTGGCCGCGTTGCAGCAGTTGGGGTTCAACACAAATGGTGATCCCATTTTGGTCACCAACAAGCCGTTAGATAGTTTTGTCGCCCATTCAGATTTAGCGCTAGTCAATGTCGAACCGGACAAAGACGGGCAAGTGTGGATGTTTTCCAAATACGGCATTGTCGACGGGGATATCATTCCCTCTTTGCCAACTTTGTTTGCTCCTAAAGAACACGAAAAGAGCAACAACTCCTATTTTATCGACTACTCGATTGATGTGAAATCGATTGATAGAATATCTGTCATCGACTTGCTGAATGATAAGGTCGATGTTGCTCGGATTGCAGGCAAAAAGATCGTAGTTGGTGCATCGTCGTTGGAGCTGGGCGACACGTTGGATGTACCGCATTATGGTCGAATTCCTGGCCCCCTTGTGCAGTTGATGGCGGCAGAAACACGTCTTCAAGGTCGTGAACTTCAGCAAATAAACGTTTTTGCACCCTGGCTCCTGATATTGCCGCTTATTGCTGTGGTTGCTCGCCTTAAACGAATTCGCTTCGTGCCATTAGCGTTCTTGCTGGCTGGGTTTTCTGTTGGCATCGAGGTCGTCGCCTTTGTTCTGCAAAGCCAATTTTGCCAAATCATTGATGTATTTTGGGTGCATCTCAGTGGCTTGTTGGTGTTTACCTATATGCAGTTCTACGCCATGGACATGCAAAAGATCTTGGTTCGCCAGGTCTCAGGGCAAAACATTAGAATGCAGACCATTTTGGACCGGGTGATTTCGGACAATTTTGATGGCGTTGTGATTATCGACAGCAAACGCAAAATTCTGGCAGCAAGTGCGCCCGCAGAACAAATGTTGAGCATGCGCGATCACCTGGTTGGCGCGTCCAGTGGGGTTTTGCCAGAACGTCTTTATCAAGAGGTCAATCAAGCATTTGCTGATGCCGCAACACGGCAAGTGCCACGGGTTGCGCCCATTTATGTGCTCAATAAAGATGAAAGTGGGGAGCCAACGCTCGTCATCGAATATTCGGTTACTGTGTCATCAGTAACCAACGCGACTGAGTTAAAGCCAACTGACGAAATTGAATATGTGGCGTGTCTCACGTTCCGCGATATCACGCATCGGCACAATCACCAGAAACGTATGGATTATTTGGCCAACCATGATCCATTGACGGGCGCTTACACACGGGCGCGTCTTGAAGAAGAGTTGAGCAACTTCGTATTTGAAGACGAAAGTGCACGACGTCCCTTAATGTTGATCTTGCTCGATCTCGACAGGTTCAAGAATGTCAATGAAACCTTGGGACACGCAGCGGGCGATTTGTTGCTGATTGAAGTCGCCAATCGGTTGGCGAATTGCGGTCTATATAGTGTGGCACGGCTTGGTGCCGACAGATTTGCTGGGGCTTGGCCAGAAGTAATGAGCGAAGAAGAAGTTGGCGAACTGCTCGAGCAAATCATAAATAAAATAACTGAACCATATGCGCTGGACGGTCACCGCGCCCTCATTGGGGTGAGTATTGGCGCGACGGATACTCAAAACTCTGGCTACTCACCTAAGGATTTGATTTCTCAAGCAGATATGGCGTTGTCCGAAGCAAAAGAGATTCCCGGCAATAGCTATTTTCTGTTCAAACGCGAACTCAACGAACGAATTCATGACAGGCAACAGGTTGAAATGGCTCTTCTTGATGCTGTTGATAAAGACCAACTCTATTTGCAATATCAGCCGCAAGTCGAACTATCAAACGGCGAGTGTGTCGGCGCTGAGGCGCTTGTGCGCTGGCAGCATCCAGAACTTGGGCGGGTTAGTCCGGACAGGTTTATTTCAGTGGCTGAAGATAGTGGCATGATTATTGAAATTGGTCGTTGGGTCTTGGTGAAAGCATGCCAAGATGCAATGGTTTGGCCCAAGCCACAAAAGATTGCGGTGAATGTTTCCGCCGTGCAATTTGAATATGGTGACGTCGTAGGGGCCATCAAACACGCGCTAGATATTTCAGGATTGCCCGTTGAGCGTCTAGATATCGAGATCACCGAGAGCGTCTTCGTGACGAAACAGGATAAATTTATCCAGACTTTGGATGAGATCGTGGAAATGGGCGTTGGTGTTGCCCTAGACGATTTCGGCACGGGCTATTCTTCTTTGAGTTACCTTAGTCGCCTGCCGGTCGATAAGGTGAAAATCGATCAGTCCTTCGTTAAAAACCTGCCGGATGATGCTCAGTCTATGGCAATTGTGCAATCCGTGTTGTCTTTGTCATCTGCTATGGACAAGCGGGTTGTCGCCGAGGGCATCGAGACAGCTGATCAGGCCTGGGTTCTACGACTTGCTGGTTGCGGTATTGGCCAGGGCTATTTGTTTGGACGGCCACAATCTAACGATGAGTTCTGTGCATATTTGGAGTGTCGAGACGCACCTGAATTCCTTAAAAAGGCATCTGTTTGATTGCCCTCACTCCGCCCTTTTTGTTTGCCAAAACTAAAACACAACATTCTTTTGGAGATTTTATGCGCGTTGCTTTGATAGCGAGTTTGTTCTTTTGCATGGTTTTGAATGCGTCAACTGCCATGGCACAGACCATGCGTGAAATGGCTGGTCAAATGATCATGATTGGGTTTCCGCACGACAAAGCGAGTTCGAAGAACCACAAACGCCTAGTTTCGCTGGTGAAGTCTGGTGAAATTGGCGGCGTAATGTATCTCAAATTCAATGTGAACAGCCTCGCCGAAGTTTCCAAAATGAACAGGGCGATTGCCAATGCGGGCGCAAAGTTTAAACCGCTGATTGCGATTGATCAGGAAGGTGGAGTCGTCGAGCGGCTGACAAAGTCTGTCGGGTTCACCGAAATTCCAAAAGCACGCGATGTGGCGCTAGGCATGAATAAAGACGGGGCGCTCGATCTCTATACTGATTTGGCGCGTCGGATGGGGAAGCTCGGGTTCAATGTCAATTTTGGTCCTGTGGTCGATGTGATCGTGAACAAAAGCAATCCGATTATCGCAAAATATGGCCGCTCATTTTCATCGCGCACCGACATTGTCGCGAAATTCGCGGAAGCGTTCATTGACGGCCATCACAAAGCGGGGCTTTTGACCTCTTTGAAACATTTCCCAGGGCACGGGTCGAGTGCGGGGGATTCTCACCTTGGCTTCGTCGATATTACCAGTAGCTGGATGAAAGCCGAATATGAGCCGTTTGAAGCGCTGATTGCGAAAAACAAGGCGGATATGATCATGGCGGGCCACCTGTACCACAAAGGATTTGTCCGTTCAGGCGAGGGACAAGTGCCCGCGAGCCTATCTCCTGTGGCATTGACGACCGTCCTTCGTGAAGGAATGGGTTTTAACGGCGTTGTCATTTCTGACGATATGGAAATGGGCGCGATTACTAAACACTATGGATTTGAAGACGCCATCATACGCGCGGTAAAGGCGGGAAATGATATTTTGTTGTTTTCCAATACAATAAAACCATCATTGGATTTACCGTCCCAGATTTTGGCGGTTTTAGAGAATGAGGCAGCGCGTGACCCAGCGTTTGCAGCGCGAATTGCGCAAAGTTACCAGCGGGTTGTGGCGATGAAGGCTAAACTAAACTAGCCAGATATTTGCGCGGCATTGGGTTTGGTGTTTTATTTGTATGCTTGCATCATATAGAGTGTCACAAAACTGGTTTTGGAATCGGATAGAAGACTTGAGCGCAGTAACTTTGAGCGAGCGTAGGTATGACTGAAGAACATCAGCCCAAACATGTAAAAGCGTTGTTTATTTCCGACCTGCATTTGGGCATGAAGACTATTCGTGTCGACCAGTTGTTGGATTTTTTGAAGTGCTACGACGCTGAAACCATCTATTTGGTTGGCGATATTATTGACGGTTGGCGGTTGCAGAAAAATTGGCGGTGGCCAACAAGCTATAATATTTTGCTTCAAAAATTGCTGCGTAAAGCACGCAAAGGGGCCCGGATTGTCTATCTGCCGGGCAATCACGATGAATTCTTGCGAAATTATGTTGGCACCCATTTCGGTGATATCGAAATTGTCGACCGGGTGATCCATCACGCCGCAGATGGCAAACGGTATTTGGTCATTCATGGTGATCAGTTCGACGTCGTTGTGCTGCATGCTAAGTGGTTGGCACATTTGGGCGATTGGGCGTACAACGCTGCGTTGCGTCTCAATATTGGCATCAACTTTATTCGGCGAAAACTTGGTTTTGGCTATTGGTCACTGTCGGCCTGGGCGAAACATAAAGTGAAGAATGCCGTTAGTTTTATCGGTCGCTATGAAGAGGCCTTGGCGCTTGAAGCCAAACAATCTGGCGTTGATGGCGTAATTTGTGGTCACATTCATCATGCTGACATGCACGACCATTATGGTACTCGATATATCAATACTGGTGATTGGGTCGAAAGTTGCACGGCAATCGTTGAACACCATGATGGAACGTTCGAGTTGATCCGCTGGACAGAGATGGCCGCACCAAAGTCAGGGACGCGCGCTGAACACGCGCATAGGGCCGCATGAAACGCATTCTCATCGTCACGGATGCCTGGCATCCCCAAGTCAATGGCGTGGTGCGCTGTTTAGACAAGGTTGGCGATGAACTAACGGCGATGGGTCATTTGGTGACTTACCTCACGCCGGAACGGTTTTGGACAATGCCAATGCCGACCTATCCTGAAATACGGCTTTCAATTGCGTCCTTAGGCCATGTTGAGGAAATAATAGATCAAGTCGATCCTGACAATTTACATATCGCAACCGAAGGGCCGCTTGGCCTTTTAGCCCGCCATATTGCGGTTAAACGGCAATTGTCCTTCACCACCAGTTTTCACACTCGATTTGCCGAATATCTTGCCGCCCGATTGCCGGTGCCTTGCGAGTGGAGTTATAGCTATTTGCGTTGGTTCCACGCGCCAGCGGTCCACACGATGGCACCAACCAAGGGTGTCGTTGCTGATCTGCGGTCTAGAGGTTTCGCAAATGTTGTCCCATGGACAAGGGGCGTTGATGTTGAACGTTTTAAGCCAGCTCCCAAGTCACTGTTTGAAAACTTGCAAGGGCCTCATTTATTGTATGTTGGGCGCGTAGCAGTTGAAAAGAATGTTGAAGCATTCCTGCAACTGGATGTGCCTGGCACCAAAATCGTTGTTGGCGACGGGCCACAATTGGTTGAGTTGCGATCCCGTTATCCTGATGTTGTTTTTACAGGTCAAAAATCAGGTGCTGAACTGACCGCCCATTATCAAAGTGCCGATGTGATGGTCTTTCCATCCAAAACCGATACATTTGGCAATGTTATGCTGGAAGCTATGGCGTGTGGCGCGCCGGTGGCTGCATATCCGACTATTGGACCCATCGACGTGCTGACCGATCGCCGGGCCGGGGTGATGCATAAAGACCTTTCACAAGCGGTAAATGGGGCTCTCAAACTGCACCGGCAGGACGCACGCAGGCATGCCATGCAATTCACTTGGGCGGAGTGCGCGCAGATGTTTCTTGATCGTCTAGCGCCGGCTCAACGAAAGTCCAAACGCGCTGCTTAAAGTGAAACTGCCCCTTAAATTAGCTTGCGGAATGAAGAAAATCAGGGCAACGATGAAAATCAGTCCTGCGCCTTTTAAGGTATTTTCATGTCAATTGATCAATCTTCGCGGTTTTCATCTTCGGTCGCCCGAGCATCCTACTATTACGGCACCATGTATTTGGCGATGGGCATTGCTGTACCGTTTTTGCCGCTTTGGCTGCGGCAAAAAGGATTTAGCGACGCTGATATAGGCATTTTGAATGCTGTCCCCATTTGGACGATGGTTCTAATCAACATATTTGTGGGCCGTCTCGCTGACAAAGCCTCTGACTGGCGTCAGGTCATTCTTGCTTGCAGTGTAATCGCTGCATTGGCTCCTCTGCTTTTGTTTTTCTTGGATGATGTGTGGTTAATTATCGTTGTTTGGACGATTTGCATTCTGCCGGTCATGACCATGTCACCGATTTTGGATGCGGCGACCGTTCGAATGGCGCGGCGTCGTGATGCTGATTTTGCCAAAATTCGTGTATGGGGCACCGTAGGATATGTAGCGGTCAATCTTGCGGCTGGCTGGCTGTTGGGCTGGGCTGGGATTGCGTTGTTCTTGCCGCTTTACGTCATCTTTTGCCTGATAAGGGGTGGAATGGCGTTTCAACTGCCGGCGTTCCGGGCGACAGCACCGGAAGACGCCAAACTGAAAGCAGAAAAGAAAGACGCGCCGCCGCCTCATAAATTGCAGGCGCAGGTGTTCAAGGACATGTTTCGTCCCTGGTTTATCCTTGCTATTTTGGGTTCTGCCCTAATCGTTGCTTCGCATGGGCCCCTATACACATTTGGGTCGCTCCTTTGGGACCAGCAGGGTATTGGCAAAGAAGTGATCGGTCCGCTTTGGGCTATTGGTTCGGCCGCTGAAGTTTTGGTTTTCCTCGCATTCGCACGCATTGCAAATCGTTTCTCAGCTCGCCATCTATTGTTGTTTGCTGCAGGTATCACATGTGTGCGGTGGGTCGGGATGAGCATGGAAATCCCAACATATGGCTATTTCTTGCTGCAAATGCTGCACGCCGTATCGTTTGGCATAACCTATTTAGGCACATTGAACTTTGTGGCGAACTGGACAGCTGAGAGTTTTGCCGCCGAAGCGCAGAGTACCGTGCAGGTTCTGTCCCAGGCCCTATTGGCAACATTGGTGTTCGGCTCTGGCTTCATATTCTCTCAATTCGGCGCCTTGGCCTTTACCATATCAGCGGCAGTAGCATTAGTCGGCGGCCTTTGCGTGTTGGCTTCACTAATATTGATCAATCCACGGTCTGAGGTTTAACAGACGTATTTTGGTCCAGATATAGAAATGGCCCGCGTTTCACAACGCGAGCCATCAAAAATTCTAACAAGAATGAAAAGTCTTATCCCAAGCGCCCATTGGCGTGGGCCAGCATGGTGTAGACTTTACCCCGATCAGATGTCAGTTGCGCTTGTGTGTCTGCAACAGGGTTTTGTCCGTTCGCGGCTTCACGAAGCAATTGCTCAAACTCTGACATGAATTCGCGGGCAGTGTTTGCAAACTCATTGTCGCGCTTCAGTTTCTTGCGAATGTCGTCAAATGTACCTTGGCCCGCCAATGTATAAAGGCGACGAGAGAAGACATCTGTCTGTCCGTTTTGATAACGCATCCAAGCGTCGTTCAAAGCATTTTGATCAACCGCTGCAATCATTTCGCTGGTCAAGCTGTTCAAGTTGCTTTCGCGTGGTTGAGCGCTCGCCTGTTGTTGGTTGGCTGATGCATTTCGCAAAAGCGAACGCACCCAATTGTCACCATCTTCGCTAGCACCGTTGCTTTCCTGCGCAGGTGCTTGCTGCTCAATTGGTGAGCGCAAAGGTTCAGTGGCTGGCGCCGGGCTACGAGTAGGGGCAGGGCGTGCTTGTTGTTTTTGTTGCTCTGCTTCTATTTGACGTTCAAGCAGAGCAGCAATTTGTTCTGAAGAAATATCGTCGTCCCGTGACGGGGCGCGCAATTCAGGGCCACGCGGCGGCTGAGTTTGCTCAAAAGTGCGACGCTCAACTGGTTGCCTTGCAGGCGCAGCCGGACGTTGCGGCTCTCTGCGTGGTGCAGGCTCTGGCAAAGGATCGCGACGCGCAGGGGCTGCTGTATAGCTATGTGAACTAGATTGCGCGTTGACGATATTGTTCAACTCGCTCAGTGCTTCAATTTGCTCGGCAACAACACGGCGCATGGCTGCCGCGCTTGCTTTAGTTTCCTCAGGCAATTCCAACATGCCGCGCTGAAGTTCGCCGCGTGTTGCTTGCAGCTCTTCGTTCATTTGACCAGCTGTTGAGCGCATGGCTTGTGCTGTTTCGTTGAACTGGGCGGTGGCGTGGCGAATTGCTTCTTGCATTTCGTCGACCAGCGCTTTTTGCGTTTGTTGAACCGCGCTTTGTGCGCGTTGGCTTTCGATGCCAGCGGTTTCCGTCAATGTGCGCAAGTTGTTTGAAACAGAGTTTGACGCGCCACGTACGGTTTCATCCAACGCTTCTTGCGTTGCTGAAATGCGCTGTTCCGCTTCTGCCACTGTTTCTGAAAGTGAATGGGCAAATACGCGAAGGCGGTTGTCGATTTCTTCCGCACGATTTGTGAAGCCGTGGGCCAAGGCATCAAGCGCTGTTCGTCCGCCTTCGATCGTATCAATGGAAACCATGCTCGCATTTGTAAGGTCGCGCGCCGCATCGGTAAATCCGTGGGCCTGGCCTTCAAGTGTGTGCTTAACTTCGCCAACTTCGGCCAACAAGCCGCTAATTGTTGCTTGAAGTGCAGATACATGCTCGCTCATCAAGCGGCCCGCATCGTCTGTTCCATGCACTGCTTGGCGCACCGCATCTGAGTAACGCGCAGTGTGTTGCCCAATGCTCGTTTCAAGCGTTGAAAGGTTGTCACCAGATGTTTCAAGAACTTGTTGCAACAACATATTTGAATCGTTGAGCTTGGTGAGGGCTTGGGTCACATCCTCTTCAATACGTGAAGTGGAAGACGCCATGATTTGCTCTGCACCACTGGCCGAGTTTTCTAGGGCTGCTGTCAACACATTCTGGTGGTTGGAAAGACGATCATCCAACTCATTGGCTTTTTGGTCGATGAGTTTGGACAATGTTTCAGACTGTAGCGCAACAATGCGGTTCATTGCTGAAGATTTGTCGCTCAATTCTTGGGCAGTGGCGACGCCGCGAACTTCAACCAAATCTTCGATCTTGTTGCTGACTTCGCTTAATTGCTGCATTGCACCACGCACCAAGCTGTCCATGCGAGTTGCAGTGGTTTCAACGTCGGACGAGATATCTGCGGTCATGCCAACAAGTTTTTCTTGCAGGCTGGCTGTAATTCGGTTTGCGCCGTCATCAATATTGGCCATTGTTGCGCCAAGAGCGGATGATACAGATGCGTTGATTTCATTCAATCGCTCAGCAGTCGCATCTGCACGCGCCGCAATCGCCTCTGGCAATGTGCCAAGTTTTTCGTCAATCGTACGGCTTAGTTTTTCAGCGGTCGAAGCAATTTTTGCCTCACTCTGGTTAGCACTTGTTTCAATGTTTTGAGCTGCCAACGTTGAAGAAGCGGCAAGACGTTGCTCGCTGTCATCGATGCGGCCTTCAATTGATTTATTCAGGCTATTCAGCGTTGCAGCCAAGCGCTGTTCACCATCAGAAACCCGTGTTTCTACGTTTGATGTTAGGCTTTCAACCGTTTCGCTCAAGCGTTTTTCGCCTTCAGCAAAACGTTCTTCAGTTGTGGCGGTTAGGCCGTTAATGGCGTCAGTGAAGTTTTGTTCGCTGGCTGAAACACTTGAGGCAATTGAAGACGTCAAGCCATCAACAGTTGTGGCAAGGCTTTGCTCGCTGTTCGCGACACTGTTTTCAATTGACGAAGTAAGGTGTTGAGTTACGCGGCCCAAGGTCTCTGCTGACTGTGCGACGCGCCCAACAACCGTTTCATCAAGTTTGTTGGTTGCAGCGTCAAATGTTTGCGTAGAATCAACAACCGCTTTTTCAACACGCCCGGCAAGTCGATCTGTGCTTTGTTCGATGTTGGAAATCGCACTCGTCACTTTGCCAGCCACACCGTGCTCTGCATCTGAAAGGCGTGCAATTGCGCCATCAATTTCAATGCCCAAGTGCTCATTAACTTCAGACACTTTTGCTTCAATCATGGAAGAAACTTGCTGCGTGCGCGTTTCCATTGTCTCATTCACGTCGCGAAGGCTTGCGTCAATATTATCGCGGAATTTGCTGCCCGACTGATCAAATGCCGCCGTTAGTTCCTCAGTCCGCTGATGCATTTCAGCGCTCAATTGTGCCGCACTTGATTGCAATCGATCATTAATTGTTGTCGTTTGCGCCGCTAACGTGCTTTCCATCGACTTGGCAGTTTCAGTCATGTTGACGCTGTTTTGATCAATCGTCTCGATCAATTTGCCGCCTTTTTCGTTGACGATTTCATCCATGGATTTGAGACGGCTGTCCAAAATCACCGCTACTTCATCAACGCGGGCAGTAAGCTGAGCCGCGGTTGCATCGCCTGCATTCTGCAATGAGGTCCGTGCATCCTCGGCGCGTGCCGTCAGTTCGGCTGATGTGGCATCACTTGCTGTTTGTAACAACAGGCGTGCTTCATCTGCGCGTTCTTCCAACACGCCGCCAATTTGCAATAGGGCTGACTGTACGCTGCTATCCAAATTGTTGGATTGAATGGCCAGAGTTTCGTCAATTCGTGTTCCGAAATCTGAAAGGTTAGCTTGTGCGCCAGCAGCACTTTGCAGAATGCCATGTGCGAGCTGGTTGCCTACATTTTCCATCTGGTTTGTGATTTCTTCACCGCGCAGGCTCATATCCACTAACACCGCTTCACCAGAAGCCTGCAGCACACTGCTCAATTTCGCACTTTGCTCATCAACAGACGCAGAAATTGCCGCGGTGCCACCTTCAAATGTATCAGTGAGTGCTGAAATGCGATTTGCTACATTTGCATTGAATTCTTGGGTCCCACTGTCTAGCGCCGTCGTCAACAAGTTCGACTTCTCATCAAACATTGATGTGAAGGCGTTCGTGTTTTGGCCAAGGAGTTGTGAAACCTCTTCCACTCGATCAGTTACCAGTGTGCCGAATCCATCGGTGCGATTGATCAAAACTTGATCCAGTTGTGCCGTACGGCCAGAAATCATCTGGTCTAAAGATTGATTGCGCTCGTCGAATGAGTTTTCCAAAATGGACGTACGTTCGCTCAACATATTGTCGAACGTATTCGATTGTTCTGCAATCGACGCAGCGAGGCTTGCCGTGCGTTCGTCAACAATTATGTTCAACTTGTCTGTGGTCTCATCAAGCGACGAAACCAAATCAGCTTGGCGATTTTGGATCGTGTCATCGAAGCTTTTTGCGCGTTCGGAAATTGCACTGTCGATTGTTAGACCCGCTAATTGAACGGCTTCGGTTACATCCTTTGACTGTGTGTCAATCGTAGATGTGATGTTGCCGCCCACAGTTTTCATTTGGTCAATGAACGAAGTGCCGACAGTATCGAGTTGTGTTGCAAAGCCGGAATGGACGTCAGAGATGGCGTCACGAACGCGTTCCGAGTTCGTCACCACTGCATTGCGTTGTGATGCGAGTTCTTCGATCAACGCGCGCATGCGCAACTCGTTGTCCGCATAGGTGCGCTCAAGCGAGTTCACTTCGTTGTGGACCATAACTTCAAGTTCACTAGCGCGAGAAAGTGCCCGCTCTAGGCCGTCACCGATTGCGTTGACTTCACGTCGCACCGCTTGGCCAACAGTCTTTATTTGCTGCGAAGCAGTTGCTTCTGGTTCGGTTAAGCGCATCGCCGCCTGGGTCATCGAGGATGCAGCCAGCCGGAGGTCAGACGCGCGACGTGTCATTACAGCAAGTGCGTAAAATGCCAAAATCGGAATGACCAGCAATGCGGCATATCCGGCAAATTCTGGTGTGCGAACCGTTTCAGCAATTAGGCTTTGATCGCTCAAACCTGTGCCGAACCGGAAATAGCCGAGTATGCCAATTACCGCGGCCCAAACGATTGCCACCAGAGTCGCGATCCAATAGGGGGCAGATGTTGGCTTTGACTGAAGTGAATACAGAATGCCAGCAGCGCTTGATCGGTCGTCATTCGCTATGCCGGCGGCGCGGGCAGCTATGCGCTCTGCAGATCTAGTACGGCTTGCTGGCGCGGACTTCGCTTTTTTGGCGGACGATTGAATATCGGGTGTTTGTTCTTTTGCTTTAGATGCCTTTGGGCCGGTATCTGCATCAATGGATTGTTCCAGCGCGTTTTCCACAGCTGAAAATGCAAGTGATGCTGGGTCCTTTGATGATGAACCTTTGTTTTTAGCCATACTCAGTACTACCTTTGCGTCCGCACACGTCCCAACATTGCGGCGTAGGTAAGCTCTGGCAAGCAACATCGCAAAAATTTCGATGCGCCCGGAGCGTCCCCCGGAAATTCATAACACATTAAAAAATAATGCATTTTTGGCCAAATCTACAACGCCGCCGAACGTTGGTATCACGCTTTTATACACCTTTTCGACGTCGAATTTACATTTTTATTAAAAAATGATTAACGCGTCACCATTGCTGACCTAGATTGCATTCAATTGTGCCCGAAATTTGGCGCTTAATCGAGCATTCATCCCTTCATGATAAAGTTGTGAATAGTTTGAGTTGAGTAAGAGTAGGATAAATTATGGCAAGCGCGACAGCGTTGGCATCTCACGCACAAGACTATGGTGTTGAGGTTGGCCATGAACGATTGATTGATTTGGTATATTTGGCACGCCAGACCATGGGCAGTAAGTCTCTTGAAACCGAGATCCTACGCCTTTTCAAAACACAGCTCGAGCTTCATTACAATTCCCTGTCTGAGCCAGATAATGACGGAGATTTGCGCATGCGATTGCACACGATAAAAGGTGCATCGGGTGGGGTTGGTGCATTTGAGGTCGGTCAATTGGCCGCAACTGCGGAAGATTTCTTGATACGTGGCGAGGAATTGCCGGACGGTCAAATTGAAGGCCTGTTGCAGGCAATTCGTTCAACCATGGACTATATTGACCAGCTTCTCGCGCAATAGGTTTCAACCATCACTTAGACGATAAAAGTGCAGCTCTATAAGTTTGGCTGCTGTTTGCTTGATCAAATGGGCCATCGGCGATATAGAACCCGCCAAGCGCAAATAAAGGAACATCCACCATGGCCAAAATTACCTATGTCGAAGCAAATGGCACGCGTCATGACGTTGAAGCAGAAACCGGATCAACGGTCATGGAGAATGCGATTCGCAACGATGTTCCGGGTATCGTGGCTGAATGCGGCGGGGCTTGTACCTGTGCGACATGCCATGTCTATGTTGATAAAGACTGGACAGCAAAAGCGGGCGGCCCTTCTGTAATGGAAGAAGATATGCTGGATTTTGCTTTTGATGTGAATGAAACCAGTCGCTTATCTTGTCAAATCAAAGTCTCGGATGAGCTTGATGGCCTTGTGGTTCACGTTCCAGAAAATCAGGCATAGATTTTCCCAAAATCGCTTTAGGGAAGAATTTTTCTACAAATCTTGGCAATATTGAGATGAAATTTCTCATCTGGTTGATATTCGCCTTGTCAGCATTTTGCGTTGCGCACATTTGGTAGAAAATCTAAAAATCTAACAATTTCAATGACTTGGCATTGTGCGTAGAGTCGCTTATTTTAGCATCTTCGATTACTCGAGGTCGCGAAATGACACGTCTGGGCATATTCCCTGTTTCCTACAAGGTTCGGGGCAAGAAAATCATCATTGTGGGTGGCGGCGCTGAAGCGTTGGCCAAGGCCCGGCTTGCCATCAAAACCGATGCGCATGTTGTTGTGATTGCGCGCAAAATTGAAGCTGACTTTTCCTCCCTAGATCAAAATGACGTTCATCTGGACGTGCGCGAAGAGGTGTTTGCTGCGTATCACTTGGACAATGCGGCTCTGGTGTTCGTTGGCGATGAAGGCCCAGATGCTGAGATAGCAAAACGCTTGACGAAAGAAGCGGGTTTGCCGCTCAATGTTGTTGATCAGCCTGAACATTGCGATTTCTTTACCCCCGCCATCGTCGACCGCGCGCCGATTTCCATTGCCATTTCATCTGAAGGCGAAGCGCCGGTTTTGGCCCGTTTGGTTCGCGCAAAGATTGAGGCCTTGTTGCCGTTGCATCTTGGCGCATTGGCCGGCCTTGCGGGTGGCATGCGTAATCTGGTGGAGCGTTTGATCACTTCTGGTGACCGTCGCCGAAAATTCTATCAAGAACTACTAGCATCACCTCACATCGAAGACGCTTTGGCGAATAGCCAAGAGGATAAAGCAAATCAATGGGCCAACCAGTTGCTGGTTGGTCACGCAAACACCGATCGGCGTTCTAATGCTCGGCGGCAGGGTTTCGTGCATCTGGTCGGCGCCGGGCCGGGCGCTGAGGATTTGCTGACCTTACGGGCGCAACGTGTTTTGCAAAGTGCAGATGTGATTGTGCATGACCAATTGGTGCCAGAAGCCGTGGTGCAGATGGGCCGTCGGGATGCGGAACGGATCAGTGTTGGAAAAGCCAAAGGCCGTCATTCATTCACGCAAAAACGCATCAATAAGTTGATTGTCGACCTAGCGCTTGAAGGTAAGCAGGTTGTGCGCCTTAAGTCTGGTGACCCGATGATATTTGGTCGAGCCGCCGAAGAAATCGCGGCCATGGATGAAGCAAATGTGGAATACGCAATTGTTCCCGGTGTTACTGCAGCTTCCGCTGCTGCCTCAGATGCGCAATTGCCAGTTACCTTGCGCAATGTCGCTTCAGGCGTTGTTTATGCGACCGCGCATGGCGCAAACGACACAGCCGTCACCCATTGGGCGACATTGGCCAAATCTGGGCTGACCCTCGGCATATATATGGGTAAGTCGATCATGCAAGATGTGGCAAACGGGTTGATCGCCGAAGGTCTTTCGAGCGAGACGCCTGTTGGTATCGTGGTCAATGCAGGACGTGCGGATAGCGCTCGATGTTTGTCCAATTTGGCAGAAATATCAAATGAAGTGCCGCAACTCGCAGCCGGCCCGGCAATCGTTTTTGTCGGTGAAGCAGTCGCGAGCGGCAAGTGGCTGGATCAAGTTGAAGAACCGGCCTTAGAGCAAAATTCGAATGGGGATACGCAGCCTCAAATTCAGGTGGCGTAAAGGAAATTAAGATGAATGCAATTACCGCAAATGAACTGATCTCGGGTGCCGTTGTGTACCTTTATGAAAATGGCGACTTTGACGTCGATCTGCAAAAAGCCAAGCTATTTGGTGCTGACGATAGGGCTGCTGTCGAAGCGTCTTTGGCACAAGCCGCGCTGAACACAAGATTGGTAAGCTTAGAAGCTATAGATGTTGAAGTCAGCGAAACCGGCAATGTCTGGGCCAATCGTTTAAGAGAACGCATTCGGGCCGACGGTCCAACAGTTGGCGGCTATGGACGTCAGAACCTACAAGGAGCCGATCATGTATCGCTATGATGAGTTTGATGCGGCTTTTGTTCGCCAACGTACAGAACAGTTTTCTCACCAAGTTCAACGCCGCCTGACTGGCGAATTGACGGAAGAACAATTTCGTCCATTGCGCTTGATGAATGGTCTTTATTTGCAATTGCATGCCTATATGCTGCGGGTTGCGGTGCCTTATGGCACCATGAATTCTGCCCAATTGCGGATGCAGGCACATATTGCTCGCAAATATGACCGTGAATATGGACACTTCACCACCCGGCAAAATATTCAGTTCAACTGGCCTAAACTCAAAGATGTGCCAGCCATTTTGGCTGATTTGGCGAGCGTTGAAATGCATGCGATCCAAACATCAGGCAATTGCATTCGTAACGTGACAACAGATCAATTTGCTGGCGCTGCTGCTGATGAGATCATTGACCCTCGCCCGGTGGCAGAGATCATTCGCCAATGGTCTTCTTTGCATCCTGAATTTTCGTATTTGCCACGCAAGTTTAAAATTGCGATCACCGGTTCGCCCCAAGATCGTGCAGCGGTGAAGTTCCACGATATTGGTTTGATGGCGACCACAAATGATGCTGGCAAGATCGGCTGGCGCGTATTTGTTGGTGGTGGTTTGGGCCGTACACCAATGGTGGGCAAAGAGATTTCCGATTTCGTTGCTGACGAATATTTGCTGCCCTATTTGGAAGCGATTTTGCGCGTTTACAACATGAATGGTCGTCGGGACAATAAATACAAAGCCCGGATCAAGATCCTTGTGCATGAAACAGGCATTGAGAGCATTCGAGAGCAGGTTGAAGCTGAGTTTGCTGAAATCAAAGAGGGCGTATTGAAACTGCCTCAGGGGGAATTGACGCGGATCACTGAATATTTCGCTGCTCCTGCGTTTGAACCTCAAACAGATACCGCCATTGATGTGGCGCAGTTTGAAATCACCGACAGCGCCTATGGACGGTTCCTCAAACGCAATCTGCATCCGCACCGCGAAGAAGGTTATGTTAGCGTTACCGTCTCGCTCAAGCCAATTGGCGGCACTCCGGGCGATGCGACTGATGTTCAGATGGAAGCCATTGCGGACCTCGCTGAGCAATATAGTTTTGACGAATTGCGTGTTAGCCACGAACAGAATTTGGTTCTGCCACATGTGGCGATCAGAGATGTGCGTGCCATTTATGACGTGTTGGTTGAGCAAGGACTTCAGGAAGGTAATGCGGGGCTGATCTCTGACATTATCGCATGCCCGGGCCTTGATTATTGCGCTCTTGCAAATGCGCGTTCCATTCCGATTGCGCAAGCGATTTCCGAAAAGTTTGCTGATCGGGAAGAAGAGTTTGGCGAATTGAAGCTGAAAATTTCTGGTTGTATCAATGCGTGTGGACACCACCATGTGGGCCATATCGGCATTCTTGGTGTAGAGAAAAAAGGCACGGAACTCTATCAAATCACCGTTGGTGGTGATGCTACGGAAAACGCATCTGTTGGGTCTATCCTTGGCCGTGGTGTTGTGGCTGAAGAAGTGCCCGGCGCGCTGGAAAAGTTGCTGGATCGTTATATGAGCGAGCGCCAGAACGCTGACGAAAGCTTTATCCAAGCCTATCGCCGTTTGGGTGACGCTCCATTTAAGGAGGCGCTTTATGGTTAGTTCTAATTTGGCCCATGCGCAACTAGTGAAGCCACGTCCAACTGATTTGGAATTGGTCGCGCTGAACGGCATGTTCGACGAGAAGGACGGTTTGTCCGTTCTGCGCCATGCTTTGAGCGGGGAAGTGTCCCCGAACTCAATCGCCATGGTATCATCTTTTGGTGCGGATAGTTCCGTGTTGCTCCACATGGTTGCACAGATCAATCCGCATCAAGAGGTGTTGTTTTTGGAAACAGGCAAGCATTTTGCTGAAACGCTTGAATATATCGAGATCATGAAAAAGCACCTTGGTCTGACCAATGTGCGTTTTCTTGAGCCAGACACAAAAGACGTTGAGCGGTTTGATACAGAAGGCACGCTTTGGCAGACGGACCCTGATAGCTGCTGCCATATTCGCAAGACTGAGCCGCTTGATGCAGCGCTTAAAAATTACGGTGGCTGGGTCACCGGTCGCAAGCGTTTCCAGACCAACGACCGGGGCGTGTTGCCGCATTTTGAGTTGACTACTGATGATCGGATTAAAGTCAATCCGTTGGCCTATTGGGATAATGATGATGTGAAAGCCTATCGTGAGCAACACGGTTTGCCAGCGCACCCCTTGTTTCTTAAAGGCTATTTGTCGATTGGCTGTGCGCCATGTACCTCGATTGTTAAAGAGGGTGAAGATCCACGATCTGGCCGTTGGCGCGGTAAAGAAAAAACCGAATGCGGTATACACTTTGATGTGAACGGCAAAATTGCAAATCCGGGCGCAGAGTTGGAACATAAAGAGATGAATTTGTTCAAAGACGGTGCATTTGTCGCCGATAATTGGCGCGACCTTGAAGAAGATGAAGCGCTGCATGATCTCAATCATGTTCATATTCCGCTGAACATATATCTTGAGAACAGAAACGCGGTTGATGCTCAGCAAGGGGCCGTTGGCATTCTGCTGCAGCCGGGTGATGATGTTGATGCGCTTGGCGAAGATGCAAAGCGCTTCGCATCGATTGCTGTCGAGTTTCCAGCGTTCACCGACGGTCGCGGATATTCCTATGCGCGGCTTTTGCGGGAACGTTATGACTATGCTGGTGAGCTGCGCGCACGGGGTGACATATTGACTGATCAGGTTGCCTATTTCCAAAGATGTGGCTTTGACGCCTTGACTGTTGGAAATGCAGCGACCAGAAAAGCACTTGAAGAAAACGACCTTGGTGAGGTATCGATCTTCATGCAACCGGTTGGGGCGTCCCCTGAGGTGCCTGTTGGAACACGTCCGTTTTTGCGTCGGGCGAAATAATAAACTTACTGGGTGGTCCAGCGCCCGCGATAAAATACGAAGAGAGTACGAGAAATGAGCGAGCGTGAGATTGTCACCGATGTGGTGATCATCGGAGCAGGCCCTGTTGGCCTTTTTGCTGTTTTTGAGTTGGGCTTGTTGGACATTAAATGCCACCTGATCGATATATTGGACAAGCCCGGCGGCCAGTGTGCCGAGCTTTATCCGGAAAAACCGATTTATGATATTCCAGCATTCCCAGAAATTTCTGGTCAGGAATTGACAAATAACTTGCTTGAGCAAGCCGAGCCGTTTGGCCCAACCTACCATTATAATCAAATGGTTACCGAGCTTGAGAAGCAAGAAGACGGCTCTTACATTGTCAAAACCGACGACAATCAAACCTTCAAATGCAAGGTTGTGGTAATCGCGGCCGGTGGCGGATCGTTCCAGCCTAAGCGCCCACCGGTTCCTGGCATTGAAGAATACGAGAATAAGTCTGTGTTCTATGCTGTGCGTCGTCGGGAGGAATTCCGCGATCATGACATCGTCATTGTTGGCGGTGGCGATAGTGCGCTGGATTGGACTTTGAACCTTGCGGACATCGCAAAGTCGGTAACTCTTGTGCACCGTCGCGACAGCTTCCGCGCGCACACAGACAGTGTGAACAAAATGCGTGCGCTTGTTGAAGCGGGCAAGATCAAGTTCGAGCTCGGCCAAATTGCCAATCTTGAAGGCGAGAATGGTCAATTGACCGGGGTGAACATCAAAAGCAAAGAAGGCGAGACATTGTTGCCTGCTTCGCGTTTGCTGCCATTCTTTGGCCTAACCATGAAATTGGGCCCAGTTGCAGACTGGGGGCTGAATTTGCATGAAAACCTGATCAATGTGGATACTGAGAAGTTCGCCACATCTGAAGAGGGAATTTACGCGATTGGTGACATCAACCACTATCCCGGTAAGCTTAAACTGATCCTTTCTGGCTTCCATGAAGCTGCTTTGATGGCCCACGCCGCAAAGAAGATTATTCATCCGGATCAAAAGGTTGTGTTTCAATATACAACGTCTTCGACCAGCTTGCAGAAGAAGCTTGGAGTGAAATAATGCGCGTTTACGTGACAGATCATGATGGCAAAGAACACGAGCTAGAAGCCCTTGACGGCTGGCGGGTGATGGAAGTCATCCGCGATTGGGATCTTCCCATTAAAGCTGAATGTGGTGGTGCTTGCGCCTGCGCGACCTGTCACGTTTTCGTTGACCCTGAATGGGCGAGCAAACTTCATCCGGCGACGGACGAAGAAGAAGATATGCTTGACACGGTTCCTGACGTTCAAGATAACTCGCGCCTTTCTTGTCAAATCCTGATGAGCGACGAGTTGGACGGGCTTAAAGTTGCCCTTGCACCGAGTGCGAAGCCTGAAGAAAAAGTGGCATAGTTTTCGCTCACGGTTCCTCCTTCTTTTCCTTTATGATTTATGGGCACCCTCAAAGAGTTTTGAGGGTGCGTTTATTTTGTCTTTATGGCAGTGCGTAGAAGCCTAAACCGTTGCCATCCGGATCCGTGAATTCTGAAAATGTGACCACGTCGGGAACGGCTATTGCTTGGCCTGTGTCGATGTTTTTCGCCGTTCTACTTGCCTGCGCGACTTCCATATTGTCGACACTGAAGCGAATGATCGAGCCGGCAGAACTTGGCTCATCCACCTCGAATATCTGAATCCAAACGCCCGCCGATGCTTTGAATTCAACAACGCCTGGCACTGGACGGATGATCTCTACGTCGTCCCCGAATAGTTTGGTGTACCAGGCCTCTGCTTCAGCAATGGATGCCACCGGTATGCCCACTGTGACTTCTTTGAAGGGCTCTGAAGCAACTGCAGCTCCACTGAATAATGTGAGCATTGCGACAGCCTTAAATAATGTACGCATTCTTGAAAAACTCCTATTTGGCGCAAGATGACAAAGTCTTGCTTGTTCTTAAATTTGCGGTATTTCGGCTCAATTGAGCTGACAACCATTTTCTTCATCTTGAGATTTGGGCAATTCGACGTCGATTGAAGCGAAGGTATTTCGCTTAAAATCGGCAAAGAATTTCTCACCGATCAAAAAATATGGTTGCTATACTTTATGGACACTAATTCATTTGTCAACATCACGTCTGGGTTTGATCGTGGTTAGTGCGGGCAGTTGTGGCTTTCTAACTTCGGCGCTGTACCAGTGCTGGGGAATGCAAAAGTAGTTGGGCTGCCAGCCTTAGGTCGAGTTCCGTGAAATCCATTCGAACGCCAATTGAACGTCTGGACAGTATCCCAAGATTTTTGCGTTGCCTTTGCTGCGAATGCGTTCGTTAGTCCTGCACGGCGTTGGATGGTCACGAGCATAAACGCTTCTCCGCTTCATCCTGAGCTTGTCGAAGGATGGAACAGTGGGCACCACATTCATGGTTCCACAAGCTCACCATGAGGGCTGCGGGAGGAATGTTTTGTGAACCTTTGGTTTGATCCGAGTTTCCATCCAATTTTTGAGTTGACGATATTGAGCTATTCGATTTGCTGGCTTCATATGGACCCTCGGGTCAAGCCCGAGGGTGACAAGGTTTTTGGTGTCGCCCACACGGAATTCACACCAAATCCCCCGACATGCTGTTGCATCCGAGTTTTCCAAATTGGTTGCGATACACGAGGCGGTTATTGTCTCGTTATGGTGGCTTTGGGATGAGACAAGAAACGCCTCGTGCGACAGGTTTTTTGCGCGTTCAATCAGATTCCCCGGGGTGCTAAACCCTTCTATCCCCTTTACCTACATCACAATTTCCGCTGTTGTGCACCCAGTTGGGGTGCCGGAAAGCCAAAGCAAAAACTTTGAATGGGAACAGACCCATTGATGACTGACGGCTGCCTTCGGTGTCAGACTGGACATATGATCTAAGCGTTTCCCAAACGCGACCGCTTGGGGCACTTGCCTCTTCCAATTGTCTGAAGATGCGGTTTGACCCGCACTTATGATGAAGTTGGAAATCACAAATGTGCGAATCGACCAACATCAGAGAAAATAGACAATTTCCCCTCCATCCGTCGATGGTCGCTTGGGGTAGAAGATGGGCACTAGTTTAGAGGAGGTTTGAAGGGGCGTGGATAAGTTTTTGCGCAACCCAATTCGTTCTGGGTTTGCCAGTATGGGGAATTGGATTTCCACCGGCCCGAAAAGGTGAGATCACCTTGCCGGGCCGGGATGTGCGTGAATAGATTACGCTGAAAGCGCGATCTTGCGAGCTTCTCGCATGTCTGCCTTTAACTCCTCTTCCCACAATCCAATTTTCTCATGGATCATTTGAGCATAGGGACTGTCGTCGCTTAGTGGGTCTTCGCTTTCGATAAAGGCTTGAGCCGTTTCGATCATCGTTTTGCGGTCATGTTCTTCGAATACGTCAGTCATATCTTCCGCTTGATTGCGCGGATAACCTAGAGCTTCGAAGGCAGAGCGAGCAGCGCGGATGGAGCTGTCATAAGTCTCGCGAATAATGTCGCGACAACCCGCTGCCCAAAGATCGTAGACGTGCCAACGGTCAATTGCACGGGCGATCACGTGCACCCTTGGATGGGTTTCTTTCATGTACCGGGCAAGCTCTGTTGCTGCTTCTTTGTTGTCGATAGCGATCACAAGCATTTTGGCATTATCGATACCCGCAGCATGAAGAAGGTCAGGACGGGTTGCGTCACCGAAATAGGCACTGAGGCCGAAGCGGCGCAGCATAGCCAATTGCTCGTTGCTATAGTCGATAACCGTTGTTTCATAGTCTGCTGCTTGTAGCGCGCGATTGACTATGCCGCCAAAACGACCATGTCCTGCAATAATGATTTTTGCATCAGACGGCATTTCATCAGCTTCTTGGGATTGTTGGCGCGCATAACGCGGCACAATGATCTTATCATAGCAGATGAATAGAGCTGGAGTGAGCAACATGGAGAGCGCAACAACCAGCAGCAATAGGTCTGCAATAGGGCCCGGAACCACTGCGTTTGCAACGGTGAAGGACACGAGCACAAAGCCGAATTCACCAGCCTGCGCGAGACCCAAAGAAAACAACCATTTGTCGCTGCTGCGGAGCTTGAACACAATGCCCAGCACAAACATAATGCCGCCTTTAAGTGCAATCAACCCGAGGGTTAAACCAACAATCAGTGCCATGTTTTCGCTGAACAATGCGAAGTCGATACTGGCACCC
The DNA here is from genome assembly GCF_057219265.1 of Maritalea sp. YIW29. Taxonomy (NCBI): domain Bacteria; kingdom Pseudomonadati; phylum Pseudomonadota; class Alphaproteobacteria; order Hyphomicrobiales; family Devosiaceae; genus Maritalea; species Maritalea sp. YIW29. Next base: position 483,465 of record NZ_JBXVVF010000001.1, read on the forward strand.
ACGGTGATGAAAAACACGCCAAGGAAGATGCCTTTGAACGGCGCGATGTCGCTTTCCAGTTCGTGTCGATATTCGCTGTTGGCCATGACGACACCAGCCAGGAATGTGCCCAGCGCTGGGGATAGACCAACCATCGTCATCAATAGGGCAATGCCCACCACCATCATCAATGCGGTGCTGACGAACAATTCGCGCAATCGGGCGCGGGCAACATAGCGGAATATTGGGCCGGTCAAATAGCGCCCAGCAACAATTACAGCGCCGACGGCAGCCAATGTAACGATAGCAGTTTGCCAGCCAGGAAGACCTTCAACAAGGCTTAGGTTTAGTCCGGCTTCACCATGCCCACCGCCGTGGTCATCGCCGTGATGTAAAGCGTCGACCAGTTCGGGCAGCGCCAAAAGCGGGATAAGCGCGAGCATTGGGATAACCGCAATATCTTGAAACAAAAGCACCGAGAAACTCGCTTGCCCGCCATCGCTTTTCATCAACCCTTTTTCGTTCAGCGTTTGCGTGACAATTGCCGTGGAAGAGAGCGCAAAGATTAAGCCGATGGCTAGAGCAACTGTCCAAGGTTGTCCGAATACAATCGACACTGCCATTACAGCCGCCGCTGTTAACCCGACCTGCAGTCCGCCCATCAAGAAAATGCGCGCCCGCATGGCCCAGAGGACTTTGGGCTGCATTTCCAAACCAATAAGGAACAGCATCATGACGACACCAAATTCGGTGAAGTGCTGAAGGCCAACCACATCGACCCCGGCCCAATGCAGGATGGGACCAATAGCAATACCGGCGATGAGATAGCCGAGCACCGACCCTAACCCAAAGCGTGACGCCAGTGGCACGGCAATCATCCCCGCCAGAAATATGGTGAATGTGATAAATAGAAATTCTGCGGTCATTTGGGTTTCCTTTTGGGATTTTCCATTTTGGACGCGGCCGATGCCAAACTATTGGGCCTGTGCGAGGTGATGTTTTGGTGAGCAGCCGAACTTTCGAGAATAGTCTCGGCTAAAGTGTGTGGGACTTTCATAGCCAACGTCAGATCCAGCATCGGATACAGAAATTGTGCCGCTTGCCAATAGGCTGCGCGCTTCGATCATCCGAAGATCTTTTTGATATTGCAATGGCGTGGTGCCGGTTACGGATTTGAAATGTTCGTGAAACGAGGATTGGCTCATGCCTGCCAGGTCGGCGAGGTGGGCAACAATCAATGGTTCGCGAAAGCTGGTGCGAATTTGCATTATGGCCTTGGCAATGCGACTGGCATGGCTGTCAACCGAAAGCAGGTTTTTCAGCATACCGCCAATTGGCGACATAAGCAGTCGGAAATGAATTTCTTTGACAATAAGGGGCCCAAGCACTTTCGCCTCGAGGGCGTTGTCCATCAATTCAAGATATCGCGCCAAAGGCTCAGCCCATGCTGGTTCCACAGCGCAGGCAGTTAGTGATCTAGCGTCGGCGACATCGGATATTGCTTCTCCAACTTGTTCATAAAGGGAGCGGACAATGCCAATATCTAGTTCGAGAACAAGGGAGAGATAGGGCGCGTTGGTGCTTGCTTTTGTGATTTTTGAGCAGACGGGCAGGTCGTGGCTGACCAAAAGGGCGTCGCCTTTTTTTAAGGACACGCATTGCTTGCCAATGTGCGTTTCTTTTTCCCCTCGTAGGATTAGACAAATAACGGGATTGTAAATTACAGCTTCAAATTCGGAGGTTTTGTCCTTCTGAAATACATGCAGGCCCGGTAGTGCGCGCGCTGAAACATTGTGCTCAATGTTGTTGTAGCGTTCCGCAAGGTTTTGCAATTGGGCCAATGACATGACGATCTCCGTTGATTCATGTCTAGCAAGCCAATCTGCATTCGTCACGCCAAAAACCTAACATTTGGAGTATTGTGCAAGTTTTTCAGAAATTTTGATTGGGAGATGAGCGCAATTTGTGTAAATATGCACCGCAAAAGCTTTGCTAAGGCACCCAATTGGGTTCGAAGAATAAACAACGGTGTTGCTAAATAGCTTAACCCCGAACGGATACGCCAGAATATGGGTCAACCTTCCAGCGAAATAAACGAGGAAGATTTGACCCGCCGCGCAGCAAATGACCGAAGGGACGGTCTTGCTGGGGTAACTGGCGATCCGAGCAGGTGAATAGGTACGGGCTTGCGGGCGCTGGATGCGTTAGTTTGAAAGCACTTTGTTTTCCAGGCCAATCAGGTTTTGATCGATGATTTTGCCCATCATCATTTTCATCATAGTCTGCCCCATGAGCCAACCCAATGGACCATATTTGACTTTGTAATCAAAGGTCCAACTCACTTTAGATTTGCCACCAACAGGTTGAATAAGCACCTGAGAACTTGCTTTATGCAACGGCATTGCGGCCATGTCGCACAATTCAACGGTGAAGCCTTTGCCGGATCTCCAGTCCGTCACTTCCTCAACAACGGATGTGCCGTTGGCAAAATGGTTGCGCCGCTTGGACCCCAATCCGTCTTCCCCGGTTGTTAGCGCGTCAACTTTGGTTATTTGTGGTGCAAATTCGTCAATTGCCATGAACTGGCCAAGGACAGCCCATACAGCTTCTGGGGAGGCGTTGATTGTGCGGTTGCGTTTAAAATGGATCATTGAATTTCCCTTATCAATAGTTTGCATGGCGTTTGTTTGCCCGTTTCTAGACTTCAATAACATTGCCCTACTCTCACCGTTGTGACAGTAGTGTGAGAGGAGGGCACGAAAATGCGTCGCACAGAGCGACTTTTCCAGATAATACAAATATTGCGATCTAACCGTTCGCCAATTACTGGAAAAGAGCTTGCAGATGAGTTGGAAATTTCACTTAGCACTTTATATCGCGACATGGCGGAGCTTCATGCGCAACGTATTCCCATCACTGGGGAAGCGGGAATTGGGTATGTTCTTAATGATGGATATGACATGCCCCCATTGATGCTGACAGCTGACGAATTGGAGGCAGCGGCACTTGGTGCGGCGTGGGTTGAGGCCGAAGCTGACCCCTCATTAGCCCGCGCTGCACGTGACCTTGTGTCAAAACTCTCCGAAGCTATTCCAAAAGAACTTCGGCCAATCGTTTTGGATGGTAGCTCGAAGGCGATCCAAACTCGGGTCAGACTATCTGAGCGATTTGACAGCGCGTTGCTGCGCCATGCCATTCGCGAGCGCTACCGCCTTCAATTGATCTATGCGGACCGCGATGGGAGCCAGACTGATCGGATCGTTTGGCCGTTGCTGATCGCATTTTTAGACCGCACGCGATATCTTGTTGGTTGGTGCGAAACCAAAGAAGACTACCGCCACTTCAAGACTGAACGCATTAAAGAGCTGAAGGTGCTGGGCGAGAAATACCCCGGCAGAAGGGCCGCCTTGCTAAAAGGATGGGAACAAGTTTCGCGCAAACGCGCGTGAGGTTGGTTGGACGTCCGCTTGTGACCATTGACGTGTGCCGAACAGATTTTTTGCTCATGCTTGGTCCAAAGTGATCCGCGTTCATTGGCGTTCGTACTACATATAGGTTTTGGCTTTTCGAGGATGTGTTTGGTGGCGGTTGGGGATATCGTTCGAGTGAATGACGGGATGCAAAAGGGCTATTCTTATCAGTTGGTTGCGCCAATGGGTGGGCCGTTTGATTCAAGTTTTGTGCCGCATTTTACCCCCAAGCAAATGCTGGAAATGGGGGTGTTTGAAGGCAAATATCTCAATGACTGCCAAGATGAATTTCCTGCTGATTGGTTTGAATATGCCCGGATTGCGGAGCGTCCAAATATTGAGTTGAATTATTTTAGCATTAAGAGCCGCCAACCTTTGCTTGTGTGGCAGCAAAAGGGATGGATTTATGGCCCGGACCCGCGTGGTTGGTTCCAGTGGTATTGTCGGTATTTCCTCGGGCGCAGATTGCCCGAAATCGATGCCAAGCAAATAAAACGCTGGCGTGGGTTTGCAAGACATGCCGGGCAGATCCGTGCGAACTGTGAGCCGGGTGACATATTTTGCCGCCCGCGCCAACGCCAAGCTCTTTTGCAATGGGCATACGATCCATTTATTTAGGGATGACTAGATCGTGCCCGGTTTTCGGCGCATGTGATGCATATAATCCTCCCTATCGAATGGATTTGGCCCTGACCGGGTGCGCACGGGCGCATCGCCCGAAATTGGGGCAAAATGGCTGAACGTGCATTCCAAAATGCCTTCGCCGCTCGTAAGGTTTGGCAGCACCTGTTGGATATTTTGAACCTGTGCGGCGGCAATCAAACCCTCCATGATCGTATTGTTGCCTTTTGGGTGAGACGTTTGGGTTTGGGCGCCAGCTTTGGCAATAACAGGCATAATTGAACCAACGGCGTTCATCGGCAGCTCCAGATGGAAAAGGTTGATGGGTTCACAAATGGTGGGCTGTGCCTGTTGCAGCACACTTGCCAACACTAAGGGGGTCAGTTCACGGAAATCATTGGCGGTGGTGACCGGGGACATCCATTTTGTATGGGTGATGGTGACATGGCAGTCGATAATTTGCCAGCCATAAAGACCTTGATTCAGATATTCTTCAATTGTTGTTTCAATGGCCGTGTAAAAGCCTGCCGGCATTTGCCCGATATTGGCTTCAATGCTGATCAAGTTGCCGCTGCCAGTCTCACGTGGCTCGACACGTAGGCCGACCGTAGCGTAATAGGGATTGCTCTCTTGCCCGATTTGCTCGATGGCACTTTTGGTTTGCGTGATGCGTTCGACGCAGATGATGGTCGATTTTTCAAATGTAACGGGAATGTTGAAGTCGGCTAACAGTGTTTGCTGGATGACTTCTTTTTGCACTTCGCCATAAAGGGAAACAAATATGTGTTGCGTTTCATCGTTCTTGCGCAAATTGATCAACGGGTCTTGGTCCGCCATTTGAGAAAGGGCGAGCCAAAGATTGCCAAGATCAGAATGGTTATGCGGTGAGACGCGGGTTTCCAATGTGGGCGGTGCGAAATGTTGCTTAGTTTGCGAATCTGCTGTTTTACCAATCATGTTGCCAATTTTTGCGTCTGTTAGTCCAGACAGGATCGCGATGTTTCCGGCTTCCGCGCTTGGAGCCGCATGTGTTTTGCCCGCCTCGAATAACTGAATGCCTTTGATGCGGGCTTCGCCATTGGGTAGCGGGATGATGTCGCGATTGTTGATCCGGCCGGATGTGATTGCAGCATAGGCGACGCGTTCGCCGCCCCAGCCGCGATCAACCTTGAAGATTTTGCCCGAAAGAGGCGCTTCAGGGTCGCCCGAAACAGAGGGCAATAGGGTTGCGATAGCGTTCTGCACGGCTTCAATGCCCGCGCCCGACATGGCGGAGCCAAAGACAACAGGGGTGACGTCGCCGGAGGCGGTTTGATCTGCCAGAATTTGCCTCAATCGAGACGCGGTGAGGCGGGCTTGATTGGTCAAATAATCTTCTAACAACTGCTCGTCCTGTTCCGACAGATTTTCGACCAATTGCTCGATGAACTGCTGGTCGGCAAAGTCAAACGAGGCGTAGTTTGCGGATTTGGTGCCTTCGTCCACGACAGCGCCCAGTGCAATTGGCCTTGGTGCGAGATTGTTGCCAATCTGGTCGAGCAAGCTAACGCAATCCGCACCCATGCGATCGATCTTATTGATAAAGATCATCGTGGGGATGTTAAGCCGCTTCAATGCCCGCATTAGGATGCGGGTTTGGGGTTGAATGCCCTCAACAGCGGAGACAACCAACACCGCGCCGTCCAGCACGTTGAGCACGCGCTCAACCTCGGCGATGAAATCGGGGTGGCCGGGGGTGTCGATCAGATTGACGGTTAAATCGTTGATTTTAAACGAAACAACGGCCGCCTTGATCGTGATGCCACGTTGGCGTTCTAGCTCTAACGTGTCGGTTTGGGTGTTGCCGCCATCGACTGAGCCAATATTGTGAATGACATTTGCTGCAAAAAGCAGACGTTCTGTGAGGCTAGTTTTGCCCGCATCTACGTGGGCGAGTATTCCTAAATTCAAGGTGCGCATGGGCCATCATTTTCTCAAGATTAAAGTTCAGGTTTCTTGAAAAATTGCCTTTGCCCATTGGAGCCTCACTTTGTTGAATTTAGTATTGCCGCGAAATTGACGCGACGTGTAATCAAACGCTAAATCACAATTTTTTAGATGACAATGGGGGGATTTGGAAAGAGAGATTGGTGTTGCTTTTTTGCCGCTGGCACGTCGTGCGTTCTGTCGGTTGAAAGCTTTGAGCGGTTTAACCGACTAAACGCCCTTAACCTCAGACAATCGCTTTTTTGAATAATCATCGCCCCAGCATACAGTAGCTTCCCACGCAGAAACGGCTTGCGAGATAATTGCTAAATCGTTGGCATTTAGGTTGGCTACATTGTTGGGCAGCGCAAGGTCGAGGGCTGAAACGTCAACGCGGGCTTCGTCCCAATCGATGAGCGCCACCCGACCCTTGTTGATCAAAATGTTGCCAGCATTGAGATCGCCATGGACGACGCTTTTGGGCATATGTTCGATCTTGCGCCAAGCATTGCGGCAGCGTGCAACGCCTTCTGTGGGTATTTTTGTTAGGTCAGTTTTGGTGCCAGTTTCGACATGGACCAAGTCGGTCGATGATTTCCAACCGGGTCTTTGTGGCCAGTCTTTTGTCAGCGCATGAACGCGCTTGATGGTCTTCACCACGTTTTGCCAGTCCTCAGGTGAATTTGGCGGCGAACCATCCACATACTCCATGACGACTAGTCCGTTGGAGAAGTTTTTGCCATCTCGTGTTTGGATGGGCTTAGGGACCCAAATACCGTTTTCGCTTAAGAAGTTTGTAAGATCAGTTTCCCAACGCAAATCTTCATCGCTTCTGTGCCCAAGACGGGCAACCGCAATTTTTCCTCGGACCGATACGCGCCAGACATCATTGGCCACGCCATCTTCGAAACGCTTTATGCGTTTTGCATCTTTGTCCCAGTGTTTTAATGCGTCCCATCCCATATGCTCGAACCTTAGGAACCAGAAGTGGGATTGGGTTTCACCAACAATGTCTCATGCCCTTCTACCGGATTACGGGGGATGAGTTGAGATAGACCCAAGCTGAGGGCGGCAAACCCTGCGCCGGCGAAGAACACATAGGCCGGATTGTGGATCCAGATGAGGCCGAAAATGACGGGGATGACCACGGCGGCGATGTGGTTGATGGTGAAGGCCACCGCGGCGGTTGGGGCCATATCGGCTGGGTCGGCGATCTTTTGGAAATAGGTTTTCATGGCGATGGCAAGGGCAAAGAAAAAGTGATCGATCACATAGAGTGATGCGCCTAAAATCGCATTGTCAACAAAGGCATAGGCGACGAACACCAAGATCAGCCCGACATATTCGAAGGTGAGGGCCGCACGTTCGCCGAAATGTCCAATGGCCGCGCCAATACGGCGGGCAAAAAACATATTGAACGTCACGTTGATGATGAACAAAATTGCCACTTCGTGTACGTGATAGCCGAATTTTTCCACCATCATCCAAGCCGCAAAAACGACAAAGATTTGACGGCGCGCACCTGCCATGAAGGTCAGCGCATAATAGAGCCAATAGCGCTTTCTCAGGATCAGTTTTTTGTTTTGAAGATGTGGTTGTTTGAATTGGGGGAAGAACAGAATGATGAATAATGTCAGGCCCAATGTGATGCCGCCAAAAACGAGGAACATTGCGTCATAGGGCAGGGCGAACACTTTCCACAAGAGGATCACAAGCCCATAAATCAGCAATTGACCGAATGCGCTCGCGGCCAAAATGGTGCCCAGCTGCTTGGCGGCCGTGGCTTTGGGCAGCCACTGGAGTTGCAGGCTTTGGTTCATCGTTTCGTAATAGTGGAAACCAAGCGACATGATGAAGGTTGTAATCAAAAGCCCCGTGACGCTGGGGAACAAGCCGGTGATAGCAATGCCGACACCGAACACGACCAAAGAGATCAGTGCAAATGTCTGTTCGCGCCACACCAGAATGAAAAAGACGGCGGTGAAAGCCAAGAAGCCCGGAATTTCGCGGATGGATTGCAGCAGCCCCATATCGGCTCCAGTGAAGGCGGCCTCATCATGGGCGAAATTGTTTAGAATAGCGCTCCACGAGGCAAAGCCGACCTGAATGGTGATGGCCATCAGGATAAGCATAAAATAGGGCGTGCGGAGTTTTTCAAGGCGAGCGGCAAAGGTCATAAAGATGCCTCTACGCCTCAAGTTTGGGATCGTCAAGCAGATTTAGAAATAATGTGCTTTCTTTATGCGCCAGGAAAAATTTCAAACTTGTTGTCGAATTGGGGCGGGTTGGTTCGACATGGAGGTGAAAGCAAGTTTGATGTTAGGCTGATGGATAAGGGAGAAAGAGATGAAGCTGAACAAAATTGTTGATCGCGCCACATGGGAAAATGAGCGCCGGGCATTGTTGGCAGAAGAAAAAGAATTCACCCGTCTAAAAGACAAGCTGAGCGCTAAGCGCCGGGAAATGTCTTGGGTTAAGGTCGATAAAGATTATCGTTTTGAGACGGAGCGCGGTGAAGAAAACCTGTTGGAGCTGTTTGGCGATAAACAACAATTGTTGGTCTATCACTATATGTATGGGCCAGACTGGAAACAGGGGTGCAAAAGTTGCTCGTTCTGGGCTGACAATTTCAACGGCAATGATGCGCATTTTGCGGCGCGGGATGTTGCGTTCAAAGTGATTTCACGGGCGCCGATGAGCGTGTTTACGCAGTTCAAAGAACGGATGGGTTGGACATTTGATTGGGTTTCGTCAGCGCCGAGCACGTTCAATCTTGATTTCCACGTGTCGTTTGATGCGGATCAGGCGGGTAAACACTATAATTTCAAGCCGTTTGAAAGCGATGCAAGCGAAATGCCGGGCATCAGCACATTTGCGCGAAATGGGGATGATATTTATCACACCTATTCGGCCTACAGCCGTGGCTTAGATTTGATGAATGGCGTTTATAATTTCCTTGACCTAACGCCAAAGGGGCGAGATGAAGACGACCTTGCCTATGGCATGGAGTGGCTGAAGTTTAAGGATGCCTATTAGGGTTTGGCGTCCACGTTCTCGTCCTTCGCCAGTTTGACCAGTTCAGGCAAAAACTCGCTGACGGTTGGGGCTTTTTTGTCGAGAAACGGCATCGGGCGGGTGACGCGCATGGCGGCGATACCGACCCTGACGGTCATCAGCCCGTTGATGACCCCCTCGCCAAGCTTTGTGGACACCCGGGCGGCGATGCCGTGGCCCAACAGCTGCTGCAGCACGCTGTCGCCTAGTGCGATGCCGCCAGTAAGGGCGAGATGGCCAAGGATGGCTTTTGAGAGGGTCAGAAACCCGAAAAAGCCGGGCCGTGCGCCGTAAAGCGTGGCCACGCGTCGAGAGAGGCGGAAACTTTCAAAGAGGACGAATGCGATATCGATGATCGCGCGGGGGCTGACGCTGGTGACAAGGGCAATCCGGCGCGCCGATGATGCGATCATCGCTTGGGCTTTTTTGTCGAGCGGATGTTGCAGGTTGCGTTCGGCAAATGGCAGCACATGTTCCGCATCGTGAATGCCCGTTGCGCCTTCATCATATGTGGCGACAGCACGGGCGCAATCGGGGCGGTCTGCGTAAAGTTCCCGAACGTCAGCGGCAACGTTGCGGGAGTCTTTTAGTCTATTTTGGTCGTGGGCTTCTTGTGCTGCATTGCGCAAATGTTCAAGCTTGCGCAAACGCATCATGCCGAAAATTTCGCGCATGATGAGGGCAAGCAAGGCCAGCAACATGATTGCGACGGCGGCGAGGCCAACCCACCCCAAGGCCGGGTATCGTGCGAATAGGTCGCTGATAAGGCGTTCCAATGCTAGGCCTGTGCCAAGTGAAACTAAAAACGCAAGGGCGGCCCAAAATAGTTTTGACCATAGCGAGCGTTTGGGCAGGGCGATTTCAGTAGTATCAACGAGGTCTGCATTAAAGTCGGTTTCCGCTTCAATTTTTGTTTCGGCTACTTCAAATACAAGCGGCGCTGTTTGCGGTTTCGTCTTTTGCCTTGATGTCGGCTTTTTCGGTTTTTCTGCATCGAGCTCAATTGCGACTGGCTTCTTCATTGTAGCTTGTCTCCGATGAGGAACTGGATGGCGCGATCAAGGCGGATATGGGGCAGTTTCAGGTGGCCGTTGCTGTCTGTTTCCGGCGTTGGTGGCCGAAAGCGCAGAAATTTGAGTTGACCAATATGGGATGCGGCTGGATCAAAAACTGATTCCGGTTTGTCCGGTAACTCACCGGGAAATAACGCTATTTCCTTTTTGCCGTCATAGGCTTTGTCTGCAAGCTGTTCGCCCTTTTGGGGAGTGCCGATGATGGTGTCGAGGGTTTCGCCTTCATGCTCAACCTGCCCTTCGCAGGTGGCGCGCACCGAAGATAGAGCAAGGGATGACGTCGCTGCGCCCTTATACTGGGCGTCTCTTGCTGCGTTGGCGACAAGGTGGTTGAGGATCATTTCAAGCTGATTGTGGCTGGTGTGATGCAAGTGATCCGCCTTGGTGCTGGCGAACAAGATTTTATCGATCTTGGTCGAAAATAGAGCGGAGAGAATATTGTTTGAGCCTGCGCGGAAACAGCTCAGAATATCGCCAATTGCGGATTGCAGATCTTTCACTGCGGCGGGGCCTGCATTGAGCGCGGATAGCGTATCGACGAGCACGATCTGGCGGTCAATGCGGGCGAAATGTTCGCGGAAAAATGGACGCACCACCAAATCCTTGTAAGCTTCATAGCGCTTTTCCATGGTCGCATAAAAACTGGTGTTTGGTTTTGCACCGGACTGGGGCGGCAAGGGTGCGAAGGAAAGCGCTGGTGAGCCTTCCAGATCGCCAGGCATTAGAAATCGACCCGGGGGCAGTGCGGACAGGGCGTGGGCATCCTCGCGGCATTCGCTGAGATATGATTTGAACGCTGTTGAAAGCTTTTGCGCGGTTGCCTCATCAAATTCGGCATTTGGCTTGATGTCGTTGGCCAGCGCTTTCCAGTCCTTTGCGAGGTCACGTCGCGCGGGTTCGCTGGCATTTTCGAAGGCCTGCATGGACCATTCTGCATAGTTTTTTTTGATCAATGGTAGGTCGAGTAGCCATTCGCCGGGATAATCGACAATGTCGATGTGAACTTCCTGGGGCCCAGTGATATTGCCCATCCATGAGGCGCTTTGATACTTTACGGTGAGGCGCAGTTCGGAAATCTGGCGGGTTGAGGTGGGCCAATGCCGCTTTTGTCCTGTCAGTGCTGCCAGATGATCTTCATAGGCGAAACGGGGCATGCCTTGGTTGGGAGGCGGTGCAAGTTTAACGCCGATCACGCGGCCATCGGCCAGCGGTTTGAAGAGCGGCAAATTGTTGCCTTCAAGCAATTGGTGGATCAGCGAGGTGATGAACACGGTTTTGCCCGCACGCGAAAGCCCGGTGACACCAAGGCGCAAAGTGGGGGTGAAAATGCCTTGAACATTGTCCACTACATTATCAAGCGCAATGCGGGTTTCGTCCGCCCAATTGCTCATATTGCCGTCGTCCTTAGTTTTTGCCTTATGCGTAAGGTAGGGATTTTTAACGTAACAGCAAGGGTTTGGCGGAAATTGAACGCGACGCACGGTCGGCAGATGTTGCGTGTTTGCAACGAACGATAAAGTTGTGCGCTGGTTGCTTGTTTGGCCAATTCGAGTTTGTTATATGGTTTTTTCGCCTTCAACTAAACCCCGAAGGCTATGGAGATTTGATGTTAGAGAATGCGGTAGCCCGCTAGTTCCTAATCTTTAGGAACATTTGATCCAAAGGACCTGCTCAGGCGCGACGCATTGAGCAAACCCTTTGTTGTGTTCTCACGTCAAATGGATAGCTCCGTTGAATATCTCAAAACATGAACAACGTGTTTTGCACGTTCTTACGCAAGGTGGAGCCATCCACCACGAACGCAATGAACACGGCAAAATTCGAAAAGTAACTTGCTTTACGCGTGACGGTCACGTGCTGACCGACTGCACGCTCAAAGTGTTTATGCGCCTTAAAAAACGGCGCCTCATAAAATCGATCAATGGGAAACCCTATCGCGCGACGCGGTTGGGTGTGGAATCTGCACGTCCCCAGTTCGACAATAGATAAGTAAAGTGGAAATTGAATAATGACTTCAGGTCAAATTGAAATCAGCAAATATGTAGACAGTGATACCGACGCGTTGATCGGTATCTGGCAATCCGCCAATGCGCTCGCACATCCGTTTTTAGACGAGGCATTTGTGCGCCAAGTCGCATCGGATATGCGAACGATCTATTTGCCCAACGCTGAGACTTGGGTGCTGCATGCCAGCGGGCTGCCGATTGGATTTATTTCTCTATTGGGTAATGAAATTGGCGGTCTGTTTTTGGACCCAGCACAGCACGGCAATGGTTATGGCAAAGCGATGACTGACCATGCAGCAAAACTGAAAGGGCAGCTGATTGTTGAAGTGTTTGAAAATAACAAAATCGGCCGTGCATTTTACAAACGGTATGGGTTTGTTGAAGTCGCTCGACGCTTTGACGAGCCATCTGGCCAAACCGTGCTGAAGTTGGAAACCTCTGCCGGATAAATAAAAAGCGGGAAGGCGCAATAAAATTGGTGCCTTCCTGCGTTCGCTGAATCTGCAAATAAAATGTTCAATTTCAGGTGATTATGGGCAAGAGATGAGAATTTGAATCGGGACGTTCACAGATTGATTCAATCGGCATTGCCCAAACCATTCCTCCAGATCGCGGCCCAATCGCCAAGCGGGTCGAGGAGTTTGTATAGTTCTTCGCCCTTTTGGGTAAGGGCGTAGCCATGCTCTGTTTTCTCGATCAGTCCAACAATGCGTAATTCTTTTAGTCTTGTGTTGAGCACGGTTGGGGAAGCGGATCCGCAGCGGGTTTGCAGGTCACGAAATGTGCGTGGCCCTTCGCTAAGGTTCCATAAGATTCCCATCGCCCAACGGCGGCCCAAAAGGTCGAACAGCACCATTATCGGTTCGCCGGTTTTTGAGCCGCGCACCTCTTGGCCGGGCTTGAAAATTTTTGCCAGTTCTGAACCTTGGCTCATGATGGGACCCCGCGATCGACCATACGATAAAATCTCTTGCTACAATTACTGTAGCAATATATGCTACATAAACTGTAGCAAATCAAGTCCGCATTTTCTTGAAAGTGATTATGAAATGACCAACATCTTGTTGTGGCTCTTGCTGGCCGCGATTTGGAGTTCCTCTTACGCCCTTATCAAAATTGGCGTGACGACGATTGATCCGATGTTGCTGGTGTTTGGCCGGATGGCCATTGGCGCAATATTATTGTTGGGCGTGTTGGCGTTCATGAAGAAGTCGCTGCCCCGAGATATGCAGAGTTTGAAGCTTTACGCGATCACCGGGATATTGGGCAACGCGTTGCCGTTCTTTTTGATTTCATTTGGTGAGCTGAACGTGGATAGCAGTTTGGCGGCAATATTGATGGGCGTTGCGCCCATTGTAACGGTGGTCCTTGCGCATTTTGTGCTGCCAGGGGAAGCGCTAACACAGCGTTCAACCTGGGGCGTTATCGTTGGCTTTGTCGGCGTTATCGCATTGTTTGGCTTTGGCGCGCTGACGGCCATTGGCAGCCATATCGTTGGGCAGGCGGCTTTGGTCGGTGCTGCAATATGTTATGCCAGCACCACAATCATTTTAAAACGGGGCCCGAAGAAACCGCCTATGGAAATGGCTGCCGGTTCGATGTTGGTTGGTGCGGCATGTATTGGCATTGCAAGCTTAGTATTTGTCGACTTTGGCACACTAGCGTCACCAAGTACTGAGTCATTGGCTGCACTTTTGTACCTTGGGGTATTCCCGACAGCGATGGCGACATTGATCTACTTCTACTTGATTGTTCGACTTGACGCTCGGCATATGTCGCAGATCAATTTTGCGGTGCCTGTGGGTGGCGCGCTAATTGGCGTATTTTGGTTGGGAGAACCGTTTGGTTGGAGCCGTGTGTTCGCGCTTGTGGTGATTGTGTTTGCCATTGTCTTGGTGACCGGTAGGGGTGCCAAATCGACGCTTACAAAAAGCACCGTTTAAGATGCCTCGAACGCTTGTCGACATCTATTTGGGTGTGGTATCGTTTACTTGGTCGGCAGAACCAAGGTGTCGCTGTCCCTGAGCATCAGGGAAACTAAACCTGCCAATTTAACCATTGCATTTGATCATTCATTCAATGCCGTGTCGATAAATCAGCGACCAACGACGATAAACCGGCACCTTGTGGATGTGATATGTCAAAGCAATCAATCCCGCTTGTCGCGGACGATATTTCTCAATTTTCAAAAGCGCTTTCAAAACAATTGGAAGCAAATGAACAGCCACTCTCGCATGTGCGCTTGTTAAATCTGTTAGCGAAAGCAAATGGATATAAGAATTACCAGCATTTGTATGCCAGTTTTAAGGCACATCAAAACATTATTGTTGATGTGCTCAATGCTGCCATTGATTACAAGTTGGTGGAGCGCTGCCTCAATCAGTTTGATGAGCAGGGTGTGCTGTTGCGCTGGCCGTCGAGGCTGAAAGTGCAGGGTGTGTGCATATGGGTTTTCTGGTCCTTGTTGCCTGCGGACACAAAGATGGCGGAAAAACAGGTCAATCAAATCCTAAATGAGGCGCATGCGTTTGGTGATGCAGCTTTGTTGCGGCGTACGATGATCGGTAAGGACATGATCAGGCGTAATAAGGATGGGTCCGATTATTTTCGGATCGAGCAAAAGCCGCCAGAAGATGCGATAGAGTTGATCAAGCAAGTTGGATTGCGTCGGCAACGCCGAAACTGACATTTGTCAATCGGGTTTTTGTTGTTGGTAATCTGCAAGAAGCTGTTTGTACCATTGTTGGCCGAATTTGATCGTGTCCAGCCCGTAGCGCATTGTTGCGAGCTGGAAGAAGGCGATTTTTCGGTGTGACTTTGGCACTTTTGACAGGTCTTGAGCGGCTAGCATGCCTTCAAGCAGGGCGATCCATTGGTCAGCTTCGTCAATATAGAGTTGGATGTGCTGGCTGACGTCACCATCTATATGGCCAAAGTAAAATAGGCGCAGCATGCTTTCATCTTTGGTCTTAAAGACGGCGACGGGCTCGCTGATCCAGTCTTGAAAAGCCTTGGCACCCGCATTTGTTCGACTGTAGATTTTCTTGATACGTTTACCGTTGGCTTCTTCGCGAACGGTTACAAATTCTTGGTGTTCGAGTTTTTGCAATGCAGGATGGATGGAGCCGATGGACGTGTTGTAAAACATCGTCGTTGACTGTTCCATCGTCTTTTTTAGGTCATAAAGGCTGGCATCTTGAAAGGCCAATAGGCCGAGTATGATTTTATCCTGCATTGCTGCCTCAGTGTTGCTTGTGCTCGACGCCGTTGAGTTCGCTGAATTGTTCTTGCTGGCGCAATTGCGCGTTGAAGAACTGTAGCAAAGATTGATTGAGGTTGTTGCGCATTTGTTTGCCATCAACTGGACCAAGCAGATTAAACCATTTGAGCATTGTGATTTCATTCAAATCACTAAAGTTCATGTGGGCAGCGCCCTCAAAAACATACTCACAGCCATTTGTTGCAATTGCGATCTGTTGGTTGGCCCAAGAAAAATCTGATTGGATGCCGGCTTGATTGTTGCTGTCGCCATAGGCAAAGCAAAAATTGGCTGTGGGGTTGTCGGCCAAGGACCAAGTGAATACGGGGCCGTCCAAGTTAAAAGCGGCTTTGACGCGATTGTCGTTCATGCCCATATGGGTCGCGACCGCGCCGCCGAAAGAGTGGCCGAAATATCCGATTTTGCTGAGGTCCAATGCACCTGCTAACTGGCTTTGTTGTTTGCCGTTATTTAGATCCGGTAGTGCATCAAGCATCATCTGGTTGTTTTCAATCCAAACGGGAAACTGGTCGACAATATCGGCAAATGCCTCCTGTTGGATTGCCTCCATTGTGACTTTCCATTCATCCAAGTTTGGCGTTGAACGCAGCTGTTCATTGCCGAGTGCTTGGCGGGTTAGCAATGTTATTGCTTCTTCCTCGCTGTAGTTTGCCACGTCTGCGCTTTTGCTGACGGATTGGTTTTCGCTTTTGCTCAGCAAGCTGTGCTCTGGATGATTTAACGTGAAGACAACATATCCATGGCTGGCCAATTCTAACACGTTGTGATTGTTCTGCGTGCCGAACATGCCGTGGCCGTGATTGAAAATCAAAACAGGATGTTTGCCAGAAGCGACGGGCGCATCGCTATAAGCAGGTAATGTACGCTCATCGGCCATCACAGCAGCTGGCATGCCAAATGATTTAGAGAGTTGCTCGGCTAAATCACCCGGCATTGCAGCAGGTTGAACGTTGGTGGTTTTACCCGCCGGATAAAATACTTGAGCGTCAATCCAACGGTCACCCTTTGAGATCGTTAGGCGTTGATATCCAACTTTATGCGCGCCAGATGGTGTCGGCAATTCTGGTGAAAGGAATGAAGAGGCGGCGAAAAATGCGATGACAACCAAAAGTAACGGGATTGCGACAAACCAAATGCGTTTCATGGGATAATCCTATTTATATCTACTAGATACATATAGATATATATCTAGTAGATATAATTCAAGGGAAAGCGAACGAGTTTATCCCCAAACCGGCGCGTACGACGAGATGGGAAATAGGTAGCGTGGTGAAATATGAGGTGGCATGAAGGACCAAACGTTTGAGTTGAAGTTCAAACGTTTGGCGTTTTGCAGGTGTTAATGGCCGACGTTCAAACTATTGGCCGATTTCGTCCAGATTATATTTGGTTGTTTGATAAAGCTGGTTGATCCAGTTGCCAAACAACAAATAGGCGTGAGATCGCCAGCGGTTGAGTGGGTCTTTTGTTACATCGTCGTTTGGAAACGTGTTGATCGGGGGTTGGATGTCTAGGCCTGCTGCCTTATCCCTTAAATATTCTTCGGCCAACGAACGGTGATCATATTCTAGGTGATTGAGCATGAAGAGTTGACGGTTTTCCGCATCATCCAACAAACACAGGCCAACTTCGCTTGAGCTCACGAGCGTTTGCAGGTTCTTTGGAACGGAAGCTTCGTCAATATCATTGATCCGAGAAACTGGAATGGCGAAATCGTCAGAAAAGCCGAGCAAATATTTTGACGCATCGGCGGTGGCTTGGTGGCGATAGACGCCAAAGGCCTTTTTCGGACGGCGGAAGCGCTGCACGTCGTGGAAATAGTGCAGGGCGGCTTGTGCGCCCCAGCATACAAACATGGTTGAATGCACATTTGTACGTGTCCAATCCATGATCTCTTTCATTTCGTCCCAATAGCCAACATCTTCAAATTCGAGATGGGCAATCGGTGCGCCAGTGATGATGAAGCCATCAAACTTTCGATGTTTCACTTCGTCCCAGGTTTTGTAGAAACTGAGAAGGTGATCTTGGGATGTGTTTTTCGACTGATGATCGGTGATGCGCACAAGGGTTAGATCTACCTGCAACGGTGTGGCGCCAATCAAGCGGGCAAACTGGGTTTCCGTGCGTTCTTTGTTTGGCATCAAATTGAGCAAACCGATTTGCAGCGGGCGAATATCTTGCCGTGTGGCGCGATCCTCGTCCATTACCATAACGCCCTCTGCTTCCAGCGTTTTGCGGGCAGGCAGATCATTGGGAATTTTGATGGGCATGGAAATACTCCGGTTTCGGGTTTGCTCTGACTAGTCAGAATATAGATGTCAATTTTGGTATGGAATTTTGGGTTTAGACCCTAGGCGGGAAGAGTTAACAACTCAACCTTTGAGGCGGTGTGCAACCGCCATCATCATCATTGCGTCGAAATCTTTGTCGTCGCGAATGGTCTCGTAGTCACGTGCTTCAATTATGTAGCCATATTTGTCAGCGATGGACTGATAAATCGGTAGGCGATGGCGCACGAGTTCTGCAAAGCCCCAAACGGTAAACTCGTCTGGGTCAACATCATTGTCATTTGCTATGTCGTTCTCGGCCTTAAAGCTGGCCCACGCGCTATCCAACATATCGGGACTATAATACATCGGTTTTGGCGCTTTGACAAAGTTTGAAATAAGCCGTTGTTCGTCTTCTTGCGTGCCGCGTATGTATAGAAGCGCAGTATTTGATGTAGCAGCCTTCAGGCAGGCGTCATTTGGATCATTTGGGTTGAGCACTTCGCAGAACGAGCCGGACGTGTCGGCGATAAAATGTTCATACCCATAAATTTTGCGTGCCCGTTCAATAAAATATGCGGTGTCACTTATCGCAGCAATTTCGGCCATGCGGTGCTGTGCTTGCCGACGCTTATATTCAGCGAATTCAATGCCGCCCTTATCTGGATTACCAGGTTTACCTAGATAGGTTGAAAGCGGCGACAGATTGTGAAAAGTGATGTTTGAGCCGATATAAATGCTGTCTGAACGCAAAAGCTCTGCCAGCAGCGGATCGCGCATGGCGCGTTGCTTGAAATTATCGACAATATGCTCACCCATATACCGGGTGCCAATGCGGTAATCGACGGAATAGTGGAACCAGCCACAATTGCGCAATTGGCTTGCAACCATTGTTTTACCCACACCGGACATGCCAAACGCTGTCACGGCTTTGCGCGGGCTATTTTTGTATTCTTCAACGGAAGCAAAAAGCATGTGTCACCAAGGGGGAGCGCCCCATCTTACGCGTGGTCAAACTGGATTATTGCTCATATCTGAGTTTATAGGCCCCCGCAAGTCAAGCTGACTTGGATCAGTCTAGGCCAATTAGGAGCGATAGGTGGGAAATTCTTGCCGCTTGGTGGGCTGAATCTTCCATTCGACGTTACGTCCGCGCGTTGAGTGTTGATTGAAATACAATAAAAACAGTCACTTACATAGTTGGCATTGTTATTGCATTCATTTGAGCAATCGATGCGTACATCGTGTTTAGAAGGAGAATGTAATGGGTATTTATGGTGCGTTGGCTACGGCCGTGACGGGGCTACAGGCTCAGTCCTTCGCGCTTGAGCATATTTCAGGCAACATCGCGAACTCTCAAACGACCGGCTATAAGAGGATTGAAACTGACTTTGTCGATTTGATCCCGGACGCGCCATCTAATCGTCAAATCGCCGGCGCGGTTTTGGCGCAATCTCGTGCAACCAATGATGTTCAAGGGGACATCACCGTTGCCGATAGAAACACGTATATGGCCATCAATGGCGGCGGATTTTTTGTTGTTGAGCAAAAAATCGGCGTGAATGACGGAAACGCGGTGTTTGGCGGAACAGATTTCTACACACGTCGAGGTGACTTCGATGTGGATAAAGAAGGGTACTTGGTCAATGGTTCGAACGCCTACTTAAAGGGCCTTCCCATTGATAGTAAGACAGGGAACGTGGCAGGTTCGGTGCCTGAGGTGATACAACTGGATAACGCGTTCTTGCCTTCGCAACGAACTGCTGTTTTCAATTATCAATTGAACCTGCCGCAACTTCCTAAGAATGCGGGTTATGACCCCACAAATCCCAATTCGGAGTTGATCGATGCGACCGCCTATACTGGTGGTGCAATCGCGACGGTTAATGCAAATGACAACGCGCTGTTCCTTACTAACTCAATTGCCGGCGGTGCGATCACGGTTTATGCGGAAAATGGTGCGCCTGCCAACGTGCAGCTACGTTGGGCGAAGACAGATTCTTATGCCAATGGCGGTACCGACAAATGGAACTTGTTCTATCAGTCTGACGCTGACGCAACGGGCACGAATGCTCAATGGACAAATGTGGGTACGACGTACGATTTTGCCACAAATGGTTCACTTTCACCGTCTGTCTCCTCAATCAATCTTACAGGCTTAACGATTGATGGGATCACCATCGGTGATGTCACACTACAACATGGTTCAAACGGCGTCACACAGTTTGCCGATCCGAACGGAGCCACAGAGGTCACTAAGCTTTCTCAGAACGGGTATGCAGCAGGCGAATTTGTGTCGGTTGAAGTGAACCGAGAAGGCCGGATCGTTGCGAACTACAACAATGGTAAGAAGGTTGAATTGGCGCAAGTTGTAACCGCGCAGTTCAATTCTGAAAACCAATTGCGACGGCATGATGGTGGTATCTATTCCGCGACGTCAGAATCTGGCGATGCGATCCTTGATATTGATGGCAATGTCACAGGGGCCGCGCTTGAGAGTTCTAACACAGACATCTCCGAAGAGTTCACGAAGCTCATTGTTACGCAGCAGGCTTATGCGGCAGGCACTCGAATTGTGAAAAGTGCGGATGAGATGCTCCAAGAAGCACTGAATATGGTCCGGTAGATTTTGACGTATTAGGGAATTGAACTAGACCAAATGTGGGTTTGATATGGGCTTAAGTGTAACATTGGCGAATGCGCTTGCGGGGATGGATCTGAGCCAGCGTGGCTTGACGGTCGTCTCTCGAAATGTCGCAAATGCGGGCACGCCTGGTTATCATAGGCAAAGCCTGCAACGTGTTGAAGATCTTGGCGTCAACAGTAGTAGTGTGCATGCTGCAAAGGTGCAGCGAGCATATGTACAGTCGCTCGAAACGCAAACCCATCGTGAGATAGGAAAAATGGGGGAAGTCAGCGTTCGCGCTGATTTCATGAACCAGGTTGATAAGTTGCTGGGCAAGCCTGGCAGTGTCAATTCTCTTGATACACAACTGGCAAATTTCAAATCGTCTTTAAATGCGCTAACGGCTAGTCCTGAGGACTTTGTGTCTCGGTCTCAAGTTGTGGATCGCGCGCAGTCCATGGCCGAAACGCTGAACTTTCTGTCAAACTCCACGCAATCTATGCGGTCAGAGACCGAAAGCCAGATGATGGTTTACGTGGCCGAGCTCAACCAAAATCTGTCCGCTCTTGCGGAATTAAATCAGGATTTGGCGGACACGACGCGCGACAATGACACGCGCCTTGCGCTACTTGATGAGCGTGACCGGTTGGTTTTACGTATTTCTGAAATGGTGGATGTTAAGGCACAATATAGAGACGACGGCTCTGTTGCTTTGCATACAAGATCCGGTGTTGGGTTGTTGGACAATAAGGCGTCTCAATTTGAGTTTGAGAGTGCAGGAAACCTGTCTGCAAATGCGCTATATGATCGGGACGACAGTAAATCTGGTGTTGGTGAGTTAAGCATTGTTACGCCTTCAGGTTTGAAGATGGACGTGGTCGAGCACGGCATCTTAAATAGTGGCAAGTTGCAAGGGCTTCTAGACTTGCGTGATAGAACGCTTGTTAATTTGCAGGACCAGCTTGACGAAATTGCAGCCAGTCTTGCGCAGGTGATGAGTACGGTCAAAACTGAAGGAACTGCGGTATCTAGCGGTGGTTCTGACGGATTTGAAGTGGATCTTGCAAATGTGCAGGCAGGCAATTATTTCACCATCGAATATGAAGAAGGCGGCGTCACCAAAAATGTCAGGGTGCAGCGGGTTGACGACGCCAGTAAACTCCCGATGGATAGTACCGGTTCAAATGGTGTTCGCACCATCGGATTGGATTTCTCGGGTGGTATCGCGGCCGTTGCAGCTTCGTTAAATGCCTCACTTGGCGCGGCTGTAACAGTAAGCAACCCTGCTGGAACAACGATCCGTGTTTTGGATGATGGCGCGGGGAATACCACCAACATCAACAGCGTGAATTCCTTCCATACGGTCACTGCTGACCAGGGCGCCGGTACCGCGCTCTCCCTGTTTGTGGATGTTGGTGGAACTTCTTTTACCAACTCGCTTGACGGGGATACGCAAAAGCGCGGATTTGCAGCACGCATTGGTGTAAACCAAAATGTGATCGCTGACGCTACCTTGCTTGTGAAATATGAAACGACCACCTCGGTTGGTGATGCTAAACGGGCCAACCATTTTATCGATCAGCTCAATGATATGCAGTTTAGTGCAGAAACCGGGTCGGATCTCAGTAGCGGTAAATTACGTATCGCTGGAAACGTCGACAATCTGTTGCAGCAGGTTTTGAATTATCAAGGCAATGTTGTGACTTCGGCGAACCAAATTCAGTCGAGCCAAAAAGTAGTGATGGATACGCTTGAGGCTAGGGCAAAAGAAGAATACGGCGTGGATGTCGACCAAGAGATGGCCATGCTTTTACAATTGCAAAGTGCATATGCTGCTAATGCGCGGGTTGTTACGATCGCCAAGGAATTGGTCGACGTCCTAATGCAAATTTAGTGGGTAAGGACAATTAATGATTATCAATAATTCAATGTTTCCAGCCTCATTTAACTTTCGAACAATTGCGGATTTGCGGTCTGAGTTAAGCTCGTTGCAGCAACAGTTGGCCACCGGTGATCGCGCACAAACTTTGGCCGAACTTGGTGGTGACCGCGTTGTTGATATTACCCTGCGGTCGCGTTTGACCAGCATTGAAGCATTCAAACAAAATATCGACTTGGTCGATATCCGTATCAATATGATGAACGACTCAATGAAACGTATTGATGAGATTGAAAGCGAAGCGCGTTCTTCAGCTCAGCAAGGTTCATACGAAATCAATGGGGTCAACATGACGGCCGCACAGTACCTTGCGGAGGCAAGAATGTCTGAGATGATTGACGTTTTGAACACGGATTTGAATGGTCGTCATCTGTTTGGCGGCAATGAAACCGAAAACAAGCCTATCGCTGGTATGGATGCCATCATGAATGGTGAGAACGGTAAGGCGGGCTTTCGCACTATCTTGTCTCAGCGCAAAGAAGCAGACTTGGGCGCGAGCGGTATGGGGCGTCTTACAACAGGTATTGCGGGCACCACTGTTTCATTTGCTGAGGATGGGACACATCCATTTGGGTTCAAAATTGATGCTGTGTCATCGGACGGTACGTCCACAACATTGACCGGCCCGACCGGTGCGCCACCGTCAGCATCGGTGGATTTCACGGGTATTCCGTCGGACAATGAACGCATTATGATTTCGCTCGATATGCCGGATGGGCGCACGATTTCTGTTGAGATGAAGGCGACAGCCGAAGCGCCGACAAAAGCTGGTGAATTCCAAATTGGCGGCAGTACGGCGGCAACAGCGGCGAATTTTAAAACGGCGCTTGATACCAAAATCGCAGAATTGGCGAAGACTGACTTGGAAGCTGCATCTGCTTTTGCTGCGTCTGACAACTTCTTTGCTGGAAATGGTGAGACAGCGCAACGCGTGGATGGTCCACCATACGATAGTGCGACGAGTTTGATAGCAGCGACCGATGCCGATACTGTTATCTGGTATGGTGGACAAAGCGCTACTGATCCACGCCGGACGGTGGATGCGCGCGTTGATAGTTCCACAAGAGTTTCTTATGGCGTGCAAGCAAATGAATCGGGACCGACGCGCCTTATTCGCTCGCTCGCCGTTTTTGCAGCTGAAGGATTCTCGCCCACAGACCCGAATGCCAAAGCAAAATACCAATCTTTGAATAGTGCGGTGACTGAGCGCTTAGCGGAATCTCACAATTCCGAACAAGGTTCTCTTGAGGTCATTCAAATGGAATTGGGTCTTGTGAAAACCACCAACGGGCGCGTCAAAGCAAGGCAAAAACAACAAGAATCTATGTTGGAAGGTATGTTAGGGGCTATCGAAAAGGCGCCGATGGAAGAAACTGCCATGAAGATTTTGGCACTTCAGACGCGCATGCAAGCCAGCTACCAAACCACCGCGATGGTAAGTCGACTGTCCTTGGTCAACTACGTTCAATAATATCTGGAAATAGTTGCTATTCGTTCACGAGAAGAACGCGTTAGACAATCACGGCGTGACTTTTCTATTCCTGCGCGTTCTGCAATTGCGTGCGAAGGCCTGCGGAAAGCTCTTGGTTGATGTTGACCAACACATTCAACTTGCTCGGCTCAGGGTGGGCGAGGGTCTCAATAGTGTGGTTCATCACAAAGATACCCAAATTTGCTACATTTTGTTTGATCGCAACCGGCAATGGATTTTCGTCTTTAGTGACAGACGTCAAGAAGACAGTCCAAAGCTTACGGTTGTAGGTGAGGGCACCTTCCAACTCGCTCTTTTTATTGTCCCAATCGTCGTGAATTCTTTGTAGTTGAGCTGCGGATTTTGAGAGCAACATCGCTTCCAGTTCACGCGGGTTAGCCGTCTTTTTGGCTGTTTGCTGGTATGCCGCTGCTGCCTGTTGTTGCATTCCCTAACAACTCCCGTTCGTACTCGATTAGCTTTTTAGCCTTCTTCAAAGCTTTGTACAGCGAACCAGTTAATATCTCATTATTTATGTCGTGAACAATTGCGGTTGTTGATGGCGCAGCGCGAATAAAATCATTTACCAGGACAAAATACTCTGCCTGAATTTTGTCCACGTCATCTTCCAAATACATCAGCTGAATTGCAAAATAGATCCGCTTTGCAGGGCTGTCCGCAGTTTCGTATGTGAGGATGTCTTTTTCACGCAAAATCGGAGACCGCCCAGACACGTAAAAACGTGTGCGCTGATCTGCGTTGGTGATTACGCAATCACCAACGATCAGTTTTTCATTGGGTTTTAGTTCAACCTTGAGTGCCATTATTTACCCTTAGAAATTTGATCTGTTTATCCGAACAAACGTAGCACACTTTGGTCAGCTTGGGATGCCATCGAAAGCGCGGTCGAAGACAGTTGCTGGCGCGTTTGTAGGGCAAGCATGTTTGCGCCTTCTTCGTTACTATCCGCCAGCGTGAGCATATCCGCACCGATGGTTAGGGTGTTCACCATTGATTTTGTGAAATTGGATCGATGCTCAACAACTGTAAGGTTTGTACCGAAA
This sequence comes from Maritalea sp. YIW29, assembly GCF_057219265.1. Classification (NCBI taxonomy): domain Bacteria; kingdom Pseudomonadati; phylum Pseudomonadota; class Alphaproteobacteria; order Hyphomicrobiales; family Devosiaceae; genus Maritalea; species Maritalea sp. YIW29. The sequence continues at coordinate 508,280 of NZ_JBXVVF010000001.1, forward strand.
GTGGAGGCTTGGCTGCGCAGGGTTTCTAGCGCTTTTGTGATTGAAGACAATGTCGTATTAACAGATGTATCTAGATCAAAATCACCTTGAACATAGCCGGTGCCTGTCACCGCCGTCATATCACTGGTGCTATTGGTGTCGTCCAGCGTGAAATCTGCGCCGCCTGCAGTTGTGATTGTCACAGTTGTTCCGTCGGTCGAGGCTTTGACATCGGCAAACGAATTGAGCGCATCAATAATATCTGACGCAGTGGCCGCCGCACCATAATCGATGGTGTGGGTTTTGCCGCCAACAGTTAGGGTCAGCGTATCGCCAGATTCGCGGCCAGCAATCAGGTTTGCTTCGGTCACAGTTGCGGTTGAAACGGTGCCCGTTGTTAAGTCTGGCAGTCCAAGCAATCCTGACGTATCCGTTAGGTCAACTGCTTGAATATCCAGTCTTGAAGAGCTGTCCTCGTTAAAGACAACTTGCAAGTCATTTCCCAAACCAGCCAACAGGTTTTTGCCTGAGTAACCAGCGTCTTTTGCCACTGACTCAATTTGGTTGAGTAGCTCATTATATTCTGCGGCAAACTTTTGCCGATCCGTCACCAATGATGACTGGCTTGCTTGATTGGCCTTTGCCTTCGCGGCTTCAACCAATTTAACAATCGCCGTCATGCCTTCATCGGCGGCTTTGATGGTCTGGACCGCTTGCCCCATGGAATCGAGCAATGTCGATAAGTCATTGGATCTGTTGTTTAATCCTTCAGCCGTAAAAAACGAGTTGGGATTATCAAGCGCGGAATTGACCTTCTTACCTGTCGCCAAACGGTTCTGCGTGCGTCCTAGAAGCTCGGCCGTATTTTGCAGTGACAAAAGGTTCTGTCGAACGGATTGGGAGAGGGTAATGTCGGCCATGCTAAACCATCCTGGCTAAAAGTTAACAATTCTTGTACTTGATTCTTGATCGACAATGAATTGTTAACCTTACCGAAAGGTTAACGCGGATGGTTGGTGGTTTCAATTTGGGACAAAGTGTGCCGTTTAACTGTGCATAAGATTTGCTAACGTCACAAAAAAAGGCGACCCGTTCCCACGCGTCGCCTTCTGACCGATCCTAGCGACTTGTCTAACCGAATAGACGAAGTACTGCTTGGTCTGCCTGAGATGCGAATGATAGGGATGTAGAAGAAAGTTGCTGTCGTGTTTGCAACGCCAGCAAGTTCGCACCTTCTTTGTTACTATCGGCGAGGGTCAATTTGCCCGCACCTTCTTCAAGTGTGTTGATGAGTTTCTTGGTGAAGTTTTGACGGTTTTCAACCACCGTCATGTTGGTGCCGAAAGTTGAAGCTTGTGAGCGAAGTGTGCTTAAGGCTCCAGACAAACTGCCTAGTGTGGTGTTGATGCCATCGTCAGTTTCGAAGCTACCCGCTACGAAGCCTGAACCAGCAACAGTTGTCAGGTCGGAACCAGAACCGGCGTTGACATTATCGTCTAGGGCAAGCTCACCGCCAACAGCAGTAATGGTTAGTGTTGTACCGTCAGTTGATGCAGAAACGCTGTCGATCTTGTTAATTGCAGCAATGACTTGTTCAGTAGTGGTGCCAGCACCAAAGTCGATTGTGTGTGTCGTGCTTCCGACAGTCAACGTAAGTGTGTCGCCTGCTTCATCTGCTGCTTCTAAGTTTGCTTCAGTCACCGTAAGCGTTGAATCTGTACCTAAACCAAGATCGGCGAGGCCAAGAGCGCCAGTTGTGTCAGTATAGTCGACTGCACTAACGCTTAGTTTTGACGTTCCATCTTCGTTGAAGACTACTGACAGATCGTTTGCTGTTCCCCCGCCGAGTAGGTTCTTTCCAGAATATCCGGCATCTTTAGCAAGATCTTCAATTTGCGAAAGCAAATCATTGTACTCACTTGCATAACGTCGGCGATCAGATGAGGAGGAAGACTGAAGGGCTTGATTGGCTTTACCTTTGGCGGCTTCAACCAGTTTGGTGATTGATTGAATACCTTCATCGGCAGCTTTTAGAGTTTGGACGTTTTGGCCCATGTCATCCAACAGATTACTCAGATCAGACGCACGGTTGTTTAGTGCAGATCCTGTAAAGAATGAGTTTGGATTATCTAGGGCGGAGTTTACTTTGAGACCGGTAGCCAAACGGTTCTGTGTTTTTGCCATCATATCCGCTGTGGATTGCAGCGAAAGTAGATTTTGACGGACTGGGGCTGATAGGTGAATCATCTCAGACATTTTTATTCCTCTTCTAGGTAGTCAAGAATCCCTTCCTGGGATCTGATATCGAGGATGCCTGTCTATGGATAATAAAAGGTTAATGCGTTCGCATTTTGCGAAAGACTTTGTTGCAAAATGCGAAAGTTGTTTTATTCCAGAAGGTTAAAAGAAGAAAGGCGATGCCGAAGCACCGCCTTTTGAGACATACGCAATACTGAATTGTCTTGTTTTTAGAACAGCCGCAATACGTTCTGATCTGCCTGAGACGCAAACGATAGGGATGTTGAGGAGAGTTGCTGGCGAGTTTGCAATGCAAGCAAGTTCGCGCCCTCTTTGTTTGAATCGGCAAGAGTTAATTTACCCGCACCTTCTTCAAGTGTATTGATTAGCTTGGTTGTGAAGTTTTGGCGGTTCTCAACAACTGTAAGGTTCGTACCAAAAGTTGACGCTTGTGAACGCAATGTGCTTAACGCCGAAGACAAGCTCGTAAGAGACGCGCTGATACCTTCATCCGTTTCAAAGCTACCTGCGACAAAGCCCGAACCCGCTACTGTTGCCAAATCAGAAGCAGAACCTGCATTGACATTGTCGTCTAGCGCAAGTTCACCGCCAATCGCGGTAACTGTTAGTGTGGTACCATCAGTTGTTGCTGTCGCACCGTCAATTGCGTTAATCGCTGCTGCAACAGTTTCAGTAGTTGCACCAGCGTCAAAAGCAATCGAGTGATTTGTGCTACCAATTGAAAGCGTCAGTGTATCGCCAGCTTCATCTGCAGCTTCCAACGCGGCTTCTGTTACCGTCAAAGTTGAAACTGTACCCAAACCTAGATCTGCAAGACCAAGTGATCCTGTAGTATCGGTGTAGTCAACCGCAGAAACACCCAGTTTTGAACTGCCTGTTTCGTTGAATACAACTGACAAATCATTGCCGGTTCCAGCCAGTAAGTTTTTACCGGAATAGCCAGCATCTTTCGCGAGTGTTTCAACTTGCGAGAGAAGTTCGTTATATTCAGCAGCGAATTTCTTACGGTCTGCGGAAGATGAAGATTGCAGAGCTTGGTTGGCTTTACCTTTTGCGGCTTCCACCAGTTTTGTAATCGATTGGATGCCTTCATCCGCAGCTTTTAGTGTTTGGACTGCTTGTCCCATATCATCGAGCAGCCCGCCAAGATCTGACGCACGGTTGTTCAATGATGATGCGGTGAAGAATGAACCTGGATTGTCCAGCGCAGAGTTGACTTTTAGGCCAGTGGCGAGACGATTTTGGGTTTTTGACATCAAGTCTGCTGTGCCCTGCAGTGAAAGCAGGTTTTGGCGCACGGCGGACGAAAGATGAATCATTTCAGACATTTACTAAATTCCTTTTCTAGGTACTTAAGGGTTCCTTCCTGGAACCTCTGCTCTAGAAAATGCACGATTATAGCTAACGGGGAGTTAATGTGAAATTTGAGCCCAAAAAAAGGGCGATCCCGAAGGTCCGCCCTAAAAGTGTATTTGTTCGTCGTTTTTACAGTAGACGAAGGACGTTTTGATCCGCTTGTGAAGCGAATGACAATGAAGTCGATGCAAGCGATTGACGTGTCTGCAACGCAAGAAGGTTTGCACCTTCTTTGTTACTATCAGCCAATGTTAGTTTGCCAGCACCCTCTTCAAGTGTGTTGATCATAGACTTGGTAAAGTCTTGACGGTTTTCAACAACGGTTAGGTTTGTACCAAATGTTGAGGCTTGCGAACGCAATGTGCTCAATGCAGACGTTAGGCTGCTCAATGTCGAATTGATACCTTCATCCGTTTCAAAGCTACCTGCGACAAAGCCCGAACCGGCTACTGTTGCCAAATCAGAAGCAGAACCTGCATTGACATTATCGTCTAGCGCAAGCTCACCACCAATTGCGGTAACTGTTAGAGTGGTACCATCTGTTGTTGCTGTCGCACCGTCAATTGCGTTAATCGCTGCAGCAACTGTTTCAGTAGTTGCACCAGCGTCAAAAGCAATCGAGTGATTTGTGCTACCAATTGAAAGCGTCAGTGTATCGCCAGCTTCATCTGCAGCTTCCAACGCTGCTTCTGAAACCGTCAAAGTTGAAACTGTACCCAAACCCAAATCTGAAAGGCCAAGGGCACTAGAGGTGTCTGTGTAATCGACAGCAGAGATGTTCGATTTTGACGAACCACTTTCGTTGAATACCACTGACAAATCGTTGCCTGAACCAGCAAGCAAGTTTTTGCCCGAATAGCCAGAATCTTTTGCCAATGTTTCAATTTGGTTTAGCAGCTCATTATATTCGCCAGCAAATTTCTTACGGTCTGACGAAGAAGATGACTGTAGAGCCTGGTTGGCTTTACCTTTTGCCGCTTCTGCGAGCTTGGTAATAGCTTGAATACCTTCGTCAGCAGCTTTAAGCGTTTGAACCGCTTGGCCTTGGTCATCAAGAAGTGATGACAGGTCAGAAGCACGTGAATTCAAGTTCGAAGCCGTAAAGAACGAATTTGGATTGTCGAGTGCTGAGTTAACTTTCAAACCAGTCGATAGACGGTTTTGTGTTTTACCCAAAAGATCCGCTGTACCTTGAAGGGCCGTTAGGTTCTGACGAACCGCTGCTGATAGTTGAATAGCCATGTTACTAAATACTCCATTCTGGCTTTAAACAGACCATTCTGGTCTGCGTTACTCCTGGTCAAGCAATACGCGCTTTTCCAGCATTGACCCCATAAAGCCCGTGTCGACTGAATCAAACCTTAATGGGGCAACTCGCGGTATTTTTACGGTTAACGGCGAATTACCGTCTCTCGCAAATCGATAAACTATTTCATCTCTTCTAACATTCGGATGGCTGATGGTGAGGGCACCCAACGTCGGTTGATCATTTTTGGAAAGATAGGAGATTTTGGATCGCCCGTAGCTTCGGCTTGTTGATTTGCTTTCGCTTTGGCACTAGCAGCGAGCGAGACTTGGAATAAAAGGCTTGCAGGCGCTTCGGGGCCAACGAGCTTGGGGAACTGGTCGACCGACTTCTCTGAAACAGATGCAATTTTTTGCGGGGAGGTGGGCGCGATTTTTGTATCGCTGCCAGCGGCCTGAGCAGCGTGCGCGTCAGGTTTGCTATATTGTTCGCTCTTTAAGCTGGCATTTCCGGCTTCAAATGCGCCGCCTTGAAAACCAGCTGCGGACTCTATTCTAAGGGTCACGGGTCTTCTCCGAAAGTTGGCCTAGTGGTCAACTCTCAGTTTGCATGTCCCTTATTGAAGTGGGATGATTATATTTGTCGTTATTTAATTAAAATTGAAACTAAAGCATGGTGTTGAAGGACACGCCCTTCATAGCGGGTTCGGCAGACGATCGGTCTTGCCCGGCATTGCCATAGGCTGAAGTTTGTTTCGATTGTCCCATTTGTTTGGACACGCTGCTAACAATGTCTTCGGACAAAGATTTCGCAACGGCTAGGACGCGCAAATTTTCAGCCATTTGAGTGGCAAGCGCTGTTTGCCCTTTTTGTAACTCCTGAAGGAGTTCGGGCGCACTTTGTTTGATTTCAGCTGCGTTGGATTGGATTGTGCGGGCTAGTCCTACATATCTTTGCGCCAATTCAGCTTTGTCAGCCGCCAATTCGCTTGCTTCCAACAAGCTGCCTTTGCGCAGCAAGGTTGTTTCATTGTTCATAATGTCCACCAACGCGCGGAGTGTAACATCGGCGTCGGCACATAGTTTTTCTGGTGTTTCCATCATCGGCAATGTTTTGCTGGCGGATAAGGCTTGGGCGCGCATTTGTTGTGGGGTCATTATTTATAAGCTCCGGCAGCTGGGACTGATTGGAAATTGGTTGTTGCGGCTTGGGTTGTAATCAAGTCGCGTAAAATACTGTCTGAAAGGCCGATGCCGCCAGCTTGGGCCATGCTATTTGCATGCTCTGTGGCCAACATACCGCGCCAAGTTTCTTCAGCTTGGCCGCCGCCAAATGGGCCTTCCGTGTCAACAGAAGAGGAAATCTGAGACATTAGGGTGCTCAAAAACACGCCTTCCAGCTCGACGGCCTTTTGCTTTAGTTTGTTGAACGTGCCCTCAGGCATGTGGGCTGGGCGCTCAACAGGAATATGGACGTTTGAATAGGCCATTACATCACCTCAATTTCGGCCTGCAATGCGCCGGCGGCCTTGATGGCTTGAAGAATTGAGATCATGTCCCTTGGTGATATGCCTAGAGAGTTCAATCCATCAACTAGCTCTTGAAGCGTGACACCTTGTTTGAGTAACGCCAGCTTGCTGTCGACTTGATCGATGTCGACTTGGGTGCGAGGCACCACGACAGTTTCGCCTAAGGAAAGTGGGTTTGGCTGGCTGACTTCAGGGGTTTCAGTGATGGTGACGGTTAGATTGCTTTGGGCGACGGCGACGGTAGAAACCCGCACTTCGCGACCCATCACAATAATTCCCGAATTCTCGTCAATTACGATTTTAGCCGTTTGGTCGGGCGTAATGACCAGTTGCTCGATGTCGGTGACCAGATCAACAATGTTGCCGTTGAAGCCACGAGGCAATGTGAGCTCAACCGTTGCATTGTCCAACGGCACAGCGGTTGGTATGCCAATTAGGTTGTTGATCGCCAGCGCGATGCGTCTTGAGGTGGTAAAATCTGGATTACGCAGCGCCAAACGAACTGAACGGCGACTACCCAGCGCAAAATTGACTTCGCGTTCGATGATTGCGCCGGACGAAATGCGACCGGTTGTTGGTACGCCAGAAACGATTGTCGCAGAATCGCCACTTGCCTGAAATCCGTTGATTGCCACTTGGCCTTGCCCGATGGCATAGACTTCGCCGTCAGCGCCCATGAGGGGTGTTACGAGCAATGTGCCACCTTGAAGGCTCTTTGCGTCACCTAGGGCTGCGACGTTGATATCAATTCGAGAACCTTGTGAGGAGAAAGCTGGGAGGTTGGCTGTTACCATGACCGCAGCGACGTTGGCCGTGCGCATAGAAGAGCCCAGAGTGTTGACGCCCATCCGTTCCAGCATCGCTTGAAGACTTTGTTTGGTAAAGGGTGAGTTGTTGAGTCCGTCGCCGGTGCCATTGAGGCCGACAACCAATCCATATCCAACCAATTGGTTTTCTCGAACGCCTTCAATATCAACAATGTCTTTTATGCGGGCAGTGTGGGCAGAGGTTACAGCGCTAAAAACAATCGCGACTGCGAGACCTATTCGGATGCCTAAAGATGTCAATTTGCTCATTTACTTCCCCAGTTTCAAAACAATGGCGGTGCTCCCCAGCACTTGGCCATCGGTATTGCCTTCATTAATGCGAAAATCGTGCCAAGCAGCACAAGTTACGTAAGTATTTGATTTTTCATGAGGTTTTGAATTCGCTGTGACTTGGGAGGGATCGGCACCAAAAATTGCGGGAAAATTCTGCCGAGTTCTGCTATGTTTTTTTGACCAATTGGCAATTTGTGCCTACCGCGACATTGAGTGGCGAAACTCAAAGATTTGGAGATGTTTTCGCATGCGCATCACTGATGCAAATCGGCTAAATAAAGTTGAGCGCAAGAAGGCAAAGTCCGCAGGTAAACCCGGCGAGGAGGCATTTTCGCTGCCAGGTGATGACTCTGCGCCAACCAAGGCCGGTGCGCCCGTTTCAGCGCCAGATGTGGGCGGAATTGATGCGCTGCTTGCCTTGCAATCTGTGGAAGATCCAACATTTGCGAAGAAGAAGATCGTTCGTCGCGGGCACGATTTATTGGACAATTTGGAGCAGATGAAAACAGACCTACTGGTCGGCAAAATTTCCGAATCTCGTTTGGACAATATGCTCAATTTAGTTACAAAAGCGCGCAACAAGGCAGACCCAGAACTTGACGCCATTATTGACGATATCGAATTGCGTGTTCGCGTCGAGTTGGCAAAGCTGAATAAATTCTGATGGTTAGCTGAAATTCTGCCCAAATTTCACATTGTCTTTTCTCTGTAATATTTAACGCTTAGGTGCAGTGACACAAACTCACTTGCCGTTGGTGAGGTTGGACACTATATATGTCGCGCAGAGACTGAGGGAGTAATAGCCGTGTCAATGGATTTGGATAGTAAAGTCGATCTGGACGAGGCAAGTTTTGGTGATGATGAGACTTATCGCCCGACCGATGGCGAAGAGTTCATGAATAGTCGCCAACTGGCCTATTTTCGGAAGAAGCTGGTTGCTTGGAAAAATGATATCTTGCGCGAGAGCAAAGAGACGCTTGAAACGCTGCAAGAGGAAAGTCAGAATCACCCGGACATAGCGGACCGTGCATCTTCTGAAAGTGATCGAGCGCTCGAATTGCGTACGCGAGACCGTCAGCGAAAGCTCATATCAAAAATTGATGCGGCACTGGCTCGTGTTGATGACAAATCATATGGGTATTGCGAAGTGACCGGCGACCCGATTGGGCTGGCTCGCCTTGATGCACGTCCGATTGCAACAATGAGCCTTGAAGCGCAAGAAAAGCACGAACGCCGCGAGAAAGTTTATCGTGACGATTGATGCTGTTGGGTATTCTCGCTTTACTCGTTAAGTAATCTTTGCGCGATTTGTTGCAAATTGATCGTGATCTGGCGCATAATGGCGCCAGTAATTGAGTTCGGGAAGGCTAGGCACTCTTGGTTGGTCCAATAGCTGTACAAAAAGAGCAAATTGATCTGCCTAAGCAAATGGGCGACGAGAGGCAGCATCTTTGGCCTGTATCTCAACCCTATGATGTGGTTTTTTACCGCTCTTACGGGGTCAAGTCCGGCGTAAACGTCGCGTTCCAGCATCTTTTTGATTTCAATGCATTTGCTTCACCGCAGAAATTTACGCATTGCGCGCTAGTCGGTTCTGAATTGACCGCGATTGAGGCTTACCCGCGAGCCGTAAAAGGATACTACACGGACATGGTGCATCCCGGTGGCGTGCGTTTCGTGCCGGTGATCGACCTTTGTTATAATAGCCACAATCGATATCGTGACTTTTTGGTGCTGCGTGCACCTGGCTTAAGCGCACCTGAAACAGCATTTGGTGCTGAATCCATGATGAAGGCTTGGCGATATATAGAGTCCAAATATGGCCTACGTCGGTTTCTTGGCATTGGTCGTGGACCACGCGACAGCAACGCAAAGCAAATCAAAGAATGGCTTTCCTGCTCGGATCTTGTTCTAAAAGTTTTGGCGGATTCAAAGCGGTTTGGACTTGAGTTCCAAGAACAGGTTACCCCAAGCGGGCTTGTTGCCACATTGCGGGGACTTGGATGGCGAGACGTGACCCAAGATTATGCGCCACAAAAATTTGAAGCGAAAAGCCGCCAATATACGCAGCAATTTGGGTTGACCGGAACGCGCAAAGCAGGCGTCGACCTTTATGCTTTGAAAATGGCTTGGAACTTGGGTACTTTTGCCAAATCGATCCAGCAGCAACAATATATGGTTGAGGAATATATCAACCGGCGATTGTCTAACGTTTGGTCTGATGGGCTGGATGCCGGGCGCTATTTTGAAAAATTTACCGCCGAGCACGCTATGCAGGTGCTGCAGCAGATTAAGTCGGCCCGAAAAGAAGAGTTTTCGGCCCACATTGACCCGCTTTTGGCCGAACTTTCCCAAAAACGACATATCCTTAAATAGCCCTATTTCTTGTTGTCGCGATCTTCATTGCCAAGGCCGTTGAGCAGCTTCGCTGTCAGAGCATTTAGCTGATCAATTTCAGATCGGCTAAGGGGGGAAAGAATGCGTTCTTCATTTGCGACATGGAGCGGAACCAGTTCGCTCATTTTCTCAAAACCGCTTTCTGTTAACGCAACGATGGTACCGCGACGATCGTTCGGGTTTTTCTGCCGTTCAATGAAACCGGATCGTTCTAATCGATCAAGTCGATTGGTCATCCCCCCGGATGAGATCATCGTCGCTTCATAAAGCTGAGTCGGTGTGAGCGAATAGGGCGGTCCGGCCCGCCGCAACGTGGCCAATACGTCGAATTCACCAAGGTTCAAACCATGTTGGTTGAACAATGGTTCAAGTTCATTCTGCAAAACGCGACCCGCCAACTCTGTTAGTCGCCCTAGGGTGAGCATAGGTAAGTTGTTGATTTCAGGCCATTCTTTTTGCCATTGATCGGCAGCTTGTTGCGCGCGGTCCATAAATTCCTCAATTTATCTTGACATCAAGATACTTTATATAAAGATATAGTCCAAGCGAAAATTTGGAGAATATCATGGCTGGCCATATCACGTTGGGCGCGACGAAGGAAAGTATCAAGCAAGGCTTGGATGGTGGGCTAACACGTACGGCGCGGGATATTAAGAAACAGCGGTTTGACCCCAAGTCACTGTTGCCGTTTGCATTATTGCTTATAGTTGGCAGCTTTTTTGGTGCAACAACGGTCAACGGAAAAGTCGCTATTTTGGCCGGTTGGCATCCCATCACATTTTTGGCCCTGTCATCGACGGCGGGCGGAATATTGATGATGGTTGGACTACGCTTGTTTGGCGTCCAGATGAATTTCTCTGGAGCGGTGCTGCGCTACTCGCTGATCAGCGGCATCATGTTTGCTTTGCCCAACATCGTATTCTTTTTGGCCGTCGTGCATGTGGGGGCAGGCTTTGTGGCGTTGGTCACCGCATTCTCCGCTGTTTTGACTTACCTATTTAGCGTTTTATTGCGCACAGAAACATTCGCTGTCTCCCGCGCCTTCGGCGTAGTGATCGCGCTCAGCGGTGCAGTTGCGCTAAGCGTCGGCAAATTGACGGGTGTCGGTCCGTCGCCATTTTGGGTGTTTGTTGCCTTGCTTGGCCCTGTGTTTCTAGCGCTGGGCAATATCTATCGATCTTGGGCATGGCCAAAAGATGCGTCGCCATATGCTTTGGCGCCTCTCATGTTGCTTTTCGCCGGCGCTTTTGCGTTTCTGCTCGTTTGGTTCTTGGGGGCGCCGGTTTTGATTAAGCCCAGCGCTGCGATGACCCAATCACTAGTGTTGCAAATTGTCATTTTTGCTGTCGGATTTGCCTTTTACTTCTTGCTGCAAAAGACGGCAGGAGCAGTATATCTGAGCCAGATTGGCCCGATCATTGCGTTTGTGGGCACGAATTTGGGAATTTTGGTCTTGGGTGAAGAGATTAGTTTGGCGCTTCTTTTCGGCGGCATTGCGATTATTGGTGGCGTGTTGATATTCAACTTCTCTAAATAGTCGAAACGCCAAGATTAGAAATAGAGAAGGGCACAGCAAATTGGGGAAAGCCGTGCCCTTCTGGGGAGAGCCAATCGATAAATTGGGGAAAACCGATTGGCAATTTTAGAGGACAAAATCCTTTAGTTGGTTTGGGTTAGACCCTAGAACGGTAGGATGGCTTCCATGAACTGTTGGCCATATCGAGGCTGTTGAACTTGCGTGATTTGTCCACGACCACCGTATGAAATGCGCGCTTGTGCGATTTTTGTGGATGGAATGGTGTTTGCGGCACCGATATCCTCAGGCCGTACAATCCCGGCTACAATCAGATCACGAACTTCAAAATTCACACGGACTTCCTGACGCCCTTCAATCACGAGGTTGCCGTTTGGCAGCACTTGCACAACAACTGCAGCGACTTGTGTTTCAAGATTTTCAGAACGATTTACTGATCCGTCTCCACTGTCCGTTGTGCCAGACGTAACGCCGATGGCGGCTGATGGGTCCACGCCAGGTGCAATGCGGCCGAACAAAGAACCGACAACACCACTTGCGCCGGCATTGTTGGTGCTTGCCCGAGAGCGGGCTGATTTGTTGGAGAACTGCGCCTTATCGGAAATGGTGACCTGCACCGTAAGGATGTCGCCGACCCGGCTTGCCCGTTGATCTTTAAAGAAGCCCCGCGTGCCGGAAATAAACAACGAGTTCGGCGAATAGGCGACACGCTCAGGTTCTGGCATCGGCATGCTGACAGGTTTGTAACCAGCTTGCGCTCTAGGGTTTTCGATTGCAGTTAGCGTTGGCGCTTTCCCGATATCTGCAAGACGACTCGCGGCTGTGCAGGCAGAAAGTGAAGCGGCAAGTGCGATAAGTGTGATGATCTTGAACATTTTCATTTTTATGCTCCCTGCCTATCGGCTTGCGATATGGGTTGGGTCATTTGTGATGACGACTGTTCCGGGGGCCGTTGCGATGCCCTGAACTGTCTTTTTTGACATCAGATTAAGAACCGAAATGACTTGGTTTTCTGTGGCGGAATTCAACGCCTGGCCTTTGACGGTAAGCTTTAGTTGGCCATGGCGATAAAGGATGGTCACCATATCGTTACGATTGATCACAACAGGATCTGATAGATCGCTCCGACGGATCAAGCTGCCACCGCGCACCGAACGCGTGAGGCTTTTGCCCAGTAATTCAGTGAGTTCGAGGTCGCCTTGTGCTTGCGAAAACCGAACGGGCACTGGCAAGAACTCGATATCGTTGATGTCAATGATTTCGCCTCGTGCCATTGTGCGGCGAAGGTGTGCGGCAGGTGCGGAGATTTCAATTTTACCATTCACGTTGAACGGTTCACGATGGCCTGCCAAAGCCAGTCTTGCTGAAACAACGCCAGTTTGAGGTTGGTAATCGAAATCCAGCATGGTCACCGGGGTGGCCATTGAAGGATCGGCAAACATTGTTTCCAAACCGCGATAGGGCGCAAATGTGACGCCTTGTTCGTCCCGTAGCAAACCACGCTTGCTGATCTCTTGAGTGAACAAGTCGCTCAAGAATTCAGCGTCAATTTGCATGCCTTGACGCTCAACACGAACGTGGGAAATGCCGTTTGTTTCGAAGCCGGTCAAACCAGCGCGTTGTGCGGCCAGGGTGATCGAAGCGACGGGCACCGCACCAACGGTGCCTGGCGCAGGGCTCATGAACAATCCGGTTTCAGCTAGATTGCCAGCATCTTCAAACATATCGCCAATTGTCACCACTTTGGTGTTGACGATGATCGACGGTTTTAAGACGGGCGCGGCTGCTAAATTAGTTGTGCTAAGCGTTGCCAAAATAAGGCCGGAAATTAGCGCTTTGGATAATTTGATCATTTTAATCAATCCCCTAACGGAGTTGCGCTGTTGCTTGAAGCATTTCATCGGCTCCAGAAATCACACGGGCATTCATTTCGTATGCCCGTTGTGCGGCGATCAAATCAGCAATTTCTGTAACGGCATTCACGTTGGCCAACTCAAGGTGACCCTGCAGCAAATTGCCGAAGCCATCTGCGTTGGCGACACCTGTTTGAGCCGGGCCACTGGCAGCCGTTTCGACATACAAGTTATCACCGATGCCTTCCAAACCTGCTTTGTTGACGAAGCGTGACAGCTGGATTTGGCCAATTGCGGTTGGTGTTGCGTCTTGGTCCAAATAGGCTTCAACAACACCGTCGGCAGAAATCGAGACTGATCGGGCCGCGGCTGGAATACTGATACCCGGCTGTACTTGGTAGCCTTCGATCGTGACCAATTCGCCGTTTGAATCTCGCTCGAAGGAGCCGTCTCTTGTGTACCCTGTTCGACCATCGGGTAAGCTGATGGAAAAGAACCCTTCACCACGAATGGCGAGATCAAGTTCTTTTTCGGTTGGGGCGACACTGCCTTGGCTCATGATACGAGGGGTTGCACCTGTTTTAACACCGGAGCCAATTTCAACGCCTGTTGGCAATTGTGTGCCAGCTTCTGAGGTTTGCGAGCCAGAGCGGCGATAAACTTGGTAAAGTAGATCTTGGAAGTCGGCGCGTTGGCGTTTGTAACCAGTTGTTCGCATGTTGGCGATGTTGTTTGAGATAACCTCAACGTTACGCTCTTGAGCGGCCATCCCAGTCGATGCGGTATATAAAGCTTTCATTTTATGTTCCTTTCGCGGGGACGTGATTAAGCGTTAAGATCGCCGAGTTTTTTGATAGCCGTGCGGCGCAACTCGTCTTGTTTTTGTTGAAGATTTGCCATGGATGTATAGGCGCGGGTCACGCGGATCATTTCAGTCATTTCTGAAACCCCGGAAACGTTCGAACGCTCAATCGCCATATGGACAAGACTAGATGGATTATCAAAAATTGGGTTCTCGCCAGAAAACATTGTATCTCCAGCGCGTTTTAGATCCTGAGGATTTTCAAACTCGGCAATACGCATAATGCCTTTTTCACCTGCTGAAGACGAAACCCGTCCGTCTTTGGTGATGGTGATGCCAGTTTCTTCTGGCCCAAAGGTAAGGAAGCCGCCATCCGCTAAAACAGGAAAGCCTTCCGATGTGACGAGTTCGCCACGCTGGTTCAACTGAAATGCGCCATTGCGCGTATATCGTTCGCCGTCAGGTGCTTGGACAACGAAGAACCCTTGGCCTTGGATGGCCATATCGAGCTCGTTACCCGTCAGTTCGATTGAACCTGCGCCGAAATCATCAATTGTCGTCCAGTCCTGCGTATAGGACAGCTTTTGGTCCAAGGCGCCAAAATCTTTATGGCGTGCTGTTGGCATGATGTATTCTTCAAACAGAATATCGACATTCTTATATCCAGTGGTGTTGATGTTCGCCATATTATTGGCGACGACATCCATTTGCCGCTGAAGTGCGATTTGTCGTGATAAACCTATGAGCTGTGCATTTTCCATTTTGCACGATCTCCCCAATTTTGTTCAACGAGCAGCTTCCCCAAGCTTTTCGTCTGCCATATCTAATGCGAGGATCGTGCCAAGTTTTAACTCATTGATTTGTATGAATTATTTCTGGATCAAGACATATTGATCGTGACAAGATTGGTCGATCAGGCAAAATCGACCCGGCAAAAATTGCCTGTTGAGGGGCGAATGGTAACGCTTCGTTAACCTTCTCATCGTTACGTGGATCATAGTGAAGAGTTTGTGCGCATTGCGCAGCACCTACAGAGTGAGAACATGGCAGACGATACAGCCCAAGACATAGACGTCGGAGAAGACGAAGGCGGCAAAAAGAAGGGCCCACCAATGTTGGTGATCATTGGTGCGGCTGTTGTTTTACTGCTTGGCGGTGGCGCGGCTGCATACTTCTTATTGTTTTCTGGTGGCGGTGAAGACACACCAGCACAGCAAGCGCAACAACAAGTCCGTCAGACATTCTTTTACGATCTGCCCACGATCACCGTGAACTTGAATTCCAAGGGCGAAACGAAAGATTTGTTTTTGAAGGTTCTGGTGTCCCTAGAGCTTGCCGACGAAGCGATGGTGCCAAACGTGGACGCGTTGATGCCACGCGTGTTGGACACGTTTCAGGTTTATTTACGCGAATTGCGCAAAGCCGATTTGGACGGCTCTGCTGGCATTTACCGACTAAAGGAAGAGTTGCGCAGGCGCGTTAATCTCGCCCTTTTCCCCACCCAGGTGGAAAGCATCGTGTTTAAAGAAATTCTGGTGCAATAGGGAAGGGCGTTGAGATGGCTGGTAGTGATACAGACGACCTCCTGAAAGAATTTGGCATTGTCGACGACAAGCCAAGTGAGGACGATGACGGTATTGACGTCGCAGAAGATGACGGTGAGGGTGCTGCGGCTGAATGGGCGGCAATGATTGAAGGCGGCGACGAAAGTGATGACGGTGCCGCTGCTGATCGCATTCTGAACCAAGATGAAATTGACAATCTTCTCGGCTTTGATAGTGCCGATCTTGGACTTGGCGAGCTAACTGGCGTTCAAGCGCTGATCAACTCTGCGCTGGTCTCTTATGAACGTCTGCCAATGTTGGAGATTGTTTTTGATCGCTTGGTGCGATTGACGACAACCACTTTGCGCAATTTCACATCGGACAATGTGGAGGTGTCGCTGGACAGCATTACGTCTGTTCGATTTGGAGACTATCTAAACTCAATTCCTCTGCCTGCTATTCTGACCGTGATAAAGGCCGAGGAATGGGACAATTTTGGCTTGATGACGGTTGAGAGCAACTTGATTTACTCCATGATTGACGTGTTGCTTGGCGGTCGGCGGGGTACCAACACCATCAGGGTGGAGGGGCGACCTTACACCACAATCGAGATGTCGCTGACCAATCGGATGATTGAGCTCATCCTTGACGATATGCATAAGGCATTCGAACCGCTAACACCGGTCAGTTTTACCATCGAACGGATGGAAACGAACCCACGCTTTGCAGCGATTGCACGTCCGGCCAATGCAGCCATTTTGATTGAGCTGCGCATCGATATGGATGATCGCGGCGGCAAGGTTGAAATTCTGTTGCCATACGCGACCATTGAACCCATTCGTGAACAATTGCTGCAAATGTTCATGGGTGAAAAGTTCGGTCGCGACCCCATTTGGGAAGGGCACTTAGCTTCAGAGATTTATGCAGCGGACACAAATATTGAGGCCGTTTTGCATGAGTGGGATTTGCCGTTGTCTGAAATGTTAGCCCTAAAAGTCGGGGATACATTGATGTTCGAGCGATCGCCAAACGACCCTGTTTCTTTAAAGTGTGGCGATGTGGCCTTGACCGAAGGGTTGATGGGACACATTGGCAATAATGTATCGGTAAGGGTGACGCGACCGCTGAACCCGCCAAAAGTAACAATGGCTGTATTTGAAGCCATGGATGAACAAGAAGGATCACAGTCATGAGCAGTTTTACATTGGGATTACTGGTTGAGGCTGCAGTCGCGATTCTGTTGGTCGTCACAGTTGGTTATTGTTACATATTGAATGTTCGCCTTAAGCGGTTGCGTGCCGATCGGGCAGCCCTGCAAACGATGATCACTGATCTTGTTCGCGCAACAGATCAAGCCAATGGCGCGATCACTCAGCTACGCCAAACTGCGATTGAGTGTGACGGCATGATCCACACGCGGTTAAGTGAAGCTGAGAGCTTTTCGATCGAATTGGCACATCATGTGAATGCTGGCCAGTCGGTTATGCATAAACTTGCCATGGTCGCGCAAACTGCGCGCAAAGCGGCTCCAGAGCCAACCACTCGACCACTCAAATCTAAGGTGGCGCTGGATCATTTGGACCGGATATCGCGGCGTGACGGAGAAGCTGCGTGAATTCAATCCGTCTTCTCCCCATCGTAATGGTGGCAGCTTCAGCGCTGCTACTTTTTAAGCTTTTCGGGCTGGTTTCCGGTGATCTCTACATTTTGGGTAGTCGCGCCGCGATAGCGCAGGAAACAGAAAATGCACTTGCAGATGACGTTGCTGCGGGTGAGGCGGAGATGGAAGCTAAGGCAGAGGAAGAACTGGCGGACGGCGCTGACCCAGTGATGGAAGCGACCGAAGCTGCGCTAAATCCGGATCGACCAAAGGATGGTGAAGCCATTACGATCAACACGGACGGGCGCATTCAAAAACTGAGTGAAAGAACAGGTGTGTCCAACACAGAGCTTGAGTTTTTGGAGCGGCTGAGCGAGCGGCGCAAGCAATTGGATATTCGCGAAGAACAATTGGCAATTCAAGAATCAATCATTCGGGCTGCAGAGTTGCGCCTTGAGACAAGAGCGCAAGAGTTGAAAGATATTGAAGCACGTATTTCTGCGCTAGTTGAGCAAAAAGAAGGCCAAGAAGCGCAGCAATTTAAGTCGCTTGTTTCAACATATGAAAGCATGAAACCGAAAGATGCTGCGCGCATTTTCAACCGTCTGGATATGCGGGTTTTGGTGCGCATGGTTCAGATTATGAACCCAAAGAAATTTGCGCCTGTAATGGCTGCAATGGATGCGGAAAAAGCCGAAGCGCTGACGCTTAATCTTGCTAATCCAAACCTTTCTGAATTCAACCAAACTTCCGTTGGTGATGCGAGCGAGCAATTGCCGCAAATTGTGGGGCAATAGGTTACCAATTTGGTAAGGCGCCGTTAAGCCAAGCGCGATAGTTTAGGCATAGTGAAATGTCGGGACCCAATGTGGTTTATGATCAAGAGATGCGCGCGAAAATTTACTGATCTGCGCAGCGTTGCTAGCATAGTCTTGCTGGCGGTGCTTTGCACTTTTGTGTCTAGCACCAGCTTTGCCCAAGATCGCTCAGAACGAGTTGAGTTGATTGCGCAAGGTCAGACCGGGTTTGGGCGCTTGATCATCAGGTTCCAAGATCGTCTCAATTTGCCTTCCTACACCGTAACAACAACTGCCGGCGTTATGGCGTTGGAGTTTTCTGCGCCCATTACCACGCAACTACCTGATGTTACTGAACATCTGGGTGAATACATTGCCGTTGCGCGGCTCGATCCGGATCGAAAAGGAATTCGATTTGGGCTGAAGCGCGATTTCCGCATCAACAAAATTGAAGCAGGCGAGCGCTTGTTTTTGGACCTCATTCCGCCGAACTGGACGGGGCTGGACCCAGCGCTTCCCGAAGAGGTCGTGAAAGAGCTCGCACTGCGGGCAGAGCAGGCGGCGTTGTTAGCTGAGCGGCGACGCAAGGCAAAAATTGCGAGAGAATCAAAACCATCAATGGAAATACGGCTTGGCCGTCATCCAACATTTTCGCGCCTGGTTTTTGACTGGTCCATGGCAACAGAAGCCGATTTCTCAGTCGATGATCGAACGGTGTCATTGAGTTTTGAATGGCCGATCGACGTAGATTTGTACGAAATAGAATCAAATATGCCGCCCGAGATTACGGGTGTGTCCAAAACCATAACGGATGATGGATTGACCCTTGCGTTTCAGTTGGCAGAGGAAGTCGACCCTCGATTTTTCAATGAGGAAAAACGCCGCTATACGTTGGACTTGGACTTCTCCAACAATGAGGATATCAGCGTTCCACTTGCGGATTTGGTCGATGGCGTGATCCCCGAGGACTTGGAACTGGCAGCCGAAGAACCTCAGCAGTCACCCGCTGAGGAGATGCATGAGCGTAATCTAGAACGCGGTCCGAACATGTCTCGCCAAAGTGAAATTACGCCATTTATCAACCGTATCGGTGCGACCGTCCGTCTGATTTTCCCATTTGAACAGGATACACCGGCCGCGGTTTACAAACGTGGTGGTGCTGTTTGGATGGTGTTTGATACCCATGTCAAAATTTCGCAACCGGCTGATATGGAATTAATGGGCGGAATTGCCGACGAAGTACAGGTGAATAGCGCTGGCGACACCCAAATTGTGCGCTTGAATATGAATGCTGAGCGCCTTGCGACATTAGGCTCCGAGGGTCGATCTTGGGTTCTGTCTTTGGGTGATATTCTTATCGCACCGACCGAGCCGATGACTTTATCACAAGATACGACACCCAAAGGGCGTGTGCGAATTGTGGCCGACATCGAGCGACCAGGCCGTGTGCACCAGATCCGCGATCCAAATGTTGGCGACATGTTGCATGTTGTAACTGCTTATCCGCCTTCTCGGGCTCTTGTTCGGGATCTTGAATATGTCGATTTCAAAGCACTAAAGGCCGTGCATGGTTTTGTCGTAAAGCCACATCATGATGAGTTGGTGGTTAGCATTGAAGAAAACCAAATCGTTGTTGATGCAGCCGAGAAGTTGCAGCTTTCGTTCGGTCATGAAGTGCGCGGTGATGGCCGGGCAGAAGAAACTGAAAATCGGATCGGCTATTTGGATTTGGTCAGTTTTGACGTGCATAATCCGCAGCAGTTCCGAAGAAAATTTGAAGAAGTTTCCAATAGGGCTGCAGAAATGGAAGGCCCGTCTCTGGAAGCCACACGGCTTGAATTGGCGCGGCTGTACCTTTCCGGTGGGCTGGCCCATGAGGCGTTGGGTGTAACAAAATTTTTGCTCGAAAACACGAAGCGTCCAGCTTTGTTGGAACGTACTAAAGTCGCGTACGGCGCCGCAAATGTGTTGGCAGACCGGCCTGACGATGGGCTCGAGCAATTGCTGGATGACAGCATCGTCGATTCTGCAGATTCGCTGATGTGGCAGACCATCGCTCGGGTTCAGCGGGGGGAGTATGATGTTGCGCGGGTGAGTGCGTTGAAGTCTGAAGACACAGTTTCGGATTATCCAAGTTGGGTGCAAAATGAATTCTACTTTGCTGCGGCTCGCGCATCGATCGAAGAAAATGACGCCAGTCTGGCGGTTCGATATTTGGGCGGCATCGATTTTGGCACGTTGAATAAGGAAGATCTGAGCCTTTACGATTTGCTTAGTGGGCGTATTGACGAGATCGAGGAGCGGTATGAAGAAGCGTTAGACACCTATGGCGCTGTCATGACGGCTGACATTCGGCCAACACACGCCGAGGCGGTTTACCGAACGCTACTTATTCTTGACAAGACCAAACGCATTGACGTGGAGAAGGCGAAG
This sequence comes from Maritalea sp. YIW29, assembly GCF_057219265.1. Lineage (NCBI taxonomy): Bacteria > Pseudomonadati > Pseudomonadota > Alphaproteobacteria > Hyphomicrobiales > Devosiaceae > Maritalea > Maritalea sp. YIW29. Next base: position 528,708 of record NZ_JBXVVF010000001.1, read on the forward strand.
CAGACGCTTGAAAACCAAGCTTTGATTTGGCGTGGGGGCAGGTTGGCCGCAAAGATTCAACACATGCTTGGTCAATTCCAGTTCCGGACAGCGGACTATAGAGGTGGCTTCAACACGCTGTTGTTGATGGCTGCTGAATATCAAGACACGCCAGACGAAACCGCGCTTCACGAAGAAGCGACGCAGGTTTTCTCAAACCTATACCTAAACGGGGAAGCAGATCGCCTGGACCCCATTGCGGCGCTGGCTCTATTTTATGATTTCCGTCAATTGGCGCCAGTTGGTGCAAAGGGCGACGAAATGATCCGAAACCTGGCGCGTCGTTTGGTAAAAGTTGATTTGCTGGAGCAGGCGGCTGGATTGCTTGAATATCAGATTGAAAATCGCTTGGACGGTGTAGCACGGGCAAAGATTTCTGCGGATTTGGCGATTATCCAAATCGCAGACCACCGACCAGACCTTGCCCTTCGAACATTGTACAAGACACGTCTAGCGAACTTGGTGCCAACGTTAGAGCGCCAAAGGCGGATTTTGGAAGCCCGCGCGTTGATCGATGCTGGGCGTGATGAGTTGGCGGTTGATATTCTGCGCGGCCTAAAAGGGCGCGACGCAAGCCTGTTGGAAGTTGACGCACATTGGGCCGGACGACGCTATCGTGAAGCAGGCGAGATGCTTGAACGCGTCTATTCTGACGGCTTACCAGAAGGTTCGTTGTCTACGTCGGTGCGCAATCACATGATCAAGGCCGCAGTGGCCTATACACTTGCGAATGATGAAATTGGACTGACCCGGTTGCGGGCAAAATATTCCGGGCGCATGTCCGAAACGCCTGAATGGCCGATATTTGAGTTCGTGACCGGCAAAACAGCTTACGGCACAACCGAGTTTAAGAAACTTGCGCGGCAAATTGCTGACGTTGACTCGCTAAACTCGTTCCTAAATGCTTATAAAGCGCAATATGTTGAAACCGGCGCATTGGCACCACAGCCTGACGTTCTTTAAGGCGACCGTTCGATTTGCAGGGCTAGCCGAAACTTCGGATGAGTGATCCGGCGACAAGATGCCAGCCGTCGACCAACACGAAGAAAATCAGCTTAAATGGCAGTGAAATCACGATAGGTGGCAGCATCATCATACCCATGGACATGAGCACCGAAGCGACAACCATGTCGATGACAATGAAGGGCACGAACAGCAAAAAGCCGATTTCGAACGCTCTACGTAGTTCGGAAATCATGAAGGCAGGAACCAAAATTGTCAGCTCCAAGTCTTCTGGATTTTCCGGGATGTTGCCTTCGGTTAGATCAAGGAACAGCTGAACGTCCTTATCCCGTACATGTTGGCGCATAAATTCATGCACCGGGGCGGCCGCCAATGGAAAGGCTTCTTCGATCTGCAATTGCCCACTGATCACCGGCTCGATGCCATCATCATAAGACTGTTGGAGTGTGGGGGCCATCACAAAGGCTGTTAAGAACAAAGCCAGCGAGATCATCACAGAGTTCGGCGGTGCGGTTTGTAGGCCGATGGCCGTTCGCAGGAGCGATAGCACCACTACAATGCGGGTGAACGACGTCACCATCACTAGAATTGATGGGGCCAACGACAGGACTGTGATCAGCCCGATCAGCTGGACAGCGCGCTCGGTCAGGGTGTTTTGGTCGTTAAAGTCTACTGAAATGTCTTGGGCGAAAGCCGGGTAGGCCAGTAATGACCCGACAAAGAGCACGCCGAAACAGATCGCAGAAAGTTTGAAGCAGCGCTTAAACGTCGCGACAATATAGGCAACGTCAATCCGTTGGCTATTTTTCGCTTTTTGCCGGCTTGCGACCGCGTTTTTTTGGCGCGTCTTTGATGTCGTCCGTGCCACTGTCTGCTCCTTGCACCACTTCAATTTTTGGTGCTTCGTGAGCAGTCAATTTATCTGAGTCGTTGGATTGATCGTCTTTATTTTCATCCAACTCAGTTCTATCCACGCCTTTATGCCGTGTTACCGGACGCAAAATGCCGGGATAGCGCAAAGTTGAAACGGTTGAGTCTGGCTTGGATTTACCCAGTTCACGCAATTTTTCGATCGCCGTCACGTTTGTTTCTGGGGTCTCGTCTGCCGGCTTTGGTTCTGGCGCAGGCACGATCCGAGGCGCAGGGCGCGGCTTTGATTTTGCCTGTTCTTGAACAGGTTGGGCCACGGCAGGTTGCGGTGCTGGTTTGTTCGCAGATGCGGGCACAGGCTCGACACGCGGTTGTGATTTTGCTGCTGCTTGGGTTTCAGAATTTGCAACCGCTCGTTTGGTCGGAACCTTTTGAACAACGGTTTCCTCGGGGTTGATGCCTGTTTCGATCACCACGTCCGTGGGGCCACCGATCATAATCAAATGTTCTTTATTGTCCCGACGGATAATCACCAATTGACGCTTATTATCAACCGCTGCGGTGCTAACGACCCCAAGGCGCTTTATACGACCACCAAGCCCGTTGCGGCTGGCATTGAAGGCAAATTTGAGCAGCCAAACCACAAGGATAATGGCGACAACGGTGATGGCTAGACCGCCCGCAAGTATCCAGATGTTATTGTCTACATTGCCCAAAAGATCGTTGATAAAGCCCATCGCTTCGCCGTCCCCGTTCTAACGCCAAAATGGCATTCTTGCACCAAATTGCCGGAAATTAATGCCAGTTGCCCCAGCTATACAAGCAAATGCGGCTAGGGCAAGACCGAAATATACGTAATTTCGCAATATGAGGGATATCGTTAATGGGGCGTTAACTAAATGGGCGGCAATATCTGCCTAGTTGTTGAGAGGTCCGATTATGTCGATTGCCAAGATACCGCTTTTTGAAGCGCTTAGCCAGAAAATGAAATGGCATCAATCCCGTCAAACATTGCTCGCCGAGAATGTTGCAAACGCCGAAACACCTGGCTATCGCGGTCGCGACCTCACGCCCTATTCGTTTTCGGAGCAGGTGCAGTCGCTGCAAATGTCCAATGTTTCAACCAGATCTACCGATTCTCAACACTTCAGTGTTCAGGGACAAGGCGCGGGCAAGTTTGGCGAGCGCAAGCTGAACAGTTTTGAAATTACGCCTGAAGGCAACCAAGTGGTGCTGGAAGATGAAATGATGAAAGTTGCTGGCAACCAGATGGATTATCAGGCGGCAACAACCATCTATAAACGCTCGATCAAACTCATTCGTACAGCTTTGGGCAAGGCATAGTGCACGTTCTAACGAACGGGCAGAGGAGTAAATTATGACAGACTTCATGAATTCGCTAAAGATTGCGGCAACCGGTCTACATGCCCAATCAGCACGTATGCGCATTATCGCAGAAAATATGGCGAACTCTAGTTCCGCGGCCAAAGAGCCGGGCGGTGAACCATATCGTCGTCGTGTGCCGACATTTGAGGCGGTTTACAATAGTGACCTTTCTGCCCATCAGGTGGAAATTGGTAAAGTCAGTTACGACATGAGCGACTTCCAAAGCCGTTACGAGCCCGGGCATCCGGCGGCAAACGAGCGCGGATACGTGCTTTATCCAAATGTGAATTCGCTGGTCGAGACAATGGATATGCGCGAGGCACAGCGCACTTACGAAGCGAACTTGAATGTTATTTCGACGTCGCGGGCGATGCTTGGCGGCACATTGGACATATTGCGTGGGTAGAACGCGTTAGCGGAGAGCCAATCGCTGGTCGTCTCGTTGGGGAACGGAACGACTAGCATTTAAAAGTAAAACTGGGGATTAATATGAGCGTACCGTTTTCAGCGGCATCTAACGCCTATGCAAGTGCAACTAAACTTGTGGACCAAGCCAGCAAATCTGCGCCCAGCATGGGCATGGAAGATAAAACTGGCGGACAAGATTTTGGCAAATTGGTCGCAGATTCAATTGGCAGCGCCATTGAAACGGGTCGAGCAGCAGACCAAACAACACTAGATCTTGTTGATGGAAAGGCCAGCGTGGTTGATGTTGTGACCGCAATCTCGGAAACTGAAGTTGCACTTGAAACGATGGTAACGATTCGTGACCGGGTGATCAGTGCTTATGAAGAGATTATGCGGATGCCGATTTAACGGCAGTCTCGTTCTTAAACTGGAGACGCAAAAATGACCGGCGCACAAGTGCTCGATGTGGCACAAGATGGCATTTGGACATTGATCTATGTTTCATCTCCATTGATGATTGTTGGTCTTGTGGTTGGGGTTGTGATCGCACTGTTTCAGGCGCTCACCCAAATCCAAGAAATGACATTGGTGTTTGTGCCCAAGATATTGGCCATCTTTATCACCATGATATTGCTTTTGCCCTTCATGGGCTCGATGATGAGCGGCTATATGCATCGCATGGCCGATTTGATTATCTCGGGCGGTTAAGCCATGAGTATTGACTGGCTGCCGCAAACTGCACTGATATACATCTTGATATTTGCCCGGTTGGGCACTTTGCTGATGCTGATGCCCGGTTTTAGCTCTCAACGGATGCCCATGCGGATGCGGTTGACACTGGCGCTGGCTTTTACCTTCATCATGTATCCGCTAATTTCAAAGCATTACCCAACTGAGACGGTCACCTTTTATCCTGCTTTATTCATGTTGTTTTCTGAAATTGGTGTTGGTTTGATTATTGGTGGCGTCTCGCGCATCCTGATGTCTGCTGCCCAGGTCGCTGGAACGGTGATCGCCTTTCAAACAGGTCTATCGTTTGCAACAACATCCGATCCAACACAAGGCGGCGTGCAAGGGGCGATTTTCGGTAACTTTATTGCTGTTACGGGTGTTGCTCTAATTTTTGCCATGGACTTGCACCACCTCGTGCTTGCCGCCATCTACGAAACCTACACAATTTTTACGCCCGGTGCGGGCTTTGACCTCAAAGACGCCGCCGATATGGCCATCCAAACGGTTGCGGGCAGTTTTGTTGTTGGCGTTCAGATGTCCGCGCCATTTATCATTTTTGGATTGCTGTTCTATTTTGGTCTTGGTTTGCTGGCGCGTTTGATGCCGCAATTGCAAGTGTTCTTCATCGCCATGCCTGCCAATATTGGCATCGGCCTTTTGCTGTTTGTGCTTTTGCTCTCCATGATGATGAGTTGGTACATGCAACATATTGAGCAGTTTTTGCTCAAGCTGATCGGGTAGGGCGCACATATGGCTGATCAACCGGACAAGTCCGAGAAAACCGAGGACCCCTCCGACAAAAAACTCGATGATGCGCATAAGAGAGGGGATGTCGCAAAAAGCCAAGAAGTGACCACTTGGTTTATGATGGTGGGTACGGCGCTTGTGTTTTCCCTAATGGCGCCCATCACGGCGTCCAACCTTATGGCCCAGCTAAAAATGATCTTTGTAAATGCCCATCAGATTGAAGTTGGTGGGGCGGCATTTGCAACATTTTGGCAAAACCTTTCGGGAACCGTGATGGTTGTTGCGGTTGTGCCGCTGTTGATTATGGCATTGTTTGCATTGGCTGCGAACCTCGCCCAGCATCGCCCGGTTTGGTCGCTAGACCCGATTAAGCCCAAATTTTCAAAAGTTTCGCCATTAGCTGGGGCCAAGCGTTTGTTTTCATCCGAAGCCCTGGTGAATTTCGGCAAAGGACTGGCCAAGCTGACCATCGTTTCCTTGATTATGTTTTGGGTGATGTGGCCTGAGCGGGATCGCTTGGACACTATCATTACCGCCGACCCGTCTATGATTTTGCCGGTTTTCCAAGAGTTGGGCATCAAGATCATTCTTGCGACGCTGGCTGTTCTAACCGTTATTGCTGGTTTGGATTTTATGTATCAGCGCAATAAATGGTGGGAAAAACAAAAAATGACCATCAAGGAAGTGCGCGACGAGTACAAGCAGATGGAAGGTGACCCCAAGGTTAAGGCTAAAATTCGTCAGTTGCGGGCGGAACGAGGGCGCTCCCGCATGATGGCAGATGTGCCTGACGCAAGCGTCGTGATCACCAACCCGACCCACTATGCGATTGCCTTGAAATACGAGCAGGGCATGCCCGCCCCGGTTTGCGTGGCAAAAGGTATGGACGCCGTTGCGCTTAAAATACGTGAGATTGCCGGTGAGCACGAAATTCCGATTGTTGAAAATCCACCTTTGGCGCGTGCGCTGCATGCTAGTGTGGAGATCGAAGAACCCGTGCCAGCAGAGCATTTCAAAGCAGTGGCGCAGGTCATTGGATATGTGATGCAATTGCGCAAATCCAGGTCTTGGAATGCCAAGAAATCGTGATATGGCAAACTTAAATTCTTAAAACGCGAAAAGTTGCTGCGCAAAGCCGTGAATTAATGAATAATGTCTTAAAGCTTGCTTGAATCGGGCTGGTTTGATGATGTTGTTTAAGCAAAACAACACCGCGATTCTGGCGCAAATGTGCACAAAGTCGACGTGCTAAACAAATAGGGGCAGGTCAATGTCCATGACACCGCTGACACAAGATAGTTATCCACAACCAACTACCCGTGCCCGTCTTGGTGGGAACGGTGTTTGGCGTGTCATTTTATTGTCCGCAATATTTGTCGGTTTGGCCGTGGTCTATTCCATTTATGGCAGTCAGATTTCTTCTGACATGCTTTTGCTGGTGTTGGCCGTTTTGGCGGTCATCGGCGTGTTCTGTTTGTTTGGTCTAGCGGCTGGCCTGTTTAAACTCTCCCGTACGAATGATGGACCCGCGCTGCAGAGCGCGATTGTGGACAGTTTGGAATATGGCGCAGTTGTTGCCGACCGTGAGGGGCGAATTGTCTACGCCAACGCCGCGTATGGCGAATTGATTTCGGGTCTTGATCGGAATTCTGTTGTTAGCGTGCCGCGCCTTTTTGCCAGTGCAGCGGAAGCAAGCGAAGCGATCTATCGACTATCCCGCGCCGCACAAGACGGGCGTCGCGCGGTTGAAGACATCAGGCTAACCGACGGGCCAACATTTGGTAAGGCAAGCAATGGGCCGGTTTGGTATCGGGTTGGCGTACATGGTTTGCCTGAAGTCGAAGGCACAAACGGCAAAAAGCTTGTTTTATGGTCGGTTGAAGACATTTCGCGCGACCGGGAACGGCAAGAAAGCATTTTCCTAGAGTTGCAAAAAGCAATTGATTATTTGGATCATGCGCCGGCGGGTTTCTTTTCGACAGATGGCCGCGGAAAGCTTCAATATCTCAACGCGACATTGGCCAATTGGCTGGATTACGATCTAGCTGAATTTGACGTTGGTGCGCTCAGCCTTTCAGAAATTGTGCGCGGTGATGGGTCTGGTCTACTGCTCGGTGGCAGTAGTGATGGGCAAATTAAGACCGAAGTTATCGACATTGATTTGGTGAAGCGCGATGGCACCAATTTGCCAGTCCGGCTTTTGCACCGTGCGGCGCGATTGGCAGAGGGGGATTTGGGCGAAACGCGCACATTGGTGCTCGACCGGTCGCCTGGCGTTGATGCATCTGAAGAATTGCGCAATGCTGAAGTGCGGTTCTCGCGGTTCTTCAACGATACGCCGTTTGCAATTGCTGGCCTTGATGGTGACGGTAAAGTAGTGCGTACCAATGCGCCCTTTATGCGCACATTCGATAATGAGCATGGTGAGAAGGCCACAGAAGGCTTGCCGCTGACCGATTTGTTGAGCCCTGAAACGCAAGTCAAGTTTGCCGCGGCCATGGAAGCTGCGAAATCCAACCAGTCGCTTATTGAGCCCGTAGATACCGTTTTGGCCGCCAATGAAGACCGAAGTGTTCGGCTTTATATTACCGGTATTGCTGATGGTGCGGATAGCGACGAGCGGGTGATTGTTTATGCGCTTGATACAACCGAACAGCGGGTGCTGGAGCAACAGTTCGCGCAAAGCCAAAAAATGCAGGCCGTTGGCCAACTGGCGGGCGGCATCGCGCACGACCTCAACAATATTCTAACGGCAGTTATTGGGTTCTCTGATCTTTTGCTGCTCAACTTGCGGCCAAATGATCCTTCGTTCAAAGACACGATGGAGATCAAACAAAACGCCAACCGGGCAGCCGGATTGGTGCGTCAGTTGCTGGCATTTTCTCGCCGTCAGACACTTCGGCTTGAAGTGCTTGAAGTTTCGCTGTTGGTTGATGACCTTACCGTGCTCTTTAAGCGCTTGATCGGAGACAGCATCAACTTGTCCGTTGATCACGCGCCCCATATTTGGCCTGTGCGGGCTGATCATATTCAGCTTGAGCAAGTGGTTATCAATCTTGTGGTGAATGCCCGCGATGCGATGCCTGAGGGCGGTGACGTCAAAATTCGCACGCGCAATGTTGAAGAGGCTGAAGCAGCGACGTTTGATTATCGGGGCATGCCTGCGGCTGATTATGTGCTGATTGAAGTGGCAGACACTGGAACCGGTATTCCGCCAGAAGTGTTGGCCAAGATTTTTGAACCGTTTTTCACCACCAAAGATATTGGCAAAGGCACCGGCCTTGGCCTTTCAACCGTTTATGGAATTGTGAAACAAACCGGTGGCTTTATCTATGCGGACACAGAAATTGATTTAGGCACCACCTTCAAAATATTCTTGCCGCGATATATGGAAAGAGCTGAGCTGGTTGCCGAACCTGAGCAAGAACAGTCTGCCAAAACAAAGGTGCGCGACCTTACAGGTAAAGAGCGTATCTTGATCGTAGAAGATGAAGACAGCGTGCGAGCATTTGCAGCCAGAGCTTTGGCATCCGCTGGTTATGTGGTGCATGAAGCGGACAGCGGCGTTGAAGCGCTAGATGTGCTTGAAGAAATCGACGGTGAAGTGGAATTGTTGATTTCTGACGTTGTGATGCCTGAAATGGACGGGCCGACTTTGCTGACCCATATGCGCGAGCGTTACCCAGAAATCAAAGTGATATTTGTTTCTGGTTATGCGGAAGAGAATATTCGCAAAGGGCTTGAAGATGACAGCAGTGTTGATTTTCTTGCCAAACCATTTTCGCTCAAACAATTGGCACAGAAGGTGAAAACCGTATTGAGTGGCAGCGAATAGCTACTACCTTGTGTTTGTTGCGCATCACTCGCCGGTGGTGCGCCGCATCAACTCTTCCAATGGCCCGCGACTAAACCGTTTTCGCCAAAAATAGACGAATAGTGTGGATAGGCCGACAAATATTATGGCTGCCCAAAATGAGGTTGCGGGTGTTTGGGTTGCGACCAGACCAATTGCTGCAATTGCATTTGTGCCCATTATGATGTGTGCAAAATATAGCGTTAATGTTTGCTGCCCGGTTTGGCACAAGAGGTGAAGAGCGGAATTACCGTAGGCTGCCTTAGGCACCAATAAACAAAGACCAATCACGAACATCGCCGCACTTAAACCGTTCAGCATGAAAAATGGGCCGGGAGGTATGGGGCTAGTTGCAAAAAATTGTGCCAATTCCTCGCCAAGGATAGGCACAAGCGTTGTTATCGTTTGTGCGCTACTGACGGGGACCAAGGCCAAACCAATTGCCCCTAAAATGGTCAAACGTAGCGCGTTAATGGGTTGTGATAGATCGTTTTTTGCCAGGAATATGCCAAAACTGAAAAAGCCCAGCCATGGGATGACGGGGTGCCAGCCATTGAAGAACAGATTGCGGATAAAACCGTTTATTGTCCAAAAGCCTGAATAGTGCAGCGTTTCCCAGTTCCAGCCGATATCGTAATCAACGAACAAGTTTAGGGCAGGGAACGCGAGGATCAGCGCCGCAGTGATGCCTAGCAGCGGCATCGGGCCAAGAGGCAATAACCAAATGCCGAGCGCGAAATAAAATGCATAATAGTGGATGATATCCGCATCAAATATGGTCAGATTTATCAGGCCGATGACCAGCAAGAACGCAGACCGTTTTAGCATGGTAAAGTGAAACCCTGTCCGCTTGGAGTTTCCTGCAGCAAGAGTAACACCCACACCTGCCAATACGACAAATAGCGCAGCGGCTTTTCCTTCAAGTAAGATGAGAATGTCGGCAATTATGCTGGCATGAACCAGAGATGGATCGGTCATCACGACGTTGAAATTCACAATGACCATGCCCGTGAACGCGAAAAACCGTGCCAAATCTAGTCCATGTAAACGCTCATTTTTCATATAGCACTCGAATGATATTTAATAGAACAATCATTCGCATATAAGAGTGATTCTTGCCAATTCAAGCCGATTTGATGATTTGCCTGACATAGGGCGGGAGCAACATTTCGTGTACACTTGGCTATTCAAAATGGCGATTTGAGAACAAAGAAGGAATAAAAATCACTTTTCCCTTATATCTCAGATAGATAGAATGCTTGACTTCGGTCGTGAAATATGAGAACAAATATAGTACAAAATATAAAAATAGATTGTCCCGACGGATTGCATGACGACGTTGGTTTTGGAATAAGGAGAAGGTAATGGCTAATTCTCAACTTCGTGTTGTCGAGGGGGGTTCTATGGATAAGAACAAAGCGTTGGAAGCGGCATTGTCGCAGATCGAACGGAATTTTGGTAAGGGTTCAATTATGAAGCTGGGTGAAAACTCAGCTGTCGAAGTTGAATCAGTTCCCACCGGCTCATTGGGGTTAGATATTGCCTTGGGCATTGGTGGTTTACCACGCGGACGGATCGTCGAGGTTTTTGGCCCAGAAAGTTCAGGTAAAACCACCTTAGCATTGCATGCAATCGCTGAGGCTCAAAAGGCCGGTGGTATTTGCGCGTTCGTTGATGCGGAACATGCGCTGGATCCGGTTTATGCCCGCAAGCTTGGCGTCAATATCGATGATTTACTGATATCACAGCCGGACACTGGCGAGCAGGCGCTGGAAATTACAGACACATTGGTTCGCTCTGGCGCGATTGATTTGTTGGTTATCGATTCTGTTGCAGCGCTTACGCCAAAGGCAGAACTTGAAGGCGAAATGGGCGATTCATTGCCGGGTCTACAAGCGCGATTGATGAGCCAAGCGATGCGTAAGTTGACGGGGTCTATTTCTCGCTCGAAAACGATGGTTCTTTTCATCAACCAAATTCGGATGAAAATTGGCGTGATGTTTGGTTCCCCAGAAACGACAACTGGTGGTAACGCGCTTAAGTTTTACGCCTCAGTTCGCCTCGACATTCGACGCATCGGCGCGATTAAAGATCGCGACGAAGTTGTGGGTAACCAGACGCGTGTGAAAGTTGTGAAAAACAAGCTTGCACCACCATTCCGTCAGGTTGAGTTCGACATTATGTATGGTGAAGGCATTTCCAAAACCGGTGAACTGCTCGATTTAGGGGTAAAAGCTGGTATTGTTGAAAAGTCTGGGTCTTGGTTCTCTTATAATAGCGAACGGCTAGGTCAGGGGCGGGAAAACTCACGTCAGTTCCTGAAAGATAATCCGCATCTAGCTTATGAAATTGAATCTGGTGTGCGCGAGAGTGCAGGGCTATTGACCGATAACATGATTGCACCGCCTGAAAAGAAAGATGATGACGACGATCCTGCATTGATCGAAGTTGATAAAAAGTAGACTGCTTGGTTTTTCGGCTGCACCTTTTACGTTGTTCAAGCCGCAAAATTGATAATCCTCACCAGAAACGTCGGCCAGTGGTCGGCGCTTTTGTTTTGATATTGTAGGGTTGAGACATTCGACATGCTGGACAGCCGGGTTTGGGCCATGTAAAAACGGCAAAACGTCAACAGCCTCAATTGTTTTGGGGCACCCAACCATCCGGCAGGCATTATGAGTAGCGTCAACCAAATCCGCTCGAAGTTCATCGACTATTTCAAGCAAAATGGCCACGCCGAAGTTGCCTCTGGCCCATTGGTGCCACAGAACGATCCAACCTTGATGTTCACAAATTCAGGTATGGTGCCGTTCAAAAACGTCTTTACCGGCCTTGAAAAACGTCCCTATACAACTGCGACCTCAGCACAAAAATGCGTACGCGCAGGCGGCAAGCATAATGACTTGGATAATGTCGGTTTCACGGCGCGTCACCACACTTTCTTTGAGATGATGGGTAACTTTTCATTCGGTGACTATTTCAAGGAAAATGCCATCGAGTTGGCGTGGAACCTGATCACCAAGGAATATGGACTTCCTGTCGAAAAACTGGTTGTGACTGTTTATCACGATGATGACGAAGCGTTTGATCTTTGGAAAAAGATCGCAGGTCTACCTGACGACAAGATCATCCGCATCGCGACGGCCGACAATTTTTGGTCCATGGGCGACACCGGTCCCTGTGGTCCATCATCGGAGATCTTCTATGACCATGGCGACCACATTTGGGGTGGCCCTCCAGGATCTGTGGAAGAAGATGGCGACCGTTTCATTGAGATTTGGAATTTGGTGTTCATGCAATATGAGCAACATGCCAGCGGCGAACGGACCAATTTGGCCAGCCAGTCAATTGATACCGGCATGGGGCTCGAGCGTTTTGCGGCTTTGTTGCAAGGTACCCATGACAATTACGAAACTGACATGTTCAAAAACCTTATCGGTGCGGTCGCTAATGCGACAAATACCGATATTGGTGACAGGGGCGATCAAAGCCGCCGTGTAATTGCTGACCATTTGCGCTCTATGTCGTTTTTGATTGCCGAAGGTGTTCTGCCGTCAAACGAGGGGCGTGGATATGTTTTGCGCCGGATCATGCGTCGCGCGATGCGTCATGCCACGTTGCTGGGTACAGACAAACCGGTCATTCATTCCGTTGTGCCATCGCTTGTTCGGGAAATGGGCCAAGCTTATCCGGAGTTGGTGCAGGGCGAGCATATGATTGCTGAAACAGTCCGGCTTGAAGAAGAGCGGTTTCTTAAAACATTGAGCCGTGGACTTTCTATTCTCGAAGAAGAAAGTGCCGACTTGGCCGACGGTGATGTGCTTGAAGGCCGCACGGCGTTTAAGCTTTATGATACCTATGGTTTTCCGCTTGATCTGACACAAGATGCATTGCGTCAGCGCAATATTGAAGTGGATCAAGCTGGTTTTGATGCAGCAATGGAAGCGCAGAAGGCTGAGGCACGCGCTAATTGGAGCGGTTCAGGTGATGCTGCGAATGAAACAGTGTGGTTTGAGATTGCTGACAAGGCGGGCACCACTGAGTTTTTGGGTTACGAGCATGAGCGGGCCGAAGGCGAAGTAACCGCAATCGTTAAAGATGGCGAACAAGTTGGTGAGTTGAAGGTCGGCGATGAAGGGCTTTTGGTTGTCAACCAAACGCCGTTTTATGCTGAAAGCGGCGGGCAGACGGGCGATCAGGGTAAAGCGGTTGCCGAGGGCTTTGATGCGGATGTGACCAACACGACAAAGCATGTTGGCAAAGTGTTTGCCCATGCGGTGAAGGTCAATTCAGGCACGCTCAAAATTGGTGATGCGGTAGACTTGCGCGTTGATACCAAGCGTCGTGGCGCTATTCGTGCCAACCACTCGGCAACGCACTTGCTGCATGAAGCATTGCGCGAAACATTGGGCACGCACGTGGCGCAAAAAGGGTCATTGGTTGCACCTGATCGTTTGCGCTTTGATTTCTCGCACACGAAATCTGTTAGCCAAGAAGAGATCGCCAATATTGAGCGATTGGCCAATGCGATTATTTTGCAAAATGCACCGGTGGAAACTCGGCTGATGGGCGTTGATGACGCCCGCGAGGCAGGTGCTATGGCATTGTTTGGTGAAAAATACGGCGACGAAGTTCGTGTTGTATCAATGGGCACCGCAATTGAGGGCGACAAAGCAGGGTCGACATATTCGATGGAGCTTTGCGGGGGCACACATGTGCGCAACACCGGCGAAATTGGCTTGGTGAAGGTTGTTCAAGAAAGTGCGGTGGCCTCGGGCGTCCGCCGCCTTGAAGCTTTGACCGCAGACGGCGCACTTTCTTATCTTGGAGAGCAGGACCGCACAGTAAAGGACATTGCTGAGCGATTAAAAGTTGCCCCACGTGATGCATTGTCGCGCCTTGATGCACTGATTGATGAGCGTAAACAGCTCGAAAAACAATTGAGTGATGCACGTCAAAAATTGGCAATGGGTGGTGGCGCAGAAGGCGAGGCAGGTCCTGAAGACATTGACGGCGTTGCTTTTGTAGGTCGTGTTGTTGAAGGCATCCCGACACGTGAATTGCGTGGTTTGGTTGACCAGGGCAAAGATCAAGTCAAATCAGGTATTGTCGCCATTGCCGGGGTTTCGGAAGATGGAAAAGCGGGCATTGCTGTTGGCATAACCGACGACTTGAAAGACAAGTTCAGCGCTGTCGATTTTGTAAAGATCGGTGTTGAGGCCGTCGGCGGCAAAGGCGGCGGTGGTCGTCCGGACATGGCACAGGGTGGCGGGCCAGACGGCGCCAAAGCCAGTGCGGCAATTGATGCCATTCGTTTAGCGATAGGCAGCTAGTCAGCAACTGAGGCGAGATGCGGGCCAATCACTTCAATTCGATTGGTCCACACATACCCATCAAAGCTTTTTGGTATCATGCCAAGCTGTTCAATACTGTCAATTCCGGCGGAGCCTGGATCGGTTATCGACATTGGACCCAGTAAGATGACCTTGGACCCAGCGTCGCGCAAACGTTGCTGAAAGCGATTTGGCCATCCCCACAGAGCCCAAGCATAATTGGCAGGCACAGCGACAAATTTGTTGCGACAGGTTTCGGGCACTATGCCAGTCCATCCATATGAAAAATATTCGATCAAGCACTGTTTGGTTTGCTCTTTAGTATAGCCCAGCATGTGGGCTTGAGTTTTCAGTACATAATTGGTCGGCTTCGCCCCGCCATAGACGCCGAATATTTGTTGTTTTGTGGCCGGTTGATCTTCCAAAAATGCCGACAATGCCTTGCCTTCATCGGCGTTATTGCTTTTGAAATTAATGAGAAATTGTTGATTTGGAAACTGGGCCAGGAACTCTGCAAGCTCGGGCATCTTGCCGACATGTTTGCCACGCAGGGGGTATGTTTTGCCGTTATCTGCTGTGTAACCGAAGCCGATATCCAGTTTTTGCAGTTCAGCCATTGAACTGTTGTGGGTAACACCGGATCCGTTGGTGCGGCAATCTAACGTCCAATCGTGAAAAACGGCGAATTTGCCGTCCGTAGTCAGGTGGATGTCAATTTCGACCACATCAGCGCCCGCGGCAAAGGCCGCCTTTGCCGACGCTGGCGTGTTCTCCAGCAACTCATGGGTTGGTGGGTAAATTCGTGAAGCGGTGCAGGTATCACGCTTGAGGTTTTCACGGCTGTAGGTTTGGTGCACGCCTCGGTGACTGAGTAATTTGGCCTGCGGATTTTCAGGTTCTGGGGCCAGTGTGGAACTGTTCCAAGCCCAAACGCTAGCCACAATAATAATTGGAAATAGAATACGCTTTTTCAAAGTTCCCTCGCGCAGCAATGCCGCGCGAGTAGAGTTCTAAATTTAGACAAGAGCGTGGCAATCAGTTGGAAATTTGGATGCTGCCGCCAAATGTTTGATCGATTTCAGTTCTTGTTGGCGAACCAGAAATGTCTACACTACCGCCGGTAGATGCTGACGCCTTTAAGTCACCATTCGCTTGGACGCCAATGCTTGCGCCGGTGTTGACGCCAAGCGTAACATTTTGACAATCCAAGCCAGCGGCTTCTATTTCGGATCCAGTTGATGCTTCAATTTTCAGCATTTCGCAATTGCCGCGGGCAGTTAGGTCCGCACCGCTAGATGCGTCCAGAGTAAGCGAGCCATAATTCAGCTGGTCAGTCATAAGGCTGGCGCCACTCTCCGCTTTCAGATCTAGCCGACCACCTTCAAAATTTCCAATGTGCAAGCCAGAACCAGATTCGGCCACCGCTTCAACTAAGATGGGCATGCTTACATTTACTTTTGGGGTGCTTTTGGAATCGGACCACGAAAATACTGCGCCGAAGAGGTTTTCTGATTTGCGTCGGATGATCAGACGACCGTCTTTAACTTCGAATTCTAGCTTGTCGAAGTGCTTAACGTTATTAGCAACCGCTTCAACGCTGAACTTGTCGGCCTGCGTTACCTTAACATTCATACCGCTCTGGGATTCGATTTTGTCGAATTTTGTAAAATCAAATGTGCGGGTTTCATCGGCGTTTGCAGCCAATATACCTGTAGCGACTAAAGGGATGGCCAAGGCAATTGATTTTGTTGTGCGGGACATTGTGAACTCCTGTGATTTTATGCCCCTGATATGGCAGCGTCTGTGTGAAGTTCAAGCAACATTCGGCACAAAAAAATTGTTTGTATGACTTGAAATTTACGACATCACAACCGTGTGATCACTCAGAATGTGGGGTGTGTGCTTTTTCCCGGTCTGCGGATCCGCGGTATGTCTGTCATAAAGTTGGAAAAATGCAGGCAAAATATCGCCCTTGAGCGCAGAACCAGTGAAAATGTGCCGCGCGTTGTCTGGCGTTCTTGTGTACCAATCCGCCTCATTAAACGTGCCGCCAAACACACCAACAACTTCAGGAAAGCGTTCGAACGTTTGAAAAAGTTTGGTCCCGCATGTGCCGCAAAAGTTGATGTTGAGCGCCATTTTACTGAAGTCAGAAATATGGGTGTAGATTTTGGGGGTACCGCGGACGGTATTAACGCTTTCTCGCCTGAAAATGGGTTCAAGCAGATAGGCTGAACCAGTGGAGCGTTGGCACATTTTGCAGTGGCAAATCGTCGTATGGATTGGCAATTCGGTTGCGGCGACTTGTATTTCGCCGCATAAACATTGAGCGGTTTGAGTGTGCATGTTGTACCCTCTTGGCTGTGCGCGCTTGCTTCGTGAGAAGCTGGGATTCTCAAGTTGATCAAGGCCGCATGAACTGCATATTGACGTGAATGACCGGGGTTGGGAAGATGCAACGCACTGGCTTACTTTATTGGCGCCGCAGGGTTTTTGAAATTCTGGAGCCTTCTGCAGGTGGGGATCGTGCTTCCCTAATTAGCGACGTGGTCATTGTTTCGCTGATTTTTCTAAATGCTTTCGCCTTTGTGATGGGCACCGTGGATAGTTTTCGGCTGCTGTTTGGCACAGTGCTGGACATCGTTTTGTATGGATCAATTTTCGTGTTCTCGTTGGAATATGTCGCACGCGTGTGGGTTTCTGTAGAACATCCTTTGCGCCGTGATGGCCATCCAGTTTGGGCGCGACTGCGCTATATGATGACGCCGATGGCGCTGATTGATCTGATTGCGATCTTGCCATTCTACTTCAGTTTCCTCGGTGGTTTAGACTTGCGCATATTGCGGGTGCTCAGCATGTTGCGGTTTTTGCGCATTGCGCGCTATTCCTCTGCATTCCAGCTGTTCGGCCGTGTTTTGCGACGCGAAGCGCGTTCGCTTACGGGCGTATTGCTAATTTTGATTGCGTTGATGCTTGTTGCCGCATCAGGCATGTACGCAATTGAGGGGGGTGCCCAACCGGAACAGTTTGGCGATATCCCATCCGCCATGTGGTGGGCGATGGCGACACTGACGACTATTGGATATGGCGACGTTACCCCGATCACCCCTTACGGAAAATTGTTCGCCGGCTTGGTGATGATTTTTGGGGTCGGTGTGTTTGCCCTGCCGGTTGGTATCTTGTCGACCGGGTTCGCGATGGAGTTCAATCAGCGCAATTTTGTTGTGACGTGGAACATGCTTTCAAAAGTACCGATGTTTGCAAAGTTAGAAGCTGGCGAAATAGCGGAAATTATGGAGTTGTTGAAGTCGCGACATGTAGGGCGGGGCACTATGATTGTACGCGACGGCGACGTTACGGACGCGATGTATTTTGTGGTGGCTGGAGAAGTTGAGGTAAAGACGGGCGGGCAAACATTGATGCTAAGCGCAGGCGACCATTTTGGCGAAACGGCATTGCTGGCGCAAGATGCGAATAAGCTGTGGGCCAAGACCACAAGTGTTTGCGATTTACTGGAATTGGATGCGCGGGACTTCAACAATCTGTTGAACCAAAACCCTCATCTGGCGAAAGACTTTGAGGCACTTGCGATTAAGCGATTATCGCCGAACTAAAAGGCCGCCCGCAGAATATGCAGGCGGCTTGAAATTTTTACAAAGAAGTGGGTTTAGCCCATCGCTTTTTGCAAGTTGGTGTCGATTGCTTCAAGGAAGCCAATTGTTGTGAGCCACTCTTGCTCTGGACCGACAAGCAATGCCAAATCTTTGGTCATTTGGCCGCCTTCAATGGTTGCAATCACTGTTTCTTCCAGTGTTTGCGCGAAGTTTGCCAAGGCCTCGTTGTCATCCAACTTGGCGCGGTGAGCTAGACCACGTGTCCAAGCGAAGATTGACGCAGTTGAGTTGGTTGACGTCGCTTCACCTTTTTGGTGCTGGCGGTAGTGACGTGTCACCGTGCCGTGTGCAGCTTCAGATTCAACAGTTTTGCCGTCTGGAGACATCAAAACAGAAGTCATTAGACCCAGAGAACCAAAGCCTTGCGCAACGATGTCTGACTGTACGTCGCCATCATAGTTCTTACAGGCCCAAACATAACCGCCAGACCATTTAAGGGCTGAGGCAACCATGTCGTCGATCAAGCGGTGTTCGTACCAGATTTTCTTTTCAGCATATGCATCAGCAAATTCTGCATCGAAGATTTCTTGGAACAGGTCTTTGAAACGGCCGTCATAGACCTTCAAAATCGTGTTCTTTGTTGAAAGGTAGCAAGGCACACCGCGCTGCAGCGCATAGTTCATGGAAGCGCGTGCAAAGTCTTTGATTGAATCGTCCAAGTTGTACATGGCCATTGCCACGCCAGAACTTGGGGCATCAAACACTTCATGTTCGATTTCTGCGCCGTCGTCGCCAACAAACTTGATTGAAAGTTTGCCTTTGCCCGGGAATTTAAAGTCTGTTGCGCGGTACTGATCGCCAAAAGCGTGACGGCCAACAATGATTGGCTGTGTCCAACCTGGGACCAGACGTGGCACGTTTTTACAAATGATTGGCTCGCGGAAGATAACACCACCAAGGATGTTACGGATCGTGCCGTTTGGTGAACGGTACATGCGCTTCAGGCCGAATTCTTCAACACGGTCTTCGTCAGGTGTAATGGTCGCGCATTTTACGCCAACGCCGTGTTCTTTGATCGCGTTCGCAGCATCAACCGTGATTTGGTCATCTGTTGCATCGCGAGATTCGATGCCCAAATCGTAATAGTGCAGATCCACATCAAGATATGGGTGGATGAGTTTGTCTTTAATGAACTGCCAGATGATCCGTGTCATCTCGTCGCCGTCGAGCTCGACGATTGGGTTGGCTACCTTGATTTTGTCCATGGGATACTCCGCGATGCGTTGGTTGAATGGGGAGGCCGGTATGTGGGGTACAGGCATTCGCAGCCCCTATAGCACTACATTGAAGAAACGCAAAGTGCTGGCCTTGAATTGGTGTGAATGCATTGGATGCGATTCACATCTTGACATTGTGTAGATACACAGTACCTTTTCGATATGGAATCTGAAATTGAAAAGTGTTTGTTGCGAAATACGCGTGCCGCTGCCCGGGTGATGACTCGTCGATTTGCAGAACATATGCGCGAATTTGATGTTTCAACCGAACAGTTTTCGCTTATCGCCTCGCTTGTGGGCACCGAACACAACTCCGTTTCCGCGCTGGCTGAGTTTCTGGCCATTGAACGCACGACATTGACCCGAAATTTAGCGCTGCTGGAGAAAAAAGGTCTGGTGAAATTGGTCGCTGCCAAGAAGGGCAATGCACGGGTTGTGGAATTGACTGAAGCTGGGCTGAATTTGATGGATCAAATGATCCCATATTGGCGCGAAGCACAACAACTTGCATTTAAGCAAGTCACCCGCGAAGAGGTGGACCAAGCCTTAGATGTGTTGCGCCGCATTACTGCTGAACTCTCACGCGGTGACACCGTTTAACGTACAAAATACCATCATGGCAGGGCGCTATTTGCATGCTCTCTTAAAGACATAATCAAGACTGGAAATTAAATGACAATTTTAGATGCGAAATCTGATCCGATCGTTGTGACTGGAATGGGCGCGGTGACGCCGCTCGGCGTGGGCGTCGATGTGAACTGGGAACGATTGCTCGCAGGTAAGAGTGGCGTAGTTCGGCACAATCGCTTCGATACAGAACAGTTTGGCACCAAGATTGCAGGCGTTGTGCCAGCCAAAGCTGATGACGAGCACGGCTTTGCCGCAGAAGACCATATTTCGCCAAAAGACATCAAGAAGATGGACATCTTCATTCAATACGGCATGGCGGCAGCAACAGAAGCGTTGGCGCAAGCGGGATGGGCACCCCAAACCGACCATGACAAAGAACGAAGTGCGATTATTATTGCAACCGGCGTTGGTGGTTTTCCAGCCATGACGGCGGCAACGCGAATTGTGGATGCGCGCGGCCCAAGGCGCTTATCACCTTTCGTGGTGCCATCTTTCCTTGCCAATTTGGCGACAGGCCATATTGCGATTAGGCACCAATTGAAGGGACCTTCCGGCGCGCCAGTCACCGCCTGTGCTGCTTCCGCGCAGGCCATTGGCGATGGCATGCGGCTTCTTCTAACAGGCGAAGCAGATGTCGCGGTATGTGGTGGCGCAGAAGCGTGTGTGGACCCGGTTTCGATTGGCGGATTTGGCGCAGCTAAGGCGTTGGTCACCAAATATAATGACGAGCCAGCGCGCGCGTCTCGGCCATTCGATAAAGATCATGCTGGATTTGTGTTGTCTGAAGGCTCAGCTGTGTTGGTGCTTGAACGTTTAAGCCATGCAGAAAAGCGCGGCGCGACGCCGTTGGCCATCGTTTCTGGATATGGCACCACGGGTGATGCGTTTCACCTCACTGCATCGTCGCCAGACGGTGAGGGCGGTCAACGGGCCATGAAGCAAGCACTACGTATGGCCAAATTGGAGCCCAAAGATATCAGCTATATCAATGCACACAGTACGTCGACGCCCGTTGGAGACGCCGCAGAAATTGCTGGCATTTCTGCTGTGTTTGACGGTCGCGGCAAGGACTTGCCTGTTACCTCAACTAAGTCATCCACCGGGCATTTGCTCGGCTCAGCTGGTGCTATTGAAGCCATCTATTCCATATTGGCCATTCGCAACAATATTGTGCCAGCGGGGATGAATATTGATGACCCCGATCCTGCAGCTGACAGGTTTGAACTTTCACCAAACAAACCGACTGAATGGGACATAAAGCACGTCCTTTCAAACGGGTTTGGCTTTGGTGGCGTAAATGCCAGTTTGATTTTTAGTGAGTTGAACTAGAACGAACCCGTTGGAATGTGACGGTCCACAGCGATGTCTGTGGATCACTGATGTGGGTTGGTGACAAGCGAATTGGGTCTGTTAAGCTCTCTTTTTAAGTGAGGGGCACCATGGACCATTCAAATTATGTGATTGACCGGATGATTTCGGCCAAATCGATTGCGGCGCGGGTCGAGGCGTTGGCGACTGAAATTGAAACAACTTTCGCCGGCACCGACAAGCTGATCGTTGTTGGTCTTTTACGTGGTTCATTTGTGTTCATTTCTGACTTGGTGCGTGAGCTGGATCTGCCGGTTGAGGTTGATTTCCTTGAGGCATCATCTTATGGCGACAGCACAGAATCTTCGCGGGAAGTGCGTATTTTGAAAGATTTGCGCGGCGAAATTGAAGGCCGTGATGTGCTGGTGGTTGAGGATATCGTCGATACTGGGCACACACTGACCCATGTTTTGGGTATGCTCAAATCTCGCAAGCCAAAACGACTTGAGGTTTGTGCGTTGCTGGACAAGCCGACACGTAGGGAAGTGGATATCAAAGCGACTTGGACAGGCTTTGAAATTCCAGACGAATTTGTTGTTGGCTATGGCATTGACTATGCACAACGAAACCGCAATTTGCCCTATATTGGGAAAGTTCGCTTCACTTCATAATTGCCAGAAGTAAAAGGCGGCGCGAGCGATGTTGCCCGCGCCAAAAGCTCTCAGTTGATTATCAAAGTTACCGCTGCAGCCATCATCAGGCCCGCTGTGCCGCCGGCTGAAACGAAACGTCCCACTTTTTTCCACATTGGGGCGTCCATTGTGTCGAAAAGGATGACCGGGTGGAGCAAGCGCAATATCACAAGCGTAATGCCATACGCATTTAGCCAGTAGTGTTCGACGCCCTTTAACTCCAACAAGATGAGCAGCAGAACGGCCATTGCCGCATATTCGGACAGATTACCAAATCGGCGGACATTTAGGGCGAGTTCGCGTTTTCCGTCGCTGCCAAGGGCCAACCCAAATTTTCCTCTTAAGATGCCGACATATGTGGATAGGATCGCCATGATGATGGCGATCAGCGCCGCATAAAGGGGGGAGACTGTTAGTTCAGCCGTTCGAATTTCTCCTGATTTGTGCGAGTTTATGTGTAATTTCAAGCAGTTGCGACCAGCGATCTTGATTGGTTTCCCCGATCACAATCCAATCTTTCATGGGTGGCTTTGACTTAAATGGCGCAAGGTGCTGCCAATCCGTTGGGCCCAACTCTTCGATATCGAAGTCACGGCCGATTTTGCAGCCAAGTCCAACTCTGCCGCCCTTCGTTGAATAAAAGGCGAACACTTTGCCTTGAAGCGTCAGGGCAGGCGCCGACATCATTTTGCCGGGCGCAACGTCGCCGTTTGCATTGCAAAAGTCAGTAGAGATTTTGTCCCAATGTTCGCGTAGTTTCATAGTGCCACCCAAAAGAGTTATCTTGCGGCAACCTAAAAATAATTATACATGTTAGTCAACATGTATTTGAGGATAGATGATGCGACTGAAAAAAGAAGCGAAGCAAAAGCTGACCGAAAAAATACGAAATGGTGCCGCGGCGGCCTTTAGATTGGGGGGGTATCATCAGATCAATTTGGATGGATTGATGAAAGAATCTCAGCTCACCCGTGGCGCGTTTTATTCGCACTTTAAGTCAAAATCTGAATTGTTTGCTGGGGTAGTTCGGTATGAGCATCCCTTGCTCAAAATGCTGGCACGTCGGGATGGAGAAACTGCAGGGCAGTTGCGGGACCAAATGCTTGAAATATTTGACGGTTATCTATCACCAGAGCATCTTGAAGACGTGTTTTTGGGCTGCTCAGTTGCGGCATTGACCGGTGATGTCGCGCATGCAGATGAACAGTCAAAAGAGGGTTTTGGCGAGGCGTTTGACGATATAGTTCGGGAGATGGCGCGGGGGCAAGATTGTGCACCAACCCAGTTTGCACCAACTTTGATTCTCGCCGCGGGTGCCGTTACCACAGCCCATGCAATGGGCTCAGACGATCAGCGTGCTCAAACGCTGAATATTGCCCATAAGCATGTGAAAATGATGCTTGAAGATTTGTGCAACGATGAAGGCAAAGGCGTTTGACCGGCTAAATTGCTGCGCTGACCGCAGCTTTGGGCCGGGTGCCAAATTGTTTTAAATAGGCACGGGAAAAGGCATCTGGTGCCTTATAGCCATATCGATTTGCGACGCGATCGACCCGTTCGCCGCGTTCGATGTCGATACGGGCCAGCATAAGCCGCCATCGCCGGAGATATCCAGCGGGTGTTTCACCCACAAGGGTTGAAAACAGTTCCTTGAAGCGGCTGTGTGACAGGCCTGCGACCACGGCTAAGTCAGCATTTTGCCATTGGTGGCCCGGCTTTTCGTGCATCGCGACGATGGCGGCGCTGATGCGCGGGTTGGCCAGTCCGGCCAAAAGTCCTGGTGTGGTGGTGCCTTTGTCGATCTGAAGACGCAAAATTCGAACCACCAAGACTTCGCCTAATCGACTAAGCACGGCGCTGGAGCCGCAGCGGTTTGCATTGTGCTCAAGGGACAGAAGCGAAACCAAATTGTCCAAATCGTCGTTGGCAAGAATATGCTCCACAACTTGGGCTGGCAAAGCTGTGCGCAACGGGTTTGTTTGGGTCCCGAAATCAACATAAAGCGAAAAGAGCACGTTGCGCCCCTGCGGGTTGATGCCGATATTGCGTGGCGAGAACTCCAACAGCTTCTGCCCGGTTTTTGGGTCGTCAAATGCAGCCAAGTTTGACGCGGAGAGCGGAACTGGATGGGCACGCAGGCGAAAATGATCTAGCAGCGAACTTAAGCGGTCAAGTTTTGGCATTTAGGCTCTTTAGTTGGAAAAATCGGACCAATACCATTCTAAAGGCTGGTACACCTTTGTGCAACCGAATGAGGAGAAATTGATATGTTGATGCCAAGAAAGAAGGTTCCGAACCTGAATGTTGCAACGCTCGACCATGGACAGTTTAGTCTTGAGGCGGAAAAGGGCGAGCGTGGTACGTTGGTGTGTTTTTATCGCGGCTATCATTGCCCGATTTGCGCAAAGTACCTGACCGAACTTGACCGCTTGGTGCCTGAATTTGCAGAACGTGGCGTGAATGTTGTTGCGATCAGCGCAGACCAAGAAGACCGAGCCCGGATGATGGCTGACAAAATCGAAACCAAAAATTTGCGCTTTGGTTATGGGGTGCCATTGGCGGAAGCGAAAGACTGGGGCCTGTTTATTTCAACGTCCCGCGGCAAAACGTCGATTGGTGTTGAAGAGCCAGAATTGTTCTCTGAGCCGGGCGTGTTTCTGGTTTCACCAGATCAGTCACTGTATTTTGGTATTGTGCAAACAATGCCGTTTGTGCGGCCGAACTTTAAAGAATTGTTGGGTGCATTGGACTTTGCAATCGCCAACAATTACCCCGCGCGAGGTGAGTATGACGGAGAAGTATAGACCGCTTTGACCTCTATTTTGGCGGCAGGGCACCCACAAACTCTGTCGCCAATGCGATCCATTTCGCGAGTGCTTCGTCTTCTTCGATGGCATCTGGCGCCACATGTATGAAGCCTTTCATCACCTTGCCGGTAAAGTCCATAACGCTTGCGCCGGGGCGGGTTAGGGCTTCTTCATAAAGGTCGGGGCCAACGCGGGCCATCAACGTGCCGTCCTTGTGGGGGCCGACAAGCATGTTGCCGTTGAGCATGAATGCAACACCGCCAAACATTTTCTTTTCAACAACATTGGGATCTTCGCCAATGATGGTGCGGATGCGGGCTGCTAGGGCGTCTCGTTCTTCGCTCATTACATTAACTCATGTTTTTCAATTGTCTCGTCGATTGGATCCCACTTCTTACGAAGTGAATTATACAGAATAACATCTGGCTTAAACCAATCAGACTCATCGAACGCGCCGACGGAAACCCCAATGGCGCCAGGCGTTTTGGAATTTTCAGCAAACAGACGCGAGCCGCATTCTGGGCAGAAGTGTCGGGTTCGGGTGGTGCCTGCATCCGAAATAGATTGATGGGATTTTGTTGTGCCAGAAATTTTGACGTCACTTTTTTTGAAGAAGGCGTGAACGACATGGCCCGTTCCGGTAACCCGGCGACATGCTTCGCAATGACATTGCGCCATTCTGACCGGGTCAGCATCTACTTCAAATGTCACAGCGCCACAAAAGCATTGGCCAGTTTTTGCCATCGAATGTTCCTAATTCTCTTTGTATTTTTGAAATTGAGGCAATTGGGGGTGCACAAAATCCCACGATTGGTGCGAGCGGGCAAAAATCATCGAATTGGGATGGTAAGAGTTGCCCGTGTCGGCCAACAGGCCTGCAGGTAAGAGCTTGTGACCGGGCACCCGCGAGGTGGCGCCAAAAATTGGTGTGCCGCAATTCGGGCAAAAATGGCGTTCAACATTTGCGCCGCTATCCGCGTTCACACAAAAGGACTTGGTTTCGCCCAAAATTTGAGTAATCTCATCGCTATAAAGGGCGAGGGCGGTATGTCCTGTGCCGCTTGCCTTTTGACAGTCTTTGCATGCGCACAACATCGTTGTGCGCGGCTCACCTGAAATTTTGATTTTGACTGCGCCACAAGCGCAAGATGTCTCGATCTCTTGGTCACTCATTTGCTCAGATTGCCGAGCATTTGGTATTGATGCAACATAAAACTGAATTTGGATATCTGAATATATGAATTTGCCGATCCAGCTGCCAATTGAAACTGAACGATTGATCTTGCGCGTGCCAAAGCTAGATGATGTCGACGCATTGATGGAATATAGTCAAGATGAGGATGTTTGTCGGTATTTGCCTTATGAACCCCGTGATCGGGTCGAGATTGAAGCGTCCATGGAGCGGCGCATGGGCTTTACCGAATTCACGCCGGAAGGGCATCCGCTATTTGTGCATGTGGAATTGAAGGACACCGGTGCGATGATTGGTGAGCTCATTCTATTTTCGCGCAATGTGGAAGCACGTCAGGGAGAAATCGGATATGTATTCAACCCCAACCACCAGGGCAAAGGGTATGCATTTGAGGCGGCTTCCGCGCTGATGGATGAAGCGTTCAATCAGGCCAACCTTCATCGGATCGAAGCGAAATGTTCAGCGGCGAATACAGCATCATGGAAATTGATGGAAAAGCTGGGCATGCGACGCGAGGCGCACTTTAAAGAACAGGCAATCTTCAAGGGCGAGTGGGACGAGTTGTTGATTTACGCCATCTTGCAACGAGAATGGCGTGCGAATAGCGCTTGATCTTTTGGTTTGATTGGCCCATTCATCCGGCCAGCAAATGGAGCAGATGAATGGCAGGCACTGACAGCACAAAGGGATTGGACCTGAGACCGGGACCAGCCGTTATTTTGTGCGAACCCCAACTTGGCGAAAATATTGGCACGGCGGCCCGCGCCATGGCGAATTTCGGCTTGTGGGATATGCGGTTGGTCAATCCAAGGGATGGCTGGCCGAGTGAAAAAGCACGATCCGCCGCTGCTAAGGCTAATCACGTCATTGATCGGGTTCAGGTGTTTGACAATGTTGAGGACGCAATTGCTGATTTGACCAGATGTTACGCCACGACCGCCCGCTCGCGAGATATGTTTAAGCCCGTCATTGGCCCAGATGTTGCCGCCGACGAAATGGTTGCGCCGATCAAGCAGGGCGAAAAAGTCGGGATTCTTTTTGGACGAGAGCGCTGGGGGTTGAATAATGACGAAGTTGCGCTTTGCGATAAAATCGTCACCCTGCCTGTTGAGCCCGCATTTGCTTCGCTAAATATCGCTCAGGCGGTTTTGGTGTTGGCTTATGAATGGCGTCGGGCATTTAACGGTTCTGGTGATTTGCCGTTTGGTGGCGATGTGGGACAGCCGGCAACCCGTCAAGATTTGATCGGACTGATGGAACATCTTGAGGGCGCGCTGGACCGAGTGAATTTCTTCAAAACGCCGGGTAAGCGACCATCCATGGTGGCGAATATGAGAGCGATGTTTGCCCGTGCGCAGATGAATATCCAAGAAGTCAGAACATTTCGGGGGGTGGTTGCAGCGTTAGATCGGCGGCATGAGCGCGAAAACCCGAAACGCGATCAATCAAAGTACAAAAAGAAAAAGGACGCCGAATAGGGCGTCCTTTTGGTTTGGTCTGGTTGCTGACTAAGCGTCAGTAATGCGGCGGCGATATTCTGAGGCGAGGTAAACAAAGCCTGCCAACATTGCCACACCGATTGTCATGTGCATCCAA
Organism: Maritalea sp. YIW29; assembly: GCF_057219265.1. Lineage (NCBI taxonomy): Bacteria > Pseudomonadati > Pseudomonadota > Alphaproteobacteria > Hyphomicrobiales > Devosiaceae > Maritalea > Maritalea sp. YIW29. The sequence goes on from NZ_JBXVVF010000001.1 coordinate 556,155, forward strand.
TCAATTTGTCCAATTCCATATTGAACCATTTCCCAAGCCGACACAGAACCTGGCGTGAAAATCCACACTTCTGGGTCAATTTCGACAGATTGATCGCCAACCATTTCCAAGCGGAATAGGAGGAACTTTAGGATTTGGCTTTCATAAGTCAGATCGCGAATGTTGATGACGCGTTCAAGCAGCACGGCCAATCCGGGAACGACGAAGAATAGCGGCATGCTCCAGCGTTTGAACAATGTGCCCAAGAATGCTGCCCAGCCAATGATTGGGGCGTACCAGAACAACGCGATCAGAATGTAAACAGCGCCAGCAACGGTGATTTGCATATAGCTATTAAGCGCTTCAATTGGTCCGGGTGCAGAATAGAACGCGGTGATTAGACCAATGACATTGGCAAATATGTAAGCGATAACACCTGTCACCATTATCCATGCGCCAATTGCCAACGGGAGGATTGTGTATCCCGCTAGAGTTTTTGCACTTAGGATCTCTAGGTCCGATTTTGGCATCGATTTCCAAAAGAGCATCGAGTTGTTTCTTCTATCCGCGTGGAACGCATCAGAGAAGTAGAAGAACAAAGCGATGAACAGGTAAAAGCTCCAGGCGATAAATACGCCCATATACATGGCTTCATAGAGTTTGAGGCCAAGTGGCATTTCGTTTTCAACAGCGATCTCGGGTTGATTGAACATCACCGCAACGGCGAGCACAATTGTCACAACTAGAGTAATGATGGCTGGCGCGTAAAGAAAGGCACCACGGTGTTCTAAAAATTCTCGTTTAACGAGTGCGACCCAAGATCTCATATCATTTCTCCTTGGTGAGCGGTCTCGCGTTGCATGAGCGCCACGAATAAGTCTGAAACTGTTGGGATTGTTGTTTGTCCCAATGCGTCGAGTTTTTGTGCGTCAACACCATCAAAAATCAGGATGTTTTGACCGAACTTGCTTTCTTCAAATATTGGTTTGAGCGCTTTGGCCTCTGCCAATTTATCTGGGGTAACCACCAGTTGAACATAGCGTTCGCCCACGTCTTCCATGGGGCTGTCGAGTACCAAATGTCCATCTCGGATGAACATGAGGTCTGTCAGCATGAACTCGATCTCGTCCACTTGGTGAGTTGTGATCAGCAAGGTGCGGTCTTCATTCATATAGTCCTCAAGCAGCCTTTTATAAAAGCGCTTGCGGTAGGTAATGTCCAAGCCAAGTGTTGGCTCGTCCAAAACTAGAAGCCGAGCATCGATCGCCATGACGATAGCAAGGTGCAGCTGAGCGACCATACCTTTTGATAGATTTTTAATCTTTGCGTCAGCGCGGATGTCTGTTCCGTGAAGAAATCCATTAGCCTTCTCCCTTGAAAAATTTGGATGTATCTCATCGAGCATGTTGAAGAGTTCGCGAACGCGGAAAAACCGCGGCAGGCTGGCAACATCCGAGATAAACGCGACCTCGTTCATCAAGTTGGCGCGCTCGGCGTATGGGTTTTTGCCCAAAACACTGACTTCACCTTCGAATTCTGTAAGCCCCAAAATTGCGTTCAATGTTGTAGTTTTACCGGCACCATTATGTCCAATTAGACCAACAATTCGGCCCGGCTGAATTTCAAAATCTAATCCGTGTAGGATTTCTTTTTTGCCAAAGCCTTTACGCAGTCCGTTGGCTTTAACAAGGGGAGTGGAGTTACTCATTTTATGCCCCTTCTTTCAATAATTCTTTGACATCAAGGTCTAGTGCCTTGATTTGAATAACGATGCGCGGCCATTCTTCGGTAAGAAATTTTTCGCGCTCATGTTTTAGCAAGATTTCCCGAGCCCCTTCGGCAACAAACATGCCCAAACCTCTTCTTTTTTCTACGACGCCTAACTCAACAAGAGATTGATAGGCTTTGGTGACAGTTAGTGGGTTGACTGAAAGGTCGGTTGCAATCTGTCGAACAGACGGCAAAGCTTCGTCCTCTTTTGTCGTCTTATTCAAAATCAGCGCACTGATGCGTGTTCTGATTTGAATAAAAATTGGCTGTGATTCATTCCATTGGTTCATGTGTCTCACTCACTTAGTGTGCTACAGTAGTACCACACCAAATCGGAATAGCAATAGAAAAATACAAGATGACGCAAAAAATATTTATTGCGGTCGGTTTTTGACGTAAAAAAAGTCGGCCCAAATACGCTCAAAACACCGAAAATCATTGACTTTGCGGGCAGGGCGGTCTAAATCCGCGCCACTTGATGAATCTTTGGATTGATCAGGGGCACCCGAGACTGTCGGTTTTCATATTGGTCAAAGCGATTTGACCGGCCGGAAACGGTTTGAAGTGTTTTTCGCACAGTCTGTCGGATTTGTTGAATCAAAACTTCAGCAAATCAAAGGAGGGCGCTGTCTTTAAAGAGAAAATGCAAAGGACAAGCGATGACAAAACGCCATTCGCAGAAGTACAAAATTGACCGTCGCCTCGGCGAAAACATTTGGGGTCGTCCAAAGAGCCCAGTAAACCGTCGTGAATATGGCCCAGGTCAGCACGGCCAACGCCGTAAAGGTAAATTGAGCGATTTCGGTCTTCAATTGCGCGCTAAGCAAAAGCTTAAAGGCTATTACGGCAACCTAACCGAAAAATCATTTAAACGCGTATATGGCGAAGCTACTCGTCTTCGCGGTGATACTGGTGAGTTGCTAATTGGTCTATTGGAGCGTCGTTTGGATGCGGTTGTTTACCGTGCCAAATTTGTTGCGACCGTTTTTGCTGCACGTCAATTCGTGAACCACGGCCACATTCTTGTTAACGGCAAAAAGGTGAATATCCCTTCTTACCGTTTGAACATTGGTGATGTTGTTGAAATTCGTGAGAAATCAAAGCAGCTAGCTTTTGTGTTGGAAGCAACACAATTGGCTGAGCGCGATGTGCCTGATTATGTTGATTACAGCCATGAAAAAATGACTGCAACAATCACACGCATCCCAACATTGTCAGATGTGCCATATCCGGTTCAGATGGAACCAAACTTGGTTGTGGAATTCTACTCTCGCTAAGCGAGACGAACATTCACTTAAGAATTTGAAAAGGCCGCCCGATTGGGCGGCCTTTTTGTTTGGCTTCACAACAGCTATTCTTCTATTGTGGCATCGCGGCTTCAAACTTGCGCAAGCGTTGGTAAACTGAAATCAAGCGAATGATTTGAGTCCACGAATTTGCGAGATATTGGAAAGAGTTTTCGACTCTTCCAAATGCGTTGAAGACTTGTTGGAGAATCCCAAAAGTGATTGCACCCGTCACAATTGATGGGCCTAACGCGATCAAAGGTATGAAATTCGCACCCTGCAAATACAGAAAACGCGCAATGTTGAAATACATGTAGTGAAAATACAGACGAAAATAGTTTTTCCGTACTGATCCGAATAGGTCCCTAACCGCTTTGGGTTGCGCGCGTTCTGGATCGTCCTCACCATAAACCAGTTCCTTGCGGTAGGCGGCCTCAACTTTTTGATTATTAAACTCAAGGCCCGGCAATCGAACGCCCACCAGCGCCAAGAGAACTGTGCCGAACGCCGCTGAAACCAGTGCAACCCAGACAAGTGAGCCGTTAACCGGCCCGACAACCGGCAATTCAGTAATCTGTTGTGAAAGGGTCCAAAGGATTGGCAAAAACACCGCTAACGTCATTAGCGAGCCAACCAAATCTGCACCTAAATCTTCCACAGAAGATGCAAACCGCATTGTATCTTCTTGAATACGCTGCGAAGCGCCTTCTACCTCTCTAACGCTTTGCCAGTGTTCCATATAGTAAAAGTTCATTGCCGTACGCCACCTGAAAATGTAATGGCCTGTAAAGAATGCGATGAGTACAGCCACAGCAATGTTTGGCAGAAGGATGAACGCCACGGGAATTAAATCTCCGTAGAACTTATCTATCGACACAGAGCCCGGTTCAGCTAGTGCTTGTTGTATTTGGTTGTAAAAACTTCCATACCAATCGTTGAGATATGCACTCACCTGTACTTGTGCGTAAAGAACCACAAATATTGTGACTGAGCCTGCTACCGCCCACCAATACCATTTGTTCCTTCCGATAAAGAACCAAGGCACGCAAAAGCCATATGAAGCCATTATGATAAATTGGTAGAGCCAAACTTTTTGATTGCTTAAAAATGGCGCCGGGTTGTCCCCTGCATCTGGGGTTAAGAACGGATCAAGGCTCAATATGGCCTGCAATTGGCTGCCCAACGTGTACCAAAGCAGTATGCAAATTGCGGTCCATACGACAGCAGAACCAAAGAATATCTTTGGCATTGGAAAAAATGAACGAAACACGGAACGACTCCCTCATCATAAATGTCTCTCAACTGTCATCATTCCTTCACAATCAATAAGTTGCAAGCTGCTAAACGCAAATGTGAGTAGTTTGGCCAAATCAGTGAATTGCTTGGTTATTTTATGAATTGATAAAATGCTATCCAATTGTTTGTGTTTTCTTCACGTAAATTGTCTAAGTTTGTAACTATTCTCCACAATTTGTGTGGACATTTTGGGTCGTATTTTAAGTCAGACGCCGTAATTGGGTTGTCGCCATGATGTATAGGATTGCAGATGCGAATCGGATTTGATGATCTTTTGAAGCGAATTCCTGGGCCGCCCACGAAGAATTGGCCAGATGGGGTTTTTTTCGCACGCGCATTTGCCAGCGACACTTTATCAGTTCAGCTATACACACCAAAAACCGATGCCTATCCGGTGCCCGCGGGTGTTCACATCATCTATTTGGTCATGCGTGGTCATGGGCAGATGGTGGTTGGAGAGCGTCGACATGATATGAAACCAGGTGACGTTGTGCCCATCGGCGTTGATGTGGCGCACTCATTTGATCAATATACGGACGACTTTGCGACTTATGTGATCTTTTGGCGTTCGTTGGACGATCTAAAAGAAATCAAGATGAAGCAGGCGAAACAGTAAATAGCTGGCTGACATTGTCTAATTCTCAATATCGTTTGATCTACTCAGCAGGAGCCACTGCCTTAAACCGATCCGAGCGTTTTTCGCTAATCGGAATGTGTAAAGCTGTTGCAGCCAATCCCAATAGAATGCCTAAATACCAAACAAGGTCATATGACCCTGTGCGATCAAACACAACGCCACCTAACCAGACGCCGAAGAATGAGCCAACTTGGTGGGACAGGAACGCAAATCCGTAAAGCATGCCCATATATTTGGGGCCGAAGAACCCAGATACGAGTGCTGCGGTTGGTGGAACCGTCGCTAGCCACAATAGGCCAGTGAATGCCGCAAACAGGTAGGCAGAGACTTCGCTCACCGGAATGAGCAGGAAAAGCCCTGTGACGACAACACGCGACAGATAAATCGATGCCAACAGGAACTGTTTTGGCACTTTACCGCCCAAATAGCCCGAAGCCAAAGACCCAACAATGTTAAACAGGCCGATGAGCGCTAGGGCCCAACTGCCTACATCGGGAGACAGCCCGCATTGCACCAGATAGGCAGGCATGTGCACGGTCACAAAGGCGAGATAGAAGCCACATACGAAGAATCCAGCAACAAGCAAACTGTATGAGCGATGCTTGAAAGCTCTGCGCAATGTTTCAACGACCGATAGGTCCTCGGTGTCTTCTTCTGAATGTTCAGTTTTACCCTTTAGTGCAAAAGAAAGGGGAATGATGAGCATTAAAATAGCAGCGAAATAGATCAGGGTGGTTTGCCATCCGAATCCATTGATGAATTGTTGGCCGATTGGGGCGAATACAAATTGCCCAGCGGATGAGGCTGCTGTAGCGATGCCAAACACAAAGCTGCGTTTTTCTGCTGGAACAGCACGACCAAATGCGGCCATGACAACTGCGAACGAGGCCGTGCCGATACCAATGCCTGCAAGGACACCGCCGCCAAGGTAAAGGCTGGCTTCTGTGCCGCCGGTGGCCATTAACAACAAGCCGGAAGCGTAGATCAATGCACCAACGGATAGGGTCTTGGCGGTGCCATATCGATCTGCCATGCCGCCAGCTATTGGCTGCATTAGGCCCCAAACAAGGTTTTGAACAGCCAGTGCAAGGCCGTAAACCTCTCGGCCCCAACCGAATTCGGTCGTTACGGGCAGTGTGAACAGTCCAAACGTGGAGCGTACGCCAAACGAGGCCATGGCAATGATACAGCCAGCAACAATGATAATTGGCAATGCGATCGACGCCGCTGATTTAGTGTTCATTCCCAATTCACCCCTATCGAAAACTATTGCCGCTCAGCTTGCGCCTTGCAAGCGCGAGCGACAAATGAATTTATTTCATTGCCCTATCAGCAAATCATATGGGGTCGTGTTGGGCTTGGAATAAAGTGCCATTTTCTGCGATGAGCACGAACACTAGGCTGACTGCGCCGCACACGAGGTATCCAAGTGCAATAGGCAGAACAGTGCCATCATATGCTTGGCCAATGAAGCTGCCCAACAATGCTCCACCTGCTGTTTGCATGAACCCAAATACTGAAGCTGCGGTGCCTGCGACTTTGCCCAAGGGCTCCATGGCAAGTGAGTTGAAGTTGGTGCCCGTAAGGCCAAACAAGAACATGATTGGAGCTTGCAGCGCGATGAATAGCCAGAGCGGCAAAGCACCAATATAGGCGAAGAAAGCCCAAACCGCGCTCAAGATGACAAACCCGATGAGGGCAGAGTGGGAAAGCAAGCGCATGCCGAAACGGCCCACATATCTGGAGTTGAAAAACGAAGCGCTGGCCATAACGATGGCGATGAACCCAAACGCTACCGGGAACAGCGCGCCCAAGCCATAAAGTTCGCCATAGATTTGCTGGGAGGCGGCGAGAAACCCAAACAGGGCTGCAATTTTGGCCATATTGGCCATGCCGTACATGAGCGCGGGGCGATTGGTGAAAACGATGTGGAATCCTTCAATGATGATACGGGGCTGAAAAGCACGGCGGTTTTCCGGCTTTAACGTTTCTGGCAAACGAATGGCGACCCAAATGAGGGTAACAATAGCGATTACCGCCATTGCCAGATAGATCCATTGCCATGGCCCGACCATGATGACCAATTGCCCGAATGCAGGCGCAAGCACCGGCATCACCATAAAGACCATCATGATCAAAGACATAACTTCGGCCATGGCACGGCCAGCAAAACTGTCACGTACCATAGATAATGCTACAACACGTGTTGCGCCCGCGCCAATGCCCTGAATGACGCGCATTGCGATCATGGCCACAAAACTTTCTGTCATCGCGCCGAGCAGCGCGGCAATGATGTAAATGGTAACCCCAACAAAGAATGTCCGTCGCCGCCCGATGGCGTCGCAAAGTGGACCGAAAAACAGCTGGCTAATGCCGAAACCGATTAGGAAGCTAGTGACAACATATTGCCGATGGTTTTCGCTCTCCACCGCAATTGCTTCTCCAATTTGAGGGAGGGCAGGCAGCATAATGTCAATGGCAAGTGCATTGAGCGCCATAACGAGCGCGGCAAGGGCGATAAATTCATATCGGTTGTTCTGAATGTTTAGCTTAGTAAATTTCATGTAGTCTCCGGTGAGCAAAAATCAGCCGCGCAAAATTCGGCTGTTGAATATAGGCGAAAGCGTTTTGGTGATTGTCGGGGCTGGGATGTAAGGGCTCGGATCCAAGGCGGACATCAAAATTCTTTTTCCAAATAATGTCAGGTGGAAACCAGATTTGCAATAGGTCAAACCAATTGGTTTGACACTAAGAAGAGATCAGCGTAGCGGTGAAAGCCTCGCCTCATTTATGATCTTTCAGCGATCAGGAAAAAAACATGCTTACCGCGTTTGAAAACATTCTTCCGATTTTTGCCATTGTCATGCTTGGGTTTGCCTTGCGAAAGGGTAATTTTGTCGCCGCAGATAAATGGCAAATTGTTGATGAGTTATGTTTCTGGGTGCTGTTTCCTGCATTGATGGTCAGCACAATGCTCAACGCAGATTTCAGCCAAATTGAGTTGGGCGGTGTGGCACTGGTGATGATTTTGGCGGTCGTTATCACATCCGTCGCATTATTGGCACTGCAGCCTTTGTTCGTGAAAATGATGGGTATCAAAAATCCGCAATATACGACTATTTTTCAAACTGTTAGCAGATATCATGGCTTTATCGCATTGGCGATTGTGTTGGAATTGTTTGGTGATGCGGGCGGCGCGGTTATCGCGCTTTCATTCGCAGTGTTGGTGCCAATCAATCAATTCGTCAATATTGTGGTTTTGGTAGTGTTTGGCGATGGCAAAGCTTTCAGCATGAAGCACGTCTTGCTGACGGTATTTAAAAACCCGATCTTCTTGTCAGCGGTTATTGGATTGGTGATCAGCCTGACTGGAATTCCGGTGTGGAAACCAATTGTCACCATGGCTGATTTATTGGGAAAGGCTGCATTGGGGTTAAGCCTGTTGGCGCTTGGCGCTGGACTTAGTTTGAAGGCGGCCTTGAGTCCAAGCAAGGAAATGTGGATTGCGGTGATTGGCCGTCTGTTCGGTGTGCCGATTTTGATGGCAGGTCTGTGTTTGATATTCGGCGTCAATGGGATTTCTGCGCAGGTGTTGCTTATTTTGGCAGCGGTGCCCGCGGCAATGAACGGTTATGTATTGGCCAAGAAAATGGGCGGCGACGCAGAACTATATGCAGCGACTTTGACCGTTCAAACGGTTGTTTCGTTTCTGACGGTGCCCGTCGTTATTTGGATTGGCAGCGTCTATTTCGTTTAAGAAGTTGGTTCTTGTGGTTGTGCTGATTTTGCCAATTGCATCAATGAAAGTGATATGAGACCGCAAACAACAAAGCCCAGACAAACTGGCAAGATGCTGCCATCGTAGAAATAGCCAATGCCGGCGCCCACGAGTGCGCCGCCCGCGGTCTGGAAAAAGCCGATCGTTGATGATGCGGTGCCTGCAATTTTTCCCAATGGCTGCATGGCCGATGTTATTTGGTTGGTGCCTGCAAAGCCAAAGCACAACATGATCGGTTGATGAAGACCAACAAATAGCCAAAGTGGAAGCGTGGTCATTTGCCAAGCTGCAACGGCCCAAATCGAAGCGAGAATGACAAAACCGCAATTGGCAACGAATGCGATCCGCTCGGGCCCAAATCTTCCCACCAGTCGTGAGTTGACTAATGATGCGACAGCTAAGTTTGACGCTGTCAGCGCAATCATGAGCGGGTAAATTGGCCCTAGATTGTAGATATCAAGATAGATTAGCGGTGAAATACCAAGGAAACCCAACAGGGTGCCTAGCAAGAACATGTTGGCCAATGTCAACGCGATCGAATATTTGGTTCGAAGCACAAGGCCAAAATTTTTCATTATCGGTTTGAAGGAAAATGGACTTCTTTGGGCAATGGGTAGTGTTTCAGGCAGTCGAATATAGGCCCAAATAAACGTTACAACCGCCATGAATGCCATAAACAAAAAGGTAAAATGCCAAGTGGTGATGAGGATAATCGCCTGCCCAATACTGGGCGCAAGAATTGGCATAGCCATAAAAATCATCATGATCAGCGACATGATCTGCGCCATGGCGCGGCCTTCAAAACTATCGCGAACAATAGCGGTCGCAATCACGCGTGATGCGCCAGCGCCCAACCCTTGGATGAAACGCAGCGCCAACAACCACGTAAAGTCAGGTGACCATGGGGCAAAAGCAACTGGGATCATGAATAGAACAGTGCCGATAAGAACAGTTCTGCGGCGTCCAATTGAATCAGATAGCGGCCCGTAAAACAGTTGGCTTACACCAAAGCCCGCCAAATAGAGCGTGAGCACTAGTTGCTGATCATTTTCGCTCGCGGCACCTAACTCATGGCCGATTATCGGCAATGCCGGCAGCATTATATCAATGGCAACAGCATTAAGGGCCATCAATAGAGCGACAAGAATTATGAACTCAACTTTGTTGGTCTTCGGATTTATGTGCATGGCAGAGTGCCTAGAGGAGGGATGCGTGCACAGTGCGATAGAGCCGGGCTTGATGCAAGCCCGGCAGACGCAAATTCGAGTTATTTTTTTGGCATGTCGCCATTGATGACATAGGCAAGAATTTCAACAGCTTGCTGAGGCGTTTCGATGACGGCCAAGGCTGCCGCATCGACTTCCTTTAGTGCATGTTGGTGGTCTTCGCCATGCATAACAACCAGCGGTGTGCCGTTGGCTGCGGCAAAGCCAGCATCAAACGCAGCATTCCACTGTTTGTATTTGTCGCCAAAGCGTACAATCACCAGATCAGCTTCTTCGATCAGCGTTCTCGTGCGGATGGCATTTAATTTTGCGCCTTTATGGTCGTGCCAGAACTTTTTGTCTTCAGCACCCATAATCGCCACGCCACCATCATCACTATCGGCGTGATTGGTGTTTGGCGATGTAAACGCAACTGGAAGGCCAGCGGCTTGTGAGCTGGCCTCAATGGTTTCACGCCAATCAGAGTGGATTTCGCCTGAAAGATAAACGGTCCAATGACGGCTCATCGTTTAGCTCGCTTCTTTAACGGCAATGCCGTTTGACGTCAGGTGAGTTTGCAATTCGCCCGCTTGGAACATCTCGCGGATAATGTCGCAGCCGCCAACAAACTCGCCTTTTACGTAAAGCTGCGGGATGGTTGGCCAATTTGTGTATGTTTTAATGCCGTCGCGCAATTCGTCGCTTTCAAGCACGTTTGCGCTGGCATATTCAACGCCAAGATAGTTCATGATTTGAACGACTTGACCGGAAAAACCGCACTGCGGAAAATCTGGAGAGCCTTTCATGAACAAAAACACATCGTTGTTTTTGACTTGCTCGTCGATGAATGCGTTGATGTCGGTCATAATGTAAGTCCTTTGGTCCGCAGTTCTGGCCGGGAGAGGCCAGACATCAAATGTGACACGTTAAACGTGATACGTTAAACGTGACAGTGTTTATCCACTATTTAGGATATTGGCGCTCAATTGTCGAGAATGGTAATTTCACCTTTTGATGATCGTTCAACCAGCCGCTCAATATATGCATCAATAGACTGTGGTGAATAATCTAGGAGCTCGCCGATGCGCCGCTCTTGTTTTAGATCAAAGCCAGGCTCACTTTGTGCATAGTGTGCAGCGATTTCGTCCATCAATTGAGTTAAACGATCTTCTTCGCCGGGCAGAAAGTAGAAAGCGGGTTCTGGCCAGATTATGTTTGGTGGTAAATGTTCGTTTTCTAAAAGGTAGATGTTTCGTGTCCAGTCGTGCCAGACGTAACGCTGTATCGTGCCATCTTCGACATATGGCGCAAACGACTCCACTGGGTCCATATCTGGAAACCAGGTAAGGCGTTTTTCGCCCTTAAGCATCAGTTCCAACTCGCGTCCTTCGTGCGGCCCGTCCTCTTCGGAAATCTCGATCTTTTCCGTTTCCATATCAAATACCGGCATGGTGCCACCGCCACGTGTGTCGGCTAAGCGTTCGCCAGTCACTGAAAACCCTCGATTTTCATAAAATTGCACGGCAGGAGCACTGGATTCTAGAATAAGTTTTTCGGGCCGCGATTGGATGAGGTTCGCAATGGCGCGGGACATCAGGCGACTGGCAATGTTTTTACCTTGGTGATCAGGGTCAACAAATAGGCCGTAAAGTTCATTGTTGCGATAACCGCAAAAGGCTAATGGCTTGTCATCTTCGTCTACCGCGACGGTGAATATCTCGCCCTTTTTTGCGCTTTCGGTATAGCCCTCAGCCGTTAGTCCGTGTGCCCATTGCTCACGCTGTGTTTGGTTGAGGAATTCATCGCTGACGGCGAGTATTGCGCGGCGATGAATGTCGGCCATGGCAGAACTATCTTCTTCGTCCCAAGGGCGGATGATCACGCCATTGTCCCACGGGTTCATGACGTGTTTCATGACAATTGTTCTTTGATCCAAGGATGGTTGAAGAAATCGGCTTCGTTCAAAAACAACGCGCTATCCCAACCATGCGCATTTCCTGCATCGACGTTCTTTTGCGCATCATCGAAGAAAAGTGGTTTCTGGGATTGTGGCCCTAAAAGCGCGTTCACCTTTTCAAAGAACTCAGCGTCGGGCTTCGCGCAACCTAGTCGTGCGGCATAAAAGATATCGTCGAAAATATGGCTTAAGCGTAACTCTTTCCAAAGATGGTAGGCGCGCAAATGTTCTTGATTGGTGGCCAAATAGACTTTGGCAGCGCCGCTTCGTTGAAGGCGCTTAATGCCATCCAGCAGTTGGAAATTTACGGGCGTGTCATTTTCGAACCAATAGGCGAGAAAATCCAAGCTGTTTACCTTGGCGCCGATTGTGGGCAAAAACGCATCGAGCGCAGCAACAATGGACTTCCGGCCGCGCACAATTTCATGAAAGTCTTTGCGGAAGAATTGGTTGAAGTCGTCGCGCTTTATGCCGAAGTCCATCTCGATATGCTCGCTCCAATTACGGCAACGAGCCGGATCAGGGTGAAACATCGAGTGGATGAGCACCCCATCCACATCGAATAAAACGGTGCGCACCGAAACTATTCCGGTGCGTTTGTTTTAAGCGCAAGGGCGTGCAGTGAACCATCGTCTAGCACAGCCTTAAGGGCCGCGTTGACCATTTGGTGTTGTTGAACGCGTGTTTTGCCAGCAAAAGCTTCTGCGACGACAGTGGCCGTGTAGTGGTGGCCGTCATCTGTTTCGGCACGTACATCAGCGCCCGGAATAGCTTCAGTGATCAAACGTTCAATTTCTGCGGTACCAATAGACATATCTTATGCCAATTCCTTTTGGTTTCGTCCGGCTATTGTGCTGCTTCCGCTGTCATATAGTCAGGGAACCAGCTTTCATGGGCCGCACGCATATTATCAACTTTCAGGCTAACAACATCACTAACAACGAACATATCGCCGCCAACTGTTCCAAGCTTGGTAATTGTTACGCCAAGCTTAGCGCCGTTTGCCAGAATTGAGTCGATATTATCAGGTTTTGCCGTGATGCAATAGCGGGCTTGGTCTTCACCGAACAGATTTTCTAGGCTGGTGCCGATGTTCACATTAGCGCCAATATTTCCAGCGATTGCCATCTCGGCGAGTGCAACAACCAAACCGCCATCTGAAACGTCATGGGACGCTGTCAGCAATTCATCATCGATAAGACCACGGACAAATGTGCCGTTCTTTGCTTCTTCGTCCAAGTCAACTTTTGGCGCATCGCCTTCAACCCGATCAAGACAATCGCGAAGCAATGCAGACTGACCAAGGTGAGTGCCATTTTCACCAATCAAAAGAATCACATCGCCTTCATTCTTGAAGTTTTGAGTCATCATTTTTGACCAATCGGCCATCAAACCAACGCCGCCAATGGCTGGTGTAGGCAAAATGCCTATGCCATTGGTTTCATTGTATAATGACACATTTCCGGAAACGATTGGGAAGTCGAGGGCACGGCAAGCATCGCCAATACCAAGGATGGATTGGGCGAACTGTTCCATGATTTCTGGCTTCTCAGGATTGCCGAAATTTAAGTTATCAGTTGACGCCAATGGTAGGGCTCCAACGGCAGATAGGTTGCGCCAACATTCAGCAACGGCTTGCTTGCCGCCTTCGCGTGGATTGGCTTCGCAATAGCGTGGGGTCACGTCCACAGAAAAGGCCAGGGCCTTTTTTCCATCAGCGCCTGCAACGCGCACAACACCAGCATCACCGCCCGGAATTTGCACTGAATTGCCTTGGATCAGCGTATCATATTGCTCCCAAACCCAACGGCGTGATGCGCCATTGGCGTTGCCAATGAGGGTGAGGAGTGATTTTTCAATATCTAGATCAGCAGGGATATCGCCAAGCGGTGAAGGTGCTGGATATTCAGTCCGCGGACGATCATATTCCGGTGCTTCGTCGCCAAGATCTTTAATCGGCAGGTTCGCAACTTCAATACCGTTATGGATGCAACGGAAACGCAAATCGTCAGTTGTTTTGCCAACGATGGCGAAGTCCAACTCCCACTTGGTGAAAACAGCTTTCGCAACATCTTCTTTTGATGGATCAAGCACCATGAGCATACGTTCTTGGCTTTCAGACAACATCATCTCATATGGTGTCATGTTCTCTTCGCGAGTCGGCACATCGTTGAGGTTAAGTTCAACGCCGAGATTACCCTGTGCGCCCATTTCTACCGCGGAACAAGTGAGGCCAGCTGCGCCCATATCTTGAATGGCAATCACCGCGCCGGTGTCCATCAGTTCAAGGCAGGCTTCAAGCAAGCATTTCTCGGTGAATGGATCACCCACTTGCACGGTTGGACGTTTCTCATCAATGTCATCGCCAAATTCGGCTGACGCCATAGTTGCGCCACCAACACCATCACGACCTGTTTTGGCGCCCAGATAAACGATTGGGAGCCCAACGCCTTTTGCGGCGCATAGGAAGATTTTGTCCGTATCAAGTAGGCCTGCCGCAAATGCATTGACCAAAATGTTGCCATTGTAGCGTGGATCAAATTCAACCTCGCCACCAACGGTTGGCACACCGAACGAGTTGCCGTAGCCGCCAACACCTTCAACAACGCCAGAAACAAGATGGCGCGTTTTTTCGTGCTCAGGTGCGCCAAAACGCAACGCGTTCATTGCAGCGATCGGGCGCGCGCCCATGGTGAACACGTCGCGCAAAATGCCGCCAACGCCAGTGGCTGCACCTTGATAGGGCTCAATGTAGGATGGGTGGTTGTGGCTTTCCATTTTGAACACCACCGCTTGGCCATCGCCAATGTCCACAACGCCTGCATTTTCGCCCGGCCCGTGGATCACGCGTTCGCCTTCAGTTGGCAGTGTTTTGAGCCAAAGTTTTGAGGATTTATACGAACAGTGCTCGTTCCACATGGCGGAGAAAATGCCAAGCTCTGTATAAGTCGGTTCGCGACCAATCAGCTCCAGAATTTTGGCATATTCTTCATCATTGATACCGTGTTCTGTGATGAGGTCTTTGGTGATTTCAATGGTTTGATTTTTCAACATTTACGCCACCGCTTTTACAAGGCTGTCAAAGATGTAGCGGCCTTCAAGACCGCCATGGGCTTTTTCGATCAGGTTTTCCGGGTGCGGCATCATGCCGAGCACATTGCCGCGTTCGTTCATCACGCCTGCAATATTGTCGATGGAGCCGTTTGGATTGGCTGCAACATCTGTGTTGCCGTCGGCATCGCAATAGCGGAAGGCGATCCGGTCTTGGTCCTGAAGCTGTTTCAAACCGTCTGGGTCAATTGTGTAATTGCCATCATGGTGAGCAATTGGGCAGGGAACCACCGGGTTGTCGGCATATTGATTGGTGAAGGCGCTGGTGGTGTTTTCGGCTTTCAAATGCACCGTTTTACATAAGAATTTCAGGTCGCGATTGCGCATTAGAGCACCGGGTAACAAACCGGCTTCCGTGAGGATTTGAAATCCGTTGCAAACACCCAATGTTAAGCCGCCAGCGTCAGCATGTTTCTTAACTGCGGCGAGGGCGGGTGAACGTGCTGCAATGGCCCCGGCGCGTAAATAATCGCCATAGGAAAATCCACCCGGTACGACCACCAGATCAACTTTTGGAATGTCAGCGTCGGCATGCCAGATAGCGTGAGGCTTGGTGCCAGTGATGTTTTCAAGTGCGGTGAGCATGTCGCGGTCGCGGTTTAGACCGGGAAAGAGAATCACAGCTGATTTCATGTTCAGTCCCCATTGGGTGTGAGTGCTGCATTGATCAAGCGGCTCATCTTTGCGATGGCGCTGATATTTGCCCTTCTTTGACGGAATTTGGGGGCAAAAAGCAAGAGGCCCAGTGTATTACTGAGCCTCTTTTTTGTCGTTTATCGCGTTTTCTTGTGGGCTTATTCCGCTGGGGCGCCATATTTGATTGGTTGGTCAGCTTTTGCGCCTGTTTCTGGCAGCTTGCCCCATGTAGGCCGCTCAAACAGAAAATGACCGAAATTGATCTTTTTGATGACCCAATGGGCGATAAGCGGCGCGGCCAAAGCGATCAGCATGGTGACGACGCTCAATAGCGTTGTGTCGGTGATCAGGTTGAGTTTAACCAACGCGGTTCTGGCAATGCCAAGGGGCAATACGAATGCCACATAGATCACCAACGAGCTCTTGCCGATGAAGTTCAACCAGCTCATCCATTTTACCTTGGTGAGCAATCCAGCGCTTACACAAAGGGCTAGCGTGCCAACAAGGGCGAGTGCGAATTTGGCCACCGGTGCTTCTGCCAATCCCATGGTGAAGTGGCCCGGTTCTGCAATGAATCCCGGTGTGAACACCAGTACACCATTGGCAACGGCCCAGATGCCGAGAAGGGCAATGGCGGTTTTCGGTGCGTTGATTGCTTTTACAACGGTGCTGAAGATGAATGGTGCAAAAGCATAGCCGGCATAGAAGAACACGAAATAACGGGCGAACTGGTCAAATGCGTAGCTCTGTGTGTCGAGTTGAGCCAGGTTTAGTGCTGCAGCGCCAGCAAAGGCCAACCAATGTGGAATACGCAATTCCATGAGCACTTTTGCAGCAACGCTTGTGAGTGCCAAAACATAGATGAACCACAAGACGCCATAGGGCTGAATGACAGACCAAGCTAGATATTCCAGCGCTGTTCCCGGATCACGAGACATGATGCCGACTTTGAGCACGATGTGAATGACGGCCCAGATTGCATAGAAATAGAAATAGTGAACTACACGACGATCAGCGAACTTTGCCCAAGGGCGCGCAATGACGTTTGCGAGGAACAGCCCGGAGATCAAAAAGAACTCTGGCATACGAAATGGTGTTGCAAAACCAATGACATAGTGCAGAGCACCAACATTGTTTGTGGCTTCGCCTGCGCCGTTGGCGGCATACATCATCACAACCAATAGAATTGAAATGCCTTTGGCCGCATCGACCCAATTTAAACGTTTGCTCTGGTTCATTCTAACGCTCCTCAATACTATTGCGTTGAGGGTAATTTACCAGATTTTAACGATTGGAGCGATCACGAGAATGCGATCTGGGCTGATTTCGTAAGGGGTGATTAACTGTTAATATTAATGCGTAAAGCTTTATCTAATTCTGTCTGTTCGCAGTTGCTGGGCGATTTATGCAGGCAGGGTGCCATATGCTGCAACGAAGATGCCCATGGCGAGGAAAAACATAAGAGAAAGTGATACAGATTTCAGCATAATGATCCCAGTGCGCTAGAACCGGTGTTCCGCGCTTTACAATTGATTTTGATGATAGAATAGTTTTGCTCGGCTGAACCAAGCATGAACGCTTGGCTTAGTCTTGCAGCTCGATTGAATAGTTTTCGATCACAGTGTTGGCAAGCAGTTTTTCGCACATTTGCGCAATTTCTTTTTCTGCAGCTTCTTTGGTGGTTGCGTTGACTTTTAGGTCAAAGATTTTGCCCTGGCGCACACCATCAACATTGTCGAACCCCAAACTATCCAAAGCGCCTTCAATTGCTTTGCCCTGCGGGTCCAAAACACCATTTTTCAACGTTACAAATACACGTGCATTCATCGTTCTAACCATTCAATTTGTATCTTTAGCCCGAAGGCGCATTGCTTATAGACTTCAATCCAAGGGACCTATGTCACCAAACGGGGGCCTGTTGTTAAGGCGTTATCTGTTTCAACAAGAATGCCAAGGCGGCGTGCAACTTCGCGGTAGCTATCTACCAAGCTGCCCAGACCTTGCCGGAAAACGTCCTTGTCCAATTTTTCTTTGGTTTTAGCATCCCACAGGCGGCAATTGTCAGGTGAGATTTCATCTGCCAACACGATGCGCATGGTTTCGTCTTGATAAAGACGCCCGCATTCGATCTTAAAGTCGACCAATTGGATGCCTGCGCCCATGAACAATCCAGAAAGGAAATCATTGATCCGAACAGCCAGCGTCATGATGTCATCTAGCTCTTGTGGGTTCGCCCAACCAAATGCTGTGATGTGTTCTTCGGAAACGATCGGGTCGTTCAGCGCATCATCTTTATAGTAGAATTCGATGATGGAGCGGGGCAGGCGCGTACCTGATTCTAATCCAAGCCGCGGGCAAATTGAGCCAGCGGCTACGTTTCGAACGACAACTTCAATCGGGATAATTTCGACTTCACGGATGAGCTGCTCGCGCATATTCATGCGGCGCACAAAATGTGTGGGGATGCCAAGCTCGTTCAGTTTCGTGAAGATATGCTCTGATATGCGATTGTTCAGAACGCCTTTACCTTCGATCACTTCGTGCTTTTCGCCATTGCCTGCAGTGGCATCATCTTTGAAATGTTGCACTAGGGTGCCGGGTTCAGGGCCTTCATATAGAGTTTTGGCCTTGCCTTCGTAGATTTTGCGGCGGCGGTTCATCTGGTTCCCCATGATTCTGATCAAGAGTGAAGCTTCGTGCGCTTAATGGGCCTTTTTAGTGCCTAATTGCAAGCGTTTTGTTGTGAAAGACGCTTGGCTGGCTGTGTGATCCTTAATTAGGAATGGAAACTAACTCTTGATCAAGATGTCTGATTTGAGCTTGCAGCCTCTGCCGTAGGTTTTCTCTATTGTTTAACAGATCACTTTTGAACTTTTCGGGCACTTCTGTGGCTGCGTCGTAGGTGGCCGACCATTGCATCATTTCCAGCATGGCTGGCATCAGGTCAAGACCTTTTTCAGTAAGTGTATAGACTTGCCGAGTACCATTTTGAGGGTCGGTTTGTTTGACGATGATTCCGTTTGCTTCAAGATTTGCTAATCGATCGGCCAGAATGTTCGTGGAAATTCCTTCACCCGCTCGCAAGAATTCGCCGTAGTAGCGGCGCTCCTTGAACATGATATCCCGCAGGATCATAAGTGACCATTTATCGCCAAACACTGCTGAAATATAGCGAATTGGGCAACCGTGAGGGCTAAATTTGTGGTTTTTGCTCATGAGTAGATTTTAACGATGAAACCGTCACTTGCAATATGAAAGTACTTTGTCTAAAAATCACTTGCAAAAAACAAGTAAGAGGGTGTTGTGGATCATTTTGTTTCTATAGTTGGATTTATGTTGGTGTCGTTCTTGGTGCAGGGCGTCAGCCATTTCGTGTTGAACAAAGCGCATTACCAATCTGTCGAGTTTGTTCGTGAGAACTCCAATGTTCCTATGGGACTTTCGGTGATGGTATTTCAGGGACTTATCTTTTCGGCTGCCTTGGCCACATGGCGCCCTGACGCAGTTTCAATTTCAGACGGATTTGTGGTGTCTTATGCGTTCGGACTGTTTTTAGCCGCCTATATTGTGGTTGTGGAACCTGCCAAATATGACGTGCCGGATGTTGGAAAATGGATGCGTGTGGAAGGAACCGCAAGTGCCGTACAGTTCACTCTTTACGGACCGATCCTCGCACTGGCACACATTTGGTTTTGAGAACTGACATTGGGTTGTTCGGCAGTGTGGCAATTTGCACGGCATTATTCTTGATTTGATGCTCTATAGGTTCTATTAGCAGTCAATGGAAATATTTGCCCTGTTTGGAGAATGTTATGTCTGGGTTTGACGATCGCGAAAAGGCTGAAGAAGCAAAATATGCGCATGACGAAGCGCTGAAGTTTAAAATTGAAGCTCGCCGCAACAAATTGTTGGGCCAATGGGCTGCAGAGCAAATGGGCATTTCAGCAGCGTCTGAAGTTGAAGCTTATGCCAAAGAAGTTGTTGCCTCTGACTTTGAAGAGGCTGGCGACGAAGATGTGTTCCGCAAGGTACGCGGCGATTTGGATGCCAAGAATGTCGCGATTTCTGACGATGATCTGCGGGCCAAAATGAAAAGCCTTTATGCAGAAGCTGAAGAGCAAGTAAAACCTGCTAGCTAATCACAAGCTGAAAAGTCTGAATTGAATATTCAGCCTCGCCTTTTTGGCGGGGCTTTTTTTGTATGCTGGCGGCGCGAATTTGCGTTTAATTTTCAGACTGTTAGGGTGCTGAGCAACGGATGATCCGTTGATAAAGGATGGAAATTTAGCTGGAAAGGCCGGGAAAACAACGGCTTATGCTATTTCTAGAAGGAGACTTTTTGCCCAACAATTCAACCGAATCGCGAGAGGATGTACCCCATCCTGTCGAGACCGATTTCGAAATCGGACAGGATAATGTGAGGCCATTTGGACTTGATATCCACAACCCCGTCTTTGCTATCTCAAGTGTCGCGATTGTCGCATTTGTCATCATTACTTTGATGTTGCAGGACCAAGCCACTGATTTTTTTGGATGGCTTCGCCCCTTTTTAACCTCAACATTTGACTGGTTCTTCCTCAGTTCGGCAAATATTTTCGTGCTGTTTTGTCTGTTTCTGATGGTGTCACCAATGGGTAAAATTCGCCTTGGTGGTCAAGAAGCTCGCCCTGATTACAGCTATTTGGGTTGGTTCGCGATGTTGTTTGCGGCTGGTATGGGCATTGGATTGATGTTCTTCGGTGTGTCTGAACCGATGTCGCATTTTGCTTCTTCTGTAGGCGGAACAGCCGGTGAGGTTGGTGCGCGAACGGATTGGGCGCCGCTTGGCGCTGCTGCAGGTGATGCCGTGGCCGCTCGAGACCTTGGCATGGCAGCAACGATTTTCCACTGGGGTATGCACCCTTGGTCAATCTATGCTGTTGTTGCTCTTTCCTTGGCATTCTTTAGCTTTAACAATGGCTTGCCACTGACTTTGCGCTCTGCATTCTATCCCGTTTTGGGTGAACGTGTTTGGGGCTGGCCCGGTCATGTCATCGACATTTTGGCGGTGTTTGCGACCTTGTTTGGTTTGGCGACATCGCTTGGTTTTGGTACAGAGCAAGCACTTGCTGGGTTTAACTATCTGTTTGGTTGGGGCACAGGCAATGTTGCAAAAGTCGTTCTGATTTCGGTGATTACGGCCCTTGCGACGATTTCGGTGATCCGTGGTCTAGATGGGGGCGTAAAAATCCTCTCAGAAGTCAATATTGGCCTGGCGGTTCTACTTTTGTTGTTCATCATCATTGTTGGGCCAACAGCCGTCATTTTTGATACGATTGTTTCAGGCGGCATTTCATATGCGCGCGAGATCATTCCGCTTTCCAACCCATTTGGACGTGAAGACGCGAATTTCTCCCAAGGTTGGACAGCCTTTTACTGGGCGTGGTGGATTTCTTGGTCACCATTTGTGGGCATGTTTATCGCCCGTGTATCCCGCGGCCGGACAGTACGCGAGTTCCTCGCGTGTGTGATCTTGATCCCGATGATTGCTAGTGTCATTTGGATGGGCGCATTTGGGGGAACTGCTGTTTCCCAAGTGATGGCCGATGCAGCTGCACCGGTGGCTGGTGTGGTGCAAGAACTGAAGCTGTTTGTTATGCTTGAGCAGTTGCCGTTCGCCGCTGTGACATCGTTATTGGGTATCGTCCTCGTATTGGTGTTCTTTGTGACGTCTTCTGACTCTGGATCGTTGGTTATTGATACGATTACGGCAGGTGGCAAAACGGCTGCGCCGGTGTCCCAGCGTGTGTTCTGGTGCGTATTTGAGGGAATTGTTGCTGCAACATTGCTTCTTGTTGGGGGCAGCAGTGCGCTGACCGCTCTTCAAGCCATGGCCGTATCGACTGGTTTCCCATTCACCATCGTGCTTTTGGGCATGTGCGCCAGCTTGTATATCGGCATGCGTCGGTATCTTCTGGCAAAAATCTAAACAAATGCACGGCCCTTTACGTTTAAGGGCCGTGCATTACCAGTTGCTTTGATAGGCAACTGTTTTCTTTTGCGTTTTCCTGCCAGCTGTGGTGACATTCTGATTGAGAATGCAAGCAGAGGCGCGAAATGGCGGTATTTCAAAACAAGGTTTTCAGGAAACTTTTTGGTGCTCAGCTGATTGCATTGGCCGGCACCGGCCTGACGACTATTGCATTGGCATTGTTGGCATATGAAATTGCTGGGGAGCGTGCCGGTTTGGTCCTTGGCACCGCACTTGCGATTAAAATGATCGCCTATATCTTCGTTGCACCCGTGGTCGGCGGTCTCATTCGGCCTGAGGGGCGAAAACGGCTTTTGGTTATCTTGGATTTGGCCCGTGCTGCCTGTGTTTTGGTTCTGCCAATCGTCACCGCAGAGTGGCAGATTTATGTTTTGATATTTCTGCTTAACGCATGTTCTGCTGGATTTACCCCTACATTCCAGTCGATCATTCCCCAACTGTTTGACGATGAAGAAGATTACACAAAAGCCCTGAGCATGGCGCGTTTGACTTATGATTTAGAAAATCTCTTGAGCCCGACCATTGCCGCGGCTTTATTGCTGTTTGTCAGTTTCGATATCTTCTTTGTCGCCAACGCCGGCGCTTTCATTATTTCTGCGGGGCTTGTGCTGTCGACGAGCCTGCCGAAAATTGTCGATATGCAAGATAAGGCACTGGGTGCAGGAGAGAAGATCGCACAGGGGTTTCAGATTTACCGCAAAACGCCCCGCCTTAAGGGTATGTTGGGGATGTTCTTCGTGGTGTCCGCGGCTGGTGCCATGGTGATTGTGAACACAATTGTTTTGGTGCGGGTGCAATTTGGTGGCGACGAGAGCATGGTCGCGATTGCGATGGGCGCTTTTGGCTTGGGTTCATTGGTGGCTGCATTGATGGTGCCGCGTTTGGTCAGTCGGTTGGGCGATCAAGCGGTCATGCGACGTGGCGGTTGGTTGCTGGGCATCATGCTTTTGCTCGGCGCCTATGTGGGGCAGTTTGAATTGTTGCTCGTGACTTGGTTCTTTCTTGGCATCGGCTATTCACTGGTGCAAACCCCAGCAGGGCGTGTGCTTCGAAGGTCCGCAAGCGACGCGGACTTACCCAAACTATTTGCGGCTCAGTTCACACTAAGTCACGCCTGCTGGTTGGTGAGTTATCCGCTTGCGGGCTGGGTGGCGAACGTTTTTGGATTTCAGGCGGCGTTTATTTTGTTTGCGCTTGCGTCGCTGGTGATGATGTTCATCTCGCAGCAGATTTGGCAAAATGATGATCCGGCGGAAATAGAACATCAGCATGATGAACTTTACCATGATCATCTGCATTACCATGGGCCCCACCATCAGCACGAACATGAGGGATGGGAAGGGCCGGAGCCCCATAAACATCCTCATAAACATGCGGCAGTGCGCCATAGCCACAAATATGTGATTGATGGCCACCACACGGAGTGGCCAGCGCGAACGAACTAGGGGTGGACCCTAGTCGGACTTACAGGTTCTTCATTAGGTTGGCGAATGCCATTAAGCCTTCAGGCCATGGGCCAAAACCTGCTGCTGGATTAACGTGGCCCAATTCACCAGCATTATTGAAGGCAGAACCCCATGCTGCAGCCATTTCGGCGGCGGCTTCAACTTCACAAAATGGATCGTTGGACGATGCGATGAGGGTTGAAGGAAAAGGAAGCGGATCGCGTGGAATGGGGGCAAATCCCAATATTTGTTTCGGTATACCCTTTTTGCGATCCAGATCTGGCGGAGCGATCAGTAGAGCACCAACGACTTTTGTGTCGGCCAATTTTCCCGCCGCATGGGAGATGGCAATCACGCCAAGCGAATGACCGACCAAAACCACAGGGCGGGTCGCCATCATGATGGCTTGCAAGATATTTTCCACCCATTTGTCTTGGTTTGGCTTGTCCCAGTTTGCTTGTTCGACAAATTTCGCGTTTGGCATTTTTTGCACCCAGCCATGTTGCCAGTGGCCTTCGGGCGAGCCCTGATATCCAGGAATAACCAAAATGTCTGCTTCAGATATTTTCATATTGCCTTCGTGCATAATTTGCGCCCGCCATGCAAGTGGAATTTGTTTCGGGACGCTTGACTCATTGGTAAGTATATACTAACGGTTAGTAGTGACTTACGAATTGAATACAGAACAGACAAACCAAATGTGGATGGCGTTAGCTGACCCGACGCGGCGCAGCATTTTTGAAATTGTGTCGGCAAAACAGCAGGGTGTGCAGGAAATTGCAGACCGATTGCCGGTGACCCGACCTGCGGTGTCGCAGCATCTTAAATTGCTGGACGATGCGGGGTTGGTGCACGGCAAGAAGGTTGGACGCCAGCGCATTTATGCGGCGGACCCCAGCGCATTGCGGGCATTGCGCCATTGGCTAAATCAATATTGGACGGAGGCAATGCATAATTTTGCTGAGGCCGCCGACAGGGATGAGGAGAGTGAAGATGATTGAACCGGTAATTGTTGACGTAAAAACCAGAAAATCGCCGCAGGATGCGTTCACGTTTTTCACAGAGCAGATGCATCAATTTTGGCCGATGGGCCATTCGATTGGCGAAACTGAACGCACCGCGCTGATGGTTGAGTTGAAACAAGGTGGGCGCTGGTACGAGGTTTGTGGTGAGCAACAATGTGATTGGGGCAGGGTGCTTGAATTCACCAGTGGTGAAAGCATTCTATTTGCTTGGCACTTAAATGCAGATTGGGAATTTGACCCGAATAAATATAGCGAAGTGTTGGTGACATTTAAGCCTGATGAGAACGGATGTGCTGTGCGCCTAACCCATTCCAAATTGGAGAATTTTGGCGAAAAAGCCGCCGAAGTACGCAACAGCCTCGCTTCAGTTACCGGATGGCCGGATATTATTGGGGCTTTCGCGAAGGTGGCTTAGACCTGCCGGCAAACAGGGGTTTGCCAAATATATTGAGCAGGAGACCTGCAAAAATCACCGCACCGCCGATGATGGCAAGGGGGGACATTGTTTCCCCCAGTACTAAATAGCCGGACAGGATGCCGAAAATAGGCACCAAAAGTGAAAACGGGGCTACCAAACTGGCAGGGTGCTTTTTCAGCAATTGGTTCCAAATTGCAAAGCCGATAACGGTTGCGGGATAAGCAAGGAAGATTATTGACCCAAAACCAACCCAAGTTGGATTGGTGAACGTGTTGATGAT
This sequence comes from Maritalea sp. YIW29, assembly GCF_057219265.1. Taxonomy (NCBI): domain Bacteria; kingdom Pseudomonadati; phylum Pseudomonadota; class Alphaproteobacteria; order Hyphomicrobiales; family Devosiaceae; genus Maritalea; species Maritalea sp. YIW29. The sequence continues at coordinate 581,009 of NZ_JBXVVF010000001.1, forward strand.
TTGGCTGCGGTCTTCAATTGCCCAGGACAGGGCGAACAGGGGAATTGGCGGCACCAAACTGGTCCATATCACAAAGCTGAACATATCGATTTGCCCAACTTTCTTTGAAATGATGTTGGCAACACCCCAGAACATGGCAGCCACAATCAATATGAGGAATGGGACAAGTTGTGCCTGCGCCGCTTGCTCGCTGCCCATAATCGCAATCCCTGAGAAAGCTACCACTGCGCCTAATATCTGCCATAGCTTTGGCACCTCGCGCAAAAAAATGAATGCAAAGCCGATGGTGAAGAAGGCTTGGAGCTGCATGATCACGGAAGACAGGGATGCGCTCATGCCAAGTTTGATGGCAAGAAACAAAAGCCCGAATTGCATAGCGCCTAAGCTCATGCCGTATGCGATGATATAGCCCCAACCAGCAGCTGGCTTCTTGATGAAAAACACCAACGGCAAGGCGGCCAGCATAAACCGCAAGCCCGTGAGCAAGAATGGTGGAATTTCAGCCACCCCAACTTTGATCACAACGAAGTTGAAGCCCCAAATTGCGACGGCAAAGATGGCTAGTAAAATGTCGCGAATGGGCAAAGGAAATCTCCAAGTGGGGGCAGGTTTAGATTAGGTGGTCTGAAAGAGGGTTCGTCAAGTCTTCTGGTCAGAAGCAGCGTTCGGCGATGTAAATTTTTGATTCAGTAACTTGACGTAAGAATTTGATATATAAGGAGAATTTTGGCTAATCAACTCAGGTTTAAGCTTTGTGAATGGCACTATGAAAGTTCGTGATGAGTGACGGTTGAAACAAAAATGCCGCCACACTTGGGTGCGGCGGCATTGAAATCTTAGTCCGCGAGAGCTTAGGCTTCGCCAAATACCCGTGTAAAAATCGTGTCCACATGTTTCATGTGATAGGCATCATCAAACATATCGTCGATCTGCGCATCTGAAAGCGAAGCTGAGACATCTTCGTCAGCTTTTAGGAATGTCGCAAAGTCACCTTCACCACGCCAAACTTTCATGGCGTTGCGCTGGACGGCGCTATAGCTGTCTTCGCGAGACATGCCAGCTTGGGTGAGGGCAAGCAGCACACGTTGTGAATTGTGCAAGCCGCCAAGCTTGTCCATGTTGGCTTTCATCGTTTCTGGATAGACCAGCAAGTTCTCAACCACATTGGTCAAACGCATTAGGGCGAAGTCCAACGTTACTGTCGCGTCCGGGCCGATCATCCGTTCAACTGAAGAGTGGGAGATATCGCGTTCGTGCCAAAGGGCAACATTTTCCATGGCCGGGGTAACAGACATGCGAACAATACGCGCCAAACCAGTAAGGTTTTCCGTTAGGATTGGATTGCGCTTATGGGGCATGGCAGATGAGCCTTTTTGGCCCTTAGAGAAGAACTCTTCGGCTTCCAAAACTTCGGTGCGCTGCAAGTGACGTACTTCAACCGCAAGGCGCTCGATCGAGGAAGCAACAACGCCCAAAGTTGCAAAATACATGGCATGGCGATCACGTGGGATCACTTGGGTTGAAACAGGCTCTGCTGAAAGTCCCATTTGGTCCGCGACATATTCTTCAACGCTAGGGTCAATATTGGCGAATGTGCCAATCGCGCCCGAGATCGCGCAGGTTGCGATTTCTTCGCGGGCATTGATCAAGCGCTTTTTGCAGCGATCAAATTCTGCGTAAGCCTGGGCCAATTTAATGCCGAAAGTTGTTGGCTCAGCGTGGATGCCGTGGCTGCGGCCAATTGTGATGGTCATTTTGTGCTCAAACGCACGCTTTTTGAGCGCCGCGAGCAGCTTGTCCATATCCTCAAGCAACAGGTCGGTAGCCTTGACCAATTGAACATTGAAGCACGTATCCAACACATCAGAAGACGTCATACCTTGGTGGACGAAACGAGCCTCTGGGCCAACGATCTCGGCCAAGTGGGTGAGGAACGCGATAACGTCATGTTTAACTTCACGCTCAATCTCATCAATCCGATCAACGTCAAACTGCGCATCTTTGCCTTTTGCCCAAATGACGTCTGCAGCTTCTTGGGGCACAACACCTTGCTTGACCTGCGCGCTGGCGGCATGAGCTTCGATATCAAACCAGATTTTGAATTTTGATTCAGGTGACCAGATTGCGGTCATTTCTTTGCGAGAATAACGAGGGATCATTGAGCAGGACTTTCAATTGGCGTCGTGGATGAATTGGGTTTTAAGGAGAAGGCTAATATTGCGCTGAGCATTAGTGCAGGTCCTAAAACCAGCAAGCCGATGCGGATACTGGTATATTCTGCGATAAAGCCAATGCTGATGGGGCCGACCAAGAAGCCGGTTAGGGCGAGGAATGTTAGCGTCGCAACATTGCTAGATACAGAACGCCCGGGCGCGCTGGCGGCGGCGCTGATGGCAATTGGGAAGGCCAGTGATGCGCCGATGCCGATCAGACCAAATCCGAAAAAGGCAACAAGGATGTTGGGTGAGAAATAGACGGTTGCAACACCAGCCACACCCAATAAGGCAAGGCCAAAGGCCAATTTTTCAGTGCTGACAATTTTGCGCAATCGATCGCCAAACAATCGGGTGACGGCAACGATGAGCGTAAAGACAGTTATTGCCAATCCGGCAATGCCGGGGCCCGCATTTTGCGCATCACGCATGAAGATGGCAGCCCAATCCGCAACAGCACCTTCCACAAGGGTGGTGCCGAAAGTGAAGGCGCAAATGGCCAGCAATATGGGGTGAGGGAAAGTGAAGCCAGCCTTCTCTTGTGTCTTTTCCGGGGCCTTGTGCGCTGGAATGGACAGTTTATTGATCGCCACATACGCGGTTGGCAAAAATAGGATGGTCAGTCCGACATTGACCCAAATTGGGCTGATCGCCAAAGACGCGGCACCCGCGCCGATCAATGTGCCAGCCATTAGGCCAAAGCTCCAAAGCCCGTGGGCTTTGCTCATCACCAATTTATCGTGATGCTTTTCGACCAAGTCGGCTGAAATATTCATGCCCAATTCAAGAATGGAGATGCTTGCACCAAAGGCGGCTAAAGCGACAGCCAAGGTAAATTGGCTTGGCGCAATGAACGGCAAGAACATGGCAGCGAAGAACAAAGGATAAAAGATGATCATCGTTCTTTTTGCGCCCAGCGCATCGCCGATTTTTCCGGCGAAGAGTAGCGACAAAAGTGTGCCTACGGGTGCGCCGATCAAGGCTAAAGCGAGATCTGCAGGGCCGAGTGCCAGTTTTTCCTGAACTTCAGGTATGCGTGGTAGCCACGCGCCCAAAATAATCGGCTGCGTGAAGAAGATAAAGTAAAGTGCGTTTCGCGTTATGTTGGCGATCGTCATTTGATGTCCTTACGCGCGACTTTTATTTGCCGCGTTTCGAATTGCTTCAATGCGCGGACCATAAGTGGACGGGACATTTCCTTTGTAAACCGAAGAGCCTGCAACCAGCACAGTGGCACCAGCGGCGGCTATTTCTTCAGCGTTTACATCTGTTACCCCACCATCGATTTCAATGTCAATTGGGCGGTCGCCGATCAGAGCTTTTGCCTGGCGGATTTTTTCCAACGTTTGGGGGATGAAGGCCTGCCCGCCAAACCCAGGGTTAACGCTCATCAAGACGATCAAATCGATACGGTCGAGCACGTTTTCGATTGCTGAAACCGGTGTCGCAGGATTAATCGCCACGCCAGCCTTTTTGCCCAGATTGCGGATGGCCTGCAAAGAGCGATCAAGGTGAGGTCCAGCCTCTGCATGCACAGAAATTGCATCAGCGCCCGCATTCGCGAAGGCTTCAAGATACATATCTGTTGGCGAAATCATGAGATGAACGTCGAAGAATTTCTTCGTCGCTGGGCGAATGGCATCAACGACGATTGGCCCGAATGAGATGTTTGGCACAAAATGGCCATCCATAATGTCGATATGGACCCAGTCGCATCCACCATCGTCAATGGCTTTAACTTCATCGCCAAGGCGCGAAAAGTCCGCGGAAAGGATGGAAGGGGCGATCTTGATGGGCAAGTTGGTCATCGCATAGGTCCTATTCTCATTGGGGCTTATGCGGCGCGGGTTAGCACATGAGAATGGTGCTGCCAATTGCTCCTTTGGATATTCGGGCCCAAATCAGCGAAATAGTGCGATTCTCAACAAGATTCACATTTGCTTGAGTGCGACAGTGAGGTGCTTGCCTGTAAAGAGTTGATGATGCATTACTGGTCTGGAATGGAGTTCTTATGATATCTCTTAGTATACCCGTGATCTTTGGTGCAGGCGTCTTAAGCTTCTTGTCGCCTTGTGTTTTGCCTTTAGTACCGCCCTATCTCAGCTATATGGGTGGCACGACATTTGAGGAATTGCGCAAAGAAGGAAGCACAGGAAGCGCTGTGTGGTGGCGCACGGTCATGACGTCGCTTTTCTTCATTCTAGGTTTTTCAACCATATTTGTCGGGCTTGGCGCTACGGCGACACTATTTGGTGAACTGTTGCGGTCCTCGCTCACATGGCTCACTTCGTTGGCCGGCGTTGCAATTATTGTGATGGGGCTGCATTTTCTTGGCCTGTTCAGGTTGCCATTTTTGTATCGTCAAGCGCGGTTTGAAGGCCCATCAAAGGCATCTGGCCCGCTAGGTGGCTATCTGCTTGGGCTTGCCTTCGCACTTGGTTGGACCCCATGTATTGGCCCAATTTTGGCAGCAATTCTGCCCGTTGCGGCAAACTCTGAAACCGCGTGGCAAGGCGCTGGCCTTTTGGCCGTTTATTCGCTTGGGTTAGGCGTGCCATTCTTCCTTGCCGCACTTGCTGTTCGACCATTCATGAGCTTTTTCGCAAAGTTCAAGAAGAACCTTGGTTTAGTTGAGAAATTCATGGGTGGTTTTTTGGTGGTCACTGGCATCCTGTTTTTGACAGGCGACTTCACCCGCATCAGTTTTTGGCTGCTTGAAACATTTCCGATTTTGCAGAGCTTTGGGTAGTATTAACCCTATATCGATTTGGTCGGACCATTTGCACCCAAGTTTGATAGAGTTTGTGAAGTATTTAATGTTTTTTTCGTGAGGATGTTCCTGCGTAATTCAGGAGCAGAAAATTGATTTTGGCCGAAAATCACATAAAGGTGAATTCTGACATGGTGCCGGCGGGGCAGCTTTCAGCGTGGAAACCAATGTTTACCGTCACGTCCGACATAAGAGACGTCGAACCTCAGTGGCGCGCGTTGGAGCAATTTGGTTTGCAATCGCCCGGGCAAAGCTATGATTTTGTTCGTTCTTGGATTGATCAAAACAAAATCCCAGTTCAAAAACAGTTTTTCGTCACTGCCTATTTTGACAAGCAGCCGTTTGTTGTTTTGCCGCTATTGGTGACGCGCAAGCTTGGCGCCACAGTGTTGACTTGGTTCGTCGGTTCTCATGTTGCCTGCAACGCGCCTCTGATCAACCGGCTGATAATGGCGAAGTTGAGCGACGAGCAGCGCATGCAGTTCTGGAAGAAACTTGTAGATGCTTTGCCTCCATCAGACGCCGTATATTTGCCAGGAATGCCAACAGGTGATTGGATTGAGTTTGAAGGATTTGAGGGGCAAGGCAACAAGCACGTATTAGACCATGTCTATCGGGCAAGCTTTCAGAGTTGGGACGAGGCAGACAAATCGCAACGCGACCGCAAACGTCGTCGCCGAGATAAACAGCACCGGCAAAAACTGGATGCATTGGGCGAAGTCAAGTTGGTCAAATTGGTAGAACCCGACGACGTCAAACTGGCTCTCGTGCAGATGTTTGAACAAAAGCGCGCCCGATTTGAACAACTGGATATTGATAACCCATTTGCTGATGAATTGGTCCGCAACGCCTATTTTGATGTGTTCAAGACGGCTCGTTCGGTCAAGCCGGTATTTTACGCTCTTTATCTAGATGATGAGCTCATCGCATCCAGATATTGCGTTGGCCATGGCAAAGATTTGTTCATGTTGATTTCCTCCATGAGCAATGATGAGGAAATATTGCCTGGATCGCCTGGTAATCAATGCTTGCTTGAAGTTCTAAAAAGTGAATTGGACAAGGAAGACGGCTACACCATGGTCGATATTGGTGTTGGTGAGTCAGACGAAAAACGCCGTTGGTGCAATGAATTACAGCCGGTTTGCAATAGGTTCATCCCACGCACTGTTGTGGGGTGGGGGTTTATGTTTTTCCAGATTGCTTTGCAAAAAACAAAATATGCTGTGAAAACCAACAAAGCCCTATTTAATTTCTATAAATCTGTACGGGGCATCTTGCCGCCAATCTTACGTACTTAGATCACTAAAACAGCTTAAGTCCCCGCATTGAAGCGTGGCCATCTTTTGCGATAATGATGTGATCATGCACGGTGATGCCCAAGGGTTTCGCAATCTCATCGATTGCCCGCGTCATCTGTATGTCCGCGCCTGATGGCGTCGGGTCACCGGAGGGGTGATTGTGCAATAAAATCAAAGCTGTGGCGGAATGTTCTAAAGATCGTTTGATCACTTCGCGTGGGTAAACTGGCGTGTGGTCGACGGTGCCGATCTGTTGAACCTCATCCGCGATTAGCTTGTTTTTCTTGTCGAGAAACAAGATCCGAAATTGCTCTTTATCTTCATATGCCATCTGGGTGTGGCAATATTCAAGCAATTCACTCCATGAACCTAAAGTTGGTCGCTCAGGTAGTTTCGATTTGGAGAATCGTTGGGCGGCAGCCTGTATCACCTTTAGGTCAACTACCGCGTTTGGTCCCAGACCATCTACTTCTTGCAACATTTGTGGTGAGGCGGACAACACACCTGCAAAACTGCCAAATCGATCGATGAGGGCTTTGGCTATTGGTTTTGTGTCACGACGTGGCAAAATTCGGAACAGCAGAAGCTCTAACAGTTCATAATCTTGAAGATCGTCCGCCCCTGAAGACTGAAACCTTGAACGCAACCTATCGCGATGGCCATGATAATGCGGCTGTGCGCTTTCCGAAAAACCGGCTGTATTCTTCAACCCTGGTGACTTCGGCTCATCATTCATCTGGTGCGGGCTTCCAAAGGGTTGAATAGGTCATTTGGGCTTTGGGTGAAAATCTCGCAGCCATGCTCTGTGATGCCGATGGAATGCTCGCATTGTGCTGAAAGTGTGCGATCTCGCGTCACGGCTGTCCATCCGTCTGCTAGAACCTTCACATGTGGTCGACCCAAATTGATCATAGGCTCGATGGTAAAGATCATGCCCGGTTTCAATTCAGGGCCGCTGCCCGGGGTGCCGAAATGCAAAATGTTGGGCTCATCATGAAACAAGCGACCCAGACCATGTCCTACAAAGTCGCGCACCACCGATGTGCGTTCGCCTTCTGCATAGGTTTGGATGGCCGCGCCAATATCGCCAGTGGTTTTACCCGGTTTTGCAACCTCAAGTGCCCGCGCAAGGCTTTCATAGGTTACTTCAATCAGTCGCTCGGCTTTTCGCGAAATGTCACCAATCGGGTACATGCGGCTCGTGTCGCCATGCCAGCCATCAACGATCAGGGTGATATCGATATTGACGATATCGCCGCTTTTGAGTTGCTTGCCGTTGGGTATGCCGTGGCACACCACGTGGTTGATGCTTGTGCAAATAGAGTGGCGATAGCCACGGTAATTCAATGTCGCCGGCACTGCGCCGTGGTCTTTGGCAAATTCGTATGCAATGCGGTCAAGCTCAGCTGTCGTGACGCCGGGTTGGGCGTGCTCATACATCAGATCAAGCGCCTGAGCGGCCAAAGCGCCTGCTTTGCGCATGCCTTCAAACCCCTCTTCTGTGTGAAGGGGGATGATGCCGGGTGTGCGCTTTTGATTTGGTTTTGCTGTAGTATAGGTGACCATATTTCTCTCAATTCAATTCGAGCGCAAATTAGCTGGTGGGCAACGAAATTGGAAGCCTGTTTGAGATGCAAATTTCTTCTGTGTTTATGTCGCAATCATAGCACATAAATTCAACCCCTGCTTTGCTGGCCGCTACCGCTGCCGCTGCATATTTGGGCGCCAATTCTGGTGCGAAAGCAAATCGCTCACAATCTGTGCGTTGCACCAGATATAAATTGATCGCACGGTGACCCAATTGAACCATATTGGTTAGCTCTTTCAGGTGTTTAACCCCGCGTTCGGTTTCACAATCGGGAAATTGCGCCAGGGGCGGCTCAAGCGACAGGTGGACGTTTTTGACCTCCAAATATGTTTTGCGTGCCGAATGTTGGTCCAACAGAAAATCAATCCGTGAGTTTTCGCCATATTTCACTTCAGCTCGGAAATCTTGGTAGGTGCCTAGTTCAGGAATTAATCTGTCCTTCAATGCCTCACCGACGATCTTGTTTGGGTAAGATGTGTTGATGCCAACTAGCCCGGTTGGCAATTCCACCAGTTCCAACGAGTATTTCAGCTTGCGCTTTGGATTGTCAGATTTGGAAACATAGACCGGCAGCCCGGGCATGTTGAGCCCCAGCATTGCGCCGGGATTGGCGCAGTGGGCGGTGATCTCTTCGCCAGTTTCGAGCGCAATGTCGGTCAGAAAGCGTTTATAGCGCTTAATAAGTGTGCCGCGTAGAAGCGGGGCAGGTAGGCGCAATTGAGGATCTCCGCAACAGGTGGTGATGGAATTGGGACTGGTTAGAAGATTGTCTAGTTCGACAAATTTCTTGCAATTGTTGATTGGCTCGGCCATTCAGTCAAGCAGGAATGGGATAGGTATATGAGCACTAATCAATCTGTAAAGCGCGTTACGGCCGGTATGCTTGTTGTTGGCGATGAGATTTTGTCAGGTCGCACCAAGGACAAAAATATCGGGACGGTGGCGGATTTTTGCGCCGAGTTGAATATTGAATTGTGCGAAGCGCGGATCGTCGCAGACGAGATTGAAGAGATCGCAGATGCCATTAATGCCATGCGGGTGAGATATACCTATGTTTTTACCACCGGCGGCATTGGTCCAACACATGACGACATAACCGCCGATGCGGTCGCCCATGCCTTTGGTGTGGCGCTAAACGTTGACGATCGTGCCATAAAAATGATGCAGGATCGATTTGCTGACTACCCCATGAACGAAGGCCGCTTGCGCATGGCGCGCATTCCTGAGGGCGGTGAGCTGATCGCAAACGCGGTGTCTGGTGCGCCCGGCATTCATATGGAAAATGTGTTTGTGATGGCAGGTGTGCCAAAAATCATGCAGTGCATGTTGGAGGCGCTTGCGCCCAATCTAGAAACGGGAATTGAGGTCTATACCGCTTCCTGTGATTCCCAAGTTGGGGAAAGTTCGCTCTCAGAGCCACTTGCGGCATTGCAAAACGCTTATCCAACAGTCAAGATCGGCTCTTACCCTCAAATGGGGTTGGACAAATATATGACGCAAATTGTGTTGCGGTCTTCTGACGAAGCGCTTTTAGCAGAGGCAACACAAAAGGTGCGGGACATAATTGATGCTGCAACGCGGCTAAAACTGAAAATCTAAAGGGCTGAGCCATGAGCGCACCGCAAAATAAATCTTTTCCCGTCTCTTGGGATCAATTTCATCGTGATTCTCGGGCGCTGGCGTGGCGATTGAATGCTGAAGGGCCTTTTGACGCTATCGTATGCATCACCCGTGGTGGTTTAGTTCCAGCAGCGATTATTGCCCGAGAACTCGGCATTCGCGTGATCGAAAGCGTATCGGTTGCATCATACGACAATCAAGACCAGGGCGAGCTTGTTGTTCTTAAAGAGATTGCCGATGATATTCTCGCGCTTGATGCAGATGCGGACAAGAAAGTTCTGATTGTGGATGATCTGGTCGACACCGGCAAAACCGGACGTGCTGTTCAGGCCATGTTGCCGAATGCCCATTTTGCTACAGTGTACGCAAAACCATTGGCCCGGGACTTGGTGAACAGCTTCATCACCGAAGTTTCCCAGGACACATGGATCTATTTCCCATGGGATATGGATGTGTCCTACGCACCGCCAATCAAAGACGGCGCCGACGACTAGGTTTTAGTGTGAATTGGCGGCGATTTGTACACAACAGACCGCCGTCATCCATTATTCCAAATCCGGCACTTCGCCTGATCTAAATAACTCAACGGACTCGCCATAGTCGCCCATTAACGGGTCTGCGGTTCTGGACCAAGCGACGACCCCGGCATGGCTGTCTGCTATTGCCTTACCCTTAGAAATGGCGCTGCCTTCATTAGGCATCTGCATCGGGTCAAATGCGGCAACAAGTTCACCATCTTCATTTTTATCAAAAGCAGCTAGTACGACTAGGTTTGGCATAAATCCTCACAGGTTGTCAGCGACTAGACGCTCAAAACCGCTCGTTGTCAAAGTATCAAGTGATTTGGTGCGGACGACGGGACTTGAACCCGTAAGCCGATTAAGGCGAGGGATTTTAAGTCCCTTGTGTATACCAATTTCACCACGTCCGCATTCTGCATGGCGTATGCAATAGGCGACGGTGTGTCATAAAATTGGAGCAAATTCAATGGTTAAGTTATTTGATTTTGGGTGTAGAATACGGCAAAAGGCACATTGATTTGCCAGAAGGCGAATTGATATTTGCAATGGGCGCAAAAAGGCCGTATCTCGTAGCTTTATTTTTGAACTTGGAGTGGCTTTGATGTCGGGTGAAGTAGGGCGCATTGTTCCAGTTATTATGGCAGGCGGAAAAGGGACACGGCTTTGGCCGATCTCGCGTTCGTCTCGACCAAAACAATTTTTGAACTTGGCGGGCAGTGACAGTCTATTCCAACAAACCCTCCTGCGTGTGAATGATAGTGAAAAGTTCGCTGCCCCAGTGATCATCACAAATGCGGAATATCGCTTCTTGGTTGCTGAGCAGGCGCAAGAAATTGGTATTGATCTTGGCGCAATTTTGCTTGAACCCATTGCGCGGAACACATCCGCTGCGATTTTGGCGGCGGCGAAATATCTCGATCACATCGATAGTGACGACAAACTGATTTATGCTTTGGCTTCTGATCACCGCATTATCGAAGACGGAAATTATCGCGCTTCAGTTGATTTGGCGGCCAAGTCTGCCGCCGCTGGCAACTTGGTGACGTTCGGTATTCGGCCAACTGAACCAGCAACTGGCTACGGATATATCGAGCAGGGTGAAGCCTTGCCAGAAGGTGGCAACAAGGTTGCAAAGTTTGTTGAAAAGCCTGATTTGGCGACTGCAGAAAAATTGGTTGCTGGTGGGCAACATCTTTGGAATTCGGGCAGCTTTCTATTTGATCGCGACGTGATGATTTCTGAGTGTGAAGCGCTTGCGCCAGAAGTTGCGGCTGCTGTCGGGCCTGCGGTTGAGCAGGCTGATAAAGATTTGGACTTTGTGCGCTTGAACGAAGAGCACTTTGCCAAAGCGCCCGATATTTCAATCGATTATGCGATTTTTGAAAAGACGCAAAAGGCAGCGGTTGTACCAGCTGCAATCCAATGGTCAGATTTGGGCAGTTGGGACGCCGTTTGGAAAGTCGGCGATCAGGATGGCGAAGGCAATGTGGCGGTGGGCGATGTTATGTTGTCAAAAACCAAGAATTCTTTGGTCTATTCTGAAACTGGCCAAGTCACGGTAAACGGACTTGATGATGTTGCGGTGATTGTTAGTGAGGATGCGATTTTTGTTGGGGCGTTGAGTGATGCGCAACAAGTCGGGCCGCTGGTGAAGACATTGCGCAACGATCCTAGGACTGCGCCGCTGACGGAAACTCACCGGACCTGCTACCGCCCTTGGGGCGGATATTCATCTTTGGTGGTTGGTGATCGTTTTCAGGTGAAGCGGCTGTTTGTGAAACCGGGTAAAAAGCTCTCCTTGCAAAAACATCATCATAGATCTGAGCACTGGGTTGTTGTCAGTGGCACTGCTGAAGTGACGATTGATGATAGTGTTCAAACACTTAGCGAAAATCAATCCGTGTACATTCCGCTTGGCGCTGTTCACCGGCTGGAAAATAAGGGCAAAATTTTGCTCGAATTGATTGAAGTGCAAACTGGATCGTATTTCGGTGAAGACGACATTGTTCGACTTGAAGACGAGTTTGGTCGCACCTAATCAGGTGTTCTAACCACATGATGTCTTGAGAAACCCGATTGCCAAAAGGTGATCGGGTTTTTTGTCTTCTATGTTTGGATAACATTGCCAAGCTTAGTTGTTGGCGAAATCTGAACTTGCAATTGATACGGACTTGGTTTCGACTTGGCGCACGTTTTTTTGAGGAGCCGATGATGGATATACCGTTCATTTCTGTTGCAGATATAGACGCTAAGCTTAGCTGGACTGAAGTTGCGGATGCGATCTTTGCAGGCCATGCGAACTCCAAGGCGCTACTTGGTGATTTGGCGTTAGAACGCGGGACCCAATCCATGCTTAACCGTGCTGCGTGGATTGATGGGCTTGGTTTGGCGCTAAAGTCGGTTACCATCTATCCATCCAACGCTGAACGCACGCCGCCATTGCCGACGATCCAGTCTGTAGTCGTGTTGTTTGATGATGAAACAGGCGGGATCAAAGCGCTGATTGATGGACAGTTGGTTACCAAATGGAAGACCGCGGGCGACAGTATTCTTGGTGCACGGTTATTGGCGCGCCAAAATTCTAAGAAACTGTTGGTGGTTGGCTCGGGCATTGTCGCCGGATCGTTGATCGATGCATATCGCGAGGTTTTCCCTCAACTTGAAAAAGTGTCGGTCTGGAGCAGAAACGGGGCCAACGCCGCCGCCCTTGCGGAAGAAAAGCAATGTTTGGCAGTTGAAAATTTGGCAGAAGCGGTATCGGAGGCAGATATTGTATCATCTGCAACGATGGCGCGAAGCCCGATCATTTTGGGTGACTGGGTTCAGCCCGGCACACACGTCGACCTTATTGGCGCCTTCCGGTTGGATATGCGTGAAGGGGATGATGAATTGCTGCGCAAGGGTGCGTTGTTTGTCGACTCACGGGAGACGACAATCCACGACATAGGTGAGTTATCTATTCCCATTGCGGATGGCGTAATCGGTGAAGCCGATATCTTGGCCGACTATTATGATTTCGCCAAGCAAGAACAGGGGATTGGGCGTTCGAACGACGAGCAAATTACCATTTTAAAGAATGGTGGCGGGGCGCATTTGGACCTGATGGTGTCTAAGCTCATTTATGATAAATGGTCAGCCGAAACAGGGCGTTAGGCGTCTTTGCCTTCGGCCTTGGATTTGCTCAACGGCCCAGCGCGAAGCGCCGCTTGCGAGAAAATGAGTGCGCCGACAACGATGGCAACGCCAGATGCGAAAAACGGCACCCCGGGAAAGTACATTGGGGCGTTTGGCGAGTGGCTGAAATAGGCGAACAGCTGCGTTAGGACGATGGGTGCCACAAACGCTGTCATCGAATTGATGGCGTTTACGCCGCCTTGCAGTTCCCCTTGCGCGTTGTCTGTAACGCGGTTTGACATGATGCCATTTAGGCTGGGAACAACCAGACCACTAAGGGCGCCGGGCACCAAGAATGCATAGAGGGCAATTGTGGTATCGACGAAGGCCAATCCAAAATAGCCGATGATTGCGAAGCCAAGCCCCATTGCAACAGACCATGTTTCGCCAAACCATTTTACTGCAGGTCGGATCAAAATGGCTTGCACAACCACAAACATAATTCCAAACGCGGAAACAGATAGGCCAATTTGTCCGCTGGTCCAGCTGAAGCGTTCTTTTGCGAAGAAGCTCCAAATGCTTTGGTAGGACTGCAACGCAAACGAGAAGCACATCAAAACCGCTAGGAATGACAAGATATACGGGAATTTCTTCAATGAAATCAGCATCCCCAATGGGTTAGCGCGTTTTGCATCGAACCGACGGCGTTTGCGCATACCAAGACTTTCCGGCAGAATGAAATAGCCATAGACACAGTTTAAGAAAGCAATGCCTGCCGCTGCAAAGAATGGAACTCGCGTCCCAATTTCACCCAGTTGTCCACCAATTGCGGGGCCGATAATAAAGCCTGCACCAAACGCCGCGCCGATCAAGCCAAAATTTTGTGCCCGTTCTTCTTTTTCCGAAATGTCTGCAATATAGGCCGTTGCTGTGGAAACGGCTGCGCCCATAATCCCAGCAACAATCCGTCCGATGAACAGCCACATGATCGTGGGCGCAAAACCCATGAGCAAATAGTCAAGGGTGAGACCAAACAGTGAGGCGAGGAGAATCGGGCGGCGACCAAATCGATCAGATAAGTTGCCAAGAATGGGGGAAAAGATGAATTGCATCAATGCATAGGCGGCAATCAGAAAGCCGCCATAGGCTGCCGCGCTGGATACTTTTTCAGCGGTCAGCTCTTCGAGCAAATCAGGCAAAACAGGTACGATGATCCCTAAGCCCAATATATCAATGAAGACGGTGACCAGAATAAAGATCAGCGCCAGGCGGGGGTTTTTCACACCAGTCATTATCGTCCAAGTTCGTCTATGAATTTCATGTTCAATTTTTGGCAATTGACACGCCCAATATGGGAATAGCAAGTGCTTTGTTTAGGGGGAAACCGAATCTAAAACCCAAACGGGTTGGAAATATATCAGAAATGTGACGGAACGCGCCGCCACTTTCTGTCAATTGTCATGCGACGAATTCATACCCACAAGCCGTGGCTAAGACATCGGGCTTACCATGTTTTCAAATGGGTCATGATTGTAAATCCAATCTAATCGTTGCAAATGTGCTTCTTCGCTTTTGCGCGAAACGACAAGATCTCTCCCCCAACTTAGGGGCGGGGAAAGGTGGAAGATATAGGCGTTTTTTTGCGACACTTCCTGAATTGCATTGGCGCGCGGTTGGCGAAGGGATTGCCATTTCTCGAACGCGCTCGGGTTGTCATTATCAGAAGCGAAGATTGCGGCGAGTAGGGCGGCATCCTCAATGGCCATCGCGGCGCCTTGGGCTTGAAAGGGTAACATCGCATGAGCGGCGTCGCCCAATATTGCGACATTGTTTTTGTACCATGTTGGCGTTTTCACACTGAAGAGTGGCCAAGCGGTCCATGGATCAGAAATTGATTCCAGTATTTGCGCTAAGAGGCTGTTTTTGCGTAATGATTTGTTGCTGATTTCTGGCGTGTCGCTATCTTCTAGCGGCAGGGAGAACTCAGTGAACAGCGCGACGTTAAATTGCTGGCGTTCGGGCAGTGGGTAAACGACCATATGATAGTCGGGACCCCAGAACAGCGAAGTGCGCTCAGTTGAAACAATCTTACTCAGCCGATCAAAATCGGCCATGGCTCGCCACGCGACATAGCCTGAATATTGCGGGCGCTTGCCGCCCAGCAAGTCGATGCGTGTGCTCGAGCGCACGCCGTCTGCTCCGATGTGCGCTCGTGCTGTTACAGGATAGGGCGCGTGCCCATCTCGCTCAATGATAACGGAAACGCCGCCGCCAATATCTTCAACCCGCGTGTTGGTGACACCGAACAATATTTCGATGTTGGAATATCCTTTTGCAGCCTTGAAAAGCTGTTGAGCCAAATCTGCGCGGTGCATGACGGCGTAGGGCGTTCCGTTGTATCTATTGGTAGCAAACTCGCCCAATTTGACTTTAGCAACGGGGCTCTGCTTGCCATGGCTATAAATATCTATGCCAGCTGGCTCAAAGCTTTTTTCACTTATGAGGTTGCTTAGACCCAATGCATCGAATGCGCGTCGTGCGTTTGGGCTGATTTGCAGCCCAGCGCCAAATTCAGAAATTTCATGCTGTTGCTCTGCGACAACCACCCGGAAGCCGAATTTAGCGAGCGCAATTGCGAGCGTCAGCCCGGCAATGCCAGCCCCATTGATCGAAATCGTTTTGTCGGGGCTCATTGTTTCCTCGTTTCCGGGCTCTAGTTTTTGGGACTAGCCCTAGGCCTGTTGGGCGTCGAAAACGGCTTCTTTTGGAGAAGATGCAGCGGCGCCAAGATTACCATTAAAAATGTAATGTGTAGAGCAGTAAGGGCACACGATGTCATTGTCCTCACCCATGTCCAAAAAGACATGTGGGTGATCGAATGGCGGCAGAGCGCCAACACATTTGAACTCTTTGGACCCAATTTCAATTTTTTGGATGCCCATTGCGTTGTGATAATGTGGTGTTGTGCCGTGTGCCATATTGCTCTCGTTTTTTCAAAAATGGTCCCGTGACAAGATGTACGAACTTGATCCGAACTCGTCGCCTTTAACAGCGTATACCTGTTGCGGAACAAGATGACAATTTGCCAAAACACATTTTGCTGATATTGAGCCGAGTAAATGCAACTAAATAGAGGCCAAAATGCCGCACTTCCAATCTGAAGGCTATCAAATCGCATATTCCATATATGGCGAGGGGCCCACAATCTTGCTTGTTCACGGGTTTGGATCGAATGGCAAAATCAATTGGGTTGATACCGGATGGGTTGATGAGTTGGTTAGTGCTGGCTATCGGGTCGTCACGATCGACAACCGAGGGCACGGAAAATCAGAGAAGATTTATGATTCTGCGGCTTATCCGTCCAGTGAAATGGCAAAAGATTCGGTCAACCTCATCAAATATCTTGGGGTGAAAGATGTGGCGATCATGGGATATTCCATGGGCGCGCGGATTTCGGCCTATGTCAGCATGACAGCGCCAGAATTGATCAAATGTGCAGTGTTTGGCGGTCTTGGTGAAAATATGACTGTCGGTATGTCGACGTCTGGCGTGATCGTTGAAGCCCTACTTGCGCCTCGCCTTGAAGATGTGACGGACAAAACCGGGCGTATGTTCCGTATATTTGCAGACCACACAAAAAGTGACCGCAAGGCACTAGCCGCCTGCATGGGTTCGTCGCGGCAAAAAATCACAGAGGCGGAAGTCAATGCAATTCAAATGCCGGTGCTGGTGGCCGTTGGCAGCGAAGACGAGGTGGGTGGCAGGCCAGAGCCATTGGCAGCCTTAATGAAAAATGGTGAGGCCTTTGTGATTGAAGGTCGAGATCACATGCGTGCGACAGGGGATAAACAGTTTAAGAAAGCTGTGTTATCCTTCTTTGAACAACATTACGCTGTTTAGTTGAGCGACATGTGGTTTTAGGCAAAACTATGCCTATATGAATTGAAACGAATTTGGAGACCAGCTATGGCTGAGACAATATTGCAAGCGCAGAAACCGAAAATCGTAGACCCGATTTGGAATGCGATATGCAATGATGCGGAGAAAATGATGGCTAACGAACCTGCATTTTCTGGCTTTGTTATCGCCAATGTTCTCAACCATGAACGGGTAGAAGAGGCAATAGCTTACCGGGCTTCGGAATTGCTTGATCACCGTGATATGCCTGCAGCGATTGTTCGCCGTGCATTTTTTGATGTCTTGCGTGAAAAACCGGAAGTGGCCGAAGCTATCCGTTCTGACTTGGCAGCGACGCTTGAGCGAGACCCTGCATGCAATCGGCTAATTGACCCGGTGTTGTTTTTTAAAGGCTTCCAAGCCATTCAAACCTATCGTTTTGCGAATGCGCTTTGGCATTCGGGGCGACGCGATTTTGCAAAATATTTGCAAAGCCGGACGTCTCAAATCTTCCAGGTAGATATTCACCCAGCGGCTAACATCGGGCGCGGAATTATGGTCGATCATGCAACAGGATTGGTGATTGGCGAAACCGCTCGCGTTGGCAATGACGTGTCGCTATTGCATGCAGTAACTCTTGGCGGAACCGGCAAAGAAGATGGCGACCGCCATCCAAAAATTGGTTGCGGTGTGATGATTGGCGCGGGCGCGAAGATTTTGGGCAATATTTCTATTGGAGATTGCGCACGTGTTGCAGCGGGTTCAGTAGTTTTAAAGGATGTTCCTGCTAAGACAACGGTAGCCGGGGTGCCTGCAAAAGTTGTAGGCGAGGCCGGTTGTGCCCAACCTGCATCCAGAATGGACCAGATGATTGTCGATGATAGCTCCCCAAACGCCAAAGAGTGAACTTACAGCCGACCAGCAAGCATTGTTGGATGAGATTTGGCAACGTGAAGAACAGTTGCTAAATCAACGTTCTGTGCAACTACGTGCGGATGTGGCGAAGGACTTTGTTAGTTTTGATGCCCAAGGCAACGCGGTTGTGAAAGCCGAATATTGTGATGAGCATTCCGCGGCAGGTAAACCGGGTATTCGCCGTTTGTGGGGATATTTCGGGTCGAACGATAGTTGTTGCCTTGCCTACATACGGGTTGATGATCAGGGCATTGAAAATGTTTGCTTGGTGCTTTGGATTGAGCGAGACGGTGAGTGGCAGAAGACATTTCACCACGAGAATCAAAAAATCAGCTAAGATGGGGAAAACCAATCTAGCGGTTGAGCGATGGTGGGATCTTGGTAGGTTCGCCACTCATAATTAATGCCAAAAGCGGTGGTCAAAATGACAAAAGAAGAAATTGAAAATCTAACGAAGTACCTACGCGGTAAATTTGGTAATCCAGCGTTTGAAGTTCGTGCACGACCAAAAAAGACTGATTCTGCCGAGGTTTATCTGGGCGAAGAGTTTATTGGTGTTATGTATTTGGATGAAGATGAAGGTGAGCGTTCATTCAACTTCCAAATGGCAATTCTTGATATTGATCTAGAAGAATATTCCTAAGCCAATTTTAAGACGGCGCATTCAGAAGTTTCAGTTGTTCGCTGACGACTGCTGAAAATTGACGCCAGTGAGGCAGCAGGCTTCGTTCGAATTTGATAAGCGCGGACACGCGCTTATTCACCAAAATTGTTGTGATGCAGTCTTTGCTATTCGTATCTAAATGATCCTCGCGAAGACACTTGGCGACAAATGGTTGGGCGCTTAGTGCGTCGTACCAAATTTCCTCATCTTCAAATCCCGCTTCATTCTTCAGCTTCTTGATGACCAGTCCAAACGACTGCTGCGATGCAGCTTCATCGAATTTGTGAATATATAGCGCGTCCAGCAGATAGGCACTGGGGACAGCTTTGGAGCTTGGCAACAATGTCACGTTCATCAACTGCTCGACATTGTTGAGCAGGATTGGAATTTGCAAATCAACAGAGCTGAAAGCGCTTTGGTCTGGGCCCATGCTGGTGCGTATCCAGGATTTAGGCGCGTGCAATTCAGATGCAGCAATCGAGAATGAGACTTCAGAATTCTCTTGAATATCAATGCCATCAGCATTTTTTTCAAAATACTCAATGACATAAACAATCAATATTCCGAACAATGCCAAAATCACCATTAATCCTAAGACGTTGGAAAACAACGAATTTTGCGGTTTTTGGTGTTGCTGTTCGGGCATTTTTCTCCAGCTTGGCGTGTTAACCATTTACATGAGTCGTGCGTGACAATTGATAGACGCAGAAATATGTTTAACAAAAGGTAAATATCGAACGTTTCAGGGGATAGAAGTGGCAAGCGAGTTTTTGATAGCACTTTACATTATTGGGGTAGGGATCGCTTTTGCGGGAACTGCGACTTATTTCTATCAATCTGTTTGGAAGCAACAAGCGGCCCTGCGATTTGATGGCGACAATGTTTTTGTCACCATCGCCCATTTGTCGATGAGTTTCGTGTGCGGCCCTTTCATCATGTTGCATATGGGGTGGAGCCGGGACAGTGCGGGCGGCATGCAAATTAGCCAAGCACTCTTGTCCGCCTTCATCGCGTTTGGCTGGAGCTTCGTCATTGGGCTTGGGGTTCTTTGGTTTTACATGGGCGTTTTAGGCTTTTAATGCATGCTGTATGAATTTGACGGGATCGTACCCCAACTTGAAAATGATGTTTTTGTTGCACAAAGTGCCGACCTAATCGGCAATGTTGTGGTCAAATCAAAAGCCAATATCTGGTTTGGTTCTGTTTTGCGTGGCGACAATGAGCCGATTGTTGTTGGCGTGAATTCCAATGTTCAAGATCTAAGTGTTCTGCATACTGATCCCGGCTTTCCTTGCATTATCGGCGACAATTGCACGGTCGGCCATCGCGCCATATTGCATGGATGCGTGTTGGAAGAGGGCGTTCTTGTTGGTATGGGTGCCACCATCATGAATGGTAGCGTTATTGGCCGTGGCTCAATCGTTGCTGCTGGGGCGGTTGTGACCGAGGGACAGAAAATCCCGCCATTCTCGATGGTCTTGGGCATGCCTGGTAAAGTTCGCAAAACGTTGGATGAGACAACATTTTCTGATCGAATTGCGCATGCGATGAATTATGTCGAGCGTGGGCAGCAATATTTGCAAGCGCTCAAGGCGGTTAAATAAGTTTGGCGCCTATCTCATTTTCGCAGTCAGATAGTTGATGAAACTGTCTGGAAAAGATCGCTTTTTCTTGTATCTGAAATGCGCAAACCGAGTTTTTGCGCGACCTTTCTAGAGCCAAGATTTTCAACATCTATTTCTGCGACAACGTTCGGCAACTTCAAGGTTTCAAGAGCGTGGCGTAAAACTGGTTCTGCTGCTTCTGTTGCGTAGCCTGAGCCCCAGCTTTCGCGGATGAACCGCCAGCCAATCTCGCCTTCGTTCTGGAATTCGCCGGGCACTAACATGATCCACCCCAAAAATATTTCCCGCTGATCCTTGTTGGTAACCGACCAATAGCCCATGCCTTCTGGATAGGTTTGGTTCATTCTGGCCAGAACAAATTCTTTGTGTTTGGCCGGTTCTTGCCATGGGCCGGGAATATATTGAGTTACAAGCGGGTCGCGGTCCATCGCCAGGCACGCTTCTAGATCGGTTTTAACGCGGGGGCGCACGATAAGGCGTTCTGTTTTGAATGTCGGTTGCATCAAATTTTCCAAAATCATGGATGAGTCGGGCTGGGTTTTGCAGCCTACATTCCAAAAAGGCCAAAGACCAGCTTCGGGGAAAGCTGGCCTTTGTGTTTCGGCCGGTGTCAGGGTTGGAAGTTTGGCCGAAATGTCTTGAAAATGATTGTTGTTTAGTTGCTCGCTAACGTTATGGATCTGTTGTCAGCCAATTCCATCCAACGCCCGGCGTGGACTTGCGATTGGCGTTTTATGTAGTCGTATGGCGTTTCGCTCCAAACTTTGATCAGCCCTTCCTGGTTATCCAAAATCAGGTCGCCGCGATCTGTGCGAACTGTAAGTACAGCGTGGCCTTCGCCGGATTTTTGCATCACCACTGTTACCAGCAGAGTGCTTGGGGCCCATCCGGCTTGAATAAGGGCTTTGCGTTTCGCCAATACGTAATCTTCACAATCTCCATACCCACGTGGATAGGTCCAAAATTCCACGGTTTGGTAGAGATCAATGTCGTTTATCGGCTTTATTTCAGCGTTGAACTTGGCATTGATGTTCAACAATGTTTGCCATTTGGCCTGCGTCAGTTGCTCATAAGAAACAATTTCGGCATTTTGACCACACTCATTGGGGCGTGTTTTGCAGAATTCTGCGTGCCCCATCGGAATGGATGTTTCTCTTACCTCGGCAACGAACGCTTCGTTTGATGAAATTGCATATGCGGGCGACAAACTGGCTGCGACCACTGTCGCGCCAATCGCCCATTTGCAAAGTACCCGTTTGAACTTTTCCATTTGTAATCTCCCTGACGAGGATCACTATGGAGATTGGAAATTTCGGGCTTCAAAAATAAAACGGCAGACTTTTATTCAAAAACAAAGGGTTAGATTCAAGCCTTGTTAAGCATGGGTCATCCTCACGCACAAAAAAACCCGCATGAAAATGCGGGCGATGTGATGATTGCTCGTGTGGAGCCTAGTTATTCAGATCTAAGGTTTGCCTGAACTACGGTGAATATTTCTTGGACAGACGAAAACTCAACCGCGATGCCGTCATCAAAGTGACGAACAACACGTGCGCGCATGCGACCCAAAGTAATTGGTGTGCCCATGGCAGGCTTAACATCAATATCAACCGCCGCACCGGACAGCGAGATATCGATGATTTTGCAACGATAAGTACGGCCGTCTTCAAGAATGATACGTGAATGCCGAATATCGGGCACCTGACGCTCGTGGCGTCGGTCTTCTGGGAGGTTGAGAATATCTTTGTTCGCAAACCAGGTAAGTTGTGCGGCGAATTTTTCGCGTTTTCTTGGCGATGCCGTCACGCTAGCAGCAAACCCACCGTCGATTTCTTCGGTAATTTCGCCTTCAATTCGGCCGATATGGTCGATATAGGCGACTACGCGCTCTCCGATTTTCCCCATCTCAGGTGCAATTATGTGGACGTCACCCGGTGACATTTCCACAATCTGGCAAGGGAACTCGCGACGGTCTGCCAGCATGTAGCGGCCAAGCAGCGATACTTTGACGCGTTGAAACTGACCCTGACTAAGCAGGGGTCTTCGTACTAACGAATCGGTATTCAGTGCTTCAGTTTGCATAAAGGCTTTGCCGACCTGATTTGATTGTCGCCAAAGATAGCATTGGGGTGGTTAACCGATTGTAATGGCCAGCAAGTTTATTACTGTTTGCCGCCATCAATCACTGAAAGGTGAGCATAGCGTCGGGCGCTCAAACCAAATACCGTTGATGACTGACCATAGTTCGAGCGAATGTCGATGACATCTTCGCTGTCATGAAAGTCAACGTCCGCGCTGAGGTCACGCCCAGAGAATTCTGATTTATGGTCATCAGGCCAGATGAGGCGAAGGCCGGTTACCCGTTGCTCCATGATCGGCTGGGTACCAAACCACAAAGGCTCCTCAAACGCTGTGATGGAGCCAATAATTCTATTGTTGGTTGAACCGTTATGACGAAGCGGCAGCAAAATTGTTTCAAATGTCAGCTGAGCATTGTGTTGGCTTGTGCCGTTAAACGTCACGAGCGCCGCAGCGTGATCGTCAGTTACAGCTTTAATCAATGTCTCAATCGCGTCTTTGTCGCGGCGATGCCAAAGGTCGATAAATGATCGGTTCTTCAGCTCACGACAATAGGTCGAGCAAATATGTGATCCGGCTAGACGAAAATTGAATGTGTCATGATCAGGGGAGGCTTCCAAAATGAAAGTGTTTGCAAGCGCATTGCGGATCTTAGTTGGATCCACATCGCGACGCTCGGGCGCGCTGCGCGTGCCGCGCAATTCATTCCAGTAATTGTACAACCGCTGCGTGCTTTGCATTTGCATGTCAGTCATATTCCCCGCATTCCAATATTCTGGCGTCGTTACATCGACGCTCAGTTCAGCCAAGCTTCCAAAAAATTACCTCGCCAACTTGCCCTATTTGGACACAAAAATCGCCCTTAAAGCTTTATTAAGGTTAACGGCGGGAACGGCTGTGGAAAAAAGTGAAAAGAACGGGCATAAGGGTAAATAAGGAGCGCATATGAATTTCCCACCCGACCAAAATAGTTCACAAAAAACGCAAGGGCAGCCGCCAGCGTTTAATCTGCCAATTATTGTCACGGCGACGATTGGATTGCTGTTCTTCATTCACCTTGCCGCATCCATCATGTTGGACCCTGATGCCTATGATCAGCTGTTCGTGCAGTTTGGCTATATCACGCGCCGTGAAATGTTGCCGGCTGAGTTTCGTGGTGGTGAGCTGGTTAAGTATTACTCTTTGTTTTCTCACGCTTTTTTGCACAGTGGATGGCAGCATCTGATCTTCAATATCGCGTGGTTGGCGGTATTTGGCAGCCCGGTTGCACGCCGATATGGCAATCTTGGATTTGTGGCGGTGTTCTTTTTCGGCTCGGCGGTTGGTGCAGTCGTTTTTACCGCTATGTCCGGAGGCGGATTTTCGGTGTTGATCGGCGCGTCGGGTGCGGTGTCTGCCTTTATTGGCGGGGCCACCCGATTTATGTTTCAACCTGTTCAAACCAAGGTCGATCCAGAGACCGGCGAAGTTCATGTTATTGGTCGAAAATTAGCGAGTTTGATCGAATTGGTTAAGAACAAGCGATCACTCAGCTTTGCTGCATTTTGGATTGTGCTCAACGTTGTGTTCGGTCTGGCTCCGGGCATCATGGGCGTTGCTGGCGCAGTAGCTTGGGAAGCGCATTTGGGTGGATTTGTTGCGGGTTACTTTATGGTCGCGTGGTTGGAGCAACGCGGATTCTAGCCGATTATTTGGAGTAAACCTTTTTGGGATCGAACAGCGGCTGCATGTTCAGATCGGCAAGTTTTGCTTTGCCATCTTCAACAACAACTTTGCGATAAAGGCATGATTTTCGGCCCGTATGGCAAGCGGCTCCCGTGCCGGTTTGAACGGCAAGAACCTGCAAAACATCCTGATCGCAGTCCGTGCGCATTTCGACTAGCTCTTGCAGCTCACCAGAGCTTTCGCCTTTTTTCCAAAGGCTCTGGCGCGAGCGCGAATAATAATGAACAAAACCGGTTTCCAACGTTAGGCTGATTGCCTCTTCGTTCATATAAGCAACCATGAGCACTTCATTTGTAGTTGCATCGCAGGTAACCGCGAGGATCAAACCGTTCTGATCAAAGCGAGGCGCAAACACTTCTCCGTCTTCAATTTCAGACTTGGACAGGCTCGATTGGAGTGCAAAATTGGCCATCATTGTTCCGTGAGTTATCTGGATGAGCGGAAAGCCAACGGGTGGCTAGCTTTTGCCCATATTGAGCAGAGAAAAGAAGCGCTGTTGTTCGGATAGTTCTTCAGCAAAAACGCCAGTGAAACGCTGGGTAATCGTCGAAGCCCCATGCTTTTTGACGCCACGAAGAGACATGCACATGTGCTCAGCTTCAAGCATTACCGCTGCACCGCGTGGATTGAGCACATCATTGATGGCATCGATAATCTGCGCGGTCAGTGTTTCTTGGGTTTGCAAGCGTTTGGCAAAAACATCGGTGACACGGCCAAGTTTTGACAGGCCGACAACGCTGTCTGTGGGCAAATAAGCAATATGCGCCTTGCCGACAAAGGGCACCATGTGATGTTCGCAATGGGAGAAGAAAGGTATGTCGCGGACGAAAACGATATCGTCATAACCACCAACCTCATCAAATGTGCGGTTCAGTGCGTCGGCTGCATCCATATTGTAGCCGTCGAACAGCTCTTCATATGCCCGCACAACCCGGCCCGGTGTATCCAGCAGGCCTTCGCGTTTTGGGTCGTCTCCGGCCCAAGCAATAAGTGTGCGCACCGCTGCCTCTGCCTCTTCGCGCGAAGGGCGGCTTTCGGTGTTTTTGGATATTATGGTCGGTTTTAGTGGTTTGGTGGTCGCATCCATAATCATCTCCTGATGGCGTCGACCATTAAAATTCACGCAACGTCTGAACGGTTTTCAACTTCGTAACGCCTAAACGAAATTACCGGGCATTGGTGTTTCTTTGTTCTCATCCTATATAAAATGATGATATTGCAATTAACAAGTGCTTCCCAATTTTGTGATGGCAAAGCGCCTAGCCAATTGGTCAATAGGAATTCGCAATGAGCATTAATCAGATTTATAGCGACAGAATTTTGGAGCTGGCCGGCAATTTGCCGCAAACCACGCCGCTTGCCGAGCCGGATGCCACAGCGCGGCGCGTTTCGCGCATTTGTGGATCTGCTATTGATGTGCAGTTGAAAATTGAAAATGGCACGGTGACTGATTATGCGTATCAGGTGAATGCATGCGCACTTGGTCAAACCTCATCCTCAGTTGTTGCCCAGCATATTGTTGGCTCCACACTTGATGAGTTGCGCACCGTTCGAACACAGATGGTGGCGATGCTGAAGGCAGATGGCCCTGCGCCAACCGGCAAGTGGGAAGACTTGAAGTATCTAGAGCCGGTTAAAGACTATAAGCCGCGTCATACTTCGACATTGTTGGTGTTTGAGGCGGTGGTGGACGCGATTGATCAATATGAACTAGAGCAAAAAGAGCGCGCGGTTTGATGTTACAAATAATTGGCCGCATCATCGACTTTCCATTTAGGTGGGGAGCGATCGGGCTTATTCTGATCTATCGATATAGTCTTTCGGCGTTTACGGGCCGCACGTGCAGACATGCACCAACCTGTTCCGAGTTCACTTTGGACGCCATAAAAAAGCACGGTTTTTGGCCAGGTGGTTGGATGGGCGCGGCACGGATTTACCGATGTCGGCCCGGCGGCAGTGACGGATATGATCCAATTCCAGAAAAATTGCCTTCAAATGGCCGTTGGTACGCGCCTTGGCGATTTGGGCGCTGGAAATAATTGCAAAACATGTTAAAGCAACTTTTCTGACCGATCACACAGCAATAATGCTGGCGTGGCGATAATGATTTGAAATGGAGAAAGATCATGGTCAATGTGTCGTTTCCTGATGGTGCTGTTCGAGAATATCCGGCAGGTACCACCGGCACCACCATCGTAAATTCCATTTCAAAATCGCTGGCGAAAAAAACTGTCGCGATGAAAGTGGATGGCGAAATTGTTGATTTAGCTCAGCCGTTTGATCGCGATGGAGCGATTGAATTTGTCATGCGTGACAGCGACGACGCGCTGGAACTGATCCGGCACGATTGCGCGCACGTGCTCGCGGAAGCTGTGCAAGAATTATGGCCTGATACGCAAGTTACAATTGGCCCATCAATTGAAAATGGGTTCTACTATGATTTTGCCCGCGATCAGCATTTCACCGAGCAAGATTTTGTCGCTATCGAAAAAAAAATGCGTCAGATTATTGAGCGTGGAGCTGAGTTTACCAAGGAAGTTTGGGACCGCGATGAAGCAAAGCGTGTATTCAAGTCTAAGGGCGAAGAATATAAAGTTGAGCTGATCGACGCGATTGCTGCTGATGAAGATGTAAAAATCTATAAGCAGGGCCAGTGGATGGATGTTTGTCGTGGGCCACATATGCGCACAACAAAAGATATCGGCACTGCGTTTAAGCTGACCAAAGTGGCTGGTGCCTATTGGCGCGGCGATAGCAACAATAAGATGCTGTCGCGTATTTATGGCACTGCTTGGGCGAACCAGAAGCAGCTTGATGAATATCTTCATATGATTGAAGAGGCTGAAAAGCGCGACCACCGCAAGCTTGGCAAAGAGTTAGACCTGTTCCACCTTCAAGAAGAAGCGCAGGGTTCTGTTTTTTGGCATCCAAAAGGCTTCACCATCTACAATCAGATGGAGCAGTATATTCGCCGCAAAGTGGGCAATGCTGGTTATGGTGAGATCAAAACGCCTCAACTCATGGACAGCAAAATGTGGGAGCAGTCGGGTCACTGGAGTAAGTTCCGTGAGGACATGTTCGTTGTGCCGGATTTAGAATTCTCATCTGATTCTGATCATTTGGAAGTTGAACAAGACGCCAAACTTCTTGCGCTGAAACCAATGAACTGCCCAGCGCACGTCCAAGTGTTTAATCAGGGCATCAAGTCCTATCGCGATCTGCCGCTTCGTTACGCAGAGTTCGGGTGTTGTCATCGGAACGAAGCGCACGGTGCTTTGCATGGTTTGATGCGTGTGCGCCAAATGACCCAAGATGATGGACACATTTTCTGCCGTGAAAATCAGGTCACCTCTGAGACAGAAGCGTTCTGTGCTTTGCTCGACTCGATTTATGAGGATATGGGCTTTACTGAAGTCAAAATCTTGTTGGCCACTCGCCCCGAAATGCGTGCGGGCACTGATGAGGTCTGGGATCGTGCTGAAAAAGGGCTCGGCGATGCTTTGCGGGCAACTGGCCGTGAGTTTGAGATCGCTGAAGGCGAGGGTGCATTTTATGGGCCTAAGCTGGAATTCCACTTGAAGGATGCCATCGGCCGTTCTTGGCAGTGCGGTACGCTTCAGTTGGATTTCGTGCTTCCAGAGCGTTTGGGCGCGTCCTATATCGACGAAAACAGTGAACGCCAGCGTCCAGTAATGCTGCACCGCGCTGTTTTGGGTACGTTGGAACGCTTTATTGGTATTTTGATTGAAAGCCATGCTGGACGCATGCCGATGTGGTTGTCTCCCGTTCAAGCCGTTGTGGCCACAATCATCTCTGATGTTGATCCTGCGGCGCTGCAGGTGGTTGAGAAGCTGAAGGCGGCGGGTATTCGGGTTGAAACTGATTTCCGCAACGAGAAGATCAACTACAAAGTGCGTGAGCATTCGACAAAAAAAGTACCTGCGATTCTTGTCCTCGGCGAGCGCGAGGCAAACGAAGGTACAGTTTCCGTTCGCCGCTTGGGGGAACAAGGCCAAAAGGTCATGCCCGTCGAGGACGTGATTGCTATGTTGGTCAAAGAGGCAACGCCTCCCGATCTACGATAGCAATTTTGTAGAACGTCGATAACTTATAGAGCGGCGCTTATTTTGTTGGCTTTTGCCTTCGAGTAAGCGCCGCTTACTGTTTCAAGCACTTTTCCATTACGGTCGATTACGACCGCATGGATTGTGCCTGTACCGCTAATCCCCAATTGGCGGTTAAATCTGCCCACATTGGTGAAAAGCGTAATTGTTTTTCCGCGGGTGGCCTTGTTGGTAATGCCAGAGCGCATACCGTTGTTGATAAAGCCACTCATCAGGCTGTAGCCTGAAGAGATCACTGGAACCTCATAGAATTTGACGCCAGATTTTTTTGCGGCCTTTTGCAAGAAGGGTAGCCACGTATTCACCGCATCTTGCTGTTTTTGCGAATAAGCAACCATGATGATTGACCGCCTCGCGCCGAAATCTGCGGGCAAATTCATTTTGACATCATTGAGGTTTTTCGCGCTGACAGAAGGAAATTGTCCGGCCAATGCTGGAGCGGACAGTGAAAGTAAGCCGAATAGTAGCGCAGCGAAAAGCGTGAGTTTTTTCATTCTATGATCTCCCAATTAGGGGGAGTACGTGACCCAACGAAGATTGGATCAGTTTGAAATCACCAGCATTTCGATTTCGCGGGGAAGGCCGGCGACAATTTCAAACTCTCGGTTAAATACGCGCGAACCTAATTTGGCGATCAAAATATACTCGCCTTGCTCCAGCACAGTTTGAGGAAATGCGTTTTTTTCCTGGTAAACTGTCTTGCCGTCCAGTTGTTTGATTGTCCATTCCGCATCGGCAATGGCTTCGCCGCCCGGTTCAGACACCAACTTAAAGGTAGCAAGGGCCGCTTTGTGGTAAAGTGTTGCGGACGTCAGTTGGCCGGGCTCAACCCGCAAGTCAGCTTTGGCGGTGGCATTCACGTCACCAAAATGGGAAACAACGCTATAGGTGCCAGAGTTGAGGTGAAGGACTTTGCCGGGTGCAACCGACTGCGCGAGAATGCGTTGTCCGCCATCAGGGCTGTCAGCATAAATTGTGAAGCGCAACCATCGGCGTGGAATTGTAATATCGCCGGTCACCGCGGCGTTTAGCTGCAAACCACCTGCATTTAAGATCAACTCAATTTGGTTTGGACCTTCAACCACAGTGATCGTGTCGGATGCCTGGGCGCGACCAAAGGCGGCGTGTGCAATATATGATCCGGGCGCAAGGCTGAAACTGGCGTTTGCGTCGCTCGAACGGGTTAATAGTTCGAGCTCACCAACTTCGTTTGGTGTTGTGGAATAAATTCTCCACTCAAGTCCATTTGGAATGAAGGCCCCGTCTTCTGCGACGCGAGCGCTCAAATTGACCGGCTGCGGGATGCCGGCGGGTTGGTTTGCATTTTGAGTGCCCGTTGGTGCGGGCGCTGGTGCTGCATTAGAATCGGGCGGCGTGTTCGCATTCTGATTCGTGTTTGGCGTCGAACTATTTGAATTGCCAAGGGTTTCTGGCCTTGGCGGTGGCACAGGCGCGCTTTCTTGCGCGTAGCTGGGTGCAACGAAAAGAAGTGCCGATAGGCCGATTGCTCGCCAATATTTGTTGTTCATGTGCGCCGCGCTTGCAATTAAAACTTGAAAGTGAGCCTGTTGTTCAACTCACAATCATATTTCAACCCTGTTTGGATTTAGTTTGCGGCTAACCTATGACATAAACAATTGAATTTTTCAAAATTGTAAGAGGTTTGAAGCGGTAAATGAGTGAAAATCGTCAGCTTGT
Source organism: Maritalea sp. YIW29 (assembly GCF_057219265.1). Lineage (NCBI taxonomy): Bacteria > Pseudomonadati > Pseudomonadota > Alphaproteobacteria > Hyphomicrobiales > Devosiaceae > Maritalea > Maritalea sp. YIW29. Next base: position 610,860 of record NZ_JBXVVF010000001.1, read on the forward strand.
TGAGTATTTGAAGACACGTCGGTCCATCACAGCGCCGTTTTTGTCAGAACCTGGGCCGAGCGAAAGCCAATTGGTGGAATTGTTTGAAATTGCGCTGCGTGTGCCGGATCACGGTAAAATAGTGCCTTGGCGGCTCGTCGTGATCGCTGGCGAACAACGTGCCAAAGCAGGCGAAAAATTGGCGGAACTGTTGTTTAGCCGCAATCCGGACACGCCAGAGGAACTTTTGGAGGCAGAGCGCAAGCGATTCTTACCTGCACCTTTGACCGTTGGCGTCGTTGCGGCAGCGAAATTGCATGCCAAGGTGCCTAAAATCGAACAAGAACTGTCGGCTGCATGTGTATGTTTCAATCTTTTGCATGGCGCCAACGCGCTCGGGTTTGTTGGGCATTGGGTGACAAGATGGTTTGCTTTTGATCAAGATGCAGCAAAAATTCTGGGCGCTCAGGACGACGAGTATTTTGCCGGTTTTGTGCATATTGGGACGCCAACCGTTAAACCGCAGGAACGTCCGCGCCCGGCAATTGCAGATGTTGTGGAATATTGGCGTGGTTAACAATTGTTTAACGAGCTTCATGCTTTGTTAAGATTAGCCTATCTCATGTGAGTTGAAATCAAATGTCTGGTGTAAAGCCGGTTCAAGTTCCCGCCCATCTAACCCAAGCTTTATCCAAGGCCGGGGACAAGAATGGTGTGGATTTCGACTATTTGCTGCAAACCGCCATCAGGGAGAGCTCGCTAAACCCAGAGGCGAAAGCCAAGACGTCTAGCGCTGTTGGGCTTTTTCAGTTCATCGAAGGCACGTGGCTGGAAGTGATCAAGGAAGAGGGCGTAAAGCTTGGCTACGGCTCAATTGCCGATAAGATTGAACGCACCGTTGATGGTTATGTGGTGCGGGATGCCAAGGTGAAGGCTGGCATTCTTTCATTACGTGAAAATCCAGATATGTCGGCTGATCTGGCAGCAGCCTTTACAAGGCGTAATGGACAATATTTGCAGGAAAAATTTGGGCGGATGCCGTCGCCGGGTGAGTTGTATATAGCCCACTTTATGGGTGCGCGTGGGGCAGAAAGGTTCTTCGACCTTGGGTTGAGCCAGCCAAATGCGGTCGCAGCGGAGCGATTTCCGTCCCAAGCTAAAGCGAACAAATCGATCTTTTATGAGGGCACTCGACCCCGGACGATTAAAGAAGTCTACCAAGTTCTTGTCGCAAAACACCGCGACCTCGGCAATTCTCAACCCGCACAAAGTTCCGCAGCGTTTGCAGCCCAGCAAATGGCTGTTTCGCCAACCGGACCGTTTTCAGTTGGCAACGCGACTAAGCCGCCAACGCCATTTGAATCTCTTTATCGCTCTACGTCATCCGATGCATTGCCAAGCCGCTTTGGCCCCACAGCTATCAATGAGCAGGACAAGGTGATTGAAGAAGATGTTGCGGCCCGGGCACAATCATTTTTCTCCCGATTTTACAACAACTAAGCACATCCAATTTATGGTGAACGCTTCATTAAACCTTCGCGCGTAAGCTCCAATACATAGTTTTCTTAGTGTTGTGTAGAGGCGCTCGCTGACGTGCTTGGATTTCATGAGTATCATTCATTGTCCCAATCCCCCCATAGTGAGGAACGTGGACAAGCCGCAAGAATTGCGGCACGTGCATATCTAGAGCACGATGGCCCTGCAGACGAGCAGGCGGCGCTTTATGCTGCGGTTTTAAGTTTCCTTGATGATAGTTCGGTGAAAGTGCGTGCTGCACTGGCTTACGAATTGTTGCGTTCACCCAATTCGCCACGGCCACTTATGTTCGCACTTGCGCAAGATGAGCCCATTATTGCGGCGGCAGTTGTACAGTTCTCGCCCGTTTTGTTGGATGGCGACCTGATCGCATTGATCAGCAAAGATGCGTTGCGCGTCGCGGAGGCGATTTTGGCCCGGGCAAATGTTGGGGTCAAACTTTGTCAGGCGCTTGTCGCCCAACATTCTCATCAGATTGATGAACTTTTATTGGCGCGTCTTGATTTGCAATTACCTGCTGATTTGGTCATCGAGTTAGCAGATCGCTGGTGCGACAATGCGTCAATGCGCGGCCTTTTGCTGGCACGGGATGATTTGCCAATTGCCGGTCGGTTTCTGCTGACTGAGCGAATTGCCGATGCACTGATGGGCGCGCGCATTGTTAAGGGCAGTATTCAACGCCGCCGTTTAAATCGTTTAATGCGCGATCAATTGGATAAGGCGACAACCGGGCTAGTACGTGGTGCGCCGAGCGTGGAGCAATTTGACTATGTTTACGCACTCTACCAATCAGAGCGACTGACGCCGCGGCTTTTGATCAATGCGATTGTAAATGGACGCACGCAATTTTTCGTTACTGCGCTCTCCGTTCTTGCTGAACTGCCGATGCAAAAAGCTGACGGCATTCTGCATTCAGGGACACGACGTGCGCTGCACGCGCTTTACACACGTTGCGGATTTGAACCGTCTTTGCGTAACCTCATGTCGAGATTGACTATTCTTGCTCGCGAAGCCGATCTTGAGGTTGATGTTGCTGGGCGCCATTTTGTCGTCTCACAGTTGATTGCTGCACTAATCGACGATCACGATGGCAGTATCCCTGAAAGCCTTGAAACAGTATTTGCTTATCTAAACGAGCAAAATGTTGCACTGGCCCGTGAAGCTGCACGTGGCGTTATGGCAAGCTTCTGTGCGGAAACAGGCAGTGATGCTTCAATCAACATCACTCATCTAAGAGATGAGCCGAGAGTAGAGCAACTTGCGTTGCCAGCAGCATAGATTAATAGTCGAATTGCTCGTTTAGGATACGTTCGTCCAAGCTGTGGCCAGGATCAAACAGCAACGTCACGGAATGGGTTCGTGCTTCGCAAACATGCACTTCCACCACATCAATGATTTCTTTGCTGTCCGCCACTGCGTTTACTGGGCGTTTTTCGATCTCGCGAATACGAAACGTCACTTCTGCGCGGTTAGACAGAATGGCGCCGCGCCAACGCCTTGGCCTAAAGGGCGAAATGGGCGTAAGGGCGAGCAGGGGGGCTTCAATTGGCAAAATTGGTCCATGGGCCGAAAGATTGTATGCGGTGGACCCAGCAGGTGTTGCAACAAGCACACCGTCGCATATCAGTTCGTCTAGTCGGGGTTTGCCATCGACAAGCACTTCAATTTTAGCTGCTTGATAAGACGTCCGCAAAAGCGAAACTTCATTTAGGGCTAGGGCCTTGTGTGTTTCGCCCTGTTTGGTTGTGGCCATCATTTGCAACGGATGGATCTTGGTCGGTTCAGCCTGTTCTAATCGATGTGCAAGGTCATCAATATCAAAATCATTCATCAAAAAGCCGACAGACCCGAAGTTCATGCCATAGACCGGCACGTCACGGTCCATCACAGTGTGTAATGTCTCCAGCATCAGCCCGTCGCCGCCAAGGGCAACGATAACCTCAGCCGCATCAGCCGGGCAATCGCCATATTTCGCGATCAATTCAGCCTTGGCCTGTTCTGACTCTTTTGTGCCAGAAGAAACAAAGGAGATTTTGCTCGTCGAAATTGCTGCCACTTATTTGCTCCGGACGTGAATTTTGCGGACATGAGTTGCACCGTGCCACAATCCTAAGGGATTGGGAAAGCCCCAAATTTTTGCAAACGGTCCCCTTAGAATTGGCTGGTAAAAAAAATTTGGCTTTTGCCAAAATCATGCTTGCGTCGGGTGCTGTGACGATGTATCAAGCGCGCGTTGCCGGTTTAGCTCAGTTGGTAGAGCATCTGATTTGTAATCAGAGGGTCGGGAGTTCAAGTCTCTCAACCGGCACCACTTTTTCCCAAAATTACTTAGCTTATTTGAACAATCAAGTCATTGTGCCTTGCTCCGTGGCCTATCTCTTTCTGCGCCAATTCTCCCACCATCGACGTATTCTAATTATCCATTGGCCAACTGGGGCTTGAAGAAATGGAATGTCGATCGCTAACAACAAGAGACCCAGTGGCAGCATCCAGATGCCCAAGAATGGCAAAATGCTTAGAATGCCACCAAGGACAAGCAGAAATCCGAGGGGTATGCGAATAAGACGGGCATAGGGGTGACGCAGGAACTGAAGTGCGCGCCGAAAGGCTGATGGCACCTTGCTCTCTATACGATCAAACTGGCGTTCGAAGCGCCTTTTATCCCTTTTGGACAGACTTTCCCCCTAACTCATACCACTGTCGATCAAAGATGGTGTCCTCGAATTCGGTTTCAAGTTGAAACGTGTCGAAATTTGATTCGGCAAACCGGAAACACTTTGACGGCTGGGCAAAACATGCTGGCAATGCGGGACTGGGCACCATCATTTGCGTAATACTCCGCTTGTGAGTGTTAAGTGCTCATTAGGCCTAATTGCAAATATCAAACTTTTTTTGCAGGCGTTTGGTTGCGGTTAAGATGCACGGCATACCCTACATATATTGGGGAATTGGCTGGTGAATTTGATTGTAAGCATTACAATCACATTCGTGGGAGACCAGCCCAGCGGACGACTTTAGGTAATATGCAAAGAGTAAAGCGACTATTTTCAAATTTATCTTCGCGCTTTAGAACGCTACGGCTTGAAAGCGAATTGCGCCGAATGCGCGCTGATAATGCGTTGATGGAAATGATTGTGAACAATGCCAAAGACGCTTTGTTTATCCAAAATGTTAGAGGCGTAATTGAGTGGTGCAATCCGTCCTATTCCAGGCTTACTGGCTATTGTGAGAAAGAGATTTTGGGTCGCAACCCGCAATCATTCATTTTACCCCCTGAACATCGGCCAACAGATCAAGAAATTGCCGATTTTCGTTATGATCTTTCGACAGGTGCGCTAGCAGACTTTGAATGTGTCCTGAACATGCGCAAAAATGGCGAATTGTTTTGGAACCAGCTTAGCTTTGCGGCATGCATGCAGGGCGACGATGGAGAAGCGAAAATCATTGTGATCGCTCGGGATATTACCGAGCAAGTTGAGCACGAAAAGGAACTCAAACGATCTGAGGCCTTGAATCGCGAGTTGGCTGAAAGTGATACGTTGACCGGACTGCCCAACCGGATGAAACTATCTTCATTTCTTGATGAGCAAATCTCGCTGACTCAACAGTCCAACAAGAGTGTGGGGCTGTTGCACATTGACTTGGATAATTTCAAAGCCATCAATGACACGTTGGGGCATGATGCTGGTGATGCAGTGCTCAAACACACAGCGAGCATATTGACGAATAATGTGTGTGAACTTGGCATGTCCGGCCGATTTGGGGGCGATGAATTTCTGATTATTTGTCCGCAAGCAGATAGTTTTGAGCCGCTTGAAGAGATGGCCAATCGCATTCTTGCTGAAATTCATAAGCCGTTCGAGCATGATGAACATCTCATATCGGTGGGGTGTAGTATTGGCATCGCGATTTCAAACGAAAGCTGCTGTTCTGCGAGTGAGTTAATCAAACATGCTGATGTAGCGCTTTATGACGTTAAGCGGGGCGGTCGAAATGGTTTGTCATGCTTTAATCAGGAAATCGGCAAGCTCTATGAGCGCAGAATGAAGCTGTCCTCGCAGCTTGCTCAAGGCATTGAAAATGGTGAGCTGATCGTAGATGTTCAGCCCCAATATAGCCTCGTTGCAAATGAGGTGCATGGGTTTGAAGCGCTTATTCGCTGGCACCATCCTGAGTTTGGAAAACTTGCGCCCGGTGAGTTTTTGCCAGTTGCCGAACAGAATGGCTTGATGTCTGAAATCGATAAGGTTGCTATGTGGGGCGCGCTGGATGCTCTGAAAGACATGCGTGATCTTGGGTATCAGAATATGCGGATGTCGATCAATGTTTCTGCGGCCACGTTGAACAGGCCAAACTTCATTAAACGGCTCATTCAAGAAGTTGCTCGAAGAGGATTGAGCAACAAGCAGGTGACGATTGAAGTTCTAGAATCAAACCTTCTAGAAGGAACAACTGGCTATAACATCGAAACCATCCAAGCTCTGGTTCAGGCTGGGTTTAAGGTGGAACTGGATGACTTTGGCATGGGATATGCTGGGCTGGCCCATCTGGCGCGTATTGCGACGAATGGCGTTAAGATTGATCGGGTCATGATCCGCGATATGATGCATGACAAATCAACGCTGACCATTGTTCGTGCGGTGATCAATTTGTGTGCCGAGTTGGGTCTAAGTGTTGTTGCTGAAGGCATTGAAGATAAAGAACAAGCGCAATTGCTATTGGCCGCAGGTTGTGACGTCATCCAAGGTTACGGCGTTGGTCGACCAATGCCAGTTTGTGACGCAATCAATTGGCTTAAAGAAGTGGATATTCCGCCGATTGTTGCTGATATTTTGCCTATGCCAGATCGATTTGAATCTATCCGCAAAATCCTCGCGTCATAGCGGTCCAATCCGTCCTGCAATTTTACCTCAATTTTTCCAAACGAGCTCGGCTGCAAGATCCAAAAACGCGTCCTCTTCGCCCGGATTGCCGTTCATCAGAACAACATACACGGCTTGTTCTTCTTCGTAGTAGCGCACATCAGCCTCGTAGCCGCCATATGAGCCTGCGTGGCCATACCATTCGCCCCACTCATCGCTATCGATGCCAATGCCTAGCCCATAGCTTTTGTCATGGGCCGATCCGGTGAGCATTTGGTCGAGAATGTTGGAGCCTAAAATTGATTTTTCACCCAAGAGCGCGTGCATGAATTTTGCAACATCCTGCGAGGTTGAGACGGCCGGACCGTCACCAAGAATGCTCGCCCATGCTTGTTCACTGGCATCATCTCCATCTTCATCAAACCCGCGCGCCAATCCGATCTCGTTCGGGTTGGCTCCAACGCTTGTTTGTGTCATGCCAGCTTTGTCAAATACTCGTTTTTGTAAGGCGTTTTCCAGCGATCTATCGACGACGTCTAGGATGTGCCCCAGCAGAACATAGTTGGTGTTTGTATATTCAAATGACGATCCTGGGGAAAAGGCTGGCTCCGCGTCAAATGCCAAGGCCAGCGCTTCAGCCGCTGTCCATCTCTTGGTCGGATCATTGTCGCTTGCATCGCCAAATTCATCGCCAAGATATTCTGCAAGTCCAGATGTATGGTTGAGCAATTGCCGCAACGTCACTTTGTTTGCGTTTTCCAGTCGCTCTATCCCTGCGATGGACTTGATGTGAGGCCAAACGAGGGCGTCGAGTTGTAGTTTGCCTTCTTCGACCATAGAAAGAATGGCGGCCGCGGTCATCATTTTGCCGGTCGAAGCGATATAGAAACGAGTATTCGCCTTCGTTTCGATTTCACCTGCTTCGTCAATGGTGCCTTGAGCTATCGCGATGTTTTTGCCGTCCATTTCGACGAGAAAGCTCGCCCCATCAATATCATTATGTTCCAGATAGTGGGTGAGTTCGTCAGTCAGCGAATTGGATTGCGCCAGCGCACACCCGGCAAATGCCCACAAGATACTGGCCAAAACTAATCGCAAAGCCATTGCGCAAACCTTCTTTCAAATGTGTCACCAAACGCGTGACGGTATATCTAAAGCCTTCCTAAGGATTGGACGTTAAGCCAGTCTCAGCGGTTCATTGTCAGCATTGACACTTATTGTACCGTCCTCAGCAAATTGTAGCGAAATGCTTTTGGCCTTTTTGTTGTCGTCCAACAGGTAGGCATATTTTTCAATAATTTGCTCGATTTGTTGTTTGGTTTCGGCCGCGTCTAGCTCGGCATGAAGCGGCTCAAGAGCCTGCAATTCAGCAAAATGGCTGCTGAGGGCGTTCAGGTCGCGTAATTCTCGGTCTAAGCCCGGATTATCCTTCAAGGCTTGTTGGAGCTCTTCGGCATAGGCATAATCTGAGGGCAGGTTCATACTGCCCTCGCGATCATACGTGATTATTCCCGGGGATTCTGGAATATCGTTATCGGCCAGCATTTGTTTGAAATTTTGCGAGGCATGCTCTGAAAGTATCGTGATGTTTTCTGCATTCGGCATCAAAAACGGAATGTCAGATAGTTTGACTTCGCCTGTGGGCTTGGGCGGATCGTTTGCATAGATCTTATCAAAGTCCATGGCTACTCTGCCCTTACTAGTTTCCAGCATAGGGACATCACTCGATGACGGTGACGATGATGAGGTTTCTTGCGCTTTCAACAATAAATGCAGCATGCTGGATGACAATTTGGGCTCGGCAGAAATTACCGCCCGTGGGGCAGAATTTGCTGCTGGACCGGCCTGTTTGTCACCATCCGCTTTTGCTGGCGGCATGTAAGTTTGCTGAGTGGAAGCCGCGAACACGCTTGTTCTACGCAGTTCGTGGGCGTTTGCTGGGGAAATTTGCATAAATATACCATCGACAAAGAAAATCTATGTCGAAATAAATGCAATTAGCATGCCAGCATTTTGTTTTCGTGTTTACTTGCTCGTTGCCGCAAATAGAGCAATTGCAGCTGCGTTTGATACGTTGAGCGACTTGATCGGGCCGGGCATGTCTAAACGCACCATTTGATCACAAAGGTCACGTGTACGCTGTCTTAGGCCTTTGCCTTCAGCACCCAAGATTATGGCCAATTTGTCGCCATGTCTGCCCGATTGGAGTTGCTCTGGTGCTTCAGAATCGAACCCGAGGCAAGTGAAGCCCATATTTTTGAGTTCTTGAATAGCATTGCCCAAATTTTTGACTTCGATCATGGGCGTCCAGTCCAGCGCGCCGGAAGCAGACTTTGCCAAAACGCCAGATTCTTGCGGAGAAAACCGGGCAGGGGTGACCACTGCATTCGCGCCGAACGCGCAAGCGGAGCGTAATATTGCGCCCACATTGTGTGGGTCAGTAACTTGGTCAAGTACCAACAGAAGCTGCGCATCTTCAAGGCCATTGAATGATTGCCGTTCAATTGGCTTGCAGTGAAGCGCTGCGCCTTGGTGTACGGCGTCCTTGCCGAGCATTTCGTCAAGACGCTTGGGCGTTACATCCTTCACCTTTACGGTGAGTTCAGCGCCTTCCTCTTTCAAGCGGTTCAGCGCATTGGGTGTTGCGTAGAGCGTGTGCTTTTCGCGTTCCGTATTGCCAAGGGCTGCTTGAACGGGGTGAATGCCATAGATGTAATATTGCCCGTCATCAATCGGATTGCGTTTCGGTTTGCGACGAGGCTGAAATCTGGATTTATCTTTCATGGGATGCTCGGTACCGCGATTAAGGCGGCAGGTCCAGCACAATTGGTGAAAAGCATTGATGTTGTAAAACGCTGGATTTCGGGCGCGAACAAGAAAGGTTCACAAAAACAACATATTTAGTGTTGACAGATCGCGCCATGGTGACCATAAACCGCGCGTTAGTTTGTTTCATTTAAGTGTTCAAATTAATAAGACTCGGACCCGAGTTGCATTGAATAAATGTGGAGGGGTGGGTGAGTGGTTAATACCACCAGACTGTAAATCTGGCGCCTTAGGCTACACTGGTTCGAATCCAGTCCCCTCCACCATTCAATGTCAAAAGATCGGTCCTTGCAGGACGCGGGTATAGCACAATGGTAGTGCAGCAGCCTTCCAAGCTGAATATGCGGGTTCGATTCCCGCTACCCGCTCCAGATCGGGAGCGTCGCATGGGTCGTCGGTGTCCGCAACATGCAGAAAGCTCTTTTGCTAGCACTCATATCACCAATGAGCGAACTGCAAAGGTCCGAAGCAAATCTAGACTTTACAAAGCGACTTTTGTTGACCGAAGAACTCATTGATCTGCCATGCGTTGAGGTTTGGATCGAGTTTTGTGACAGACATAACTGTGCCCATGGGCGATCTCTGATAGAAGATTTCGGAACTTACCAAAACAAAGTTACAGCTCGCGGCTAGATGACAGAGCTCAAAAACGGCAGTTTCGAAATAAAAACTAAGTTTAGACGATTGATAGCAGTTTTCTTGTTTTTTCGCGAATACTGCTAGCTTGTCGTTTGAGAGTTTTGCGGGCTTCGCCTTTGAAAGAGCAGTTGGCCGTGTAGGTTGAACTGGAGATGCTAACCTATATGCAAATTCTGAGGTTGAGCTGCTTTGGAGCTTCAAGCTTTGCGTGATCGATAGGTTGGTAATCGTTACCAACGCACCATTCTGATTTGATTTTCTTCTTCAAAGTGCGTCCCAGAAATGACGTTAGGCGAAAGCTTATCAATAGGCACAAATAAGTTGTCGTTAGCAGGCGGTTTGAGCCGTTGGTTGGATGAATGTTAGCTGGCGCTTCCATCTTCGATTTGTAAAAATTCCGCTGCGAAATCGGCTCCATAAATCAGACGACTTGTGGTAGTGGAAACTACTTATAATGTCATCGGCGCGCGCTTGCGCCTAGATCGTGATCTTCCGATTGATGGCAGTTTTCAACTAACTAAATTATTGATCTATTTTGACTTTTTCAAAGGTAACCAAATTATTAATTCGCTTGTCTCGCATTCTTTATTGTGATTTTGTGGAACCAAGGGGCTTGTCGATTTGAGTTTTTGAAGGCTGAGACGGCATTTATGGGAGAGATATTTTGCGCGTTTTTGGTTTAGCCAGAGCTCTGGCTTCTGTTGTCGTCTTCGTTTCGTTTTTGACACAAGCTTGGGCTTATGACGTGCGTGATGCACGGTATGTCACCCCATCGAGTGACCTCGATGTTTTGCTGTACGTCGTTTGTCTACAGGAGAATAACGATAAACAACCCAGAAGTGCTAGCATTGCCGAATCCCTGAATGCTGCAATTGTGGCGTGCCAAAGTGCTGCTTCGACACTGCCAAATGATCCGAATGAACCTAACGCGCTTGAAATTCAGCAATCCATACTTGAGTGCGGTTTCAAGCAGGGTGATGCTAGCCCTGACATTGGTTGTGGTGAAGCTGGAGGGGGCAACGCGTCAAACTATGTTGCAGACACCATTGTTCACGAGCCAACACTAATCGAGGCAGGAAAATGGCTAGAGAGCATTGCTTTCGATGGAAGGTTTATTTGGACAGCAGACAGTGGCCAAAGAACTGTTACAGAAATTGAGTTTGATACCCACGAAGTTGCTAAACAATATGACGTCGGCAGACTGCCAGTTGAGGTAGTTGTTGGCGAAGATAGCAATGTCTATTCGTTGATTGCTACTGACAAAAAGATTTTGAAGCACGACACAAAACGCAGGACGACAACCCTTACAACTTTTGCTGAGTGTGTCGACGCAATGGATGTCGAAGACGCCACCTTGTGGGTTTTGGCATCGAGCAGCTGTGGATCATCTAACAGCAGCGTTATTAGCGTTAATGGACGTTCAGGCGTTCAAAACTCTTCGGGAGATCTCGGCGAATGGGCAACGGACATTCTTCCAATGCACAATGGTGTATGGGTTTCTCACGCAAACCGTGAAGAACTCACGATTGTCGACAAGAATACTTTGAATTCTCGCGTGATTGCACTTCCAGATTCTGATCTATGGAGCCTATCAACTGATTATCAATCCGTAATTGCGGCGGGCCGTCGTGGCGGTGGGAGCGATCAAGGACTTGTTGTCAAAATAGACGCAGATACTTTTGCTGAAGAAGGTCGCGTTGTTTTTCCAGAAATGATCATGATGGCAGCGTCTGATGGTGTGTTCATCTATGCTGTAAGCGAGACGGGCAGGATCTATGTCTTGTCGTTGCTGAATATGGAGATTATGCGCACGGTCGACCTGCAATTGCCTAATGTTCAAGGAGGGCAGTATCGACCAACGGACATGCTGCTAATTGAAGACTTGCTCGTCATTGCAGCAGGACAATTCATGGATTTCTCCGGTGCACCAATTGTTGACCGGCTTGGAAATCCCGATGAAAATGGTGGCATTCTGCTCATCACCAATATAACGCCTGATGCGACCGTGGCGACGACGCCAAAGAATGGAAATTTGGGCCAAGCTGCGCCACAATCCGCTTCGACACGCCCCACAAACACAACCACAACAACGACGACAACAGGTCGAACTGGGCGTCCAACAGTGACGACAACAACAACGACGACCTCTAGCCGGCCGACGCGCCCATCGTCAAATAACTCTGCGGCCACACCAACCACAACGACAACGACCACTACAGCTGGTCGTCCTTCACGGCCTTCTACAACCACAACAACGACGACAGGGCGACCGACGCGACCAACTGCAGGAACAACAACGACACCAGTAAGAACAGGTGGTCGTCCAACCCGACCTTCTTCAGGCGCTACCAACGCAAATTCGAAGTTCCCCATGGTTGCTGGATCACGTGGTGGCAATGTTCGCAGTGCACCACGCGCAAATGGTAAAAAGATTGGGTCAACGGCTGCCGGACAGCCAATTACGCTGCTTGAAAATGTTGGTAAGAAATACAAAAATTACCCGTGGTTTAAGATCCGGATGAGCAACGGAGCAATTGGTTATCAATGGGGTGGTGGAATCTGTGCCAACAGTGGCAAACCTGTTTCTGGTGTAAAAGGCACATGTAAAGCAAGTTCTACCAACGGCAAGCGCCCGAGCAAACCTTCGTCCAGTGGCACTAAGAAAGATGGCGTTGATGTCATCGTTAGTGTTTTGGATCTCATTGGCAAAGTCATCGATAGCAATAATAGCTCGAATGCAAACATATTCACGCAAACATTGAACGTTTTGCCAAATGGCACACCTGCAATTGTAACGCGTAGAATTGAACACGCCAAAAATCTGGCGCTCTACACAGTTCGCGGCAAAAAAGGACAAACTCTTGATGTTTCTATCTGGTCGCCATCTCAAAATGCAGTGTTTGAGATTTACATAGATCAAGCATCTGATGGCGGTGCTACGCTTGCCGGCGCTGCTCAAGGCTCAAATACACAGTCATTCCGTGGAGTATTGCCAAGGAATGGCAACTATCAAATCCTGGTAGGGTCAGTCAGTGGAGCTGTTGAGTTTGAATTGTTTGTAGCGCTTGAAAAGGCTGCAGGTGGCGGAACGGGAAACAATTCCGGTGGTACGTTGCAGCAGAACAGAACTGTTGTAGGCACTTACTCAAGTAATACTGCACAAAGTGGAAACATCGAACTCAATGAGAGCACCAATTCACTAACTTGGACTGAATTTTGTGGCCCGGTTATTGCTCTGACTGCTGACTGGGCAAACAAACGCCTGGTGATAACCGGCGGCAATGGCACTTTTGATTTGAAACTTTCCAAGGCAGGGAAAGTTCGAGGTTTCAACTCGAATGGCCACAAGTTCACTAAAGAGCAGGGAATTATCATGCCAGGTTGTGTTGGAACTCCTGCTAATAATCAAGGTCCCAACTTTGTAGACTGGATCAACAATCCTCAAGACCCTAGATCATTTCGTCTTTACGACATGGTTCCAAACGCTTGGTGGGGTACATGTGAAGCGGACAACAACAATCCGAATTCGCCCAAATTCAACAACGAAAAGGCTTATTGGGACTGTGCCGATGCAGGACAAATTGCCGGTGGAGGGGTTTTGCAACCATTAGCCCCTAATGCCTCAACACCCGTTGCAGCTGATCCGCGCCAAAACAATGATTACACTGCGGTGCCAAAGTCGGATGCCACAGCATGTAATGCGTCTTTCCCGAATAGTCCTGCAGATGACAAAGGCTTCTATGACTGTTTGGACGCAGCGCTGATTAGAGCAGGCGGTACGCCAACACCAGGCGTTGCGGCTGACCCTCGTCAGAACAACGACTATTCAGCAGTTCCTGAAGCGGCAGCAACTGTTTGCGATAACTCGTATCCAAATAGCCCTGCAGATGACAAAGGATATTACGATTGTTTGGATGCTGCGCTGATTAATGCGGGCGGTACTCCTACGGCGGGTTCAACGCCTGACCCGCGTGAAAACAAAGATTATTCAGCGGTTTCTGCCGCGCAATCAGAAAGCTGCGGAGTAGCTCATCCAAACAGTCCAGCCGACGATAAGGGCTTCTTTGATTGCTTAGATGCCGCATTGGCGAATTCAGCCGGATCACCAACACCGGGCAACACGCCTGACCCTCGCCAGAACAACGATTATTCGAGCGTTGATGCGGCCTATGCGGAGCAATGTGGCACCAGCTATCCAAATAGCCCGACAGACGACAAAGGCTACTACGATTGCATGGATGCCGGTCTAGGAGGCGCTGGTGGTACACCGACTAACGCCGGTCCAGACCCGCGCCAGAACAACGATTATTCGAGCGTTGATGCGGCCTATGCGGAGCAATGTGGTACCAGCTATCCAAATAGCCCGGCAGACGATAAGAGGTACTACGATTGTTTGGATGCCGGTCTAGGAGGCGCTGGCGGTACACCGACTAACGCTGGTCCAGACCCGCGCCAGAACAACGATTATTCGAGCGTTGATGCGGCCTATGCGGAGCAATGTGGCACTAGCTATCCAAATAGCCCGGCAGACGACAAAAGTTACTACGATTGTTTGGATGCCGGTCTAGGAGGCGCTGGCGGTACACCGACTAACGCTGGTCCGGACCCGCGCCAGAACAACGATTATTCGAGTGTTGATGCGGCCTATGCGGAGCAATGTGGCACCAGCTATCCAAATAGCCCAGCAGACGATAAGGGCTACTACGATTGCATGGATGCGGGACTAGGAAGTGCTGGTAGTACGACTTCTGGTGGAGGAAATTCTGCGCCCGCCGCCGGACCAGATCCTCGTCAGAACAACGACTATTCGAGCGTTGATGCGGCCTATGCGGAGCAGTGTGGCACTAGCTATCCCAACAGTCCGGCAGACGACAAAAGTTACTACGACTGCATGGATGCTGGTCTAGGAAGTGCTAACAGTACGTCTTCGAGTGGTGGGAATAGCAATTCAGGACCAAGTGCCGAAGACTTGGCATGGAACCGGATTGACAGCGAGTTCTCAGATATGGATCAAAACTCCATTGATGGATGTTCGGGTTATGGCTTTGGCTCTGGTGCTTTCTTTGATTGTCTGTACAGCGTCAGGGACAGCATGAACCAACAACAACAGGACCAACAGCCAGCGAATGATAACAGTCAATCCAGCGATGGTGGTGATCCGTTCGGACAGATCCAGAACTACTGCAGTTCAACGCATGGCGGAAACTACGACGCGTGCTATGCGGATCTTGAATACTGTTACTACGAGCATAATAGTGTGGACTCTGATGCGTTCGGTGCATGTGGAGTAAACTGGTTCTAATGGTGAAGACATTTGGTCCTAAAGCTGTGTTCATTGCCTATTTGGTGGCAGCCTGCTCGGGAGCAACGTCCCAATTTGTAAAGAGTTGGATTGTATGAACAAGTTCTTCAGTTCTATCGCCTTGTCGACGGCTGAAGTGTTCGTTTCCACGCGCAGCATTATTTGTGATTTTTTATTGTTGATCGCTCCATTAGCGATATTTTTGGTCTTTGCTACCAATTCGATATCCGCTGAAATTACCGTAAAAAGAGTTTACAAGCCCACTAAATCAGATTTGGAGAATGCTCGTCTTGGATTTACAGGCGAAGGGTTCAAGTTTGCAGAGCCTTTCCTGTTAAAAAACGTTGAAACTGGTCTTTATCTAAAAGCCATTTCCCAGCGTAAACTTCGTATGCGTAAATACATAGCAAACGACATTACTTTTGAATGGATAAGACCCAACGGCTCGGAAGGGATTTTTAGCGCATGGGATGGCTTGGCTATCTCAGGCACTGATGACGTTGGGTCACAGGCGTATACGGCTGATCAAATCTCTGATCATTGGGAATTCGAAGAGAACCCGAACCAGCCGGGCGAATTTATGATTGTCCATCCAAAGTACCTTTTCAACGCGTATAATAGAAAAGGCTACTCCTACGGTGGAGAAGAAGACCCTGGCGGATTGCGCGTCTACGACGGGCGTACGATTGTGCGTTCGAAACAGTCATTCACTGACAAAAAATATGTTTGGGTCAAAGAGAAACCGCCGAACAAAGGCCGCGACCTGGCTATTTTGAGAATTGAAAATGTCCAAGCGATCAAAACATCATCCGGCACAGACGAAGCGACTGAAGCCCTATTTACGGCAATTGATATCGCTGTGGAGTATGGTTCCACTATCGCAAGTGGAGGTGCCGCTCTTGGAAAACTTGGTGCTGCGCAACTCGCAAAAAGAGCAGCTGCGAAGGCTGCCAGAGATTCTGCTCTTAGGCATGGAGGCAAGGTACTTGCGACCCACCTTGCACAAGAGGCCGCGAAAAAAACTGCCAAAAAATCGCTGTCTCAACAGATAAAAACGGCCGCCAAAAAGGCCATTATTAAGAAAGCTGGCGACAAGGCCGTCGCCGCTGCTAGCAAGGGCCTCACTGCGGTCTGGAAGAAGGAAATTGCGAAGGCTGCGGCCAAAAAAGCAGCAAAGAAACTGATCAAGGAGGAAGCCAAAAAGCTGACGCCTGCAGCTGAATCTGAGCTTTTAATTGAGACGTATGAAGAGGCAGCAGACAAGACAGACGATCCCGACGTTAAAGCCGTTTTCGCGGATTTGGCAAAAGAAGAACGGAAAGCGCAGCCAAAAATTAGTGCCGATTTGGATTTAAGAGAGGGAACCGAGGTCGAGTATCCTTATACCGAGAACAATCTGAAAGTGACATCGCTCAGAAGTAAGAGGGCAATTTATCTTGAGATTCTCAACAATCCTTTGAACAAATTGACGACCCAAGACCTTGCCGATCTTTGGGAGAGCTTAGCAAAGGTTGACAATATTTCTATTGAAGATGCTGTTCGGGATGGGCGCTATGACTATGAGCTCTTTGCTGAAATTCAGCGAGAGAAGCCTATTGTTAAAGCATCCTTGCTCGACAAATTTCAGAGTGAATACATGTTGTCAGCGAATGTTATGCAGACAGCAGCTGAACCAACTCCACTCACTTCCCATCCACTTTATGCGCCAATAGGGGAAAAAGCTGAAATTGAGTTACGTAAATATACCAAAGGTTTAGCAGCTGAATTTGCACGGTATGATGCGACGATTACAAGTGCGCTGGGTATTAGCGATGCCAACACATGCGCCTTCGAAAAACCAAATGCACCATTGTTTCGCAATATTCCAACGCGTGGCGCGCTCGAAGCACTACCTGAGAAAAACACGCTAATGAAAGCGTTGCCCAAAGGGTTTGGCGCTGGATTGCTGACAGCCATCGACCCCAAGTCTCTCACAAATTCGATAAAGGCTTTGGCGCAAGATACGCCCGATCAATTGGAAATCAAAATTAATGATATGTCCGCGTGGCCAAATGGCGGTGGCGATTGGCGCACGATCAAAATGCATCAAGTGAAAAACGTCGGCGTAGAGGTTGTTTTTGACAGACGAAAACCACTTCATATCGAGCTAAAAGAATATGATTCAGGGAGCGCTAATGATTACCTTGGCTCGCTGGTGATACATGCTCAAGATTTGGTTGGTACCGAGACCTACGAACAGGCCTACATTAGAAATGAATCTGAAAAAAGTATCTACGTCGTTGATATCAAGATTACCAGTCTAAACGGTGCTCACAAAACTGTAGAACCCTGCAAGCGACAATTTAGAGCCTCACAAAGGATCTACACCGCCGTCAATGAATTTGAGAATAATGTAAAAAGGCTTCACAAAGATGTGTTGCGCCAGAGAGCTAGAATTAAGCGATTTGTTTCTGTTCCACAAACCATCCAGGAACGTTTTGGTGATGAAGGTTTGCAGGTCTACAATACCTTGCTCGACGCCAGCAAGAAAAAGATAACTTGTCCTGCAGATGACACGGACTACGGCCGGCTTCTAGCTGGTGACTGGCGGCTGGGTGTCTATGACAATCTGCACGCCAAGAAGATGCAACAGACCAACACTAATTATACATTTTATTCAAACGGCACTTATCGACCTGGCTATCTGGGTACCGAAACGCTCCGCAGTTGGTCTAAAGTTCCTGGTGTTTGCGAGCTAAAGACAACGTTCGGCAAGATTGTTGTTAGTAGCGAAAAAGACGGGCTGGTCCTTTATACTAAAAACGATATACCGCGCGACCTTGAGCCGATGCGTTTGGCCAAAAATGAGTTTTCCCAGACCCAATTCACTGATGAGAATGGAAAGTTGCAACTCGGTCCGCCAGAAGGCATCGACTACACTGGTTACGGAAGATGGCTGCAAAAAATAGATGACCACCCGTTGTCCGCCGAGCAAGTCACCGAGTTCGCGGAAATCGCGAAGCCAAAAGTCATTGGCATTTGGGATGTCCCTGGTGGCAACGAACACCGATGGACCATCACGTCTGACAATATTTTTGTGTCAACTGTGAAGATAGGAAAAGCCTTTAAGGCTCTAACTGGACGGTGGAAATACATCGGTGACAAGCGCCTCACAGTTTCATTAGATGAGGAATTTGTCGCTTCAGAACATGGAACAGATTTCAGCTCTTTGGGAAAAGAATTTCGAATACATTTACCAGTCTGGTTCCACCTCGAGTTCGACGACTTTAGTGTCTATCGAACTGGCGAGTATTGGCGAGAATACAATGGAAAATCTTCTCAGGGGGTCATTCATATCGAGAGTTTGGATGTTACAACCGAAAAGAAGCCGGGAGCGCCAATTGTCACTGGCAGTCGGAACCGGAAGGATTTCGAACTTTATCCAATTGCGACGCAAGAACCCAACGACGAAACAGTCGATAAACTAATCTCGCTGCGCAACCAACTCAGCCTTCCAGTCCCCGAAGAAGAAGTGGTCGAACTCACAGAATTCCTCGCGACGCGCGCAATGCATCAGCGCAGCGCCAAAAACACACAATTGGCTTCGGATGATGCAGATCGGCAAAGTGCGAAGCGGGACGAACTTAAACCTATTTGGGATAAATCGCGCGAAGTCGCAAAGCTACACGACGACCAGCGTTACCAGCTGGTAGGTTCTGAACAGGTGCGTTACAGAAACCCCTACTTAGAAGGAAAATGCGGCACACTTTCACCCAAAAACAAACAAAAATTTGTTGGGGACTGGACTGTTACTGTATTTGACTCTCTGGGTAACCCCAGTGTGCCTGCCGGCGAGAATGCCAAATGGAGTTTTAATCCTGATGGGACCGTTTCAGGTAGTTTTGACGGCAAGCCTTGGTCGGCGAGTTGGACTGATGAACATCATTGTTTTGGCAAGGCTGTGTTTGATTTAGAAACGGCCAAAAACTATGGTTTTGAAACTGAAATCAAGATTGAAGTACGTTTTCTGAAAAATGGCGATCGTCGTCTTTTTGTGACGGAACATGATCCATTCTTTTCGATCGAGAAGATGAAAATCGAGTCGCCAGATGCCGACAAACACTGGGATGAGATGCATCAGGAAAATCCGTGGAGTACAATTGAATTCAAACGCGACCTACGACACAAGAGGTTATACGGAGAGTTTAGGCTTGAACAAAAAGCACTTGAGAAAATTGCTAAGCAAAGATTTGAGACTGATGCAGAATTCCAAGTACGCAAGTTGGAGACCGGAGACCGCAAACTCTACACCGTGCAAGAAGGCACTGAAACGGCAGAAGGCCGGATACTTGTCGCGGATGAGGCATTGGTTGGCGATGGTAGATACGATGTATTTGGTGAAACGCTTGCATTGGCAGGCACCAACCCTGTGGACCCAGAAGATGCTCTGCGCTTTGTTGTCAATTATGATGAACTCATCATCACCAACGCGGGGCTTGCCAATCGTTGTTCTGAGCGCTGGGTGAACAACGATATTGGACCCGGTAAAAATCCAAAGGGGAGAAGTATTGGCTTTGACATTCGGAGCCTCTGGGAAGGTAATTACAGTCAACACGCCACCATTGCACTTTATAAAGTCAATTTTGAAGGGCCAGAGGCAGAGCTTTTGTATTCTGGCTCGGTGGGGTCAAGGGGCCAGGTTCTTGTGCATAGCTTCCAAGGCGTAGTTGGGGATGAATTCGTTGTCGTTGAGGGCAATAAATGCGGCGAGATTTACAAGACAACTGAGCTGACGACGCCGGCAAGAACCGTTCTGAAGTTCGACCAGCAAACGGTTTCGGACAGTGTCCAGACCTATTCCTACCACAGGGTAGCTGAGACCAGCCTTTATTATCGCGAGGCTTATTCAACAAGGCAAAAATTCCAAGGTTGTGAAAGGTACCAATGGACACAGCCAGATTCCAATAATTGGAGAGCCGGAGATCAGGTCGAACGCCGGATCGGTAACACAAACGCGTATGATATTCATGTCTTCGGCGTCGATAAAGACGGGAGATATTCGAGCCATGAGCCCGTTTTAACAATCAAGCCTGGTGAGTTGAAAACCCTGAAGGGGGGCGTAGGTGAGCACTATCCAATTTTCAAGAAGGATTTTACCTGCGAGGGCGTTGCCAGTTTTATCAGCAAAAAGTCCAATCGAATAGAAGCACTGGTATCTCGGAACTCTACAGAAGGCTACAATCCGTATGAGCCTGTTAGAGGTACTATCAGTCCACAATTGATTTTCGGCGATGGTAGTGTGCCGATAGTACACTCAGATTATCTCAACCCAACTCAGGTGGCCAACGGTTGCCTCGACTTTGGAAGTGTTAAGTCTATTCGGCAAGGCGTCGCTAGCACCGCATTTGTTGCTAACTCCGGCTCAACCGACCTGTTTGTTCATTGGATCGGATACGATAAAAAATACAATGTAGATCGTCCACTTTTTACGCTTAAGCCGGGGCAATCGGGAAAACTTACGGATCACGGTGCCGCAAAATATCAGGTGCTTGATGAAGCAGGGAAATGCACGGCGATTGTCGATCTAGCGAGGCCAAACGATCCGAGAACCTTCGGTGATGAATCAACATCCGTAACTGGCAGTACTGTTGCCCCCCACAACGTAGTTGTCAGTATATCAACCGCAAACCTGTCCAAGCACCAGATTGCCAACGGCTGCTCCGCCTATGGTAAGGTCGTTTCAATGCCGAACTACGCGAAGGACTGGGCACCCACGATTGTAAATTCGGGAACCAAGCCATTGAATTTGCAGTGGATGTCATTTTATGGAGCTCTTAAAGACGGCGAAACATTGCGCAAACCAAAAGCTCAATACACAATTGAGCCGGGCCAACAATTTCGGACGTCTAAATATGGCGCCGAAGATGTCCTTGCCGTTATGGACGGTGAACGTTGCGTAGCTATCATGCAGCAATCCGATCGGTATACGCCAATCGCTGACTTGCCAAGTCGCTATGATCAGAGCCCAGATTCGCCGAAAACATACTATGTTCTGCGTGATCAGAAATCGGCGGAGGCATTTGATGAACGCGCCAAGCAATGGAAAAAAGATGTAGTTACGCATAAGGAGGAAGTTGCAAAACTTGAAACCCGTCAGGCCAAAGAAGCCTGCGATTTTAGTCAATCATTTGGTCAGCAGTCAAAAGAACAGCTTGGTGGTGGATGGGAAGTTGGTACGTACGATTTTGGTGGTCGTCGACAGCCTCTAGACCCTTCGCTTTCTTCTTGGATCATCGACAATGATTTCCCACATCAGTTACGTGGAAACGATTTTGCGGGACAGCCCTTCGCTACAGCCATGGATTTTGATGTTAGCTTAACAAAAGACAAGTGTTCAGCGATTGTAAACATGAATAGCAGCAGCATTGAAATGACTTTCAATGCTGCTGGCACGAAGTTTTTTGCGACGGTGGAGCAACGGGTCGATGTGCTTTACACGGACGGATCGTTGAGAAGTGAACGTTATTCCGACTTCAGAACAGAGGAAATACTTCGTCAAGATGGCAAGTGGATAACGGAAAATCGACTTAAGTTTTGGGGTAAAAAATTGCCAACGATCGGCAATATCGAGGACTCTGATAAGTCTGCCAACTTAATCGCCGAAAACGCAGCAGTTGGCTCGACAGTGGGTGTAACTGCCTTCGCAGGCGACCCTGATGATGACGTAACTTACCACTTTGACTCTCACCTTGGTGCTTCAACCACCAGTCATGACAAATTGTTTGAAATTGACGCAAATACAGGCGTGATCACCGTCGCGGGCAATATAGATTACGAGACGGCTGTTCGCCATCTTCTTGAAGTAGTCGCAGTAAGCGAAGACACAACCAGTTCCAAAATGAACGTAACTATTGAAGTTGGTGCGGTTAACGACAACTCGGTCGGCCCGATTGCAAATGTTCATAATGATGGCATCGTCGTGGGACCGATTTTTGAAACGGCACCAATCGGCTCAATTGTCGGCTTTACGGCGAAAGCAAGCGATGCGGACAGCAGTGATACTGTGCAATACAGCCTGTCTGATAGTTCGGGCGATTTGTTCGCAATCGACCCGGAAAGTGGTCGGGTGACCATTGCGGGCGCACTTGATTGGGAAACCGCCAAATCCCACATGATCGAAGTGACAGCCACTAGCTCGGATGGCTCCACAAGTAAGACTACCTTTGATATCAATATTGAAGATGCCAACGAGGCCTCTGTTAGTGAGATTAGCGATGCGAATGAATCTGTTGATGCGATTGATGAGAATGCACCGCTTGGAACTCCGCTAGGCATAACAGCATTCGCTTCCGATGAAGATGTTGGTGACACGGTGCGCTACAGCATGGGTGGGGCTCACAACAGTGTTTGGTTCGTTGTAGATCCAGTAACAGGTGTCGTAACGCTCAATGAAGAAATAGACCGCGAAGTAAGTGACAGAATTGAAGTGAGCATCAAAGCGACGAGTTCAGATACGTCGACGAGCGAAAAGATATTCACAGTTGCGATAAACGATGTTGATGAGTTTGACGTTGCTGAAGTCTACAATGAGGCTGCAGGAGCGATCTCTGTTTCAGAGAAGGCAAAAGTTGGCACTGGAATAAACTTGGATGTTCATGCTCGTGATGACGATGCAACAGATGAAGTGGCATTTTCGCTTGCCAATGGTAGAACCCTACCATTTGTGATTGATCCTAATAGCGGTGAAGTAACTGTAAGCAGGTTGATTGGGGAGTTCTCCAGTTTCACCTTGCAAATTGTTGCTTCAAGCACAGACGGCTCAGTTTCTCGAAAGAGCTTTGTGGTGCCAGTTGCGAACACCAATGATTTCGGCATCAGTGCGGTTGCCGACAACGATAACGAGCCAAATGTTGTAAGCGAGGATGCAAAAGAGGGCGCATCAGTTGGCATAACTGCATTTGCCAGTGATGCCGATGCGTCAGACACTGTTAGTTATAGAGTTGTCGAAGAGTTTTGGCCGAACAGTTCTACGCCGATATTCAAGATAGATCCAAAATCAGGTGTTATCTCCGTCAACAGTTGGTTGGATGCCGAGAGCAAAACAAAACACAGCATAAAGGTCTACGCAAGCAGCACAGATCGTTCCCGAAGCTCAGCAACATTCGACGTGGATGTTTTAGATGTCAATGAGCACGAGATTGGCCACCTTCGAGACAGTAACGATGATGTAAACATCGTTGATGAAAATGCTGCGATGGGCACACTTGTTGGTGTTACGGCGTTTGCAGAAGACCGTGATGTTAGCGACACTACCGTCTACAAGCTAATTGACAGCAGTGGGGGGAAGTTCGCGCTTGATCCAAAAACCGGTGTGATAAGTGTTGCCGGCCCAATTGACTATGAAACCCTAAACAACCTTGGCAACGCGGGAGTGAGAGTTTCTGCCCAAAGCAGCGATGGAAGTCGCAATCAATGGGGTGATGAGGTTGAGTTTGTAATTAAGGTTCGCGATGTAAATGAGTTTAGCATAAGTGAAGTCAGCGATACTGATGCGAGCGTTAATCAGTTGCATGAGCACGCTGAGTTTAATGCGGCGGTGGGGATCACCGCCTATGCTCGAGACGGCGATGGCGATGATTTCTACATTCATAAAGTGAAGTACGAAGTCGTTGATGCAGCAGGTCGATACTACAATGGCCCGTTTGGGGTCGACTCTCAAACGGGCGTGGTTTGGGTAAGAGATATCTCGAAGCTGGATCCAGAGACCGAAAATGCGTCTATAATTCGCATCAAAGCGACTAGCGATGATGGGTCTTCAAAGATTGGCGTGTTTAACTTCAATCTTATCCGCGTTGAGCGTTGGTACAACAATCCCAAAGGCCCTCGCGTTGAGGCTGACTTCCCCAAAGTCATTGCCACTGACCGCGCGAAGTGCGTTGCTGCCGACAATGACCATAAACAGCCAGCGACTTACAATAACGAAGTTGAGTTCTTTGATTGCTTAGAGCGTCATACCCCGGTGTTCATCAACTGGTACGACAATCCGCAGTGGCCAAATATATTGCTCGACTATCCAAAGGTGCCACAGGATGCCATTGATGCCTGTTACGAGCGCAACGAAGATGAAAGTCTAGCAGAAGCATTTAACAACGAAAGTGAGTTCGTAGAGTGTCTTCATCGCTATGTGCCGCCATTCGTGAACTGGTACGATAATCCGCAGTGGCCCAATATACTGAGTGAGCATCCGCTGGTGCCGCAGGATCATGTTGATCAGTGCTATGCGAATAACGAAAATGAAAACATAAAGGTGGCGTTTAACAATGAACCTGAGTTTGTGCGTTGTTTGCAGAGGTATGTACCGCCGTTCGTGAATTGGTACGATGATCCACAGTGGCCGAACATCTTGGATGAGTACCCTGAAGTTACTGATATTTATATTGATGCTTGCTACACAGCCAACGAGAATAAGTCGCTGACTTCTTCGTTTAACAATGAAGAAGAGTTTGTTCGTTGCCTTGATCGCTTTGTGCCGCCTAAGCCAAAGTTTGTGAACTGGTATGACAATCCACAATGGCCAAACATTTTGAGTGAATACCCGTTGGTGCCAACCGAACATATTGATGTCTGCTATGACGACAATGAAAACGAGAACCTGGTTGCTTCGTTCAACAACGAAGCTGAGTTTGTGCGTTGTCTTGATAGGTTCGTACCACCGCCGCAGAACCCACAACAGCCGACCTATATTCAACGGTGGTATGAGAACCCGCAGGGTCCATATACTGAAGCTGACTTCCCCAATGTGTCTGAGGTTGATCGAAACATTTGTATTGCCGAAGATGATGATGTGAACTCACCATCGACCTTCAACAATGAAGTGGCTTACTTTGAGTGCTTGGCTTACTTCTCGCCGGCAGCTCCTACACCTAATAATGACAACAACAATGGTGGCGATCAGGGCGGCGGTACAGTTGGCGGCAATCAGCGTCCACCAGCACTTGATCCAAACCTAGTTGCGCAAGGTTG
The DNA here is from genome assembly GCF_057219265.1 of Maritalea sp. YIW29. Lineage (NCBI taxonomy): Bacteria > Pseudomonadati > Pseudomonadota > Alphaproteobacteria > Hyphomicrobiales > Devosiaceae > Maritalea > Maritalea sp. YIW29. The sequence continues at coordinate 636,006 of NZ_JBXVVF010000001.1, forward strand.
CTATGCAGAAAGAGAGGCATCGCAGTATCTGAACGACAATGAGACCAAGCTGACGATCCAAAACACTGGAACATCCAATCTGTATGTTTATTGGGTGAACTACGAAGGCCAGAACGTGGACTATGACAACCAGCCGTTAGCGCATTCGATTGTCGAACCAGCTGAGAGTTGGGACATAGAATCTGCTCGAGGCTTTGTTTTCTCAATTCTGAGGCCTGACGGATCATGTGCAGGCGTCGCTAAAACTAGAGAGTCTAGAAACAGCTTCTCGTTTAATTAGGAATAGGGAGCGATAGGAGCGAATGATGAATTCTATGTTGAAGCTTTTAGGTGCGTTAATTCTCTTTGGAGCAGTTTGTTCACCTTCCACAGCTCAAACACTTGATGTGCCGATTGTCGAGTATGCGGATGAGAACTTAGACACCTGTTCACTCGGCCGAGTTCTCGGTTTGAACAAAAACGGCGACGGTTTTCTGGCGGTGCGATCAGGTCCCGGTACTGAATATTCCAAATTGGACGAAATCCAAAACGGCGACGAAGTTTGGATCTTTGATCAAAGGGGGCAGTGGATCGGTGTAGTTTATGCCGCTGAGTTCTTGAGTTGCAGTGCAATCCCTGCGCACCGACTTGTCCAGCATGAGGGCAAAAAAGGCTGGGTCCACGAAAAATGGATTGAGTTTATCGCAGGTTAGGTACTGCGCAGGACTAGTTCCAGAAGCGGGCAGTGCTAGCGCCGCAAGTCATCCTTTCGTGACCTAAGAAAAACAGTTGGATAATAATTTGGTGGTTGCAAGGAAAACGAGTGCCAGCCACTAAAAAGGTTGCCGCCGCCAATCCCGTTCTAATCGATGTGGATCAACTGGTTGCACAGACACCGTCGGGAGAAAGTAGCTCGCAACAATATCCCGCAACATTGCTACTCTGGTTTGGTCGAGGTTGTCGCTCTAAGTATCTGAAAGTATTTCATTTTATAGCTGTCCTGGTAATTAGTTTTATTCCCGCTACCCGCTCCACTTCTGCAATAATTTCATATTGAAAGTCAGCAGTTTATTGACAATGCGTGTTCCACGGCAAAAACAGTGCGGGCACTATCAATCTTTGATCTGCATTTTTGACATGGCCTACTTAGCTATACGCCATCGCTTTGCACTCGTTGTAAGTATTTCTGATGTTTTGGTGCACGCCTAACTTAATTTGCTGATTTGAGTTTTGCTAAAAATAAGAACCTACCCCAAGTAAATGGGGTAGGTTTCAAAAACGGATGCTATTTACATGGCGCCCTTAATTTGAGCTACAGCCTCTTCGGTGCTCCATACCGCGTTTGCCATGTAGCGGAAGTTGATCAGTGCGGCGAGGTAGCCGTCGCCCTCGGGAAGCATGGCAGCGGCGGTGGCGTCACGAACGACAGCAACCTCGAACCCGTCTTCAAGCAATTCACGCATATGGCTCTCCGTGCAGAGATTGGCTGACATGCCCGCAAGGATAACTTGATCCACACCTTGTTTGCGCAGTTGAAGCGACAGGTCATTCGTATCGTTGCCGTAAACTTTATGCGGCGATGTTACGATGGTTTTGCCATCTTCGATATATTGCTTGTATTGTGGCATCCAATCAGCGCCCGATCCTTCAAAACCATCAAGGTTTAGTGGGCCTTTACGGTCGAACATGCCGATTTTGTGCATCAGCTTTTCCAACGCACCTTCAAACTTCCAGCCGTGATCGGTCGGATAGTAGTAGTGTGGCGAAACGGCAGTGGTGATATCTGCAGCTTTAGCCGCTTTGAACAAAGTTTCGATGTTTTCGACAGTATTGTGCTCTGTCACGCTGGCCCCAATAACACCCCAAGTTACGCCTTCTGGATGTAAGAAATCGACCTGCGGGTCGGTCACGACCAGAGCTGCGCGCGACAGGTCGAGTTTCATGTTGGAAGGCGGCAAAGCAGGTTCTGCAGGTGGCGCATAGGGACTTGCGTCTTGGGCAGCCGCAGCTTGCGCTCCCGCGACAACTGTTGTTGCAGCGGCGGCCGTTGCCACAGCACCTCCCCGAAGGACATCACGGCGCGTCATATTTGGGCGATTGTTGTGGTCGTGGTCATTGCAATTGCACATAGAATTGTCTTTCTGGTTAGTTTCGATAACTCATCTTTAGAATTCTCCATGTGCCTTTCCGTCTCAAAAATGTGCCTGCTGGGAATTATGGGTGCCTTTCCGTCTTAAGTTCGACTATACGGTGGCTATGAAATACGATCATATCTTCGATGAACTAGAAATCTCGACCGATCCGTTCGCCTTGTGTGAACTGCGCGGAACATCGGATCTCGGGCTGGGACGAGATGTTTCCGCCACGCTACATTATATTTTGTCAGGTGAGGGGGAAATCAGCATGCGTGCCCGCGAGCCGATTAAAGTGTCGAGCGGCGCGTTAGTGCTCATACCCGCATTGCAAAGCCATTCGTTGCACAGTTTTGGGAGCCAGCATGACCCCGTGCCGGAATGCCAGCCAGCAGCATTGAAACTGGCCAGCCTCATGGCTGGCACAGAGCTAGTAGAAAGTGGGCAACTAACAGCTCTTTGCGCACATGTCTCGGTTGGATTGCGTGGTGTAACGGATATCATTGATGTTATTCGTGAACCGATGATTGAGAACGTGTCATCACCAAGCCAAATGCGTCCCGCGCTGCAGGCCTTGCTGGGAGAGGTGTCAAATCCGCAATTGGGAAGCCGCGCAATGATCAAAGCGCTTCTGATGCAATGCATGATTGACATGTTACGCAAGCGCCTAATGGAAAACGAAAGCGCATTGCGATGGATGGCAGCCTTGGCTGACCCGTCAATTTGGAATGCTTTAAAGTTAATGTTGGACAATCCCGGTGACAATCATACGATTGAAAGCCTTGCTGAAAGCGTCAGAATGAGCCGCGCAGCTTTTGCCAAACGATTTTCTGACGTTTACGGATCGGGCCCGATGGAGCTGTTGCGTGATTTGCGAATGAGACGTGCAGGGCAGCTGCTTGAAAAAACTGAACTGCCTGTCAAACGGGTTGCGGACCTCGTCGGATTTGCATCTCGCAGCGCTTTTACCCGTGCGTTTGAGGCAATTACGGGACAATCTCCAAGTGTTTTTCGGGCATCGCGGCGAGATCAATGAGCTAGTGCTCCATCCGCTCCAAAAGTCGTTCTGAACGACATAAATTGTTGCAAATTGCGTTATCTGACGCACTCGCTTTACCAAATAAAAACCATCTCACTTAGCGCCAATTCAACATTCGTTTGTCAAAATTACTCGAGTAGTTCGGGGATTTTGTTGATGAGTTCGCCTAAATCGGGCCTTGGTCTAAACCTTTCAATCGGCATTTACGCGCTTTGCTTTGCAATTGTTGCCGGGTTTGCCGCGTCCAATTTCTACGTGTTGAGTGCGGCAGGGGACGTTGCGAATAAGGTTCAGTATGACGCTGAGGCTGAGTTGGTGCGTAACGAAGTCCAGTTGCAACTTCAAGATCTTGCTGATGATCAGTCGTCCGTTTCCTATTGGGATGAAACAGTTTACGCGATCTATGGCGATGAAATTGATATGGATTTTGTCGAAGAGGAACTGGCCGAAGAGAGTTGGTCGGAAAACGATATTGAACATCTCATCATTGTCGACGAACTCGGCTTGCCCGAAATAACGATTTTCCGGGATGAAATTATGGCCGCCGAGGATGGTGCCGCGAATATTGAGCGCAATTTTGACTTGATTGAAAATGCACGCGCTAAGTATTTCGCCAACAGGAAAGTGCGTGGCCGAGGTTTTGTGACTATCGGTGATCCTGTTTGGTCCAAGAACGCAATTTATGTCGCAGATTATCGGGTTGTTGAAGGCAGTTTGGGCATGGCCGTCGCACAGGCCGTTGTGCCCGACATATTGGAAGTGATCGCCGAGGGAAACCCCAAGGTGATGTTTACATTTAGGCCATTGAACACGTTCGCATTTGCAGCCGTTCGTGATCAGTTGGGTCTAAATCGATTTGCCATTGTGCAAAAAGAAGACGCAAAGCCTGAACTGGATCAGATGGTTATTGGCGGAACGCCGGGTAATGAGATTGTTGCTGTGTGGGAAGCGACGAGGCCAGCCGCGAATATTTGGGAGCGTGCTTTGCCGGTTTTGAGTGTGTTGTTGGGTCTTGTCACTATTGGGCTGGTTTTTATCAGCATTCGATATAGTAAAGTCGTTCAACGTATCCAAAAGAGTGAGGCGCATAACCGCTTTATGGCGGAACATGATGCCCTTACTGGTCTGCCCAACCGTCTGCAGTTTGACAATGAATTGGATAACATCATCGCAAGAGGTGAGCTGGACCGATGTGCAATCATTTGTTCGGATTTGGATCGCTTCAAAGAGGTGAATGACACTTATGGCCACCAGTCTGGTGATGCGGTGATCAAAGAAGTTGCGGCTCGTATTTCGAATGCGGTCGGCAATAGGGGCATGGCAGCCCGTGTCGGTGGCGACGAATTTATCATTTTGCTTCGTGATGGGTTGGATGAAGACAGCGTGATGATGTTGTGCGACACGATTATCGAAAATGTCTGTGAGGAGATTGTTTTTGACAATGGGCGGGCCAGTGTTGGCGCGAGCATAGGCGTCGCGTGGTGGCCGGATGATGCGATGACAGCCAAGACGGTTATTCGCAGCGCGGACCAAGCGCTATATCGAGCCAAAGAGCAAGGCCGTGGCCGCACCTGCCGTGCGACCAATCTACTTGACCCTCAGGAAGTGGAACGTCGCAAAGCCGAAGACCGTCGACACGCATAGGTCGTGTGCTGGACGTGATTGCAGTGTAAATTGCAAAAATGTTTGATTACCGCAAATTTGCGGTGGTTGAAATAGAACTTGGTTGTTACCGTTCGTCAAAGGCTGACGAAGGAACAACAGATGCGGCGCGACCATTCATTGCCTCAGGGCGAAATCCATCGAATTAAAATTCAATCAGTTGCTCTGCAGAACAATTTGCTGGGTGACCACACGTTACGCGATGTTGATGTCTATGTTCCGCATGGATATGGCGGCGATGGTTTGCCTCTTTTGGTTGATTTGGCAGGTTATACTGGCAGCGGTTTAAGTCGTACGAGTTGGCGTGGTTTTGACGAGAATTTACCAGCGCGTTTGGACCGGCTTATCGCTAGCGGCGAGATGAAGCCATGTGTTGTGGCGTTTCCTGACTGCTTTACGCGGTTAGGGGGCAATCAATATATCAATTCCGCGGCCATGGGAAACTGGGCTGATTTTCTGATTGACGAGATGTTGCCGGAAATTGAAACCAAGTTTGCCTGTGGCGGGAACGGTAAGCGCGGTGTTCTAGGGAAGTCATCCGGCGGCTATGCGGCATTGATGCATGGCATGCTTTATCCAAAGGTTTGGTCGGCCATTGCTTGCCATTCAGGCGATATGGGATTTGACGTTGCTTATCTGCCCGACATGCCCAAGGCACTGCGGGCCATTGCAAAGCACGGCAATTCGATAGAAAAGTTCGTTAAATCAGTCGACGAGAACCACAGCCCAAGCCATGACGATATTCATGCGCTGATGATTTTGGCGATGGGGGCGACATATGATCCGGATCCAGCTGCGTTTTGTGGCATTCGATTGCCAGTTGATTTGCATACTTGCGAGTTGAACCATGAGCGATGGGCACAATGGCTTAAATTCGATCCGTTGCACATTTTTGATCAGCATGTTGATGCTCTGAGGGGATTAAAAGGCATTTGGGTGGATTGCGGAGATAAAGATCAATTCAACTTCGTCTATGTCGCGCGCCGGTTGGAGAGAAAACTCAAGGCCGCACAAGTACCTCACATATATGAGGAATTTCCAGACAATCATTTCTCGCTTGATTATCGGTATGACCGAAGCTTGCCCTATTTGAGCGAAAAATTAACATAATTATACCCGGGTATAATATTTTACCCGGGTGTTATTGACTTTTTTATTTTACCCGGGTAAATACCCTGCAACCAAAGCAGGAGTTATTGCTATGTCTTTTTCACCAGAAATGGAGTGTGTTGCCTTTGTTGGGCACCACCTGATTGCCGCTGGGCCGTTGGCCGAGTTGGCGAATGAAATCAAACGGCACTACGACAAGAACCCAAATGAACTTGTTCATGTCTTTAAAGAACAAGATTCGTCGATTGTCGAAATTGATCTTCGTGGATCGATGGATGAGGTCTTTGAGCGACTGTTCAAGAATGCACCTACTGAAAACGTTGCACCGCCACCAAAGCGGGCTGGTCGACCCAAACTCGGTGTGGTCAGCAAGGAAGTGACTTTGTTGCCGCGCCATTGGGAATGGCTGCGTGCGCAAAGGGGCGGTGCCTCGGTTACCTTGCGCAAGCTGGTTGGTGAGGCCATGCGTGCCGATGATCCGAAAAAGGATCAACGCCAATTACAGTCCAAAACTTATGGATTGATGACGGCGGTGGCGGGTGATTTGCCCAAATTTGAAGAAGCGGCGAGGGCACTATTTGCCGTCGATGGTGAGAAGTTTGCGTCTGAAATTTCAGACTGGCCAACACCTTTACGCGATCATCTTTTGAAAATTTCAAAAGAGCTATTTACGCTCGAGAATTTGGGTGGACCTAAGGACTTGAATCATGAGTGACAATCAAGTTACTGAAAATAATAAGTATTTATCACAGCCAATTGGAAAATTGTTTCTAACAACCGCGTTGCCCATCATACTGATTATGGTGGTCAACGGGTTGTTCAACTTGGTTGATGCGTACTTTCTGGGCATCTTTGTTGGCGCGTCAGCCTTGACGGCGGTCACGATGATGTTTCCAGTGCAAATGCTGATCTATTCGCTAACAACAATGATCTCGAACGGCTTCGCATCAATCGTTGCGAGGCGGTTGGGTGCTTCTGATCTTAAAGGGGCCGCCAACAGCTTTGCGGTGGCAATCATATTGGGGGTGGCCTTTAGCGCCATCTTGATGATTGTGTTTCTGATCTGGGGCCAGGCCCTGGTTAATTGGGTTACCGCAGGTGACGCTGAGCTTACACGTATGGCGTGGACATACATGTCCATTATCATGTTTACATCGCCATTGATGTTTATCCTATCGGTGCAGTTTGACGCTTTGCGGAGTGAAGGCAAAATGGGCTTCATGTCGCTCTTGTCCTTAAGCGTGACCATTTTGAATATGGTGTTTAACTACATATTTATCGTGGTCTTGGATATGGGCGTGGCGGGTTCGGCTTGGGGCACGGTTGCTGCGCAATTGATCTCGCTATCCTCCGTTGTCGCCTTTAGAATGCTGGGCGGCTCTCGGTTGGGTTTTCAATTGCCGAGCCGTGCTGAATTCCTCGCATTGGCCAAGGAAAACTTGGCATTGGGTGCGCCGCTTAGCCTTAATTATCTTTCGATCTCGCTGATCGCTGGTCTTGTTGTTGCGATGCTGAAATTTCACAGTGCCGACGGCTACACCACGACGGTTGGCGCCTATGGCATCATTACGCGACTAATGACATTTGCGTTCATGCCGCTCATGGGTGTGTCCATGGCGTTTCAGTCGATTGCTGGCAATAATTTTGGCGGAAATCGGCCAGACCGGGTGAATTTTAGCACCAAGTCGGCTTTGGCTGTGGCGTTTGTCTATTGTGCGTTGATCGAAGTCATATTTCTCTCGTTTCCGGGCGAGTTGGCGGCGTTCTTCGTTCAGGATGAAGCTATGATCGCGGATGTCGCTGAAGTGTTGCCGTTCGTCATGGTTTTTTACTTCATGGCTGGGCCAATTATGATCCTTTCCGGGTTTTTCCAAGCGATTGGAGATGCCAAACGAGCGGCTATTCTTGGTCTTTCTCGCAATTATCTGATCGCGCTACCGCTTTTGGTTTTGGTGCCGCAGATCTTTGGTGAGCCTGGCATTTGGTACGCTTCGCCAATTGGAGATGTATTTATGTTTGGTTTGGTGATTGGTGTTTTGTCACTGGCACAGCGCAGCAACGGCAACAAGGCCGGGGTGTTGCTGCCTCAAACGCGAAGTAAATAGAATTGGACGGCCAGGCGCGGGCGGGTTGTGTTAGATCAATTTGCCCGCCCCCTCTTTCTGGCAGGATGACCTTATGTGAACATGAGGAAAACGCTATGCGAGATTTTGAAATCTACAAAAATCGTCTACTTGCGCGTAAAGCTGAATTAGATGCGCGATTGCTCAAAATTGAAGACCGGCTTGATGATACGCCAAACCCGGCTGCTGAGGAGCGGGCTGTTGAGCGAGAAGATGATGAAATGCTGGAAGGCCTAGGCAATGCTGGCTTGAAAGAGCTCAAGAAGATTGGATTTGCACTGGTCCGCATTGAAAATGGAACATTCGGCATTTGTGCAAAATGCGGTGATGAAATTTCTGACGCAAGGCTGGATATCGTGGCCTATGCCACAAAATGTCGGCACTGTATGTGACCGTAAATGTCTAGGCACCAAATTTTTTTGGTGCCTATTTCAATGTGCGTATCCTGATCGCTAGCGGTCAGACAATCCGTCAATAGGGCGCAAATCATCATTGGCGGCATTATGTTTGGATATGGCGCGGTAAATAGTTGAGCGGCTAACGCCGAATTGATCCGCAATTTTGCGCATGGGTTGCCCATCGCGCACCAATTGCTGCACCAACACAAGTTGTGTTGAGGTGAGCGCCGTTGGCCGACCAAGTGTCGCGCCTCGCAAATGGGCAACGCGCATCCCGGCTTTCGTGCGCTCAGATATCAATGCCCGCTCAAATTGAGCCAATGCACCCATCATGTGGAACATCAATGTCCCTGCGGGGGATGATGTATCGATCTGCTCTGATAGCGATTGGAAGGTTGCGCCAAAACTCTCGAGCTCTTTGATGATGCGAAGTAGATCTGACAGGGAACGAGAAAGCCGATCAAGCCGCCAAACCACAATTTGGTCACCGGGTTGCAGTACTTCCATCATTTGATTGAGGGCAGGGCGCGATATTTTTTTGCCGGAAATGCCTTGATCTAAAAATACACGATCACAACCTGCCCTTTTTAGTGCGCAAATTTGGAGGTCGGCATTCTGCTCTTCAGTTGAAACTCTGGCATAGCCAAGCAGCATTGTAACTTCCTGTTTTAAGTAATGTTTTGGCGTGATATTTGTTCTTGTTTTGTTCCTAAATGGTTCCCTTTTTAACCATGACGGGATCGCAGAGTCAAGCCTCAAATAAGAATATTTTCCTATCCGTCTCTCCACGTATACCCGACGATTGTTGGAAATAATGATCGTAAATCTGCCCTTTGGGCGCCATCGAGTTTCGCATTTGCATTGTCTCAAAAAGGAACGCTTTCGAACAGTGAGTCGGTGGTCGGCACACCTCGAAGGCGGGACATTGAAGGAGACAAAAATGTCAGAACTAGGTACTCAATATACGCTTACAGTGAACAACCAGAATTCACTTTTGCAAACATTCGTGCTGTTTCAAAAGATGCCGGTGACTTCAAAACCGTCGACGGATCCAATTTCCCTCGCATGGATTGTGGGATCGGCTGCAGGTGCAAGCGCTAGCAACCCAAGCAACTCGCGGTTTACGTGGTTCATTGATTATTCAATGAACGCTGGATACCTTCAGCAGGAGGGATCCCTTGCAAGTCCACGCAAGTTCCAAACCTCGACGCAAATTCCAGTGAAGGTTGATGACACCAACCAAGTTGCGGTCAGCTATGACGGGACATTCCCAAATGGCGCGCCATATTTTGATGGTGCACCGGGCAACGCAACTTCTGGCATCATCATTGCAAATGCTGACGATAAGTTGCCAACCAACGCATCAGCGTCTTCAGCGCAGATGGACCTTGCATTGGGCATTGCGATGAACCGGAAGCCTGCGGTTTCTGTGCAGTTGCTGCCAAATATCGACTACACGTTCACGCCACATCCTGAATATTACATCATGGCGGCTTCATATTCTGAAGGCGAAGTGATTGATGTTGAGGAAACGTCGCACGCGTTCAAAGTCGAATATGACGGCGTAACTGACCTAACCCTTGATTTCACTGAGGAAAACTTGTTCCAGCTAACAAGCTAGAGCAAGCTTTCTGCCGAGAAAACGATCCAGTTAGGTATCTCCCCCTTGCCTAAATTGATCCAAATTTCTCGGCAGCGAGCGGGGCGGGGTGCGCGAAAAAAACGTGCCCCGCAACTCAATTTTGGAGAAAGATCATGAAACTTCTAAAATATACACAATTGAGCATGATTATGCTCGCTCTAGTCGTCACTTCTGCCAGTGCGCAATGCCTCCCCAATCCATTTCCTGTTGGATGGTTGAACGCTCAAGAACTGGCGGGTGGACATACAATAGCGCGGCATGTTGGTCGAACTGATGCACAGTTGGTCCAGCGGCTCGTCAACACACCGCATATTGCTAACGCTAGCTCCTATACGGATTTGGCAACTGCAGAATTGGCAATCACACAAGGGCTTGGCGGTGTTCGAGCGGCGGTCAACATGTGGGCAGCTAATGCCAATCACGGGGCGGCTCGGGTCGACAATTTTGTCGCAGCGGCAATTGTTGGCCGCGTTGCATTTCGACCGCCATTATTGGCAAACATTGTGAACTCAAACCGGTTTCGCACGGTGTTGCGAGCGGATGGCCATGGCGGATGTTTTCTTTTAACATCGTTCCCAACCATGCCGCCCCAAGTTCCGCCGGTCATAATTGTCGAACCTGAGGAGGACGATGTGCATACAACACCAGATGAAGACGTCGCCGCGCTTGCTGGATATTTGTCAGGCCAGTTCTCTTCGAGCGATGTGGCGAAACAACCTGATTATGTGGCAGCCGTTGCGGGCTTAGATCACACTTCAATTGAGGCACATAAAAAAGTGATCGAGCAAGGGATAAAATTCCTAAACGATCCGAAAAGTGATTTCTCGTTAATTGGCAATTGGGCAAATCGCACGTTTGATGAAAAATCAGATGCCAAAAATTGGCTGAGTTATGTGCTGATTGAATTGTCAAATGAGATTGATATTCTCATTGCTGAATAAAAAATGATTGGCTAAGTTTCGGCGGCAGGCTTTTGGGTCTGTCGCCGAAATCTATTTGGAGCCGAAATGACCAATTCTGCAGGCAAAATGCCCATCATTATCGATTGTGACCCGGGTCAGGATGATGCTTTGATGCTTTTTTTAGCCTTGAACGCGCCCGAATTGGACGTGCTTGGCGTTGTTGCATGCGGCGGCAATGTGCCGTTGGCTCGTACTGAACTGAATTGTCGAATTCTTGTCGAGATGGCTGGCCGCACGGATGTACCGGTTTTTGCCGGCAGTGTTGGTCCTATGGTCGAGCAATTGTTTACGGCCGAATATCTGCATGGCGATACGGGCATCGACGGAATTAATTTCTTCGAACCTTCAATTGCCAAGCAGGACATGCATGGGGTTGATTTCATCATAGAGACATTGCGCAAGGCCGATGATGATGAAATCACGTTGGTGCCAACCGGGCCACTGACCAATATCGCCATGGCTTTGCGCAAGGCCCCTGACATTTTGCCCAAAATCAAGCAGATTATCTTGATGGGTGGGGCCAGCTTTGAAGCTGGCAATGTCACTCCTTCAGCGGAATTCAATATATATGTTGATCCTCACGCCGCCGATATTGTTTTACGCTGTGGGCGACCCATCGTGATGTTCGGCCTAGACGTCACCCATCAGGTGATGACGGATCCAGCAATTGTTGAGAATATTCGAGCGCTGGACAACAAAGTTGCGCACGCTTCTGCTGGCATGTTGGATTTCTTCGGCCAATATGATGCGGCCAAATATAGCGCGGAAGGTGGCCCGCTGCATGATCCATGCACGATTGCTTGGTTGATCGAACCAGAGATTTTTGACCTAAAACCTTGCCATGTGGCGATTGAAACCGCTAGCAAACTCACCCGCGGGCACACGGCGGTGGACTTTTGGGGTGTAACCGAAAATGAGCCAAATGTGCTTTGGGCATATAAGGCAAATCGTGCCCGTTTCTTCGGATTACTGACCGAGCGACTGGCCCTTTACTCGCCGCATATCAGGCCTTCTTAAATTAGGGCTTTTGTTGTTGGTTTTTTTCAGGTAATAGACCCTCGAATTTCCGGCAGGGCGCGTCCCCTTGTTTATTGTTAGCCGGATGCTAAGCGAATGGAGAATATACGCATGGCGAAGGAAAAGTTTGAGCGGAACAAGCCGCACGTAAACATTGGAACAGTTGGTCACGTTGACCACGGCAAGACGACCTTGACGGCGGCTATTACGAAGGTATTGGCTGAGGCTCAAGGTGGTGAAGCTACAGCTTTTGACGAGATCGATAAAGCTCCAGAAGAAAAAGCACGTGGTATCACGATTTCTACTGCTCACGTTGAGTATGAAACAGACAATCGTCACTATGCGCACGTTGATTGCCCAGGCCACGCTGATTATGTGAAAAACATGATCACTGGTGCGGCTCAGATGGATGGTGCTATTTTGGTTGTGAACGCAGCTGATGGCCCAATGCCACAAACACGTGAGCACATTCTGCTTGCGCGTCAGGTTGGTGTTCCAGCGCTTGTTGTGTTCATGAACAAGGTTGACCAAGTTGATGACGAAGAGCTTTTGGAATTGGTTGAGATGGAAGTTCGTGAGCTTCTTTCAGACTATGAATTCCCTGGCGACGATATTCCGATTGTAGCGGGTTCTGCTTTGGCAGCGCTTGAAGGTCGTGATGACAATATCGGTAAAGAGAAAATTCTTGAGCTGATGGCAGCTGTTGATGAGTATATCCCAACACCAGCACGTCCTAAAGATCAGCCTTTCTTGATGCCAATTGAAGACGTATTCTCAATTTCTGGCCGCGGTACAGTTGTTACTGGTCGTGTTGAGCGTGGCGTTGTAAATGTTGGTGAAGAAGTTGAAATCATCGGCATTAAAGAAACCCAGAAAACAACAGTTACTGGTGTTGAAATGTTCCGTAAGTTGCTCGACAGCGGTGAAGCTGGCGACAATATCGGTGCTTTGATCCGTGGTGTTGATCGTGAAGAAGTTGAGCGTGGCCAAGTTCTTTGTAAGCCAGGTTCAGTAACGCCTCACACCAAGTTTGTTGGTGAAGCGATTATTCTGACGAAAGACGAGGGTGGTCGTCATACGCCATTCTTCAACAACTACCGTCCACAGTTCTACTTCCGTACAACTGACGTGACTGGTGTTGTGACTTTGCCAGAAGGCACCGAAATGGTGATGCCTGGTGACCGTGTTGAGATGAATGTTGAATTGATCGTACCGATCGCGATGGAAGAGCAACTTCGCTTTGCTATTCGTGAAGGTGGCCGCACAGTAGGTGCCGGCGTCGTTTCAAAAATCATCGAGTAGTTTTGAAGTTTTAGAACTGCACTAAGTTTAAAGGCGGCCCTCGGGTCGCCTTTTTTGTTTGGTTGTTTTTTACGCCGTTGGTCGCTTGGCTGTTTCGCGTTTACGCCTCGCAGGTTGACCCGACCCCGGCACCCCCGCCGGTTGGAGGTGCCTGCTCGGTCCAAAGCCTATTGTGCGTTCAACCAGCCTCTGATGGCGGCAGTGTATTTTGCCGGTTTTTGGAACATAGCGAAATGGCTGACATCTTCCATGGTCAGGAGCGTTGCTCCCGGAATTGCTTTAGCAATTGCCGCGGAATGTTCTGCCAAAATTGCTTCGTCGTATTCACTTTGAACAACCAATGTCGGCACAGAAATTGCCTCGATCAATTTTAGTCCATCTGCTTTGTCCGAAAACCACATCTCTGATATGCCGCCAACAAAGGCATCAAAGCCTTCCGGTGTTGGAGACATCTTGGCGTATTCGCCCGCCATCATGCCAACATATCCGCCAAACACCGCATTCGTCTCAACGGCCGGGTTGACACCAGCGAGTGTCACATTCCCAGCATGCCCAAAATGACTTGCCAACCGATCTGGCGCAGTTTTCGAGATTTCATAGCCAATATTGGCGCCATCCGACCAACCCACCAGATGAACTTTTTCAACGTCAAGTGTGTCAAGCAATGACAGATAGTCTTTTGCTAAAAGCTCAATACTATAGGCACTGCCATCATTTGTGGATCGACCGTGTCCGCGCGTGTCCGCGACGATAACGCGATAATCTTTTGATAGGTCAGTAACTTGGCTAGCCCAAATATCGGCATGGGCCAAACCACCGTGGATCATGAGGATCGGCGTGCTGTCAGCATTGCCATAAGTCGCATAGTACATTGAGACACCATTCACATCGGCCTGCCCTGCCGCTTCAGCTTCTGGCATCGCGGGCGGCACTGGAATTGACATCCAAGCGTCCTCCGCCAAAGCACTCGATGCGAAGCCAATCGTTGCGACCGTCATTAAGATTTTTAACATCTGTTTCTCCCTTTATTGTCCCTACAGCTTCCAAATTACTGGATGCTTGGCTAGTTTATAAGGACGCGACGGGCACCGTTATCGCGCTCGCGCAGGCTTCAGGGCCCGGAGGAATGAAAAAATGCGTATATTATCAAATACTTGCATTCCTGATTGTTTGTTAAGTGCAAATCCAAGCATCATTCTTGACGCGCAGTACGATGACTTTGACGAACAAGCCGAACGACTGGTTGGCTTTGATCAATCTTATCTGCAGCTAACAACGGGGTCATTTGTTGGGCGTTTTCTATCCTGTTTTCTGAACGATAATGTCTCAATTCATTTAGAGCATTGTACGCAAGCGCTGGAACAAACAGTGGTCGGAGGCACGGATGCTGTCACCATTGGAGTATTGGCAAGTCAGCGTGAACCCTTTTGTCTAAACGGCGCTTCCTTTACCGCCGACAATGTGATGATCGTGATGCCTGGTTCCAGCTTTCATTTGCTCAGTCCCATTGAAGGTGGGGTCATCGCAATCACCGTTCAAAAGGATCATCTGCAAGCTCATCCAGGGTTGTCTTCACCGGCGAAAGACTGGCTATTTTCCCCAGGTTTTGGTGCACAACTTCTGAACGCGCCACATCTCGCGCGCCGCATTCGAGAAGATGTGGTTCAGGCTATCCAAGGGGCCAGTTTTAAGGGAACGAGTCAGGATAGCGCCGCCTATATAGGGGACGCTTTGCTTGCTGGATTGGTTTCAAAACTCTCACTTGAAACTTCGGGACACGGAACGACCCTTTCGAATACGCTCGGCCCTGTTTCTTATGAGAAATTTTTGAAGGGCCGGTGCGCAATTCACAGAAAATGGGAAACTATTCACGGTGTGGATGATCTGCTCGCGGAAACAGGTGGCGGACGCAGAACGCTACAAAAATCATTCGCCTCACACGTTGCACTCGGTCCGTTGAGCTATCACCGACTACTGCGCTTACATATGGCAAAGCGTGCGCTAGCCGATCCATCGCAATTTGACGCCTCAATTGGAGATATTGCCGCAAGCTTTGGGTTTTGGAGCTGGAGCCAGTTCACAAAGTTGTACCACTCGCACTTCGGCCAATTGCCATCTGATACACGCGCTGAAGCGGGTCAGTTGAAATGAACGGAAGCCGCCATTCGCGCAAATTGCGGCATTTATCAAAGCGGGCTCAAAGCAGTCGTTCGCACAAAACTTATCCCCACCCCCTAAACCCATGTCATCATAGTTCCACCTTTCTTGAAACTGCGCAGCTTGCTGACGAGTGGGGAACGGTGAGGAATTGGTGTTGGTGGTGTATGGTTTTTATAGTTTTATACAACCGTCACCCTCGGACTTGATCCGAGGGTCCATGATGAGTTGGCGAAGCGAAACGCGTTCGCGAAGTTTGCTCAATTCGCAGCCAAAGCGCTGTTTGGATATTCGGGTCAAGCCCGAGTATGACGGAGCAGGGTAGGTTGGCGCACTGCGTCCCGCTACCTTTGCTTTTGCCCAATATCTTCCTTAGAGAAAGGGGATAGTTGAAATGCAAGACGATTGTGTTTCGCTTAGAAGTTGAAATGTCCAGTCTGACGCCGAAGGCAGGCGTAAGTCATCGAGCAGCTATGTTGAAGCTGTTCTGGAAGTTTTTTCGCGAGGATTTTCTGCCTCGCGGCTCGCACCGCTTTGCGGCATGACGCGCTACACACTAGTGTGTTCGCGCTATGCCTGCAAGTTGAGCCTCCGGCGGGGCGGCCAAACACACTAGTGTGCGTTGGCCGGGGTCCTCGTTTCACTCGTCCACCTTGTCCCTGGCTTGCACCGCGCAAGTGTTGGGCAGGAATTGGCGGTGGTGCCGGAGAAGGCCCGAAAGGGCCAACGGCGGCGCGAAAAACTCTTCAATGATCAATCAGCGGATCATGATGCAGCGAAAGAGGATAGAAGGGTTTAGCACCTCGGGGCATTGGCATTTCTAAGCAGTGAGCTATTTGCACGAGGCGTTTGACGTCTCATCTAACTAACTAATCGGCAGAGACCTCAAACGCCTCGTGCCTGCACTTCTTTGTGCCGCCGTTGCAATCGATCGGTTGTTCCTCGGCAATCCCGCTATCAGCTCCAAGGCGAAAGTGCTTGTGGAGGTGTTTGTGTTGCGGGGAGTGTTTTAAGTCATCTCTCTTGCACCCACTTGTGTGGTTTGCGTGTGTCCGGTCGCCTTAAGCATTCAAGAGACGTTTTCGGTTGAACCGGCGCGAGATTGAAGCGTGAAGTTTCGGATTTTGTGTTAGGTAACTACCTTCAAGTCGGGGGTTGGGGTGACGAAATCGCCACAGATCATGCGCCCTGATCCGAATTTTCTTCCTAAAAACGAAATTAAAACAATTGGTTATAAAATATTCATCCGTTCAAGTAAGATTCTTCTTGCCAACATAAAACGTTTGTTTTATAAAATGAAACATACGAACAACAAAACTTGAAATACGGAGACGAAAATGTCTAAACAACCAAAAATTATGATGGATGCGAGTGCTGAAGATATCTGGGAAGTGCTTGTTGGTGATTTTGTGAACGTCCATAAATGGATGGCGTCTATTGATCGCTCTGCGCCTATGGCTGGCACACCAATTCCGGGTGCTCCCGCAGTTGGTCGCGATGCGCATATTCCGCTTAACGATGCGATAATGGCGGATAAAATTGTTGGTATCGACAAGGCGAATTGGACTTTGCATATGGATACAGACTTGAAGGGCATTAAAGGCTTTAACCCAATGATCGGGTTCAAAAACTCAGTTTACATCAAACCAATGGGGCAGAACCGTTGCGAAGTGACTTGGACGGCAGATCCTAAAGTTGTGTGGTTCCTATCGCCAATGTACTTCTTGTTGAAGAAGGCTCTATATCCTGGCTTTATCCGCAGTCTTGAAGAGTTGAAACACATCGTGGAAACTGGCAAACCACATCCACGCAAAGTAGCAAAATTTGAAGAAGCAGGTATAACTGCGGCTGCTTAATTCTTAGAGACTGCAGTGGAGAAAGATCATTCAAGAACTTTCAGCAAAACAAAGACTGATCGAAGCTGGCAAGAAGCATTTTGCTATTGCCGGCTTCAAAGGTGCGTCAGTTCGGGACATCGCAAAATCCGCTGAGCTTGCCCCCAACATGATCAACCATCATTTTGGCGGCAAGCGCGCTCTTTTTGATGAAATATTGGACCAATTTTCCACCGAAGCATTGGCCGTACCGCTGCGTATTATTGATGCGCCTGCCGCATCGGTTGAAGAGTTTGAATTGAAATTCAAGCTGTTCGTCGCCGAGACTTTTCAAGCGATGATTGCGCACAATTTGATTTTTCAGATTGTGGCTAAAGAGAGTGACGCGTTTTTACCCATGTCAGACTTCCGGCAGGGTTTAGCGAAGTTTTCTCAAGCTGCGCAAGAGGCGGGATATTTGCGCCCGCAGGTCGATATTGAAATGATTGTCGGGTATGTGCTCGATCGGCTGGGCAATCAAGTCATCTATGCCGCAACCCTAAAAGAGGGAGCGGACCATAACGTTCTCACCGACAAAACATACCGCCAACATTGGTTGGACAAAAATGTCGACCTTATGCTGCATGGGCTCGTTTAAGCCTGTTGATTGCGCAGAAGCTGATCGCTCGCGTCGTCTAGCGGAATAAGGAACTCGGTGGTGATGCCAGACAAAATGTCGTCATGCACGGTCGATAATCCTGCTTCCATTGACGTGAATTGAAGCCGCACGCCATCTTCGAACTGCATGATGACTGGAATGAAGGGCGGTATGCCAGACGAATTGGCCAAGCGTTTTATAGCGTCGTCGAAAAGCCCTGCAGCCTCATAGGATTGCAGCTTTTGCACGAATTGTGGGTATTTGCGCGCCTGCCGCCGCAAGCGGAGATAAACCGCCCAGCTCAATTCTTCCCAGTTTTGAACCCGCTCCATAAAGCCATTTGAGAGCAAAACATCATAAATACTTACTGGCGTCTCGGCATTATCTGGCAATAAAAAGAGTGATTTGGCGCTTTGATTATAGCTGAGAATGTTCATTTCCGGATCCATGATTAGCGCGGGGTATGGCCAATTCTGGAGTACATATTTCTCTAACAATTCAATGGTTTCTCGAATTGAGTTTGTGTCGAGATTCCGGTGTTTGTAAGGGCTGGTGAAACCAGCTGCTTCGAACAGTTCGCTTCTGTTTGATTGGGCAAGCTCTAATGCTTCGGCTAACCGAATGATCATTTCGCGGCTTGGGCGAGAGCGGCCTGTTTCCAAAAAGGAGAGGTGGCGCTGTGTTGTTTCCACGTCATTGGCCAACCGAATTTGGCTAATGCCGCGCGACTTGCGTTCAGCGCTGAGAATTTGTCCGAAATCATTCATTTGACGTCCTTCCGAACGGATCATTTTAAGGTACATTTGCACTAAAACAAATCCCTCAGAGGGAATTGAATTGCGTATCCCAAAGTTTAAGATTGGGAAAAACTAGATTGGAATAAACATGCTTCTTTGGATTGTTGTTGGAATATCACTTTATTTTTTGCAGTTGTTCTTGCCCAGCCTTATCAGAATTCCCCAGATTGGTATTTCTCGCTATGTCGGGTCGCGAGATGATTTGCCTGAGCTTCCAGTGATCGGCCAACGTGCCAGCCGTGCTTTCAATAATTTGCGCGAGAGTTTTCCTATTTTCTTGGGGCTCGCAGTGCTCAATTTGGTGTTGGGCGAAGTATCAGCGGACGCCATTTTGGGCGCGCAGATGTTTGTGATTTCGCGGACGGTTTATTTGGGCACTTATCTAGCAGCAGTTCCTTGGGGGCGTTCACTGGTCTGGGGCGTTGGATTTTTGGGCCTGATGTTCATGCTCAAACCAATCGTGTTGGCAATTTAATATAATTCAGCGCAGAAAAGCACTTGCAACAAATCGCCGTTGGCATTAGACCCTTGCCAGCGGCTTTTGTCGCATATGCAGGGGTGTAGCTCAGTTGGTAGAGCATCGGTCTCCAAAACCGAGGGTCGTGAGTTCGAGTCTCTCCGCCCCTGCCATTTAAACCATTGAAATATTTGTTTAATTTGAAAATCTCGCCACAAGATGTTGGAGAGGTTATGCAACCTTTTCGAGGGTTATGCATTTTTGTTCTTGATTCCGACCACATTGCCGCGCGCATCGTTGATGACTTTTCAATGGAATTAGCCCAACTTTGCCATTCGGTTTTGGAAGACTATCGACGCTCCCGGTCCAAAGTGGCCCTTCAGAATAGCGCTTTCGCAAACAAAAACAGGATTCAGTTTCAATCCTGATGAAATCAGTGTTTTTTAACGCACTGAGATTCAGAAACATTACGCAGATAGATACTTTTTGCAAACTGAGACTCTAGGCAACGACACTAAACGCATTTACCTAGACTAGGATTTTGCGTGGGTCTTCCAATTGTCCAACAAAGTAAGACATAAACCGAGCTGCATCAGCTCCGTTAATCACCCGATGATCGTAACTTAGGTCCAACGGCAGCATTGGTGCTGGTTGAAATGTCTCGCCATCCCACACGGGTTTTATTTCGCTTCGCGTAACCCCAAGAATGGCGACTTCTGGTGGATTTACAATTGGCGTGAACGCGGTGCCGCCAATGCCGCCTAGATTGGTGATAGTCATAGATGCACCGCCCATTTGATAGGGCCCAATTTTGCGTTGCTGCGCACGAGATGCCAAATCCATGATTTCACTCGCGACTTGCCATAGTCCCTTTTGGGCAACATCGCGAATTACCGGCACCATAAGTCCATGCTCAGTATCAACAGCTATCCCAATATGTACGTATTGTTTGAGAACAATAGTTTCCCCATCTTCGCTTAGGGATGAATTGAATTTGGGGAAACGCTTTAGCGCGCGGCCCAACGCCATCACTTGGAAAGCAAGCGCTGTAAGTCTAATGCCACGCGTTTTTGCTTCTTGTTTTAATGTCGCCCGAAATACTTCTAGTTTTTCAATGTTGGCTTGGTCGTGATGGGTAACAGAGGGAATGAGCGTTTGCGCGGCTGCTAAGTTTTTTGCCGCAAGCTTGGCAAATCTGGACATTGGCTCTGAGGTTACTGGTCCATAGTGCGAATGATCAATAGCCCAGTAGGATTGCCCCATGTCAGCGGACATCGAAGATAGTGGTTGTTCACCAGACAAATCTTCCAGACCAATTGTTTGACGACCAAGTTTTGCCGCAAGCTGATCAATATCGAGGCCTTTCTTTCGGGCAAGAGCACGCACAGATGGGCTAGCAATCGTTTGCGACATCATTCTTACTACCAACTTGCTGAAATATATTGGGTTTCCATGAACTCGAGCATGCCCTCATGTCCGCCCTCGCGACCAAGCCCAGATTGCTTCACGCCGCCAAACGGCGCGGCTGGGTCACTAACCAAACCTCGATTTAACCCGACCATGCCATACTCCAATTGTTCACAAATGTTCAGACCACGCTTCATGTCTTCGGTAAAAACATAGGCGACCAGACCATATTCGGTGTCATTCGCTCGGCGAATTACGTCTGCTTCATCTGAAAAGGATTGAATAGCGGCGACAGGGCCAAAGATTTCATCCTGCACGCATTCAGCCGTTTCTGGTACATTGACGAGAACCGTTGGGGGGAAGAAGAAACCGACTCCCTCCGGCGCTTTGCCACCGAGCAAAACCCTCGCGCCTTTCTCAACCGCGTCGTATACAAACTCAGCAACTTTATCGCGCGTATCGGCGTTAACAAGTGGGCCTACGTCGACGCTTTCGTCCGCCCCATTGCCAACCTTGAGCGCCCCCATAGCGGCCGTAAATTTGGTTGTAAATTCTTCTTCGACAGCTTTGTGAACATAGATCCGATTGGCGGCGGTACATGCCTCGCCGAGATTGCGCATTTTGGCCAACATGGCACCTTCGACCGCCACGTCAATATCGGCGTCTTCAAAGACAATCAACGGCGCATTGCCGCCCAATTCCATGGCGGGTTTTAAGACTTGGTTGGCGGCAGAATGCAGTAATTTACGACCAACATTTGTGGAGCCAGTAAAGCTGACCACCCTAACGCGGGGGTCATGCAGCATATGATCAACAAGTTTGCCCGCACTTTTAGACGGAAGAACGTTCACCAAGCCCCTTGGCACGCCAGCTTCTTCTAGTAGGGGCATCAAAGCCAGCATCGTAAGAGGGGTTTCTGATGCTGGCTTGATGACCACGCCGCAACCTGCGGCAAGGGCTGGCGCGATTTTTCTTGTGCCCATAGCAGCGGGATAATTCCAAGGCGTCACAAGCACAGCGAGGCCCGCGGGCTTGTGCTGAACGATAATGCGCGCGCCTGAACTTGGCGCATGGGTGATCATACCGTCTGCGCGAACCGCTTCTTCGCTGAACCAGCGAAAGAACTCGGCAGCATATGTAGCTTCGCCCATTGCATCTGCATGGGCCTTACCGTTTTCCAAGGTGATGAGGGCCGCGAATTCGGAAAGGCGTTTGCTCATCAAATCCCAAGCTTTTCGCAACACCTCTGCACGGGCACGTGGCGTGCGTTTCGCCCAATCAGCCATGGCGCGTTCTGCTGCATCCAATGCCAAATCGGCGTCTTGGACATCCGCTGACGCAACAGATGCAATTACTGTCTCGTCAGCTGGATTGATCACATCAAAACGTTCGTTACCGGTTCCACTGCGCCATTCGCCATCGATATATAAATCAGATTTCATTTGATGTTTCCCTTGATCACAGCAATTGGCGCAATGGCTCTTCAATGCGCGCGGCAATTCCATCAATCACCGCCAAAGCGATGTGGTGGTCTAATTTCGATTGAGCAAATTCGAGCGTTAGCTCAAACATGTCAGCGTTAGAGGCCAAACAAAGCGTCGTTTCACCATCCACTGATAGTCGCACCTTGGTAATTCGGCTGCCCCGCAAGTCAACGATAACGAAGTCAGGCACAAGAGTGGCTTGTGGAACAATGCTGGACATTGGCCCTTGATCAGGGTCGGTGAAATACAGCGTTTCGGCGGCCGGCGCATGTTCCACACCGATATTTACGGTTGCCACTTTCAACTGCTCGCGCAAGCTTGCTGCCGCGAAGGCTGCAAGTACAACCGACATTGATACGCGACCCGACAACACTTCTTCAAATTGAACAAAGGCGAGGGCAGATACTTGGGCAGAAATGCTACTGGTTTGATAAATTGTTGCATTTTGATGCGGTATCTTAGGGGCAATTTTTTCCAAATCAGCAACATGAAATGGCTGTTGAACCCGTTGTTTGACGAGGCTGTTCAAATCCAACCCGCGTTCAATTGCCAATCGTTTGGTCTTCGGTGATGCGAGAATGATGCCCCTGGACGGTTGAGAAGTTACAGCCAAGTCTTTTTTTGACGGTTTCAATTCAGGAGCTACAGTTTTAGCCTTCGGAGCGATTTTTTTACGTGCTGGAGGGCGGGTTTGAACATTCGTGTTGTCTGGTTTATTTGCGGTGATAACGGCTATGACATCGCCGACCGGTGCTTCTTCGCCTGCTTGCGTATAAATGGCACCAACATAACCACCAGCACTGGCTTCAACTTCAACTGTGCTTTTGTCGGTCTCGACTTCAAAAAGCACGTCGCCAGAGGCTATCGCATCACCTAACGACTTGCGCCAAGCAACCACCAATCCCGTTTCCTGCGCCATGCCTAACGCTGGCATAATGACATTGTGACCTTCAGGTTCTATTTGAAATTCAGCTTCCTTGGCTGTCCCATCACTTTTGACAGGTGCATCGTCATTTTGTGTTTCTGAAATCACAGCGATCACATCGCCGACCGGCACTTCGTCACCGGCCGCATGTGTAACTTTGGTCAAAAATCCGCTATTGGCGGCTTCAACTTCCATGGTCGCCTTGTCTGTTTCAATTTCAAACAAAACATCACCTTCAAGAACTTCATCGCCAGCCACTTTGTGCCATGCCACCAAGAGGCCAGTATCTTGTGCCATACCCAGTGCCGGCATGATCACATCATGAGGCATTGAGCATCTCCCGGTTCATCAGGCGACGCGCAACATCAGCTACACCGGCGGCTGTGGGTACCGTGATATCTTCAAGAGCCGGAGAAAATGGCACTGGCACATCCATCGCACCCATCCGAATAACGGGGGCATCCAAATGGTAAAATGCTTTCTCGTTGATTCTGCTGGCAATTTCTCCAGTGACACCGTAACTCTGGTGGCCTTCATCAACCACGATAACGCGTGACGTCTTCTTGGCGGACGCAACAAGCGTCTCCTCGTCTAGTGGAACAATTGTGCGCGGATCAATTACTTCGGCCTCTATGCCCTCGGCGGCGAGTTGCTCTGCCGCTGCTTGGCATATCTGCACCATTGAAGACGTGCCGATCAGGGTGATATCGCTTCCTGCACGAAGAATATTTGCCTCCCCAAAGGGGATTAAATATTCTTCTTCGGGCACTGGGGCCTTATCGTTGTACATCAATTTGTCTTCGAAAATGACGACCGGATTATTATCCCTAATCGCAGTTTTCATCAGGCCTTTTGCTTCATAGGCCGAGCTTGGCATCGCAACTTTAAGGCCCGGAATGTGGGCCACGAGCGCGTGCAATGATTGGGAATGCTGCGCGGCGGATCGGCGCGTAGCGCCCAAATTCGTGCGCAATACAAGCGGAACATTAAGTTTCCCACCAGACATGTAATGGGTTTTGGCAGCCTGATTGCACAGCTGGTCCATAATGAGGAAGATGAAGTCGCCAAACATCAGGTCAACAATGGGCCGGGTTCCGGTCATTGCCGCCCCTACGGCCAAACCCATAAACCCAGGTTCTGCGATGGGCGTATCAACAACACGCTCCGTGCCAAACTCTTCAACTAGACCAGATAAAACCTTAAATGGCGTGCCAGCTTCTGCAACGTCCTCGCCAATGATAAATGTTGTTGAATCACGGCGCATTTCTTCGGCAATTGCTTCGTTCACGGCTTGAGATAGGGTGATTTCTCTCATGTCATCTCCTCAAGCGTTCGATGCAAAAACATGCATATCGACTTCGCTAACATCGGGGTATTTCGCGTTTAGGGCGTATTCGACGGCAGCTTTGGCTTCGTCTGCGATTTCAGATTTGATCGATTGCAGCTCGTCGGCGTTTGCAATGCCTTGCTCGTTCAACCAACGGCCCATTTTCTCAATTGGGTCACGTTCATTTTTCCAAATCGCTTCTTCGTCTTTTGAACGGTAATATTCGCGATTGATATCGCCGACATGGTGGCCGTGATATCTGTAAGTCATCAGTTCAATGAAGAACGGGCCTTCGCCTTTTCGGGCACGTGCCACGAGCTTTTGCGCGAGATCATTCACCGCAAGAACGTCTTGCCCATCAACTTGGTGGGCCTCGATGCCAAAGGCTTCAGCGCGACCGGTTATCGACCCGGCGGCAATTTCATCTGTTTTTGTATACTCTGAATAGCCATTATTTTCACATGCATAGATCACAGGCAGTTTCCAAAGGGCGGCCATATTCATGACCTCATACATCAGCCCCTGTGCGGTGGCGCCGTCGCCGAAAAAGCATACAGTCACGTCATCCGTACCAAGTCTTTTGGCTGTGAAGGCCGCGCCCGTCGCGATGCCCATTGAGCCACCAACAATAGCGTTGGCACCCAAATTTCCGTGGCTTTGATCTGCAATGTGCATCGAGCCGCCTTTGCCACGGCAATAGCCTTCTTCTTTGCCCAGAAGTTCGCAAAACATTTCTTTGAAATTTGCACCCTTCGCGACGCAGTGCCCATGACCCCGGTGGGTTGAAGTGATTTTGTCGCTATCCGTTAATGCCTCGCAAATGCCAACGGCAACCGCTTCTTCGCCCGAATACATGTGGGTCAAGCCTGGCATTTTGGCAGATAAATAGAGTTGATTTGCATTGTCCTCAAACGACCTAATGCGCACCATTTGCCTGTACATGCGCATATAGTCTTCGGAGTTGGTTTTTGGTTTTTTACGCGCGGCCATTTCGTGCATTTCCTTCATCTGGGCCCGCCCAATTGGCGAACCCAGTTCAATTCAATTTAATATCGGTGGGAAATTGGCAGGTCTTGTGCCGGGAACAGGGAGATCACCTGACATCCTGTATCTGTCACGACCACCTCTTCTTCAATTCTGGCGGCAGAATAGCCATCGGTTGCCGGGCAATATGTTTCAAGCGCAAACACCATCCCTGTTTGAATTTCCATTGGATTATCCAAACTCACTGCCCGCGAAATGATGGGCCGTTCATGCAGTGCAAGACCTAATCCATGTCCAAATTGCAGGCCAAACGCGCTGAGTTCGTCCGGGAAGCCAAATTCTTCAGCTTTTGGCCAAAGCTTAGCGACTTGATCGGTGGTGACGCCGGGTTTAATTGCAGCGATCGACGCATCAATCCACTCACGCGCTTTCACATAAGCGTCGTTTTGCGCTGGCGTGGAGAAGCCGACATTGAATGTGCGGTAATAGCAGGTGCGATAGCCTTGGTAGCTTTGCAAGATATCGAAGAATGCTTGGTCGCCCGGCCTGATCAAACGGTCCGTAAAATTGTGCGGGTGCGGGTTGCAGCGTTCGCCGGAAATGGCATTAATCGCTTCAACGTCGTCCGAGCCCATTTCGTAGAGCATCTTATTAGACATGGCGACGATGTCATTCTCGCGCACGCCAGGTTTCAGCTCTTCATAGATCATGTGATAAACGCCATCGACCATGGCAGCTGCTTGGTTGAGGAGTTGGATTTCGTCAATATTCTTGATCTCACGCGCACTCAACATCACTTGCTGACCGTCAACAACGTTCAGACCAGCTTCTTGCAGTGCAAAGAACATGGCGGTTTCTGCGTAATCCACGCCCACTGGCATACCTGCCATGCCTGCCTTTTTGATTAGGCCAGCAATTTCTTCGGCATAGCGTTTCATTAAACCAAAGCTTGGCGGAATTGTGCCACGCATGCCAACAACACCGGGCAACATGCGCTCTGGATCAAGCCAATCGCAATAGTCGCGGTGGTGGACGGCGGCAGAACCGAAGTCCCAAACATAAGGCTCGTCATCTCCCGCCAATAGGCAGAAGCGGCACATCTTGTCGCGTTCCCACTCACCAATTTTGGTGCCTGAAACGTAGCGGATATTGTTGACGTCAAACATCAACATGGAGCCAAGGTTCGATTTTTTAAGGGCGTCTTTTGCGCGGGATAGGCGGTAGCGACGCAGTCGATCGTGGTCAACCCGGCGTTCAAAATCTACCGCAGTATGGCCGGAAGAGGGTATGTGTTTGTCCCAACGCCAATTCGGGTCGATATCACCGGGCTGCAAAATTCGCGGGTTCAGCGCATTTGTGGGTTGGTTTGTCATGAAGCCTCCGTGCGCAAGATCGCCCCGCGCGAAATAATAATGAGTGAGAATAGGTCGCGTGCACGAAGTGGCATTATTGGATGCACCAACCGCCATCGATATGAATCATCTGGCCGGTCATGTAATCGCTGTCGTCACTCGCCAAAAATGAAGCCGTTCCAACAATGTCTTTGGGATAAGAAACGCGCTTGATCACCAAGTCGTTTTCAGCGATGTCCTCATATGCTTGACCCGCTTTTTCCTTGAAGCCGATATCTATGAGATCTTTGTCCAATTGCTCCCAAAGCGGGGTAACAACAACACCAGGCGCATAGCCGTTTACCGTAATATTGTGTTCAGCCAAGCTTACCGCACCGCAATGCGTTAGCGCCAAACAGCCATATTTGGAGGTGCAATAAACTGTCACATCAATAAGTGGTTTGCGTGAAGCGATTGAGCCAACATTTATGAGCTTATAGGGGTGATCTTCCATAGGGCCCTGCGCAATCATTTGGCGCGCAGTTTCTTGCATACCAAGCCACATCGCCTTGGTATTAACGTTCATGATCATGTCCCAATTGTCTTCGTCAATATCCATGAAAAAACGTGGTTTGTTCATGCCGGCATTGAACAGCCCGACATTAATCGACCCAAAAGCTTCGACCGTTGCGGCAACTGCGGCGGCATTGTCTTCTCGGCTTGTCACATCCATTTTCAAGGCAATGGCTTTACCATTACCTGCACTATTGATGCTTTCTGCAACAGCGTTCGCCTCATCTAGGTCCAAATCGCCAATGCAAATATTTGCGCCCTGGCTGGCAAAGCTTTGTGCATTTGCAGCGCCAATCCCTTTGGCTGCGCCTGTAATCAAAATGTTTTTGCCTGATAGTCGTTTGGGGTCCATGATTTCCTCCTAATTGCCGCACATAGGCTTCAGTATTTTATTCGTATTTGGCGGCACAGATCTGAACCGCAATGATGGTCAATACCCAAACGCCTTCGAAAAAATCGCATGGCCAAATTGGACAATTTGCTTTGTGAAATCAGGCTATTTGCATCGTGCAGGGAGTTAAATTGCCGTTTTGTCCACTTTGGACAATGGATAGCATTTCTTAGACAAACTCATCCGGGAACCGGCAAAAAAATCACGTTAGCTGCCTGAGATGGAGGGACACCCGCTTCATAAGCTTGAAGTCGGTTTACGGCAAAATAAATTTGAGCAAGGGGAGGCGAACGCAGTTAACTGCACGCGACTTACTTATATCTTCCCCGCTGGCGCATCAGGCCGTCCACTCGATTTTGAGTGTTTGTCAAAGCATCTTTGACCGAATTGTCCCCGAGCAACGCAGTATGCATTTCTTCGCCAACAATTGTGATTATTTCTGTAATTTCGGGTACTGGCGGCCGAGGCCACATTTGGAGGACATCAAATCTCGCCATTTCGTCCACAATGGATATTAGGGGCGATATTTTTTGAACCTCGGGGTCAAGGCTGACGCTAAACCGAGGACTGACAAGACTTCCATTCTCAATGTAGAGCTTTACTGACTGAGCTGATGTGAGCGATGACAATGCCGCCCAAACAGGTTCGATACGTTCCGGTGCGATATTGGACGGCATGGCAAGGGCGTAGCCACCCAATGGTGCAATCGGACGACCTTTGGGGCCGCACGGATGGGGCAAATATTCCGTATTTCCAAAGGCAGGTGATTTTGGATCGCGCTCAAATAGCGATGCGAGAAGTGTTGCACTATAGGCCATCGCTGCTTCGCCTTTGGCGTAACATTTTGCCCGCTCATACCAAGACATACTCAAAATGCCACGTGGGGAAAAATCGAGCAGTTCGCGAAGATATTCAGCAGTTTGAAATGCTTCGGGCGATAAGAACATCGGGCGAAACTCTTCGCCGCGTACAGTTTCGCCATCAAAGCCGCTCGCCGTTCGGCGAAGGTTCAATATCGGTTGGCCAAATGCTGCACATACAAACAAAAATGAATGACCGAGTGGCGTGCCGCGTGCCGCGTTCCAAGCGATCCCCGCCATACCCCGAAATGGATCATGGATGGCCTTAGCAACTTCCAATGTTTCCTCAATCGTGCGTGGCGGTCGCAGATTGTATTTTTCCAGCGCATCCCGTCGGCAAACCAGCAATTCAGGCGTTGTCTGTACCGGAACCCCATACTGAATGCCCTTGTGGCGAGCGCTCGCAATTGCTTCGGGGTGAAAGTCCGCAGTGTCAAAATTAGTGGATTGAATGAGATCATCAATTGGTAGAAAACGGCCTGCTTCTGCCATTTCGCCGAACCAAGGTAAGTCGCAGGCAACAATGTCATAGGAAGACACTTTTGCTTCTGCGTTTTCCAAGATTTCATCTCGGAGACGGTCAATCGAAAGCGCCCGGCTCTTAATGCCCACACCAAAAATGCTTTCAAATTGCTTCTTTAGAACATGCATTGCCATAAAGGTTGGATCAGCATGCACGAGTAGTCGCAGATCATTCCTTAGGTCCAGTTTGGCTGACATAATGGAAGGTGGCGGCAACACGTTGCCGCTTGCATAGGAAGCGCCAAAAAAATACTCGTTTTTGCGGCCACCGTCTTCATCTTCAATGTCGAATGTGTTTCCAAGTACTGCCTGCATTCTTCTGGCAAGTTCCTGCCATTCCGACACGAGTTTTTCTGTTGGGTGAAGTGAAAATGACTTGCCAGTCACTGTCCGCTGACGTCTAGCGATTAGCCCACGCTCTTCAATGGAGGTTAGGGCCCGCACACCGGTCCCATAGGTCAAACCGGAAGATGCGATAAGCGAAGTGCTTGTTGTTGGCTTGCCGTTCAGGTGGTTCTTCAACAATGTCGATAGGATCCGGATCTCGCTATAACCGCGCTTAACGGATAAGGAACGTTCCGTTTCAAGTTCCAGCTGTTCGATAAATTCAACGAAGCGTTCAAGCTGTTGGTTGGAAACACCAAAACTATGATTCCGGTCAGCCGTTTCGTACGGCCCTTCAGGCTTTTCTTTTGAGCTCTTTGGGGTCTGGCGGCGCCATGCACCGCCATACTTGTTCGTTGACAAAGACCACTCCTGGAAAGATTTAACTATGCCACATCATCCAAAATCACAGTACCTGACTAAAGCATGCTGTGGCCGACCAATTCAAACGTTTTGCCGAGCGGCCCATGCCGCCTTTCGTTTTAGCAGCGACGATTTTCGTCGCTCAACATCTGTCAACACCTGCTGTCTTCGCTGATATTCGTCAAATTTTCGGCTGCCCGTCTGGAATGTAATCACGACCATCAAGAGAACGCCAAGATAGAGTTGAACCATGAAAGCTGGGGTTACATTAAACACCAGCCCCGTGTTGAGGAAGTTGACGGTTAGCGTGCCGATTGCCGCGCCGATGACGCCGCCTTTGCCCCCAGCGATTGAAGCGCCACCAATAAAGGCAGCAACGGTGCCCGCAAGTAACAAATATTGCAAACCAAGTGCTTGGGCCGTGCCAGAACGCAGGCCAATGATACAGCCGCCCAAACCAGCACAAAAACCAGATATTGCGAATACAATCACCATCGGCCTTTTTAGATTGACCCCGGCTGCGATCGCCTCTTTTCGCGCACCACCAATTGCATAAATTTCACGTCCATATTTGGTGAAGGACATAAACAATCCAACAGCGACAAACATCGCGATGACCAGCAGGCTAGCGGGTGAGAAGAACGTCAGCATCTTTGTTGAGATAAAGTCAGGTACGCTGAAATCTGTCAGCATCACTGTTTTTTCTTCGGCGGCGAACAGCGCGACACCGCGCAAAAGCATCAGCGTTCCCACCGTCAAAACTATGGCGCGGACCTTTAGATGGGCGATAAAATATCCTTGGATAATCCCGATCCCCGTCGAGATGGCAACAGCCAAAAACAATGACGGCACCGCGCCTATACTGTCTGTAAATCGAACCACGAAAACGGCTGCTAACGCAGCGTTAGAGCCAATTGAAAGATCGATCTCTCCGGCGATAATGCAAAGAGTGAGGGCAAGGCCAACAAGCCCGAGCACCGCAAACCGCTCCATTATGGCGTAGCCTGTACGCTGTGTCGGAAACAATTCGTTGGTGAATGCAAAATAGCCGTACACGCAAACCATTAGCAGAATTGCAAATGCTAGATCGTGGTTTTCAATAATCCAATGTTTTAGCTTGTTCATTGTTTTCCCCGATCTCAAGATCTTTTGCCGCGCTGCACAAGCGCAAAGACAATAATTGAAGTCACGATCATCAAGCCCACGGCAAGCACTCGTGGCCCAGAATTAAAGCCATGCAGCACCATCATATTGTCGACCGTAGCGATAAACACGGCACCAAGGCTGGTTCTGATCGATGAACCGAACCCACCCATAATTGAGTTGCCACCCACCATAACGGTGGCAATCACCATCATTGTCATATCGCCAGATGATCCGAATTCTGACGAGAAATAATTCACGTGGGCACTGGATACCTGCGCTGAAAAAGCAATCGCGACAAAGGCCGCGCAAACCGAAGCAATGGTGCAGGTTTTAATCGCCATGGCGAAATTCTCATGGCCTGTGGCCTTACCCGCCGCCCGGTTTGCGCCAATGAGATAAACCTGCCGTCCAAAATTTGTGTAGCGAAGTGTGAGTTCGGCAATGATAGCAATAAGAATAAATGCAACGGTGATATTGGGGAGCCCAAAGATGGAACCGGACCCTAGCCACTCGGCGCCGTGTGGTCGCCTAAACGAGACAACCAAATTGTCGCTCCAGTAAGACCCCAATCCGAAAAGCAGACCGGCAGCGCCTAGCGTCACAACGATGGGATTTGCGCCTAAGCCAATCAACAAGCCCTGGGCAACTCCCGCCAATACTGCAACACCCATAGTGAACAGGAACGATATTTCAAAACCGTAGCCAGCCGCCATAGAAGTGGCGAACGCGATGATACATAGCGCCGCTGTTTCTTTGATCGAAAGCAAAAAGAAATTGCCCGACAAAGTCACAAAAGTCAGGCCAATGGCCATAATGCCAACAAGTGCTGCGTCTCGAATAATCGTCTTCACATTGAAAACTGTGAGGAAATTTGGCGCGGTCGCCATGCCGAAAATGAGTGCTGCAATGAACACGATAACCAGGCCAATTACGGCAGGCGAATAGTCCTGCAACACACGGTTGAGAATACTGTCTGTTCTTTGGCGAATGGATTGAGTGGTCATTGGGCCGCCTCCACATTTTTGGACTCGTCCCCGAAAGGATGTGTGATGAGTTGAAGAATGCTCGATGCATTAATGTCGTCGAGTTGCAGTTCGCCCACTTGCAGACCACGGTAAAATCCAATCACCCTATCTGACAGCCCGGCAACTTCTTGAATGTCTGTGGAAGCGAAAATCACAGCGGCGCCATCGCTCGCCAGATCACGCAATTTTTGATAAATCTCAGCGCGAGCACCAACATCAACCCCGCGTGTTGGCTCATTCACCAGAATAATGTTTGGGTTGATCGCCATCCATTTCCCAAGCGCGACCTTTTGCTGGTTGCCGCCAGAAAGCACACCAGCCTCGGACTTTAGCCGCTGCAAGTCCACGGTGAACTTTTCCGCGTTCTTTAACACCAGGTCATGCTCTGCACTGTGGTTCAAAAAACCCAATTTCGAAACGGCACGCAAGGCGGGAGAGGTCATGTTCTCGATGATCGAGCGCCCTAAAAATAGGCCATCATGTTTGCGATCATCGGAACAATAGGCAATGCCTGCTTTAATCGCTTCGGTAGGTGTTTCCGGCAAAAAGGTGCGCCCACGGTAGACAATTTGACCGGACTGGCACTTTTTTGCTCCCGCGATTGCCGCAATCACATCGCCTGACCCACTGCCGAGCTGCCCAGCAAGTCCTAAGATCTCGCCGGGATAGACGGCAAAATTGAACGGCTCTAGCGTTCCATCGGGCCATAAATCGAGCACTTCCAACAACGGGGTGTCTCGCTTACCCTCAAAATGGGTTGGGAACATATTGTTGAGTTCGCGCCCTAGCATTAGTTCCACAAGTTTTGGAACATCTAATGCGGCTGCAGACTTAACTGGCTGACTTTCGCCGTCGCGTAAAACTGTAATGCGATCACATATCTCAAAGATTTCGTCCATGCGATGGCTGACGTAAATTATTGACTTCCCGCGCTCAGCGAGTTTTTTAACCATCGCCAGAATTCGGATGCTGTCACTTTCACCAAGCGCAGCGGTAGGCTCATCCAAAATGAGCACTTGTGGTTCTTGCGCCAGCAAGCGCGCAACTTCAGCCAGTTGCTGCTCCCCAACTGACAAACGGCTAACGGCCATTGTGGGGTCCACGTCACCCAAGCCAACTTCATCCAAAAATGGCTTCGCTTTTTTTGCGAGCAGCTTTTTTGTGGAGAATGCTGGAACATTGTCGCCAGATAAAAAGATGTTTTCTGCAACGCTCATTGTTGGTATCAGGCTCAGCTCTTGTTGAGCGATCGCAATACCTGCGCGTTCTGCCTTCCCCGCATGGGCAAACCGTATACTGTTGCCATTGAGTTGATAGTCACCGTTATAGCCATCATCAAACCCACTAATGATCTTTACGAGGGTCGATTTGCCGGCACCATTTTCGCCAACAAGTCCCATGACTTCGCCGGCGTTTATTTCGAAATCCACGCCTCTAAGCGCTTTAATTGCACCGTAGGAACGCTCAATATTTGATAGTTTCAATAGTGGCTTCATCGCGCAACACCTACTTCATGTATTATGTCGCCGAGAGGATTTCCCGGCGACATAGGTCTAAGTTTCATTGAGGACTATTAGCCGCCCCAAGCGCCTGAACAAAGCTCATCAATGCCATAGAGCTTGCCATCAAAGCCACGCAACGCCACTGTTTCAAGGTTGTCCAATGTCACTGCAGGGTTTGGGGTGAAGTTGATATAGTTCGCAAGTTTGCCTGTGGTCAGATATTCTTCAACCATCTTGATTGCGAGCTGACCTTCGTGAAGTGGTGACTGCAATGTCGTACCATATTGCTTGCCTTCTTCGATCAACTGCTTGTCACCGTTACAAACAGTACCAACTGCGATCACTTCCTCGCCCATTTTCATGCCGGCTTCTTCAATCGCTTTAATACCACCGGTCAAAATCGCGTCATCCATGCCATAAACAAAGTCGATGCTTGTATCTTGCAACGCAGCGATCATTTTGGCTGCGCCTTTATAACCGTTTGCTTGGCCGAAACCTTCGTCAACATCGCCGACGATTGTTAGGTCAGTGCCCGAAATCGCTTCTTTAAAGGCGTTGATTGATAACTCATATCCACCGTAAGAGTGAGGATAAGACAGAACCAAGACGTTAAAACCTTCGCCGCCGGCCGCTTTCTTCTTTGCAGCAGCTTGACGCATCATATAGCCCGCATTTCGTGCGCGTAGGCGATCATCAGGTCCAGCGAAGCCAAAGATATATTGCTTGTCTTGCTCGTTCGGCAGTTGATTGATCTTAAGAACTGGAACGCCGGTTTTCGCGAGTGCGCGAAGCGAACCCAAACCAGCAACCGCATCAGAAGGCCACCAGATAAACACATCTGGAAGAACACCAGCTGCTAGAACCTGCTGAACTTGCTGATCTTGTTCAGCTTGGTTGAATTGGTTCTCAAAAACCTGAATATCAAATCCTTTAATTCCGGCGGTTTCCTTAATGCCTTTAATAAAGCGACCAATGTATGCTTCGCCTGCTGGGCCGTTAAACGAAATAATATTGCCTTTCGTCTGCGCTATTGCCGTGCCTGTAAAAGCACCGACAGCAAGACAAGCGGCAATTGCCAGTTGTCCGAATTTCTTAATAACTCGCATGAAAATTCCTCCCTTGATGAATTCGATTAGCCAGCAATTCAATTGGATCGCTAACTCAATCAAACTCCCAAAAACAACTCGCATCACGATACACCAAATTTATCCAGATTGGATAATGGCTTTCCAAATTGGACAAATCTGTAAATTACGGATCGCATAATTGAACGCGTTGAAGCGAACGCTCGGCGGTGGTTAGGTGGAAAAATCGAGCAATTGAGTCAGATGGGACTATAATTCAAAAATCGCCAAAGGTCCGCTTTCGAAGGCGGCCGACACTCCCGGTCCAAACCTGCCGTTGTCAGCAATAGAAACTGAATCTCCAGTCTTCTACAAAGCAGCCATTCAGAGCCCAGATGACCTAACAGCGACATCGAATTTTCTCTCTACGTATATTTGCCTGAGAAAAATTTGATGGTTTAGAATTCTCGCCCTAACCAAATCCTCGCAATCTGTTCCATCAGAGCCGAAGGCCGAACAACTACATTTTGAAAGTTTAATTAAACTTATTGACTTAAAGAAAGTTTTATTACTTAATTCAACCAGCGTCTGTGGGAGGAGGCATACTAGGAACACAGCAAATGTGTGCTTGGGCAGCTCGCTAATCTGAATTCGGCGTGTATCGCGACGTTTCTTTGCCGTTTCATCGGCAAGGTAAGTACAGCGCATGCCCCCGAGAGTAGTGAGCAAATCAATTTCCGAAACATCAAATTAACAAAAGGACGAATCTAATGCGCTATACGACTAAGAATAAACTTCTGTCAGGAACGGCGCTAATCGCGGCCTGTCTCTTGTCCAGTGTTGCTATTGCACAAAACGCAACGATCGCCTTTTCCGCAGACGAGCTGGGTGCAACCTCTTATGATCCGATTAGAGCCAGCAATCTTAACTCTGCCGCTTCGCTGATCTATGATCGGCTGGTCGAACAGGATGCCGACCAATCCTACCATCCTCATTTGGCAACATCATGGGATGAAAGTGCGGACGGCATGTCCTGGACATTCCACCTAAAAGATGGCGTCACTTTCCACGACGGCACAGCATTTAATGCGCAATCAGTTGCTGACTGGATTCCTGACTTTGCTGACACGGACAATGCCTACCTTGTGGGCGCAGTTGCTTCAGTTGAGGTGATCGATGACCTAACAGTACGTTTCGTTATGTCGCGGCCCGAGCCAAACTTTTTGTACAATTTGTCCTCTACATTTATGGGTATACCGGGCGCAGCGGCTTACGACACGTTGGGTGAAGACTTCGGCGTGACTGGAGCCGTGGGCACTGGCCCATTCAAGTTTGAGAAATTCGACATTGGTCTTGAAACCGTCTTAGTACGTAATGATGACTACGCTTGGGCATCCGATCTGTCAGAAAATCAAGGTGCTGCCAAAATCGAAAGCATCACGTTCCGTGAAATTCCTGACCAATCAACTGCATTTTTGGAGTTGAAAACTGGCGGAATTGATATGCTTTTGGGCGTACCAACAGACTTTCTGCAGATCCTAAAAGCGGAAAGCAACGTTGCCGTCATTCAAATGCCGGGTACCGGCATCTATTACATGCCGATCAATGTCACCGCGCCACCATTTGATGACATCAAAGTTCGTCAGGCCACTGGGCTTGCCGTGAATCAGGAGGCTATTGTGGCTTCGATTTACAACGGTGTTGGTGCTGCGGCGCATAACTTCTTGATTTCATCGCTTCCTGAAGCAAAAGTCGATCCTGCACTAAATGTTTCTTATGATCTAGAAAAAGCAAATGCTCTGCTGGATGAAGCAGGTTGGGTCAAAGGCGACGGTGCGGTGCGCTCAAAAGACGGCGAGCCTTTGAAGGTCAAATTGTTCACCCAAAATGGCACTGAGTTCACATCCCTAACGCAAGTTATTCAAGCACAATTGGCTGACATTGGCATGGAAGCTGTTGTCACCGTGTTTGATAGCTCCACTATTAGGGATGAGTATAAAGAAAACCGTCATCAGTTGGCCGTTCGAAGCTACGACTGGAACAACTCAGACATTTTGGATTGGTTCTTTTCGGGAAAACGTTTGGGATACCCAAATGTGTCCATGTGGAATGATGTTGAAGGACAACGCCTGAATGATGTGGCGATGGAAGACAGCAAAAACTCAGACGAGCGAATTGCTAATTTCAAGGCCTATCATGAGTATGTTTTGTCACAACATCTCTTTGCGCCAATCTACCAACCTACGAAAAACATCGCCTACAATAAGGACCGGGTAAACGTACCTGAGCAAGTGCGCGGCACACGTTTCCGCTCACAAACTGTCCTTGATATGACAATGGTCGAATAACCAAAAACCACTGCAGTGCCCATCCCCTAAGGGGGTGGGCATTTTCGACGAATTGGAAGGCCTGCGAATGCTTTTGCGATACATTTTCTTTCGAGTGCTGATGCTTATTCCGGTCTCGATTTCAATCTCCGTCGTGATTTTCATGATCGTGCATCTACTGCCAGGAGATCCCATTGACAATTTGATCCGCATTGGTTCGTCACCGGGTGATCGAGCATTATTGGTCACGAAATATGGATTAGATCAGCCACTTTTCACGCAGTATTTCCGGTGGATGGGGGCTATGTTTCAAGGCGATTTTGGCCAAGCCATTGTATTACGGCGACCAGTTGCTGACCTAATTTCACAAAACTTGCCGTTCAGTCTTACTCTTGGGGCGCTGGCCTTCGCATTCTCCAGCATTGTGGGCATAATCCTTGGTACAATTTCGGCAACCACACGCTCGGCCATAGTTGAGCAGGTTGTCCGTGGTTTCATTCTACTTGGATCTACGGTTCCTGGATTTTGGCTCGCGCTCTTGATGATTTTGTTTTTTGCCGTTCAGCTACAATGGTTTCCGGTTTCGGGCGCAAAGGGTTGGGACTCGCTTGTTCTACCGGTGCTCACAATTGGTTTCGGTGGCGTAGCGCTGGTGGCAAGAGTTACACGCGTCGCACTTATGGACGTGCGACGAGAGGATTTCGTGATGCTTCTGCATGCGAAGGGCCTTTCAGCGACTACCATTTTATTCCGGCATTTGATGCCACACGCGTTGTTGCCTGTGGTCACGATCTTGGCTTTGCGTATCGGTTGGATCCTAGGCGGTGCCGTGACCGTAGAGTTTGTATTTGGGCGTCCCGGGCTTGGTTCGCTTTTGATCCGAGCGCTTGGGCAACGGGATTATCCAGTAGTGCAGGGGTGCCTGTTGATGTTGGCTCTGGCTGTGATGCTAGGCACGTTGATTGGTGATGTGGCGCAAGCCGCAATGGATCCGCGCATTCGAGAGGCTAAAACATGAGCAGCATTATAAGCATTACTGCACGCGCGTTAAGCGGGCTAAAAAGCACGCCATTGTCGCGAGCCTTCAATTCATGGTTGGGCAAAATCGCTGGCGGCTTTCTAATTCTCTTATTGTTCGCTGCCGTTTTTGCGCCGTGGATTACGCCATACA
The DNA here is from genome assembly GCF_057219265.1 of Maritalea sp. YIW29. Lineage (NCBI taxonomy): Bacteria > Pseudomonadati > Pseudomonadota > Alphaproteobacteria > Hyphomicrobiales > Devosiaceae > Maritalea > Maritalea sp. YIW29. The sequence goes on from NZ_JBXVVF010000001.1 coordinate 674,041, forward strand.
ACTATGCGACGCAGGAGCTGATGAATGGCAACTCGCCGCCTGACTGGCAACACTGGTTGGGAACTGACCAATTTGGCCGTGACGTGCTCAGTCGCGTGATTTATGGCGCCCGCACTTCACTTTCAGTCAGCGTAACTGCGATCACAATTTCAATTGTTGCAGGCATGACTTTGGGCGCAGCTGCCGGGTACTTTGGTGGTATTTTTGAGCGCGTTGTAATGACTGTTGTTGATCTTACTTGGTCGTTTCCAGATATCTTGATCGCCCTAATTTTCGTCGCCATCATTGGGCCGGGTTTAACATCAACAATTTTTGCAATCGCCATCGCCTACTTGGCACAATTCACGCGATTGACCAGGGCGCAAATTGTAAGATTGAAACGTGAGACGTTCATTGAGGCTACCGTCAATTTAGGTGCACCCTCGCATCATATTTTGCTGCGGCACTTGCTGCCCAACGCTATTACGCCAGTAATTGTTGTGGGCATGCTTGCTGTTGGTGACGGCATTGTACTTGAAGCAACGTTGGGATTTTTTGGCCTTGGCGCTCAGCCACCTACACCAAGTTGGGGTGCGATGATGTCGAGCGGAACAGCTCAACTCTTTCTTAGTCCATGGGTCATCATTTTCCCGGGTATGGCTGTGGCAATAACAGTTATTGCGGTGAACTTGTTTGGCGATGAATTGATTAGAGCGCTTGATATCCGCGACCGGATAAAGGGGGCTTGAACATGCTCGAAGTCAAGGACCTTGCAGTCGCGTTTGGCGCGGTAGCCCCACTATCGGGGGTGAATTTCTCACTCGCTAAAGGCGAAACACTCGGGATTGTTGGGGAAAGCGGGTCAGGCAAGTCTCTAACGGCGATGAGCGTAATGGGTCTGTTGCCGATGTTTGGCGGTAGAATTACGGCTGGCTCGATCATGTTTGACGGGCAAGAGCTAACAACATTGGGCGAACGCGAATATTGCAAGATGCGCGGTGGTCGGATCGGCTTGATCACACAAAACCCAATGACCTCGTTGGACCCGTTGAAAAAGATCGGCCCACAAGTAGATGCAGTTGCTGTTTTGCACCTTGGGATGACGGGCGCTGAAGCACGTGCGCGAACCATTGAGATTTTGGGAACGTTACGTATTCCAGAGCCTGCGCTTATATGTGAACGATATCCGCATCAAATGTCTGGCGGGATGAAACAGCGTATTGTTATCGCAATGGCGCTCGCAGCGGACCCGGATTTACTGGTCGCAGATGAACCCACAACAGCACTGGATGTGACAGTGCAGGCACAAATCATTCGATTGCTGGACGATCTGGTCAAGGAGCGAGATTTAGCGCTGGTGCTCATCACCCATGACATGAGTGTTGTTGCACAGACCTGTGACAAAGTGGTCGTTATGTACGCCGGACGCGCAATTGAACATGGGTCAGTCGAAGACATTTTTGACGCGCCTCAACATCCGTACACTCAAGCGCTAATAGGTTGCATACCGCGCGGTCTTAGCGACGATCAAAAGCTCACCTCAATTCCCGGCACCGTGCCGACTGTGCTGAACTATCCAAAAGGTTGCGCGTTCCACCCACGTTGTTCGCGCGCTCAAGACATTTGCACCACAGAATTGCCCGAGTTTAAGCGACACGGCGAAAGCGCTGCGGCTTGTCATTTTGCAGGAGCTGGAACATGAGCAATCTATTGGAAGTGCGAAATTTATCTAAAAAATTCACAAGCTCCGGCGGGGCATTCCGCAAAGCGCGAACCATGCATGCTGTCAACAATGTTTCATTTGATTTGCCAAAGGGGCGTGTCGTTGGAGTTGTTGGTGAAAGTGGTTGCGGTAAATCTACGCTGGCTCGTCTTATCTTGCGTCTTATTGAACCAAGTGAGGGCACACTTAGCTTTGAAGGCGAAGACCTTCGGGCGAAATCTCCAAGCCAAATGCGAGCACTTCGGGCCCATATGCAGATGGTATTTCAGGACCCATACTCAGCCATCGATCCGCGATACACTATTGCACGGGCTGTATTGGAGCCGTTTGTCGTGCAGGGAACAAAGCCAAGCGACGGAGCCGATGCCGAAGTTGAAAAACTGCTGAAAATGGTCGGGCTCAATCACGGCCTTGCGGACCGTTTCCCTCACCAAATTTCTGGCGGACAGAAGCAACGTGTTGGTATAGCGCGTGCGCTAGCATTGCGGCCGTCGCTTCTGGTGCTAGACGAACCCACGGCATCACTTGATGTGTCAGTGCAGGCTCAGATTATCGGCCTGCTGGAAGAGTTGCGTGACGAGTTGGAACTCACCTATCTCTTCATAAGTCACGACCTGAGCCTTGTGCGGTATTTCTGCGACGAAATTCTGGTGATGTATTTGGGGCGTGTTGTTGAGGTGTTGCCAGATACCGATCAGCAGGCGCGTCATCCATATACATCGACACTGATGGATAGCACATTTGTTCCCGACCCCAATCAACGCCGCACAATCAGTCCGCTGGAAGGTGAGGTGCCAAGTCCCTTTGATTTGAAGCCGGGTTGTGCATTTGCCGATCGCTGTCCACACGCGACTTCAATTTGCAGAACACAAACACCTGAATTATCCAAAACTGGTGGCCACGCGGTGGCATGCCACAACCCACTTTAAAGGACTTACCTTGCCCTTGAGAATTCTAACCGCAGAAATTTCGCACGAGACCAACACCTTCAACATCCATCCAACTGATATTCAGGACTTCCAAGATCGTTTTTGGCTCGACGGTCCTTCCGCTTGTGCGGCACGCGGCCAAAACAATACCGAGCTTGCCGGTGTATTAGACGTCAGTCGCGATCATGGATGGGATTTAACCCACACAATAAGTGCGGCGGCAGGTCCCGGCGGTCGGGTCACAGATCGCGCATTTGATTTGCTGTGTGCGCCTCTTTTGGCCGCAGCTGAGGAGGGTGAGTGGGATGGTGCCCTATTAATCTTACACGGGGCAATGATAAGCGCGAGCCATGATGATTGCGAAGGTGAGATGTTGCGTCGACTTCGAGCGGTGGTTGGCCCCGATCTTCCAATTGCCGTTACGCTTGATCCACATGCGAATGTAAGCGTTCAAATGTGCGATTTGGCGCAGATTCTTGTGTCGTTCACCACCTACCCACATGTAGATATTCGCGCTACAGGGCGACGCACCGCCGAACTCCTCCATCGCGCAATGATTGGCGATATTCATCCAATGACCATCCGCGCACATCGTCCGATGCTAGAAGAAGCGAGCGGTGGCCGTACAGATTTGGGGCCAATGATAGACCGGCATGCAATTGCGCGTGCCTATGAGGCTCGAAAAGGCGTTTATGCTATTAGTATCAACGCAGCATTTCCATGTGCGGACACCGCACAGGTTGGCCCAACTGTGTTGGTCACCTGCGAAGATAAAACCGCTGGCGCACGAGAAATTGTTGAGGAAATCGCTGACGACATTTGGGCACGCCGAAGTGAGACATTGAATACCTATCTTAGTGTTGAAGACGCTGCAGCTGCAGCAGCTGGATGGAAGGCTGATGCTGGTCCACTTATAATTGCAGATTACGCGGACAATCCTGGGTCGGGCGCTTATGGAGATTCGACGGCACTGCTGTCCGCTTTGTTACAAGCTGAAATTAGCGATGCGTGTTTCGGTCCCATGATTGACCCCGACGTCGCTGCACAACTTCAATCAGCAGTGGTAGGCGACAGCATCACACTAGAGTTAGGTGGCAAAACTGCTCCCGAGTTTGGCGGTGGGCCGATAAAAGTCACCGGTACGCTTAAATGGTCTGGCGAAGGGCATTTTGTGGGAAGCGGCCCAATATTGGGCGGGCAACAACGAAGCATGGGTGCCACAGCCGTATTGCGGGTGCAGGGAATAGACATTCTTATCATCAGCGTTGCCCAGCAGCTTCTTGATCTGCGCCAATTCGAAACGTTTGGCATTGATCCGAAATCTTGTGGGGTCATTGCGCTGCGGTCTATGCAGCACTTTAGAGCGGCTTTCACTCCGATTGCCGGTCGAATTATCGTTTGTGACAGCGGTGCGTTGTGCACGCTAAACTATGCCAGCATGCCGTATAAATCAGTACCACGGCCAATATATCCATTGGATGAAATGGAATACCAGACAAAGCGCTCTGAGTAGCAGCAGAATTATCGCTTTATCTGATCTCTCAAGCCGTTAAACGCGACAACTGCCGGGAGGAACCATGGCTTACCACTATAGAATGGGATGGCCTTTGGTTCCTTGCGAAAAAAGAAGGTTTCAGCTTCAGGCATACCCAATATCCGATATGCTGCCTTTTGTCCCAACCATCGCGCCCAAACAGTACCCGAGCCACAATAGCCGCACGGGTATAGCATGCCGTTTCGCTCAAATAAACTTGGCAATTCATCCCGCGTAAACGCTACATTTCCAGCCCATGAGCATTCTATTTTAACGTCTCGAAGTTGCGGGAATATCTCGACCATCAATTTCTTGACGTAGTTTGCTGCTGCCGTTGAATTTTTAGGGAACGAAGGTTCGCGCGCGCCGACCAACACGCGTTTGCCGTCCGGTGTCGGTCGGAAATATCGGTACAAATATCGTTTCTCACCGCAGGCATTATTTTTAGGGAAAAGACGCTTCATCAAGTCGGTTGATATCTCTTCGGTGACAACAATTCGACTTTGAACAGGAACCACCCGACGCATGAACCAAGGGTCCACACTATCGGTGTAACCGTTTGTCGCCATTATCATTTTGTCTGCAAGGGTTTCACCCAAACAACTTTTCACCACAAAAGAAGTGCCGTCGCGCTTGATCTCCAACGCGGGGGTCTCATTGTGAATAATCGCACCGGCTTCAATAACTTTGTTGAGTAGGGCGTGTAAGAATTTTGCTGGGTTCATCATGCCAATATCTGGCCGCAGAATCCCGCCAACATATTCCTGAGCGCCCGAGAATTCGGAAATGTTCTGTTGCTCGATGACTTGAGAATTGAGATCGAGATGTTCGTTCATCAGGTCACAATCACGGCGCGCGCCGTTCATATCCTGATTATACAGCACGCCCGTAAACCGACCAGTTGGCGAATGATCACACTCAATCCCTTCCGCATCAACGAACTTTGTAAAATCTTCGCGGGCAGATTTGGCTTCATCCATCATACGAATTGCAGAGGATTGGCCAAGTTGATTTACTGCGCTTGCAAAGCCTATCCTTAAGTTTCCACTTAATATGCCGCCATTGCGAGCAGAGGCGGCATCGCCAACATTTGTTTTTTCAAAAACTTGAACAGATTTACCCGCACGCGCAAGTACAAGTGCCGCTGCCAATCCTGTATAGCCCGCTCCAATGATCGCCACATCACACTTAGCTACAATCTTGCCAAAATTTGGAATATCAAATTTCAAGCCTTCATTCCAATAGCAACGTTCTTTCACGTCCATATTATTCCCGTAAGTATTTTGGTTGTAGCGTTCAAGTGAGCAGCCCAGAGTTGCCCTAGCGTTCGAATTTATTGATCTATTTTTTGAATTGACGGAGACAAAATGTAAGCACTCTGCACCACGTCAAAACCGGTGATCCGATATCCATTGGCAAATGCGTCGACAAGTGATGTCCTTACGCGCAATCGCTCTTGTAGGGCCTGGTCTGGGGATTGTTGAAGCATTTGGCTGAAGTTTAGCGGTATTGGCACTTCAATCGCAGCGGTTGGTCGCTGGATTTTTGAGTGAACTTTGGAGTTTGGATGCTTTTGCAGCACTTCTGGCGAATTGAGCTGCCATTCAGCCACTAGGCGATCACTAGGAATGCCAGCATTTATTCCCTCCATTACGCCATAATAGTCTTCATGGTAGGTGCCAACTGTTGCCCCGAGTTTATCGATGTTGAGCTTAGCGTTTGCAACGCGCAAGGGATCATATGTCCATCGCACGGTCTGGATGCCGCGCTCAAGGCACCAGTCATGCTGGTACCATTTTAGTTTTGCACCAAGCCCAGCCCCTTGTCGTGACGGGTGAACAGCCAATCTATGTGATTGCTGCGTGCCCAGTTCACTGGTTGGAAATGCAAATAAAAACCCAACCAGCTCATCGTCGACAAATGCACCTGCAACCAAACCTCCAGAATGTTGGACGGCCAGCAGTAAATCGGAGTTATCCGGCTTATCATCAGCTCCCCAGACAACAATCTGCAGGATTTCAGCGGCTTTGAGTTCAGCGATGGACGCTAAGTCCCGAATTTTCAACGTGCCGGGTTTGTCGGTCACGCTCTGAATTCCTCTACGCTTTGTGTGACAGTTTCAAGGTAGTCATGGTCAAGTAAAACACCAATCCCGGGGCCTGTGTTTGGCACTGGCATCACCCCATTGGTCGTTTCTAGTTTCTCTTGAATGATGTCACGCTGGAAATATCGACTGGCGCTTGATGTATCGCCTGGTTTCGTGAAGTTCTTCAAGGTTGCAAGATGTATGTTATGTGCCCGCCCGACGCCGCTTTCAAGCATGCCGCCGCACCAAACCGGTGCTCCGAAAGCTTCGCTCACATCATGAATGGCGCGAGCAGTTGCAAATCCACCAACACGTCCCAACTTGATGTTGATGACGCGGGCTGCGCCTGCTTGGAGCGCCTTGCGGGCGTCGCTGGCAGATCGAATACTTTCGTCCAGACAGATCGGCGTTTTCAGAGCAGATTGCACATGAGCGTGGTCGTGAATGTCGTCAAACGCCAACGGTTGCTCAATATAGTCCAGATTGAATTCGTCTAAAGCCTGCAAAGTTGGTAAGTCGGCTAGGCCGTAAGCCGTATTTGCATCGACAGTGAGCTTGATACTCGGATGATGTTTACGCACAGCCTTCACCAGTTTGACATCATGTCCTTGCATGACTTTCAACTTGGTTCTTTTGTATCCAGCCGAGACAGCTTCGTTGACACGTTCGACCGTTTTCTCGATGGTATCAATACCCAAACTTACCCCTACCTCTACCCCAACCCCGTTGCCACCCAAAACAGCCTTCAATGGCACATTGAGCCACTTAGCCCACAAGTCCCAAAAGGCCATTTCAACAACAGCCTTACTCATGCGGTTGCCGCGCCAAGGGTTCAGAATAGGAGCCAGTTCATAAGGCGATTGAAAACGGCGACCCAGAATAGCAGGGAGTAATGCTTCCCGCAGGAACGCCACGGATCCTGCGATCGTTTCTTCCAAATAGTCAGGCAAAGGATCCATGACAGCCTCTGCCACACCCTCGCGGCCCTCTCCCTTCAAAATGAGAAGTGGAAAGGTTTTCACGGACATGGTTCCGGTGGAAATCACAAAGGGTGTGAGAAGTGGCAGGCTGACAATTCGGAGTTCGGCAGATTCAATAAGAATGCCTTGATCGACCGCGCTGATAGCATCGTTGTTTTCGGTCATTATGTTTCATCCGTGAGAAAAAGGTCTAGTTCATCGGACTTCAGATCTACGTTGCACACGCAGACCTTTAGTCGCCGACATGGCCCGTAAATTTACTATATAGCTGCGCGAGCTTATTCATTCGCTCTTCCACCTCTGGGCCCAATTCAATGAAAACTCCGTTTACTAACAAGTTTATTAGGCTTGCCATTTGCGATGTTGATTCCCAGAATAGATTGAACTCTGTCGGTACAACGAATATCTCGTCAGCAGTCCCGTGGCCCCAGTCGCAAAATGCATCTACAACCAATGTTACAGGAATTCCGACGGCATGTGCTTGTTGCGCTAAGTCCTGTGCCAATCTTGAATATCTACGCGCTTCAAAGATTACCAAACAGGATTCTTCCGACGAGAGTAGAATTTCGGAGAAATTACCCGCCGCTAAGTCCACCAATTGCACATCTTCGCGCAAGTATTGTAGTTGATTGACGAATATCTGCGCCATGCCTCGTTCGGTTTGAAAGCCAGTCGCATAGACGCGTTTCATATGGGCGAGCCGCTTTACGGCCCTTGCCCACTCTGGCGTTTGAGTTATCTCATACACAGCAACCAAAGCTGCAATTTCGAGTTCGAGTCCCTGAGAGAGTTGGTCCTCTCCAGCCCGTGCGCGATCTCGCCAATCGCGTAGTCTATCGCTTATCAACCACGGACGATCTCCAACATCTTGTTTAAGCTGGTCTTTAAGGTCTTTAAAACTGCGGTAGCCCAAAGACCTGCAAAACCGTCCGACCGTGGGCTCGCTGACCTTGATCTTTTGGGCAACGCTAGCCGCCGTCTCAAAGGGCAAAGTTGCCAATGACGTGAGCATATAGTTAGCAATGGCCTTTTCAGCTTTAGAGGCCGTCGGCATTGCTTTTGTCAAACGATCTCGGATAGACTTGCTCACGGTAGCATTTCCCAAAAACTATTCTCAATGCTTCAAATAGGTAATATTTATTTCAAAATGTCAATGAATTTTGGTTTTCTTTCAAATTCGAGAGTCGATACACCATCTTGCTTGGCTGTTTGGAGAGAATATGGCGAAATTTGAATGGTGGGCAACTCATTCAAGGCTCTTCTTCAGTTCTGGAGTACAACCTTTTGACGCAGGACGAGACCCACGAAGTTTATGAGAACCGGACCTGCTTGCTTCAACTTTTAGAATACAACGGATTGGGGCATTTCAAAAATGGTCTCCGCGTAAATGCTGGGTGATTAGTATTTACCTGTTTTCTTGTCTGAATGATTACCCATCAAAATACTGACAGCCCTCAAATGTGCATTTTGAAACCATATCTTGAATGTCCGGTTTGGCATAGCAGTGTGGGCTACGTTCCAAGCGCAATGAGTTTCCGCTTTCCGCCCGACTTGCCAATTGGCGATGCCCTAGCGAAGGTCTGAAAAGTCCGCACAGCTGACATTGGGACGTTGGACAAAATGTTAGTAAGTCGTTGATTTTATGTAAGTAGTTAGGCAGCAGATTTGCGCTAAGCTTTTGGAAATAAACAAAAGCCCTCGGTCTCCAAAACCGAGGGTCGTGAGTTCGAGTCTCTCCGCCCCTGCCATTTAAATCATTGAAATTGTTGTCGAGTGTTTTGGGCTTTGTTTATGCAAGGTCCTGCGATTCTTGAACTCCCGCCACCCAACGCAATAGTTGGATGACGGGTGATGATTTGCAAATAATCTGCTGAATTGCGCTCAGATTCATCAGTTGATCGTCATATTTTGCCGAGCGAGCCGCCGATCTGCTTTTGCCACAAATCTGCGTAAAGCCCATCTGCTTTGACGAGTTCTTTGTGTGGGCCAAGCTGTACGACTTGCCCATCTTCGATCACCGCAATTCTGTCCATATGGGCAATGGTGGAAAGCCGGTGGGCGATGGCGATGACGGTTTTGTCGGCCATGAACGCGTAGAGTGCTTCCAGAATTTCGGCTTCCACCTGAGAATCAAGGGCCGAAGTTGCTTCATCCAAAATGAGGATGGGTGCGTTTCGCAATAGGGCACGGGCTAACGAGATACGTTGCTTTTGACCGCCGGACAGGCGCACGCCTTTTTCGCCGACGATGGTGTTGTTTCCGCTATTGCCATGATGATCGGCCAGTGTGCTGATGAAGTCATGAGCCCTTGCTTTTTTGGCTGCGGCCTCAATGTCCGAAGTGGTGGCGTTTGGCAGACCAATGGCAATGTTTTCGCTGATTGATCGGTTGAGTAGGGACGTGTCCTGTCCAACCCAAGAAATATGTCGCCTGAGCGTTTCTTGCTGCACGAGATCGATATCTTGTTGGTCGACTAAAACTTTGCCCGTTTCTGGTTGGAAATGCCGCAAAAGTAAGTTCACGATGGTGGATTTTCCGGCACCAGAGGGGCCGACCAGGGCCACTTTTTCTGCTGCTTTGATGTCGAGGGTCAGATTGTTGAGCCCTCCAACGGCCTGGCCATAATGGTGCGAGACATTGTGGAAGCCTATCGCGCCACCGCCAAACTGAAATGCAGGTGCTTTTGGGTCATCTGGCATTTCAATTGGTTGCGCAATTGATCGCAATGCTTCGCGCGTTGCGCCGATATTGCCATAGATTGATGCAACAGAATCGAGCATCCATTCTGCCATGCCTGAAATGCGTGTGGCCAAGGTGAGGGATGCGGCGACCATGCCCAACATGGCCGCACCAGATTGCCAGAGGAAGATGGAATAACCGACGAGGCCAACGATCAGCAAGTTAGTCAGAAAAACCATGCCCACATTGATCATCACTTCGAATTTTTGCACCCCGATAAAGGCTATAAATGCGTTGCGAAACTTCGAGAGGGCGTTTGGGTCTTCCTCCTCTTGATTGGTGAACATCTTGACCGTGTCGATGCTGCCATAGGTATCGACCAGCAAGCTGGTTAGATCGGTCTTTGAGTTCTCAAACCGCTCGTAATTGTCGCGGAAGCGTGGAACGGCATAGACCATATGGGCAATGTATAACGCAGCCCAAATAGATAGTGGAATTGTAAAACGCAGATCTATCGTGGCGAACAGCCACACTGAACATATGAAATACGTCATGACATAGGTGAGGGTATGCAGGGCGGCATAGGTCACATTGGTCGCCGATACACCGAGTTCTCGAACCCTTGAGGCGAGCTGGCCGGATTGTTGTTTCGTGAACCATCCAACGGGCTGTTTCATTATGTGTTTGTGGGCGCGCCACCGGATCAGACTGACGGACGCGGGGCGAAAGGCAATATCGTCCATCGCTTCGTTCAGCAGTGCCATAGCGGGGCGCAACACGAGCAAGACGAGGGCCGCGAGGATCAATTCAAATCCCACTTCCTGCCAAATCGGTGCCGGCGAGATGCGGATGAGATTATCGATCAAGCGGCCAGCATAATAGATCAGCCACACTTCAATTAGGGCGGCAAAGATGGATGTCGCGAAGCTAAAAGCAATGATCCAACGTAAAGGACGCATTTGTTGAACAATGAAAGTCAGAGCGCTGGACGCAGGGGTGCTGTCGCCATGGCGCCGGAACGGGTCAACAAGATCCGCAAGCAATTTAATCATTAGGAAATCCTAGAGAAATTTGGTCAGATGAGCTGGCGGCGCAGCGCCGAACAGCAGTCGAAATTCGCTTAGGCGAACTTTCCTTTTACTTGTGTCATCTGGTCATCTCCTATTTCATCTAGTTGCCTGAAGCTATGATGGACCACGACTCGCGTCAAGTGGCTTGCTATCCATTTTTCTGCGAATTGTAGGGGGTATGAAGGCTGTGGACACGGTAATGGCCTTGACCAAAAATGTTCCCTTTGTACGATGCGCGGATGAGACATGGATTTGGCTTGGAGTGGCCGGGCATATTTGCGGCGCAGAGGCCAAAATTGGCGGCGATTGCCTTGGCAATTGGCACACTGATTTGTTTGATCCTTCTGCCCAATTTGAAATTCGACGAAGATATTCAGCGGGTGTTTTCATCCAATAGTGACCAGGCAAAGCAGTTTGAGGCGTTTGCAGGTTCTGTGGGTGCTGACGGTTCTGATGTGCAGCTGCTGGTTTCGAGCCAAAAACCATTTACTCAAGATGACTTTGAAGTGCTCAGTGAATTGAGTTTGGAGCTTGGCCTCTTTGATGGGGTATCGCGGGTTATTGCGCCGACCGTTTTGCGGTTTCCGCCGGGTCATAAATTGTTTGCAAATGAACCTGTTTATCGGCCTGAATTGACCGGCAAAGCGCAGATCGAGCGATTTGACCAGTTTGAGTTGGCCAATCCAGCATTTCATGCGTTGCTTTCGGAAAAAAGAAATATTGCGCTCGTTTCAATCTCAATCGATTTTTTGGCCAATGGCGGAACGGTTCGCAGTGGGCTCGAAGGTCTTGACGTGCTGGCAGAGCAGTTTGAGACTGAAGAACTTTCGATTGTAATTGCGGGCAAGGATGCGATTTCTGTCGAAGTTGTCGACCTGATCAAGTTTGAGTTGTTGGCGCTGAACTTTGTCGGCGCGGTTTTGGCGTTTGTCGTTTCACTGCTGATGTTCAAAGACATCAGGACGTCGATTTTGACCGTTGCACCTGCAGGTTTCGGGCTTGTGTTTTCCTTGGCCCTATTTCCACTTTTGGGCATCCCTATGACGGTGATCTCCAATATTGTGCCGATTTTGGTGCTGGTATTGGGGATGGCGGACAGTGTGCATTTGGCACTACATTTCCGCCGGGCCGACGATGCGGTGCCGCTGACAGACCGAATTGATAATAGTGTACGCGAAATCGGTCCTGCTTGTGCGTTGACGGCATTGACCACGGCAATCGCCTTTGCATGTATTTTGGTTTCGCAGAATGATCAGCTTATTGAGTTTGCCATTTTGGGCGCCCTTGGCGTCATCGTCGCCTATTTTGCGGTCATCTTGTCTTTCCCCATCATTGCGCGGCTGACGGTGACGAAATCGACAAAGCCACTAAAGGCGATATCGTGGTTGCAAATGCCACGGATGATCACGCGTTGGTCGAGTTCGAGAAGTCATATTGTGATCTTGCTTTCGGTTGTCACCGTCATCGTCGGCATCTGGGGCTTCTCGCAGACTAAGGTTTGGTTTCCGCTTTATCAAAACTTGCCCGCGTCGAGTGAAGTGCGGCAATCCAATGCCATTATTGACGATGAATTTGGTGGGTTTTTCCGGATGTGGTTGGAGTTTGATTCTGGCGAAGACCTGAATGTCGAGGCAGTTGATGGATGGTCCAAGCTTCAAGGCATAACCAAGGAACTTCGGGAACTCGCCCCCAATTATCGCGTTGTTTCTTTTTCAGATTTCACTGGATGGTTTGGCGGTGATCAAACAATGCTCTCAAAAGAGCAGTTGTCGTCCATTCCGGCGCAGCTGACCCGTCAGGTTTATGACGCTGATTTGGGGAAAGTGCGGATTTTGGTGCTGATGCCTGAACCAATGCGGGATGAAGCGTCTTTGTTGATGTATGACAAAATTGAGGCGTTTGCTGTGGCGCACGACGCCAGCCAGATTGTCGGGTTGCCGGTGATAATGCGACATGAATCTATTTCGGTCATTTCGCAGCTTAATATTGGTCTATTTAGCGCATGTATTGTTGCGGTGTTGATTGTGGCGCTGGCGTTTAAACGATGGTCGCTGATTGCCTTGTTGGCGCTGCCCAATATCTTGCCGTTGCTGGTCACTTCGGCTGCTTTGCATTTTCTGAATGCGGGGCTTTTGACGCCATCTGCGGTGCTGGCGCTGACGGTTGCTTTCGGGATTGCTATTGACGATTCAATTCATTTTATTTCACGATACAGGCTAGAGCGGATGAAAGGATTGGACGTGCAGGGCGCAATTGATGCTTCGATGAGCAAGGCTGGCTACGTCATGATTGTGACGACCGTTCTGCTGGTCGTTGGGTTGGGCTCCACCACGATTAGCGGTTTCGACACGGTGCGTTTGTTTGGCCAAATGTTGATTTTGACGTTCATTGTCGCATTGGCTGCAGACTTGATATTGCTGCCCGCACTTTTGAGGCTAAAAGTCTATCGCAACCTTTTCGCGCATAGGCGTGATGGTGTTGTTTCGGCCGGTGGAGGCGACACCACATGACCTCCGGCTCAAACTTCATTACGGCCAGCAGATGTGATCACACGCACATCGCAAGAAGTGCGGCGCATGAAGTTTTAGCCATGATTGAGCAGCAAGTAGCAACGTCCAAAGTTCAATGTAATACGTGCCCGCATGATGTGTTCGCAAATTTATATTTACATTCAACCCGGCATTGGTTGGCGCATTTGGATCAAAATGAGGGGTCGGAGTTCGCTTATTTGGTCATCGTTCGCTTTTATGAACTATATAAAAAGTATGTACGCGATGTGCTTAGAACGAATGACGAGACCAGTGCGCGTCATTGGAAGCCGTATTTTAATGTTGCAGACAAAATTCTAAGCAACAAAGACAAAGCGAAGCGCTGGTATTTGCTGTATTTTGGCGTTCGCGCCCACGTTCGGTTTGATTTGGCGCAGGCCATTGGATTGGCGAAGACAGACTATTTTGAACTTAATGGCGTTGAACCTGATGAGCAAGAAGTTCGCCAGATTCTTCTTGGAACTGAAACCGACCTTTTGTTCTTGCAGGCCGCTCGGGACTTCGTTCGATCCCGGCGTAACGCGCATATGTTTCATGCAAGTGTTGTTTCGCAATTGACGGATCTGGCAATTAAACACGGAAAGCCGTTTTGGTTGTTTCTTTTTCAGCGCTGGCGGCGATTGGCGCTGCGGGATTCTAGTCAGTTTAGGTCGCCCGCACGGCTCTAATGGCCTTTGCTTAATCGGTTCAATTGTGGGCGATTGTTAATGTAGATGTCCAAAGCTTAACTGGCCATGCGAGACGTTTCGAGGATAGTCTATTTTTAAGACATCAACTCTTGGAGACAGACACCATGCGCCATGTACTTTTATCCCTGCCAGTTACACTTCTACTTGCTCAGGGCGCATTTGCGGAAACGTTTTCTGCCGATGTTTGGGCAGACAATTGGTTTGCGTTCTACGTGAATGGCGAGAAGGTGGCTGAAGATAGTGTGCCGATCACCACTGAGCGTTCATTCAATGCTGAAAGTTTTTCCTTCACTGCCGACAAGCCGTTTATCATTGGTTTGATCGCGAAGGACTTCAAGGAAAATGATACTGGCCTTGAATATATCGGAACGCGAAAACAGCAGATGGGCGATGGTGGTGTTATCGTTCAAGTCAAAGACGAACAAGGAACTGCCGTGGCATTGACTGACGCGAGTTGGCGTTGCTTGGTGATCCATCAAGCGCCGTCAAATAAATCATGTGCGAAAGAAGACAATCCTGTTGCCGGTGAGGGCGCCTGCGGATTTTCTGCCACGGAAGAACCAGAAGGCTGGACTGCGCTTGGTTTCGATGATTCAGGTTGGGCCAGTGCCTCGGTCTATGCGGAAAGTGATGTCCGTCCAAAAGATGGGTATGACCAAATCAATTGGGAAAGTGATGCGCAACTCATCTGGGGCGCGAATCTTGAAACCGACAATACTATATTGTGCCGAAAAGTGATCAATTGAGGTTGGGTGAAATGGCTCAACGCCCCAGCAGGTAGCCAAGGCGTTGAAATATTAGGGTGTTAGTTGCCGATTTTGCCGCCCATCGTATTTGGAAGGCATGAAACACGCACAGTGTAGTTTAGTGTTCGGTTTTCAGTGTCTGAGCTACCAATGTTCCAACTGTTGTTTTTGGCTTTGTTCTTGCGTGCTGCAACGGCTTGAAAGCTGAATTGAGCGACTGCAGAAGTTGTTTGTTTGTGATTGAGCACAGCAACCCGAGAAGTGCCATTCTGACGTTTGTTGGCAAGTAGCGCGTTGCATTTTTCGACCGGGTTTCCGCCGACCCAGTTGAGTTTGCTGATCGGGACATGCGGTGTGTAGTGTTTGCTCCATGTCCGCAAAGAACCTGAGCCGACTTCACGACCCCGAAATCTCTTGCGCCATTCTGATGCGTCGAGTGACTCAAAAAAGTCTGCGTATTTAGAGCTGAGTGCTGCGCCGACAATTCGTTCGCCGCTGGTAGCGCGGGCATATAGCCCAAACAAGAACCGATGAGAATTGGTTTTGATGCTTGTGTAGTTCGAACCGTTTGAACTTACCTCAATGGGGATGACGTCAATTCCGTCCTTAGAGATCTGTACGCTTTGCAGCCAATCTTTAGCGTAAGACGTGGTTGGTGCCATTGCTGCTGCAACCAATGTAAGTGCCAAGATTGTTTTTGATGTGCGTTTCATGTTGTGCCCTTTATTTTGTTTTGTCGTTGTTGGGCGCAACTTGATGGAGAATGGCTGAACCATAGCTGAACGGACATTTCAGTTTCGGCTCAGGCACGCCGTTCATTCTGCAACATTGCCAAAAATTCATGTAATTACAAAACCTTAACTAGCTAATTTCGGAAGTCTGCACGTACATTTGGTTCTACGGGGTGCGAAGGAGAATTGAAAATGTTTGACTGCAATAGGAAAATTTTGGCGATTGGGCTAAGCGGGCTGATCGGTATTTCGGGACTAACGAATGTCTATGCGCATGGTGACAAATTGCCGTTGGGCGATGGGCAGGTTTCGTCGTCACCAATGGTCGATAATGTTTATTCTTGCCAACATCTGTTCAATCCGAACGCGCCAGGTGCTCAGGCAAGCGGCGATTGGATAGTTGGTGACTATTGGTATCCAGAACTTAAGCCAACCGTTGACGGTGATGTGCAATGGTCTGGCGGCGGTGTTGAGGTGTCGATAAGTGGTAACACAAGAATTGTAACGTCGAATATGTTGCCCACCCATGGCACAGGCGTTTATCCAGTTCAAAGATCTGACGATGCTTATCAATATGATCGAAATCCCAATTCAATTCAGGCGCAGAACCTTTCTCTGCATTTGCCTGCTGACCCTGAGATAGCGTCAGTGGAAAGTTGTGTGCCTATGGGGATGATTGGCATTTCGCTCTCAGGAGCGGCAATCTTTAATGCGCTGGATGCGCGTGGTGACGATGCACCTGCCCACGAAATTCAAGATGAGTGCAATGGCCACCCTGAACGCAACGGCATCTATCACTATCACAATGCATCGTCTTGCATGGTGGCTCAGGAAGAAACCGCTGACGGTCATTCCGGTCTTGTCGGCTATGCATTAGACGGTTTTGGCATATTCGGCATGGAAGGCGCTGGCGGTGAACATCTAAGCAATGACGATCTTGATGCCTGCCACGGCCATGTTGAAACTGTTGTTTGGGATGGCGTGGAGCAAGAGATTTATCACTATCATCTAACCGACGAGTATCCTTATACGATCGGGTGTTTTGTCGGAACGCCGGTGAAGTAAGTGCGAATTGAACGAAATTACGGTTGAACCCGCGATTGCCTTTCGGTGTCTGACTGAGAGGCAATTGGTTTTTTGATTGCTTAAAATCTGGTGATCCTAGCCGATATCTTGCAAGAACTTTAGTTCGAGTTCAACGAGTTGGATGCTCAATTCGACGGGCTTACTGCTGGGGTGTTCGTTTTTAAGTTTTTGGAGTTCAGCACGTGCTTTTTTTCGTTCGCTGACGAGTGTCTTGATGTCGAGTTTTGGTGAATTGTCATCGATTGACATCAGCAGGGCTAAAAGTGGTGAAGTGGGCAACAAGGCAGCATTTGTGGCCGTCTCCTGAAGTGACTTCAAACTTTCTTTTCCCAGCGCCGTGATAGAGAATATTTCGCGATCTGGTCTGGTGTCGCCAGCTTCAATGACGCTTGTGATCCAGCCGCGTTGCTGAAAACGGCCTAAAATTGCATAGATGTTGGCTCTGCTGAGGCCAAGCAAAGGGCCAAATGTTGCCTGCAGCGACTTCGCAATGGCGTATCCGTGCGCGCTGTGCATGTTGAGCACAGCGAGCACCGCTAGTTCTTTTGTTTCAGCAGTATTCAAGTTGATTAGCCCAATCGCGATGAATATGGCGACAAGTCATACATCTCAAAGGTGTCGACAATTTCAGCCATCTCGTTCTCGTCACCATGATTTTGTTTGCCCTGTTCGGTCTCCAAGTACTGATACAAGGTCTCTTTCTTGTCAAACGTTACCCAAACGACGACTGTGTTTCTTTCTCGGTCAACGCCAACTTGCCGCGCGATAATTCCATCGATTTCATTGTCCATTTTCTCAGCTGGACTGGCGGCGATCCGCATTAGATCATCCAGTTTTCCATGTTTTGCCGTGGATACAGAAACAAATGTATAGGAAGGGTTCATTGATTTACTCCATTTTGATTAGTCAATATTGACTATATGGTGTGTTTCTTTGTTGATGCAAGAGCGGCAGCATATTTTGGTTAGTGGCTGATATGCGGCGTATCGTGTGGCGTTGTTGGCTGAGGTTTTTTGCATAATTCTTTGAGGCGCCTTGGGCCGTTGCAATTCTAATTGCAAAACTGGTCAATCTAGCGCAGCATTCGCCGACCGAAAGCGAGCAACTAAAACATGCCGCGTACTCAGCACATTGTGAGCCCAAAAATGAAACCTCTGAATGAGAACTATTTTCCGCCCGCTGAATCTGAAGGTGGATGGCAGTTGCTCGACAGGTCAAAATCTAACTTATCTGAAGTGGGTTTCGACCATGTGAAACTATCGCATGTGCTGGAGCTTCAGGAATTTTTGTTCGGTGGGCAAACTTATTCCATTTCGATCATACGGCATGGAAAGCTAGTTGCTGAGCAATATAGCTTTATGGGGCGTTCCAGCTCGCGATTTGATGTTTGGTCGTGCACCAAGTCATTTTCGTGCACCGCATGGGGCATGTTGTTGGATGATTGCGCCACTGGCCGTCTGCCGAACAAGGCCGATGTCACCATTGAAACGCCTGCCTATTCATTGCTGCCAGCTGATTTCGAACTTTCTGATCCGAAAAAGTCGGAAATCACCCTTCGGCATTTGCTGACGATGACGTCTGGCATTCCGGGGGAGGCGGAAGGGCTTTATGGTGTGCCGACGCATTTGGGTGAGGGGCCGTTTGAACATGCCCTTGGCTATTGCGACAATTTTTACGGGCGCTCTGCGGCCAAGCTGGTCGCTGATCCGGGCACGCATTGGGACTATAGCGACCCGGCAATGACCCACTTATCTTTGATCTTCGCCCATGTTGCCGGGAAAAGCATGGCCGACTACATGCAAGAGCGATTGTTCGGGCCGGTTGGTATAGAGACGGCCAGTTGGGACACGCTCGGTGGTGGGCACTTTATCGGCCCACACACATGTGCCCATGTTGGGATGCATATTTCGGCGCGAGACATTTGCCGATTTGGCTATCTCATGTCGAAGCAGGGCGAATGGCAGGATAAGCAAATCGTGCCCCGCGATTGGGCAGTTGCTGCCACACAGTCGTCGCAAGAACATAACCCCGAATATGGATTTGGATTTTGGGTGAACAGTTCAGGCACCCATTGGCCCGGTCTTCCAAAAGACATGTTTGCGCTAGAGGGGCATAACACCAATCGTTGTTATGTCGTGCCTTCACTAGATTTAGTTGTCGCTAAGATTGGCAACGGCCCGACGCGCTGGAATGAGCAAGATTTCATTTCAGGTGTAATTGGTGCGATTGTGTCTTAGTTTTGTTGTCAGCCGACCAAATTCAAAGCGAAATAAATGGCGCAAGAATTGGGGACATTGAATCTGTCATCAGCGCTGCCGAAAATTCGATGATTTCATAGGTAGCTAGATTTTCGCTAACGATTGGGTCTGTTTCCAAAAGCTCCTCGAGTTCGTGCTGGTTGTCGTGCACTGATATAATCAACCCGCCTGTTCGCGGCACTTTTGGACCGCCAAACAAAAGTTTCCCATCGCTGTAAGCTGTTGCTAAGTGCGCGCGGTGTTGCAGTGATAGTTCTTGTGTGAGTTGGTCCACATCATTGAATTTGAAATCTACGAGAAACATTTCGGTTGCCTTTTCAGTGTTTGCTACTAAATTAGAAGCATTGCAATATTGCTACTAAAATAGAAGCGGGCTTATGTCTACACCTTTACCCAACAAAAATGTACGCGGATCAACAACTGGCGTGCCTATTATGGCGTTGTTTGATTTGCTTGGGCGGCGCTGGAACTTGCGGATCATGTGGGAGCTTCGCGGCGTTGAACTGACTTTTCGTGCATTGCAGAAAAAGTGTGGGGGCGTCTCCCCGTCGGTACTCAACGGCAGACTTAAACAGCTAACAGAAGCTAAATTGCTGCAAGCAGGTGCCAACGGTTATGCGCTGAGTGATTTGGGGGATGACTTGATGAGGGAACTAGACGGTTTGCGCAGCTGGTCGTCGGTTTGGAGCAATGCGGTGGGTGAATGACTATCGCTGTGCAGCGCTCACTTTGAGCAAGCCCAATCCAAGAGCGATGAATAATCCGCCCGTAACGGTTTTAAAGCCGCGCATGAAGCTTTCACGGGCAAATAGCGATTTCGCTACGCGGGACAGCAAGGCGTATCCGGTTAGAGACACGATTGAGATCATCTGAAATGAAACGGTCATAATCAAGAACTGGCTTGTTATGTCTTTATTATGGTCAAGGAACAATGGAAACAGGGCAATGAAGAACAGAATGGCTTTGGGGTTCGTGACCGCGATGGAAAAGCCCTCCCAAAATATGGAGCGATAAGTGCGTTCGGTTTTTGATTTTGCTGCGCTACCCAATGCACCATTGTTGCGGGACCGAATTTGTTTAATCCCCAAATAGATGAGGTAGCCCGCGCCCAACAATTTGACGATCATAAACGCTGTTGCTGATGCGGCCAAAACGGCGCCGACACCAATGATTGAGGCGACGGACACTACGAATAACCCTAGCGCGTTGCCCAATGCTTGGCATAGCGCGGCAAACATGCCTTTGGTCGCGCCATTGCTGATGGCAAGCAGGATGGCAGGGCCGGGGCTAAAGATATTGAGGGCAGCAATGGCGCAAAATGCTAGCCAAGTTTGGAAGGTCATAAGGGGCTCTTAGGGGCGGGGCACTTGAAATTGTGGTACCCAATTTCTATATACCAATTCAGATCCCCGCAAGACTTATCAAATCTTGGCTGTCCGATGATGACTTTCAACCCGGCAAAAGGGGTTGCGTTTTCGTAAATGAAGGTCTAATACAGCACTTCCAGCCGTGCGGGCGACTCGCGCGGCTATTTGGTTATGGACACACGGAAACATTTTCGTGTTGAAACTCAAGGGAATTTTATGGCGCGGACAAACCCGTTCACATTTTTGCAGCAAGTCCGTTCGGAAGTTGCGAAGGTCGTATGGCCAACCCGCAATGAAACTTTGGTTTCAACCATTATGGTTTTGATCATGGTGGCTTTGGCCAGCGTGTTCTTTTTGGCGGCGGATCAAGTTGTAGCTTGGTTTGTAGGATTGTTGCTCAGCATTGGCTGAGTATTGATGATAAACGGTAGGGTTTTTTACTGATGGCAAAACGCTGGTATATCGTCCAGGCCTATTCAAACTTTGAGCGCAAAGTCGCCGAGTCAATCGAAGAAAAGATTGTGGCCACTGGCCTTGATCATTTGTTTGAAAAAGTACTCGTGCCGACTGAGAAAGTTGTTGAAGTACGTCGTGGCCGCAAGGTTGACGCAGAGCGCAAATTTTTTCCCGGTTATGTTCTTGTTAAAATGGAACTGACTGATGAGACATTCCACTTGATTAAGAATACGCCAAAAGTAACTGGCTTTTTGGGTTCTGAGCATAAGCCAATCCCAATTTCAGAAGCTGAGGCAAATTCAATTCTGCATCAAGTACAAGAAGGTGTTGAGCGGCCAAAGCCGTCAATCAGCTTTGAAGTTGGTGAGAGCGTTCGCGTGTCGGACGGACCATTCGCTAGCTTTAACGGTGTGGTTGAAGAGGTTGATGAAGAACGCGCGCGTCTTAAAGTTGAAGTTTCTATCTTCGGCCGGGCGACCCCGGTTGAACTGGAATATGGTCAGGTTGAAAAAGCCTAACCATTAAACCCCCGTGTGGGAGAGGGTGCTGGTTGGCCAAATCAGCACATAACACCTTGTACCACGCTGTTGTGAATGTCCGCATGGTGCGGACGCATTTGAAAAGGCAACAAAATGGCAAAAAAGATTGAGGGCTATTTGAAGCTCCAAGTGCCGGCTGGCGCAGCTTCGCCGTCACCCCCGATTGGCCCAGCATTGGGTCAACGTGGTTTGAACATCATGGAATTCTGTAAGGGTTTCAACGCTGCAACACAGGAAATGGAAAAGAACTCACCTATTCCGGTGACGATTACCATTTTTGCGGACAAAAGCTTCACATACACAATGAAGCAACCGCCAGTGAGCTACTTTTTGTTGAAGACTTTGGGCTTGCCTAAAGGTTCACAAAAACCAGGTCACGAAGTTGCGGGTTCTATTTCGCAGGACCAGTTGCGCGAAATTGCAGAAAAGAAAATCCAAGATCTAAACGCGGACACAATTGAAGCGGCGATGGCACAAATCGCAGGTTCAGCTCGCGCGATGGGTCTTGAGGTTCAGGGGTAACGAGAATGGCTAAACTAGGTAAACGTACCGTCGCTGCTCGTGAAGCTGTTGACCGTAAAAAACTTTACAACTTGGAAGAAGCTATTGCGCTTGTAAAAAGCAATGCGACTTCAAAGTTCGACGAGACAATTGAAATTGCAATGAACTTGGGTGTTGATCCACGTCACGCTGACCAAATGGTTCGTGGTGTGATTGCACTGCCAAACGGCACTGGCCGTTCAGTTCGTGTTGCTGTTTTTGCTCGTGATGCAAAAGCTGACGAAGCAAAAGCTGCTGGTGCAGATGTTGTTGGTGCAGAAGAGCTTGTTGATGAAGTTCTTAAAGGCAAAATCGATTTCGATCGTTGTATTGCCACACCAGACATGATGCCTCTTGTTGGTCGCTTGGGTAAAGTATTGGGTCCTCGTAACCTGATGCCAAACCCTAAAGTGGGCACAGTGACGCCAGACGTGAAAACGGCTGTTGCGGCTGCAAAAGCAGGTTCAGTTGAGTTCCGCGCTGAGAAATCTGGCATTCTGCATGCAGGTGTTGGTAAGGCATCATTTGACGAAGCGAAATTGGTTGAGAACGTAAAAGCTTTTGCTGACGCGGTTCAAAAATCAAAACCAGCTGGCGCAAAAGGCACATTCATTCAGCGTGTTGCTTTGACTTCAACAATGGGCCCTGGTGTTCATGTTGACGTGTCATCAGTTCAAGCCTAATTGGCGAATTGTTGATGAGCACGTAAGTGCTCAAACAAAAGAATTCGGGTGGCTTTAGTCACCCGATTTCAGATCTCCTCAGGGGGATTTGAATTAAGACCTGTCCGAGACTGTAGGCGTTCCGTGAAGGGACTTGATATTCCAGCCAACAATAGACGGCGTGACAACCGATACGGAATTTGCCCGAATGGGCGTTTGAATGTTTCGGTTCGAACAAACCAGTTTTGCCCAAGCTTTGTTTGGTCATTTCAGGTTGGCAGGCATTTCACCGTTGCTTTGGTCATCTGAATTGATTGGAAGAACAAAGCATCAAAACTGTAACGGTTTGAGGGAGACCTTGAACCTTTAGTGGAGAGAAGCAGTGGATAAAGCGGAAAAGCGAGAGCTGGTATCGTCATTGCAAGATGCGTTTAACGCGTCTGGTTCTGTCGTTGTAGCTCATTATTCAGGCTTGACAGTTGCCGACATGGAAGATCTGCGCGTGCAGATGAAACAAGCCGGTGGCCAAGTTAAAGTTGCGAAAAACCGCCTTGCCAAGCTCGCTCTTGAAAATGCTGACATTGCGGATTTCGGTGAATACCTCACCGGTCCAACAGTGTTGACTTACGCACAAGACCCAATCACGGCAGCAAAAATTTCTGCCAAATTCGCTAAGGGCAATGACAAGTATGTTGTTCTTGGTGGCGCGATGGGTGAAACCAAGCTCGACGCCAAAAGCGTTGCAGCCTTGGCTGAACTTCCAAGTCTTGATGAATTGCGTGCGAAACTTGCAGGTCTTGTTAAACAGCCTGCAACAAACATCGCTGCAATCCTCAATGCACCTGGTGGTCAAGTTGCTCGGGTTATCTCAGCATATTCTACAAAGGGCGAAGAAGCGGCATAGCGCCTTCGCATCAAAACCACAGTTCGAATTGAAATATATAAGGAAAATACAATGGCTGATCTAGCAAAGCTCGTTGAAGACCTATCTGCCCTAACAGTTCTTGAAGCATCAGAACTTTCTACAATGCTTGAAGAAAAATGGGGCGTTTCTGCCGCTGCTCCAGTAGCTGTTGCTGCTGCTGCAGGCGACGCTGGTGGCGCTGCCGCTGAAGAGCAAACAGAATTCGACGTAATTCTGACTGCTGCAGGCGACAAGAAAATCAACGTGATTAAAGAAGTTCGTGCAATCACTGGTCTTGGCTTGAAAGAAGCTAAAGATCTTGTTGAAGGTGCACCTAAGCCTGTTAAAGAAGGCGTTGCAAAAGCTGAAGCTGAAGAGCTTAAAGGTAAGCTTGAAGCAGCTGGTGCTTCTGTCGAGCTTAAGTAAGTCTTTGGAAGTGGCGCGGTATTAACGTCGCGCCACTTTCTTTCGCTCAGCGTATATGAGCGAAGTAAAACTGGTCCGTTCCATCTGGCGGACGAAGTTGCGGTAAACAAAAAATAGGGCAGATGTCCCGAGTGCCGAAGATAATTTTCGGCATTCTGGACAGTTGCCCTTAAAGTATTTCAAAATATAGGAGCGGGCATGACCACCAACTACCAAGGTCGTCGTAAAGTACGCAAATCCTTTGGCAGCATCCGCGAAGTCGTGGAGATGCCAAATCTGATTCAAGTTCAAAAAGCTTCATATGATCAATTCTTGATCGTTGACGCGCCTGAGGGCGGTCGTGATGATGCTGGACTTCAATCTGTATTCAAATCAGTTTTCCCTATCTCTGATTTTGCTGGCACAGCTTCGTTGGACTTCGTGTCTTATGAATTTGAACAGCCAAAATATGATGTAGATGAGTGTCGCCAACGTGACATGACATTTGCAGCGCCGTTGAAGGTCACCCTTCGTCTGATCGTGTTTGAAATCGACGAGGAAACAGGCGCGAAGTCAGTTAAAGACATTAAAGAACAAGACGTTTACATGGGCGATATGCCGTTCATGACCGGCAACGGTACGTTTGTTGTTAATGGCACCGAGCGTGTTATCGTTTCTCAAATGCACCGTTCACCTGGTGTGTTCTTTGACCACGATAAAGGCAAATCTCACTCTTCAGGCAAATTGTTGTTTGCCGCGCGTATCATTCCTTATCGTGGCTCATGGCTTGATATCGAGTTTGACGCGAAAGATGTCGTGTATGCCCGCATCGACCGTCGCCGCAAAATTCCTGTAACGTCTTTGCTCAAAGCTTTGGGTATGGATGCAGAAGAAATTCTGGATACATATTACAACAAAATTACGTATGAGCGCACCGAAGCTGGTTGGCGCCAACCATATGTGTGGGAAAAGCTACGCGCAACGAAACCTGCTAAAGATCTGATCGATGCAGATACAGGTGATGTTGTTCACGAAGCTGGCAAAAAGCTATCTGCTCGTGCTGCGAAAAAGTTGCATGAAGGTGGCATGACGCACATCTTGGTTGAAGATGTTGATTTGTTCACCAACTATGTTTCTGAAGATCTTATCAATGACGAAACCGGCGAAATCTACATGGAAGCCGGCGACGAGCTCGATGATGAATCATTGGCGAAGTTGGTAGAAGCTGGCTTTGACAGCATTCCAGTGCTTGATATTGACCACGTAACTGTGGGCGCATATTTGCGTAACACATTGGCGTTGGACAAAAACGAGTCTCGCGAAGATGCGTTGTTCGATATTTATCGTGTTATGCGTCCGGGTGAACCACCCACCATCGATACAGCCGAAGCTATGTTTGAATCATTGTTCTTTGATTCAGAGCGTTATGACCTGTCTGCCGTTGGTCGCGTGAAAATGAACATGCGTCTTGATATTGATTGTGAAGACACTGTTCGCGTTCTGCGTAAAGATGACATTGTTGAAGTTGTCCGTACGTTGGTCAACCTTCGCGATGGCAAAGGCGACATTGACGATATCGATAACCTTGGTAACCGTCGCGTGCGTTCAGTTGGCGAGTTGATGGAAAACCATTACCGTCTTGGATTGTTGCGTATGGAACGTGCGATCAAAGAGCGGATGTCATCTGTCGAAATCGACACAGTGATGCCGCAAGACTTGATCAACGCGAAACCAGCAGCAGCTGCGGTACGTGAATTCTTTGGTTCATCGCAATTGTCACAGTTTATGGATCAGACCAACCCGCTTTCAGAGATTACGCATAAGCGTCGTCTTTCAGCGCTCGGCCCTGGTGGTTTGACACGTGAGCGTGCTGGTTTTGAAGTACGTGACGTGCACACCACGCACTATGGTCGTATCTGTCCGATTGAAACACCAGAGGGTCCAAACATTGGCTTGATCAACTCTTTGGCAACGTTCGCCCAAGTCAACAAATACGGCTTTATTGAAGCGCCATATCGTAAAGTTGTCGACGGCAAAGTGACTGACGATGTTGTTTATCTTTCTGCAATGGAAGAAGCGAAATACAACGTTGCTCAGGCTAACGCGAAATTGGCCGATGATGGCGGATTTGCAAATGACCTTGTGACATCACGTCATGCGGGTGAGGTGTCTTTGACACCACGCGAAGCGATTGACTTGATGGACGTTTCACCAAAACAAGTTGTTTCGGTAGCTGCTTCACTTATTCCATTCTTGGAAAACGATGATGCGAACCGCGCTTTGATGGGTTCAAACATGCAGCGACAGGCTGTGCCATTGCTTCGTGCACAAGCACCGTTTGTTGGTACAGGCATGGAAGCTGTTGTAGCACGCGATTCAGGTGCTGCGATTGTTGCTAAGCGTCCAGGCATTGTTGATCAGGTTGATGCGACTCGTATCGTTATTCGTGCAACGCAAGAAACTGACGCTTCAAAATCTGGCGTGGACATCTACACATTGATGAAGTTCCAGCGTTCTAACCAATCTTCATGCATTAACCAGCGTCCGCTGGTTGTTGTGGGCGATCATGTTGATGCTGGCGATACAATTGCTGATGGCCCATCTACAGATATGGGTGACTTGGCCCTTGGTCGGAACGTTCTCGTGGCGTTTATGCCATGGAATGGCTACAACTATGAGGATTCAATCCTTCTTTCTGAAAACATCGTGAAAGATGACGTGTTTACGTCAGTTCACTTGGAAGAGTTTGAAGTGATGGCGCGGGATACCAAATTGGGTCCTGAGGAAATCACACGTGATATTCCAAACGTTTCTGAAGAAGCTCTGAAAAATCTCGACGAAGCAGGCATCGTGCACATTGGTGCAGACGTTGAAGCTGGCGACATTTTGGTTGGTAAGATTACTCCAAAAGGCGAAAGCCCAATGACACCGGAAGAAAAACTTCTTCGTGCGATCTTTGGCGAAAAAGCGTCTGACGTTCGTGACACTTCACTTCGTGTTCCTCCTGGGGATGCTGGCACAGTGATCGAAGTTCGTGTGTTTAACCGACACGGCATCGACAAAGACGAACGTGCGATGGCTATCGAGCGCGAAGAAATTGAACGTTTGGCGAAAGATAGGGATGACGAACAGTCAATCCTTGATCGTAACGTTTATGCGCGTCTTAAAGAAATGTTGTTCGGCAAAGAAGCCACAGCAGGTCCAAAGGGCTATGTTGCAGGCACTAAGTTGAATGACGTTGTCTTTGAAAGCCAGCCTCGCTCGAAATGGTGGCAATTTGCAGTCGACGACGACAAAGTGATGTCTGAAATCGAAGCTTTGCAAGGCCAGTATGAAGATAGCCGCACTCAACTTGAGCAGCGTTTCATCGACAAAGTCGACAAACTTCAGCGTGGTGACGAATTGCCACCTGGCGTTATGAAGATGGTCAAAGTCTTTGTGGCAACGAAACGTAAAATCCAGTCTGGCGACAAAATGGCCGGCCGTCACGGTAACAAGGGTGTTGTATCGCGCATTATGCCGATTGAAGACATGCCTCACTTGGCCGACGGTACACCAGTCGACATCGTTTTGAACCCACTTGGCGTGCCAAGTCGGATGAACGTTGGTCAGATCCTGGAAACGCATCTTGGTTGGGCTTGTGCCGGAATGGGCAAAAAGATCGGCGAGATGTATGACACTTATAAGCGTGAAGGTCAGAACAATATTGAGCCGCTACGTAACGAGCTAGACGCTCTTTATACGGACGACAAATATATTGAAAACCTTGATGACGACAGTGTTGTTCGTTTGTCTGAGTATTTGGGCACCAAAGGCGTTTCAATCGCAACACCAGTATTTGATGGTGCGAAAGAAGCTGACATTGTGACGATGCTTGAGCAGGCAGGGCTTGAAGCCTCTGGTCAATCTCGTTTGATTGATGGACGTACTGGGGAAGAGTTCGACCGTGATGTAACCGTTGGTTACATTTACATGCTGAAGCTCGGCCACATGGTGGATGACAAAATCCACGCGCGTTCCATTGGACCATACTCTCTTGTTACCCAGCAGCCGCTTGGTGGTAAGGCACAGTTTGGTGGCCAGCGCTTTGGTGAAATGGAAGTGTGGGCACTTGAGGCTTATGGCGCGGCTTATACGCTTCAAGAAATGCTTACTGTTAAATCGGATGACGTTGCGGGCCGGACGAAAGTCTACGAAGCAATCGTTCGGGGCGATGACACGTTTGAAGCTGGAATTCCAGAAAGCTTTAACGTGTTGATCAAGGAAATCAGATCACTTGGCCTCAATGTTGAATTGAGTAGTGCAAGCGAAGATGACTTTGAAGATGAGGATGAGCAGGAACAGATCGAACAAGGTCAACCTGCTGATGCAGCTGAGTAATCGGCAGCATCCTTAATCGCTTTAATTTTCCGCAGGTATTGAAGGGGATCGGGAGACGTTCCGCCCCACCTGCAACAAAGGAGATACGAAATTGAACCATCAAGTCATGGATCTTTTCAATCCGCAAACTCAGGCACAGGTGTTTGATCAGGTAAAGATCAACATCGCGAGTCCTGAGAAAATTCTTAGCTGGTCTTTTGGCGAAATTAAGAAGCCAGAAACGATCAACTATCGTACATTTAAGCCTGAGCGTGATGGCTTGTTCTGTGCGCGTACATTTGGTCCGCAAAAAGACTATGAATGTCTTTGCGGCAAATATAAGCGTATGAAGTTCAAAGGCGTGATCTGTGAAAAGTGTGGCGTTGAAGTCACCTTGTCTCGGGTTCGTCGTGAGCGCATGGGCCACATCGAATTGGCAGCTCCGGTTGCACACATTTGGTTCCTAAAGTCGCTTCCTTCTCGTATTGCGCTATTGCTCGATATGACGTTGAAAGACGTGGAACGCGTTCTTTATTTTGAGCATTATGTGGTGATTGAACCGGGCCTTAGCCCGTTCAATGTGAACCAGTTGATCACAGAAGAAGAGTTTATCGACGCCCAAGACGAATATGGCGCTGATAGCTTTACTGCGATGATTGGTGCGGAAGCCATTCGTGAAATGTTGGCAGCACTTGACTTGGAAAAGTTGGCTGCAACACTTCGCGTCGAAATTGCAGAAGCGACCACAGAGCTTAAGCCAAAGAAATTGGGCAAGCGCCTTAAGGTTGTTGAGCAGTTCATCGTGTCGGGCAACCGTCCTGAATGGATGATCATGACGATCGTGCCGGTTATTCCGCCTGAGTTGCGCCCATTGGTGCCACTAGACGGTGGCCGTTTCGCGACATCTGATTTGAACGATTTGTATCGTCGGGTTATCAACCGTAACAACCGTTTGAAGCGTTTGATGGAGCTTCGTGCACCTGACATCATCATCCGGAACGAAAAACGGATGCTTCAAGAGTCTGTTGATGCGTTGTTCGACAATGGTCGTCGTGGCCGTACAATTACTGGCGCGAACAAACGTCCACTGAAATCTCTTTCAGATATGTTGAAGGGTAAGCAGGGCCGTTTCCGTCAGAACTTGCTTGGTAAGCGTGTTGATTATTCTGGTCGTTCAGTGATCACCGTGGGTCCAGAGTTGAAACTGCACCAATGTGGCTTGCCGAAAAAGATGGCGCTTGAATTGTTCAAGCCGTTTATCTATTCGCGTCTTGAAGCAAAAGGTCTTTCAACAACGGTTAAGCAAGCGAAAAAGCTGGTTGAAAAAGAACGTCCCGAAGTTTGGGATATCTTGGACGAAGTTATTCGTGAACACCCAGTGATGTTGAACCGTGCGCCTACATTGCACCGTTTGGGCATTCAGGCGTTTGAACCAACATTGATCGAAGGTAAAGCTATCCAGCTGCACCCATTGGTTTGTGCTGCGTTTAACGCTGACTTTGACGGTGACCAAATGGCGGTTCACGTGCCACTTTCACTGGAAGCCCAGTTGGAAGCACGCGTGTTGATGATGTCTACAAACAACATCTTGCACCCAGCCAACGGTCAACCGATCATTGTGCCGTCGCAGGATATTGTTCTTGGTCTTTATTATCTGTCTTTGATGTCAGACAATGAACCAGGTGAAGGTATGGCCTTCGCTTCCATGGGCGAAATTGAGCATGCTCTTTCTCGCGGTATCATTACACTGCACACCAAAATCAAAGGTCGCTTCACGACAGTTGACGCTGAAGGCAATGAGTATCATGAAATTCATGACACGACGCCTGGTCGCATGATGATTGCACAATTGTTGCCTAAGAGTGACAAGGTGCCATTTGCTGAGTGTAACCAATTGATGACGAAGAAAATGGTCTCGAAACTGATCGACACGGTTTACCGTGGTTGTGGTCAAAAAGAGACTGTCATCTTCTGTGACCAGATCATGGATCTTGGTTTCCGTCATGCGTGTAAAGCGGGTATCTCGTTTGGTAAGGATGACATGGTTATCCCTGACACCAAAGCGAAGATCGTTGATGATACACGTCGTCAGGTTGAAGAGTTCGAACAGCAGTACAATGACGGCTTGATCACACGCGGCGAGAAGTACAACAAAGTTGTTGATGCTTGGGCCAAGTGTGGTGACAAAGTTGCTGATGAAATGATGGCTCGGATTTCGTCTGTACAGATGGATGAAGAAACCAAACGTCAAAAACCGATCAACTCGGTTTACATGATGGCGCACTCTGGTGCGCGTGGTTCACCAGCACAAATGAAGCAGCTTGCGGGTATGCGTGGTTTGATGGCGCGTCCTGATGGTGGCATCATTGAAACGCCGATTATCTCGAACTTTAAAGAGGGCCTGACCGTTAACGAGTACTTTAACTCGACGCACGGTGCACGTAAGGGCTTGGCTGATACGGCGATGAAAACTGCGAACTCGGGTTATCTAACTCGTCGTTTGGTTGACGTTGCGCAAGATTGTATCATTACGACAAATGATTGCGGCACAGACGATGGTCTGACGATGACGCCAATTATCGATAGTGGTAACATTATCGCTTCTATTGGTAGCCGTATTCTTGGTCGTACGTCGGCAGAAGACATCTTACATCCTAAAACTGGCGAAGTGCTGGTTGCGAAGGGCGTATTGATGGACGAAGCAGATGCTGATCGTGTTGAGGAAGCAAAAGTCAACTCCGTTAAGATCCGTTCGGTTCTAACATGTAAACAACGTCACGGCGTTTGTGGCTCATGTTACGGTCGTGACCTTGCACGTGGTACCCCTGTTAATATGGGTGAAGCGGTTGGTGTTATTGCTGCTCAGTCAATTGGTGAGCCTGGTACTCAGCTAACCATGCGTACGTTCCACATTGGTGGTACAGCGCAGGTTGTTGATACCTCGTTCATTGAGGCTAACCACACTGGTAAAGTTTCGTTCCGTAATGGTTCTGTTGTGAAAGACAGTGAAGGCAAATGGGTCAATATGAGCCGTTCGCTACAGCTCGTGATCACAGGCGAAGACGGTAACGAACTTGGACACCATAAAGTGCCGTACGGTTCAGCTTTGAAAGTTGAAGCGGGCGAGATGATCAATGCTGGTCAACGTGTTGCTGAATGGGATCCGTATGTTCGTCCAATCTTGACCGAGATTGCTGGTGAAATCGGATTTGAGGACCTTGTTGACGGCGCGTCTGTTTCAGAACAGACCGACGAAAGCACAGGCTTTACCAAGCGTCTGGTCATCGACTGGCGTTCAAACCCACGTGGCGAACACCTGAAACCTGCTTTGACCATTATGGACAAAGACGGCAAGGTTGCTAAATCTGATCGTGGTGGCGATGCGCGTTATCTATTGTCAGTTGATGCGGTTATCGCAGCTGAGCCAGGTGCGAAAGTTAAGCCTGGTGACGTTATTGCTCGTATCCCACTTGAAAGTGCGAAAACAAAAGACATTACCGGTGGTTTGCCACGGGTTGCGGAATTGTTTGAAGCGCGTCGTCCTAAAGATCATGCGATTATCGCAGAGATCGATGGTACAATTCGTTTCGGTCGCGACTACAAGAACAAACGTCGGATCGTTATCGAACCTCGTGATGAGACTATGGAACCTGCGGAATATCTAATTCCAAAAGGCAAGCCATTCCATCTTCAAGAGGGTGATCCAATTGAGCGTGGCGAATATATCTTGGACGGCAATCCTGCACCTCACGACATCTTGGCAATTAAGGGTGTTGAAGAGTTGGCGCGTTACCTCGTGAATGAAATTCAGGAGGTTTACCGTCTGCAGGGTGTGGGCATCAACGATAAGCACATCGAAACGATCGTTCGTCAGATGTTGCAAAAAGTTGAGATCACGGATCCAGGTGATTCAGGTCTGATCAAAGAAGAGAATGTCGATCAGATTGACTTTGATGAACTCAATGAGCGTTTGGTCGCTGATGGCCGTAAGCCAGCAGTGGGCGTTCCAGTTCTATTGGGCATCACCAAAGCGTCGCTTCAAACACGTTCGTTCTTCTCTGCGGCTTCGTTCCAAGAGACAACACGCGTACTAACTGAAGCTGCGGTTAGCGGTAAGGCTGATCCACTTGAAGGTCTTAAAGAGAACATCATCGTTGGTCGCTTAATCCCAGTGGGAACAGGTGCCTTCACAGCGGATACCCAGCGTATCTCTGGAAAACGTGATGACCTCATTTTGGCTGAGCGTAAACGTCAAGCGGATGAGGAGCTTGCAACCCGCAACGCTCTTCGCCTTGAAGCATCGCCTGAGACAAGTGAACAACCTGCTGAGTAATCGCCAATAGCGGCACTCAGCGACATCAAATTTGCATTAGGGCGTCCCGGTGGGGCGCCCTTTGTTGTTTATGTAGTGATTCATCTGATTCACACTGTGATTCTGAAAATCGGCGTAAGTTGTTGAAATGTGATTCAGATTTGCTGTTTCACACTAATGCAAGTGGCAATGTCATTTGATTTGACACAATATCAGCGCAAGGTTCGTCCAATATCGATCTGATTGGCTCATTTGGTAAAAAAATGCCACAAACCCTTGACGTAGGGGCCAGATCGAACTAATAACGCCCTACCTTCACAGTAGGTCGTGGAGCACAAATTATTCGGGTCAGCCTAAAAGGCCTGAAATACAAGTGCTTCAAACACACTGACGGGTAACAGACGCGACAATTGCGAGACACAAGATTTCCTGTTTTCAGGTAATCCTCTGTATTATTTGGCGCTGCCGAACCTCAATTTGGGGGATGGCGGGTGCCATGTTGGTTGTTGTGAACTGTTAAACATGAGTTTTTGAACGGATGAAAAAGAAGGTTCGAGCAATATGCCGACCATAAACCAATTGATCCGCAAGCCAAGGCAGCCAAAGCCGAAGCGGAACAAAGTACCAGCGATGGAAGCGAACCCGCAAAAGCGTGGCGTTTGCACCCGTGTGTACACAACGACCCCTAAGAAGCCTAACTCTGCGTTGCGTAAAGTTGCGAAGGTTCGTCTAACGAACCAGCGCGAAGTTATTTCTTATATTCCAGGTGAAGGTCACAACCTACAAGAGCACTCTGTTGTTCTTATTCGCGGTGGCCGTGTACGTGACCTTCCAGGTGTACGTTACCATATTTTGCGCGGCGTTTTGGATACCCAAAGCGTCAAGGATCGTAAACAACGTCGTTCTAAGTACGGCGCAAAGCGGCCTAAGTAAGGAGCTGTTGTAATATGTCACGTCGACATCGCGCAGAAAAACGAGAAGTCAACCCGGATCCAAAGTTCGGTGATCTTGTCGTTACGAAATTTATGAACTCGCTCATGATTGATGGCAAAAAGTCAGCAGCAGAGCGTATTGTTTACGGTGCATTCGATTTGGTCGAAGAGCGTACGAAGCAAGATCCGATTGGTGTGTTTCACACAGCTCTTGATAACATCCGCCCAGCGGTTGAAGTTCGTTCTCGCCGTGTTGGTGGTGCGACTTATCAGGTGCCTGTTGAAGTGCGGACCGAACGTCAGCAAGCATTGGCCATTCGTTGGTTGATTTCAGCTGCTCGCGGTCGCGGTGAAAACACGATGGTTGATCGTTTGTCAGGTGAGCTAATGGACGCCCTTAATGGTCGCGGCCAAGCTGTTAAAAAACGTGAAGATACGCACCGGATGGCTGAAGCTAACCGTGCATTCTCACACTACCGCTGGTAGAAGCGAAGAGGGTATCACGATTATGTCTCGCGAATATAAGATCGAAGACTATCGCAATTTCGGTATCATGGCGCACATCGATGCGGGTAAAACCACAACGACTGAGCGGATCCTTTATTACACCGGTAAGAGCCACAAAATTGGTGAAGTGCACGATGGCGCTGCTACCATGGACTGGATGGAGCAAGAGCAGGAGCGGGGTATTACAATTACCTCAGCTGCAACAACTACATTCTGGCCTGGTCGTGACGGCAAAAAGCGTCGCTTCAACATTATTGATACACCAGGACACGTGGACTTCACGATTGAAGTTGAACGTTCTTTGCGTGTACTCGATGGCGCGGTTGCTTTGCTTGATGCGAACGCTGGTGTTGAGCCACAAACTGAAACTGTTTGGCGTCAAGCTGATAAGTACAACGTGCCGCGCATGATTTTTGTCAATAAGATGGACAAAATTGGCGCCGATTTCTACAACTCTGTAGAGATGATCAAAAAGCGCTTGGGTGCTACGCCAGTTGTTATGCAGTTGCCAATCGGTGCTGAAAACGAATTTGCTGGTGTTGTTGATCTTATCGAGATGAACGCTCTTGTTTGGAAGTCTGAAGCGCTAGGCGCTGAGTGGGATGTTGTTGAAATCCCTGACGACCTGAAAGACCGGGCTGAAGAATATCGCGAGCAGATGATCGAGACCATTGTTGAGCAAGACGAAGCTGCAATGGAAGCTTATTTGGAAGGCGAAATGCCTTCTAACGATAAGATCCGTGAATTGGTTCGTAAGGGTACAATCGACGTAGCCTTCTACCCAGTGTTCTGTGGTTCTGCCTTTAAGAACAAAGGCGTACAGCCTCTTCTTGATGCAGTTGTTGACTTTCTTCCTTCACCTATCGACATTCCAGCGATCACTGGTATCGATGTTCGGACTGAAGAAGAAGTTACGCGTCCAGCGTCTGACACTGAGCCTTTCTCTATGCTTGCGTTTAAGATTGCCAACGATCCTCACATGGGTTCATTGACATTCTGCCGGATCTATTCTGGTACGCTTGAAGCTGGTTCTTCTGTTGAGAACACAGTGAAAGAGAAAAAAGAGCGTGTTGGTCGTATGTTTGAGATGCACTCAAACTCTCGCGAGCAAATTCAAAACGCCTATGCGGGTGATATCGTTGCTATTGTTGGTCTTAAGGACACAACAACTGGTGATACACTTTGTGCACCTAACTCAAAAGTTATTCTTGAGCGCATGGAGTTTCCTGATCCAGTTATCGATATTGCTGTGGAGCCTAAGACTAAAGCTGACCAAGAAAAGATGGGCCTTGCGCTTAATCGTCTTGCTGCTGAAGATCCAAGCTTCCGCGTTAAGTCGGACGAAGAGAGTGGCCAGACTATTATTTCTGGTATGGGTGAACTGCACCTCGACATTCTTGTTGACCGCATGAAGCGTGAATTTAACGTTGAAGCGAACATTGGTCAGCCTCAAGTTGCTTATCGTGAGACAATCACGAAAGTTGCTGACCATGACTATACC
Source organism: Maritalea sp. YIW29 (assembly GCF_057219265.1). Lineage (NCBI taxonomy): Bacteria > Pseudomonadati > Pseudomonadota > Alphaproteobacteria > Hyphomicrobiales > Devosiaceae > Maritalea > Maritalea sp. YIW29. The sequence continues at coordinate 709,564 of NZ_JBXVVF010000001.1, forward strand.
CACAAGAAACAATCTGGTGGTTCTGGTCAGTTTGCGCGCATTAAATTCACAATCGAGCCTGGTGAATCTGGTGTAGGCCTTGATTTCTCTGACACTGTTACCGGTGGTAACGTGCCTAAAGAGTATATCCCTGGTGTACAAAAAGGCGCGAAATCGATCATGGCAGCTGGCCCAATTGCTGGTTTCCCATTGGTTGACGTTAAGTTCGTCTTGAAAGACGGCGCTTATCACGATGTTGACTCGTCTGTGATGGCATTTGAATTAGCTGGTCGTGCGGGTTTCCGCGAAGCGATTAAGATGGCTGGTCCAAAGCTTCTTGAGCCGATCATGAAAGTCGAATGTGTTAGCCCTGAAGAATATACCGGTGGCATCATTGGTGATCTGACTTCACGTCGTGGTCAGGTTCAAGGTCAAGACATGCGTGGCAATGCTACGGTTATTGATGCATTCGTTCCGTTGGCCAACATGTTTGGTTATGTGAACACATTGCGCTCAATGAGCCAAGGCCGTGCCCAGTTTAGCATGGTGTTCGATCACTATGCACAAGTGCCACAACAAGTGGCTGATGAAGTTGTGGCGCAAAGCGCCAGTTAATTTTGAGTTTAACGCCAGCACTACGCTGATACGAAATACGGAGAGAGCGATATGGCGAAGGAAAAGTTTGAGCGGAACAAGCCGCACGTAAACATTGGAACAGTTGGTCACGTTGACCACGGCAAGACGACCTTGACGGCGGCTATTACGAAAGTATTGGCAGAGGCTCAAGGTGGTACTGCTACAGCTTTTGACGAGATCGATAAAGCGCCTGAAGAAAAAGCACGTGGTATCACGATTTCTACAGCTCACGTTGAGTATGAAACAGACAATCGTCACTATGCGCACGTTGATTGCCCGGGCCACGCTGATTATGTGAAAAACATGATCACTGGTGCGGCGCAGATGGATGGTGCTATTTTGGTTGTTAACGCAGCTGATGGCCCAATGCCACAAACACGTGAGCACATTCTTCTTGCTCGTCAGGTTGGTGTTCCAGCGCTTGTTGTGTTCATGAACAAGGTTGACCAAGTTGATGACGAAGAGCTTTTGGAATTGGTTGAAATGGAAGTTCGTGAGCTTCTTTCAGACTATGAATTCCCTGGCGACGATATTCCGATTGTAGCGGGTTCTGCTTTGGCAGCGCTTGAAGGTCGTGATGACAATATCGGTAAAGAGAAAATTCTTGAGCTGATGGCAGCTGTTGATGAGTATATCCCAACACCAGCACGTCCTAAAGATCAGCCTTTCTTGATGCCAATTGAAGACGTATTCTCAATTTCTGGCCGTGGTACAGTTGTTACTGGTCGTGTTGAGCGTGGCGTTGTAAATGTTGGTGAAGAAGTTGAAATCATCGGCATTAAAGAAACCCAGAAAACAACAGTTACTGGTGTTGAAATGTTCCGTAAGTTGCTCGACAGCGGTGAAGCTGGCGACAATATCGGTGCTTTGATCCGTGGTGTTGATCGTGAAGAAGTTGAGCGTGGCCAAGTTCTTTGTAAGCCAGGTTCAGTAACGCCTCACACCAAGTTTGTTGGTGAAGCGATTATTCTGACGAAAGACGAGGGTGGTCGTCATACGCCATTCTTCAACAACTACCGTCCACAGTTCTACTTCCGTACAACTGACGTGACTGGTGTTGTGACTTTGCCAGAAGGCACCGAAATGGTGATGCCTGGTGACCGTGTTGAGATGAATGTTGAATTGATCGTACCAATCGCGATGGAAGAGCAACTTCGCTTTGCTATTCGTGAAGGTGGCCGCACAGTAGGTGCCGGCGTCGTTTCAAAAATCATCGAGTAGATTAACAGCGCATAGGCGGCGCGTTTTCAACGTGCCGCTGACGCGTATTTTTAGGAAGCATCGACATGAATGGTCAAAACATTCGTATCCGGCTTAAAGCGTTCGACCATCGAGTACTCGATAGTTCAACGAGTGAGATCGTAAACACTGCTAAGCGCACAGGCGCTCAAGTTCGTGGCCCGATCCCATTGCCAACACGAATTGACAAATACACTGTCAACCGTTCGCCGCACGTCAATAAGAAGAGCCGCGAGCAATTTGAAATTCGGACTCACAAACGTCTTTTGGACATTGTTGAGCCTACTCCACAGACAGTGGATGCACTCATGAAGTTAGACTTGGCGGCCGGTGTGGACGTCGAGATCAAACTTTAAGATAAAAGAAAAAGGTGTAAACCGATGCGTTCAGGTGTGATCGCACAGAAGCTGGGCATGACCCGGATCTTTACTGAGGATGGACAAGACATCCCTGTAACGGTTCTCGGTCTTCAGAACTGCCAAGTTGTCGCTCAGCGGACGGCGGACAAAGATGGTTATACAGCGCTCCAATTGGGTGCTGGTACGGCCAAAGTAAAGAATGTAACTCGAGCTGGCCGTGGCCATTTCGCGGTTGCTAAAGTTGAGCCAAAGCGCAAGCTGGCTGAATTCCGTGTTACGGAAGGCAACATGATTGATGTGGGCGCCGAAATGTTGGCCGACCACTTTAATGTTGGTCAGTTGGTTGACGTGTCTGGTACTTCAATCGGTAAAGGTTTTGCCGGTGCGATGAAGCGTCACAACTTTAGCGGTATGCGTGCTACTCACGGTGTTTCTATCTCTCACCGTGCTCATGGTTCGACAGGTCAGTGTCAAGATCCTGGTAAAGTCTTCAAAGGTAAGAAGATGGCCGGTCATATGGGTGCTGTTCGCTCAACTACTCAGAACCTTAAAGTGATTAAGACCGACGTTGAACGCGGTTTGATCATGGTTCAGGGTGCTGTGCCAGGCTCAAAAGGCGGTTGGATTATGGTTCGTGACGCTGTCAAAAAAGCAATTCCTGCGGATGCACCAACTCCTGGTTCATTCAAAGCAATTGAAGCAGCGGCTGCACCAGCAGCTGAAGTTCAAGAAGGGGGTGCTGAATAATGGAATTGTCAGTAACAACTCTTGAAGGCAAAGCAGCTGGTAAAGTTGAACTTGCAGATGACGTGTTTGGCCTAGAGCCACGCGCAGACATTTTGCACCGTATGGTTCGCTATCAGCAGTTGAAGAAAATGGCTGGTACACACGAAACTAAAGGTCGTTCCGATATTCGCGGTACAACCAAGAAGTTCGTACGCCAAAAAGGTTCAGGTGGCGCGCGTCACGGTAACCGTAAGGTTCCTCAATTCCGTGGTGGTGGTCGTGCTTTTGGTCCGGTTACTCGCTCACATGCGATTGACTTGCCTAAAAAGGTTCGTGCCTTGGCGCTGAAACATGCTTTGTCTACCAAAGCAAAATCTGGTGACCTGGTTATCCTTGATAAAGCCGAAACTAAAGAGCCTAAGACTGCTGAACTTAAGAAGTCTTTTGGTGCACTTGGTTTTGACAATGCATTGATTATCGGTGGTGCTGAATTGGACGAGAACTTCTCTCGTGCAGCAAGCAACCTGATGCACATTGATGTTTTGCCGGCTCAAGGTATCAACGTTTATGACATCCTTCGTCGCACTAAATTGGTCTTGACCAAAGCGGCATTGGAAAGCTTGGAGGCACGTTTCTCATGAGCACTGAACGCGCATACAACATTATTCGCAACCCAGTTGTGACAGAGAAATCAACTATTGCTTCTGAGCATAACCAAGTTGTTTTCGACGTGGCGATTGACGCGACGAAGCCTGAGATTAAGAAGGCTGTTGAAGGTTTGTTCTCTGTAAAGGTACAAGCGGTCAACACGTTGATCCGCAAGGGCAAGGAAAAACGTTTTAAGGGCCGTGTTGGTCAGCGTAAAGACGTTAAGAAGGCCATCGTAACTTTGGTAGAAGGTCAGTCAATCGACCTTTCAACCGGACTTTAGAGCAGGGACGATTAGAAAATGGCTTTGAAGCATTATAATCCCACCTCACCAAGTCAACGCGCTTTGGTCGGTATTGACCGCTCTGAACTACACAAGGGCGGCCCGGTTAAGAAGTTGACAACTGGTTTGTCGAGCAAAGGTGGTCGCAACAATTCAGGTCGCATCACTATGCGCCGTCAAGGCGGTGGTGTTAAGCGGGCTTACCGTTTGATCGACTTCAAACGTCGCAAGTATGACGTTGTTGGTACTGTTGAGCGTTTGGAATATGATCCAAACCGTACAGCCTTCATCGCACTTGTGAACTATGAAGACGGTGAACAAGTTTATATCTTGGCGCCACAGCGCTTGGGTGCAGGTGATCAAGTTGTCTCCTCACGCAATGCAGTTGACGTGAAGCCAGGTAACGCGATGCCACTTGAGCGTATGCCAGTGGGTACAATCGTACACAATGTTGAGATGAAGCCTTTGAAGGGTGGTCAGATCGCACGTTCAGCTGGAACATATGTTCAGTATGTTGGCCGTGACCAAGGTATGGCAATTCTTCGCTTGGGTTCTGGTGAACAGCGTCTTGTTCCAGGTTCTTGCATGGCAACAGTTGGTGCGGTATCTAACGCCGACCACTCAAACACTAACGTTGGTAAAGCCGGCCGTAATCGCTGGAAAGGCAAACGTCCAAGTGTTCGTGGTGTTGCTATGAACCCGATTGATCACCCACATGGTGGTGGTGAAGGGCGTACTTCTGGTGGTCGTCACCCAGTGACACCTTGGGGTAAGCCAACTAAGGGCAAGCGTACACGCTCTAATAAATCAACGGACAAATTCATTGTTCGTACACGTCATCAGAAGAAGGGCAGGTAGGTCAAATGACACGTTCTGTTTGGAAAGGTCCGTTTGTAGACGGATATCTGATCAAAAAAGCCGAGAAGGTCCGCGAAGGCGGCCGCAACGAGGTTATAAAAATTTGGAGCCGTCGCTCTACAATTTTGCCTCAGTTTGTTGGATTGACCTTTGGTGTTTATAACGGCCAGAAACACGTGCCTGTTAATGTTAGCGAAGAGATGATTGGCCACAAGTTTGGCGAATTCTCTCCGACCCGGACATATTACGGCCACGGCGCCGATAAGAAGGCGAAGAGGAAGTAACGATGGGTAAGGCAAAGCGAGAACGTTCGCTTAAAGACAACGAGGCACGGGCAGTGCTGCGTCAAGTGCGCACCAGTCCTCAAAAGCTGAACCTCGTTGCAGCAAACATCCGCGGCAAGAAAGTTGAAAAAGCTTTGGCTGATTTGACATTCTCTCCTAAGCGGATTGCAAAAGACGTGAAAAAGACATTGGAAAGCGCCATTGCCAATGCTGAAAATAACCACGGTCTGGATACAGACGCATTGGTTGTTGCTGAAGCATATGTTGGTAAATCGCTTGTGATGAAACGTTTTCGTCCGCGTGCACGTGGTCGTGTAGGAAAGATTTTGAAACCTTTCTCACACTTGACAATCGTTGTGCGTGAAGTTGAGGAGGCCGCATAATGGGCCATAAGATCAATCCAATTGGTTTCCGTCTTGGCGTAAACCGTACTTGGGACAGCCGCTGGTACGCCAACAAAGGCGAATTCGGTGTTTTGTTGCAAGAAGATTTGAAGATCCGCAAAATGCTCGAGCAAACGCTTAAGCAAGCAGCGGTTTCTAAGATCGTTATCGAGCGTCCTCACCGGAAATGTCGTGTGTCTATTCACACAGCACGTCCTGGTATCGTGATCGGTAAAAAAGGCGCTGACATCGAAAAACTTCGTGCAAAAGTACGCAAGTTTACAGATTCAGAAGTGCACTTGAACATTGTTGAAGTTCGCAAGCCTGAAACAGATGCAACATTAGTTGCGCAAGGTATCGCACAGCAGCTTGAGCGTCGGGTTTCATTCCGTCGTGCAATGAAGCGTTCGGTACAGACAGCAATGCGCATGGGCGCTCAAGGCATTCGGGTGAATGTTGCGGGTCGTTTGGGCGGTGCTGATATTGCGCGGACTGAATGGTATCGTGAAGGTCGGGTTCCGTTGCACACATTGCGTGCGGATATCGACTACGGTACTGCAGAAGGCGAAACAACTTTCGGCATCATCGGTATTAAAGTTTGGATTTTCAAAGGCGAAATTCTAGAACACGACCCGATGGCACACGAACGTCGTGCTACTGAAGGCTCAGGGGATAAGAAACCTCAGCGTCAGCAGCGTCGTCAGAACGCCGGTTAAGGAGCATATTGAAAAATGTTGCAACCTAAACGCACCAAATTCCGCAAAATGCATAAAGGCCGCATCCGCGGTGTTGCAAAAGGCGGTAGCGCTTTGAACTTTGGGTCACATGGCCTAAAAGCACAAGAGCCAGAACGTGTGACGTCGCGCCAAATTGAGGCTGCTCGTCGTGCAATGACTCGTCACATGAAACGTGCGGGTCGAGTATGGATCCGAATTTTCCCTGACACTCCTGTTAGCTCTAAGCCGACTGAAGTTCGGATGGGTAAAGGTAAAGGTTCTGTGGATTATTGGGCCGCTCGGGTGAAACCTGGCCGGGTCATGTTTGAGATCGACGGTGTGTCGGACGAAGTTGCGCGTGAAGCCTTGCGCCTTGCTGCAATGAAGTTGCCGATCAAGACACGTGTTGTTACACGTATCGCCGACTAAGGGATCGAGAGAATGAATGCGAATGATGTGCGGGCTAAAACCGCAGACGAGCTGAACCAAGAATTGCTTGACCTTAAGAAAGAGCAGTTCAACCTGCGCTTTCAAGGTGCAACTCAGCAGCTTGAAAATACCGCGCGAATTCGGCAAGTACGCCGCGATGTCGCTCGGGTAAAAACAATCCTGCGCGAGAAAAGCGTAGCGGGCGAGTAGGAGCGTTTTGATGCCAAAGCGTATGTTGCAGGGGACCGTGGTCTCCGACAAAAACGAAAAAACGATTGTTGTGCGGGTCGAACGTAGATTCACACACCCACTTTTGAAAAAAGTGGTACGTCGTTCAAAGAAATATCAGGCTCATGATGAGAGCAACAACGCCAAGATTGGCGATATTGTTCAAATCGAAGAATGTGCGCCGATTTCGAAGAATAAAAGATGGACCGTTATTCAAGCCTCTTAAGTGAGTGACGAATTTCGGATTTGGATTTAAGTAGAGGTTGGCCTAAACCAACCGACAATTAAGAAGGCTACCAGTCATGATTCAGATGCAGACGAATCTCGATGTCGCGGATAACTCCGGTGCACGTCGTGTTATGTGCATCAAGGTGCTGGGCGGCTCTAAGCGTAAATACGCTTCTGTGGGCGACACTATTGTTGTTTCCGTTAAAGAAGCTATTCCGCGTGGCCGTGTTAAAAAGGGACAAGTTATGCGTGCAGTTGTTGTACGTACAGCTAAAGACATTCGTCGTCCTGATGGCACCACGATCCGTTTTGACCGCAATGCAGCGGTTTTGGTGAACACTAGTGAAGAGCCGATCGGCACACGTATTTTTGGCCCAGTTCCTCGTGAATTGCGTTCCAAAAACCACATGAAGATTGTTTCGCTTGCGCCGGAGGTGCTCTAGCAATGGCCGCAAAAATTAAAAAGGGTGACAAGGTTATTGTCCTCACTGGTCGCGATAAGGGTAAAACCGGCGCCGTGTTGAACATTAATCCAAGCGACAACCGTGCGCTTGTACAGGGTGTGAACCTTGTAAAACGTCACACACGTGCAACTCAAACTGATGAGGGCGGCATCTTGACAAAAGAAGCGCCGATTCATCTGTCAAACATTGCGCTTGTTGATCCTAAAGAGAACAAAGCAACTCGTGTTGGTTTTGTTGTTAAGGATGGCGAAAAGAAGCGCGTTGCGAAACGCTCGGGAGAAGTGATCGATGGCTGAGAACAACGTCCCACGCCTACGCACGCATTATGATGAAGTTCTTCGTGCTGCTTTGGCCGAAGAATTTAACTATAAAAACCCAATGCAAATCCCAAAACTCGAGAAAATCGTGTTGAATATGGGTGTTGGCGCTGCGGTTAATGACAGCAAAAAAGTCAAGTCAGCTGCTGCTGATTTGGAAGCAATTGCTGGCCAAAAAGTAGTTATTACACACGCAAAGAAATCAATCGCGGGCTTTAAAGTTCGTGAGGAAATGGCTTTGGGTTGTAAGGTGACACTACGTAAGGCGCAGATGTATGAATTCATGGATCGTTTGGTGAACATTGCTTTGCCACGCGTACGTGACTTTCGCGGATTGAATATAAAAAGCTTTGACGGACGTGGCAATTTTGCTATGGGCATCAAGGAACATATTATTTTCCCTGAAATTAATTACGACCAAGTAGACCAAATTTGGGGCATGGACGTGATTGTTTGTACGACTGCAAACACAAATGAAGAAGCGTTGGCGCTTCTTAAGGGCTTTAACTTCCCGTTTGGGCAAACAGCCTAAGACGTGACAGTCGGATAAGGACTATAGAAGAATGGCAAAGAAAAGCGCCGTAGAGAACAATGAGAAGAAGCGTAAAATGGTTGCACGTGATGCAGCTAAGCGCGCTGAACTCAAAGCGATCACAAAAGACGCATCAATTCCACTTGACGAGCGGTTTCAGGCTCAGCTTAAGCTAGCTGCTATGCCTCGCAATGGAGCCGCAACTCGTGTGCGCAACCGTTGTGAAGTCACCGGTCGCCCTCGTGGTTATTATCGTAAGCTCAAAATGTCACGTATTGCATTACGCGATTTGGGCAATAAGGGAAAAATCCCTGGCCTCGTGAAATCGAGCTGGTAAGGAGAATTAAGCGATGAGTTTTACTGATCCGCTTGGTGATATGTTGACACGTATCCGGAATGCGCAAATGCGTAGCCGGAACAATGTCAAAACACCTGCATCTAAATTGCGGGCTCGTGTGTTGGATGTTTTGAAGTCTGAAGGCTTTATTCGTGGCTATACTGTTTCTGAATTTGAAAACGGTGTCTCGGAAATTGACGTTGAGTTGAAATATCTTGACGACAAGCCTGTCATTCGTGAAATCCAGCGTGTTTCAAAACCTGGCCGTCGTGTGTATGCCTCTGTGAAGAATATTCCACAGGTTGCAAATGGCTTGGGCGTTTCGATCGTTTCTACACCAAAAGGTGTTATGGCCGATCACGAAGCACGTACAAATAATGTTGGTGGGGAAGTGTTGTGCCGCGTCTTCTAGACCGGTTACAATTTTCCTTTATTAAAGCTACGGTTTGATCCGAGAAGGCAAAATAAAATGTCTCGTATTGGCAAGAAACCAGTCGCCCCAGTAGATGGTGTGACGGTCACAATCGAAGGCCAGACAGTTAAGGCAAAAGGCCCAAAAGGCGAGTTGTCTGTTGATCTGGTAAGTCTGGTGACTGTTGAAATGACCGACGAAGGCGTCAAGGTCACTCCAGTGAACGACAGCAAAGCTGCACGTTCTGCTTGGGGAATGTCACGCACATTGGTACAGAATATCGTTACTGGTGTTAAAGATGGATTCCAGAAGAAGCTAGTTATCACTGGTGTTGGTTATCGGGCGCAGATGCAAGGTTCAGACCTTAAATTGGCGCTAGGTTTTTCACATGACGTGATTTTCAAAGCTCCGCAGGGCATCCAAATTCAAGCGCCGCAAACAACAGAAATTGTTATTTCTGGCGCTGATAAGCAAGTTGTTGGGCAAGTTGCCGCAAACATTCGTGAATTCCGGCCACCTGAGCCTTATAAGGGCAAGGGTATCCGCTATGAAGACGAATATATCTTCCGCAAAGAAGGTAAGAAGAAGTAAGGACGCGAAATTATGGCGAACCGCAGCCAATCTAAGGACCGCCGTAAGGCGAGGGTACGTCGCGCAGTTAAGTTGCGCGCTAATGGGCGTCCTCGTTTGTCGGTATTCCGCTCTGAGAAAAACATTTATGCTCAGGTCATCGATGACACAACTGGCCGCACAGTTGTTGCCGCTTCAACTTTGGACAGCGATGTTAAAGTTGAAAAAGGCTCCAACCAAGCAGCTGCAGGTGAGGTAGGCAAATTGCTTGCAGCACGTGCTGTAAAAGCTGGTGTTGAAGACGTTGTATTTGACCGTGGTGCATATCTTTATCATGGCCGTGTGAAAGCTTTAGCAGAAGCTGCGCGCGAAGGTGGTCTACGCTTCTAATGGGTGCGTTGACTGTATTTGAAACGAATAAGAAGAACTGGTTGAGACGATGAGAGACAATCAAGAGCGCGATAGCGAATTTGTTGATCGCCTAGTCCACATCAATCGCGTGGCGAAAGTTGTAAAGGGCGGACGTCGTTTCGGTTTTGCTGCACTTGTTGTGGTTGGTGATCAAAAAGGCCGCGTTGGCTTTGGTCATGGTAAAGCACGTGAAGTGCCTGAAGCGATCCGCAAAGCAACAGAACAAGCCAAGCGTCAAATGATCCGTGTGCCACTTCGTGAAGCACGTACATTGCACCACGACGTAAATGGTCGTCACGGTGCGGGTAAGGTTTTGCTTCGTGCAGCACCTGCTGGTACTGGTATTATTGCTGGTGGTCCGATGCGTGCGGTATTTGAAACATTGGGTATTTCGGACATTGTTGCGAAATCTCAAGGTTCTGCAAATCCATACAACATGGTGCGCGCTACCTTTGATGCATTGAAAAACCTTGAAAGCCCACGTTCAGTTGCTGCACGTCGTGGTTTGAAAGTTTCTGAAGTCCAAGGTCGTCGTCGTGAAACTGACGTTGGCGAAACAGCAAGCGCTTAAGCAAGCGTTTGAACTGGAGTTGAGACATGGCTGATAAAACAGTAACAGTAGAGCAGACCGGTAGCCCGATCCGCCGTACTCAGGACCAGCGTGCAACGCTTGTTGGTCTTGGATTAAACAAGATGCATCGCCGTCGTACGCTGGAAGATACACCAGCGGTACGTGGCATGATCAGAAAAGTTTCCCACCTCGTTCGCGTTGTCGACGAGAAGTAATTGTAAGGATTTGTCATGCGACTGAATGAGTTGGCCGACAATGAAGGCTCGTCAAAAGACCGTACCCGCATTGGTCGTGGTATTGGTTCTGGCAAAGGCAAGACAGGTGGACGCGGTGTTAAAGGTCAGAAGTCACGCTCAGGTGTGTCTGTAAATGGCTTCCGTGGTGAACAAACCAACCTGATCCAGCAAATGCCTAAGCGTGGGTTTAACAACCCATTCGCGAAGAAGTTTAATGCGGTGCGTTTGGACCGTATTCAGACAGCTATCGATGCAGGTCGTTTGGACGCTAAGGCTGTGATTGACGTTAATGCACTTGTTGGTGCTGGCGTTATCCGTCGTGCGAAAGACGGTCTTCGTTTGATCGCTGGTAACAATGAATTCACTTCTAAAAAAGTGACGTTCAAAGCGGATCATGCTTCAAAGGGTGCCTTGGCAGCCGTAGAAGCTGCTGGTGGTAAAATTGACCTACCAGCTGAAGCACCAGCTAAAGCTGAATAATCGTAAACATTTTTCCTTGAGTTAAGGACAGAGCTATATGGCTTCGGCAGCAGAACAACTTGCCCGGAACTTAAATTTTTCGACCTTTGCCAAGGCAAAAGATCTTCAACAGCGCATCTGGTTTACCCTAGGTGCGCTGCTGGTGTATCGGTTGGGCACCTATATTCCAATTCCTGGTATTGATGGCGATGCGTTTGCAGCGACCTTCGATCGCGCGCAATCTGGCATTTTTGGCATGTTCAACATGTTTGCTGGCGGTGCGGTTGAGCGGATGGCGATTTTTGCGCTTAACCTTATTCCCTACATTACCGCTTCGATTGTTATCCAAGTGATGACAACCGCTTCTCCAAGGCTTGAAGCTTTGAAGAAAGAAGGCGAGAGTGGGCGACGCAAGATCAACCAATATACCCGTTATTTGGCTGTGGTGTTCTGTGCCTTGCAGGCTTACGGCATTGCCGTTGGTCTAGAAGCCAGTGAGGGTGTTGTTTCCAACCCGGGTTGGTTCTTCCGTATTTCAACTGTTATCACCCTTGTGGGTGGCACAATGTTCTTGATGTGGCTTGGTGAACAAGTAACGTCACGTGGCGTTGGTAACGGTATTTCACTGATCATTTTCGCAGGTATTGTTGCGACATTGCCTTCAGCGATTGCACAAACGCTTGAATTGAGCCGGACAGGTGCATTGCCAACTATTGGTGTTGTCGGTCTGTTGGTTCTGGCCATTGTCGTTATTGCGGTTATCGTGTTCTTTGAACGTGCACAGCGCAAGTTGCTGGTCCAATATCCCAAGCGTCAAGTTGGCAATAAGATGTTCCAAGGCGATACATCTCACCTGCCGTTGAAGCTGAACACTGCCGGTGTTATTCCAGTGATCTTTGCATCATCTCTATTGTTGCTGCCAGCCACTATGGCGTCGTTTGCAGCGCAAGGTGATGCGCCGGGCTGGTTGACCACCATGGCTGCTGTTTTGGGCCGGGGACAACCGGTTTATCTGGCCATCTTTGCGTCACTGATCTTCTTCTTCGCATTTTACTACACATCAATCGTGTTTAACCCGACGGAAACTGCTGACAACTTGAAAAAGTCAGGTGGATTTATTCCAGGTATTCGCCCGGGTGAACGTACGGCTCAACATATCGATTATGTTTTGACACGAATTACGATTGTTGGGGCGCTCTATTTGACGCTCGTTGCTTTGATCCCAGAAGTGCTTGTTTCTCAATTGAACGTATCTGCGTTCCTTGGCGGTACGTCCTTGCTGATTATGGTGACGGTGACACTGGATACTATTTCCCAAGTTCAATCCCATCTTGTTGCACAACAATATGAGGGCTTGGTGAAAAAATCTCGTTTGGGAGGACGGCGGAAAAAATGAGGCTGATACTTTTAGGACCACCGGGTGCCGGTAAAGGTACACAAGCGCAGTTTCTAATTGAGCGCTTTGGTATTCCTCAACTCTCTACTGGCGATATGCTGCGTGCAGCAATTGCAGGGGAAACACCTCTGGGTCTAGAGGTTAAGGACATCATCGCCCGCGGTGACTTGGTGCCAGACGAAACTGTTGTCGGGATCATTTCAGACCGTCTTGATGAACCTGATTGTGAAAATGGCTTTATTTTGGATGGCTTTCCGCGAACAACTGAGCAGGCAAGAGCGCTTGATGTGTTGTTGGCCGACAAAGGCATTGGATTAGATGCTGTTGTTGAGATCAAAGTTGATGCGGACACGCTTGTTGGCCGTATTCTAACCAGAGCTGCCGAATCTGGTGGTGCACGTTCAGATGACAATGAAGAAGTTCTTCGTAATCGTTTGGATGTGTATGAGGAGCTTACGGCTCCATTGGTTGATTTTTATTCGAAGAAGGATCTTGTCAAAAGCGTTGACGGGATGGCGGGAATCGAAGAAGTCACTACATCAATAGTGGCAGCTTTGACTGCTAACTAAATTTGAGAATTTCTGCGGTCAACCTAGCTGTTGACTTTAGGCAGGGAACTCGGTTATGAACCGCGCTTAGTTATACGCATTTGTGCGACTGGGCTCGGTTTCTTGAAAAAATTGCAAGAGATCGAATGCCGGTCTGTTGCTGTTGTGTGAACGCGGATCATGGTGATCTGCATTGAATTAAGGAGATCAGCAACGTGGCTCGTATTGCTGGTGTAAATATCCCGACTAATAAGCGTGTAGAAATTGCGCTTCAGTACATTCACGGGATTGGTGCGAAGCACGCATCTGAAATTTGCGAAAAAGTTGGCATTCCTGCGGAACGTCGCGTTATGGAATTGTCTGACGCTGAAGTTATTCAGGTTCGTGAGACTATTGACCGTGACTACATCGTTGAAGGTGACTTGCGTCGTTCAGTTTCCATGAACATCAAACGTTTGATGGATATGGGTAACTATCGCGGTCTTCGTCATCGTCGTGGTTTGCCAGTGCGTGGTCAAAATACGCACAACAATGCTCGGACTCGTAAGGGCCCAGCTAAGGCAATCGCCGGTAAGAAGAAGTAATTTTGGTGCCCCGATGGATTGGGGCACTTATTTGTTTCGGTGGAGCTACCGTCTGAGAACGGTGGTGATGAGATCGTAAGAAGGAAAAAGCATGGCTAAAGAAGCACGCGTCAAGCGTCGCGAGCGTAAAAACATCACATCTGGTGTTGCGCACGTAAACTCTACATTCAACAATACAATGATCACGATTACTGATGTACAAGGCAACACAATTGCTTGGTCATCAGCTGGTACTATGGGTTTTAAAGGCTCTCGTAAGTCTACTCCATATGCGGCACAGGTTGCTGCTGAAGATGCTGCTAAGAAAGCACAAGAGCACAACATGAAGACTTTGGAAGTTGAAGTTTGCGGTCCAGGTTCTGGTCGTGAATCTGCGTTGCGTGCTTTGCAGGCAGCTGGATTTACAGTCACTAGCATTCGCGATGTGACTTCAATTCCACATAACGGATGTCGTCCACGCAAGCGTCGTCGCGTTTAATCATATTTCCGCTCGTTTGGCCGAACGGGTGGGTGTGGAATTTTACATTTCATGCGGTCATCGGCGGATAGGCCGCATATTTGAAAGGGTGTAAACTATAATGATCCAGAAAAACTGGCAGGAACTGATTAAGCCGACGAAACTGGACATTGTACCGGGGAACGATCCGGCACGTGTTGCCTCAGTTGTCGCTGAACCACTAGAGCGTGGTTATGGTTTGACATTGGGTAACGCGTTGCGTCGGGTTTTGTTGTCTTCACTCCAAGGGGCTGCAGTTACTGCAATCCAAATTGATGGCGTTTTGCACGAGTTTTCCTCTGTGCCTGGCGTTCGTGAAGATGTCACCGATATGGTGCTCAATGTTAAAGAAATTTCAGTCCGGATGGAAGAAGAGGGACCTAAGCGTCTTACTTTGTCTAAAAAGGGCCCAGGTGCTGTTTTAGCAGCCGATATTGAAGTTTCTGGCGATATTGAAATTTTGAACCCAGAGTTGGTTCTTTGTCACCTTGATGATGGTGCTGAGATCAATATGGAATTTACTGTTGAGACCGGTAAAGGCTATGTGCCTGCGGATCGCAATCGTCCGGAAGATGCGCCAATTGGCTTTGTCTCTGTTGACGCATTGTTCTCACCTATTAAGCGTGTTTCTTACAAAGTTGAGAATACACGTGAAGGTCAGGTTCTTGACTATGACAAGCTTAACTTGACTGTTGAAACAGACGGTTCGTTGTCTCCAGAAGATGCTGTGGCGTTTGCTGCTCGCATTTTACAGGACCAATTGAACGTGTTTGTGAACTTTGAAGAGCCTGAAAAAGAAGTTGTTGAGGATGCTGCTCCTGAGCTCGCATTTAACCCAGCTCTTCTTAAGAAGGTTGATGAGCTTGAATTGTCAGTTCGTTCAGCAAACTGCTTGAAGAACGACAATATCGTTTACATCGGTGATTTGATCCAGAAGTCGGAAGCAGAAATGCTGCGTACCCCGAACTTTGGCCGTAAATCACTAAATGAAATCAAAGAAGTTCTGGCGCAAATGGGCCTACATCTTGGTATGGATGTAGCCAACTGGCCGCCTGAAAACATTGAAGACCTCGCGAAGCGTTTCGAAGATCATTATTGATCTTCATCGCTTAACGCATTGAAGTTGACAGGAGAATAGAATGCGCCACCGTAAATCGGGTCGCAAGTTGAACCGGACAGCAAGCCATCGCAAAGCGATGTTTGCTAACATGTGTGCTTCGCTTATTAAGCATGAGCAGATCGTTACAACTTTGCCTAAAGCTAAAGACCTACGTCCAATCTTGGAAAAACTGATCACGCTTGCGAAGAAGGGTGACCTTCACTCTCGTCGTATCGCAGCTTCTCGCATTGGCGACGAAACACAAGCGAAAAAGCTGTTTGATGTTTTGGGTCCACGTTACAAAGATCGTCAAGGCGGTTACACACGTGTCCTTAAAGCGGGCTTCCGCTATGGCGATAACGCGCCAGTAGCTGTGATCGAATTGGTTGATCGTGATGTTTCAGCAAAGGGCAAAGATTCTGGCCCAACTGCTGATCGTCAAGCAGAGACAGAAGAAGCAGCGGCGTAAGTTCGATTCTGCTATCTTGAAGAATTAAGGCGTCCTTTGGGGCGCCTTTTTTTGTGCCTTGTTGTATTTGGCTTGTTGTTCATATTGGATCTGCATGTGAACATGGTTCCCATGAAGCGAATCCACATTACAGGCAATGCTGGGTCAGGGAAAACAACTCTGTCAAAAGAACTTGGCGTTGCGCTTGGATTGCCCGTATTTGGCCTTGATCAATTTGTGTGGCAACCCGGTTGGCAGAAAACTCCTGAAGCGGAAAGGGCCGCTGCCGAAGGAGCTTTAATTTCGAAAGACGGTTGGATCATCGAAGGCGTTTCTAAACGCGTGCGACAATCAGCTGATATCATCATATTCCTAGATGTTGTTCCAACTGTATCGTTGTGGCGATGTGCAAAACGGAATTGGAAATATCTCTTCAGCGGAAGACCTGAATTGCCTGAAAAATGTCCTGAAATTTTGATCATTCCGAAGATGTTCAAAATTATTTTTAATTTTTACACCAATGTGCGACCGGCCATCCTTGATGACTTAGAAAGGTATATTGGGGATGCATACATTGTTCAAAATCAATCAGAGCTGAATAGGTTGAAGATGAATTTGATGGACGATTTGCTGGAAATCAATGGCTGATCTGGCGCATGAGCGGAAAAAACATAGCGCCTCGAATTTGAAGTGGTTGGCTGCGATTACTTGTGCGTGTTATTCTTTTGTTCAACAGCTAAACAAGCGAACAGTATGACCGACCTTTTCGTCAAAGAACTCAGCAATGAACCCAATCAGGACCGGCCTTTGGCTGATCTGCTGCGTCCACAATCCTTGGATCAAGTGGTGGGGCAGGATCATCTAGTGGGGGAAGAGGGTACGCTGACCCGGATGATTAAGTCTGGTCGGCTTGGCTCTTTGGTGTTTTGGGGGCCGCCTGGGTCTGGTAAAACAACGGTTGCGCGCTTGCTCGCGCAAAATGTTGATTATCACTTTCACCAGATTTCAGCGATCTTTTCCGGTGTTGCCGATTTGAAGAAGGTTTTCGAACAAGCACGTGATTTAAGGCGCTCGGGCAAACGTACACTTTTGTTCGTTGATGAAATCCATCGCTTCAACCGCGCGCAGCAGGATAGTTTTTTGCCAGTGATGGAAGACGGCACGCTAGTTTTGATCGGCGCAACTACGGAAAACCCATCATTTGAATTGAACTCAGCTTTGCTCTCTCGAGCGCAGGTGCTCACTTTCAATGCCCATGACGGAGAAGCCGCGGAAAAGCTATTGGAGCGTGCCGAGGAGCATCTTGAACGTAAAGTGCCGCTTACGGACGACGCCCGGCTTGCGCTTGCAGAGATGGCAGATGGGGATGGGCGTGCTCTTTTAGGGTTGGTTGAGGAACTGTTTGCAGCGACGAAAGCGGATGATGAGTTAGGGCGAGAAGATCTAGAACGGATCGTTCAGCGTCGAGCGCCAGTTTACGATAAAGGGCAGGACGGTCACTACAATCTGATTTCTGCATTGCACAAAACGGTACGCGGTTCCGACCCTGATGCCGCTCTTTATTATCTGACCCGCATGTTGGTGTCTGGCGAAGATCCGATGTTTTTGGCGCGCCGGCTCATTCGTATGGCGGTTGAGGATATTGGCATGGCGGACCCTCAAGCGCTGCCACAATGTATTGCAGCCCGGGATGCTTACCAGATGTTGGGCTCGCCCGAAGGGGAGTTGGCGCTGGCGCAAGCTGCGGTTTATTTAGCGACGGCGCCAAAGTCGAACGCGGTTTACGCCGCCTATAAACAGGCGACTTCGTTCGCCAAGCAATCGGGTTCGCCGATGCCGCCAAAGAACATTTTGAATGCGCCAACTAAACTGATGGAAAATTCAGGTTATGGCGACGGATATATTTATGACCATGACACGCCAGAAGGCTTTTCCGGGCAGGACTATTTCCCTGACGATTTAGGGCGACAAGAATTCTATCATCCTGTAGAACGCGGGTTTGAACGAGACGTGCAAAAGCGCATGGATTATTTCAAACGCTTGCGTTTGAGCAAATCTACGGGCAAAAGCTAGTTTAAAGATAACAGACGAAAGACAATTCCATGTCTTATTTGCTTGTCGGTTTGGGCGGTGCGTTTGGTGCCATGGGGCGGCATGGCGTTGGCCAGCTGGTAATGCGCCTTGGCGTTACAGGCTTTCCATACGCGACGATGATCGTGAATGTATTGGGCTCATTCATCATTGGCGTCGTGATTGGATATTTGGCCAAAACTACACCTGAATGGTCCCAATCCGCTCGGCTGTTATTGGCGACAGGTTTTTGCGGTGGTTTTACCACCTTTTCTGCATTTTCATTGGATGCATACGCGCTTTATGAGCGCGGGCAGATGGCAGCGGCCGCGGGCTATGTTGGCCTTTCTGTGGCGCTATCCATTGTGGCATTATTTAGCGCGTTGGCGCTTATGAGAGGACTAATATGAGCGGTGTACAGCAGCGAACGGTTTCGGCTGAAGAAGAAGGCATGCGGCTTGATCGTTGGTTTTCAGTTCACTTTCCAGACCTTCCATTCTCGAGGCTCCAACGGATAATCCGGAAGGGTGAGGTGCGGGTCGATAAGGGTCGTGTAAAGGCAAATACCCGATTAGCGCAGGGCCAAACTGTTCGAGTGCCGCCAATTGGCGATGCACCGGCGACGCCGCGCGAACCCAAAGTTCGGATTATCGAGAAAGACGTCCAATTGTTGGCCGATCTCACCCTTTATGAGGATGAGAGCATTTTGGTGATCAACAAGCCCCATGGTCTTGCAGTTCAGGGAGGCACCCACACCAAGCGACATGTTGATAAATTGTTGGAGAGTATTCCCAACAAAAAGGGCGAGAAACCACGTCTGGTGCACCGTTTGGACCGTGATACGTCTGGTTGTCTGTTAATCGCGAAAACCCGCTCTGCGGCCTCGCATTTTGGCAAAGTCTTTCGTTCTCGCTCGGCACGCAAGATTTATTGGGCGGTTACCGCTTATGTACCGCACCCCAAACAAGGCAAAATTTCCTGTTTTGTCGCGCGGCAGCAAACGCCTGAAGGCGACGAGCAAATGCGTGTCGTGAGCCAAGGGGTAGATGGCGCGCAGCATTCAATGACCCATTATTCTGTTACTGAAGATGCTGGGGGCAAGTTTGCTTGGGTCACATTGAAGCCGGTGACGGGCCGTACGCACCAATTGCGCGTACATATGGCTGAGTTGGGCACGCCGATTATCAATGATCCGCGTTATTTCAATGTTGAAAACTGGGAACGACCGGACGATATTGGACGTGGTTTGCATCTGCATGCCCGTCGGTTGGCATTGCCATTGCCAAACGGCAAGCAGTTGGACATCACCGCGCCGCTGCCGCCGCATATGCAGCAAACGTTTGATATGTTTGGCTTCAACACCAAATATTATGACCCGAATGATGAAGACGCTCTAGATGAGGATTGATGATGCCCGATCTTAGCCATTTTGATCGACTTGACGACCATGTCGCGCCGATTGCGCGGGCTGTTTATGATCTTGTGGCCGAGATTGACCCATCATTGCATCGGATGAAACGCTGGAGCTTCCCCGGGTTTGTCGGCAATTCAACGATCGTGACGGTTTGTGGGCAGCCCAATCACGTCAATCTTCAGTTTTTTTACGGCGCGCATTTGCAAAATCCTCATGGTTTGCTTGAGGGGACGGGGAAAGATTTGCGCCATATTAAGTTCAAGTCGATGCCTGACGTAACCCGTGACGGTTTGCGCGAAGTGATCCTCGCCGCAATCGAATATGACAAGACGTTGCGCGACGAAGGTTTGCGGGCAAAGGCTGATAAATAATGCGACTGGTCATATTTGATGTTGATGGCACTATTGTAGATAGCGCGGCGCATATCGTAGATACGGCACAGTTCGTTTTCCAGAAAAACGACCGTCCAGTTCCTACTGACGGCGCGGTGCGCTCAATCATTGGACTAAGCTTAGAAATTGCCATGTGTGAACTGGATCCAACTCTTGATGCTGAAGCCGGTGTAAAATTGGCACAAGATTATCGTGATCACTTCAATAGTAAAATAGAAGCCGGATCAATCAATGAACGCATTTATGATGGCGCATTTGATACGATTGAAACGCTAGGCCAGCAAGATCAGACTTTGTTGGGCATCGCCACAGGGAAACAGTTGCGCGGCGTGCATCGCCTTTTCAAGAATTATGATTTTGGCCATCATTTTCAAACATTGCAAACCCCGGACCACAACCCCTCAAAACCCCATCCCGGCATGGTCAATACAGCCATGTCTGAGACAGGCGTCGACGCCGATAAAACCGTTATGATCGGCGATACGTCATATGATATGGGGATGGCGAAAGCTGCTGGTGTGAAGGCGCTTGGGGTAAATTGGGGTTATCACGATCATACAACATTGCGAGAAAATGGCGCAGATCTAGTGATCGATCACTATAGCCAACTTATTGATGCAATTGACGAACTAACAGGACTAAACCATGCGTGAAATATTAGAAGAAGCACAAGCCCATGTTGAAGATGGCTATGGTCGCGCGCAAAAGCATCAAAAACAACAGCTGCCAAAGCGTTTCTATAAAGAGGTGAGCGTTGGGGAGCTTGATGGTGCATATTCTGTTCTGTTAGATGGCCGACCGATTAAAACACCGGGCAAAATTGCAGTTAGTGTGCCGAGCGAAGAACTGGCAAAGCTGGTTGTTGTTGAATGGGAAGCGCAAGAAAAAGAAATTGACCCCGCTACCATGCCGCTCACCCGTTTGGTCAACACGATTGTTGAGCGAGGCGATGAAACCCTTGAAGCTGTAAAAGCCGAAATCGTGAAATTTGCCGGCAATGATTTGCTTGTCTATCGCGCGGAAACGCCCTCCGATTTAGTTGCATTGCAATCTAAACATTGGGGCGGTGCGTTGGATGCTTTTGCCAAGCGCTACGATATTGCGTTCAATGTTATTAACGGCGTGATGCATCAGGATCAGCCACCAGAAGTGCAATCGCATATCGCAGAAATTATCGCTGGATATGACAAGTTCAAGGCGTTTTGCACCATGTCGGTCACCTCGATCACAGGTTCTGCGGTTCTGGCGATTGGTATGGTTGAGGGGATTTTTACCCCAGAGCAGGTTCTAACCACAGCCTATGTGGACGAGGACTATCAGGCTGCCCAATGGGGCGAAGACGCCGAAGCGATCCGCATGCGGGCGTTCAAGAAGCAAGACTTTGATGCGGCGACGACGGTGCTTGGATTGTTGGGCGAATCTTAGAAAAGCCGTTGTCTAAGACATCGCAAGCAACTGCTATCAAGACGATATTAGCATTCGATTTGCAGCCCGAACGGCTGGCGAACTTAGCCTGTTTCTGTGGGGACGAAGGTGTGGGTGCTCGATATTTTTTGCGCCCAATCCGGTGAGCGGCGACAAAAAGTCCTAAGAAATCAATCATATCATTACATGTACCTTCTGGTTCAGTTCGGAGCGCTCGAATTAAGAGTAATGTAAGCTGTGTGGAGTAAAATTCTATAGCGAAGGGGCAAGGGTGAACCGCATGTATGGCATGGTAAACGAGGGTATCCGATCATTCATGGTGACAAACCACGGTGAGGGTACATGGGAGGCAATCTGTCAAAAGGCTGGGCTTGATGCTTCTGGATTTGAGCGGATGTCGAGCTATGACGACGCAATTACCTACGATCTTGTTAATGCTATTTCCGAACAGACAGGTCTATCAGCCGACGAAGTGCTGAGGATTTTTGGACACTTCTGGATTGAATTTGTGGGTACCTCGAATTTTGGCAACCTTCTCAGGCTTGCCGGAAACACTTTTGTTGAAAGGGTGAATGGTCTCGATGACATGCATGATCGCATTTTGCTGTCGATGCCACATTTGAAGCCACCATCGTTTGAACTGGAAGAGGTAGCTGAGAAAACCTACCATCTACACTATTATTCTGATCGTGTTGGGCTATCGCCAATGGTTATCGGTTTGCTTTATGGCCTTGCCGCCGACACTGGCGAGGAGATTCAAGTCAAACAGTTGGTGGCGGTTTCAGATGCATCTGACCATGATGTATTTGAGATTGAGCTTTTGAACTGAGGCCAGTTTTGTCGCTTAATGTCTCTCACCAGCATGATGTTTACCAATTTTCCGTCGACACAGCAAAATTGCTTTGCCCGATGTTTGTCACGCTCGACGGCAGTGGGGTGATTGAGGCCATCGGTCCAACACTTACATTGATTTTTGAGCAATCAATAATTGGTCGAAATTTCTTTGACATTTTTACCGTCGAAAAGCCGCGACGGATTGATGACATTTTCAAGTTGCAAAAAAGGACCTCGAGTAAACTGGTTTTGACCGCCAAGCCGGATGCCGGGGGGGTGATACAGTTTAGGGGAGTTGCCGTGGAATTGGAGGGGCGTCCCAACACTCTGCTACTGGATTTGTCTTTCGGGGTGAGTTTGGCCGAAGCGATACAACGTTTTGATTTAACGGGTGCTAATTTCAAACCAAGCGATTTTTCAATCGACCTATTCTATACGTTCGAAACTCAGCGAGCCTTGCTTGATGATAGCCAAAAACTTACCAATGCGCTGAAACTTGCTAAGGAAGATGCTGAGCACAAGGCTTATCTGGATCCAATAACTGGCATCGCCAACCGCCGTGCCCTAACTCATCGCCTTGATGAAATTCTTGGTAGCCATAAGTCTGACGCCGACTTCGCATTGCTGCATATTGACTTAGATAAATTCAAGCTGATCAATGACACGTTTGGTCATGCGGCAGGCGACGCCGTGCTCAGACATACCGCCAATGTAATGCAACAATGTGGGGGGGCATCAGGTTTTCCAGCTCGCATCGGTGGAGACGAGTTCGCCCTGATAACCCCGGTCGATGGTAGTTTGCCTGCGGTATTGGCTTTAGCAGAATACCTAGTTGAACGCATTTCCAGCCCAGTGCCGATCGAAGGGCATAGCTGCACGGTTGAGGCCAGTATAGGGGTCGTTTGCTTCTCAAGTAAAAGCGATGTTAATTCTGACCGGGTGCTCATGCAGTCAGATATTGCACTTTATGACGCGAAGGGGTCCAACAATTCAGTAACATTGCTAACGCCAGAAATGATCCGTCACCACGAGGCGCAGACGTCGCTGGTCTCAGAAATTGAAGGGGGCATTAAGAAAAAACAGTTCGTTCCGTTCTTTCAACCCCAGATTGATACGGTTTCAAGCAAAGTTGTTGGACTAGAAGTCCTAGCTCGTTGGGAGAACCCAGAGCACGGCACCCTTGCGCCAGATTACTTTTTGGAAACGGCAATTCGTGCGGGATTGATGGCTGAGATTGATCGCCTTGTGCGCAAGCAAGCGATAACTTCATATGCGGAATTGCGTCGAAATGGCTTGCCGGTCGGGCACTTGTCTCTAAATATTAGCGCTTCCAATCTTCGGTCCCCAGATTTTATTGAGGAGCTGCAAGATGAACTATTTGAATCCAGCATTGCGAGCAATCTTGTTCAGATTGAATTGCTCGAGGCAATACTTTTCGACCGTTCAGATCAGTTTTTGATTAAACAATGTCTTGCCCTTAATGCGGCGGGCTTTTCTCTTGCGCTCGATGACTTTGGGACCGGGCACGCATCGTTATCAACACTTATCGAGATACCGATATCTGTGTTGAAGATTGACCGATCGTTTGTTAGCGGGATTGATGACAGTCAAAAGATGCAAAGTATTGCGCGTTCCATTCTGGCGATGGCCGACCATATTGATCTAAAAGTCGTGGCCGAGGGTGTTGAAACCAAGGGCGAATTAGACGTATTAAGGAGCGGCGGCTGCCATCTCTTTCAAGGCTTTTATTTTTCCAAGCCAAAGAAATTTGAGGCCATAAAATTGTGGTTGGCGTCCCGGAATGGAAACAACGCGAATGATGTAGCTTGTCTATAGGCAGTAATCCAAACTCCGAGCTAGTTTTGCTTAAAAGCTTCCTTTTTCACCAGCGTTGGGCTGATGCAACTTTGCACGATATGAGCGAGACTAAACTTTTGCAGCTTGCGCTTTAATCCACTTTGCCACCGAAGGTGCTATTTCCTCCAATGGATCGAGAACAAAGCTGCGTTCATGGGCGTGGCGGAAATCCTTGGGGTTGTTACGATGATCCGGATTGCGTTTGTGCGCCAATGTTGCATAATTGGCGTTTATGGCAGTTGAAACCGAGTTCTCTTTCCGACAGTTAAAGTCGGACGCCCGAAAACATATCCGTATCTATCAAGTTCATCAGTTTTTGGATCGGCTTGCCATGGGCTTAACCGTGTCGGTTGTCGCGCTGGCGTTGCTTGATCGCGAGTTGGATCTTTTTCAGATTTCTGCGCTTTTTGCCATCTATGCAATTACTACGCTGGTGATGGAGTTGCCATTCGGTGGGCTCGCCGACAATATTGGGCGCAAACCGGTTTTTCTTGCGGCTGTTGTCGCGAGTTTAGTTTCTCTTGCGCTTTTCTTAGCGTCGTCCAATTTTACAGTATTGGCCCTATCATTTGCATTTATCGGTTTTGGCAGGGCCTTGCGGTCAGGAACACTTGACGCTTGGTTCGTTGAGGAGTTTAAGACAAAAGCGCCAAATGTGGACGTGCAGCCCGCGCTCGCCAAGGCGCAATGGGCAAACGCTCTGGGCTTGGCTATTGGTGCAATCTGTGGAGGGTTGTTGCCCGATGTTTGGCGCAATACAGCCGCTCACATAGGTTTTTCAAGCGTTTATGACGTATCTTACGTTGCTAGTTTTTGTCTGATGATCGTCGTGCTATTGTTCACTGTTTTCATGATCGTTGAGGAGCCTCGCGAGCGCGCCACCAACTCTGTTCGACGAGGTTTTGCAAGCGTGCCTGCAGTTTTGAAGGACGCAATTGCACTCGCATTTAGACACTCTGTACTTTCACTATTGTTGGCGACGTTGGTGTTGTTGCTTTTTGCAACAAATCCAGTGGAAGTGTTGTGGCCTACCTTTGTGAAACCGCTATTAACCGTCGAATATGCAAACACATTGATTGGTTTTCTAACTGCCGGATACTTTTTCGCAATTGCTTTGGGCGCTTCACTGTCTCCACACATCAATAAACTGTTTGGACGCCAGAATGTATTGACATTTTGTGCAGCGCTCACATCTATTTTTGTCCTTCAAATCTTATTGGCGTTTCAAGTTGAAGTGATTGGTTTTATTGTTGTATTTTTCGCGTACTCAATTCTTTTAGGCGTTAGCGAAACGCCGGCGACCAGCATTTTGCACGCTAATGTTCCAGATCAACAACGTTCAACCATTCTCTCACTCACGTCGCTTGTTAAGCAATTTGGTGCTGCCGCGGGATTGTTAGCGGTAGGCGCAGTTGCGCAAAGCTATTCCATGTCCGTGGGGTGGATTGTTGGCGCCGCCGCTTTGCTCGTTGGCATCATTCTAACATTAAGATTGAGCAGAAAAGTGAATGACAAGTAGCGGATAATTTTGCCGAGCTTTATTTCTGTGATGGCTCAATTTCTACTAAGGGGGGAGAGCAGAGCTGCGATCTTGTCTGGTATGTTTGCAGTCATTGAGCCAAGAGCAGTATCCGCCTAACATGTAACATATGCCCCCCCGCGATTATCAAACTCTTAGAGAGGAACAGGCAGCATGATCTCTTATGTTACAGTCGGCGCAGATGACATCACTCTGGCCAAACGTTTCTATTCCGCATTTTTGCCAGCCCTTGGATATGAGATGGAAGAGAGCGTTGAAGGCCTAAGCTACGCGCTTCCTGAACAGGCAGGGCAGTTAAATTCTTTGCCAGAATTTTACGTTAAACCAGCGTTCGATGGAGGTCCTGCATCGGCAGGAAACGGCACAATGATCGCAATTGAGGTGCACAATCAAAAGCAAGTTCGTGATCTTCATGCCGCAGCAATTGCTGCCGGCGGTGCTGACGAGGGGCATCCCGGATTTAGGGCCTCGTATGGTCCGCATTTTTATGTTGGATATCTGCGTGACCCACAAGGCAACAAGATTGCACTCTTCTCAAGTAATCGGGATGAGCCTGGACGAGACGGATAGCTTTGTTCAAGCGAAAGCCGAGCGATTTCAGTGAAGGTTTTTTAGCTCAGCTTTTTGCAGCTTGCGCTTTTATCCACTTTGCCACCGAAGGTGCTATTTCTTCTAAGGGGTCCAGAACAAAGCTGCGCTCATGGGCATGGGGGTGTGGGACGGTGAGGCGGTCGGTGACTAATTTCATTTGGCCGAAAGCAACAACGTCGATGTCAATGAGGCGAGGGCCCCATTTTTCTTCTCGTTTGCGGCCCATGGCTTCTTCGATCATCAAACACGCGTCCAGCAAATCAATTGGCCCCAAGGCTGTTTCGACTTCAATGGCCATATTGAGGAACGGGTCTTGATCCGTTTTGCCCCATGGGTCTGTTTCGATGATACGAGATTTGCGGGTGATATGGATATCCGGGTGTGCATCAAGGCGTCGCAGTGCTTCAAGCATTTGCGCTCTAGGACGACCAATATTTGCGCCTAAACCAAGCCAAGCCTTACCCATTAGCGTGTCTCCCGATCCCGAACCATTTCAACTGCGAACTCACCTACAACCACAGGAATAGGTGCTTCTGGCTTGCGCACTCGAATTCTGATCCATTCAATTGCTGGGAACGTTTGAAACAGTTGATCGATAATGTGTTGACCTAACGCCTCGATAAGCTTGAAACGCGTTTCGGTAACGTGGGTATTCACGAGATTGAAAATTTGGTCGTAGGAAATAGTGTCTTCGACTTCGTCGGTGCCGCCCGGTTTTGTTAGGTCCACACCGCATTCCAAATCGATCCGGAAGCGCTGGCCGAGCGCATTTTCTTCCTGCATGACGCCATGATAGCCGTAAAAGGCGAGGTCGGATAAAATGATCTTGTCTTCAATTCGATCTGGTTTTGACATGAATTAAATATCCTTAGCGGGCGGGGGGCCATAGATCGTAGCGTGTGCAACTTGTAAGGCGTCATAGTTTTCACGCACATCGTGCACGCGGAAAATATGAGCACCTTTACTATATGCTAGTAGCGTGGTTGCCCCGGTCGCTGCAACCCGTTCTTTAGGCTCAACCCCCAATAGTTTTCCTAGCGAGGATTTACGGGAAAAACCAACCAGCACGGGGTAACCCAACGCGCAGATCTCGTCGATGCGGTTGAGTAGGGTGAAGTTCTCTTCGTATGTTTTGCCAAACCCAAAGCCCGGATCAAGCACAATTTGATTTTTACTTAACCCTGCATCTTCAGCAATTTGAATGCTTTTATTAAAGTATCGCTTCATTTCGGAAACGATGTCTTTTGCGGTATCCCGATCTGGATCCCAATGCATTAGAATTGAGGGGGTATTATAGTGGGCCGCGACATCTGCCAGCTCTGGATCACGCTGAAAGCCCCACACATCATTGATGATGGACGCTCCGGCTTGAATGGCTTGATGGCCGACTATGGCTTTGTAGGTGTCGATTGAGGCGGGTTTGTTCAGGTTGGCCTCTTGCAACGCATCCAGCACCGGCATAACCCGATCAAGCTCGGCTTGTGCGCCAACTTCGTCTGCGCCCGGGCGTGTGCTTTCGCCGCCAACATCAATAATGTCCGCGCCTTCACTGATCATGCGTTTAGCTTGGGCCACGGCATCTGCAACGTGATTGTGATCGCCGCCATCCGAAAAGCTGTCCGGTGTGGCGTTTAATATGCCCATCACCATAGGTTTAGGGCTGAGTTCTAATTTCTTGTCGCCCAATTGCAGGGAGAAAGACTTATGCATCGCGGGTTGCTTGATATTGCGCATCGGTTGGAGTGCCATAGAGGTCATATTCATCAGAATCGTTGATTTCGACCTGCACCATGTCGCCTGGCTTGATGTTTTTCGCATCATCGATGAAAACTTGCCCGTCAATTTCTGGCGCATCCCACTGGGAGCGGCCAAGGGCTTTGTTGTCTTCTGGTGCAACATCATCAACCAACACGTCGATTGTGCGGCCAACTTTTTGGCCCAAACGATCAATTGAAATGGCTTGAGCTTTTTCCATCAAACGGCCATAGCGTTCCTGTTTGACTTCGTCCGGCACGGCGCCTTCGAGCTCGTTGGCTGGAGCGCCTGTCACAGGTTCATAGGTGAATGCGCCAACGCGGTCGATTTGAGTTTCGTCGAGCCAATCGAGCAATTGTTGGAAATCATCTTCAGTCTCGCCAGGGAAGCCAACGATGAATGTTGAGCGGATCGCTAAGTCTGGGCAAACCTCGCGCCATGATTTAATGCGGTCAGCGGTTTTAACTTGGTTTGCTGGGCGGCGCATGGCCTTGAGCACGTTAGGTGCCGCGTGCTGGAACGGAATGTCGAGATAAGGCAAGATTTTGCCTTCAGCCATCAGGTGGATGGATTTATCGACATGGGGATAAGGGTATACGTAATGCATACGGATCCATGCGTCCATGTCACCTAGTTCCCGTGCAAGATCATGGAACCGTGCATCAATATCGCGTTTATGGAAACGTGATGAGGCATATTTGATGTCTTGGCCGTAGGCACTTGTGTCCTGCGAAATCACCATGATTTCTTTGACGCCAGCTTTCACCAAACGTTCTGCTTCATAAAGCACGCTGGCAATCGGGCGAGATTGCAAGTCGCCACGGATTGAGGGGATAATGCAGAACGTGCAGCGGTTGGAGCAGCCTTCAGATATCTTCAAATAGGCATAATGGCGCGGTGTGAGGCGCAGGCCGTCCGCTGGGACCAAGTCTTCGAATGGTTTGTGGACGGGTGGCAAGTTTTCGTGAACTGCAGACACCACCGCTTCATATTGGTGCGGACCAGAAACCGCGAGCACATTTGGGTGCGTGTCGCGGATCAACTGTTCTTCGGTGCCGAGGCAACCTGTAACGACCACTTTGCCGTTTTCATTGATGGCTTCGCCGATTGCCTCTAGGCTTTCAGCTTTAGCGCTATCCAGAAATCCGCATGTATTGACGATTACGAGGTCTGCGCCCTCGTAATCGTGAGAAAAATTGTAGCCTTGCGCGCGCAACGTCGTCAAAATCCGCTCGGAATCAACGAGTGCTTTTGGGCAGCCTAGGCTAACAAGTCCAATGGTCGGGTTCTGGTTCATCAAAATTGCCTTTTTGAAGGATCAAAGCGCTTTCTAACGCTTTCATGCCCCACGTCAAGCAAAGTCGGCGAATACCTTGTCCAACGTGTCACATAGGACGTCAGCGTTCTCTTGTGAAAACACCATGGGTGGTTTGAATTTTAGCACATTATCTAGCGGTCCATCGGTGGAAAGCAAAATGGCGCGGTTACGCATTTCATTGACAATTTTACCAGCTAGTTCAGTTGCCGGTTCCAGAGTATTGCGGTCTTTAACCAGCTCGATGCCCAAAAACAGGCCGTGGCCGCGCACGTCGCCGACAAATTCATATCTATCTTTAAGGCCGTTCCAGCGTTCTAAAATGTAGGCACCGAGTTTCTTGGCGTGGGCCTGCATACCTTCATTTTCGATCACATCCATCACGGCCATGCCGACAGCCATCGATACCGGATTGCCGCCGAACGAGTTGAAATATTCCATGCCATTGGCAAAGCTTTGGGCCAATTCCTTGGTGGTTACGACGGCGGCCAACGGGTGACCATTGCCGATGGGTTTGCCCATCACCACGATGTCCGGCACCACTTCTTGCAGCTCAAAGCCCCAGAAATGCTCGCCAACGCGTCCAAAGCCGCATTGCACTTCGTCGGCAATGCAAACTCCGCCTTCAGCCCGTATGGCCCCGTAGGCGGCTTTTAGGTAGCCATCAGGGAAAGCAATCTGTCCGCCAACGCCAGAAATTGATTCTGCGATGAAGGTTGCCGCCCCGTTGCCGGTTTTTTGCTTGATGTTCGCAACGCATTCCGCCACTGAGCGTGCATATGCCTTGCCCGCATTTTCCGAATAGCCTTTATGTGGCCCGCGGTAAGGATCAGGGAAGTCAGCAATTTCGACAAAATCTGGTTGCGGGAATCCGCCACCGCGTTTGAACTTATAGGGGCTGATATCAACAGCGCCTTGGGAATTGCCGTGATAGGCCCAGTCCAGCACGACAGTGTTTTTTTGTTTGTTTGCATGTCGTGCAATGCGTAGTGCCAATTCATTGGCCTCGGTGCCTGAATTGACGAAGAATGCAACGCTTAAACTGTCCGGCAATTTGGATGTTATGCGCTCAGCGTAGTCCAGCACCAACTCGTTCAGATAGCGGGTATTGGTGTTCAAAACACCAGCCTGACGGGCAATCGCACCCACAAGGTGCGGGTGGCAATGGCCGATATGGGTGATGTTGTTGACGCAGTCCAAATACGCGCGACCCTGGTGGTCGAACAGGTGCACGCCTTCGCCCCGAACGATCTTGAGTTTTTTGTTGTATGAAACGCTAAGCGATGGACCTAAGAGTTTTGCTCGGCGTTCCATCAAGCTTTCAGGACCATTTTGATCAATCTGATAGGTCTCTGGCGCTTGGCCGAGCATTAAATCTGGGTCGATGCAGATTTGGTTCCAAATGTGCCACAGGCTTTTGTGGCCAACGCCGTAAAAGTTCTCTTTGTGGCCGAACATGTCGGTCATGATCTGGAAATGCAGGTGAGGCGACCAGCCGCCATTAACGTCCCAATCGCCAATATGGCCGATCAATTGACCCGCGCTAATAGTGTCGCCTTCCTTGTGCAATTCAAAAATTGATTGGGAAAGGTGACCGTATAGTGAGAAAAAGGGAATGCCTTCATCGGTTTCATGGCGCAGAATGAGTGTTGGGCCATAATCGAGGTGAAAGGCATTGTTGAAGACAGTGTGAACGGTTCCCGCGACGGGCGCATAGAGTGGCTCGTCCGCGTCCACAAATACATCCAGTCCCATATGCACTGTGCGGCGTTCTGGCGACGCAGGAGAGGCAAAGGCCGAACTTTGATAGACGGTGCGGTCCTCGCCGTAACGCCCAATGCCATATCGAGCGCCAGATTCTTTCCGTTTTGCATTGAACCAAGTGTCGAACTCGGGTTCTGACAGGTCAGGCACCGTGGGATCGCTGCCATCTGCTGGAATGACGAAGCGGCTTTGATACTTAAAATCCGGTTGGAACATTGGGGAAAGCGTTTTGCGCTGCGCTGCCAAATATTCGACTACATGTTTTGAAGTTTGAATGGCCTCAAATCCCGCAGCATCTCTAAATATAGCTGTCATGAACCCAACATCGACGCTGTCTAACCGCTCAAGCAATTCAAAAGCGGGCTGTTGCGTAATCACCAAATATTCATTGCCTGGATATTTCTTGGCTTGTTCGGATGACATGCAAACGCTTGAAACCAGGCGCATGCGCAACAGGTCGAAGAGAACCTCTAGTTCATCTTCAGTCAGTGTAAATGCTTGTGTGTAGCCTTTCACCAAGGCTTGGCTTGCCGCATAAATGTCTTCTTGGCCGAGCAGCGCGTAGGCCATGCAAACTGCTAGCTCGTTGATTTGGCGACCTAAACACATGTCACCAAAGTCAAAAACGCCTTTGATCCGGGTTTTATCTGCCGCATCGACGATGATGTTATTGTCGTTGGCGTCTTGGTACAGCACTGCGTTGCGCAGATTTTTGAGCTTCGGCTGAACGACAGTTTCATATCGTTCAAATAGGGCGGCAACCCGATCGCGATTATCTTGGTCAGCGATGGCGTCACATAGGGGGCGCAGGGACAAAACATTGTCCAAATTCCATTCAAAATTTGGGCGGTGGGCTGCCGTATGTGAAAAACCCTGCAGAGAGGCTGAGAGTTCTCCGATTGCGCTGCCCAAATTCTCCAATGTTTTTACATCAGGTTTTGCGGCGCTGAGCAGCGGGCCCGAGATAAATGAGATCAGGCGCACAGCGTGGGATGCTTCGCCATTTTTCACTGTGAATATGTTGTCGCCAGCTTTATTTTCAATTTGTGCAGGGGCGTACGTGTATCCGGAGGAGGCGAGGTGAGCCATGGCCTTGGATTGCAGGTCAAGGAAATCCACGTCCTCGGCAATGTTTGAGATTTTTAGGACAAATTTGTCAGTCCCCGTGTCCACCAGGACATTCTGGTCCCGCTCGCTTTCCAAATTTGATTGCTTTCCCTTAATCCCAAAATGGGCATGAAGGATTTGGTCAATTTGCGAGGTGGTAAAGGCTGGAGGCGGAGAATCGAACGCAGACATATGCTTCCCAAACTTGAGATTGTATCCAATATGAGGAGCATACTGGAAATCTCAATTGGTCAACAGGGGGAATGGCGGGGGATGGCGCGAATTCTTTTAATGGGTTGATGCATTTAGCGCATCAACCCCAATTGCTCAAAATTTATTCTGATTTTGGCTTGGCTGGTGTACGTTTTCGCGCAGGCGCACGTTTTGCCGCAGGTTTCTTAGCCGTCGTTTTTCGAGCAACTGTCTTTTTCGCCACAGGCTCGATCACTTTCTGCTCTTCAAAATCCACATCATCGTCTGCCAATTCTTCCAATGCATCTTTAACATCGTCGAAAATGCTCATGGCGGGGCGAGCGGATGATGCCAAAGTTATGTGCTCTTCGTTCTTCTTAAAGAAAACCAGCAATGTTTCGCAAACGACGCGTAGAAGGACGAAACTGCCCAAGCCAACAATGCCAATTTCCAAAACGCCCCAAATGCCGGCGCCAAATGATTCTGCAAATGAGCCAAACAGGTGGCGGATGGCCCAAAGTCCAATGCCGCCCAACCCCAAAAGGTAGAGCAGTTTAATGATTTTTGGCGCGATCATGCGATCTAGATTGAAGATGGTGCCACTTGTGGCCAGCTTTTTTAAATCATCAAGGGTCATTGGTCTGTTCAGGTCCAGTGTTAAGTGAATTTAAGATAGGTGGATTTTATCAGGAATTCTGGGAATTATCTATTGATTTGCAAGGCCAGTTTCAACCGGCCCAAAGTGTCTTTCAAAACTTAGTTTCAATGCGCCATCTAGTTCGGGCATGGAAGTGAGGTGCCCGAGGTCTTCAAAGCTCGTCACGCCTTGGTCTGAAATGCCGCATGGCACGATGCCACGATAGTCGTCCAAATTTGGGTTTAGATTGATGGAGATGCCATGAAAGCTCACCCATCTGGATACTCGAACGCCAATCGCTGCGATCTTGTCTTGTCGGGCAAACCCTTTGTCGGGGCGCTTTACCCAAACCCCGACACGGCCATCAACCTGCTCGCCAACAATGTTGAATTGGCTCAGCGTGTCTATCACAAGTGACTCCATGGTGCGCACAAATGCGCGCACATCTCTGCCGCGTTCTCTAAGATCCAGCATGAAGTAAACCACGCGTTGGCCGGGACCGTGATAGGTATATTGGCCGCCACGGCCAGCATTGAATACCGGCAAAAGGTCAGGATCCGTGAGATCCTCTTTTTTTGCTGAGGTGCCTGCGGTGTAAAGCGCGGGATGTTCGAGCAGCCAAGCTTTTTCGCCAGTTTCATGTGCGACAAGCTTTTCAACGTGGCTCTTCATTTGCGCCAAAGCAAACGGGTAGGGCACAGGTTGGTCGTCAATGTGCCATGATACAGGCTTGTCGTCATCGCGAAAAAGAGTTGCATGGGACATGTTGGTGGTGCTCTAAGCTTTCAAAATGACACAGATGATTTGGCGTTGTTAATGGTTCGCTAACCATAATTTCAGCATAGTCATCTTATTGAAGTTTCACTTATGGCTTTTTTGCCGGGATTTCAATTGTCTTCAATTGTCGTTGTATCAAGATTTGGTGTTAGCAGTAAGTATGGACAGACTGAATTCTATCGAAGTCGATATCACCGTTGAGTTAGGTGCCACCGATATGCCAATCCATCACTTGCTACGCATGGGCCGTGGCGCAGTGATTGAATTGGATGCGACTGAAAATGACCCGCTAAAGATTTACGCCAACAATATTTTGGTGGCGATCGGTGAGATCAAGATTGATGATGGTCAATTGTCCGTCGGCATCACCGAGAAAATTGTACGCAAAAGCTAAGCGACACGAAACTTTCAAAAAAACAATCAATTAGCTTGTAACCCATAATCTCATTTGCTAATGGGTGTCCGTCTTGCTCAACATGGGGCAGACAGATTGATAGATGCGGCCGTGGCGGAATTGGTAGACGCGCAGCGTTGAGGTCGCTGTGGGGTAACACCCGTGGAAGTTCGAGTCTTCTCGGCCGCACCATCAGTCAAAACTCAACTGAAAACGAATGCCGTTCTGGCGACAAACCCAACCTCTACATACAAGTTTATTTGATTTGGTTCGCCGTTTTCGTGGTGAACGGCGCACAATTGAAATTTGTTGCCCAGATTGTTGTTGAACTCATCACAGTAATATTCACGCGGATATACATCAATTATCGGCACGTACAAAAAGTCCTACATCATACATCTGATGTCTGATGAAATTCGCGTAATTAGTTGAAATTGTTCGTTTAATCTTGTTGTTAGATGTGCGAATTGTAATCGATTTCATGAAAAATTTACGAATTACATACAATCATTCATATTAGTAAATCTGAATGATTGAGGCAAAACAAATGTTTGGAAATTGGCTTTCTAAGAGTATAGGGCGCAATAGTTCAACGTCGAGCGCGGAGCATGTTGTCGCCGCGATTTCCCGTTCCCAGGCCATGATCGAATTTGATTTGTTTGGAAAAATCCTGACTGCAAATCAGAATTTTTTGTCCGTCCTAGGGTATGACTTGGATGAAATCGTGGGTCAGCACCACGAAATGTTCGTGGCAAAGGAGTACGCTAAAAGCGACGAGTATAAAGAGTTTTGGAAACGACTGGCGAGTGGCGAATTTTTCTCTGATGAGTTTTTGCGCGTTACAAAAGACGGGAGCGAGGTTTGGATTCAAGCAACATATAATCCAATTTTCGACGAACACGGCAAGCCAGTGAAAGTCGTAAAATTCGCGTCTGACATTACTGCTCAGAAGTTTCAGTCCGCTGATTCAAATGGCCAGATCGAGGCAATTGGTAGGTCTCAAGCTGTAATTGAGTTCGATTTGAGCGGAAACATCCTCAATGCCAACCAAAACTTTTTGGATGCTGTTGGCTATCGGCTAGATGAAGTTAAGGGGCGTCACCACAGTATTTTCGTTGCACCTGATTATGCCCAATCCGACGAGTATCGCCAATTTTGGGAGAAGCTGGGGCGTGGTGAGTTTGATGCTGGGCAGTATCAACGTTTTGGAAATGGCGGGAAATCGATCTGGATTCAAGCTTCCTATAACCCAATTATTGACGAAGCGGGGCGCCCAATAAAAATCGTGAAATATGCGACCGACATTACAGCGCGGCGACGGTCGATTGCGCTAATTGGAGATGCGCTAGAAAATCTCTCGCAGGGCGATCTGTCCATGAAGATTGAAGAAAAGTTGGACGGAGAACTGGACGATGTTCGGGTAGCTCTAAATACGACGGTCGACCAGTTTTCACAAATTGTGAACAAGCTGAGGGCAACATCCCGTGCACTGCGCGGTGCAACTGGCGAAATTCTTGCAGGTGCCAACGATTTAAGTGATCGAACGGCAAAGGAAGCGTCTGCGGTTGAGCAAACATCCGCGTCAATTTCTGAAATGTCCGTGGCGGTCAACGATACACAGAAACGGGCAACTGAAGCTTCTACAACGACAAGCCAGGTGGCAAATGACGCCAAGTCTGTTGGTGTTGTTATGGAGCGTGCCAATGTGGCGATGGAGGGAATCGCAACGTCGGCAACTGAGATTTCAAACATTATCGGTTTGATCGACAATATCGCTTTTCAAACAAACCTACTTGCTTTGAACGCATCTGTTGAAGCGGCGCGCGCTGGGGAAGCAGGAAAAGGGTTCGCTGTTGTTGCAGTTGAAGTGCGTAGGCTGGCACAATCCGCAGCAGAATCTTCGAGTGAAATCAAGGGACTAATCGAGAAGTCGACCGAAGAAGTTGAAAACGGTACTAAGCTGGTATCTGACGCTAGTGCTCAGGTTGGTGATATGGTTGACCGTATCACGCAGAGTAGTTCGCTGGTTGGGGAGATTTCGCAGGCGATGACCGAGCAGTTGAATACAATTTCGGAAGTTGGACTAGCTGTTCGGCAGATTGACGAAATGGCTCAACAAAATGCCGCGCTGGTTGAAGAAACCAATGCTGCCATTGAGCAGTGTGAGACGCAAACGGTTGAGCTGGATAATGTGGTTGATGAGTTTAAGCTAAGCCCGATGGGCAGTCGCGAACTCACGTCGACCAGTTTCGCTGCATAATTAGCAAACGAAAAACTGCCGAGGCATAACCCCGGCAGTTTTAAATGTACGGCGATTAGTTGCCGGCATTCTTTGCAGTGAAATCATCCCAAATAGCTTTAAGGGCTTCTTGGTTGTCACCTGCAGCCTGAATTGCAGCCTTAAGAAGAGATTTTTCAATATCGCCAAGACCTGATTCATCTACTGACTTTGTAAGTGATTCTGCGGTTAGGGCTTCTTCGACACTCTCAACAACATTTGTAACTTCTTCTGTCACCGCGGCTGCTGCTTCCTCAGCCGCTTTTGCAGCGTCATCAGCAGCTTTCTTGGCAGCAGCTGCTGCTTCTTTCGCAGCTTCTTCAGCGATCTTTGCAGCTTCGGCGGCTTTCTCTTCAGCAGCCTTAGCATCCATAGCAGCTTTTTCTTCTGCAGCTTTGGCTTCCATTGCCGCTTTTTCTTCGGCGGCTTTTGCTTCCATAGCTAGTTTTTCAGCCGCTTCTTTTTCCGCTTGAACTTGTGCTTCGGCGGCAATGCGTGCCTGTTCGGCTTTTTGACCGCTGTCATAAATATAGTAGCCGCCACCAATAACGATGATAGCTGCGATGATCGCAATTACGTTCTTATTCATTTGCTTTGCCCCGTGGGTTCCCTGGCGCGGATTTGCGCTTGCACACTCGATTACCTGATTTAACGGCGCAATTGTGGCGAAAATGAAAGAAGTGGCCGCAGCCGCCTGCAGCCAACATCAATTTCAAAGCATTATTTGATTTTGAGTACGCGGCGTACGCCTTCATCAAGAGAGAGCATGCCAGGGCCAACAATTATAATGCACAGCGCGGCAAGTGCCCAACTACCGTGGATCATCCAGGCACCAGGATAAACCAGTTGGATAATAACCGTCATGCCCAAAAGACCAAGCGCTGCAAATCGTGAAAACAGACCAGCAATTAGAAATACTGGCAAGATCACTTCTCCAAGGCCGGCAAAATAAGCAAGCAACTCTGGGGCTGGGAAGGGGATTTCTGCACCGAAAATGTGCAACCGATATTCTTCGGTGAAAAGATATTTTGCTGAGGAATTTACGCTGATGGGGAATTGAGACCATTTTGTCCAACCCGAATTCCAGTAGGGCATGCCCAAAAAGAATCGAACCCACAATAGTGCAACCGATGCAACCAACGCGCCGGGCATGCCAAACATATGCAGTTTTTCAAACCGCCCAAAAATTGTCGCCAACATATTATTTTCCCCCACTAGAGATTTGTATTTTGGCTATGGAGCCAGTTTGAATAAGAAGCGTGAAAAGCCCTGAGAAATCAAAATCTTCGCTATTTTGCATGCCGATTTCGGCCGCCTCACCAATGGTTTTTCCGTCAATTAATGCTCGAATTGGTGCGGCGAATTGGTCAGGTATGTGGTGTACCAAAACATCAATTTCGGGGCGCACTACAATAGCTGCTTGGGCCTGGCTTGGATCGACATGATCCAATGGCTGCATGTTGTTGGCTGCATCCCAAATGGCGAAAATTGGAAATGATGAGGTGATCAGCGCAAACGACGGTAGAAATTGAATTGTCGTGTCGCCCAATTCGTCTTGTGGCAATGCGGCCAGTTGTTCGGGCGTTATCGGATAGATGTCAGCACTATGGTACGCAAGGCGCCATGCACGCTCCAGCCGAGCAACGTCGGGCAAAAATGGAATTTGCTGGGCTGGCGGATATTGCACCAAAAATTCAGCGAAACCTTTGCCAAATAGTATCATCAATTGTGAATCAGGGGGCACCTCGCTCAAGTAAGCGCGGCCAATGGCGTTGAAAAAGTCTTCGCCAACTAAATTTTTGCATGCTGGATAGGCGGCGGCCAACGCTTCAAGGTAGCTCACGACCACATTGTTCTTATAGACACTAAAGCGCTTTGGTGCTGGCACACCTGCTGGATTGACAATACCATCAGGAACTGGCGCATCCGCATCAAAAAGACCAGAAGCAAAAGTTGATTGTGAAAAAACGGAACTATTCTGCGGCATGGGTTTTTGCCCCCAACTTTGCCATCAGTGATTTGGCGTCCAGTGCTTCTTGATAAAGCGTTTGCCAATCTGGAACATCATTGTCCCACTCAATCAGAGTCGTTTTTTCGCCGGTTTTGGCAATGACGTGCTGATAAAGCGTCCAAACATCAGGCGCAACTTTGCGGTCATGGGCGTCGATCAGCAATCTTTTGCCTTCATCATCGACATCTTCAGCATGGCCCGCAAGATGTATCTCACCAACGGCATGAGTTGGGAAAGTATCAAGATACTCAAACGCATCCATGTTTTGATTGTTGGCTGATATGTAGACATTGTTGACGTCAAGAATCAGCCCGCATCCAGTACGGCTTTGCATTTGAGTGATGAATTCGATTTCGCTCATCTGCGTTTCACTGAATGCGACATATGTTGATGGGTTCTCGACGAGAATTTGCCGGCCAAGTGTTGTTTGCACTTGATCCACGTGCTCAACGACGCGATCAAGCGTCTGCGGCGTGTAAGGGATGGGCAGTAAATCGTTGAGAAATAACAGGTTTTTTGCTTCATCATGACTTGACCAAGCCAAATGTTCCGAAATAAGCGCAGGTTGGTAGCGATCAACCACGTTTTTAAGTCTATGAAGATGGTTCTGGTCTAGGTCGCCCATTGTTCCAAGGGACAAGCCGACACCATGCACACTGAGTTGGTAATTTTCACGCAATGCGCCAAGCATTCTGTGAGGGGCACCACCGTCGCCCATATAGTTTTCGGCATGAACTTCGAAGAAACCAATATCGGGTTGGCTTTCGAAAATGTCTTTGAAATGTTCTGGCTTAAAACCGACACCTACGCCGAAATATTTGTCCATTTTCATCTGCCCTCAAAGACTATCTTAGGTGATGTTTGGGCGAAAATCACGCCCAAACATCGAATTCGCTATTAAGCTTAGACCATGTCACGCTTAACTTCTGACAAAGAACCAGCACGATCGCCAGGAAGAACTTTTGCCCAGAAATCAGTGTTTTCGCAAAGGCCCGCTGGAACAAGTGTCCATGCATTGCCTTGGTAGTCAACTTTAGAAGTACCAGCACATGTAGTGCC
Organism: Maritalea sp. YIW29; assembly: GCF_057219265.1. Classification (NCBI taxonomy): domain Bacteria; kingdom Pseudomonadati; phylum Pseudomonadota; class Alphaproteobacteria; order Hyphomicrobiales; family Devosiaceae; genus Maritalea; species Maritalea sp. YIW29. Next base: position 748,852 of record NZ_JBXVVF010000001.1, read on the forward strand.
TGGGCCAGCTGCGCAATCGTTTTTGCCTGCAACTGAAACACCGAAACATTTCTCCATTGCGCCTTCAGCGTGAGCTGGGGCAACTGAAGAAGCTGTTGAGATTGCTGCAGCCATTGCAGACGCTACGATAAGGCTAGTAGCTGTTTTTGACTTAGACATATGATCCTCCGAGGGATTTAGGTTTTCCGAGTTAATTTGAACAGCTCATTGGCTGCGAGATTGTTTTGCATCAAAAACTTCCGAAGATAAAATAACGACTGCTCAAATCGCTGTGAGCGACGCGTGAGTTCGTTGAAAGCCATTGATTTGCAAACATACTACACAATCTATCCTAGCCAGCTAAAGTTGAATTGGTTACACCCTAGCATAAGACCGGCAATACAACTTTTGCGGAGGCGACCATGGCTCATAGTGGTGGACGGATGGCACAGTCAAACATCGAGCGTTACGACATTCCGCCGCTTCGGGATGAACTTGGCCAAATCAGCGGTGACTGGGTCGATCAGATTGTCGATCTCATCGCCACGCAGGACGCCGATGAGGTCAAAGCCTTTCTCGCACCTCTATATGCAGCTGATATTGGTGACGTTCTAGAAGCACTGTCCTCTTCTGATCGAATGGACTTGATTGCTCTGTCTGGGGATGTCTTCGATTACTCCGCGCTGACAGAAGTTGATGACGTAATTCGTCTTGAGCTGATGGAGCTGCTGCCAAATGCTGAAATCGCAAAAGGGGTCAAAGAGCTCGACAGCGATGACGCCGTATATCTGCTTGAAGATATTAGAGACACTGATCAGGCTGAAATTCTGGCTCAGTTGCCGACATTTGAGCGGTTGGCCCTGCGCCGTAGCCTTGACTTTCCAGATGATACCGCTGGTCGGCGGATGCAGACGGAGTTTATTGCCATTCCGCCATTTTGGACTGTGGGCCAAACAATCGACTATATGCGGGAATCAACTGATCTGCCTGATGACTTCTATCAAATCTATGTGGTGGACCCTGCATACAACTTGCTCGGCACGCTTGCATTGGATCGCATGTTGCGTGCGAAACGTCCCGAATCCATTGAAGCTATAATGAACAATAGTGTCATTGATGTTGCTGCTGAAGAAGATCAAGAAGAAGCGGCGCACCTGTTCGAACGATATGATTTGGTTGAATTGGCTGTTGTCGATGATTCGAGGCGCATGGTCGGGGTACTCACCATTGATGATATCGTCGACGTCATTCAAGAAGAAGCGGGCGAAGACATTAAACGCTTGGCCGGTGTTGGCGATGAAGAAGTATCCGACAATGTTTGGGATGCACTTCGAAGTCGGGTGACTTGGTTGCTCGTTAATTTGGTCACCGCCATTTTGGCCTCGTTGGTAATCGGCATGTTCGATGCAACGATTTCGCAAATGGTTGCGTTGGCAGTGTTGATGCCAATCGTTGCATCGATGGGCGGAAATGCGGGCACCCAGGCCATGACCGTTACTGTGCGGGCGCTTTCAACTAAAGAACTGGATCGCTTTAATATCCGACGGTTGATTACCCGGGAAGTTTTGGTTGGCGCGCTGAATGGCGCGATTTTTGCCGTTATTATTGGCATCGTCACGTCGATATGGTTCGGCAACATTTTGCTGGGTGGTGTGATTGGTTTAGCGATGGTTGTGAATATGTTTGCTGCTGGCGTGTCCGGAATTCTAATTCCACTGGCATTGGACCGCATGAACATTGATCCGGCCGTTGCATCTACCGCTTTTGTAACGACTGTAACGGATGTGGTTGGTTTCTTTGCATTTTTATCATTGGCAGCCTTGGCTTTCGGCTTGTTTTAAGCAGTGCAGCTTAGATTAGTTATACACAGTTTTGTCCAAACTGACGTGATGGGTTGCCAAGTTCGAATTATTTAATTATCTGTTAACGTTCCTGCTGCGCTTCAGTGCGAAGCAGGAGGGGTGAAACAGACTAAAGGAGACTGCATGCGTAGCCAATCAAAGGCGGTATGTTGGCGGGCAGCAAGCTGGACATTTATTTGTCTGCTGTCAGTCGGATTACTTGTATCAGTCATTGTCGGCGCTTAGCATTTTTGCTTGAGTAGCACGACACTTATAAGACGGGGCGCGATCATTTATGATCAGCGCCCCTTTCTTTTGCGACATTGATTGAATTGTGATGTCGCGTCTAAATTTCAATCCATTCAATTTCGTTCCGAATTGCGGTAAAACGCCAACTATGATTCATCTCATCAAACTATCAGTGGGTACGACATCAATCGAAAGCCTCGCGGCTTATCGCGCTGCCGTGGTGGAAAGCGGAGCAGGGCGACCAGACGGTTTGGCGTGGCACCGCACCCGCATGATGCCCAAACGACGTGATGAATTGATTGCTGCTGGTTCAATCTATTGGGTTTTTGCAGGAAAAATTCAATGTCGACAGAGGATCGTCGACCTGGAAGCCGGGACCGACAGCGAGGGCCGCTCATTCTGCGACATTGTTATGGATCAAACTCTTATTCCAACAGTACCTCGGCCAAAACGGCCCTTTCAGGGGTGGCGTTATCTTAAGCACGGAGACGCGCCAAATGATTTGACCGTCTCAGCAGCCAGAGAAAGCCCCCCAGAGGAAATGGCACATGTGCTGGCGGAATTAGGGTTAATTTAACGCGTTTACCTCATCTATTAAGTTAGAATTCATTAACTTAAAAATCAGTCTTGTTGTTGGCGTAATTAATGGACACTATTGCGTCGGGAATTGAGGGAATGTTGATGGCTGAACGGTCTGGTGCACATCTAATTGTGTTGGGCAATGAAAAGGGCGGGTCTGGTAAAACGACGACGGCGTTCCATCTTGCCATCCAGTTGCTCTATCAAGGCTATAATGTTGCAACGATCGATACTGATAGTCGCCAGCAAACATTTACCCACTATGTGAAGAACCGCCGCAATTGGGCGCGTAAGCATGGTGTGCGAATTCCCCACACGACACATTACCACCTGCCCATTGCCAAATCAGATAGCCAAGCTGAGCGAAACCGGATTGAGTTTTCTCTTTTCCGCCAAGCTGTTGGCGAAGTTGAAAAGCATGCTGATTTTCTGATTGTCGATACACCGGGGTTTGATACGCACCTCACAAGACTTGCTCATGCGTTGGCCGACACATTGGTCACCCCGGTGAATGACAGTTTGATCGATCTTGACGTTTTGGCTGATATTGATCCCGTGACGTTGGAAATTCGCTCAATCAACCATTATGCGCGATTGGTGCAGCAGTCTCGTAAAGAACGGCTCGCGCTTGATGGCAAAACCATCGACTGGGTGATCGTGCGCAACCGGATCGCGTCTTTGTCTTCCCGCAATATGCGTAGTGTGCAGTCAGCAATCGGCAGGATATCTGATCGGTTAGGTTGTCGGATGGCGGATGGTATTGCAGAGCGGGTGGCTTTCCGCTCATTGTTTTCGTCCGGTCTTACCGTATTTGATCCTGCAAGTGACGAAGTGCTAGCGGGGGGCGGGGTTTCCCAAATCAGCGCAAGACAAGAATATCGTCGTTTGGTCGATGTTTTGAACTTGCCGGTTCGCGAACGTATCGAAGAGCGTCGCGCTCGACGCGAAGAGTGGCGCGCACGCGTGCGTGAAAATGCAGCATTCGAACATGTTGCTGCCAATTAAACGATCAGCTGTTTAAGCTTCGTTTTGATGATTTCCAAACTCGATGAGCACGGCACGTGACCCATTTGCATTGAATACATCTAGCTCAATATGGGTGCGATCTTGCAATACGCGGCGCGTGCGAGAAGATATCGCCATGACCGAGTTCAGCATTTCAGCGACAGATTTGCCCTGACTGCGTTCTGCAACATTTTTCGCAATGCGCAAGAGGGCAGATTTTCTAACGCTCTCGTCTTTTGATGCGAGCTCTGATTTGGGCTCAAAATTTGCCAGCTCTTTTAGATGGTCCAAATTTGGGTGGTTTATGTTTTGCATTGAGTTACTCCATTACACTTACTCATGCGGTGAATTTTCTAGCCTGGCAGTGCCAAGCAGCTAATGTTCTTTTCCTTAAGGGCTTCGCACGCTGTGGTTGCTTCAGCCTCGTTGGTGAAACCGACAAACCGTGCACGGTAAAACTCTTGACCGTTTCGGGTGACATTCTGCACCGATGGGCGATAGTCGTTGAGAATGGCCAACTGGCCGTTCGCTTTCGCCAAAAGCATATCTGCTTTGGCCTGATTGTTTGCAGCTCCAACTTGAACTGCCCAAATGGCAGGGCTGTTGGTGAGGGCGGACGTGTGTACGATGCTGCTAGTGGTGAGTGGGTCATTAATATCGCCCGGTGGCACTAAGCCTTGTGGCGGCACCGGTCCAGAACGCGTCGAGGGTTTGTTGCGATTGATCAAGTTGCCCAACAAGTTGAGCGGTTGAAATGCGTTCGCCTGGTCCAGGGACTGTCTGTTTGGCTGCAATTGCGCGGGTTCCGCTTGCGCATTTATTGCAATCACGCCAAGTGGTTTCGCGCCTGTGCCCGTCAGCAAATCAATTGGTCGCCGAGGTGGCAATGGCGCAACAAGCGAGGGCTCAACCGAAGCAACAACAATTTCTTCTGTCTTTGTTGGCGCCAATGGGGCAGGGACCAATGGCGCTGGGGCGGCCGCAACAAGGGTCGGCACAGGAACAACAGGTGTTTGGTTGCCGCCAAGGCGTGATGGACGTGGAGGCGGCGTGCCCTTAATAGCAACTGCAATGGCTTGCGATCTTGAAGCTGTGCCTCTTGGTTTCGCGATTGCCGCTTGTTTCCAGTAGCTACCTTTGCGTGCCTTTGGCAGGTACTTTTTGATCAGCGAAGCAACTTTGGCATTGCGCGAGGCGCTTTTGTTGAAGCCAAATCCAACCACAATGATGTGGCGGTTGCCAACGCGGGCAGATGTTAGAAGGTTAAACCCTGCTGCACGGATGTAGCCCGTTTTAAAGCCGTCGACGCCTTTTACGCTGCCGAGCAAACGGTTGTGGTTGCCATATGTCTTGCCGCGATATCGGAATGAGCGGGTTTTGAAATATTTGAAATATTGAGGGAAGTGCTGAAACACTGCCATTCCAAGCCGAGCTTGATCTCGGACGGTGGTGACTTGTTTGCTGTTGGGTAGACCAGACGCATTCTTGTATGTGGTGCGCGACATGCCAAGCGCGCGTGCCGTTTTCGTCATGCGGATGGCAAATTTGCCTTCGGTGCCTGAAATGTTTTCAGCAACGACGCGGGCAACATCGTTTGCAGATTTGGTCACCAGCGCTTTAATTGCGTCAGAAACTGTGATCGTCGTGCCAGCTTTTAGATAAAGTTTACTTGGCTCAGCGCTTGCTGCATATTTTGAAACTCTTAGTTTTGAATTGAGTTTTAACCGACCAGCGGCAAGCTCTTCAAACACCACGTAGAGTGTCATGACTTTGGCGACAGATGCTGGGTAACGTTTTGCGTCAGCGCCAGAGGAATAGAGGGTCTTGCCTGTTTTGGCATCGACGACAATTCCGGCATATTTGCGTAAACTTGCGGCGTCTGCGGTATTTGGTGCGAAAAATGACACCAAAACAATCGACAAAGACGCTACGAAGAGCGCCATGAAACGGCGAAGCGCGCTAAAATCAGAGAGGAAATCCACCCTGTACTCCAAAACAAATCGGGCCAATACGCAGGCCCGTACTCTAAACTCATGTTCTGCTTCGCATTTTCGTCTCAAATGGAACGATAATGAGGGCAGAAAACTCTACACAATTCCGCAAAATACAGGTGGCTTCTTACGAATGAGTAAAATTGTTTTGAATTGTTTGAAAAACTAAATCACATTCTAATTAGTTGGTCGCAACTTTGTGATGTTGGATTTCCGCATAAGGGGACTTAACATTAGTAACAGATTGCCTACATAATGGGATCGAGATTCACCAACAATGAACGACGCTAAATTGACCATGATAAAGATGACCAAAATATCCCAATCTTCTGACGATCAGAACGACAGTGATTCTGAGGATGGAATTGGGGTTGCGACGAAGACTAGGGCAAAGACTAAAAAGCCGGCGCTTTATCGTGTTTTGTTGTTGAATGATGACTATACGCCGATGGAATTTGTGATTGCTGTTTTGCAGCAGGTCTTTAACAAAAATCAAGACGAGGCCGTCTCGATCACAATGCATGTCCACAATCACGGCGTGGGGGAGTGCGGAATATTCCCGTACGAAGTAGCAGAAACTAAAGTAACTCAGGTCATGGACGCGGCCAAAAAAAATCAGCACCCGTTACAGTGCGTTATGGAAAAACAGTAGGATATAGCTATGCCCTCATTTTCACGCGGATTAGAAAAAGCGCTGCACAATGCCATGAATTTGGCACGTGAGCACGCCCATGAAATGGCAACGCTTGAACATTTGCTGCTTGCTTTGACCGATGATGAAGATGCGATCGCGGTTTTGGATGCCTGCGAGGTTGATCGTGAAGCGCTTCGTCAAGATTTAGAAGAGTTCATTCAAGATGAGCTTTCAAGTCTTGTGGTCACGGGCGATGTGGAATCTAGCCCAACCGCAGCGTTTCAACGGGTCATCCAACGCGCCGTCATTCATGTCCAGTCTTCTGGGCGTGACGAAGTTACCGGTGCCAATGTTCTTGTTGCTATTTTTGCCGAACGGGAAAGCCATGCTGCTTATTTCCTCGAGCAGCAGGATATGACGCGCCTTGATGCGGTGAATTACATTTCACACGGCATCTCGAAGTCAGGTGTTACCGAGACGCGGCCACTAAATGGCGCTCAGGAAGAAAGCGAAGGCGCGGAAGGCGCCGGAAAGTCTCCGCTTGACGAGTTCTGTGTTAATCTGAATGAAAAGGCCAAAGACGGCAAGATTGATCCACTGATCGGTCGATCGTCTGAATTGAAAAGGACCATTCAGGTTCTATGCCGTCGTTCGAAGAATAATCCACTTTATGTAGGTGATCCGGGTGTTGGTAAGACAGCTATTGCTGAAGGTCTGGCCAAACGCATCATCGAAGGCGATGTGCCTGAGGTGCTTAAAACGTCAGTCATCTATTCGCTCGATATGGGATCGCTCTTGGCAGGTACGCGCTACCGTGGTGATTTTGAGGAACGTTTAAAGTCCGTTGTTAAGGCGCTTGAAAAGGAACCGGAAAGCATCCTGTTTATCGACGAGATCCACACTGTGATTGGTGCTGGAGCAACGTCTGGTGGCGCGCTTGATGCATCAAACTTGTTGAAGCCGGCGCTTGCGTCGGGTGAAATTCGTTGTATCGGTTCAACAACTTACAAAGAGTACCGTCAATTCTTTGAAAAAGACCGTGCCCTTGTGCGCCGGTTCCAAAAAATTGACGTTGCAGAGCCAAGCATTCCCGATGCGATTGACATCATGAAAGGGCTAAAACCCTATTATGAGAAATATCACGATGTGGAATATACCAATGACGCGATTAAGTCTGCCGTTGAGCTTTCCGCTCGTTATATCAATGACCGCAAGCTACCAGACAAGGCCATCGACGTCGTTGATGAATCTGGTGCTGCGCAACGCTTGCTAGAAGAAAAAGATCGTAAAAAGACCATCGGTGTGGACGAAATTGAAGCAACAATCGCGACAATGGCACGTATTCCGCCCAAATCGGTTTCCAAGTCTGACACTGAACTATTGTCTGGACTAGAAGACAATTTGAAACGCGTAGTCTTCGGTCAGGATACAGCGATTGGTGCACTTTCGTCGGCAATCAAGCTTGCCCGAGCGGGATTGCGTGAGCCTGAAAAGCCAATTGGCTCTTATTTGTTCACCGGCCCAACTGGTGTTGGTAAAACTGAAGTGGCAAAACAGTTGGCTGACACATTGGGTGTTGAACTGCTGCGATTTGACATGTCCGAATATATGGAACGTCACACCGTATCGCGTTTAATCGGTGCGCCTCCGGGATATGTTGGGTTTGATCAGGGTGGTTTGTTGACCGATGGCGTCGACCAAAATCCACATTGCGTGGTGTTGCTTGATGAAATCGAAAAAGCACATCCAGATCTGTTCAATATTCTGTTGCAGGTGATGGATCACGGCAAGCTGACAGATCACAACGGCAAAGAAGTCATGTTCCGCAATGTTATATTGATCATGACATCAAACGCTGGGGCTGCTGATATGGCCCGTGCGCCTGTTGGCTTTACGAATGAACGCCGTACGGGTGATGACGAAGAAGCATTGAAAACCTTCTTCACGCCAGAATTCCGCAACCGTTTGGATGCGATTATTTCGTTTGGTGCATTGCCGGGCAAAGTTGTATCGCAGGTTGTCGAGAAGTTTGTTATTCAGCTTGAAGCCCAATTGGGTGAGCGCGATGTCACCATCGAACTTACACCAGCGGCCAATAAGTGGATTGCAACCCGTGGTTATGATGAACAGATGGGCGCACGGCCATTGGGGCGTGTTATCCAAGAGCACATCAAGAAGCCATTGGCGGATGAACTATTGTTCGGCAAACTGCAAAATGGTGGCACCGTGAAAGTGGATGTTAAACGTGGGGCGGATGAGCTTGTACTTAAGTTCTTGCCACCGCGGCCAGCCAAGCCCAAAGCGATTACCGGGCCAGAGAAGCGAAAGGCCATAACCAAGCCTGCCGCCAAAAAGGCTGCAGCCAAGGGGGCGAGGGTGCCCTCGACGCCGAGAAAATCGAAAAAAAGTTCTGAAAAGAGCTAATCAAAAAGGCCGGTCATCTGACCGGCCTCTTTTTTTTAGATCGCCGCTTTGATGAGGGCTGCTGTTTCGGCTAGCTCTTCATTCATTGTTGTGTTGGTCGCATGTTTTGCGTTCTGCTGGCTAGCGTAGCAAGGGATAATGTGGAAATGCAGGTGATAGACGGTTTGCCCAGCGACTTCTTCACTCGATTGACGGAGCAAAATGCCATCTGCGCTCATTGCCTGTTTTACTGCAACAGCAATTTTTTGAACCCGTTTGATCAGCTCGGCCAAATTGTCTGTGTCCACATCCATCAAGTTGCGGGAACCCGTTTTGGGAATAACCAGCACGTGGCCTTTGCTCTCGGGCATAATATCCATGATTGAGATGCAAATGTCATCTTCGTAGACTTTATGGCTGGGGAGGTCGCCTGCGATAATTTTTGTGAAAATGTTGTTAGGATCGTAGTTGCCGGTCATTCGTTGTCGCTCGCTGGTCTGGAGTTTTTTTGTAATCCTAGGTTACTCATCATAGGACGCAGACATCAAGTTAGATTGTCAATGCCACAAATCAATCGCTTCGCTGCTTGAAAGGCGTGTAGTCGGAAAGCTCAGCTTGATCTAGCGCCACATGCTCGCGTTCATTGACCAGATAGTCCTCAATCGCCTCCCGGAAGGCAGGGTGTGCGATATAGTGCGCGGAGTATGTTGTGACGGGCTCATAGCCGCGGGCCAGCTTGTGACCACCTTGTGCGCCTGCCTCTACGCGAGCAAGTTTGTTTTCAATTGCAAAATCAATTGCTTGATAATAGCAAAGTTCAAAATGCAAAAATGGAACGTGTTGGTTGCATCCCCAATAGCGGCCAAACAATGTGTCTTTGCCGATGAAATTAAGTGCACCAGCAATTGGCCGATCGCCGTCCATCGCAAACATGATCAATATTTGATCGGCCATAATTTCGCCAATCATCGAAAAGAACGTGCGGGTTAGGTAAGGACTGCCCCATTTACGCGCGCCGGTATCTTGATAGAACTCGAAAAAGTGGTCCCAGTCGCGCTCCGTAATGTCAGTGCCGGTTTTCCAAACAATCTCAAGGCCGTTATCGCTCAGAGCTGCACTGCGTTCCTTGCGGATTGCTTTGCGCTTTCTTGAGGTGAGGTCATCCAAAAAATCTGAGAAATTGCCATATTCACGATTGGTCCAATGGAATTGCTGATCGTTCCGTTCAAGCCAACCTTTGGCCTTGAAAATATTCAATTCTTCAAGCGACAGGAATGTCGCGTGGGCGGATGAACATCCCAATTGCACCGTGGCTGAGGCAGCGGCGTCGGGCAGGGCACTGGCAGCTGGATTTGCGAGGCCGCCCTTCATCAGCAATTTAGGGGCTGAAGCGGGGGTAAATGGAACTGATATTTGCAGCTTTGGATAATAGTTGCCACCGGCTCGGGCATATGCGTCCGCCCAGGCGTGGTCAAACACATATTCGCCTTGTGAGTGCGACTTGATATAGGCAGGCATTATTGCGGAAACATTTTGGTTTTGGTCAATCAAGCCAATATGTTGCGGGTGCCATCCGGTGACTGCACTTGCGCTGCCCGACCGTTCCAGTGCATCAAAAAAGGCATATTGCACAAATGGGTTTTCTTCACCCGCGCATGCTTGCCAATCCGCTTCGCCAATTTCGGCAGCGGATCCGAATGTTTTTGCAATAATTGTGTCTTTTGGTTCCGTCACATTGACCTTTTCGGGAGTTCTTTTGCCGCATCACCTTCAAAAACAATCTGGTCAGCTCCTTTGTTGGCCAGTTCGATGTCGGCTTTTGACTTAATTGTCCATGTCATGGTCTTCTTGCCCATCGCTCTTAGGAGACGAACCATGGGCAGTTTTAGATCAATCACTTTGCAGGAAATGAACTCGAAACGCGTCCATGGATAGTGAAAAAGGTGACGTGAAACGAATGCAGCGAGCCAAGTCACTGGGTTGTAGTCTTTCTCCTTCACAACCACGCCGACAGGCCATGTGGTGCCCAATCTTCGCAAATGATAAAGAATGCCCGCATCAAAGCTTTTGAAAACCAAAGCCCCCTTATAGTCGTTCGCGCCCGCGATTACTGCTTGCGCAATTGCTGGATTTCGTTTGCCTTGAGACTTAAGTTCGACAACCAGTGGCGCATTGCCATTAACAAGTTCAAGCAATTGAGAAAAATGCATCGGGCGATCTTGAGAGCCCTTAAGGGGAATACGGCATAGTTGATCGCTGCTCAGGTCTTTGATCTTGCCCTTTTGTTCTGTTAGCCGATCCAACACATAGTCATGAAAAACAACAGGTTGGTCGTCGCCGGTGAGTTGAATGTCGCATTCAATCCCGAAGCCAGCTTCAATTGCTGCCTCAAAGGCAGATTTACTGTTCTCAATGATGCCCCGCTCAACATCGTGCAATCCACGATGGGCGATAGGTTGGGCAAATACCGAATCCAGCGCGCTCATTAGTTGAAGACTTCAACAATTGCTTCAATTTCAACCACGGCGCCAAGTGGCAATGCTGTTACACCTACTGCGGCGCGGGCGTGCTTGCCTTTATCACCAAACACTTCACCAATCAGATCAGAAGCGCCGTTGGCCACGAGATGTTGTTCAAAAAAGTCATCTGTCGAGGCAACGAAAATGCTAAGTTTGATGAATTGTTTGATGTCGCTTAAATCGACGTTGGCGCTGGATTTGATCTGCCCAAGAATGTTGAGCGCGCATAGCTGTGCTGCTTTCTGGGCTTCTTCAACCCCAACATTGTCGCCAAGTCGCCCTTTTCTCAAACCATCACTATCCAGGGGCAATTGCCCCGATATATGTAACAAATTCCCCGTTCGTTGCACGGGTACATAGCTTGCTAGCGGTGCGATTGGCGCTGGCAATTGAAATCCCAGCTCGGCAAGTTTTTGTTCTGGAGACATGGTGTAAGCCTAATTTCTATTTTGGTTTTTGAGAATCGTTATCTTCATTACGTACATCTTTTTTGGCACTCATCAACTTGCCGCGTAATACGGCCTTTTTACCAAATCGATTGCGCACTTTATCCATTGCCCGTTCGGCCGCTGCTTTGCGCGCTATTTTAGGATCGATCAAGTCCACCGGATCACTTGTCGGCGCTTTGCAAAGACCCGAAACGCCGATGCCGATCAAGCGAAAACTCGTCATGCCGACTTCTTTTTCCAGCATTGATTGGCCGGTTTCATAAATGGTGTGCGCGAATTGAGTGGGCGAGAGCAGTTGCCGCCGCCGTGTACGGGTCGCAAAACCGGCAGTTTTCAGCTTGATGGTGATCGTATCGCCTGCCAAGTCCTTGGTTTTTAGGCGTGCAGACACTTCCTCAGCAAGGCGAAGCATCACTTTAGAAAGTTCTTCAAAATCATTTATATCATTAAAGAAAGTTGTTTCATTGGATACGGATTTTACACCTCTTGATCTTTTAACGATGCGTTTGTCCAAGCCTCGTGCGAGATAGTATAGTCGTCCGCCGATTTCGCCGTAACGGCTAGCCAAATCCTTTAAATCCATTTCTTGCAGCTGGCCAATCCGCGTGATGCCGTCGCGCTCCAGTCGTTCGCCGAATTTTTTGCCAATCCCATAGATAATTGTCACAGGCTTGTCGGCGAGAAATGTCGTGGTCTCTTCTTCGCCGATCAGCGCCATTCCGCGTGGCTTATCGAGGTCGGAAGCGATTTTGGCTAAAAACTTGTTGTGTGACAGGCCAATGGAAAGCGTCACCCCGACATTTTTTTCCACTTCGCGCGCCAATCTGGCTAGGCTTTGGGCGGGCGAGCTGTTGTGCAATTTTTCAGTGCCTGCCAAATCCAAAAATGCCTCGTCGATGCTTAATGGCTCGACGGAGGGCGTTAGTTTGTCGAATTCCTCGCGGATCAGCTTGCTGGCTTTGACATATTCGGCCATGCGCGGGCGCACAAATACCGCTTGCGGGCAAAGTCGTTTGGCTTGAAATGCAGGCATGGCGGATCGCACGCCGCTCATTCGCGCAATGTAGCAACATGTGGAAACCACACCGCGTTGACCGCCGCCAACAATTACCGGCTTGTCGCGTAGTTCAGGATTGTCGCGTTTTTCAACAGATGCGTAAAAAGAATCGCAGTCGACATGCGCAACTGTGAGTTTGGCCAATTCAGGGTGCGTGATGGTGCGTCGTGACATGCAGGACGGGCAGCGTGAGAAATCTTTCTCAATCTGTTGATGTCCGCATTCCTTGCAAAGTGACGCCATTAGCTCCTAGCCACCCGGGTTTAGCTTGTAATAGGCGCGCATAAATTGCTCGCTCGTCACATGCGCATTCGCGCACACGGCCAGCATTGCCGGCTCGTTATGGGCGAAATAGTCAAACAAGCCAACTTTGATCTGATCATTTACGCCGGAGCGGATGTCATTCGCAGAAATGCCGGTTTCGGCCATAAATTGACCCAGAAGATCGGGCTCACTGACCAAGTGGCCTAAGCAGGCGTTGGCGATTTCGTCCACAAAGCTATCAGAAACAAGGCTCATCAATTTTACGTCCTATTACGTCTTTCGTAAGAAATTTGATGTTAGATCAATTGCATCTCAAATTCGAGAAGTCATGTGAACAATTCATCCGGGGAATTATGTCAAAAACGGTGATGATCGTTGAAGATAACGAGCTGAACATGAAGCTGTTCAACGATTTACTGGAATCGCGTGGCTATCGCACGATACAAACACGGAATGGTCTTGATGCGCTAGACATAGCAAAAGAGCACCATCCGGACTTGATCTTGATGGATATTCAACTGCCAGAAGTTTCTGGATTGGTTGTGACTAAGTGGATCAAAGAGAACGAAGAATTGGCCCACATACCGGTGATCGCTGTAACCGCGTTCGCGATGAAGGGCGATGAAGAGCGAATTCTAGAAGGTGGGTGCGAGGGCTATATATCCAAGCCGATTTCGCTGCCCCATTTCCTTGAAACGATTGAAAAATTTATTGGGCCAGGCAAGTAAGCTGGCTGGGAGTAAGGCGTAGTCATGACGGCACGAGTATTGGTTGTTGATGATATACCAACAAATGTAAAACTGCTTTCTGCTCGGCTCACTGCCGAGTATTTTGACGTGTTGGAGGCCAGCAATGGCGCTGACGCGATTGAAATTTGTAGGCGCGGCGAATGTGATCTTGTTCTGTTGGACGTGATGATGCCGGAAATGGATGGGTTCGAGACCTGTCAGCGGCTCAAGAGTGATCCAAAAACACAACATATCCCCATTGTCATGGTGACAGCCTTGGATCAACCTTCGGACAAAGTTCGGGGCTTGGAAGCCGGAGCTGATGATTTTTTGACCAAGCCGGTTGATGATGTTCAATTGATGGCTCGGGTTAAAAGCTTAGCACGTTTGAAAAACCTTACAGACGAGCTGCGCGCCCGCGCAATTACCGGTCAAGCAATCGCCATTGAAGATATAGTGGATATGACTGCTGGCGTAGATGCGGCAGGCGGAAAAATTTTATTGGTTGATTCTGATGCCCACAACGCACGTCGGCTAATGGAAACGCTGAATGAGGAGCATGATGTTTCTCATCTTACAACACCTGAAGATGTTGCATTTCATCTGGCGGAATCAGAATATGAACTTGTTGTCGTCAGCATGGCGCTTGATGGCATTGATCCGTTGCGCGTCTGTTCGCAAATTCGCACATTGGAGCATTCGAAAAACCTGCCAATTATCTTGGTGGCGGATGTGCCTGATAAACCAAAAGTGGTGCGCGGTTTGGAACTTGGGGTGAATGACTTTATTCTGCGCCCCGTCGAGCGGAACGAACTGGCTGCCCGTGTGCGTACGCAGGTGAGGCGCTATCGTTACTCCGCTGAGTTGCGCAAGAACCTTTCGAGCACCGTCGCGATGGCTGTGATTGATGGGCTAACGGGCTTGTACAATCGTCGGTATTTTGACCGCCATATGTGCGTTCAACTTGATAAAGCGCGTGAGGGCGACAAAAATCTTGGTCTCATGATGCTCGACATAGATTTCTTCAAGTCGGTGAATGACACGCATGGCCATGCCGCTGGTGATGAAGTATTGCGCGAATTCGCCAATCGCCTTCAGCGCAATATTCGTGGCGTCGATCTTGCTTGCCGTTACGGTGGCGAAGAGTTTGTAGTGATGATGCCAGGTGCAGATTTGCACCATGCAAAAAACATTGCTGAGCGTATTCGCAATGCAATCGCCAGCGAGCCGTTTGAGACCGAAGTGTCGATGCCTTTGGATATCACTGTGAGTGTTGGCATTGCGATCAATGAGCTGCCTGATGACACGCCGGATCAAATGCTTAAGCGTGCTGATATTGCGCTTTATCGCGCAAAGCGGGAAGGGCGCAATCGTATCGTTTACGACGCCGCCTAAACTTTCCGCCTGTCTGGAAATTGAAATATGTCGCGCGATTGTCCGTCTGGAAACGGTTCTCGCGCGATTTTTTTGCCGCCAAGCGACAATGTTAGGGCTCTGGCAGCGACATTCTTGTCGTCCATGTGAGTTTCAACTAAATCCCAGCCCAGTTGTTCATAGCCGAACTGAATAGTGGCTAGTGACGCTTCCTTCGCAAATCCTTGTTTGCGCGCTTCTGGCAAAATCCACCATGTTAGCTCTCGTCTTGGCCATCCTTGAGGGGCGACGAGCCCGCATGAGCCGATAACTTCACTAGTGTCACGGCGCACAAGTGTCCACAGGCCAAAACCCCTAAGCGCCCAGTGACCGATATTCTTGGCCAAAGCACTCCACGCACCAATTTCGCTTAATGGCCCGCCATAGAAGAGGGATGCCTCTGCGTCGCTAAAGAACGCCAGATAGGCAGTCATATCAGTTTCTTGCGGACATCTGAGAATTAGACGATCGGTTTGCAATGTCGGAACATTTTCTAAAGGGGACATGTCTTTAATTTCTTGAAGCGTTGCAGGAAGGGAGGCGCGAGAATCGCGCTTTATGACGCTAAACCGATAAAGCTTTATCTATCAAGGTTACTGCTTAGTGTTAACAGGCAACCTTAATGGGCCCCGTTAAGGTTAAGCCTTTAACATAGCTGATGAATTTGGGATGCCAATGGGCCAATTTGGTTGGCCATGTGGCGCTTTGGGTGTAGGTAAAATGCAAGCGGTTCAATGAAGAACCCGATCATTCCTACGGTATTTTCTCAGGTCCGCCGCAACTTCCTGGGTCCGTAGGTCGGGCAGGTTCAACCTGGCGTTAGAGTGGCCTCTTCTTGCTGGGTTGAACTGCCCACTAAAAAACCCCGCCTTTCGGCGGGGTTTGATTTTTTCCCATCAATTAGGGTCCAGACCCTAGATTTCAAAAAGAAACCTTACTTGATTTTGGATTCTTTGAATTCTACGTGCTTACGTACAACAGGATCATACTTTTTCAGTGTGAGCTTTTCTGTCAATGTGCGCGAATTCTTCTTGGCTACGTAGAAGTAACCTGTGTCAGCTGTTGAAACCAGCTTGATCTTAACGGTGTTTGACTTGGCCATGCCTGCAATCCCAAATAAAAGGCCACGCGAGTTGTCGCGCGGCACAAAATCGATATCGGGCGCAAACTAGGCATTTAGCGCTAAATGTCAAGCACCCGAAGAATGTTTTTCTGAATGTCTGCCCGTTACATATCTGTTTCTGGGCTGAAGTTTGGATCAAAGCCATGCAGGTAGTTCGCCCACTGCAATCCAACGATCATTCCTTTGATCGGGCGCAACAAACCAAGTGACAAAATCAACATGGTGGGAAGCGACCAATAAAGATGGATCATCGGTTCGATTTCGTAGCTTGTTTCAATATGGAAGATCAACCCAACTACGATGTGCCCGACAATTGCCATGGTGATATATGGGGGCGCATCGTCTGCACGGTGGTGGTGCAGGGCTTCGTGACAATTCGAACAGCTGTCCTGGATCTTTAGATAGCCCTGAAACAGGTGCCCTTTGCCGCATTTTGGGCAGCGGCCCATAATACCGCGCTTAACAGCGCCCCAAACATCTCGTTTGGGCTTTGCGATTGTGTCTAACTCAATGCTCATTTGGCTCACGTGCATTCCCTATCTCTTTTTTCGCCGACCGCCAATTGACTTTTTGTACGTCGGACGACGTGACCGGCGACCACCTGGCGGTTTTACTTTCTCTCCACGTGAAAGCATTTCAAACCGCAAGGAACCCGCCAAAGGTTCAGCCTCCATCAACCGTACTTCAACTTGATCACCAATCCGATAACGCTCTCCGGTACGTTCGCCGATCAATGCTTGTTGTCCTTCATCATGGATGAAGTAGTCCGTGCCAAGGGTGCTTGCGGGTATAAAACCATCTGCGCCCGATTTATCCAATCGGACAAATAGTCCCGCCCCAATAACCCCTGCAATTCGACCAGGGAATTGAGCACCAATTTGGTCTGCGAGATAGTAAGCCAGCAGGCGATCTGTCGTTTCTCGCTCGGCCGACATGGCACGCCGTTCCGTCATTGAAATCTGCTGTCCAATCGCCGCTAACTTGTTGTCAGTCTCTACCGGCAGGCCGTCATCGCCCAAGTTTAGGGCGCGAATGAGGGCGCGGTGAACGATTAAATCGGCGTAGCGACGAATGGGCGAGGTGAAATGCGCATATCGTCGCAAGTTTAGGCCAAAGTGGCCGTAATTCTCGTTTGTATATTCGGCTTGGGCCTGCGAGCGAAGAATCATCTCGTTGACGAGATGCGGATTGTCGCTCTCTTCCGCCAGCGCTAGAATGCGATTGAATTGCTCTGGTTTTACCGTATCGCCGGGGGCGAAGTTCAAGTCCATCGAAGAAAGACCTTCTTTCAAACCAATCAGTTTTTGCTGAGATGGCGCATCATGCACACGATAGAGCAGGGGCACTTTGTGCTTTTCAAGCGTTTCTGCGGCACACACATTGGATTGGATCATCATCTCTTCGATTAACCGGTGGGCGGTTAATCGTTCTGGGATGTGCACGTCTTCCACTAAGCCTTGATCATTGAGCATTATGCGGCGCTCTGGCAGGTCGAGCGCCAGTGGACCACGACGTTTTTGTGCCTTTTCCATCGCCGCGAAAGCTTCAAACAAAGGCTTGATTATGGGTTCAAGCAGTGGCGCTGTTTTATCATCAGGATGACCGTCAATCGCGGTTTGTGCTTGTTGGTAGCTTAGTTTGGCTGCCGAACGAATAAGGGCGCGATGGAAGCTGTGGCTGATCTTTTCACCCGTCGCGTCAAACACCATCCGCAATCCCATGGCGGCGCGATTTTCCAACTCGATCAGCGAGCACAGATTGTTTGAAATCTTCTCTGGGAGCATCGGCACAACCCGATCCGGGAAATAGACCGAGTTGCCACGCAAAAGCGCCTCACGCTCCATTTCTGAACCGGGACGGACATAGTGCGCCACATCTGCAATGGCCACATAGACGACAAACCCGCCTTCATTGGCAGCATCTTCATCGCGATGGGCGTAAACGGCGTCATCATGATCTTTCGCTGTTGCTGGGTCGATGGTAACGAATGGCATTTCACGCCAATCTTCCCGACCTGACAAATCAGCAGGCTTGGCGGCTTCAGATTCGGCAATCACCGCATTTGGGAATTTGTGTGGAATTTCCAAATTGTGCAGCGCGATCAGGCTAACAGCCTTTTCGCTGAGCGGGTTGCCGATGACATTGATCACTTTGGCTTTTGGCACCATGGCGCGGCCTGAAACCGATTGCTCGACTTCCACGAGGTCGCCATCTTTGGCGTTATTGAGGTCGCCAGCGTGGATTTGCATTTCACGGCCTTTGCGCTCAACGGGGATCAAACGGGCACCATTGTCGGTGAGGCGAATGACGCCGATCAACGATTTTCTTGGCGCATCCAAAACCTTCATCGGTTTGGCGATGTAGGCTGGGCCTTCTGGGTCGTCGCTCTTAGAAATCCGCGCCAGAACGCGATCGCCGGGGCCTGGAACGGCCTTGGCGTCCTTGCCACCTGCGATAAGAACCGCAGGCCGTTCGCCGTCATCATCATCCCATTTCGCCGGATGCCCGACCATATTGTCAGGATCTGCGTCGGTCGGAATTTCAATGACGGTGACAGAAGGCAGTGCTGCGGTGCGCTTATAGGCCTTGCGCGACCGATTGATCACGCCATCTTCTTCCATTTCACGCAATAGCGCTTTTAGGATGATGCGTTCGTCGCCACGTATGCCAAATGCTTTGGCAATGTCGCGTTTGCTCGCTTTGTTCGGGTTGAGATCTAGATATTCAACAACCTGATCACGTGTTGGCATTTGCCCGTCGCGGTTTTGTTTCGCGCGGGTTTTGTGGCTGCGTCGTTGATCTGGGGCTTTGGCTAGGCGACCCTTATCGGCATTGCGGGCCATTTATGGACCCCTTATGTTTCTGCGGTCGTCTTTTTCGCCGCTGGTTTCTTTTTGGCCGGAGCCTTTTTCGCTGCAGGCTTTTTCTTCGCTGCTGGTTTCTTTTTAGCTGGCGCCTTGCGCTTTTTCGCTGGGCCTTTTGCCGCTTTTTCTGCGATCAGTTCCAAAGCGCGTTCTAACGTAACGCTTTGTGGGTCCGTATCTTTTGGCAAAGTGGCGTTGATCTTGGCGTGGTTTACATAAGGGCCGTAGCGGCCATCTTTTACGGTAACTGGTCCGCCATCAGGGTGATCGCCCAATTCTTTGAGCGTTGCTGCTGCGCCACGTCGTCCGCCTCCAGCCGCTTTTTCGGCCAATACAGTAACAGCGCGGTTCAAGCCAACTGAAAAGACTTCTTCAATATCCGGCAAATTCGCATATTTGCCATTGTGTAAAACAAATGGACCGTAGCGACCAAGGCCTGCTGTGATCATTTTGCCGTCTTCGGGGTGCTCGCCCACATCTCGCGGCAATGAAATAAGTTTTACAGCCTTTTCCAGATCTATTGATTCTGGTGACCAGCCTTTTGGCAGGCCTGCGCGCTTTTTCTCGTCATTGTGGACCATTTCTAAATATGGACCAAAGCGACCAGATTTCATTTCAATGTCTGCGCCAAATTCAGGATGTTGGCCGATAACGCCGATACCTGCGGTTTCTGCTGCTTGACCAGTCGCACTTTCGGCCAATTGGCGTGTGTGATTACATTCGGGATAGTTTTCACAACCGATAAATGCGCCGAATTTGCCCAATTTGAGGGACAGTTGGCCTGTTTCGCAATCAGGGCATTTGCGCGGATCAGATCCATCTTCCTTCGCTGGGAAAATGTGCGACCCAAGCAGTGCGTTCAATGCATCTAGAACTTCTGAAACCCGTAGGTCCTTGATTTCAACAACATGGGCAGAGAAATCGCGCCAGAAGCGGTTCAACACATCTTTATAGTTGATGTCGCCAGCTGAAATGCCATCCAGCTCTTCTTCAAGATTGGCGGTGAAGCTATATTCAACATAGCGCTCAAAGAAGCTTTCCAAAAATGCGGTAACCAAACGGCCACGGTCCTCTGGAATAAGAGCGCGTTTTTCAAGTCGGATATAATCGCGATCACGCAATACACCCAAAGTCGCCGCATAGGTGGAAGGACGGCCAATGCCGAGCTCTTCCATCTTTTTGATCAAACTCGCCTCAGTAAAACGGGCAGGTGGTTGGGTGTGATGTTGTTCAGCCAAAACATCAAGAAGCGATGGCTTGTCGCCTGTATCAAGTTTTGGCAGTTCTTTAGAATTCTCATCGTCCTTGTCGACAGTGCTGACACCATAAAGCGACATGAAGCCTGGGAACGTCACGACGGAACCAACCGCACGCAAATCAATTGACCGTGTGCCATTGACCCGCAAGTCTGCAGTTGTCCGTTCAACTTCTGCGGCACGCATTTGGCTGGCCATCGTGCGTTTCCAGATCAACTCATAGAGTTTTTTCTGGTCCGGGTCTGAGTTTTTCAAAAGAGCAGGGGTGCGCGACAAATCCGTAGGTCGGATCGCTTCGTGCGCCTCTTGAGCGTTTTTGGCCTTGGACTGATAGATACGTGCTTTTTCTGGCAAGTAATTGTCGCCAAAATCACGGGCGATTTGACGGCGCGTTGCATCAATTGCTTCAGGGGCAATCTGCACGCCATCCGTACGCATATAAGTGATCGAACCATCTTCATAAAGACGTTGCGCGATCTGCATGGTACGTGAAGGTGAGAAACCTAAACGGCTTGAAGCATCTTGTTGGATGGTTGAGGTCGTAAACGGCGCGTACGGATTGCGCTTGGTTGGTTTTTTCTCAACGTTCGCAACTTCAATATCGCCAGCCTTAATGGCGGCGCGGATGCTTTCAGCTTCTTCGCTGGTCTTAATATCCAGCTTATCGACTTTGTTGCCGTCTAACGCATAAAGGCGGGCATCAAACTTGGTGCCATCCTTTTCGAAGTTGGAGGTCACGCTCCAATATTCTTGTGGCTTGAACTTTTCAATTTCGGTTTCTCGTTCGCAAACCAAACGCAGCGCGACAGACTGCACCCGTCCTGCGGAACGTGAGCCAGGCAGTTTGCGCCAGAGCACCGGTGAAAGTGTAAAGCCTACGAGATAATCAAGGGCACGGCGTGCCAAATAGGCATCAACCAACGGCACATCCAAATCACGTGGATTGGCCATTGCTTCCAACACTGCATTTTTGGTAATGGCGTTGAAAACCACACGTTTGACCGGCTTATCTTTAAGGGCCTTTTTCTGCTTTAGCACTTCCAAAACGTGCCAAGAAATCGCTTCACCTTCGCGATCCGGATCGGTCGCGAGGATCAGTTCGTCAGACGCTTTAACAGCGCGCGTGATGTCGGTTAGGCGTTTTTTCGACGCCGCATCAACTTCCCACTTCATCTCGAAATCATGTTCAGGGTCCACAGAGCCATCTTTAGATGGCAGGTCGCGGACGTGTCCAAAGGACGCGAGCACCTCGAAATCTTTTCCGAGATATTTATTGATTGTCTTAGCTTTTGCGGGGCTTTCGACAATTACAACTTTCATCGCGATTTCCTTAACTTCAACATGATGGATCGGCGGCAACATGATCTTGTTCGCCGTGCATTGTCAATCATTCTAGATATTGCACAGCTTGCCGCATGAAATAATTCGTAGCTGCCGTCACCTAGTGGAGAAACAAGAGGAATTCAAGTGGTGTTTGAAATCAATCGATCAATTTTAGGTTTACCAACTGGCCAGATGAACGCTCGATCCGGCCTGCGATTTCCAGATCCAGCAGTACCATTTGCACAGCTTGCGCGGGCAGCGCCGTTGCGCGAATAATCTCATCGATGGCTATTGGGGTGTGGCTGAGGGAAGACAATACTTCTTGGGCCGCGGTGGGCGCATCGTCCATATCCCAATCAAGATATTGGTCTTCGCTATCTTCTTGAAACAGGTCGGGTTGGGAGAGTTCGAACGTTGTAATCTCTTCCAAAATGTCATCGACATTTCTCACCAATGTGGCGCCATCGCGAATAAGCTTATTACCGCCAGCCGCGCGCGGATCTAAAGGGAAACCGGGGATAGCCATAACATCGCGGTTTTGTTCGTTTGCCAAACGCGCCGTAATTAGCGATCCAGACCGGACGGCGGCTTCAATCACCAAAACGCCAAGGGACATGCCAGCGACGATGCGGTTCCGACGCGGGAAGTCTCGGGCAATGGGCCTCGTGCCAAATGGCATCTCTGTCACCAGCAGGCCACCATTGTCGACAATTGATTTCGCGAGATCACGGTTCTGTTCTGGATAGATAAAGTCTATGCCACCCGCAAACACGGCAACAGTTCCGGCTTTTAGGCTAGCTGTGTGCGCTGCACTGTCTATGCCGCGCGCTAGGCCAGAGATAATAGCATAACCGTTTTGGCCGAGTTCTGCGGCCAGTTGCCGGGTGAGGGCCATGCCGGCGGCTGATGCATTTCGTGCGCCCACAATCGCGATGCTCTTATGTAAATCGAATTTTGCTTCACCTAATGCCGATAGGATTGGCGGTGCGTTTGAGGTGTGGGCAAGTAAGGGCGGGTAATCCGGTTCGCCCAGCCCAATCACG
The DNA here is from genome assembly GCF_057219265.1 of Maritalea sp. YIW29. Classification (NCBI taxonomy): domain Bacteria; kingdom Pseudomonadati; phylum Pseudomonadota; class Alphaproteobacteria; order Hyphomicrobiales; family Devosiaceae; genus Maritalea; species Maritalea sp. YIW29. Next base: position 771,572 of record NZ_JBXVVF010000001.1, read on the forward strand.
TGTCCACCGATTTTGTGCAGTTTTTCCAACTCTGCTTCTGCATCCGCGACAGGGCAGATTTTGATCGGCTTCGCGGCGCCACCACGTGCGGCGAGTTCTGGTAGGGCGTCAAGGGCAGCATCAACATTGCCAAACCTGTTGATCAGCCGCTTAAAAGTGGCCGGGCCAACATTTTCGGAGCGGATCAGCCTTAGCCAAGCCAGCTTTTGAATGTCAGTGAGATATGTTTTTGGCGGAGCTGGCTCGTCAAATAGAGACATTAGTGCCCTAGGACCTAGCCAGTTTAAGAAGTTTTTTCGCCGCCAATTTTAGGTTCTGTTCCATTCATAAGCCGTAAAATATTGTCTTTGTGTCGATAGTATAAAAATATAGCTGTAACTGCGCATGCAACGCTTAAAGAGGGGCCGGACCAAATCCAAGCATATACGGGTGCAGCCGCTGCCGAGCTGAGTGCTGCAAGAGAAGAATAGCGGCGCGCGAAGGCAACAATCAACCATGTTGCCCCAACAAGTAATCCCACCATCCAACTAAATGCAAATAGGGTGCCGATGAAAGTTGCGTAGCCTTTGCCACCTTTAAATTGCAACCAAATAGGCCAACAATGGCCCGCAAATGCCGCGACGCCTGCGACAAGGGCTGCGGTTTCACCAAAGAAGTAGCGTGCAACCAATACTGCGATGCCACCTTTAGCCGCATCGAGTAGGAATGTCGCGAGCGCTAAGTCTTTTCGGCCTGTGCGCAAAACATTCGTCGCGCCGATGCTTTTTGACCCAATTTCTCGAATGTCGCCCAATCCAGCGAGACGCACCAGTACCAAGCCGAATGGTACGGAGCCAAGCAAATAGCCGCCAATGGCCGCAATGAATAGAGATAGATAAAGGTCCATTTACGCGTCTGCCAATTCGTATATTTTTGAGCCATTTACAAAAGTTGCAGTGACCTTACCACTAAATCGCGCGCCTTCAAATGCTGTGTTGCGCGAACGCGATTTCAGCTCGTTCTCTGAGGCAACCCACGGATAATTCATGTCAATTTCGATAAAATCTGCTGCTGCGTCTGCCTGAATGCGTCCTGCATCAATGCCAATCAGATCTGCGGGATTGCTTGTCATGGTTTTGAGTAGGCTAAGTAGATCAATTTGCTCTTCATGCACCAAACGAAGTGCGGCGCTCAGCATGGTCTCCAAACCAATTGCTCCATCAACGGCCTCTGCAAATGGACGACGTTTGCCCTCTACATCTTGCGGATCATGATCGGAATGAATGACGTCAATTGTGCCATCAACAAGGGCCGCAATCATGGCTTGGCGCTCATCTTCGCTGCGCAAAGGGGGAGCGAGTTTGAAATATGTCCGGTAGTCGCCAACATCATTTTCGTTCAAACAGAGATTGTTGATCGAGATGCCTGCCGAAATGCGGCTTGAGTTCTGTTTAGCGCGGGCAATGATTTGTGCCGACTTGGCGCAAGAAATTTGTGCCGCATGATAGCGAACGCCAGTTGCTTCAGCCAATTGCATGTCGCGATCCAGCGGAATGGTTTCGGCGATATGGGGAATGCCCTTAAGGCCAAGGCCTGTTGCCAACAGTCCAGCATTCATCACGCCACTGCCTGTAAGGCTGCTATCCGATAAGTGATGGATGATCGGCATGTTGAAATTGGCAGCATATGTGAAGGCTGTTTTAAGAAGAGCAGCGTTTTGGATGCTCTTGCGCCCTTCTGTCAGCGCTTTGGCGCCTGCTTCTTTGAGTAGGCCAAATTCTGCAATGTCTTCGCCGTCCAATCCTTTGGAGATCGCGGCAGAAGGATAGAACTTGATCTTCGCGGTGTCTCGGGCGCGGCGGGAAACGAAATCCACCAGTGCGGCATCATCCAGCACGGGGTTGGTGTCCGGCATCAATAGGGCGCTGGTAACACCGCCAGCCGCTGCAGCTTCGGAAGCACTTTGCAGGGTCTCGCGATATTCGCGGCCCGGCTCTCCAGTAAAGACCCGCAGGTCAACGAGGCCCGGCGCAATGATATTGCCTTTAGCGTCGTGAACATCTGCGCCTTCTGGGGCTGCCAGCGAACCTTCTGCAATTTCTACAAACTTGCCGTCTTCAATTAGAATTGAGCCGTGAATATCGGTGTTTGAGGCAGGATCAATGATGCGGGCGTTGGTAACAAGCAGCTTATCACTCATGATTGCGCCTCCTGAGCCAACAAGGCTTCTAGAACCGCCATCCTGACGGCCACGCCCATTTCGACCTGTTCGGTAATCACCGATCTGTCACTATCTGCAATTGTCGGGTCAATCTCGACGCCTCGATTCATTGGACCGGGATGCATAACGATGGCGTCCGGTTTAGCGACGCTCAACTTTTTTTCGTCTAACCCGTAGAAGCGATAGAATTCGCGGGTTGATGGGATTTGCTGCCCTGTTGCCCGTTCGCGCTGGATGCGTAACATCATGACCACATCAGCGTCTTTTAGGCCTTCTTCCATATTGGTGAAAACTTCAGCCGCGATGTGCTCGATGCCTGACGGCAGCATGGTTTTGGGTGCAATCACGCGGGTGCGCACATTCATTGCGTTCAGCAACATCAAGTTGGAACGCGCTACGCGAGAATTTGCAATGTCACCGCATATGGCAACCGTTAGCCCATTAAGGCGTCCTTTGTGACGTCGAATGGTCAGTGCATCGAGAAGGGCTTGGGTCGGGTGCTCATGGGTGCCATCACCCGCATTGATCACCGCACATTCGACTTTTTGCGACAATAGTTTTACCGCGCCAGAAGAAGCATGGCGCACCACGATGACGTCTGGCTGCATGGCGTTTAGCGTCGCAGCCGTATCAATAAGGGTTTCCCCCTTTTTGACGCTCGACGTACTCACCGCCATATTGAGGACATCGGCCCCCAAACGTTTCCCGGCGATTTCGAAAGAACTTTGGGTGCGGGTGGAGTTTTCGAAGAACAGGTTGATCTGCGTTCTACCGGCAAGCGTATGTTTGGCTTTTTTCTGCTGGCGGGAAACCTGAACCATGGTTTCAGCGCGATCCAACAGTTCAGTGATCTCAACAGGATTGAGATCAGCAATAGCTAAAAGGTGCTTTTGGGTGAATGCGTTCTGGAGTGGCGAAGTAGTGCTCATATGCCTCAGTCCAAGTCGGTTTATTGGGCATACCCCAAGCCCAGTGCTGGCTCAAGGGAAATTGCGACTTTTCACAACATTAGAACAATCAAACTTAACGCCGTAGATTATCGCCTGCGATCCAAAGCGCCTTGCAAAATGAAGCTGGCCGCCAATTTATCAACGACTTTAGCTTGTTTGGCGCGGGAAATGTCCGCTTCGATCATGGTTCGGGTTACCGCGCTGGTTGATAGGCGTTCATCCCAGAAGGCCAGTGGTAAATCGCATTTTTGTGAGAAATTACGGGCAAATGCGCGGGTTGATTGGGCGCGTGGCCCTTCAGACCCATCCATGTTGAGTGGCAAGCCTAGCACAATGCCAACGCAAGCGTTTTCCTTGACTAATTCCATAATACGTTCGGCATCCAAACCAAATTTCTTGCGTTTGATGGTCTCGTTTGGCGTTGCTGTCATTTGCAAGCCGTCCGATATGGCCACGCCAATGGTTTTAGTGCCCAAGTCTAAGCCAATCAGGCGTCCGGATTTTGGCAGTGCATCAAGTGGGAACTGTTCAGTTTGTGACAAGGGGCGCTCTTTTGCTGGCATTCAAGATGAAAGTTCCCTAGCTTCTCAGCCAAATAAGTTCAAGCGAATTGGGTTTTGCATGCGTGTTACATGGTTTGGCGGCAAGTGTTTTCGTATCGCATTTGCAAGCCAGAGCTTCGTTTTTTATCCGGAACAGGCTGGCCAGCAGGTCGTAAAAGCCGAGCTTGTGGCGAATGCTGTCGTTATTGATGAATCACAGTCTGTGCCATTTGTACCCTATGGGGGGGAACTCCGGAGAGCAACGACCGGACGGTTGATCGATGAGATGGAGATCAATAACGGGTATTACCGTCTAGGTGACATATTTGCGCTGGATGCGCCGCCGGACGAGCGGCTGATTCTGATGAGCAGTGAAGCTGAACAGATCGAGCAACTTTCAGCAGAGCTCGAAGGAGCTGTTATTTTGGTCAGCACTACATTCCAAAACACTCTAGATATTGTGGGCAAATTGCAGAGCTCCGGCGCGCGGCAATTGCTTCTCGCTGTTTACGATCCCGAAAAATTGGACATGACCGTTCTCGCCCAGCATGTCGGAAGGTTGCGCGTGCAATTGCTGGAGCAAGGTTTGGCGATTGAGCTTTAGGTGAACATCACCAAGATGATGGCAATCGCTGCGGGTACGGATTGAACATATAATATGCGCTTAGATGCAGTCATTGCGCCGTAGGCTCCGGCCACGAACACGCAACCGAGGAAGAACAGCGCGACATTTCTTGCCCATTCCGCATCACCAATCAACAAAGACCAAAAAAGCCCAGCGGCGAGGAAGCCGTTATAGAGGCCTTGATTTGCGGCCATGGTTTTCGTTGGTGCGAATAGATCTTTTGGGAAACTGCGGAACACTTTTGGACCACGGCTTTCCCAAGCGAACATTTCAAACCAAAGAATATAACAATGTAGCAGGGCGATTAGTGCCACCAAAATCATTGAAAAAATTGACATATTGGTCCTCACATTCGAATTCGGTTGCTCAATAAAGCACATGTAACTAGAGCATCATGATCATCATTCACCTATTGTGCAACAGCGCGTGCATTGCAATCGACGTCCAACGAATGACTAAATCGGCAAAATTCGTTGCTCTTTTGGTTGTCAGGCCCCACTGGCATTGCTAAAAGCGCAAATAACCTTTCCTGAATTTTCAAGGAGTTCTCTTATGTCGGTCGATGCCGATACAGTGAAACGTATTGGGCGGCTTGCCCGAATTGAAGTCAAAGACAATGATGTTGATAATCTCAAAAATGAGCTCAACACCATTCTGGACTTTGTGGAGCAGCTTTCCGAAGTGGATGTTACCGGTGTTGAGCCGATGACCTCTGTTGCACCAATGGCATTGCGCCGACGTGAAGATAAAGTCACAGACGGTAGCTATCCTGAAAAAATCGTAGCCAACGCACCACTGGCTGAAGATGATTTCTTCATGGTACCAAAGGTTGTCGAGTAGCATTTATGCCGGTTACCGTTTTTGTCGAATCTCCGTTGCAAGATGATGTGCGTGATTTAATCGCTGCGCTGAACGATTTCTTGGCGCCGTTGGCACCTGAAGAGTTCACCTTTGCAATGAGCGTTGAAGACATGGCTGAACCCGACACGACCGTTTTTGTTGCTCGCGACGAGGATGGCAGTGCGGTTGGCGTTGGTGCACTCAAAGATCATGGCGATGGTCTTGGTGAAGTGAAACGCATGTTTGCGCGGCCAGAAATTCGCGGCAAACGTGTTGGCGTGCGACTGCTCAATGCCATTCAGGACAAAGCGCGGGTGAGTGGGCATAAACGATTGGTGCTCGAAACTGGCGTGGGTGAAGCCTATGCGGGTGCTTACAGATTATATGAGAATGCCGGGTTCATAAAATGTGGACCGGTTCTGGACTACCCGGATAATGAGCATTCTGCCTTTTTTGAAAAAGAACTCGTGATGGGCGGGTTTGAGGAACTATTTCAATGACAACTGATCTAACAAGATTGACGCTTGCCGATACGGCCAAAGGTCTGAAAGCAAAAGACTTTACTTCAAAGGAAGTCACGGCTTCCTATCTCTATGCGATTGAAAAAGCTGAAGCGCTGAATGCCTATGTAGCCGTTACTGGCGATCAAGCGCTGGACATGGCTGAAAAGAGCGATGAAAAGCTGCAAAATGGTCAGGGCGGGGCGCTTGAAGGTGTGCCGTTGGGCATTAAAGATCTGTTTGCTACCAAGGGCGTCCATACGCAAGCAGCCAGCCACATTCTTGATGGCTTCAAGCCAGAATATGAGAGCACGGTCACCCAAAACCTTTGGAACGATGGCGCGGTTATGTTGGGCAAACTCAACATGGACGAATTCGCCATGGGTTCTTCCAATGAAACTTCATATTACGGGCCGGTGGTTAACCCGTGGCGCGGTCATGGCTCAAATGCTGATCTGGTGCCGGGCGGCTCCTCAGGTGGCTCAGCCACCGCTGTAGCTGGTTGGCTCTGCGCTGGTGCAACAGCAACGGATACAGGTGGTTCAATTCGTCAACCTGCCGCGTTTACAGGTACAGTGGGCATCAAGCCAACATATGGTCGCGCGTCGCGATGGGGCACAGTGGCGTTCGCTTCATCACTTGATCAAGCTGGGCCAATTGCCCGTACTGTTGAAGATGCGGCGATCATGACCACGTCAATTTGTGGCTTTGATCCAAAAGACTCAACTTCCGTTGATATGGCAGTGCCTGACTTTGCAGCTGCAGTAGAGCGCGGTGTCAAAGGCCTCGTGATCGGCGTTCCAAAAGAATATCGCATGGACGGTATGCCAGCCGAGATTGAAAAACTTTGGCTCCAAGGTTTGGAATGGCTCAAGGCCGAAGGCGCGACGATTAAAGACATCACGTTGCCACACACAAAATACGCCTTGCCTGCCTATTACATTGTGGCGCCAGCGGAAGCATCTTCGAACCTGGCGCGCTATGATGGCGTGAAATATGGTCTGCGTGTGCCGGGCAAAGACATTACAGAAATGTACGAACAAACGCGTGCCACAGGCTTTGGTCGTGAAGTTCAGCGTCGTGTGATGATCGGAACCTATGTACTGTCCGCTGGCTATTACGACGCCTATTATGTGCAAGCGCAAAAGGTTCGCACATTGATCAAACGCGACTTTGAGGATGTGTTTAACGATGGTGTTGATGCTATTTTGACACCAGCTACACCTTCTGCTGCATTTGGTGTTGCTGATCAGGAAATGAAGGCTGACCCGATCAAGATGTACTTGAACGACATTTTCACTGTGACAGTGAACATGGCTGGATTGCCGGGCATTGCTGTGCCAGCCGGTAAAGACGGGCAGGGACTTCCGCTTGGTCTGCAGCTCATCGGCAAGCCGTTTGATGAAGAAACATTGTTCGCTGCAGGCCGGGTGATTGAAAAATCACATGGTTTGGACTTCACACCGAACAAGTGGTGGTAACCGGATAGGGCACATGACAGAACGGAAGAAAACACCAGTTGAATGCAAAACGAAACAGGACGTCCGCGTTGAGATCGATCGGATTGATCAGGCATTGATCAATTTGTTTGCCGAGCGGCACGAATATGTCATCCAGATGGCGGCGATTAAGACCGACGCTCATGAGGCATTCGACCCTGAACGCATTGACGCTGTGATTTCTAAGGTTCGCGCGCGTGCGCTGGAAAAACAATTGGATGAGGACCAAGCCGAGTTGATTTGGCGAACCCTGATCGACTGGAATGTGAACTTTGAAAAAGGCGTTATCGCCGCACGCCGCAGCAAATAGCGCCAGCTATTGCCGCTTGGCCAAGAAATTAAGAGATACGATATGACAGAACTCGTTGATACACGTACGCCGGACCCGAAGAAATTTATCAAGGGCGCGACAGGCGATTGGGAAATGGTTTTGGGACTGGAAGTTCACGCTCAAGTCACTTCAGAATCAAAATTGTTTTCTGGTTCATCAACCGAATTTGGCCAGCCGCCCAACAATAATGTGAGTTTCGTTGATGCGGCGATGCCGGGCATGTTGCCGGTCATCAACGAAGAATGCGTGCGCCAAGCGGTACGCACGGGTTTGGGGCTGAAAGCGCAGATCAATAAACGTTCTATTTTTGACCGCAAAAATTATTTTTATCCCGACCAGCCGCCTGGATACCAGATTTCTCAATATCTGGATCCCATTGTAGGCGAGGGCAAGATCTTGCTCGATATGGGGGAAGATGGCGAAGTTGAAATTGGCGTTGAACGGCTACATTTGGAAACTGATGCCGGCAAGCTCATTCACGACCAACATCCGAACATGAGCTTTGTCGACCTCAATCGTGCTGGCGTAGCGCTGATGGAAATTGTGTCTAAGCCTGACCTTCGCTCGGCTGACGAAGCAAAAGCCTATATCAACAAGTTGCGCACCATTATGCGCTATTTGGGCACGTGTGACGGCAATATGGAGCAGGGTTCACTGCGGGCCGACATTAACGTTTCGGTTCGTCGACCTGGCGGTGAATTTGGCACACGCTGCGAGATTAAGAACGTTAACTCGGTGCGATTTGCGGGCCAAGCAATTGAATTTGAAGCCCGTCGTCAAATCGATATTTTGGAAGATGGCGGCAAAATCGATCAGGAAACACGTCTGTTTGATCCAAAAGTGGGCGAAACACGCTCCATGCGTTCTAAGGAAGATGCGCAAGATTATCGCTATTTCCCGGAGCCAGATCTGTTGCCGCTTGAATTTGATGACGCCTATATCGAAGAGATAGCAAAAGATTTGCCAGAACTTCCTGATGAAAAACGGGCTCGGTTCATTAAAGATTTTGGTCTTTCTGCATATGATGCAAGCGTTTTGGTTGCTGACCGGGATAGCGCTGCCTATTACGAAAATGTCGCCAATGGCCGTGATGGCAAATTGGCCGCAAACTGGGTGATCAATGAACTGTTTGGCCGTCTGAACAAAGAAGGTAAAGACGTCACGACAAGCCCTGTTTCTGCAGAGCAATTGGGCGGCATTGTCGAGTTGATTTCTAAAGGCGATATTTCAGGAAAAATTGCCAAAGACCTGTTCGAGATCGTTTGGACCGAAGGCGGCGATCCAGCAACCTTGGTTGAAGAACGCGGCATGAAACAGGTCACAGATACTGGCGCAATTGAAGCGATTGTTGACGAGATCGTCACTTCAAATCCAGATCAGGTCGCAAAAGCGCAAGAAAACCCGAAATTGATGGGTTGGTTTGTTGGTCAGGTGATGAAAGCTTCACACGGTAAAGCGAACCCGCAGGCCGTGAATGAAATTCTAAAGTCCAAACTAGGCCTTTAAAAAGTGGCTGCGGGTCAAAAACCGTTTTCGATCCGCACTGCTAAACTTGAAGACGCAGATAGGCTTAGCGCCATGATGATCAGATCATGGCGCGAAAGCTATGTTGAGATGATTTCCCCCCAAAAACTTGATGAAATTTGCGCGCAATTGCTCACGCCATACAAGTTCGGTGAACGGCTTCGCGACGAAAATGTATGTAGTCTTGTCGCGCAGTGTGGCGATGATATTGTTGGTCATGCCCATATTTTGCCGCGGGAAAACAATTCATTGTTGGTGGCCTATTTGTATGTTCTCAAAAACCATGCAAGGCGCGGCATAGGCCAAACATTGTTACAGGTGGGCATTGAGTGCTTTCCCGGCACTGAACATGTTGAATTGGGTGTGTTCGACAGAAATCATTCTGCGATTGCATTTTACAAGGCAATTGGGTTCTTTGAAGCAGGGCCAGAACCAACTCGAGCGGATGAACCCGCCAGCATAAAAATGACAATGGCAATTTAGGCTTTTAATCGCCTAATTCTTGGTTAGGATGAAGTCTTCTGATTTGCCAATTCCTTCCTCTGGTTTTTATGCCTTTTTCTATTCGCCTAACTCAAGAACAAGATTGTGAACATATTGGGCCGTTAATGCGGTCTGTGTGGTTGGCGACTTATCTCGGTATTTTGACCGAAGAAGAGTTGTTGGAACAATCGTTTAAGGTGCACAAACCCGAATTGATTCTTGCTGAGATTTCCAACAAGTCGATCGCTAGTTACGTCGCGCAGGTAGACGACCTGGTTGTTGGACATGTGCGAGCGGACCTGAAAGATGACGGAACCGTTTATATTGCGCGGCTTTATTTGCGCCCTGAATTTCATGGCAAAGGCATTGGCGCCCAATTGCTCGCCGTCGCTGAAACTCATTTCCCTAACGTTCAGATCGTTAAGCTGGACGTGTATGAGGATAATGAAGCAGCAAAAGGGTTCTACCTGTCTCAAGGGTATGAAGTTTTTGACCGAGCAACGGAAATAAAATCCCGCGGCGAAGATGTGTATGTATTTAGAATGCGAAAGAAATTTCCTCGCGAAGTTGAAGTGTGAGAACAATATGAGTTTTACGATTAGACCCATGGAATCAAAAGATTGCGCGTTAATTGGACCGCTTCTGCGCGAGGTCTGGCTGGTTGCTTACAAAGGCATAATGACAGAAGAAGAAATGCTGGAGCAATCGTTCAAAGTTCATACAGCAGATCAAATTCACGACGAGATTGCCAATGACAAAATGCACAGCATTGTTGCCGAAATTGACGGCGAACTGGTCGGTCATGCGCGTGGTGACCTGGAAGATCAATATGTGGAAGTCGTCCGACTGTTCTTAAAAGAAGCGCATTACGGCAAAGGAATCGGCAAAGCGATGCTGTCGGCGATTGAAGATCACTTCACCCAAGTCACTGACTTCAGATTGGATGTATTTGAAGACAATGCCAGAGCTGCGGGCTTTTACTTGTCGCAAGGGTATGAGGTTGTTGAGCGGTCTAGTGAGATCCGATCTCAAGGCGTTGATGTGTTTGATCTAAAAATGCGCAAATTGGTTGATAGATCAACGTGATCAATGTTCGAAACACTCAGGCTTCTGACGCCAAGGCGCTTAAATCTGCTCTCCTGAACATTTGGCACGATACATACGATTCGATTATCGGCTTTGAACGCGTTGAAAATCTGACGGCTGGTTGGCACACCTTAGAAAAGCTTGAGCAGGAAGCGCAGGAAGATAGTGTATGTTCGCTCGTCGCATGTGACAGGGACATGATTGTCGGGCACGCATTATTGTATGAGCGTGCGCCTGAAGAATTACATCTTTCGCGTCTTTATCTGACACATGGATTGCACGGGCAGGGAATTGGCAAGCAGTTGTTGAACAAAGCAATTTCCAATTTTCCCGCTGCGCGTAGGGTGAAACTGGAAGTTTACGAGCCAAACTTAAGGGCTGTGCAATTTTATGCATTGCAGGGCTTTCAAGTAATTGAGAAATTACGCGACGCGTTTAGCGACGATGAGATTTATGAATTTGTTATGGAAAAGGAAATAAGCGGCGATGAGCAATGACGTTTCAAGACTGTTTTATACAATATTGGCAAAGGATGTTGCTGCTAGCGCTGAGTTCTATACATCGATATTGGACCTAAAACGCCATTTTGACAGCGATTGGTTTGTGATTCTAACCCCCAAAACTGGTCCATTAATTGAATTGTCGATTTTGGATGTGGATAATCCTATTGTTCCCGAGGAGATGGCCACAAGGGCCACGGGTGGCATCTTGACGTTTGTCGTTCAAGATGTGCACAGCACGCACGAACTAGCTTTAACGGCTGGCGCCAAAATTGTCTCGCCACCAACCGCAATGCCTTACGGACAAGAACGTATGTTGATCGAAGACCCGAGCGGTCAACTGATTGATGTTTCCTCGCCGACGGTGCCGATGACGGAGTAGAGTGGTGCAACTTGCAGCACCCTCAAACATCATGCCGCTTGCTGCTGTGCCTTTTGAGCATTGGGGAAGAATTGCGCGGATATTCTATCTAAGAATGCCGGCAAATTCGGATGGCTCCTGACATAGTCTGCAAGCGGTGCGTTTACGGGATTGTCCAAGCAATTGCTCAAAACGCCATAAATACTTGCGTCAATTGATGTCGGCTTGTCGCTCATGAAATAGTCGTTTGATCCCAACAGCGTGCTGGTGTCGTTGATGATCCGTTCGGCCAATAAATAGGTTTCTTCCGCTGTGTGACGGCCAATCCCCTGGCCATGTAGAGAAGACCGCATCATGTTAAGTGCTTGAGGTGCAATCTCTTTGCGCATTTCTGCTGGCATATTGCCGAAGAATATTTCTTCCATGATTGGCCAGTTTTCTTCTACCTGCCAACGCGAATAGACCAGAATGAAATAGAGTTGCTCTTCCATGGTGCTCATGATCATTCGGCCCGCTGCTTTGTCTGTTGCTGACATATGGGCTAGTAAGTCGACGCCGTGATTTTTCTTCAGGTGCAGCTCGATGAATTGTGTATCGCCAATTCGCTCGCCATTGTCTTCAATGAATGGCGCTTTTTGTTTCGGTCCTTCCATTGGGCTCATTTGCAGGTGGCGGGCAAACTCTATGCCTGACAATTGCAAAATCATATCAAGCTTTGTGCAGAATGGACTTAGGTTCGGTTTGCCGGGTTCTGTTGGCGGCTGGAAGAATTGGATGCTCATCTCATTTTCCTTAAATGGTTGAATGAGGATTGTTATACTGACATGCTGCTGACAGCATGGTGTCAGCATTGGAATGTAAAATGCGAAGAGCGGATCGATTATTGCAAATTGTTCAGATTTTACGTCGCGCCAACGGCGCTCCGATATCGGCCAAAAAAATCGCAGACGAACTCGAGGTTACGCCGCGCACCATCTACCGGGACATGGTTGGTTTAGAATCGATCAATGTGCCTGTTCGCGGCGAGGCAGGAGTTGGATATGTATTAGAAGGCGGGATGGACTTGCCGCCGCTGATTTTCAACTCAATTGAGTTGGAAACATTGATGCTGGGTGCGCGTTGGGTCGGGGTCTATGGCGACACGGATCAACGGGTTGCGGCACAGGATGTGGTCGCAAAAATTGGCGCCGTGCTGCCGCAGGAGCTGAAAGACGAGTTCTTCGATATACCCTATTACGCACCGCAGAAATCTAATGAAAGGTTTGAAGGAAAGATTACGTCGCACCAACTCAGGGCTGCGCTAAAAGAAGCAAAAATTATGGAAATGACCTATTGCGACGAAAATGAAAATCGCTCAACGCGACGGGTTTGGCCAATCTCACTGGCCTATTTTGATTTTAAGCGGCTACTTCTTGTCTGGTGTGAGCTACGCCAAGATTTTCGCGCCTTTAGAGCCGACCGCATTGAAATGTTCACTATGACGCAAGAGCGGATTCCCAAAAGTCAGAACGCTTTGCGTACAGAATGGTGGAAGTGCGAGAAGGCGCGGCGCCCAAAGGAAGCAGCATCGGCCGCCAATGGCTAAACTGTGCTTCTGTTGCTAGCTTGTTGGTTTTACGCGTCCAAGCCAAGCGTACAATCTACCGTCTATCATGAAAATGCCGACAAAAATCGCAATCATCCCTAGAATATGGATGAGCAGCAATTGCTCGCCCAAAACGATGATGCCCAAACCGATCGCCGACACGGGGGCGATGAATGTAGACGTTGAAAAATTTGTTGCGCCGACGCGTTCAAGCAAACGATAAATGATGAGGAACGGAACAGCTGTTGCGGCGATGCCAATGTAAACGAGTGACCAATAGGTCTCCTCATTTTGGATTGTCGGAACACCTTCAAAGGCCAAAACAAACGGCAAAAGAGCAATGGATGCGCCGGTTAGGGCCACGCTGGCAATGAATGTTGGGTTCACGTCGCGAAAGTGGCGAGCCCAATTGATGGCAATACCATAGCAAAGAGTGGCAAGAATCATCAGCCCTAGGGCCCAGATTTCGCTGTCGCCACCTTGCTGCAGTGCTGGGACTGCCAAAACCGAAACACCTGCGAATGCGGCGATTACACCAAGTGATTTGTGTTTCGTGGCTTTTTCGCCGCCCGGCCAAAAGTGCGAAACAATAACCACCATGATGGGGGTGAGGGCGTTGGCGATACCGGCAACACCAACAGCGATGAACTTTTGCGCCAGTGGGAAAAGGGCGAACGGAATAGCAAAATTGATGATGCCCATCAAAGAAAGGTCAGCATATGTCCGATTGAACTTGGGCAGCTTGTTGCCCGTGGCAAAGTAGAAGACCCAGCATGTCACCGCGGCGATTGCAACGCGGCCGAACGAAATACTCAGCGGTCCCAGCTCGCGAATCATAATCGCATTAAATAGGAACGACCCACCCCAGATAATGCCCAGTGTGATAATGATCAGCCAATCTTGAACGCGCATTGCATGCCTCATTGTACGACAATTAAGACATAGCTATGCATCGTTCGTGTGGCGCTTGTCGAACCGAAAATTACAATGCGGTCATCAATATTTGTGATGGTATTACCAAGCGTGCGGCTCGCCATTCCATTTGAAGAATTTGCCGCTATCAGCCATTGTAAGGCTTTCGAAGCATGCAAACAAACTTTCGGCGCTTTCTTTTGGCGTCAGATCAGCTGAAGGGCCGCCCATATCTGACTGAACCCACCCAGGGTGATACATGCCAACGGCAATGTTCTCGGCTTTTAGTTCATTCGCCAAAATTGTCATCGCGCGGTTTAGCCCGGCTTTTGATGAATTGTACGCGTAGCGCCCAAGTGAGGCATATTGCATCGCGCCAAGTTGGCTTGATATTGAAACGATTTTGCCAGCATTGCTTTTTCGCAGGTTGGGGGTCAGTGCTTCGGTCACGCGGACAGGCCCGAGCGTGTTAATGGCCAGTGTTTCCATCCAGTCATCATAATCAATGTTACCCATCGATTGGCGATCGCCGCCGATTATGCCCGCATTGTTGACCAGCACATCGATCGTTCTATCGCCAACGGATTTCGCAAAATTGGCCACTGAGGTGCCATCTGAAATGTCCAATGCCAAGACCTCAATATTTTGATTTTGCTCGGCGAGGGCGTTCAAGGTATCTGCTTTGTCTGGCGTCCGACACGCAGCAATAATGGACCAATCTTTGGCATCCAAATAGCATTTGACTAACTCCAATCCAATTCCACGGTTTGCACCGGTGATAACGACTGTCTTTGTCATAGTTGTTGCTCCTATTCGGGCCAGATGAATTGGGCCTTGTCAGCTTTTGCGGCATTGTTGTTGCCGCGTTTTTCGATGAATTGCTTTAATGCGATGGGATATATCTGATGTTCAACTTTAAGAATGCGCGCGCCTAAGCGCTCAGCGTCGTCATCGTCAAGCACAGGAACTACGCCTTGCAACACAGGAGGGCCAGCATCAAGTTCAGGTGTGACTTCATGCACCGTTGCGCCAGAAATCTTCACGCCTGCGTCTAGGGCTTGTTGTTGGGGGTGTAGACCTTTGAAAGATGGAAGAAGAGAAGGGTGGATGTTCAGCATTTTGCCCGTCCATTTTTGAGCAAAACCGTCAGCATGGATGCGCATGTAACCAGCATGGGCCAACAGTTCGGCGCCCCACTCCTCAAGTGTTGAATCAAGTGCTTCACAAAATGATTCACGGGTCTCAAAGTCTTTGTGGGAAATAATTGCGGTTTGAATGCCTTGTTCCTTGGCATATTCCAAACCTGCTGCATCGGCGCGGTTGGAGAAAACACCAATAATTTCAGCAGGATAATCTGGATTGTTAGCGGCTTGAATCAGCGTGCGCATATTAGAGCCGCGGCCCGAAATTAGGATCGCGACTTTAGTTTTCCCACTCATAGGGATAGCTCACCAGAATAGACGACCGCGTCACCTTCGCGTTCGCTGAGTTCACCAAGAATGAGCGGGTCTTCGCCAGCCGCTTTCAATTCTGCAATCAGCGCTTCTTTCTGATCTGCCGAAACCACCAGCACCATGCCAACACCACAGTTGAAGGTGCGCATCATTTCGTCCGTCTTGATGCCGCCTTGTTCCGCCAACCAAGCAAAGACTGGTGGTGCGGTGATGGCTGAGCGGTTGATATTTGCCGCTAGGTTTTCTGGAAGGACCCTTGGAATGTTTTCTGTGAATCCACCACCTGTGATGTGCGCGATGGCTTTGATTTTTGCGCCGTTCTTAAGCGCCGCCAATATTTGGCGCACATAAATGCGTGTTGGGCGCAGCAAAGCCTCACCCAATGTTACGCCATCCTCAAATGGCGCCGCTGCATCCCATGTCAATCCAGATAGCTCAACAATTTTGCGCACTAGGGAATATCCGTTCGAATGGACACCTGAAGAGCGTAAGCCAATGATCACGTCGCCTGCAGCGATATCGTCCGTCGGCAACATCTGTCCGCGTTCTGCGGCACCAACGCAAAAACCAGCCAAATCGTAATCGCCGGCCTTGTACATGCCCGGCATTTCTGCAGTCTCGCCACCAATAAGTGCGCAATTTGCATCGCGACATCCAGTGGCAATGCCTTCAACAACGGCTACCGCAACGTCGTTTTCGAGTTTGCCGGTGGCGTAATAGTCAAGAAAGAAGAGGGGTTCTGCACCTTGCACGATCAAATCGTTCACGCACATGGCAACCAAATCGATGCCGACTGTGTTGTGAACACCGCTATCGATGGCGATTTTGAGTTTGGTGCCGACACCATCGTTCGCAGCAACCAATATCGGATCGGTAAAACCTGCTGCCTTAAGGTCGAACAAGCCGCCAAAGCCGCCAATTTCGGTGTCCGAGCCGGGACGTTTGGTGGATTTTACGGCTGGCTTAATCCGCTCAACCAACTCATTGCCCGCGTCGATATCAACGCCCGCGTCGCGATAAGAAAGCCCGTTGGTTTTTTTTGATGCATTATCTGGCATTTTGTGCCCCAATCCCTATTTTTAGGCATGTTCGCTCAACTTGGCGAAAATGTTGATGCGATCAGCCATATCTGGTTGAATAAACGCATTCAAAACGATATCAGCGCTGATAAAGGTTTGAACGTATTCACGCAAGAGGCGGAGCCCTATATGACACTGCAAAATCAGATAAAAGCGTGGGTTGTGATGCTCGTGCTCTTCATTTTATTCATGTGGGTGTTTCGCGGCATCTTGTTGCCGTTCATTGCAGGGATGATTCTTGCCTATTTGCTGGACCCTGTGGCCGATTTGCTGGAGAGGATTAAATTTTCCCGATTTTGGGCAACATTGACGATTTTGGTGGTCGCTGTTGCTTTGTTTGTCGGCTTATTTTTGTTCATTGTGCCACCTTTGGTGCAGCAATTGATCGGTTTGGTCGAAAGATTGCCTGGCTATATTTTGCAATTGCAAACGCTTGCCAACCAATATGCGCCAACATTCTATGAACAGATTGGCGAACGGCTGGGTGCGGAACGGGCCGCTGAGTTCGAGAATTGGCTCAATCAGCTGCTGACCCAAGGGGTTGGCTTCCTTGTTGATATTTCAACGCGCGTTGCGCAAAGCAGTCTCACGTTGCTCAATGCCCTTGGCTTGATCATCGTTACGCCAGTTGTTGCGTTTTATTTGTTGCTAGATTGGGACCAAACGGTGAAGCGGGTCGATGAATTGTTGCCACGCTCCCACCGGGCCGAAATTCGTGAAGTTTTTGCGGACATTGATCAGGCCATGGCTGGATTTTTGCGTGGACAAAGCTCTGTAGTGCTTATCCTGGCTGCGTTCTATGCAACGTCATTGACGTTGGTTGGTTTGAACTTTGGTTTGGCTATCGGGTTGGCTGCAGGCCTCTTTAGCTTCATTCCATATGTCGGTTTCCTAATTGGATTTGTCCTTTCAATTGGCGTTGCCCTTGTTCAGTTCTGGCCAGATTGGTTTATGGTCGGCATTGTGTTCGGTATTTTTATTATTGGCCAATTCATTGAAGGCAACATTCTTTACCCCAAACTTGTTGGTCGCTCTATCGGTGTGCACGCGGTTTGGCTGATGTTCGCGCTGTTTGCCTTTGCGTCGCTATTTGGTGCCGTTGGCGTCTTACTTGCCGTGCCAATGGCCGCTATTGCAGGCGTCTTGGGTCGATTTGCCGTGAAGAAGTATTTGGAAAGCCCACTGTACGAACCAGTAGATGGATCGGTGGCGACTGTGACCGAGGCGCAAGTCGACACAGAGGTGACGCAAGAAGACGGTGTTAAGGGTTAGTACGAATTCAAATGACGAAGGACGCAGACGGGTCAGATAAGAGCCATCAATTGGTGCTCGATTTGCCGGTGGAAACGGCGATGGGCGAAGCTGACTTCGTTGTGGGTGCTGGCAACAAACAGGCCTATGACCATTTTCTGGTGAATAATGATTGGCCAGCGCAAGTTACCATTTTGCATGGCCCTGCGAAATCGGGCAAAACCCATTTGGCGGGCATTTGGGCCAAACATATGGGGGCCAAAAAACTCTGTTCCGGTGACAATTGGCCCGAATATCTGGACAGCGACCTTTTGGTGGAAAATGCTGATCTATTATGGATGGGCGAGGTGCCGTTGTTCAATTTGTTGAACCAAGCCATGCGTTCAGAACATCGGATCGTGCTCACGGCCGCGTTGCACCCAAACGAATGGGATTTGCAAACTGATGATGTGCGTTCTCGCCTTCGCTTGGCGCACTCGGTTGAAATTGCGCCTTTGGACGATGCTCATTTGATGCAGCTTTTTGTGAAGCTATTTGATGATCGTCAAGTGCAAGTGGACCCATCTTTGATAAGTTATGTGATGCCGCGTATGGAGCGTTCTCCGGCCAGTGTGGTGGCACTAGTGCAAAAGATGGACGAGCTGGCCCTATCGCGCGGCAAAGCGATCACCAAACGCGTGGCGGCAGACGCTTTGGAACAGTTGGCGAAAGAGCCATTGGGTTAAACCGATGTAACTTAACTGCCATATATCCGATTTATGAAACTGGAATACATAATATTCTGCGCGTTGAGCGCTCAAATTTGAGGCGAAAAAATGGACAATGTTCCGGCGGATCAATCAGCACCAGAAGCCAGTTCGCTTTGGGAAAGCCCGGCGCGGTTTGTCAATCGCGAGGTGTCTTGGCTTCAATTCAATATGCGGGTGTTGGAAGAAGCAGGGAATGTCGCACACCCGCTACTTGAGCGATTGCGGTTTGTTTCGATCTCAGCCAGTAACTTGGATGAGTTTTTCATGGTGCGTTTTGCCGGTTTGAAAGGGCAGTTGCGGGCCGGTGTGACCCGGCTTAGCGCTGACGGGATGTCCGCTGCGGAGCAATTGGACGAAATCACTGCGCTCGCGCAACATCTTCACCTTGAACAGCAAGACAATTGGCAGGACATTCGCGAAGCGCTCGCAAGCCAGAACGTTGTGTTGCATGACGAAAAGGACATATCTGCCGACCAGCTCGCCTATTTGGAACAGATGTTCAAGGAAGAGATTTTTCCGGTTCTTACGCCGATGGCGGTCGATCCCGCGCACCCATTTCCCTTTATCCCAAATTTGGGTTTTTCGTTGGCGTTTGAGCTTCGTCGACCTGACGATGATCAAACCCTTACCGCGCTTGTGCGTGTGCCCAGCAATATGGATCGATTCGTCTTTCTGCCCGACGATCTAACGCGCGGCAAACGCATTGAAATGGTGACGATTGAAACCTTGATCAATCTGTTTTTTGAGGGCATGTTTCCCGGTTATGAAGTGGTTGGATGCGGCGCGTTCCGGGTTATTCGTGATAGCGAAATGGAAATTGATGATGAGGCGGAAGACCTTGTTGTTGAATTTGAATCTGCATTGCGTCAACGCCGCCGGGGGCAGGTGATCCGTCTAGAGATCGACCGTTCGATGCCGCGCAAGTTGCGCAAACGCATTGCTAGCGAATTGCGGGTAACGCCAGAGGATACGTTTGAAGTTGATGGTTTCTTGGCCCTCGCAGATGCGTCGGAAATCTGCGGTGTTGATCGACCAGATTTGAAGTTTAAGCCGTTCAACGCCCGTTTCCCAGAACGTGTGCGCGACCATTCGGGTGATTGTTTCGCTGCGATTAAGCAAAAAGACTTTGTGGTACACCACCCATATGAGAGCTTTGATATTGTCGCTCAATTTCTGATGCAGGCCGCGAGCGACCCCGACGTCGTTGCGATCAAACAGACCCTTTATCGAACGTCAAACGATTCCCCAATTGTGAAGGCGCTTATTCAAGCGGCAGAAGCGGGGAAGTCGGTGACTGCGCTCGTCGAACTGAAAGCGCGATTTGACGAGGAAGCGAATATTCGTTGGGCCCGTGATTTAGAGCGGGCAGGCGTTCAGGTGGTTTTTGGTTTCATTGAGTGGAAGACCCACGCCAAACTTAGCCAAGTCGTGCGGCGGGAAAAGAAGGGGAAGTTGGTTTCTTATTGCCATATAGGCACGGGCAACTATCACCCAATCACCGCCAAAATTTATACTGACCTGAGCTATTTTACCTCTAACACGACCATTACGCGCGACGTTGCGCGAGTTTTCAACTTCATCACCGGATATGCGCGCCCTACAGCGCTTGATTGTATTTCGGTTTCGCCGATGTCGTTGCGTTCCAAATTGCTGCAACACATTGATCAAGAAATTGAGCACGCCAAAGCAGATGAACCGGCGAACATTTGGTTTAAAATGAACTCGCTTGTTGATCCGAAAATTATCGACGCGCTTTATCGGGCGTCTCAAGCCGGTGTGCAGGTTGACCTGATTGTGCGCGGTATTTGTTGTTTGCGGCCAGGTATTCCCGATTTCTCCGACAACATTCGAGTGAAAAGCATTGTTGGGCGATTTCTAGAACATTCGCGCATTTTCTGTTTCGGGCAGGGGCACGTTATGCCGTCGCGCAAGGCCGCTGTTTACATTTCATCGGCAGATTTGATGCCACGAAACCTAGATGGTCGTGTCGAAGTGTTGGTGCCGTTGTTCAATAAAACTGTTCATAAACAAGTTCTTGACCGCATCATGGTCGCCAATCTCAACGACAACGAGCAAAGTTGGGAAGTGCTGCCGGATGGCACTTCGCGGCGAATCGAGCCACAAGAGGGTGAGGTTGCATTTAATGCTCATGACTATTTCATGACCAATCCAAGCTTATCTGGCCGTGGAAGTGCATCCGTTAGTGAGGGGCTTGTTGACGAGGAAGATGATTGATCAAATCATTTGTTAAGTCGCTGAAAATACCACCTGCCCAAGGGCGAATTGCGCAGGGACGCATCGATGAAGGCAAACCAATTGCCGTTCTTGACGTGGGCTCCAACTCGGTCCGGTTGGTAATCTATGAACGTCATGTTCGTGCACTCACCCCAATTTACAACGAAAAAGTTGCGTGCGGCTTGGGCCGCGGCATTGGCGAAACCGGGGCGCTTGCACAAGAAAATGTTGAACGGGCTCTAATCGCAATGCGCCGGTTCGCCCTTGTTTGTGAACTCAGCAAAATCGGTGAATTGCATATTTTGGCTACCGCCGCCACGCGGGACGCCAGCAACGGCGCAATGTTTATCGAAGCTGTCGAAGAGATAATGGGCGCAAATGTTCGCATTCTTTCTGGTGAAGAAGAAGCCTATTACGCTGCATTGGGCACCATCGCTGGCATGCCACGCCAAAAAGGTATGTTGGGGGATTTTGGTGGCGGTAGTTTGGAATTTGCCAGACTAGATGGTGAATTGCCCGTGGGTGGGGAGACCCATCCGTTGGGTGCAATTCGCCTTCAAGAGGACAGTAAAGGTTCTCCGTCAAAAGCCTATAAGCTCTGCCGTGAACGCTTAAAGCAATCTGACCTGTTTGAAGATCACAACAAGCCAGAGTTTGTGGCGATTGGCGGCACCTGGCGGGCGATTGCGAAAGTGCATCAGCAGCAGACCGATTATCCCTTATCGATGATCCAAGGATATCGGGTAGATGCGGATGAAATGGTTGAATTGTGCAAACAAATCATCCAGTTTGCGGAAGAAGGTGAAGTATTGCCGTCCGTTCAGCGCTTGTCATCCAATCGTAAAGAACTGCTGGCTTATGGCGCTGCTGCGTTGAGGGCTGTTTTAGAGATTGGCAAATTCACGTCCGTAAAATTCTCGGCCCTTGGTGTTCGCGAAGGCTATTTGTTTGGCCAGCTCGATAATGCAGAACAGCAAATCGATCCGTTGATCCAAGCTTGCGAGGAATTGTCGATTTTGCGATCTCGCTCTCCGCAACATGCGCACGATCTGGTTGCGTTTACCGACCAATTTTTTGCGGCGACCGAGGTCAAGGAAAACAGAACGCAAACTCAATTGCGCCATGCTGCATGTTTTTTATCCGACATTGCATGGCGTGAACATCCGGATTATCGCGGTGTACAGGCTGTGGACGCTGTGGTTTTTGGCTCATTCATCGGTGTCGATCATTCAGGACGAGCACATTTGGCCCGAACTTTGGCGGTCCGTTATATGGGCCTGAAACGCAAGCACGCCGAAAATGACGAAATTTTTGAGCTTTGCAGCACCAAATATGCAGAGCATGCCGACCTGCTTGGGGCATTGTTTCGACTGGCTTATTTGCTGTCTGCTGCTTTGCCCAATGTCCTGCCAAGGGTGGATTGGCAAATGGTCCAAGATGAGCTGCAACTGGTTTTACCGGACGGGATGGAAGTTCTAGCGGCAGAAAAAACAATCCGCCGCCTAACTCAATTGGCCGCATTTATGGGTGTTGAAGCTCAAATCACCACGTCAAAATCGACTTAGAGATCCACATTAATGGGGACGATGCCGTCTGGGGTTGCGCCGAGGGCCATTTTTCCATGCTTGATGGCCAATGCTTTGTCGCCGAAGACATCACGACGCCAACCTGCTAACGCACGCACATCAGCGTTGTCGTCAAGTACGATAGAATCAATGTCGTCACTGCTTGCAATGATGCGCGGCGCTACGCCTTCGCCTTCGCTCACAGCTTTTAACAAAACCCGCAATAAGTCGCCAATGGCGCCTTTGGGTGAGGGGCCATTCGGTTTGCGCGGCACGCTTGGCAACGCGTCTTTGTTGATTGATTGCACTTCCGCGACGATCTCGATGATTTCTGCTGCGGAGGATGAGCGTCCAAACCCTTTTGAGAAAGATCGCAACCGATCGAATGCTTTAGCAGATGTAGGCTGCTGCTGCGCCAATTCATAAACGGCGTCATCCTTCACAACACGTCCGCGTGGTACATCTTGTTGCTGGGCTTTAGTCTCGCGCCATGCCGCAAGCCGTTTCATCATCTCCAGATCACGAGGGCGATTGACCTTCATCTTGAGGCGTTTCCATGCGTCTTCTGGTTGCACAAGATATTTGTGCTTATCCATCAAAGCGTTAAGCTCGTCTTCAATCCAAGCGTGACGTTGTTTTTTGTCGAGCAGATCTAAGATATGAAGATAGCAGTCGCGCAAGTGAGTAACGTCGCCAATGGCATATGTAAGTTGTTTGTCTGTCAATGGACGGTGTGACCAATTGGTGAAACGTGAACTTTTGTCGAGCTGGGTGCCGGTGATTTGGCGCACCAAATTGTCGTAGGAAACGCTGTCGCCAAATCCGCAAACCGCGGCTGCGACCTGGGTATCGAACACCGGTTGAGGTGCCTCACCAGATAGCTTGACAAATATTTCGATGTCTTGTTTGGCCGCATGGAAAATCTTGACGACTGATTTGTCTTGGAACAATTCGAACATCGGGGACAGGTCAATGCCCTCAACCATAGGGTCGACGATTACGGCGTCTTCCGGCGTTGCCATTTGCACAAGGCATAGAATGGGCCAGTAGGTAGTTTCGCGCAAAAACTCTGTGTCGACTGTAACAAAGTCAAAGGTTTTTGCAGCATTACAGAAGTCTGCCAAGTCCTTCGTGGACGTTATGATTTTCATATTGTTCTTTTTATCCAGATCGACGTTTGAAACAGTCTTGTTTTTGGGCTATTGAATGACACGCTAGTGTGCGGTTTTTGAGCCAAGTTGCAAGCCTTGATGTGTATTCATCTGACGGATGAAGCATGTTCTTGGATGACTATGCTTGACAAACCGGGCATGGCGTGCGCTTTTCCGCGCAAAATTTTCCAAACGGATGACCGGGATTGGTATAAAATGCACCGTTATCGTAGCCATACATGCGCAGACCTGCGCAAAACCCATGTTGGTGACACTGTTCGCCTTTCAGGCTGGGTTCACCGTGTTCGAGATCATGGTGGAGTTCTGTTCATTGACCTTCGTGATCACTACGGCATGACACAATGTGTTGTTGATCCTGATTCTAATGCATTTGCATTGGCAGAAGCTTTGCGTTCAGAATTTGTTGTGCGCCTTGATGGTGACGTTAAAGAACGCGCTGCGGGAACTGCAAATGCTGACCTACCAACAGGCGACGTTGAGGTTTACATCCGCGAAATCGAAGTGCTTGGCGCATCAAAAGAGCTGCCAATGCCTGTATTTGGTGAGCAAGAATATCCAGAGGATATTCGCCTCAAGCACCGTTTCTTGGATTTGCGTCGCGAACGTATTCACAACAACATTGTGATGCGTTCAAAGATTATTTCGCATTTGCGCGCAACCATGACCGATCAAGGTTTCATGGAATACCAAACGCCAATCCTGACGGCGTCTAGCCCTGAAGGCGCGCGGGATTTCTTAGTGCCGTCGCGTTCACATCCCGGCAAATTCTATGCGCTGCCTCAAGCACCGCAACAGTTCAAACAGTTGCTGATGATTTCCGGTTTTGACCGTTATTTCCAAATTGCACCATGTTTCCGTGATGAAGATGCGCGGGCTGACCGGTCACCCGGCGAATTCTACCAGCTCGATATCGAGATGAGCTTTGTTGAACAAGAAGACGTATTCCAGGCCATTGAGCCAGTCTTGCGCGGTGTGTTTGAGAAATTTGGTGAAGGCAAGCCTGTCACTCAAGAATTCCCACGCATTCCATATGCTGAATCTATGCGCAAATACGGCAACGATAAGCCGGACCTTCGAAACCCAATTGAGATGGAAAGCGTAACCGAGCATTTTGCTGGTTCTGGATTTGGCGTTTTCGCCAACCAGATTGCAAACGATCCTAAAGTTGAAGTTTGGGCAATCCCGGCGCCAACCGGTGGTTCACGCGCTTTTTGTGATCGCATGAACAAATGGGCACAGGGCGAAGGTCAGCCTGGTCTTGGCTATATCTTCTTTAGAGACGGTGAGGGCGCGGGTCCAATTGCTAAGAATATTGGTCCAGAGCGCACGTTGGCTTTGCGTGACCAACTTGGTCTTAAAGATGGCGATGCGGTATTCTTTGCCTGTGGTCTTCCATCCAAGTTTGTCAGCTTTGCGGGCGCTGCGCGGACGAAAGTCGGTAAAGACCTGAAATTGATTGATGAGGATCGTTTCGATCTTTGTTGGATTGTTGATTTCCCAATGTTTGAGTGGAATGAAGACGAAAAGCGCGTTGATTTCTCTCACAACCCATTCTCCATGCCGCAAGGTGGCCTTGATGCCTTGGAAAACCAAGATCCTTTGACAATCAATGCATACCAATATGACATTGTGTGTAACGGATTTGAGTTGAGCTCTGGCGCTATTCGGAACCACCGCCCAGAAATCATGAAGAAGGCATTTGATCTTGCTGGTTATGATGAGAGCATCTTGTACGAGAAATTTGGCGGCATGCTTCGCGCGATGGAATTTGGCGCGCCTCCGCATGGTGGAATTGCACCAGGGATTGATCGGATTGTGATGTTGTTGTGTGGTGAAGAGAACCTTCGCGAAGTCACAGCATTCCCGATGAATCAGCAAGCAGAAGACTTATTGATGGGCGCACCATCTGATGTTTCGGCTCGTCAATTGCGAGAATTGAGCATTCGGTTGAATCTGCCAACTGAATAAGACTAGCTAACATATTGAAATTAAAGAAAAACGGCGCCCGGTTTCTATCGCGGCGTCGTTTTTGGTTAATTCGGTGTTAATCCTCGTTCGCTACAACATATTCAAGATAATTTGTTGACGCGTGGCCAAATTGAAATCTCGAATATCGCAGATATTGATGTTCTTCAGCGCGATACTGGCGTTCGCGCCAGTAATCTCTGTTGATTATATGCTTGATTCTTACGTTCGCATGCGGGGCACGCAAGAACTTAAGATGGCTATAAACAAAATTGTTGATGAAACTCAGCATTCTGTGGAAGCTGCCACCGAAACGCTCAAAGCCCTAACAACCAAAAGCCCATCACTATGCACCCCCTCATTTTATCGAGCAGCAGCCGGCGAAATGCGGAGCAATTTTGTTTTGCGCCAATTGATCGTAAATACGACAGATGGTGGTTTACAGTGCGCACTATATGGTGACGAGTTTAAATACGTTGCGATCTCTCCAACAATGAGCATGCCAGGCGGACCGCAAGAAATGACGGTGGTTCGTCTTGAGGGAGCTGAAATTCCGCTACTTAAGGTTTCCCTTAGAGTTCGCCCGGGCAAAGAAGTATCTGCATTTGTTCCCATAAATGCACACCTGTTTGACGCGGGGCATGGTGGGGTTGAAAAGTCGATCATGACCCGCTTCTCACTTTCGAATGGCCTGTCCATTTATGAGTTTGGCGACCCGCTGCGGTTTTACGAGGATCCGCATCCAGATGAGAATTTTTTGTATGTTGAACAACTGGCCCAGAATGTGCCAATTGTTGTTTCTGCAGCCATTCCCGTTGTCATTATTGCGGCTGAATATGCTGATCTTCAAATTGGGTTCACGGTTGTCGCTAGCCTAGCGAGTTGCGTGTTCTTGTGGTTGTGCGTTCAGTATGTACGCCGCGCGCAAACCCCCACATTCGATTTGGAGCGCGCCATCAATGATGGTGAGCTTCGACCGCGCTATCAGCCAGTGATCGATCTACAAACGGGCCATATTGCTGGTTGCGAGGTGCTCATCCGATGGGAGAAACCCAACGGTGAAATTATATCGCCCGGGGCGTTCATCGAGTATGCCGAACTAAGCGGCTTGGCCATTCCGATGACGCTTTCAATGATGGAACAGGTGCGGGATGATCTAGAGGATCTGTGTGATCGGCATCCTCACCTTAAGATTGGTATCAATCTGTTCGAACGTCATTTCCGAGACGGATCTATTGTTGAAGATGTTCAGTCAATTTTTGGGGCCACCAATATTCGATATAGCCAATTGGTGTTTGAGATCACTGAGCGACAGCCTTTGTCGGACATTGCCGGCGTTAACGCTATCATTCATTCGCTGAGAGATTTGGGTGCGAAAGTTGCACTTGATGATGCTGGCACCGGGCATTCGAACTTAGCATATATTCAAAAGCTGGGGATCGATATTGTTAAGATCGATCGGATGTTTGTTGAACTCATTAAGCATCGTAATCAACCGGTTCCAGTGGTTGACGCGCTAATTGGCATGGCATTCGAACTCGGCACGGAGATTATCGCAGAGGGCGTAGAAACAGAAGAACAGGCACTTTATTTGCGCAAAAAGGGAATTCGCCAAGCACAGGGCTTTTTGTTTGCGCCTGCATTGCCCATAGACGCCTATCTTGCGCTTGCGGAGCGCATGAATAATGACGAAGTGCAGCTCATCGACGAAATTGATGAAGAGCGCGTTGATGACCTTGTTAATTTTGAAGATGACGACGAGCTTGAGCTTGCTGCCAAAAACAAAGTCGCAGCACCGGGTGTGAAGGATGCGACAGCACTTGACGCGGAAGAAGAAACTGGCGGCGAGGGCGAAGCTGCAGCTAAGACCGCTGGCGGAGACCCCGTGCATGAAAAGATAGAAGTGAAACAGGTTGAGATCCAAGAGGGATTAAGTTTGGTCGATATTGCTGAGTCTGAACTTAACGAGGGATCCACAACTAAAGCTACAGGCTAATTCCCTTCCATTCCCCTATATGATTTAGTGACCAAAAATGCGCAGCTACGTAATTCTGGTGCTTTTCTTTTCTTCGGTTTAGTGGCAAACCAGAGGATCAAATCAATAAGGTAGGTCGATGACGCAAGATCCACGCGAAACCCAAAGCTCCATGCGCGAAGCGGCGCTACATTTTCACAAATACCCAAAGCCCGGCAAACTTGAAATTAGGCCAACAAAACCGCTGGGTAACCAACGTGATTTGGCGCTCGCCTATTCTCCAGGTGTTGCTGCACCTTGTGAGGAAATTGCTGAAAATCCAAATCTAGCTTCTGATTATACGTCTCGCGGCAACTTGGTAGGTGTGATTTCGAACGGCACAGCCGTACTTGGTCTGGGCGCGATCGGCGCGTTGGCATCTAAACCGGTGATGGAAGGCAAGGCAGTTCTTTTCAAAAAGTTCGCTGGCATTGACGTGTTCGATATCGAGATTGACGAAAATGATCCGCAAAAACTTGTGGAGGTGATTGCGCCGCTAGAGCCAACTTTTGGCGGGATCAATCTTGAAGACATCAAAGCGCCAGAATGTTTTGAGGTCGAAGAAGCGTTGCGCGAGCGTATGCAAATTCCCGTGTTCCACGATGATCAGCATGGCACAGCCATTATTGTTGCCGCAGCGGTGATCAACGGCTTGCGTTTGGCCAAGAAGAGCATCGAGGACGTCAAAATTGTCACCTCGGGCGCAGGCGCTGCAGCGATTGCTTGCCTCAACTTGTTGATCAGCCTTGGCGCTAAGCGCGAGAATATTTGGGTTGCGGACCGGGATGGTCTGGTCACCAAGCGGCGTTTGAATTCAATGGATCGCTGGCGTGCGGCCTTTGCGCAAGACACTGACAAAACCACCATGGCCGAGGTTATGGATGATGCGGATGTGTTTGTCGGATTAAGCGCGGCGGGCGTGTTGAAGCCTGAACTGTTGAACAAAATGGCGCCGAACCCACTTGTGATGGCGTTGGCCAACCCAACGCCTGAAATTATGCCTGAATTGGCCAAAGAGGCCCGTCCTGATGCCATGGTTTGCACCGGACGATCTGATTATCCAAATCAGGTGAACAACGTTCTTTGCTTCCCGTTCATGTTCCGCGGTGCGCTTGATGTTGGTGCAACAGCGATCAATGAAGAAATGAAAATGGCTGCGGTGCACGCGATTGCTAAGCTGGCACATGAGCCAGCTCTTGAGGCATCAACAGCGGATGCCGGATCAACTTTTGGGCCGGAATATCTCATTCCAAATCCATTTGATCAGCGTTTGATTTTGCGCATTGCACCTGCTGTTGCAAAAGCGGCGATGGAAAGCGGCGTTGCAACACGACCAATCAAGGATTTCGATCAATATCACGACGTTCTAAACCGCTTCGTGTTCCGTTCCGGCATGG
This sequence comes from Maritalea sp. YIW29, assembly GCF_057219265.1. NCBI lineage: Bacteria > Pseudomonadati > Pseudomonadota > Alphaproteobacteria > Hyphomicrobiales > Devosiaceae > Maritalea > Maritalea sp. YIW29. Next base: position 800,391 of record NZ_JBXVVF010000001.1, read on the forward strand.
TGATGAAGCCCATTATCGACTTGGCACGTTCAAATCCAAAACGGGTTGTATATGCAGATGGCGAAGATGAGCGGGTGCTGCGTGCGGCGCAAGTTACGTTGGAAGACGGCATTGCCAAACCAATCCTAATTGGTCGTCCTAGTGTTATTGAAAGCCGGATCGAGAAATTTGGATTGAACCTAGAGATCGGCAAAGATTTTGAGGTCATCAACCCGGAAGATGATCCGCGTTATCGCGACTATGTTGATCTTTTCCACTCGCTTGTTGGTCGGTCAGGTGTAACGCCAGATACTGCACGTACAATCGTGCGGACCAACACCACGGTGATTGGTGCGCTAGCAGTGAAACGCGGCGACGCTGACGCGTTGGTGTGTGGCTTACAGGGTCGTTACATCAAGCACGTACGGGACATTAAGTCGATTATTGGCATGGTTGAAGGCACCACCGATGTGTCGGCCCTCTCAATGCTTATTATGCGACGTGGCGTGTTCTTCTTCGCCGATACATATGTAACGATGGACCCAAGCCCTGAAGAACTGGTCGAGATTGCGTTGCAGGCGCAAGATCACTTGAAGCGTTTCAATATCGAAGCGAAGGCGGCGTTGTTGAGCTATTCGAACTTTGGTTCACGTGATGGGGATTCGTCGCATAAAATGCGCGAGACATACCAGAAGCTTAAAAATGCAGCGCCAGAAATGATTGTTGAAGGCGAGATGCAGGGGGATTTGGCCCTAAATCAAATGCTGCGTGAACGTTATATTGGCAATAGCGAATTGCAGGGCGAAGCCAATCTGTTGTTGTTCCCGAATTTGGACGCTGCTAACCTTTCGATGACCCTTATCAAAGAGCTAAATGACGCATTGTCAGTTGGCCCAATTTTGATGGGAACCGCAAAGCCAGCGCACATTCTATCCCCATCTGTTACAAGCCGTGGCATCGTCAATATGACAGCTGTTGCAGTTTCAGAAGCTGTAGCGGCGGACGCTGAATAACGCCCGCCTTTTCCAAATTTATTGAAACGCCGTTTCCGCAAACGATCTAAGTTTGCGGGAATGGATTGAGTGTACCGGTTGCTGGCGCAAAATCTCCATTGCGCGAATGCCAATCTCAAGGTGCTTACTGACTTGAGTGCGGTAGAAATCGCTGGCCATGCCCGGTAATTTCAGTTCGCCATGCAGTGGCTTGTCGGAGACGCAGAGCAGGGTGCCATATGGCACCCGGAACCGAAACCCGTTGGCGGCAATGGTTGCGCTTTCCATGTCGAGCGCGACGGCGCGTGATTGAGAAAGGCGCTGAGCAATTTCCGCTTGGTCACGCAATTCCCAATTTCGGTTGTCAAATGTCGCCACAGTGCCCGTTCGCATGATGCGCTTTTTGTTGACGCCAGTGAGCTCGGTGACTTCACCTACAGCTTGTTCTAGCGCAACCTGAACCTCTGCAAGGGCTGGGATTGGCACCGAAATTGGCAAATCATCGTCTAGCACATGATCTTCGCGCACATAGGCATGGGCAAGCACATAGTCGCCAAGATTTTGCGAGTTTCTAAGCCCGGCACAATGTCCCAACATCATCCACGCATGAGGGCGTAGCACGGCAATATGGTCGGTGATGGTTTTCGCGTTAGATGGCCCAACGCCAATATTGACCATCGTAATGCCGGAGCCATGTTTGGCTTTAAGGTGATAGGCGGGCATTTGAGGCTCGCGCGGCGGGCTTTCTCCCGTCAATGTTCCATCAGAATTCTTGTTGTGGGTGATCACGTTCCCAGGTTCGACAAATGCATGATAATCGGGGTGACCATCTTCCATCCACTTGTGGGCGAGGCGGCAAAACTCGTCGATATAGAAGCCATAGTTGGTGAACAGCACGAAATTCTGGAAGTGCTCGGGCTTGGTCGCCGTATAATGGGCAAGCCGATGCAAAGAATAGTCCACACGCGGCGCCGTAAACGCTGCCAGAGGGTAGGGGCCACCCTTTGGTGGGATAAAGGTGCCATTGGCAATTTCATCATCTGTGAACGCCAAATCCGGTACATCGAATATATCACGTAACGGAATGCCCAATGCGTGGATGGCATCGCCGTCCAATGTTGTTGTTGGATCAAGTGCGAAGTGAACAGGAATTGGCGTGTCCGATTCGCTGACTTGTATTTCGCAATCGTGATTTTTGAGCAATTGGGCGAACTGCTCGGTCAAATAATATTTGAAAAGTTCCGGCTCTGTGATTGTGGTTTGGTAAATGCCGGGCGAATGCAAAAAGCCGTATGGCAAATGGGAATCAATTTTCTGAAAGCTGTTTGAACGAACGCTCACTTGCGGGTATGTGGCGCGAATTCGACCGATTGGCGGGTTGCCGTTGGATAGTTCGCGCACCGCGTCGCGAATAAACTGCGTATTTCGGTCGTAAATCTTTGCCACATAGTCTCGCGCCTTGACGGGATCGGTGAATGATTTCTTGTCTAAGGGGGTGGGGCGAACTATGTCCATTTGATCTCCATTATTGCTCTAATTCTTTCCTGCATCTGAACGGTGCGATATCCGCTTTTAAAAATCATAGCGATAGAATGCTAACTTGTCTTTATTCCTGGCCATTAGTTTTTTGATCACAAGAATGTGACGCCTCTTTAAAGATGATTTTGGCGACCCATATTTAATTCAAGTGATCGGCAACGCCCTTTGCAGATCATGATGGTCGCCGCTGGATATGTCCCCCTTTGCAGCCCTCAACCATGTCCAGTGGCGACCCAAATATTGACCTCCCAGCAATGGCCGGTGCAACGATACGCACTGGCCTTTTTTGCGTCTTTATGGCTGCACTTTGTTCGTTAAGCGGACGCCCTGCGTTGAGCCTCTTCACTGGCTTGAACAAGATCTTTTTGCATTAGGTCGGCGACGGTTGGCAGCATTTTGGAAAAAACGGCTGCCATAATTTTCGACATAAAGGTCTTGGGCGTCGCTTTGAAATGTAAGGTGACGTTTGTCCCTTCTGCACTCGGTTCTAACGTGTATTTGGTCACATATTCTGTTCCGCGGCTAAACGCCTCGACCACGAAAATGTCCGGCGCATCCATTTGCGTCACTTCCATCTCTTCGGTTGCTTCGCGGCCCATCATGATGCGCGTTTCCCGCACTTTTGATCCCACTGAAACGGGGCCTTGTGTCAACATTTCGACTTTGATAATGCCGTCAATGAATTCGGCTGCATTGGGGAAATCGGAAATCACTTCATATGCAGTTTGCTGATCTGAATTGAACTGTTGCGATACATTTATGCTGGGCACTTGGTCATCCTATTCGGGGTATTTTTCGGCCATGAAGTTGACCGATCTTGTTACGATTTCTTCCAATATTGATTCATCAATATCGCTTAAGCGTTTGATATATAAACAACCTTTGCCGTGTTTGTGTTTGCCCATCTTTTCAAGCAGTGTTTCATATTCTGAAAATCCACTCATGATATATAGGACGATGTTTGCTTTACGCGCCGCAAAGCCGGACCGCATGAAGTCGCCTTCGCGGCCGCTATCATACTTATAGTGGTAGTTGCCAAACCCAACGATCGACGTTCCCCACAATTTAGCAGGATGGCCAACAACTCGCTCCATCATCTCTTTGATTTTGATGCAATCTGCCCGTTTAACGTCATCTTCAATTTGCATCAAAAATTCGTCGACGCTGGCCTCAGTCTCTTGTGTTTTATTTTGATTTTTTGCCATGTTTCCCCTCCAACTATATGAAATCACATCTGATATGTGCTTGGCTAGGGGCTAGTCCTCGATCTCATATCGATTGCCCGGGTCCGTTACCGCACGGCTGATAATCGCTTCAAGAACTGATTCATCTACATCGCTTAAACGTTTGACATAAAGGCAACCTTTGCCGATCTTGTGCTTTCCCAGTTGCGCGAGAAGCTTGTCGTCCTTATCTGGATACCAAAGAACATAGAGTGTAATTTGGGCTTTGCGGTTGGCAAATGCAATGCGGAATGTTTCCCCAGTTCTGCCGCTCGGATATTTGTATTTGTAGCTCGAGTAGCCAACGACACACGGTCCCCACATCTTGCCTTCCCACCCAGAAATGGAGGTCATCATCTGGTGGATTTTGCGACAGTCAGCTTGGCGGGTCTCGTCTTCTATGGAAGACAAGAAATCTTCAGGTGTTGTTTGGTCACTCATAATTGCAATCATGCCAATGTTTGATTTTTGGTCAAGAAGTTCCTTGATGCTGTTTCGTCCTAGCGCGTGACAGACGAACATATTGCCCTGGCAATTTCTGCAATTGGCCGGATTGTTGCTGATCTATCGACTTTGATTTCCCTCAATGCCGGTGTTGCTGCTCGCGCTATGTTGGGAGTGGTTAGGAGAATCCCTTGTTGGAAAAATCTGAAATCATAGACTGGTTGCTCGAAGGTGACGTTGCTGTTCAGTTTCAAACACGCCGCGATCTGTTGGGTGAATTGAGGCCTGATCTGCAAGAGAGGATTTCCACTGAAGGTTGGGGGAAGTCTTTCCTTGATGCGCGCAATCCTGGTGGGGGCTGGGGCGAGAAATATTATCAGCCAAAATGGCGCTCCAGTCACTATACATTGCTTGATTTACGCAATATCGAAATTGCCCCCGACCAACCCGAGATTTGTGCAGATATCGCGCATTACGCAACATCTGTTAAGTCCAATACAGATGGCGGGATTTTGCCGATTGGCAATGAGGGCAAGAGCGACGTTTGTGTGAATGGCATGGTCCTCAACTTTGCTTGTTATTTCGGGGCCGATCAATCCGTTTTGACGTCCATTATTGACTTTCTGCTCAGCGAGCACATGGAAGATGGTGGCTTTAATTGCCGTTCCAATCGCGGAAAACCACACCATTCATCCCTTCATAGCACTTGTTCTGTGTTGGAGGGTTTTTTGAGCTACTGCAAAAACGGATATTCCTATCGTATCTCAGAAGTTCGGGCAGCGATGGCGGCCGCGAAAGAATTTATGCTGGTTCATCAACTTTTTCTTTCTGACCGGACAGGGCACGTAATCGACAAAAACTTTGTCAAACTCTCTCATCCCTATCGTTGGCGATACAGTATTTTGCGCGCTTTGGATTATCTTCAAGCAGCCAATCAGCAATGGGACGATCGGCTAAATGCGAGTATGGATGTGCTACATAAGAAGCGACGCGCGGACGGTCGATGGAATTTGAACGCGAAACATCCGGGACAAACTCACTTCCATATGGAACGTGCGGGGCAACCTAGCCGTTGGGTTACGCTGTTCGCCCTAAGGGTTTTCAGACATTTCGGGGTTGAATAATCTGCCAATTTGTGAGCATAACCCGCGCGCAGCATCGCTTTGTCCTATGGTTATATGTTGTAATCGGTTTGCGGGGACAAGTTTGAGCGCGGCGGCACGGGCGCTTCTTGATGTGGAAGTGCTGAACACAAGGAGCTCACATGCAACTGGCATTTGTCATTCCGGCCTTTAATGAAGAGGGTCTTATCGGTCGTTGTCTTGAATCTGTGGTGAAGCGGGTTAAAGAGTCTGGCGCTGAATGTGAGATCATTGTGGTGAACAATGCCTCAACTGATCGCACCAAGGAAATTGCCCAGAGTTTTGAAGGCGTGACCGTAGTTGACGAGTTCGACAAGGGTTTGGTTTATGCTCGTCGCGCAGGATTTAACGCGTCAACGGCTGAACTTGTGGCCAATATTGATGCGGACACCGAATTGCCGGATGGTTGGATTGAAACCGTTCTCACCACTTTTGAAAAACGGCCTGAACTTGTTGGCCTAAGTGGTCCCTACATTTATTACGACCTGTCGCTGTGGAACCAAATCCTCGTGCGCATGTTCTATTATTTGTCCTTCTTGGTTTATTTGCTCAATCGCTTTGTTCTCAAAGTTGGTTCGATGATCCAAGGCGGAAACTTTGTGATCCGCCGTTCCGCTTGGAACAAGGCAGGTGGTTACGACACCTCGATTTCCTTTTATGGCGAAGATACTGACATTGCGGTTCGGCTTTCAAAAGTTGGTCCGGTGAAATGGACATTCAAGCTGCCTATGCGCACGTCGGGCCGTCGCTTGACGGAAGAGGGCGTTTTCCAGACAGCTGGGGTTTATGTTTTGAACTTCTTCTGGGTGACGTTCCGGGGAAAACCGGCAACAAAAGACTATACAGATGTTCGTCCTGGCGACGAAAAGTAAGCAAATTCAACGAATTTTGTATCCGCTAGGTATTGAACCGTCTTGTTTCAAGGCGGTTTTTTGCCATTAATTTGATGTTTTTGACTTGTTCTTTGCCCATTAACGCCCACATTTCGGGTAACAATGCAGCAAAGGAGACCAAATCATGGTTGATGAAAAGCGCAAGAAATCGGAAGAACCCAAAGGCGGCTGGGAAAGCTTCACCGAAGAAATTGAAGTCGCTGGCAGCAAATTGGTTGAAGAAATCACAAAGTTGGTTTCTGAAGGCAATGTACGCAAATTGCGGATACGTTCTGCGAATGACGATATGGTCATCGAAGTGCCTCTAACCGGCAGTGTTGTGGTCGGCGGCGTCGTAATGCTTGCCGCACCTTGGCTTGCCATTCTTGGCGGTTTGGCCGGTGTTTTGGCCAAAGTGAAAATCGAAGTCGTCCGCGATGTCGATGCCGCATCTTCTGATGGGGAAGAGCCCAGCCAGAAGAAAAAAAAGAAGAAAAAGTCCAAGTCGTAATTCGTTAAGATTGTTTGAGTAGAGTTTTCTAACCTCCTTAAATTGCCCCGGTTTTCATCGGGGCTTTTTTTTGTGTGCCGCTGTAGTGCTGCGCGCTTCTCTGGCATTTTTTTGAGCCGCCGTCATTCGCTGCGCTCATTACTCCGCCCCCTCCGAAGTTTTTTGCTCGCCGCCGTCGCGAACTATGTTCGCTACCCCGGCACCCCCGCTGATTGGTGCATTACACAAATGCTCCATTTGCCTTTATCCCACACACTGCCGAAACATGCGCTAATGTAGTTGATTCTACGTATATTGGGGAGGCGTTTTGGTGGATAGGTTCTCTAATTTTTCTTCGTCATCCTCGGGCTTGACCCGGGGATCCAGGGCTGAACAAATCAAATTATGATGAGTTTCGTCTATATTATGGCCAACCAGAAAAATGGCACCACTTATGTCGGGGTGACCAACGATCTTGTGCGCCGTGTTTGGGAGCACAAGCAAGGTGTCGTTGAAGGTTTCACTTCAGAACACGCCGTCAAGATGCTCGTTCATTATCAGGTATTCGACGATTTTCGATTAGCAATTGCGCGGGAGAAGCAATTGAAGAAATGGAACCGTGCGTGGAAGGTTCATTTGATTGAAAGAACCAATCCAAACTGGAATGATCTTTACGCTTCTATTTGCGGGTAGTCAGACCTGGATCCCCGCCTTCGCGGGGATGACGGGTGGGGGACTACACAGCTGATTGTACCTGTAGCCCTAAATCATGGAACCTCAGGTCAAGCACGAGGGTAATGGATTTCTGGGCACCAGCATGGAATATCTCACCAACATTGTTTCCCAGTTTGATGCGTTGGGGATAGTCGATGAGGACTGTTCATCACTGCTTGCTGCAGAGCAGGAGCGGAAGTTGAGCAACGACGAGGTGAAAGAGAAGTAACCTTTTTTAGTTGCTCTCGCTTTATGTATTTGCGAATTCATCATGGACCCTCGGGCCAAGCCCGAGGGTGACGAGGTGGTTATTTTCCGAGTTTCATAAGTTCAGCCAGGTTTGGTGGGTCTATATCATTTGGTTCGCCCGGTAAGGGCCTGAACATTGCATTGAGCATGAGGTGCCGTTCTTTTTCGACATCTTGATCATCTTCTAGAAGGCTAAAATAGGTATCAGATATCGCTTTTCTCTGTAGAGCATCGTCTAGCAACAATTTGTTTGACAAGAATAGCCGTACGAATATTCGCAAAAACCAGATCAACCCCGCGATAGGCAATCCTACAACTATGAATTTTGGTGCCAGAAATGCAACTAAGTTTTCCCAACCGACTAGACTTGTTTGGCCGACGAGCAAATTCTCTGCACGCGATAGCCAATCAGTCGAGACTGCTTGGTTGAGCAACCACAAGAATGTGCCTGTCACAAATAGTAAGACAAAAATCATCGACCGGTGTTGGACACGATGCGATGTTACCTTTTTTGCCCATAAGTCAGATAGCGACGAAAGTTTTAGGCGCTCCAACGTCTGTGTTTCAAACGCTTTGATGCGTTTGCTTGCCTCAGCGAGTTCCTTGTTGGCATTTGCAATTAATTTGCCGAATTCCGATTCTTTTTGGTCCGCACGTTGTACGGCACCAAACATCGCCAAATTGAGTTTTTCAGTTGATGAGTCGATGGACTTGTTGAAGCGTAAATGGGATTTTTTGATCTCGTCGATTTCGGCAAGCAGTTTGGGTTTCATTCGGCCGTCCAGAGTATAGACTGAAAATGCGAACGCAACTTTGTTGATCTGTTCAGCAAGTTCTGTTGTAGCGACTAATACTGTTTTTTCAATTGCCGGAAGTTCTACTTTTTCAGTTCCTCGTTCGCCAACATTCATAGCCACAATTACCTTGGTACGACCAAGCAATGTTTCAACTTTTTGATGGAGTACACTGAGGTTTTGCGGTTGCATGTACTTGAGCTTCTGCATGTCGATCGTTTTGATCAACCCCTTAGAGAATTCGACTGCGTGACGCGATTCTAGAAATTCGTACCCTTCCACGCCAAAGACTTCGCTCTTATTCAAGGCTTGGGTATCAAACTTCAAAAGTTCATTGATTGATGTCTCAAGAATCTCGATTCGTTCATCCACCTTCAGTATCCCTTCAAAAAATCAAAACCCCGACCAGCTTGCGCCGACCGGGGTGGGTATTCGTTTTAAAACATAACAACACGAAGTGTTTAGCTACAGCCCGTCGTTGAGCCACATGTATCACACTTCAAACATGTGCCGTTGCGGACCAGTGTGAAGTTGGCGCATTCGGGGCAGCTTTCCCCGACATAGCCTTTCATCTGCGCTTGGGCGCGTTGGGTGTTTATGTCGGCAACTGGTGGTGCAGTAGCAGGGGCCAAGGTTGGTTCGGCTTGTACGGCTGTTTGGCCGGAAGTGTGCAACATGGTTGCGGCACTGGTCTGCATGGCCTGCACAGCGTTGCCAGCGGCGGCAGTTGGTTCAGAAGAAACAAGCATTAGGTTCTTGTCTTTCACCCGACCGCGGGTAAGGCCTTTAGAAACAAACTGGGCCGCACCAACTGGTTTTGGTCCATTGCCAGATGTTTGGTCTTGCCCGGCATTGGACGACAGTGAGGTTGTGCTCATATTGTCAGGCGTCACGTGGGCCAAATCATCACGATCAAGATAGGAGATCGCCAATTCGCGGAACACATAATCCAAGATCGAAGTTGCTGACTTGATTGCCTCATTGCCTTGCACCATGCCCGCAGGTTCGAACTTGGTGAAGGTGAACGCATCCACATATTCTTCTAGTGGCACACCATATTGTAGACCAAGGGAGATGGCGATGGCGAAGTTGTTCATCATGGCGCGGAAGGCGGCGCCTTCTTTATGCATATCGATGAAGATTTCGCCCAGTGAGCCATCATCATATTCGCCTGTGCGCAAGAAGATCGTATGGCCACCAACACGAGATTTTTGCGTGTAGCCTTTGCGGCGGTCAGGCATTTTTTCGCGGTCGCGAACCCGTTCAACGATCCGCTCGACAATGCGTTCAGAAACTTGGGCCGTGCGATCCACTGGCGCTTTTGCCACCAAATCTTCTGCCGCATCGATTGCATCATCATCGTCATCTGCCAACAATTGTGCATTTAGCGGCTGGCTGAGTTTTGAGCCGTCACGATAAAGCGCGTTGGCTTTAAGTGCGAGTTTCCAAGACAGCATGTAGCTTTCTTTACACTCTTCAACCGTTGCATTGTTTGGCATGTTGATGGTTTTAGAAATCGCACCAGAGATGAATGGCTGCGCCGCGGCCATCATGCGGATGTGGCTTTCAACGCTTAAGAAGCGTTTGCCGATCCGACCGCAAGGGTTGGCGCAATCAAACACCACATAATGTTCTTCTTTAAGGTGAGGGGCTTTTTCTAGCGTCATCGCACCACAAATGTGGATGTTTGCCGCGTCTATTTCCTCTTTGGTGAAGCCAAGAGCGCCCAACATGTCAAAATTCATGTCGTCGAGCTGCTCGTCGGTCAGGCCGAGATCGTTTTTACAGAACTCTTCGCCAAGGCTCCATTTGTTGAAAGCGAATTTGATGTCAAACGCGCTTTCAAGCCCAGCATTGATCGCAACAACTTTCTCGTCGGTAAAGCCTTTGGCTTTCAACGTGGTTGGGTTGATGCCGGGTGCTTGGTTTAGATTGCCATGGCCAACTGCGTAAACTTCGATCTCAGCGATTTGGTCTTCAGCATAGCCGAGGGTGCGAAGTGCTTCAGGTACGGCGCGGTTGATGATTTTGAAATATCCACCACCGGCAAGCTTTTTGAATTTTACGAGCGCGAAATCTGGCTCAATGCCTGTGGTGTCACAATCCATCACCAAACCAATGGTGCCGGTTGGTGCAATCACAGAGACCTGAGCATTACGGAAGCCGTGCTTTTCGCCCAATTTCAGCGCATTGTCCCATGCTTTTTCAGCATGTTTGACCAAGCGTTTGTCATTGCAGTTTGCATGATCGAGTGGCACTGGGTTGATGGCCAGCTTCTCATAGCCTTCGGACTTGCCGTGGGCTGCTGTGCGGTGATTGCGGATTACGCGCAACATGTCTTTTTCGTTTGGCTTGTAGCCTGGGAATGGACCCAGTTCTTTCGCCATTTCAGCAGAGGTTGCGTAAGACACACCAGTCAAGATCGCTGAGATTGCGCCACCAATGGCCCGACCTTCATCAGAATCATAGCCAATGCCAGATGTCATCAACAGGCCGCCAATATTGGCATAGCCAAGACCAAGCGTGCGGTACTTATATGAACGTTCCGCAATGGCTTTTGATGGGAATTGAGCCATCATCACTGAAACTTCCAGCACCATCGTCCACAAACGAACAGAATGCTCGAAATCCTCAATCAGGAATTCGCCATTTTTGTCGCGATATTGAAGCAAGTTCAATGAGGCGAGGTTACAGGCTGTATCGTCCAAGAACATATATTCTGAACAGGGGTTGGACGCACGGATATCGCCAGAGGCTTTGCATGTGTGCCAATCGTTGATGGTGGTGTGATATTGTATGCCCGGATCAGCACATGCCCAAGCGGCATAGCCAACGCTGTCCCACAATTCGCGGGCCTTCAGGGTTTTTGTCGATTCGCCAGTAATACGGCCTTTAAGGTCCCAATCACCATCTTGCTCAACAGCTTCAAGGAAACCATCGGTTACACGAATGGAGTTGTTTGAGTTTTGGCCAGCAACGGTCAGGTAAGCTTCGCTATCCCAATCCGTGTCGTAAACAGGGAATTCAAGATCTGTATAACCTTGCTCTGCGAACTGGATCACGCGCTGAATATAATTTTCAGGCACTAGTGCCTTTTTCGCCGCGCGAACTTCGCGCTTAAGGGCAGGGTTCTTTTGAACATCAAAGCAATCATTGCCTTGGCCTTCGCAATTCACGCAGGCCTTCATGATGGCTTTCATATGTTTGGAAACTGTTTTGGACCCGGTGACAAGAGCGGCAACCTTTTGCTCCTCTTTCACCTTCCAATTGATATATTCTTCGATATCTGGGTGATCGATATCCACCACAACCATTTTCGCGGCGCGACGGGTTGTGCCGCCGGACTTGATGGCGCCAGCAGCACGGTCACCAATTTTTAGGAATGACATCAAACCAGATGATTTGCCGCCACCTGAAAGGCTTTCGCCTGAGCCACGAAGGGACGAGAAATTTGAACCGGTGCCTGAACCATATTTAAACAGACGTGCTTCGCGCACCCATAGGTCCATAATGCCATTGTCGCCAACCAGATCATCTTCGACGGACTGGATGAAACAAGCGTGGGGCTGAGGGTGCTCATAGGCTGAGTTAGAGCGCACGAGTTCGTGGGAGAAGGGGTCTACATAATGGTGGCCTTGGCCAGGTCCATCAATGCCATAAGCCCAGTGAAGACCAGTATTGAACCATTGTGGGGAGTTTGGCGCACATTTTTGCGTCGCGAGCATATAGCAAAGCTCGTCAAAGAAAGCGCGTGCGTCTTCTTCTTTATTGAAGTAGCCGCCTTTCCAGCCCCAATAGGTCCAGGTGCCGGCCAACCGGTCAAAAACCTGACGGCTGTCAATTTCAGAGCCATAGCGCTCATCTTCAGGCAATTTCGCCAACGCTTTTTCATCAGGGACTGAACGCCAAAGCCAAGATGGAACAGTGTTCTCTTCTTGTTTCTTTAGATGTGCTGCAACACCTGCCTTGCGGAAGTATTTTTGCGCGATAATATCAGCGGCAACTTGTGACCAACTTTCGGGCACATCAATATTTTCAAGCCTAAATACAACCGAACCATCGGGGTTCTTAATCTCGCTTGTCGCCTTGCGAAACTTAATGTCTGCATATGGTGATTGATTTGGCTTCGTGTAACGCCGCTCTATGCGCATTTATGGTGACCCCCGTCTAGATTGGACATAAAAATCATGTCCGTTGAACCAATATGGTTCCCGAAATTCTGTTCAACACTGCCTGTTAGGCGTAGGAAATGAGCCTTTCCTACATGGCCTATTAGCCCCAATATTTGCCTTGCGGCCCAGCATTTCTTGCTCGGTTTTGCCCGCACTGACATTTGCGCGTTAAATATCAACATCTTGGTCCAAACCTCCGTTTCGCCCGTACGTATATTCACGTAACAAAGCCATTTCGGCGTTCACTCAAGTGCAAAAGTATAACGAAACCGAACATTCAATCGTTCAGCAAGTTTGCTCGTTGTGTTTTGCGCATGTTCATATTCAATTTGCAAGAAACGAGATTACTGGTTTCAAAATTATCGTCAACTGCTTTGATTTGCACTTTCTACAATCCCTAGTGTGTTTTAGGGCGGAAATGACCATATCTGGTATATGAGGTGTGAACAATGGGGATAACGCAATTGCGATGATTCGGATGCAAATTGCGCCAGAATCGGCAAAATGTGCCCTGTTTGAATTACCCGCGAAAGTGGTGTGAGCGGTCTAAATTTCCCCGAAAGATCTGTAATTTAGTCCCAAAATTGAATATTCGATCAATTTTTTCGAAGTCAAATCGGGGTCCGGAAAACTGCCATTGGTGACCATGCCAACTTTATTTGAATTGCTGTCAAGCGCATTATTTAAGTGGATATTTGTATTGCGTTTAGGTTGTTTTAAATGGGTGGTCATACTCCACACGATGCTGACGGATATGACGGACCTTCGGTCGTCGTGATTGAACACGCCCGGCACATGCAAGTCCTTTATCGATCAATGCTTTCTGGAACAGGCACGCGGGCATTGCGGGTCTATAGTGACCCGCAAGATGCGATCGCCGCAATTATTGCCGAACCACCTGACGTTTTGCTTGTTGATTGGGATACGGAAAAGCTTCCCGGGAATCGATTCTTAAAACAGTTCCGATCTCGCCAACTTTATCCCGTTTGTTTATTGCCCGTCATCATGGTGATGTCTGAGGTGCGGCAGCGCACATTTGAGCAAGCGGTGAGGCTAGGGGCCAGTGCTGTATTAGCGAAACCAGTTTCAACAACAAGGTTGTTCGAGTACATTTCGTGGGTCTTGCTGGAAAGGCAACGTATGCAATTGTTGGAAGACAAATATGTTGTTCGCCCACTTGTTGAGCGGCTAAGTGAAATGAAAAACAAACACTCCTCACTTAAAGCCGAGCATTTCGCACAAGGCGAGCAGATGGCGCAGGTCGAATCGCTGCAATCAGATGTCGACCGAATTTTGAAATCTTCCTTCTATTAGTCGGCTCACGGTTCTCAATTTGCCAGAATTCGTTGGTTTCTGGGCTGAAATATCGGTGAAATTGCTAGCTCTTAACACTAAGAGATGATAAACGCTTCGGGTAGAGAATGTGGGCACTTGATGCCCGTTGGCGTTCGATTTGATCTTGTTGGTATTTTGGAGCTGAAATGAAACAGCTATTAGCAGAACTATTCATCTGGTGGCATGGCCAAACTTTGGGTACGCGCGTATTCACAGCGCTTAATGGCAAATTGGTCGGTGAAGATGATGCTGGCAACAAATATTATATTTCCAAGAAAGACAGCAAGCGCCGTTGGGTGATTTACAACGGTCCAGCAGAAGCGTCTGCAATTCAATCTGGTTGGCATGGCTGGATGCATCGCCGCACTGACGTGTTACCAACTGAACAAGACTACAAGCCCAAAGATTGGGAAAAGCCTCATCACCAAAACCTGACAGGTACGAGCGCTGCGTATCGTCCACAGGGCAGCTTGCTTGCCAATGGCAAACGTCCAGAGGTTTCCAGCGATTATGACGCGTGGTCACCAGAATAATCGATAAATCTATGTTTGCCCTTTTGAAACGTCTCAATCGCCAGATTGTCGTTGCCGTCTTATTTTTGGCGACGATTTTGCTGTGGTTGCCCGCAGCGCGGGCGGAGACAATTGCAAACCCGGTTGTTGTGTTTGCCGGGTTGGACAAGATAACCGGGCGCATCATCAATTTTGACGTATATATCGATGAAACGGTGCAGTTTGGTGCGCTTCAGATAACGCCGCGAGCTTGCTACACAAGACCAGCAAACGAAACCCAGCGCACGACGGTTTTTGTTGAGGTTGATCAGGTTTCTCTTAAGCAAAGCGTTTCGAGAATTTTTACTGGATGGATGTTTGCCGATAGTCCTGCGCTAAACGCCATCGACCATGCCGTTTATGACATTTGGCTCGTGGACTGCAAACAGTCCTCTGACGTTCCGCCGCCATCAAGTCGATAAAAATCACCATTGACCTTCAGCGCGTTATGCAACCTCTCGTGATATTGTTCGCGTGGTATTTCAATCCCGCCAAGCGAGCGTAGATGGTTGGTGATAAATTGGGTGTCCAACAGTTGAAACCCGCCCACATTCATTCGATCGACGAGGTGCGCGAGGGCAACTTTTGACGCATCACGCTCTTTGTGGAACATGCTTTCGCCAAAGAATGCGCCACCAACTGCAATACCATAAAGGCCGCCGACCAAATTGCCCTGTCGCCAAACTTCAACCGTATGGCAATGACCCATGCGAAATAGCTTGTGGTAAAGCTCGATGATTTCGTTGTTGATCCAGGTTTCGTCACTGTCAGCGCGTTTAGCGGCGCAATTGGAAATGACGGCTAGGAAGTTCGTGTTGACGCGAATTTCAAAATGATCGCGTCGCATCAACTTTTTCAGGCTTTTTGAAATGTAAAACCCGTCAAGCGGGATAATGCCGCGCTCCTCCGGATCCACCCAAAACAAGTCGCTAGAATCAGCGCTTTCCGCCATTGGGAATATGCCGTGGGTATAGGCGCTCAGCAGCATCTCGGGTGTCAATTTGAGGGCGTGTGGGTCGGTTTGAACAGCCATAATCAAAAACAGGGCACCAAATGGTGCCCTGCAGTTTTTACATCCCTAGATATTTTTCCAGCCAGTGAATGTCATAATTACCGGAAATGACATCTGGCTCCTTTATCAACCTTCTAAACAGCGGCAATGTGGTTTTCACACCATCAATAACAAACTCATCGAGTGCGCGATTGAGACGTTGCAAGCATTCCTCACGGGTGCGGCCATGCACAATGAGTTTGCCGATCAAGCTGTCATAATAGGGGGGAATTTTATATCCCTGATAGACACCTGAATCAACTCGCACACCAACGCCACCCGCTGGGTGATAGAACGAAATGGTGCCGGGTGAGGGCGCAAATGTGTCTGGGTCTTCAGCATTGATCCGAACTTCAATTGCGTGGCCCCAAAACTTCACATCCTCTTGCTTAACCGTCATTTCTAAGCCAGCAGCAATTCGGATTTGCTCGTAAACAATGTCGACCATTGTAATACGCTCAGTAACCGGGTGTTCCACCTGCAAACGGGTGTTCATTTCAATAAAATAGAACTCGCCATCTTCATAAAGAAACTCAACCGTACCAGCACCGGAATATTTCATCTCCGCAACAGCGTTGGCGCAGATCATGCCAATTTCTTCACGCTGCTCAGGGGTAATGGTTGGGCCGTTTGCTTCTTCCCAGACTTTTTGGTGACGTCGTTGCAACGAGCAATCGCGTTCGCCCAGATGGACAGCGCGGCCTTTGCCGTCGCCCAAAACTTGCACTTCGATGTGACGTGGTTTGCCCAGATATTTCTCGATGTAAACAGCATCATCCCCAAAGGCCGCTTTGGCTTCAGTTCTCGCTGTTGAAAGGGCAACGCCGATTTCTTCTTTGGTTTTGGCAACTTTCATACCGCGACCGCCGCCGCCGGAGGCAGCTTTGATGATAACGGGATAACCAATTTCGTCTGCGATCCGAAGTGCTTCCTTGTCTTCGGTTACGCCACCTTCAGAACCGGGCACAACCGGAATACCGAGTTTCTTGGCTGTCCGTTTGGCTTCAATCTTATCACCCATAATATCGATGTGGTGCGAAGACGGGCCGATAAAGGTGATGTTGTGCTCTTCTAGAATCTGCGCGAAGCGGGCGTTTTCCGAAAGGAAACCATAACCCGGATGTACAGCATCGGCGCCTGTGATTTCGCAGGCCGCTAGAATGGACGGAATGTTGAGATAACTGTCTGTTGCAGGGGCGGGGCCAATGCACACGCTTTCGTCTGCCAAGCGCACATGCATGGCGTCAGCGTCGGCTGTTGAATGAACAGCGACAGTTTGAATGCCAAGCTCTTTACACGCGCGCAAAATGCGCAGGGCGATTTCGCCGCGGTTTGCAATGAGAAGTTTGGAGAACATGTTTGTTTCTCCTATTCGATCACAACAAGGGGTTCGCCGAATTCGACTGGCTGAGCATCATCAACCAAAATACGTGTGACTGTGCCAGCTTTGTGGGCCGGAATTTGGTTCATGGTTTTCATCGCCTCGATGATCAGAACCGTTTGGCCTTCAGTAACCTTGGCGCCAACTTCAACAAAGTTCGCAGCGCTTGGCTCTGGCGCCATATAGGCTGTGCCTACCATGGGTGAATTCAACGTGCCTGGGTTGGAAGAAAGATCTTCTGCTGCAGGTGCTGCAACTGACGTTGGCCCAGCAGGTGCCGCACTTGGTGCCGGCGCGGGTGCTGCTGCTTGGGGCGCATATGCCATCGGAGCAGATACCTGAACAGCTTCTTGCGGGTAAGAACGCGTAACGCGAACCCGAAAATCATCTTTTTCGATTTCTACTTCTGCAAGATCTTGTTCATTCAACAATTCTGCAATTGTCCGGATAAGATCGCGGTCAATTTTTGAATCTTTTGTCATTTAGGTAGAATCTCCGATTTTTTCATTACTCTGGGATCTGTGTCGCCAGTGCCCCGATTGCAAGGATATATCCAGTTGGCCCCAAACCGCAAATGGTTCCGGTGGCAACTGGGGATATGTATGAATGATGGCGGAACTCTTCCCGCGCATAAATGTTTGATAAATGGACTTCAATTGTCGGTATATTGATGGCGCGTATTGCGTCGTGAATGGCAATTGAAGTGTGGCTATAGGCAGCTGGGTTGATGATCAATCCGTCGCAATTTGCCCCGGCCTCTTGCACTTGGGTGACAAGTTCGCCTTCCGAATTGGTTTGTGAAAACGACAATTCAAAGTCGAACTGTGCGCACTCATCAAGACAAGCGGCTTCGATTTCAGCCAAACCAATATTTCCATAGATTTCGCCTTCACGGTTACCAAGTAAGTTTAGGTTGGGACCGTTTAGAATTGCGATTTTTTTGGCCATTAGTTGCCGCCTATTTATGACATTCATCAAAAAAGTGTGATGTGACTATACGAATTTGTACCAAAAGGCAAAGGGGAGAATTTCATTCCCTTGCCTTTTGTGTCGGTTTTGTAGTGAATTCAGCCTCAGATTAAAGGTTGCAAGTTGCTTTGCCGCAATCACGCATGTTTTTGACCTTTTTGCGCATCTCTTCAATTCCAACAGCGCCACGCAAAAGTTCGTCGCCGAGGATGAAGTTTGGTGTTGAAGAAACACCCAACGCGTCGGCCACTTGATATGTGCGGCTAATCGCATCTGATACAGACTCATCGCCCATCTGTAGCTCAAGATCAATTGGGTTCATGCCGAGTGCTGCAGCAGCGGCAAGGGCGGCGTCCTTATCAATTTGTCCGCGCGAAGCGAACAATTGGGTGTGGAAGTCCAAATAGTTCACATTCTTGTCGCGCGCTACCAAAACAGCGATCCGTGCAGCATCTACAGAGCCCTGACTAAGTATTGGAAATTCTTTTAGGATCAGGCGAACATTTTTGTCTTCGTCCAGAAGTTGCAACACGTCGGCCAAAGCTTGGCGACAGAAGCCACAATTGTAGTCGAAGAACTCAACAAGCGTTACGTCGCCGTCAGGATTTCCCAATACGACATGGTCCGGATCGTCGTAAATTGGGCCTTTCATTGCCACTAGTGCGGCTTGAGCTCGGGCATTTTGCTCGCGCTCGGTTTCCGCCTGCAATGCGACCGACATGCGTTGCAATAGGGAAGGATTGCTCATCAGATAGTTTTCAATAACCGGACCAAGATCGGAAGTTTCGATGACGGAACCAGAAGCAACATCCGCGGCTGCACTTTCTTTCATTGTCGCTTCTTGCAAAGCCGCAAATTTTTGCTCAACGGTCTGCTCAATAAGGCTTTCGATTTCGGCTTTCGTCAGCGCATTTGGTTGTTGTTGCAACATTGCGATTGCAATGATGACAACTGCGAACAAACCAGAGAAGAAGAAAATTGTGCGAGCTTGCATGGTGTTGAACTTTCGAATCAAGGATGGGTGGTGATCAAGTTAGTGACAATATGTCATCAGAGCGTAACCAGGCGGGTGTTCCCTTGACTAAATTTTGTTGAGCCTTCTTTGCAAGTCCCCTTGCAAGCTTTTTTTCGCCATTTAACAGTGCTGCTTCCGCCGCCGCAAGGTCTGCTTGGCCTTTATCTCCTAGTTTTGCATAGGCTCGGGCCAAGATTGAGAATGGGCGCGGAGAAGTGCGCGAAGTTGCTGAAATGCGTCTTAGTTGTCCAATAGCCTCTTCGATATTTGAACGGACGCCCGTATCCGCGAGCGCCACCGCATAAATCAAACGTAACTCAGGTTCATTTGGGGAAAGGGCAACAGCCCGCTTTAGTGATTTGACGGCTTTGGCTGGGTTGCCCGTCTCAAAATACATTTGCCCCAGCATTTCATGGAAATATTGGTTTTTTGGCGCGGCTTTTACCAATGCGGCCATCTGCTTGATTGCAGCATTTCCCGCCCCGGCACGATAACCGGCAATAGTGCGGGCATATCGAGCGGCCAGCGATTTGTCGCTGTTTGGATATCTATTCAACACGGAATTGGAGCGTTCCAAAAAGCCCATCAGTTTGGCTTTGACAAATTCCAATTTACGAACGTCGCTTGGATTGTCGCGTTTATTGCGGAATGGGCTGGTGGCAGCTTTGTTCTGAACTTGAGATAGACGGTCCTCGGCCAACGGGTGCGTACGCAAATATGCGCTTGCCGCTGCGCGTATGCTTTGGTTGCGCTGCAATGTGTCCAGCACATCAACCATACCTTGAGGGGACTGTTTTGTGCGCTCCAAGAGTTTTAGCGCTGCAGCGTCAGCGGCGCTTTCTTCGGATCGTCGATAGGCAAGAAATGCGTTTTGCCCCGCTGACGCGGTGCCGATAATGAACGCGGAAACAAGTCGGCCAACATCACCATTGGTGTCGCGTCCGGCAGCCGCAGCAAGGACCCCGATGCCCAAAACGGTTGAGATCGCAGTGAGTTGACCTTGCACTTCGGCCTGTTCTTTTAGCCGTTGCAGGTGCCCGCCAGCCAAATGGCCCACTTCGTGTGCAATAACGGCCTTTAGGGCATTTGGTGTTTGGCTGTCTAATATGGTGCCATAGTTCACAAACATCGCGCCGCTTTCGATTACGAAGGCATTGAACCGGCGATCATTCACGATATAGATGGGCAAGTTTTTCTTTTGAATACCGGCGGCTCGTAGAAACGGCGTTGTGAACTCACGCAGCATTGCTTCGGTTTCAGCGTCTGTGATCAGTTTCAAAATAGCGGCGTGGGAGACGCCAATGGGCGCTAGTGAAAGCGTAATACTCAAAAGAATTGTGGAGAGAATTCTACCCATTGCTAAATTGACCTTTGCGCCCCAAGAAATTTATGGCCTTGATGGGGACCTGATCGACCCCTGAAACTATATATGGCACCAAATGCAGGAAAGTTGGGCACTTTAATGGCGATATCACAAGAGTTTGAAGCGTTGCGACCTTTTTATGCGATGGAAATTTTGGCCATGGCAAAGGAAAAAGAAGCGCAGGGAATTGAGATTTCGCATCTGGAGGTTGGCGAACCCGGCGTTCCGGCAGCGCCAGAAGTTCGTGAGGCTGTCGCTCAAACCATTTTAGAGGAACGACAGGGCTATACACATGCCAAAGGAAACCTGTCCCTTCGGGAGGGGTTGGTGCACTATTACAGGCAACGGCACAAAGCCATTGTAGATGTCGAAAACATTCTGGTGACCAATGGGTCGTCGGCTGGCTTTATCTTAGCCTTTTTGGCGGGGTTTCATCCGGGCTCTAAAATTGCAGTCACGCGACCCGGATACCCTGCCTATTTGAACATTCTTACAAGTCTTGGGATTCAGCCTGTCGAAATTGCATTGGAAGCCAGCTCGAACTGGCGGCTGAATGCTGAAATGGTACAAGAGGCGCACGAGCGCGAGGGTTTTGATGGTTTGCTTTTGGCGTCTCCCGCCAATCCAACAGGCGCGATGATTGAACCTGAGGCGCTAGAGCAAATCATGAATACGTGTCGTTCGTTAAACGTACGATTTATTTCTGACGAGATTTACCACGGTCTAAGCCACGGTATGAAAGAGACGTCGGCGCTTGAATTTGGCGACGATGCCATCATCATCAATAGTTTTTCGAAATACTATTGTATGACCGGCTGGCGTTTGGGCTGGATGGTTTTGCCAAAAGACCTTGTGCGACGAACCGAAATTATGGCGCAGAACATGTTCATTTCCGCGCCGAGCATGTCCCAACTGGCAGGTGAGGTGGCCCTAAATTGCCGTCCATATTATGACGCACAAAAACAGCATTATGTCGCCAATGGGATGATTTTGACCCGCGCCCTGAACGAGATGGGCTTTCGTGATGTTTGTCAGTCAGACGGCGCATTTTACGCCTACGCGGATATTTCCGAATTTTCGAATGACAGTGTGCATTTTTGCCAGCAATTGCTCGAACGCGGTGATGTGGCGGCGACACCGGGTGTCGATTTTGATCGCGTGAACGGGCACAATTTTGTGCGCTTTTCCTATGCAGGTTCGCGTGAGACCATTGAAAGCGCCATAGAAAAAATGGCCGGCTTTTTGAGCCGACCACTATAAACTCTATTAGATTTCTAAACGCTACTCCGCTCAATCAGAGCCTAAGAAATTACGCTGCCACCAGCCTTTTTTGACTTTCTTGGTAGGTTCTTCTGCTTTTTTGTCATCTGCGGTTGGCGATGAAGACGTAACAATTATGCCTTCTTCGGGCAGTTTCTTTTCAGCGCGTTCTGGACGTGGATTGCTTTCTGCTTCTGCAGGAGCTGGTTCGGTCTTAGCAGCCTTGGCTGTTTCAACTTTAGGCGCTGCGCTTTCAGCGCTAGGCGTATCGGTAGCTGCTTTATCCTGAGCAGTGCTTTCTGATTTAGGTTTGCGGCCACGACGACGCTTCGGTTTTTCTTCTGCTGGTTTGTCAGCTTCAGTTTGGGCGTCTTCAGCGCTTGCGCTTACCTCTGTGCTTTGCGCGTCATCAGATTTCTTTTTACGTGGGCGTCGAGCGCGTTTTTTAGGCTTATCTTCTGATGGCGTTTCGCCATCAGTTTCTGAACCCGTTGCATCCGAAGCTACGCTTGATGCTTCAATTGCAGCAGCGGCTTGCACATCCATGGGCGCATCCTGAGACGGTGCGTCACCAGATGGTGCATCGCCGGATGCCGCATCTTGAGATTTGCTTTGATCAGAAGTTTCGTTCTCGTTTGCTTGAACGTCACCGTCTTGAACGCGACGATTGCGACGGCCGCCACGGCGACCGCGACGACGGCGCTTCTTCGGCTGATCGTCGTCACCATCTTCATCATTATTGTCTTCAGACTTGGTTTCAGCATTCTCAGCCTTGGCTTCGTCCGTTTTGTTTTCTGAATTATTGTTGTCGCGATCTCGGCCCCCACGACGTCTGCGCTTACCGCGACGTCGGCTGGACTTCTCTTCTTGACGCTCTTCGTTCTCATCTTCGTCTTTTTCAACGTCAGCATCGTTTTCTTCAACGATTGGCGCTGCAATCGGTGCTGAATCTACTTTGACGTGATTTGACTGGCGGATTTCGCTCGTATCGTATGGGTCGCCTTTTTCGATCGTAAATTGATCGCCAAGCAAATGATTGTCTGCGGTGATTGCAATCGCCAACCCGAAGCGGTGCTCGAGGTTCAGCAATTGGCTGCGTTTTGCGTTCAGCAGATATAGTGCAACTTCGCTTGGAACTTTGACGTTGATCGATTGGCCTTGCTTGCGCATAACCTGATTTTCAATCGCGCGCATAACCATCAAGGCCAAGCTGTCGACTGAACGCACAAGACCAGTACCTGTGCAAACGGGGCAGGTGATGGTTGAACTTTCCAGCACGCCAAAACGGATGCGTTGGCGTGACATTTCCAATAGACCGAAATGCGAGATGCGACCCACTTGAATGCGGGCGCGATCAGATTTCAAACTATCCTTAAGCTTGCGTTCAACCGCACGAATGTTGCGTTTCTCTTCCATATCGATGAAATCGATAACGACTAGCCCAGCCATATCACGCAAGCGCAATTGGCGGGCCAATTCTGCGGCCGCTTCAAGGTTAGTTTGAAGGGCTGTGTCTTCAATGTTGTGTTCTTTGGTTGCTTTGCCCGAGTTAACATCAACTGAAACAAGCGCTTCGGTCGGGTTGATCACCAAGTAACCGCCTGAGGGCAGGGTCACTTGAGGGGAGAACATCGAATCGAGTTGCTCTTCTACACCGTGACGGGAGAAAATCGGCTGTTCTTCGCGGTAAGGCTGAACGTTCTTTGCGTGGGACGGCATAATCATACGCATGAAGTCTTTTGCTTCACGATATGCGTCTTCGCCCGACACTTGAACTTCAGAAATCTCTTTATTGTAGAGGTCACGAATGGAGCGCTTGATCAAGCTGCCTTCTTCATAGACCAAGCAAGGGGCCGTGGACTCTAAAGTCAGGCTGCGTACATTTTCCCAAAGGCGCAAAAGATATTCAAAGTCGCGTTTGACTTCTGCCTTTGTGCGGCTTGCACCGGCTGTGCGCAGAATAACGCCCATGCCTTTTTGCACGTCCAATTCACTGGCAACCTGCTTAAGCCGCTTGCGGTCAGCAGCGTTGGTGATTTTGCGCGAAATACCGCCACCGCGGGCTGTGTTCGGCATAAGAACCGAATAGCGACCTGCAAGCGATAGATATGTCGTTAGTGCTGCGCCTTTATTGCCGCGCTCTTCTTTTACAACTTGAACCAACAAGACCTGACGGCGCTTGATGACTTCTTGAATTTTGTAGACCTTGGCCTTTTTCTTGCGACGACGCTGGGGAACTTCTTCCATTGCGTCTTCAGCGCCAACTTCGTCAACGCCGTCATCTTCGCTTGAGGCACTGCTTTCGTCTTCATTACTGTCGCTGGCGTTATTTTCAGCGTCGTCTTGTGATTTTTCGTCGGCAGGTTCGGCTTCTTGTGCAGGTGTCTCTTCTACTACCGGCTCACTAGCAACAGTTTCTGTTTCCACAACAGCTGCTTGAGTGGTTTCCTCATCATCTGCAGCTGGCGTATCAGGTTCTGGCGCTGGCTCTTCAACATCCAAGATACTTGGTTGATCGGCAGCGGAAAGGTCTTCTGCATCGGACTGAGCACTTTCGGCTTCTTCCGCTTCCTCTTCAGCCAAAAGCGCGTCGCGATCAGCTTGTGGGATTTGATAATAGTCTGGGTGAATTTCAGAGAACGCAAGAAAACCGTGGCGATTTCCGCCATAATCGACAAAGGCAGCCTGTAGTGAAGGCTCTACTCTGGTCACTTTAGCGAGGTAAATGTTGCCTCGTAATTGCCGTCTTGCGGCGCTTTCAAAATCAAATTCGTCTAGACGAGATCCGCTAGTTACTACTACTCGTGTTTCTTCCGGGTGGATTGCATCCACCAGCATTTTTCTTGTTGCCATGTATTATTACTCCACATCGCCGCGCGCTTCTGCGTCTCAAATCACCAAAAAGTGTCTGACTGCCAGTGCGCACCGGGATGTATTCCATTTTGAAGCCACGGCCGGAGTTAGCGGCGGGGCGATTGTTTGGGGAAATTGAGTGGCACGCAAACATGGGCCATCGCGCGCTGAGCGTGCGTTCACCTGTTTGATTGAGATGCCTCATCACAATTTCTTTCACTTTGCCCTATGTTTTTGAAACAATGTCCAAAATTAAGAGCGGGCCATTCGGCCGAATTCATCATTCTCAAGTGAACTTTCTTCCCGTCAGCGCCTAATTTCGTCGCTGCTATGTTGGGTTGATCGGCGCCTACATCAACAATTGGGGCTTAAAAGCGACAATTGGTTGGGCAAAACACGCCAGTCCACAATTTTGGTGTACGTTCGAAATGCAAAATAAGCAACAAATATGTTTGTGAGCCAGCGCGAGAAATCGGCGTTTGCCCGGAATTTGGCACTTTTCAAAATTATACACATCCGCGTCGCATTCAATTTGAGGAACCATACGCCCCAAATAGAGAATCATTTATACAGTGAGAAACAGTTAGCGAGGTGCCTATGCGGCATTGGGGATATGTCAGCGCAATTTTGACGCTGATATTCAGTATTTTGTTTGGCTTTGTTGGGTTGGCGCAAGAAGAGACGCCAGCAGCACTAACAAATGACATCCAAATTCTGGACGCGCGGATCGCTTCGGCGCCTGAACGCAACAGAATTGTCTTCGATTTGACAGGCGAGGTCGCCTATTC
The DNA here is from genome assembly GCF_057219265.1 of Maritalea sp. YIW29. NCBI lineage: Bacteria > Pseudomonadati > Pseudomonadota > Alphaproteobacteria > Hyphomicrobiales > Devosiaceae > Maritalea > Maritalea sp. YIW29. Next base: position 825,567 of record NZ_JBXVVF010000001.1, read on the forward strand.
GACGTTTCCAATCGATCAGCCAGACCGCCTCATCATCGAGTTTGAAGTGCAAGGGCTTGCCACCGCTGCGCCGAACTCACTGGATGCGACAGGTCTCGTTCAAAAAATGAGTTTGGGCATGTTGGACGACAACATTGCCCGTGCGGTGATCTTTCTAAATCAACCAGTTCAGGTAGGCGACATCAAGCTCACACCGGCCGATGGTGGACAGCCCGCAAGGTTGGTTGTTGAATTGGCGCCGGGTACACGCGAAATTTTTGATCAAGCTGTTGCCGCCATAAAAGCAGAAGAGGCACAGGCGCAAGCAAATGCAAAGGCCATAGAAGAAGCGTCAGCTTCACCAGTGGACGGACCTGCTGCGCCGGTTGAGGCACTGGACGCCGCAATTAGACCGCTCATCCTAATCGATCCGGGGCACGGTGGCATCGATATGGGGGCAAAAGGTGAAACGGGTCAGTTCGAAAAAGACATTGTTTTGCAAGTGGCCAAGCGCCTGCAGTCAGAACTGTCGGCTCTCAATCGATTTGATGTCGCTTTGACCCGGGATGGCGACACTTTCCTGACGCTTAATGAGCGCGTGCAATTGGCACGGGACAATCAGGCGAACCTATTTGTTTCGCTCCATGCCGATTCATTTGATCAACCATTCGTTCGCGGTGGGAGTGTCTATACAAGAGACGAAACTGCAACGGACGTGCTGGATAAGGTGCTGGCGGATACAGAAAACCAAGTTGATCTGGTGGCCGGCTTCAACCCCCCATCGGACAATGAACGCGTTGTTGATATTTTGGTGGATCTCATGCGCCGTGAGACCCGGCGGCAATCTTATGTTGCAGCACAGCAACTTGTTGGACAAATGAATGCCGCGATACCAATGCGTCCGCACCCCTTGCGACAAGCGGATTTTTTCGTGTTGCAGGCACCAGAAGTGCCTTCCGTTTTGATTGAATTGGGATTTTTGTCAAATCGGGAAGATTTGACCAATCTTTCGCAAGCTGAATGGCAGCAAAAAGCTGCGGTGACGCTGGCGCGCGGCATTGCCAAATATTTTGACGTTAGCGTCCAACCGTGATTAAAGCGCTCCACTTGAATAAAACATGTCGTTTTTGCCATATTCTGGTCTCATGAAGCGACTATCGGATGAGTTTGAAATTTGCACTAAACAAATTGCCATTTGTGGATCAGTCGGGAATGCCCGAAAAATCGGGTTAGCCGGTTAGAACTGCAGATTGGGGTTTGTGATCGGGAAATAACAGCAAGATGCTACGATTTTTAGGTTGGCTATTTGGGTTTGGCGTTTTCATGGGCTTTGTGGTGCTTGGCGGCGTCGGCATTTTTCTATGGAACCTATCGCAAGATTTGCCAGATTATACCGTTCTAAAAGACTATCAGCCTCCGGTGACCACGCGGGTACACGCGGCTGACGGTACATTGCTGGGCGAGTATGCCCGTGAGCGGCGTCTGTTCCAACCCATCGAGACGGTGCCACCACTTGTAGTGCAAGCGTTTATCTCCGTCGAAGATAAGAATTTCTATTCTCACGGCGGCCTTGCGCTTGACGGTATCGTGCGGGCATTGCGCGATAATGTGCAGAAAAAGATTGATGGGACATCTGGACCTTTGGTAGGTGCATCGACCATCACGCAACAGGTTGCGCGAAACTTTTTGCTGACGCTTGATCAAACTTGGGACCGTAAAATCAAGGAGATGTTGCTCGCGATCCGCATTGAGCAGACATTTTCCAAAGATAAGATTATGGAGTTGTACCTCAATGAGATTTTCCTTGGCTTCAATTCCTACGGTATCTCGGCGGCGGCTCTGAACTATTTCGATAAAGCCTTATATGAATTGACCATTGCAGAGGCCGCATACATTGCGGCGCTTCCCAAAGGTCCTGCCAACTATCATCCAATTCGCAAACCAGAAGCTGCGATTGCACGTCGAAACTATGTGATTGATCGCATGGTGGAAGAAGGATATATTAAGGCAGCTGAAGGTGAGGCGGCGAAAAAAGAGCCGTTGAACGTTTTCCCACGCACATCTGGCTCGCAAATTTTCTCCGCTGAATATTTCGCGGAAGAAGTTCGCCGTCGCTTGTCGCGCATTTATGGTGATGATCAACTCTATGGTGGCGGTCTTTCTGTTCGAACGACCATGGAACCGCAATTGCAAAAATATGCGCGTAAAGCCTTGATGGACGGTCTTGTTAGTTTCGACCAGAAAAAAGGATATCGCGGTCCCGTTGCTTCCATCGAGATTGACGAAGATTGGGGTGATGACCTTGCAAAAATAAGCCCATTAGCTGACGTACCTGAATGGCGGCTAGGTGTTGTGATTGAACTGGGGCAAAATTCTGCGGTTGTTGGTCTACATCCAGGCAAAGATCTGCAAAATCGTGCAAATCCAGAGCGCGAAACTGGTCAATTGCCGGGTAAGCAACAAAAATGGATTTCAAAGCCGCTTTCGCAAGTTCTCAATATCGGCGACGTGATCTATGTTGAGCCTGTGCCAGGCGAAGAAGGCATATTCCAAATGCGCCAACCGCCTGAGGTCGAAGGCGGGTTAGTTGCAATGGATCCACGTACCGGGCGCGTGTTGGCGCTTGTTGGTGGGTTCTCATTTGCGAGTTCTGAATTTAACCGCGCAACGCAGGCGCAACGTCAGCCGGGTTCGTCGTTCAAACCGTTCGTATATGCGGCCGCGTTGGACAATGGTTACACGCCAGCATCTGTGGTGCTCGACGCACCGTTAGAGATCAAGAATACAGACGGTTCAACTTATCGTCCGGAAAACTACTCCGTTCAGTATTACGGACCGCAAACGTTGCGGCGCGGCATTGAACGTTCACGTAATGTTATGACTGTTCGCTTGGCGCAAGATATCGGCATGCCCCTTGTTTCTGAATATTCTCGTCTGTTCGGCATTCACGATAATCTGCCACCATATTTGGCCATGGCGCTTGGTGCCGGGGAAACGAGTGTGCTGCGGATGACTGCTGCATATGCCACAATCGCCAATGGTGGCCGCAAGATCAACCCAACACTGATTGACCGCGTGCAGGACCGATATGGCAAGACTGTATTCAAGCATGATGAGCGGATTTGTGATGGCTGTGAGGCCGGCGAGTGGCAAAATCAGGCAGAGCCTTTGGTCATTGATACGCGTGAGCAAGTGCTGGATCCGATGACCGCCTATCAAATCACGTCGATGATGGAAGGTGTGATTAAGCGCGGCACAGGCGCACGGGTGCGCGCAGTTGGTCGCCCTGTTGCGGGTAAAACAGGCACCTCAAACGATTATAAAGACGCGTGGTTTGTTGGCTTTACCCCAGAAATGGCTGTTGGCGTTTATGTCGGTTATGACACGCCCAAGAACATGGGACGTGCAGCAACAGGCGGCGAATTAGCTGCCCCAATCTTTACGGCCTTTATGAAAGAAGCGCTTGCTGGCAAGCCACCAACACCTTTCAATATTCCGGGTGGAATGACCCCAATTTGGATTGATCCGAAAACAGGCGTTAAAGTCTCGGGTGGCGAAGGCGCGATTGTTGAAGCGTTTAAGCCGGGCACAGGGCCAAACCTTATCACGTCGGTTATCGGCATTGATTCTGAAGTGTTCGAAGAGCTTGAAGGCGGCACCAGCCAAGACTTCAACGCGGGACGCGGCGGACTGTTCTGATCTAAGCTGTTTGTAACAAATTTGGGGTGATGGTGTGAGCCTTGCGGCAAACGCATGAACCCGCTAAACCTAAATTACCAATTTTAGCAAGAGTTTAGAAGTACGTATGCGCGCAGAAATTCAAACAGTCGTCGATGAGATCGAGCAGGCCATGGGCTTGCTAAGGAGGCATCTTTGACTGGGATACAGCCCAATCTCGCCTGGATGAACTAAATCAACAGGCAGAAGATCCTGATCTTTGGAACAATACTGAAAAGGCACAGGCGGTCATGCGCGACCGGACGGCCCTAGAAGGCCAGATTAATGCAATTGCTGAGCTACAGGCGACGCTGACGGACAATATCGATCTGATTGAATTGGGCGAAATGGAAGACGATCAAGAGGTCGTCACAGAGGCTGAGAAAGCGCTGATTTCATTGAAAGTCCAAACTGATCGTATGCAGGTTGAAACATTGCTGTCGGGCGAAGCGGATGCGAATGATTGCTATATCGAAGTGCACGCAGGCGCTGGCGGAACAGAAAGCCAAGACTGGGCCAACATGCTTTTGCGCATGTACACAAGATGGTCTGAACGCAGTGGTCGTAAAGTTGAAGTCATGGAAATGCATGACGGTGAAGAAGCAGGCATTAAGTCTGCAACTTTGCTGGTTAAGGGCCTCAACTCCTATGGTTGGCTGAAAACAGAAAGCGGTGTGCACAGGTTAGTGCGTATTTCGCCCTATGATTCCCAAGCACGTCGCCACACGAGTTTCTCCTCAATTTGGGTCTATCCGGTTATTGACGACACGATCGACATCGAAGTCGCCGAGAGTGAAGTACGGATCGACACCTATCGCGCATCGGGCGCAGGTGGCCAGCACGTCAACACAACGGATAGTGCCGTGCGCATCACCCACTTAGAAACTGGGATTGTGGTGCAATGTCAAAATGACCGCTCGCAGCACAAGAACAAAGCAACGGCCTGGCAGATGTTGCGTGCCCGCCTGTATGAGGCCGAATTGCAAAAGCGCGAAGAAGCTGCCAACGCTGAAAGTGCACAAAAGTCTGAAATTGGTTGGGGGCATCAAATTCGTTCGTACGTATTGCAGCCCTACCAGATGGTCAAAGACTTGCGCACGAATGTTGAAAGCACCCAGCCTTCCGATGTGCTTGATGGCGATCTAGACCAATTTATGGAAGCGGCGTTGGCGCTGCGTGTTGGCAAGTCGGACGACGAATAGAGTTTTGGACGAGGCCCTAGTTCAAAAATTTGGATAATTTATTGCCTGCAACGATGAACCGTTCTGGATTGATCGGTTTGTCGTTGCGTCGCACCTCCAAATGGAGGTGAGGGCCTGTGCTGCGGCCAGTAGAGCCGACCAGTCCCAATGTTGTGTTGGCGCTAACTTTCTTACCCACACTCACTTTGATCTTCGACATATGCGCATATCGCGACACCAGACCATTTGGATGGGTAACTTCTACCACATTGCCATATCCGCCCTTACGTCCGGCAAATGTGACATTGCCGACACCAATCGCGCGAATTTTTGTGCCACTTGAAGCACGAAAATCTAGTCCGGAATGAAATGCTGATTTGCCGGTAAACGGGTCCCGTCGATTCCCAAAACGCGAACTATATTTGTTCGCATAGGGAAGTGGTCGGAATATTGGGGCAGACTTGATTACGTCTTTTGCATTTTGAAGACGTGACAGGGCTGACATCGCGGAGTTGGCCGCGTGGATATGGTCCGATGGTTCAAAACCGGGCCGAGCGGGGATGAAGGGGCCACCTGTCGCGCTTTTTGACGCGATAGAGAGGCCCGCGCGCTTCAGTTCTTTGGTGATCAAGTTCGTGCGTTCATCAGCAGATATTGCGATGGCGCTAAGGGCTGCCAAACTCTCATTCTGCATATCAATAATGTTCTGCGAAACGCTGGCGATATCTGAAGCGGAAGTTGTGTTCGTTGCTCCTCGCTTTGACGTTCGAATGGCACTGCTTGGTGCGGATGCAACGTCAATGCCCATCGATTTTGCTTTTTCAGCCAAAGACTTAACGTAGTCATGCTGTTCCAAAAGTAGTTCTTGCTGTGCTGCCAAATCCTGCAATTGGAGATTGATGTCGCCAGATTTCGCGAATTGGCGGGAATGCAATCGGTCGAGTTCGGTGCGCAAATGAGCGATTCTATTTTCATAGGCCGCAATTTGTAGGGTCGATTTAGCGGAGAGGGCATCTGCAATTTTGGGCGACTTATATAGCGCAATCCCAAGGAAGATATTGGACGAGAACAGGATCGTAACAAGTCCGTAAATCCAAGCATTTTTGAACCTGCCGTTCAAAAAGGTCTTCGTTAGAGAAGTGGATGTTTTTGCCCCATTCTGGGTTCCAAAGCTACGCACAGACTACTCATTGTTTCGATCAACTTAGATTTTGCTGATCATGAACGAGCATGGTTAACAAATGGAGAAAAGTCAGCCGATTATGGACGATAGAGGCTTATAGAACTGAGGCGTGAGGCCTGCAGCACTGCGTGCCTTGTCGTTGAATGGCGGTTTCAAAGCGCCACGGAAATGGTTTCGAACGAGATTTTGAAATGTCTCAACGGGTTTCTTATGTTCTTTGTCACACATATAGCGGAACCATTTTGACCCGAACGCCACATGCCGCTTTTCGTCATTGTAGATTGTCTCTAGGATTTTTGCGGTTGCCATGTCGCCATGGCCAATTGTTCGTTCAATCATTGGCGGGGTGATGTCTAACCCACGCGCTTCAAGCACCAATGGGATTATTGCCAATCGGGCCAGTAGATCATGGGCGGTTTCAGCACAAGATTGCCAAAGGCCATCATGGGCGGGCAAGTCGCCATAGTTAATACCGATTTCAGTTAGGCGGTTGTCAAGGAGACGGAAGTGCTTTGCTTCTTCCATGCCCACCTGCACCCAGTTGTCGAAATAGGAAAGCGGTAGATTTGTGCCACATGATCGGGCGATCAAATCCCAAGTTAAATCAATGGCACTTAATTCAATATGCGCCAACGCATGAATATGCGCGCGACGTCCTTCGGGCGTGCTTAGATTGCGTTTGGGCATTTTGTGGGGCGAAAGAAGGATTGGCTTTTCGGGCCTTCCGGGCGTATCCGGCAAAGCCGCGGCGTTCATTCGCCCCTTCGAAATACGCCGGTGGAACCAGTCCTTTCCAAGCTTTAAGGCAAGCCCGGTTTTTTTGTCCAAGTTAGGCTCTGCGACAACGGCCACAGCACCATCGAACAAGTTAAAATTAGGCATTAGTTCTGCGCGGCCTTCACGAAGTCCAGCACAGCATTGGCATGTTCTTTTGCTCGGACTTTTCGCCAAATGTTTGAAAGATTTCCGTTCTCGTCAATCAGGAATGTAGCCCGCTCAATACCGAAATGGGTTTTGCCATACATCTTTTTCTCCACCCACACGCCATATTGCTCAATGACAGTTTTTTCTGGATCCGAACCCAAGATTACGCTGAGTTCATGTTTCTTGCGGAAGTTTTCATGCCGCTTGATGCTATCTGCTGAAACGCCGATCACCACTGTGTTGAGGGCTTCAAATTCTGAAAGAAGACCCGAGAAGTCTATGTTCTCGATCGTGCACCCGCTGGTATCGTCTTTGGGATAAAAGAACAAAACCACATTTTTGCCGCGGTAATCGGCGAGTGAGAACGTGCCGTGCGAATCGGTAGGTAGTTCGAATTGCGGGGCAGGGTTGCCTGTGCGTAGTTCATCCATAATTAAGCGGCCTTTGCGCAGTGAGAGTGTGGAAATATTAATGTTTGTTATCAGTGCCTTAGAACCGTCTCTTTTTCAAGCTAGAGTTGGCGCTTGTGATCAAGGTTGGCAATTGATTATCAATGGGTTGGGGAAACGCGTTCATTGCGGGCTAAATGACACAAACGGATAACAGCAAATATAGGCCATTTTGGCGTCGACATCGATATATGTGGCCTGCTCTTGTGTTGCTTCTGCTGGCCGCATTTATTGTTCGGTTGATTGTCGCGCCAATGAGCATGCCATTTGTTGATCGTGTCATTCAGGATCAGTTTGCCGCGCAATTTCCTGCCAAGGAGTTTCAGCTCTCCTACAAGAAGAGTGGCATACGTCTGAGGGATGGCTGGATGCCGACGCTCCAGCTAAATGACGTTTCCGTGCTTAACATTGGCAGCGGTGCTAAGTTCAACAGTTCTTCAGTCAAGTTTAGCTGGTTTACGCCGGCAATGTTTGTGGGCAGTCCAACTTTGGAGGTTTTAGTCGAAAAGCCAAATATTCAGTTGGTGCAAGACTATAACGGAATTCGCCTCGCCCATATTGAAATGGATGATGATGCCCAATCTGAGCAACCCCTGATCCGGCTGCAGACGGACGGTGAAGATACACAAAAAATTCGCGTAACGAATGATGGTGTGATTTCGGCGGCTGATGGGCAACAAAAGCAAGCCAAAATTAGGTCTGACAATGCGTGGGCGATTGAAGGCATTGAGTCGCTTGAGCAAGCATTTTCGGCATTTGCCTCCAAATCCCAATCGGTTTCTTTTCGCGCCGTCAAGATTGAGGGCGCGAATGTTGAGCTGGTTGATCGGATCTACCAACTTTACCGTCGTCTTGACGATGTTGATATGCGAATGGAGCCGTTCGGGCAGGACGTTCAAATGGATATCGCCTTTTCGACAAGTGGCCGGCGGACATTTGGCGAATTGGTTTGGTCGGCCCGTGAAGACGACAAACGCAGCATCAAAGGCCAATATGAGAATTTGGATCTGGCACTGATCCTACCGTTCTTGGATGATCAGGATGGGGTGTTCGCGCTCAAAGGCGGCACTGACATGACATTTGATCTCCAATTCACCGAGGTCGGCGTGGTGCATGGGGCCTTTGAGATGGATATTTCCAAGGCGCAGGCGGCAATCGAACAAGACTTCTTTGATATTGAAGCCAAGGCGGCGAGCGTGGAATGGTTCCCGCAGGATGCCAAATATGTACTTGCGCCATATGCCATCAAAATTGGTCAATCATCAACATTACTGGACGGTGAGTTTTTGCTTGGTCGGGATGATCAGTTTGGCCCAACCGTTAGTTACGCCCTTCGGTTTCGTGACACATATTTACAGCCCAACGATTTAGATGTGCCTGAAAACGTTATCGACGAAATAACAATTTCGGGTTGGTCGGCACCCTTGTATGGCGCCACGGGCATTGATCGTCTTTTGTTCACTGACGACCAGATCGAGTTAGCTGGACAGGGACGCATTGACGTCCTTCAAAAAGGCCTTGGGTTTGATATCTCGCTGTTTGGCAAAGGCGCGACGGCGGATGACCTAAAAAGAATTTGGCCATACTTTTTGGCGACCGAAGCTAGAGAGTGGTTTGTGGAGAACGTCTTCGGCGGGCGAATTGAAGAAGCCAAAATGCGGTTCAATTTTCCGGTGGGCACCGTTGGTAAGCCTGGCGAAGACCGCCGCATCCCTGACGGCGGGGTATCCATTGAAGGCACGGCCAAAGGCGTGAAGTTAGTGCCGTTGCCCGGTTTTCCGACCATTGAAATTGACGGCACCACAAACATTTCGGTCAAAGATCATCATTTGGTGATGGGGTTTGACAAAGCATTGGTTCGGAATGAAAGCGGTGAAGTCGTTATAGAAAACGCTGCATATCTCAACCGCGATAGCGGAGCAAAAGAACAGCTGTTTGAAATTTCTGGACAGCTGAAGGGCGCAATTTCCACACTTGTTTCGATTGCCAATAAAGAGCCGCTCAACCTGTTGGAAGATTTTGAAGTCGAATATCGCCCACAAGATCTAACAGGTACCGCAGATGTGCAAGTTATTGCGACGATCTCGCAGGATGAAGGCGGCAAGCCTAAGGGCCTTGATTATACGCTAAATGGTTCGGTCAGCGACTTTGCATCCAAATTCCCAATTGAAGGGCGAACAGTCAGCGGTGGGCAGGTCAAATTTACCGCATCACAAGCCGGATATCGTGTTGCCGGCAGTGCCACAGTTGATGGAATTGGTGCAGACCTATTGGTGGTTTCAAGCGATGGCGCCAACCCGACTATTACGGCAAGTGCGACTTTAACTGAGGAAGATCGCAAGGAACTTGGCATCGACTTAAGCCAGTTCGTAAAGGGTCCGCTGCGGTTTGTTGGCAGACCATCGGGCGAAACCATTCAGGTCGCTGTAGACCTTACTGACGCGCAATTGCAATTTGCTGAGTTGGGGTTGAAAAAGAACAAAGGCGTCAAAGGACAGTTGAACGCGACATTGCTGTTGGATCAAACGCTTATTGATGCGCAAACTGTTGACTTGCGATTCGGCAACGTGCGTGTCGCGGGCAGTCTCATCTACGATATGGTTGATGGCCTGCAATCGGCCAACATTGTTGATCTGGTGTTGAACGAAGGCGATAAAGCCAGTGTTTCGATGGAGCCGATTAAGGGTGGCTTCGCGGTTAAGGTTGTGGGCGAGCAACTAGATCTCAAGCCAATGCTGAAACGTTTTCTTGGTTTGGGCGAAGATGCGAGCACGCAAGCGACATCGAACGCCGAACAGCAAATTATTGATATTGAAGTTAAATTGGACCGGGCACTTGGGTTCTATAAAACCACGGCCTATAGCGTTGATGCGCACTTGGTCTTTAAAGGCGCTGATTTTATCCGCGTCGACCTGCAAGCGTCGTTAGGGAACGCAAAAGTTGTTTCCATCGCCACCAATCCAGTACCCGATGGGCGATTAATGTCAGCCGCTTCAAATGATCTAGGCACCTTGCTTCGCTTCATTGGCATGTATTCGCGTCTATTGAATGGTGATGGCAGTTTAGTCCTTCGGGTGGCTTCAGATAAATATGAGAATTCGGGCGAGTTCGTTCTGAACGATTTTTCCTTGGTTGATGAGGACAAAGTTGCGCAAGTGATGGGCAATCACCGAGATAGTCGTAGTTTAATTCAGCGAGAAAACCGTGTGAATTTTAAACGGGGTCAAGTGCGATTTGAACGTTCCGGCGAAGTCATCACTGTAAATGAAGCATCGCTAGATGGTGGATCGATTGGCGGCACTATGCGGGGCGCGATATACACTGATCAAAGGCGCTATGACTTGGTAGGAACTTATATTCCACTGTTTGGTCTCAATAACATTTTCCAAAAACTACCATTACTCGGCAGGATTTTGGGCGGTCGAGATGGCGAGGGTCTATTGGGTGTAACTTTCGCAGTGCGCGGTGAATTGGATAATCCCAAATTCTCCATCAACCCCGCTTCCATTCTGGCGCCCGGCGTATTCCGCCAAATATTCGAGTTCCGCGCCCAGGGCGGCGACTTGCAGGCCAAGAAGGCACTTGAGGCAGTTGACGAGGGCAGCAACTAATACGGGGCCTGTGGCCCCGTAAGAAATTGTTCAGCTACCGAGTTCTTTTTGCTCTATTCAGGCTGCAGCAAAATGTGACGTTTTTTACCTGAAGATATTTTGATGACGCCTTCGGGTAGAAGATCAGCATCAGAAATGGTTGAGCGCTCGTCTTCAACCTTTTTGTCATTCAGCTTTAGGGCACCAGATTTAATCATCCGACGTGCTTCGCCATTCGAGCCTGCCAGCCCTGAAAGGACTGCTGCATTAAGAATGCCGATACCCACGTTCAAATCAGATTTTGAAATCACAACACTTGGCAAAGAAAGGTCGATTGCGCCTTCTTCAAAGGTTTGGCGGGCAGTTTCAGCAGCAGCGTTGGCGGCATCCTGTCCGTGAACCAATGCTGTGGCGGCGGTGGCCAAGATTTTTTTGACCTCGTTCATTTCGCCGCCCTCTAGGCCTTCCCATTTGGCAATTTCATCAAGCGGCATGGTGGTGAACATGCGCGCGAATTTCGTGACGTCTGCGTCGCCTGTATTGCGCCAAAACTGCCAATAGTCATAGACCGAGTACATGTCTGCACGCAGCCAAACCGCGCCAGAAACGGATTTACCCATCTTCGAGCCATCCGACTTGGTGATCAGTGGCGTGGTGACAGCGAATGCCTCATTGCCGTTAAGACGACGAGTGAGTTCAACACCAGAGAGAATGTTGCCCCACTGGTCGGAGCCACCCATTTGCAGGGTGCAGCCGTAGCGCTTATTGATTTCAGCGAAATCATAGCCCTGAAGAATCATATAGTTGAATTCGAGGAAGCTAAGTGATTGTTCGCGTTCCAAACGTTGCTTGACTGAGTCGCGGGCAAGCATTTGATTGACAGAAATCTTGCTGCCGACTTCGCGCAAAAATTCAACATAGTTGAGTTTCATCAGCCATTCGGCATTGTCGAGCATTTGCGCATCGGTTGGGCCGTCGCCAAACTCTAGGATGTTGTCGTAAATGCCGCGAATGCTGGCTTTATTTTCTTCAATAATTTGCGGCGTCATGATTTGACGGGTTTCTTCTTTGCCAGAAGGGTCGCCCACCATGGATGTGCCACCGCCCATAAGGACGATTGGTTTGTTGCCGGTTTTTTGAAGCCAATATAGGCACATGATCTGCACGAGGTTGCCCACGTGCAAACTTTTCGCCGTTGCGTCAAAGCCAATATAACCTGTTACCGGACCTTCACACAATTTTGCGTCCAGGCCTTGTGCATCAGAAAGCTGATACAAAAAACCACGGCTCTCGAGCGTGTTCAAGAAGTCGGATTTGTAAGTCATAGGCTTTTCCTTTGGGATTTACCCCAATTATTTTTCTTTGTGTATTTAACTAACGGCCGCCGCCGGATGCGATATCTGCGCGTCGGCGATCTAGGTATTCAGCGGTGCGTTCTACGAGATCTTCGATTTTGTCTTCAAAGAAGTGGTTCGCGCCTTCAACGATCTGCTGTTCGATGGTGATGCCTTTTTGTGTTTGCAACTTATCGACCAGCTTTTGAACTGATTCTGGTGGTGCAACACGGTCGTTCTCACCATGGATGATCAAGCCAGATGAAGGGCAAGGGGCCAAGAACGAGAAGTCATATAGATTTTCTGGTGGCGCAACTGAAATGAAGCCTTCAACCTCAGGACGGCGCATCAAAAGCTGCATGCCAATCCAAGCACCAAATGAGAAACCAGCGATCCAAACGCCCGGGCTTTCTTTGTTCAGTGTTTGTAGCCAATCCAAGGCCGCCGCTGCGTCTGACAATTCGCCCAAGCCATGGTCGAATGCGCCTTGTGAGCGACCAACACCACGTGAGTTAAAGCGAAGTACAGAAAAACCGCGCTCCACGAACATATAGAACATGTGATAAATGATCTGGTTGTTCATTGTGCCGCCGAACTCTGGGTGCGGGTGCAACAGAATGGCAACGGGCGCGTTGGGCTCCTTGGACGGCTGGTAACGACCTTCTAGACGACCGGATGGGCCATTGAAAAAGACTTCAGGCATAAACTTGACCTTTTCTCGCGCTTTTAACTCTTCAATGCCTTGTTGCTGCCAGATCGATCAAACGAACATGTGAGTGGCGGCGAAAAAGGTTGACGAATGGTTGCGTGCTTCCTAAAACGTGAGGGCAAAAAACCAGTTTAGAATTATTCAAAACTAGTTTTTCGTCCCATTCTTGCGAACTTGAGCGATCCTTTTACCTATTTAGGTGCTCAAATTTCAAGAACTGATTGGATAAATTGGCAAACTGAGTGAATGAAATTCGATAAATGACCAATAAAACCACATATCTTGACCATCATGCGTCCGCACCGCTGCTTCCCGCAGCGCGCGAAGCCATGCTTGATATGTTGGATATTGTTGGCAATCCATCGTCTGTTCATGCCAGCGGGCGCAAACTACGCGCTGCAATTGAAGATGCACGCGATAAAGTAGCATTAGCTGCAGGAACGGCCCGCGGGCGGGTGATTTTCACCGGCTCTGCAACAGAAGCACTGACGCAAGCGATTGTTGGCGGTGTAAAGTCTGGGGATGTGTCGCGCATCCTTTACGGTGCGGGAGAACATATGGCGGTGATACGCGCGGTGCAATCTTGTGACGTTGACACCCAGTCAATCTCAATGCTGCCCAATGGCCAATATGATTTGGAAGAGTTGGCCCGTTTAGTGGCAGAGGCTGGCGAAGCGGATCAACGTTTGATGATCGTTGTTCAGCAAGTGAATAACGAAACCGCAGTCATACAGCCAATTGCGGATATTGAGTCGCTTGTGCTGGATACCAATCACTTGTTGATTTTGGATGCGGCGCAGGGATTTGGCAAAGTTCAGTTTTTCTTCGATCCATCAAGGGTCGACGCGATGGCGGTTTCTGCCCATAAGATTGGCGGCCCGGTCGGCGTTGGTGCACTGATTGTGAAGCCGGCGATGGATGGCGCGAAATTGATCCCCGGTGGCGGGCAAGAGCAGGGCCGTCGCGGCGGAACAGAAAGCGCATCGCTTATTGCCGGGTTTGGCGCCGCATGTGTCGATGTACACAAGAGATTTGACGATTTGCGCGAATTAAAATTAGTCGACTTGGCGCAGGCTGAACTGTTGAAAATAGCGCCGGAAGCAACCATCTTTGGTGCGGACGTAAACAGGACAGGTACTGCACTTTGTTTTGCTGTGCCAACATTAAAGAACAACATTAGCATGATCAATTATGATCTTGAAAATGTTTCTCTTTCGGCAGGTTCAGCTTGCTCGTCAGGTAAGGTTTCTCGATCACATGTATTGAGCGCAATGGGAGTTGATGATGCCCTTGCGGATTGTGCGTTGCGGTTGAGCGTGGGGTGGAACTCCACAAGGGATGATATTGAGAGATTTTTGGCGGTAACTAAAAAAATAGTTTCCCGCCACCAATCGGATCGCGGCGCAGCTGCGTAAGAGATTGGGAAGCGTTTAGGAGCATAAAATGGTAGCGGTTCAAGAAACAATCGATCACGTCAAAGAGATTGACGTCGATAAATATAAATATGGGTTCAAAACCGATATCGAAATGGACATGGCGCCAAAGGGCCTGAACGAAGATATTGTACGCTTTATTTCAGCCAAAAAGGACGAGCCAGAATGGATGCTTGAAATGCGTCTTGATGCGTTTCGTCGTTGGCAGAAAATGGAAGAGCCTGATTGGGCACGGGTGAATTACCCAGAGATCGACTTCCAAGATCTATATTATTACGCCGCTCCAAAATCGACACCAGGGCCGAAAAGCCTGGATGAAGTCGATCCTGAATTGCTTGAAACGTATAAAAAACTTGGCATTCCACTGCAAGAACACGCAGCATTGGCTGGCGTTGAAGGTGCACGGATTGCTGTTGACGCTGTTTTTGACAGTGTTTCTGTTGTAACGACATTCCGTGAGGAACTAGAAAAGCACGGCGTAATTTTCTGCTCTATCTCAGAAGCGCTAAAAGAACATCCGGAACTCGTACGTAAATATCTTGGTACCGTTGTTCCAGCCACCGACAATTTCTACGCCACGCTTAACGCGGCGGTGTTTTCTGACGGATCATTTGTTTATATTCCAAAAGGCGTTCGTTGCCCGATGGAATTGTCGACTTATTTTCGGATCAACCAAGAGAATACTGGCCAATTTGAGCGGACATTGATCATCGCTGAAGAGGGCTCCTATGTGAGCTATCTTGAGGGCTGTACCGCACCAATGCGTGACGAAAACCAATTGCACGCTGCAGTGGTAGAGCTGGTTGCGTTGGATGACGCGGAAATCAAATATTCCACCGTTCAAAACTGGTACCCCGGCGACAAGGACGGCAAGGGCGGTATTTACAACTTTGTGACAAAGCGCGGCGATTGCCGCGGGAAGAACTCAAAAATTTCTTGGACACAGGTTGAAACCGGTTCCGCTGTAACGTGGAAATATCCAAGCTGCATCCTTCGCGGTGACAATTCAGTTGGTGAGTTTTACTCAATTGCTGTTTCCAACGGTCATCAGCAAGTGGATAGTGGCACAAAGATGATCCATTTGGGCAAGAACACATCTAGCCGGATCATTTCCAAAGGTATTTCTGCTGGGGTGTCACAGAACACCTATCGCGGTCAAGTTTCAGCGCATGCGAAAGCGACTGGCGCGCGAAACTTTACCCAGTGCGATAGTTTGCTGATTGGCGATAAATGCGGAGCCCACACGGTGCCCTATATTGAAAGCAAAAATCCAACAGCTGTGTTTGAGCATGAAGCGACAACGTCGAAAATTTCTGACGATCAAATGTTTTATTGTCAGCAGCGTGGCCTAAACGAGGAAGAAGCAGTTGCTTTGATCGTGAACGGTTTTGTGCGCGATGTGCTGCAGCACTTGCCAATGGAGTTTATGGCGGAAAGTCAAAAGCTGATCGGCATTAGCCTAGAAGGCAGCGTTGGGTAAATGGCAGAGTTTCTTTTTGCATTGGCAGTAGGTGTGGGCATGGGCTGGCTGGTGGCTGGGCGTGTGAAAAAAGACGAACCCGAAATGTACAGGCAAATTGGTTTAATCGCCGGCGTAATTGCAACAGGTCTCGTTTGGGCCGTTGCTTATTTCGTTTGGTGAAACAAAAATTTAGTGCAGCAAATGCTGCGAGATGAACAATGCCCGATGGGCAACAGAGTTTGGTCGATGGGATGCGACCTAAATTGAAGGACGATGAAATGACAACGCCAATTCTTGAAATCAAAGATTTGCACGTAAAGGTTGAGGAAGAAGACAAAGAGATCCTCAAAGGCGTGAACCTGACTTTGCCAGCGGGCGAAGTGCACGCGATCATGGGCCGCAACGGTTCAGGCAAATCGACGCTTTCTTATGTGCTTGCGGGCAAAGACGGCTACGAAGTGACGCAAGGTCAAATCTTGTTCCATGGCGAAGACTTGCTTGAAATGGGCGCGGATGAACGCGCCGCTGCTGGCCTGTTTTTGGCGTTTCAATATCCGATTGAAATTCCTGGCGTTGCAACAATGACATTTTTGAAAGCGGCGTTGAATGCCCAGCGTAAATCACGCGACGAAGAAGAGATGAAAATCCCTGATTTCATGAAGATGGTGAAAGAAGCCTCTGCCAAGCTTGAAATCAAACAAGACATGCTACGACGCCCGCTAAATGTCGGCTTTTCTGGTGGCGAAAAGAAACGCGCTGAGATTTTGCAAATGGCGCTTATGCAGCCGTCGCTTTGCGTTTTGGACGAAACGGACTCTGGTCTTGATATCGATGCGCTGAAAATCGTTTCAGAAGGCGTCAATCATTTGCGTTCTGAAAACCGCTCAATGCTGGTGATTACGCACTATCAACGTTTGCTGAACCACATTGTACCTGATCGTGTTCATGTGTTCTCTGACGGCCGCATTGTTGAAAGTGGCGATCGTGAATTGGCACTTGAGCTTGAGAGCAAAGGTTATGCTGGTTTTGACGGCGAAGCGGCATAAGGCGGGTTTAATCTCATGAGTGATCAAACAAAAACACTAAGTGGTGCGGAAGAAACGCTTAAGGCGCATCTTCTGGCCCGCGGGCAAGAAGAGGCTGCATCTAGTTTCGAAGCGCTTGGCCTGCCAACGCGCCGTATCGAAGCCTATCATTACACAGACCTGAAATCGCTTTTGCGCGAAGTGCCGAGTGCACTTGCGGGTGATAATGATGGTGAAGAAGCAAATCGTTCCTCACTTGATGGCACGTCACGCATTGAGATCGTCAATGGCCGCTTGGCCGGTGATTTCGATGTCGAAGGGGTTGAAGTCGCCATCAGCGACAATGAAGCGTCGGGTGATGATGCTGTTGTTTTGATGAGCGAAGCTCTGGCCGGTGATGTGGTTGTAGTTCAAATTGATAGCGATATTGATCAGGTCTTGCATATTGACCGCATCATCGATGGTGATGCCGCAATCAATGCAGATAAGGTTGTTGTGCGCATAGCGGACGGTGTGAAGGCGACATTGGTTGAAAGCTTTAATGCTTCAAACGGTGCGCACATGCGCCTGGCAACGACCGAAGTTGAACTGGGCGAGGGCGCTACATTTACCCACTTGCAGTTGGACGGCAATTCGGCTGAAACGCGGCATTTCGCGCAAAACCGCTACCGTTTGGAAACGGATGCATTGTTGCGCACATTTGTTCAGCATTCTGAAGCGCAGCTTAGCCGAACAGTTGTGACGGCAGACTTTGCTGGTGGCGGCGCACACGCGGACTTTGCGGGCCTAAACCTGTTGGCTGGCAATCAGCACGCTGACATCACCTTGAACGTCAATCACGTTGTGCCCAACACCACGAGCACAGAGATGTTCAAACATGTTGTGCATGACCGCGCCAAGGCTGTATTCCAAGGCAAGATTGTTGTGGCCAAGGATGCGCAAAAGACCGATGCGCAAATGATGAGCCAAGGCTTGATCCTTTCTGAAGTCGGTCAGGTTTTGGTGAAGCCAGAGCTTGAAATTTTTGCTGATGACGTGATCTGTGCCCATGGTGCAACATGCGGTGAGTTGGATGAAAATTCGCTGTTCTATCTGATGAGCCGGGGCATTCCGCGCAAAGAAGCAAAAGCGATGCTCATTCGCGCGTTTCTTGCTGAAATGTTTGAACCCATTGAAGTTGAAGCAGTTGTTGACCAGCTTGAGACGCGAATTGATGCGTGGCTTCAGGACCTGGAAGAGGCCTAACGCCTTATGTTTGATTTGGAACGCGTGCGTGCCGATTTTCCGATTCTAAAGGAAGAGATTCACGGCAACCGTCTGGTTTATTTGGATAGTGGTGCATCGGCGCAAAAACCGCAGCAGGTTTTAGACCGGCTTATGCATGCCTACACCCACGAATATGCCAATGTGCATCGTGGGTTACATACGCTCTCCAACCGTGCCACAGAAGCGTTTGAAGCAGCGCGCGAGACCTGTCGTTCCTATATCAACGCACCATCAGTCGATGAGATTGTGTTTACGCGCTCTGCAACAGAAGCGCTCAATTTGGTGGCGCAAAGCTTTGTCGGTCCGCAAATTGGTGAGGGCGATGAAATTGTCATCACCAAAATGGAGCATCACTCAAATATCGTGCCGTGGCATTTCCATCGCGAACGCAAAGGTGCGGTGCTGAAATGGGTTGATGTATTAGACGACGGTAGTTTTGACCTGGATCTGTTTGAAGCTGAACTCAGCGACAAAACCAAGATTGTGGCGATTACCCATATGTCCAACGTGATGGGCACCGTGGTTCCGATCAAAGAGGTCTGCAAAATTGCCCATGCGTGGGGCATTCCTGTGATTGTTGATGGCAGCCAAGCTGCGGTACATCAAGTTGTTGATGTGCAAGATTTGGACGCCGACTTCTACATTATGACCGGGCACAAGCTATATGGGCCAACCGGCATTGGTGTTTTGTACGGTAAGGCTGAACTGTTGCGCGGTATGCAGCCCTTTATGGGTGGCGGTGAAATGATCAGTGACGTGATGTTAGATGATGTCACATATAATGAGCCACCGCATCGGTTTGAAGCCGGTACGCCACCAATTGTCCAAGCCATTGGTCTGGGTGCAGCACTTGATTACATCAATGAAATTGGCCGCGAAAACATCAAAACCCATGAAGCAGATGTCGGTGCCTACGCGCGCGAGCAGCTAATGAAAATCAATTCTTTGCGATTGATTGGCGATGCACCGGGCAAAGGTGCTATATTCTCCTTCGCGATTGAAGGTGTTCATGCACATGATTTGAGCACCATTCTGGACCGTTACGGGGTTGCTGTTCGGGCTGGTACCCATTGTGCGCAACCATTGTTGAAGCGGTTTGGTGTTACCTCAACCTGTCGGGCGTCATTTGGCGTTTATAATGGCAAAGATGATGTGGACACATTGGTTGAAGCAATTGAAAAAGCGCAAAAATTTTTCGCTTAAAGGAACACGATGATGAGTGAAGATATGACACAGAACCAAGAAGACGATAGCGAAGTTGCGGTCAACGCAGCGGATATCTCTATCGATAGTACGCTTGGTGAAGCAGAAATTTCACGATTTACTGATAATATCGTTGGTGCCTTGAAGACAATCTATGATCCTGAGATCCCGGTTGATATTTATGAATTGGGTCTTATCTATAAGGTTGACCTTGATGATAATCGCAATGTCACAGTGGATATGACATTGACCGCACCTGGGTGCCCCGTTGCTGGCGAAATGCCAATATGGGTAGAAAATGCGGTGAGAACCGTTGAAGGCGTGCAAGATGTGGCCGTGAACATGGTGTTTGAACCACCATGGGGTCCAGACCGCATGTCAGACGAAGCAAAAGTTGCTCTAAACTGGTGGTAATGTGATGAAAATTCTCTCGATTACGGAAAAAGCTGCAGATCAAGTTAAGCAGATCCTTGGACAATCGGGTGATGATGACGTCAAAGCGGTTCGGGTCGGTGTGAAGAATGCTGGCTGTGCGGGCATGGCTTATACCCTTGATTATGTTAGCGAACCTGTTTCCGGGGACGACCATGTTGCCGAACACGGGGTCGATGTTTATATCGATCCAAAGGCAACATTGTTTCTTCTGGGCACTGAGATGGACTATAAAGAGGACATCCTGAAGTCAGAATTCACATTCGAAAATCCCAATCAAACCGGGGCGTGTGGTTGTGGTGAAAGCGTTATGTTGGAACCAGCTGACTTGAAAGAGCTCGCAAAAGCGCGTGCCGCAACTGACGCTTAAGCGCTCAGACTAAATTCAATTCAGATTTAATGAGGAAGTTGCTTAGGCAACTTTTGAGTCGCGGAATTCTTCGTCTGTTTCGCAGATGACGCGATTTCGGCCGTTGCGCTTTGCCGTATAAAGGCATGCATCGGCACGCTCAATGAGCTCATGCAGGTTTTCGTCTTTGTGAGACTGCGCAGCACCGATTGAAATTGTAATCCTGCCAAGCTTCTCGTTCGTCGAACGTTTCAGCAATTCTTTTGCGTGCACGGCCTTGCGCACTTTTTCAGCAATCAGGCGAGCACCACGAACATCTGTGTCCGGCAAGATCGCTGCAAACTCTTCACCGCCATAGCGCGAGGCATGATCGCGGCCCTTGACGTTTGACTTGAGTGTCATCGCCACGAGACGAAGCACTTGGTCGCCAGTCTGGTGGCCATAATTGTCGTTGAACGCTTTAAAATGGTCGATGTCCATCATCAGGAGGCTGAATGGTTTGCCTTCTTTTTCAAAGGTTTCCATCTCTTGCTTCAAGCGTTGGTCAAAGCTTTTTCGATTGGCGATTTTCGTAAGCGGATCAAGCATTGTCTCGCGACGTGCCGTGTCCAAATCGCGCTTCAGGCTAGAAATATCTTGCTGAGAAACTTTTAGCTTCTCTTCTAGATTCTGATTGGCATCCTGCATGATTTTGGTTTCAGTCTGCAACTTGGTCGCAAGTCGCTTTAGACTTTCAGCATCCATGTCGCCGGAAAGGCGCTCACTGGCATGGTCAAGAGAGCCCGAATATACTTCGGCGGTGCCAATGGCTTCATCCATCGCGCGATTAACGGCGTCAATTTTTGAAGACATCTCTTGGCTAACAGATGTCAAATGCGATTCTAGATCGGATGGGTTATCGAAAAACTCGCGATAAACCAGCAACACATCTTCCATTGAAAGCACACTGTCGTTACCCAACAGCATGTTCAAGCGCTCGTTCAATTGCTCATTGATTCCGGACGCATATGTGTAGCAAAGCTCATAGAAATGAGGATAGGGGGGAATCTTGGCCCGTTTTAACATTCCCAATGCAGAGAAGGAATATTCTAACGTCCGCTGATAATCATGCTCAGATACAAGCATTTGCGACTAGGCTCCACCCACTATTCGACTCAGGCACGCGAGTCGATTCTTTCGAATTTACGCTCTATTTATCCACCCAAAACGATAAATTTTAGGTTAAGACTTTGTTTAACTAGCTTGCCTGACTGGGCGAAGAAGGAAGGCAGGTACTTGATCTGACTGACCGAATGGGACCGCATCCTGTTTGTTCTTTTGTGTCTGATTGTGGTTTGAGCGCGAGTTGACTTGTTTGTTGTCAGATGACGCAAATTTTTGAACATTTGTGTTGTTCTGAGGTTTTTTTGTTTCGGTTTTCGTATCCGAATTCGATTTTGCGCGTGCTGACCTATTTTGCTCAGACTTCTTGCGTTCTGATTTTTCTTGATTTGGTTTTTTAGTTTCTACAGGTGCGGCTGTTTGCGCGCCTTGGGCCAAATCTAGTTTCTTTTGAATAAGTTTTTCAATTGCGTCGAGATATTTGCCGTCAGCTTTTGCAACAAGCGTAATTGCGGTGCCATCTCGGCCAGCGCGACCTGTACGCCCGATGCGATGCACATAATCTTCAGCATGTGTTGGCACATCAAAGTTAAAGACGTGGCTGACATCTGGGATATCTAGGCCGCGGGCAGCAACATCACTTGCAACAAGAAGCTTAAGCTTGTTGGCCTTGAAACTGGCTAGCGTATCCGTTCGCGCTTTTTGATCCATGTCTCCATGCAACGCGCCCGCGTCATATCCGTGCTTAACTAAAGACCGCTCAAGTGTCGCAATGTCACGTTTTCGATTGCAAAATATGATCGCGTTTTTGAGGTCTTTTGCTTGATCAATTTGATCGCGCAAGGCAGCACGTTTTTCAAACGGCTTGCTGCCGACTTTCAAAACACTTTGAGTAATTGTGTCTGCCGTGGAGTTTTGACGAGCACTTTCCAGCGCAACAGGGTTGTCCAAGAACTTATGGGTGAGCCTTGCCACTTCGTCAGGCATTGTTGCAGAGAAGAACAACGTTTGGCGGCGTTTTGGCAGCAAAGAGGATATGCGCTCAATGTCTGGGATGAATCCCATATCAAGCATGCGATCTGCTTCATCAATGACAAAAATATCAACGCCGGTCATCAAAAGACGTCCGCGTTCAAAGTGATCGATTAGGCGACCGGGTGTCGCGATAAGAACATCTGCGCCACGGTCTAGCTTTTTATTCTGTTCTTCAAACGATACGCCACCGATAAGCAATGCAACGGTTAGCTTGTGGTTTTTGCCGTATTTTTCGAAGTTTTCGTGAACCTGTGCTGCCAACTCTCGTGTCGGTTCCAAAATTAGCGTTCGCGGCATTCGTGCGCGCGCCCGACCTTTTTCAAGCAAGGTAAGCATGGGCAAAACAAACGATGCTGTTTTGCCGGTGCCAGTTTGTGCAATGCCAACCACATCTCGTTTTTCGAGAATATGCGGAATAGCTTTTTGCTGAATGTCTGTTGGGGTTGTGTAGCCTGCGTCAACAACAGCGTTGGTAACAGCTGTGCTCAGCCCCAAATTTGCGAAATTTTCACTCAAGTAAATACGTCCACTTTGCCGATTACGGTCTAACTTATGAAAATTAGTGGCCCCGCGAACAGGACAATAGCGTGCGCAACTCTTAAGTCAATGCACATATTCGTTTTTTGTTAATGAAAGCCAATGACTTGCCGGGAAGTGTGACAAAAAATCACGAACTTCTATATGAAATCACTTAGTTTGGGCTGGTCTTTATCAAATATCGAGGTCGTTCGCGAACTCGGCATTCTCCTGAATAAACTGAAAACGCAACTCTGGTTTATTGCCCATTAGGCGGTCAATGGAGTCCTTAGTTTCGATTTGTTCGTCTGCCACACTAATTTGCACCAACCGTCGAGAACCCGGCTTCATCGTGGTTTCCTTAAGGTGTTGGAACGGCATTTCGCCCAATCCCTTAAATCGGGTGATTTCGACTTTGCCGCGTCCTGTAAATTCGGCTTCCATCAGCTGGTCTTTATGCTCGTCATCATTTGCATAAATTGTCTTTGCCCCTTGGGTGATGCGATAAAGCGGCGGCATAGCCAGGTATAAATGACCTTCATTGATCAATTCAGGCATTTCCTGGAAAAAGAAAGTCATCAATAGCGAAGCAATATGCGCACCATCGACGTCGGCATCTGTCATGATGATGATCTTGTCATATCTTAGATCATCGCCCTTATAGCGGTCTCGCGTGCCCGAACCCAGCGCCTGGATAAGGTCACCAATTTGTTGGTTCGCCAAGATCTTGTCACGCGTTGCGCCCGCAACGTTGAGGATTTTACCGCGAAGGGGCAAGATCGCTTGGTTTTTACGGTTGCGTGCCTGTTTGGCGCTTCCGCCAGCGGAATCTCCTTCCACGATGAAGATTTCGGCCCCTTGTGCCGCGCCTTGCGAGCAATCTGCGAGTTTGCCCGGCAACCGCAATCTGCGCGTGGCAGATTTTCGGTCAATTTCTTTTTCTTTGCGTCGACGAATGCGTTCTTCGGCGCGGTCTACGGCCCAATCCAGAAGTTTTGCGGATTGATTGGGTGAGGCGGCAAGCCAATGGTCGAACGCATCGCGAATGGCGTTGTCGACGATCTTGGTGGCTTCGCCACTGGATAACTTGTCTTTTGTTTGGCCAACAAATTCTGGTTCGCGTACGAACACGGACAATACGGCACTACAGTTTGCCAAAATATCTTCGGCTGTAATGACAGCGGCGCGTTTGTTACCGGTTAGTTCGGCATAGGCTTTGATTGCGCGGAGTAGGGCGCTGCGCAGGCCCGACTCGTGGGTGCCGCCATCTTGAGTGGGCACTGTATTGCAATAGGAATTGATAAAGCTGTCGCCCAACGTAAAGGCAATTGCCCATTCAACAGAGCCGTGCTTGCCCGCATTTCCTTTTCGTCCAGCAAAGATTTCGTCGACGATGCGGGGCGTTCCCTCAATCCGGCGTTCCACATAGTCTTTAAGGCCATCAGGGAAAAGGAAAGTGGTTTTGGCTGGAATGTCTTTGCCTTCTACCAGCACTTCGTCGCAAGACCAACGAATTTCCACGCCAGCGAACAAATAGGCTTTGGCCTGTGCCATATCATGTAAGCGTTTTGGAACGAACTTGGCCTTGTCGCCAAATATTTCAGGATCAGGCCGAAACTTGGTGCTGGTGCCGCGTCGATTGCGCACGGGCCCATGGTCAATCACATCCGTGGTTGCATGGCCGCGGGAAAAGCTTTGCGAATAAAGCCGTTGATCTCTTGCCACTTCGACAACCATGTCGTCAGAAAGCGCATTGACCACCGACACACCAACGCCGTGTAGACCGCCAGAGGTTTCATAGGCTTTTGAATCAAACTTACCACCCGCATGCAATGTCGTCATAATGACATCAAGCGTTGAACGGTCTTTGAATTTTGGGTGTTTCTCGACAGGAATGCCGCGACCATTATCGATGACGGTCAGATAGCCGTCTGCATCCAAATGTACTTCAATGCGTGAGGCATGGCCGGCAATTGCTTCATCCATCGAGTTATCGATAATTTCGGCAAATAGATGGTGCAGCGCATTGATGTCCGTGCCACCAATATACATACCTGGCCGACGCCGAACCGGCTCAAGACCCTCAAGTACCTCAATGTCATCAGCCGTATAGGTGCTGCCATCCGAAGAAGACGTTACTTTCGGCTTAGAGGCAGTTGGAGCTGATTTGGGTGTAGCAGAACTCTTTTGTGGCGTAGGCTGAGACTCGCTTTTCCTTTTTGGTTCTTCACCACCAAAACTTGCGAAAAGATCGTCGTCGTTATTCATATTGCGCCTTACTTGAGTTCGAATCATTACTAAGTTTTGATTTAGCACGATTGGATCACCAGTTGGGCATCAATTCAATTTTCAAATTGTGGTTTTTCCCAGAGTTTCTGGTGCGTTATGTCTTGTTGCCGGAGATGAATTTGGGCTGAATTAGGTGCAAAATCGACCGTTCAAATATAAACAAAACCTTATCAAGTGTCTCGTTAAGCGACGGAAATTATTGATAAAATCTAACTTCACTGTCAGCACTTTTTTAACAACGTCGTGCTAAAACTCTCGCCATACGGTTAGATGAGTTTGGAGTTCCCGTATATGATCGTGAAATCGAAGGCCAGCGTATTCGGCCAACAGACAGAAGCGATGTTTCATTGGTTGGAGCAAGTCGGATTTGGTAGTTTTGCGTACCGACTTGCCCACTTACCAATCTCTCGCCAACTTATGTTGTGGGCATTTGTCGGCTTGTTTGTCTTTGTTTAAGTCACAAATTCATTTCCAATAATGTTTGCGCTTGCAAGCGGATTGTTGCTGGGTTAGCTTTTTCGGCGAAAATCGATTTTACTTAACTCTAGACGCGGGGAGAGCAAGATGAATATGGCGCATCAGATTTGCTTATTATGGTTCGGCCCGCGTGACGCCCTACAGATTTCTTAAATGTGTAGGGCCGGCCGATAAAGCTTCTGTCTAAATTTCAGTTTCTTTGACGGTTTGCCCGTTTATTACCGCACCCCCATGCGGTTGTTAGATTTTTTCGACTCTAAAGTCGTTAAGGGCAATAAAATGACTTCAATTCAGCTAAAAGACGTCAGCGCAATCGCGCAGACTGAACTCTTCAAAAACATCAACCTCAATGTGTCCAATGGCGAAAGCGTTGGTTTGATCGCCGCAAATGGCCGTGGAAAAACCACATTGCTGAGTTTTCTCGCGGGCGAAAATGAGCCCAGTAGTGGGCAAATTGCCTTTTCTCGGGGGGCAAAAATTGGATATGTCGAGCAGGAAGTTGAAACGGATCAACTTGAGCAGACAGTTTATGATTTCGTTTCAACCGCACTAACCAAAGAGCAATTGGAAAATGAAGTTTGGCGTGTCGACGTGGCACTCGCCGAATTTGAAGTACCTGAAGAGCAATATCACGTCTCAATGCGTCAACTCAGCGGGGGGTGGCGCCGGTTGGTGATGATCGCACGGGTTTGGTTGACCGAACCAGATATATTGCTGCTAGATGAGCCGACGAACCACCTTGATTTGGCGAAGATTGTTCAGTTGGAAGAATGGATCAAACGCACGTCTAGCCAAGTGCCGATGATTGTCGCCAGTCATGATCGGGCCTTTTTGGACAATTGCACGAACCGCAGCTTGTTTTTGCGACCGAGTGTTTCGCGTTACTTTTCATTGCCTTACACACAAGCCAAAGCAGCGCTTGAAGAGGAAGATGTCGCTGCAGAGAAGGTTTTGGTGAAAGAGCAGAAACAGGCTAAACAGCTTCGTCAGAAAGCGGCGAAGCTCTACAATGTCGGGCTGAACAGTGGTTCTGATCTTTTGCAAACCAAAGCCAAGCAACTTCGGCAGCGGGCAACTGATATTGAAGACAGTATGCGAGATCTTCACCAAGAACGGCATGGTGACATCACCCTGGCCAATAGTGGCACACACGCCAAAGTTCTGATGTCATTTGAAAATGTGGTGGTGAGCGCGCCGGACGATAGGAAGCTCTTCGAGATCAAAAAAGAACTGATTTACGCCGGTGATCGGATCGTTGTTTTGGCAGAGAACGGTGCAGGCAAGACGCAACTTATAAAGCGTGTTCATCGTTCATTCCTGAAAGAAGGCGCTGTTCCCGGACTATGGGTTACGCCTTCAACAGTACTTGGATATGCCGATCAGGAAATTTCGCAATTGCCTGTTGATGAAACGCCTGAGAATTTCATTCTGCAGCACCCGGGCGTTGGGAATGCGAGATGTCGCTCGTTGTTGGCCAATATTGGCTTTGAGTTCGAAAAGCAGTCAAAGCCCATTGGGCATTTATCCTATGGGCAACGTTCTCGCTTGGCATTGCTGAGCCTAAGGTTGCTCGAGCCTAATTTTTATTTGTTAGACGAACCAACAAACCATGTGGATATTCCGGGCCGCGAGCGTTTGGAAGCCGAGATTGTCGAAAAGGGGGCAACCGCCATTATCGTTTCGCACGATAGAGAATTTGTGCGATCAGTTGGGACGCGTTACTTCGAGATCGACAAGAAACGTAAATTGCTGATCGAAATTCCTTCACCAGAAGCGTTTTTTGAGCGCATGGTTGGCTAATAGGTCCGTCAGCGGTATTTGTGTATCTAGTTTCTCCATTCGTTTGGGCCACAAATATGAATGGCGGCCATCGTCGCCATTCTTTGCCCGACCGAAAATACACAAATATGTTGCATGATGTCATTAAAGGTAGTAAGGAAGACTAACTTAATATTCAATTTGATATTCGGTGAGGCGGGTAGGGATCTGTTGTTTGCTATCGTTTCGCAATAAATCTGGGATGGCCATAGATGCAACTTCATGCGTTGATTGAGTATTTGCACCGAGAGGCGACGCGCTTGTGGGCTAGTCAGGCTGCGTTGCTTGGGGTGACCTATAGTGAATTTGAGTATTTGCGTGCGGTTCAAAGGCAAGAGCGAAACAAGACCGATAAAGATGATCACGGGCAGCACTTGCAAGACGTCGTGGCGGAAATGGGTGTGAGCAAAGCGTCTGCCAGCGCAATGGTGCTTAAGTTGGAAGAACGTGAGTTGGTACATCGGGTCCCTTGTCTGATGGATGCGCGGGCACAACATATTCTGCTGACAAGCGTTGGACGTGAATTGGTTGAGAAGGGTGAGAAGATTTACGTGCAAATTGCGCAACAATTGGAAGCGGGGCTTGAGCGAGAAGATTTTGATAAGTTGCGTGAATCTATCAGCAGATTTAGCTGATGCGGATAGCGAATGTTGGGGGTGAGTGGAAGTCCCATGAACACTCGATGTGGCGGTGAATAGGAGCAATTTCATGAACTAAATGCCTACGAAGATTTGAAATAGAATTTGATTTGATTGGTCAGTCAGTCTAACTAATGGAGAAGAATGTGAACTGGGAAATAATTTTGATGGGGGCGGCGATCCACATTCTGTTTTGGGAAAAACTGCCGGAATGGGGCACGCTGTTTAACAAATTTATCGCTGTCATGCCGAAACCACTTCAAACATTATATGCGGACTGGAAATGCGCGTATTGTGCGGGCTTCTGGATTGTACTGGTGTTGCACGGACTAACGGGTATGTGGTTTTTGCCTCGGCTTGAGTTTATGTCAGAAAATCTGATGTGGATTGGACTACCGCTTGCTTGGATGCTTGATGCATTGGCGGCCGCGACAATGATTTTGATTACGACTTTGGGTGCCAAAGCAATTGGTTGGCCGGCGATGCGGGCGATGCAGCTACGTGGTGAGTTCATGAAATCAATGGACGAGGGCAAGAAATAGGTTTCAATGTGGCTGGCGGGTTGCTCGAATGGCGGATCACCCTTAAATAGGGTCCATTATTGAGTTTTGAGGAAGTATCATGTCGCAAAATCCCGCCACGCCCCTTTATTGGATTGCATCTTATCCCCACAGCGGCGATCAGCTTGTGCGTTCGTTTTTGCAGCACCTTTCCAAAAATTTTGGATATCGCCCGCAAGATGGCGCAGCGCTTGAATTGTTGGATCGGGATTTGCCTTGGGATGTGCACGCACATTTCTACGAAACTGTTGTCGGCAAACATCCTCGTGACATGTCCGAAGAGGAGATTGCGGCAGCCCGTCCAAAAATTCATGAGCATATTTCAAAAAACTATCCTGGTTTGCCTGTTGTAAAGACCCACGCACCGCGTGCTGAGTTTTATGGGGTGCCGAGCGTCAACCCTGAGGTTTCGATCGGTTCTGTTTATTTGATCCGCAACCCGCTTGTATTGGCATCGGCATTTGCACTGGCTGGAAAAAGAGACATCACATCGGCACTCAATCTGTTGGCGACAAGTGAATATAGACAACCAACATCTGATACGCATGCGCTTGAGCCTTGGGGATCTTGGTCGCAAAATGTTGCGAGCTGGACGGCCGCAAATGTTGAGGGTGACTTGGTTATTCGATTTGAAGATGTCATTGCGGATCCTGAGGGTCAGTTGGGTCGGGTGGCCAAACATCTGAAAATGCCGGTCGAAGACAAGCAAATCAAATTGGCCGCGGATGCGGCGTTAAAAGCGCATGGCATTAAAGGGCGATCCATTCCTAAATCCGCATGGAAAGCTGGCTTAAGCAGCAATTATGCGCGGGCTTTGGTCGAAATTCATGCATTGCAAATGTCACGTTTCGGGTACCTTACGAACGAAGTGTTGAACTATGTCGGAATGACACGGGAAGCTGCCTTGAATTCCTCTGCTCGATTTGATGAATTGGCGAAAGCGCCTGTGTCACCGGTTGGCAACGCTTAGCGAAATTCGCCAACCCGTTTGACACGCCAAATTGGCGAGTCAGCAGTGAAGTTCTTAAATATTTCAGTGACTTGGATGGCGTTTGGATGCGTATCCAAGTCACTTGGATCAGCCTGTTCGAGCACAAACCGGTCTTGAACAAATGTATTGGCCATTGCTTGGGATTGAAGTTCGCTCAAGAAATCTTCGCGCAACACATATGCGCCGTCAAAATCGACGCTTGCTAGATTTGCGCCTGAAAAATCTAACTCACCCAATATCGCGTTCCTAAATGTTGCCCCAACAATTGAGGCGTTGCTGAATTCCGCATTTTCGATGATCGTGAAGTCGAAATTCGCAGCCAACGCATTTACGTTCGAAAATCCTGTTCCATTGATGACTGCGCCGCGAAAATCGGTGCCAGCCATCTGAGTGCGCCAGACATCAATGTTTGGATCTGGTGATTGCGGTGCTTGAATATTGTCGTTTGGAATGCCGGAAAACTGGGTTTTGTGGATGAATGAACGGTTGAAGCGCGCATTGTCTAGAAAAGCAGCGCCGAATTCGCCTTGGTGAATTTGCACACCAGAGAAATCTGCAAAGCGCAAAAGGGCGTGCCGCAGCGAGATAACACCAAATGTGTGATTTCGAATTTCGGCGAATGAGAAATCCGCGCCGTTCAATGTGAGCCATTCCGTGCTCATAACCCGTGCATTGTAGAGCAGCGAAAGAATCTGGCCGCGCTCAGGGCTAACGGGATGTTGGATGAGTTCGCCCTGTGCTGTTTCTGATCCGAGTTGTTGTTCGGCGTCCAATACTTTCTGTACAGCGCTTTGGGCTGAGGGCACATCTTCTCGCCGCGCGAGTGAAATCGCGGTCAGCATCTCATTGCTGGCTTTGGGCAGGTTTAACGCCAAATAGCGGTAGGGACGGGCGGCGGCCGTGGCGGCGATAATGCGGCCGCGTAAGGCATGGGACAATTCTTGATCGAAATAGACTGGGGCAGGGCGTCCATCTTGAAGCAAAGCATTTGTTTCTTCTCCAATTTGCGCCCCGAGGGCCAAAATTTCGGGCACGATTGACGTCGAGCGCTGTGCTTCGCCCAGTTCAATTTGTTGGGCAAGCAAACTATTTTGCTCCGCGAGTCGTTCGGACTGGCCTGCGAGCAATTTCCCCTGTTCGCGCAACAATTGAT
The DNA here is from genome assembly GCF_057219265.1 of Maritalea sp. YIW29. Classification (NCBI taxonomy): domain Bacteria; kingdom Pseudomonadati; phylum Pseudomonadota; class Alphaproteobacteria; order Hyphomicrobiales; family Devosiaceae; genus Maritalea; species Maritalea sp. YIW29. The sequence goes on from NZ_JBXVVF010000001.1 coordinate 856,381, forward strand.
TCTGTTGGAATAGGAGTGCTGATCCAGCGAGTGCCGCAATCGCGGCAACGAACGCGGTGATGGTGGCAATCAACCAGCGCCGGGTCGCCATCCAAGCATAACGGGCGAGCATAAGTTCGCCGACTTCGCGTGCGGCACTGGTGGCTTGCTCGACTTTTTGTTGGGCTGCAAACTTTGCGACGTCGGCCAGTGGGCCAGCTAGTCGTTCCATTTCAACTTCGCCGCGTTTAACGACTTTCTTCAAAATGGGTCGTCGGAACGCGACGATGAGTCCTGTGAGAATGCTGGCAAGTAACAACAGGCCAAAGAGAACTGCAAACAGCGTGACTGCATTGTCGATGAAAAAATCGAGGCCAAAAATTGTGGCGGGGATGCCGCAAACAAGACCGAGAACAAAAACACCTATCGCCAAGGTGACAGGGAGTGTGTCTGAGCGCGGCGCAATTGGCTCTTGGTTCTCTGGCTCTGGCGTGTCTTCCATATCTGCCCCCGACGATGATTGAGTATGAATTGCGGCTGGGAATTTCGTCAACCATTCTTTGGCTGCTTTAATCATTTGTTGCCGTTGGTCGCTGCGCTCCCGACCCCGGCACCCCCGCCGGTTGGTGCGTTTCACTAATTATGAGCAAGTGAAGTAAAGGGCGGACGTGCTAAGCGATGATTTGGTTGAGGTTGGGTGCGTCATTCATTGACGCATAGCAGTTTAGGCTCCGCTCGGATTTTTCCGCTGGAGGTTTGTAGAGCAACAGTTGTGCGAGGCGTTTAAGGTCTCTTCTTGGTAGGGTTTGAAAATGAGACGTTAAACGCCTCGCACGAATGGTCTTTGCGTTTTCATTGCCATCGGCCCGGGGAGCTAAACCCTTCTATCCCCTTTATTTGCACCTTGAACCATGATTGAAAACGAAAATTTTCGTTTTGGTTTCAACTCAAATTGAGAATGGCAATCAACCATTGGTGACTTACAACTGCCTTCGGCGTCAGGCTGGACAATGACAAATGACGCGAACCAGAAACGTCTTCTGATCCAACCATCCCTTTCATTTTGAGGCACAATGCCATTTTGAGCGATATAAACCTCACCGCCTATTCCTCGTCAGGAACCTGCAGCGGTTTCAAATGAAAGCGGCATGATTGTGCCATAAGTTTTTGGGGTGGGGATAAGATTTGGCGCAGTGACGTATGGCTGTGTTCACAGTCGCAATACTTCAAAGTTGGCGGCGTTTGCTTCGTCTGAAGTTGAAATGTCGCGAACTTTTTTCTGCTGGTCAGCAAAGGCGTGTGGTCAGCGACCTAAGTCGTTTTGAAATGAGCAAAAAAAGGGGGCGCCCGAAGGCGCCCCAAGTTTTAGGTATTGCTACCTAGGGGATAGAAGGGATCCTTTAAGCGGAGTAATACATGTCAAATTCGACAGGGTGAGGCGCCATTTCGAAACGCTCAACTTCTTCCATCTTAATGGCAATGTATGCGTCGATTTGATCATCATCAAATACGCCACCGGCTTTAAGGAATTCGCGGTCTGCATCTAGTGCCTCAATTGCTTCACGCAGTGAGGCGGCTACAGTTGGGATTTCTTTTAGTTCTTCTGCTGGCAATTCATACAAATCTTTATCCATAGGCTCGCCTGGATTGATTTTGTTTTTGATGCCGTCAAGGCCAGCCATAAGCAGGGCAGAGAATGCCAAATATGGGTTAGCCAATGGATCTGGGTAACGCACTTCAACACGCTTTGAAGCTGGTGAAGAGCCGAATGGAATACGGCAAGAAGCTGAGCGGTTACGCGCTGAGTAGGCAAGAAGAACTGGTGCTTCATAACCTGGAACCAAGCGCTTATATGAGTTTGTGCTTGGGTTCGTGAACGCGTTGGTTGCTTTGGCGTGCTTGATGATGCCGCCAATGAAGTGCAATGCTTGCTCAGACAATCCTGCATAACCATCGCCAGCAAAGTTTGGCTTGCCGTCTTTCCATATTGAAAGGTGACAGTGCATGCCGGAACCATTGTCGCCAAATACAGGCTTTGGCATAAAGGTTGCTGACTTGCCGTAAGCGTGGGCAGTTTGCTGAACGCCATATTTGTAAGTCTGAACTTGGTCGGCGCTGCGTGTCAGCGTTGCGTATTTTATGCCGAGTTCGTGTTGCGCAGAAGCCACTTCGTGGTGATGCTTCTCAACAGTTACGCCCATTTCTTTAAGCACTGAAAGCATTTCAGAACGGATGTCTTGTGCGCTGTCCACTGGTGGAACTGGCACATAGCCGCCTTTTTCAGGAACATGGTGACCCATATTGCCGGCTTCGTACATGGAGTTCGTGTTGATTGGCAGCTCGGTGTGATCAAGTGAGAAACCTGATTCGTATGGACCTGTGCTGAAGCGAACATCGTCGAACATGAAAAATTCAGGCTCTGGACCAACAACAACCGTGTCACCAATGCCGGATGACTTTACATATGCTTCGGCTTTGCGCGCAGTCATGCGTGGGTCACGGTTATAGGCTTCAAAAGTACCTGGCTCCAACGTGTCGCAGTTGATGATCATTGTAGACTGACCGAAGAATGGGTCCATGTGAACTGTATCAAGGTCGGGCATCATCACCATGTCGCTTTCATTGATGGCTTTCCAACCAGCAATTGAAGAGCCGTCAAACATAACGCCATCTTCAAACATGTCTTCGTCAACCACAGACGAATCCATGGTCATATGGTGCAATTTACCGCGCGGATCAGTGAAACGAAGGTCAACGAATTTTACGTCTTCGTCTTTAATTCTTTTGATGATGTCACTTACTGTGGTCATTGGATATTCCCGATTATAGAGGTATTCTTGTTGATAGGTTGGCGCTAGACGGCTTCGTCGCCCGTTTCACCAGTGCGGATTCTTATGGCTTGGTCGATGGTGGAAACAAAGATCTTCCCATCGCCGATGCGTCCGGTTTGAGCAGCGTCGCGAATGGCTTCTACTGCTTTGTCGACCGCATGATCAGACACCACGATTTCGATTTTTACTTTAGGTAAGAAGTCGACAACATATTCTGCACCGCGATAAAGCTCTGTGTGACCCTTTTGGCGGCCAAAGCCTTTTACTTCGGTAACAGTTATGCCCTGAAAACCAGCTTCCTGAAGTGCTTCTTTCACTTCATCAAGCTTAAACGGCTTCACGATGGCTTCGATTTTCTTCACTTATATTCACTCCGAAAGAACTGATCTCGCGTTTGCCCGAATACAATGCAGGTTGCGTGCCAGTTTTACTGAATTTGGAAAAACCTTTTATGAACAAGATGTTAAACTAGGTGCGTAAGCAACAAAGTGTTGGGTGGGTTTTGTTTGATGTGCATTTGTTGGGCAGGGTGATTAAAATTTAGGCAGTTACGGTTTTTCAGACTGCAAAACCGGCAAAATGCCGTGTTATGTGAATTAATTACGTGCATTGGGCGATTTTTTAAAAAAAGTTCAAAAAAGGGCTTGGCTGTTCGCGGTGTATGGGTTACATCCCGCACCGACTTAGTCGCTGTGGATTATTGGCGGGTGTGGTGAAATTGGTAGACACGCTAGATTTAGGTTCTAGTGCTTCACGGCGTGGGGGTTCAAGTCCCTCCACCCGCACCATTTTTCCTCAGCAGACATTTCGATCGATCGAATTATAAATAGTTAAAACGGGAATTTCCGCATGCAGGTCAATGAAACCCTCAATGAAGGGCTTAAGCGTACATTGGAAATGAGCATTCCGGCATCTGAGCTTAGCCAGAAGCTAGACGACAAACTCAATGAGCTTAAAGACCAGGTGACTCTTAAAGGTTTCCGTCCGGGCAAAGTGCCATTCTCGCACATGAAAAAGACTTACGGCCGTTCAGTAATGGGCGACGTAATGCAAGATGCGATCAATGTTGGCGTTCAGTCAACATTAGAAGAGCGCAAAGAAAAAGCTGCAATGCAGCCGAAAATCGACTTGCCAGAAGACGAAGCTGTTTTGACAAAAGTATTTGAGGGCGAAGCAGACCTTGAATTCACAATGTCATATGAGATCCTTCCAGAAGTTAAATTGGGCGATTTCAAAAAGATCAAAGTTGAGCGTCCTGTTGTTGAAGTCGCTGAAAGCGACGTTCAAGAGCAGTTTGATGCCATCGTTGAGCAGAACCGCCCATATGCTGCAAAAGCTGAAGGCGAGGCGGCTGCACAGGGCGACCGCGCCAACATCAAGTTTTTGGGCAAAGTCGACGGCGAGCCATTTGAAGGCGGCGCATCGGAGGGCTCACCATTGGTGATCGGTTCAAACCAATTTATCCCAGGTTTTGAAGAGCAACTTGTTGGTCTTAAAGTTGGTGATGAGAAGGTTTTGGACGTTAAGTTTCCTGACGAATATCGCGCAGAAAACCTAGCTGGCAAAGACGCAACATTTGATGTTGAAGTTTTGGGCCTTGAAACACCGAGCGACGTTGAAGTGAACGACGAGTTCGCCAAAACACTTGGTCTTGAAAGCGTTGATCAGCTTCGTGAGATGATCAAAGATCAAATCGGTGGTCAGTATAAAGCAATGACTGCACGTCGGGTAAAACGTCTTGTGCTTGATTCGCTTGATGAAATGCACAAATTTGATGTTCCTGAGCAACTTGTTGAGCAAGAGTTTAAAGGCATTTGGGACCGCGTGATGCACGATATCGAGCACCATGGTCGCAGCTTTGAAGACGAGGGCACAACCGAAGACAAAGCACGCGAAGAATATACCGCGATTGCAGAACGTCGGGTTCGTCTTGGTTTGGTGATTGCTGAAGTTGGCAACACAAACGAAATCGAAGTCAGCGAAGATGAGCATCAGCAAGCGTTGATCGCAGAAGTTCAGAAGTACCCTGGCCAAGAGCAAGAAGTGTACGACTACTTCCGCAACAACCAACAAGCGTTGGCAGGCCTTCGCGCTCCAATCTTTGAAGACAAGGTTGTAAACTTTGTCGTTGAGTTGGCTGACGTTGAAGACAAAACTGTCACCAAAGAAGAATTGGTGAAACTGGTTGAAGAGAGTGAAGAAGAGGACCTTGAGCCTCATAATCACGACTAACCAACATCGTCATGTATGTTTTAAGAAGGCCGTCCGTTTGGGCGGCCTTTTTGTTTGACCGGAATTCGAATTGGAGATTTCTAGTAGGTCGGACAGCGCGCTCGCGGTAAGTTTGCGCTTGCGACAGTTAAATCTGAGCCAAACGGCAACACATTTGGTTGTCGCGAACTTCTGGCTTGAGCCCATTCAAGACCTTTGCAGTCCAAGGAAGGGAAGGTCCAAATCTAGAGTGAACGATCAATGAAATGATACATCGATTGAAAAGTGTCGATCTCGAGAAGTGGTCTGAGATGGCCTGCGATTGGCCGAAATGCAAACGCGTAGCTGCCGAATGCACTAGTTGATCGCAAATCTTCGCAAAAATTCTAGATCTGGTTCAACCCCTAATCCAGGACCCTCGGGCACACCAACAAAACCATCATTATGTTTGACTTGGTCTTGAATGTTCAGAGGCTTCAACAATAGTTCGTCTCGAAAACGATTGTCTGTTGTATCAAATTCTAGCCATGGTTCTCGCGGAAACAGACCGCCGGGCAAGGGCGGCATCGCAGCCAACAAATGTAGGTTGGTTGCAACAGCAATTGCGGATCCCCAAACGTGATTTACCACGGGGGTGAAGTGAGCGTGACAAAGTGCCATCACGCGCAAATACTCGCTGATGCCACCAAGAGCGCAAGCTTCAGGCTGTGCGATGCTCAGTCCGCCGCTTTCCAGTAAATTGCGCCATCCCCACCGATTAAATTCTGCTTCGCCACCTGCGATATTGACTTTTAGCCCAGTCCTCAGAGCGGCGTACCCGGCGTGATCTTCAGGAGCGATTGGTTCTTCAAACCAATATGCGTCAAGCTCTTCCAACGCACGTCCGACATAGAACGCATCCTGCGTCGAATAACAATGGTTTGCATCCACCATAAAGTCAAAGTCATCGCCAATGCTTCGCCGAACAGTTTCGCAAAGTTCAACGTCGTCCTTGGGCCCCAATCCAACCTTCATCTTAGCAGCAACGAAGCCCATTTCCTTAATCATCGCTGCTTCTTCAGCAAAACGTGCGAGGTGGGCATCCTTATCTTCACGTTTAAGCATCATGCCGTAGCCATAGGCTGAAATCTTTGTGCGATAAGCACCGCCAATCAGCTTATGGATGGGCAGGTTTGCGACTTTTCCCACGATGTCCCAAAGCGCGATGTCCACCCCGGACAAAGACTGCAACGGCATACCCTTTTGTCCATGGTCACGAAGCAAATTATACACCTTGTGCCAGATGACGTCTCGGTCGAGCGGGTCCAAGCCAAGTACCATTGGTTGGATAACTTTTTCAACAATTGTTTTATTGGCGACAGCAATGTTTCCGGCACCAAAGCATTCGCCCCAACCGGTAATACCTTCGTCTGTTTGAACTTCGACAAGATGCGCTGTGCGCTTGGCATAATATTGCTGTGAATAGCCCAGTTCGCCAGGCAGATCATATTCAAGTATGTGACTAATGATCTTGGTGATCTTCATGATACCCTCTACACGTCCAAAGCGCGCGTGATGCGCTTGATGGCTAAATAATCGTGCAATGCCAAATGGGAACAATCATGCCCGATACCAGATTGGCCGAACCCGCCATGAGGTAGATCGATGTCGTATTTGACCCCGTTGATCTGCACCTCTCCATAACGCAGCTCAGCGGCACACTTTTCAGCCTTCGCGAGATCTTTTGTAAAGACATAGGCAGTCAACCCACCATCATCTCCGTCATTTGCGCGCACCAAAACATCATCAGAGTCTGTGAACGTAAGCAGACTAACGATCGGGCCGAAGATTTCATTCTTGTAGATGTCCATATCGGGCGTGATGTCACTCAAAACAGTCGGGGCCATAAAATGCCCTTCTGGAAGTTCATTGGGACGGTCGCCACCACAGTGCAAACTTGCGCCACCGACAACAGCATCATCAATGAGTTTTTTGACGCGGCTCCATGCGCGGCCATCTATCATTGGGCCCATGTCGATTGGGGCGTCTTTATCCCAGCCGACAGTTACATTTTTGGCGCGTTCAATTACTTTGGCTTCAAACTCTTTGGCCACTGACGCTTCTACAAATACACGGTTTGGGGTCACGCAAATTTGGCCTGCATTTCCAAACTTAACGGCGCAGACAATATCGGCAGCCAAATCCAAATCAGCATCCGCATAAACAAGTACGGGTGCGTTTCCACCCAACTCCATGGAGTAGTTCTTGATAGATGTCGCACCGGTTTTCATAATGTGTTTGCCGGTCTGGGTTGAACCGATCAACGTAATAAGTGACGGAATGGTGGACGCTGAAAGTGCATCTGCTGCATCATATCCGTTGGTACAGAGAATGTTTACAACACCTGCTGGCAATCCAATCTTGTGACATAGTTCGCCCACCGCATATGCTGAAATAGGTGTGGCGACAGATGGCCGAATGATGATTGGACACCCTGCAGCCAAAGCTGGACCAATCTTGAACGCCAAGTTTAACAGCGGAAAATTCCACGCAATAAATGCGACGGCTACACCTAATGGCTCATATGCTAACCGATGTGAATGTGTGCCTGCTCTATCAGCAAGGTGAACATCGTGAACCCGAGCAATTTCCTCCGAGTAGAAATGGAGAGAATTCTTAAGACTATCAAAATCCTCTTGGGTGCCACCCCAGTTCTTACCCATTTCATGATGAATGCAGTCCCGCAAATGTTCCTCATTTGCGATCACTTCATCACGTAGTTTACGCATCCAGTCCTGGCGTTCAGCGATTGATGTTTTTGACCAGCTTGGGAAAGCTGCTTTGGCCGCTTGAAGCGCATTTTCAACGTCATTCATGCCAGCTGTTGCTACGGTGCCGACAAGTTTCCCGTTGGCTGGATTTGTGATTTCTGCGCTGCCCTGACCATCAATCAACTGCCCGTTGAGATACATCTTTTTCGAATAACTCATTTGTACTTCCTCAAATCGGGGTTTCATCTGATGACAGATCGAGCCAATTCCGCTCTTGTGAAGATAGTTGCAATGCTCCGGCGCGTGCTGATGACGCAACTTGTTCGGGCGTTTCTGCGCCGTTCAGCGCAACAACAGGGAAATCCTGGCTGGTCACATAGGCTAAGGCGATCTCAAACATGTTTATGTTCCTTGCCTTGCCAAATGCCTCCGCACGCCGCTTGCGTTCAAAATTGTCGTCGGAATAAAAAACCCGCACCAAATCTTCATCACTTTTGTCGTCGGGATCGGCTTTCGCAAAAAAGCCACGACCAAGTGCAGACCAAGCAACCAACAAAAAGTTGTTCGCGATGAACCATTGTCGATCCTCTTCCGAGGTCACCACGGTATCTGGCCAAAAAGGTTCATTGGCGCGGGCAAGGGAGAAATTCGGACTAGAACCAATCATCGGCGTTTTGCCGTTTGCATTTGCATAATCGTTGGCTTCTTGAATGCGTTCCGTGGACCAATTCGACGCCCCGTAGGCTTTGATGCGGCCAGTTCTAATTTCTGCGTCAAGTGCATCGACAAGCGGGCCAACTGGCTGCGAAAGGTCATCCCGGTGGAACATCCAAATATCAAGACATTCTGTTTTCAAACGCTGGAGAGAGCCTTTGATGGCAACATGAACAGATTCTGGATCTATTTTGGCACCACCGGGATGTAGCGGCGCGCAATAGCCAGTGATAAGGCCCTTGCTTGCAAGAACAATCCGGTCACGCATCCCAGGACGCGCCGCCAACCAGTCTCCGATCACCATTTCCGAGAAACCGTGTTCTTCCACAGCACCATAAACTTCTGCGGTGTCGATATATGTTCCGCCATTTTCAACAAAGGCATCTAAAAGAGCGAAGTCACGCTCACGTGTGTCCGGATGAAAAATCATGGTGCCCATGCCAATAACGGAGATCGGGGTCTTAATCTGAGGTAATGTGAATGTTTTCATGTTCTTTCCGTTTCATACTATCGTGCTTGAGTGCCGCCAGAACGCGAAACCGCGTCTATTGCGACAGCAAGGATCAAAATTGCGCCTGAGACCATCAACTTGTCCGCAGCACTTGCGCCTGTGAGGTCCAGCCCATTGCCTAAAGAGCCAATAACCAATGCGCCTAAGATTGCGTTCCAAACTGATCCTCGACCGCCAAATAAGGAGGTGCCACCAATTACCGCTGCGCCAATTGCTTCAAGGAGCAAGGAACCTCCGGCAAAAGCCGTGTAGGAAACCGAGCCAAATCGTGAGGCACCTAAAATACCGCCAAGCGCGGCCATCAATCCCACAATGGCAAAGGCAGAAACACGAATTCGTTTTACATTCATGCCCACCCGTCGTGCACTTTCAGCATTTCCACCCACCGCAAATAGCGAGCGTCCATATGTGGTTGATGTTGTAACCCAACCCAACAATGCGGTTGTGCCAACTAAAATGACGATCAATAGCGGCAACGAACGATACGAATTCAATATGAGAACAATTGAGAATACGATGGTGCCAAATATTAGAATTTGGCCGAATAGAACGTAAGGAGAATCGAGTTCCAGCTTAAGTGCCTTGCGCCGTGCTTGTTTGCGCAAACTAGCTGCGGCAAATATGATTACAACTAGCGCAGCTAACACTAAGCCCCAAACATCAGGGATCAGGATACGCGCAATAGAGCGAACAAAAGGGTCACCGACATTCAGGTTTCCAGTTGGTAGAATCTTTTGCATCACCCCTTGATAGCCAAGCAATCCGGCTAGAGTGACCACAAAGGATGGAATGCCTACATAAGCCACCAACAATCCTTGGGCTGCACCCATAACAACCCCAACAAATAAGACGATTAAACATGCCAACCAACCTGGCACACCTATGAGAACGAGGACGCCAAGAAGAGCGGCACAGACGCCAGCGGTCGCGGCTGCAGAAAGATCAATTTCGCCCAGAAGCAATACTATCGTGATGCCGACTGCTAGAGTTGCAATCACCGCGGATTGCATAAAGAGATTGTAGATATTTCTTGGGCTTAGAAAAATAGCACGGAACTCTTCTGCATTTCCAAGCAGCACATCAAGCAATGGCAGTGCCAAGCCAAAATAGATCCAGATAGCTGCCAAAGCCGCTAAAACGGGCACAAAAGAGCCAAACTGCGTCTCTCGTATCATACGGAACCGGTCCAAAAGCGTCATGTTACTAGGCTGCATTGTTGGCTCCAGTGTCTAAACCGCGGGTCATGGCAACTACGATTTCATCAGTGTTGGTGTCTTTTGTTCTGTAGGTCGCAACATTGTTGCCGTGACGCAAAACCGTAATACGATCTGCCACCTCAAATATGTCCCGCATATTGTGCGAGATATAGACAACGGCGTGGTTGGTTTCCCGAAGTCTTTTCACGACTTCTAGAACTTGACGCGTTTGCGCAACACCAAGAGCTGCGGTGGGTTCGTCGAGCATAACGACTGAACTATCCGATCCCACTGCGCGTGCAATTGCGATGGCTTGGCGTTGACCGCCGGACAGTCCGCCAACTTTTGCCCTTACCGATTGGAGGGTGCGAACTTTAAGCTTATCGATTGCAAGTTTTGCACGCACTTCCATCTCTAAATCATCAAGTGGGCGCAAAAATTTGGGTAGAAATGCCCACCCTTTTAAAACCGGCTCAGCGCCCAGTGAAAGGTTCGCCGCAACATCCAAATTTTCGCACAAGGCAAGGTCCTGATATACGATTTGGATGCCAAGTTCTGAGGCATCATTGGGATTGACCAATTTGACGGGCTTGTCATCAATGTAGAATTCACCTTCATCGGCCACATGCGCCCCAGCCAACACTTTCATGAGCGTTGATTTTCCGGCCCCATTGTCGCCTACAAGCGCCATGACTTCACCACGTGCAACTTCAAAGTCCACCCCGCGAAGGGCATGCACGCCGCCAAATCTCTTATTGATACCGCGCACTTTCAAGTGCGCTGAAGGGGCAGCAGGCCCCTCCAACTGATTTTCGGATTTCATCAATCTCGTCCGATTACTGGCAGAAGGTGGTTGCAGCGGCTTCGCCTTGGCAAACCATATCTTTTGATATCGATTTGTCGTTGGCAATCACATAGGCAACGCCATCCACGCCAACTGCCGAATATGAACCTACAGGCACATACGCTACTTCTGCACCAACCCCGTTGGTGACAGTGTTTGGCGCAAGGTCTGAGAAGTCTTCGCCATTGACCAAACGAACCGCCACTGAAGCAGCTGCCGCTGCCATGTCTTCAAGCGGACGCCAACCACACTGGGTTTGCTTGCCAAGCAGCATAAGTTGTTGTGCTTGAACGGTACAATCAAGACCAGATACGGGAACAGTTCCGGCCATGCCTTGTTCTTCCATGGACGCGATTGCTGCACCAGCATTTCCGTCATTTGAAGAGACAACACCTTGCACATTGTTATCAAGTTGAGTCAGCGCCTGATCCATTGAACGTCGTGCAATGGCTGGGTCCCAACCTTGGGTCCAGTTTTCATAGCCCATTACCCGCTCACCACTTTCAAATAAAGGTGTTAGTGCACGTAATTGACCATTATGAATAACTGCCGCGTTCGGGTCAGTAGGTGAGCCTTTGAGCAAGACCAGCGTGTCGCCTTTTTTCGTGTTGTTGATCACGTGGGTTGCTTGATCAAAGCCCATACCTTCCAAATCTGCCTGCACCCAGAATGTAGTATTAGGCGAGTTGATCATGCGATCATAAGCAATCGTTGGTACGCCTTCTTCCGCCGCAGTGTCCGCAATAATTGCAGAGCTTTCGCCATCAATTGGAATGACAACAAGTACCTTTGCTCCCTGTGTCAGGGCCTGTTCCGCCTGGCGCTGCTGGGTTGAGGTGTCATTGTTGGCGTTAAAAACCTCGACCTTAACGTCTGGCGCAATCTGCTCCATTGTGCGGATAAAGGCCGCAGCGTCTTGGGTTTCCCAACGTGGGTTGACGTTTTCCGGCAGCAGCAATGCAACCATGTCAGCCGCATTCACTGCACCAACACTCAAAAGTGTCGTTGAAGCGACGCTTGCGACCAGCAAGCCTTTTCTTATTTTTGAAATCATTATATCCTCCTCGATATAGTTTTGACGAAGTTATTCGTCGAACTTGGTGGTTAATAACTCACGCTGAGTTGTTGTTGGTGCTGCGGGGAAGCTGAAACGGCTCCGCGGCACCACCGCTTTTTCGACCACCAATTGAAAAGCGGTAAACCGTGTTTCCCAAATTCTGGACGCACGTATCCTATGGCGCAAATTGAAGACAAATGCGCACTGGAATTGGTCTTGATTTATGACGATTAGTTAGTCTAGTTCGGACTTGGTCCGTTCATTTTCAAACCCGCCCTCCCAAGCGTCGTTTTGCATCTGCCAGCAGATTTTCCATTAATCTTTCGGCTTTGTCGCCGTCACGTGCCGCAATTGCTTCATAGACCGCGCGGTGAAATGGCAGCGACGCTTCATTTTCTCGCGGGTCTTGGTTTGTCAATCGAATGCTGCTTAAGAGGGCGGCGAATATCACACCCTCCATTGCAACAAGGAATTCGTTATGCGCTGCATGCAAAATCGCCCGATGAAAAAGCGCATCTGCGGTCACAAACTCTTCAGCTGAACCTTTTTCGGTTTCCATGCGCAAGATTGCAGCTTCAATGGTTTTGATTTCTGCGTCGCTAGCGACTTGTGCGGCCCAATTTGCTGCCTTCGGCTCAATGATCAACCGAACATCCATCAGCTGACGAAAAAGATCGCTATTTGGAGGCGCTGATTGTGCCCACGCCATCACATCGTCGTCCAACAGACCCCATTGCGAACGTTCCCGCACTCTTGTTCCAATGCCACGACGAACTTCTAACAAGCCTTTGCCAACAAGAATTTTAACTGCATCGCGAATAACAGATCGACTGACCTGATAGCGCTCCGCAAGCGCCCCTTCATCCTCAACAAGATCGTTAGGGGCATAAGCCGATGAAACAATACGTCGTCCCAATTCACGTGCGACTTGCGCAGACAAGCTAGGTGTAAGGCCCGCGATTTGTTTCAGATCGTAATACATCATTTCACTCATGCGATTATTCTAAACATATGATGTTTAACGAGTCAACGCTTTTTAGATGCCGTCAACGAACGTATGTTCTGTGCGCGCTGCCTTAAAAATCTAGTCCGTTATGGATATAGGTTGTCTTGTCGTTTGAGCGTTCACACATGAAATGCGCAGCGGTTACCCAAATTGTTAAAGTTTGGTACTTCCAGCATTCATCATGCTTGGTCGCTTTGTCCGCAAAGCTTCCGTTCAAGCAAATTGCGCTAAAATAGTTTTTTGAAAAATTATGCGCTCTTAATCAATGCGAATTTGGTCGGGTTGGTCGATGTCATTTTGTTGAATTCTGTCCTTGAAACAAGGTCATGAAGTGGCAGGCCGAAGTTAAGTTGATGCGAAATGCGGGGAGCACAGTTGCCCAGCATTTCGCGCCAGTATTGGTTGTCAGGTAGGAATTGGCCGCAATGAATGTGAGGACCTCATGCCGTCGTCACACGTTATTGTTGTCACACCCGTTATTGGGTGCATGCATCGCGTGCGATGTCCGTTGCGAGTGTTAGCAGCAAGGGCTCTCCAGCCTCATCATTGGTTGCAAGGGCCACGACTTTTTGTGTTTGTGGGAAAAACACCAAAATCGAGGCATATCCCGAGATTGAGCCGGTGTGACCATAAGCTAACCCGTCTGGGGTATCAAAATGTTCAATTCCAAGCCCATAGGCTTTGCCAGCTGATTTGGCCAAGTCAGTCGAGCTAATCATATCGTCCATGATTTCGGCTTCAAGCACTTTGTCGGTAAAGAGGGCGTGTCCCCAGCGCGCTAAATCGGCACTTGTTGCTGTCATACCGCCAGCGGCCCAACCCAATGAAGCGAGGCCCGCGATATCGCCAGGTCCGGTTGAGTAGGCAGCGTCTTTTCCGAATAGAAATGCGGAATTTCGGAGATAGCCAGCTGCAATCGGCTGCGCAGGGTCGGCGGCACCGGACAAGACCGTTCGGGTTAGACCGGCAGGACCATAAAAATGCTGCTCTAAATAATCCCCGAGAGAGATGCCGCTGACATTTTCGACGATCTTACCCAGCAGCACATAGTTGGTGTTTGAGTACCAATATGCCTGTCCCGGTGCAGCATGTGCGGGTTGGGCTGCGGCGATGGCGATCACCTCATCGGGTGACCAGATACGTCGCACATCTTGCATAATCATTGGGATGACGGGATTTTCAGGAGAGGCACGAAAATAGTCAAATGTACCTGCGGTCATACCAAGAAGCTGGTGCATAGTTATGCTTTGTGCATTTGGATATTCGGGAAACCAATTCGCCAAGGAATCGCTTTGTTTGATTTGACCGTCGGCCTGAAGTTTCAAAATTGCCGCTGCGGTAAAAGTTTTGGCGATGCTGCCGATTTGAAAACTGTGGTCAGTCGTCAGCTTCGCTTGCGTTGAGGCATCTGCAAGGCCTGACGCGGCTGAGTAGATATTTTGCCCAACAGCGCAAGAGGCGGATAATCCGTTCAGGTTGTTTTCGGAAACCCACCGGTCTGTGATATCGCGCATGGCTGTTTCAGAAGCGTTGGCATTGTTGGGGGCAGAGAACACCATTGCGGCAGTGGCGCCGGTGATTGCTGCGGTTACAAGAATCGCTGTTAGCGTTAGATTTCTCATGGGCATTCGCTTTCGTATTGAGATTTTTAGGTGTTGCGTGTTTGCACTTCATGTGTGTAATCCCAATATCAAGGCATGAAGACCTGAAGTCAGATTCAGGACGTCCTAAATCCTAATTCAGGACCTGAACGGGTTTGAGAAGGACCTTATAGGTGAAGTTGGAGCAGTTGTTTTGATCAACATACCAATCGCATTCGCGATAGCGCTGATGGCAATATTGATGGCGGTAGGTGTTGGGTTTGCCGCGCGGATACCGAGCCCTGCGCGCGCGTTGTTGTTCAGTTTTTTTATTGGTCTCGCGGCGATGGGTGGAATGATCGGGCTTCGATACGGGTATGGCATTGAATTGCTTGTCCCAATTCAACCCATATTGGCGATGATGTTGACGCCGCTGCTCTACCTCGGATTTAGGTCGCTAACCGAAGACAAGCCAACGCCGATGGCAAAGCTTATGGCATGGCATGGCTGGCCATTACCGCTGGTCGCCGTGATTTCGTTGATGCCGATTAACTTGCCGTTCCCGGTCGATGTGTTTGTTTTTGCAAGTATGGCGTTTTATTTTGTGCAGATGGTGGTCTTGTTTCGACTTGGGCAAGATCAATTTGTTCAAGTCACCAGTTATGGATATCGACTTGTGACATTTGGCTTGGGGGCGGGCATTGGCCTGATTGGGTTTGTCCTTTGTTCTGACCTTGCAATATTCATTTCCAATCAATTGTTTGCTGGGGGAAAGTCGGGAATTCTCATCCAGGCGGCTGTGATTGTCATGACGGTTGGATTGGCCGCAATCCTTTTAGGCGTCACGGTGCGCATGGCGCGGTTACCAATTTTTGGCGAGGGAGCGCAATTGCCGGTCGAAGAGTCAAAGCAGCGCGAAGAGCTCAAAAACCCTTCAGAGCAGGATATGAAGATCATCGCTTCGTTGGAGAATTTGATGGAGGACCGTCAGTTGTTCCGCGATTGTGACCTGACGATCGCGAGAACGGCGCGCAGACTTGGCGAAAGCTCTGGGGCTTTGTCTCAAGCTGTAAATCGATGTAGCGGGGAGAACTTCTCCCGCTACGTTAATCGACTTCGCATCGAATATTCGCAGAACCTTCTAGAAACAACAAAAACGCCCATCAATGACATCATGTTTGAATCGGGCTTTATGACGAAGTCGAATTTTAATGCTGAGTTTAGTCGTATCGTTGGGATGACGCCAACGCAGTACCGGGCTACCGGTGATGTTGGCGGTGCTGCTAATTCGGTGTGAAAGCACCGCGCCCTTGCTCGCCGACTTCAAGCAAGTTAGCATTGGAAAGGCTGAATGGGTGGAGCTTGCAATGAAGTGTATTCGCTTATTTACATTGTTGATGATTGCGTTAGGCACCTTAGTGGGCGCCAATGCAGTTGGGCAGGAACCTACACTTTCAAAAATTTTTCTAGACGAATACAAATCCGCGACAACTTTGAAACAGAGAAATTGGTTTTCGGATCTTTCTGATGATGGGGGGTGGCTTGACTTGGGTTATGTCGCGCTTGAAAGAAATGACTTTGCACTAGCCAACTACTTTTTTGCCAGAGCTAGCGAGCTAGACGCGGACACCGAAATTCCTCTGAGTTGGCTAATGCAAAGTGTCCGACTTTCTGGATCGGGATCAACTGGTCAGCTCGTCGCGATTGAGGCGGCGCTTAGCGAACGTGTTTACGACATTCGAGGACGGGCTAACAGAATAGCAAAGGTCAAACAGTTTGAACTGCAGAAGTCTGCGACAGAATATGCCAAGCACAAAGCCGACTTTCAAGCTCACAGCGCGAAATTTGCCGAGCTCGAAAAACTCCCAAATGCAGATGAAATTGAAAAGATTACGGTGCGTATTGCCCAACTTGAATCTCAAGTCGCCATCCTTGACGCAGAAGAAGCGATCAATGAGCAAATTGGAGATATCGGTTGGCCTTCGCCATTGTCCGAAGATCAGTTGATCGGCGTACAACTCGAACTTTCGAAAAGGGCAGGTGATGAGCGTGGTAATCTTGTTGGTGGCAAGAGTGAGCAAGATTGGGCTGAATTGGCGCTTGAAAACATCTCGGAGCGAGAAAAACAATCAAATAACCCGTTTAGGCCATCACCGCAGATCAAATTGCGTTCTGCAGCGGGGTTGGCAGGCGCGGCACAAAATAGCGCAACGCGCTTTTTGCAAGCAAACAAGTCCAATCCGAGCATCATGAATCGTCAACAGGCTCTAGACAATTACAACCAAATCAAAAATGGGTTGGATAGCAATTCATCAGCGGAAATGAAAGATTTGCTCGATGCTGCACGAAAGACATTTGAAAAACTGGAGATTGATCTTTTCGAACAGGAACCCGTGTATAAAGACCTCGTACGGCGAAGAGACGAATATTTAAATCTGACGGACGCGCAGTTGGCTGAATTGCAGGACTTGCTGAACGAACCGGCACTAACACAAATCAGAAATGAAACGCTGGCGGATATTAGCACGCCGGCTGATAGCCGTAACCTAATTGATGTGACCGTGGACGCAACTGTTGCAAGTGTGCCGACAGCGTCCTGTACCGCAATTAATTTTCAATGCGAGCAAAGGTGCTTCGGGCTTTACGCGGTTGATTGCACAATCGCAGAGTCCAATGCCCAATCAACTTGTCTTGCTGGGGAAACTCCTGATTTGGACTTTTACAATGCAGGTGGTTCAGGTGGTCTCATTGGTCGCTGTGAGCCGTTGATTGGTACGCCAATGCCTGCGAATAGCAAATTTGCTCACGAGGTTGTTGGGGATAATTGGCGCGCAGATTCTCGTGGCGGTAAGCCGCGTTCGTACGGTAGCCCCACAGAAGACAAAGACAAACGAGCAATGCAATCTGCGATTGCTGACACGCTGTCCCCATTGTTTGATCCCGACGCAAGCTGTGGCCCAACTCCAGGATTTGATGGAAACGATAGCACTGGGCTTGAAGCTTATTTGAATAGCTTTGAAGAAAATATAGCGCTGGCTAACCCAGCAAATGATGATGAGCAATTCAAGTTGTGGCGGCTAAATGAGGCGGAGCGTCGAGCTGCACTGGTCAAACAAAATAACGCCTTAATCAACGACCCTGTGGTCAAAGATTTGCTAGAAGAACTTGCGACCAACCCTAGAGCGCTCGCAGACACAGAATTTGGCAAAAGTCTTGCGGAGAAGCTTATTGATCGTGCTCTAAACGCTGCAGAAACCAACGTGAGCTCATCTGGCAATGCCCCACAACCAGAGTGGGAGAAAAAAGCGCGAGAAATCAATGCATTGGCAAAAAGCGCGAATGAAATTGCCGATAAATTCGGCATAAAAAGTGACACATTAGAAAAATTGACGGGATATGGTGATAATGCAGCTGGTATTCTTGATGGCGCCCGCGAAGGCGATGGAGAGAAAATTCGCGCCGGTATTCAAGGTTTTGTATCTGCAGTGCCGGGCCCAGCAGGGGCAATCCTAAAAACTCCCATTGGCAGAGCCGCGGCGGCCAGCGTGACTTATGCGAGTGATATCACCAATGATAGTGCGGATGTTCTTGGTCAACTCAATAAAAGTATAGGTAGTGATGACCCTGAGGATTTAGAAAAATTGGCGGCGATGTCCGAAGCCATGCAGAAGAAGCTAACGGTCAAAAATTATATAGATAAAGTTTTTGTTGAGCCGATGAAGAACTTTATCAAAGAGGATGTTCCGGGCGGCAAGGTCATCATGGGTGTATTTGATTACTTCAGCGGAAAATCTAAACCAAAAGCATCTAACAGTTGCAGTATCCCTGTGCCGGATATGCTCGGCGACTTTTAGGGCGCTAACTTTTAATCGCTAAGTGTTACTTCCGCTTTGGCGCGCTCAGCGCATAACTCTCGTCCAACCACTTTTTCCAAATTTTCGTCGGCATGGGATCGTCTGCGGAGAAACGTGTTGTTACCCAAATGTTTGAGCCGATTTGGTATTTGTCGGGTTCGGCCTTGGCCAACTCTTGCGCCTCGGCACGTGACTGTTCGAGCTTGAACATTGCTTTGTGACGACCGCCTTGCGGGCCAGCAAAGAAGAATGATTTGCCTTTCACCTTGAACGAGCTTTGTGTGCAGGCGGTGCCTTCGTCCACATCTGGGTAAAGGCAGGCTTGTTCGCGCATGGGAAGTGTTGGATCATCGCTCATATGATTTGCTCCCTTCGTTCCATCATTGCGCTATATCATGCACATTTTGTGCGAAAATGCGATTATATGTTGAAGAGTGGTTCAACATGGGGAATTGACTTCAATGGCTGAGACTAATGGATTTACAAGCGCTTTGCTATGCCCCGATCAGATGGCGCAGGCGGATCGTCTGGCCATCGATAGCGGTGTACCCGAAGTTGAGTTGATGCAAAATGCTGGGCGGGCAGTGGCCCAGTATTTCCAGCTACGCTATCCAAAATCGCCTGTCACGGTGCTTTGCGGGCCGGGCAATAATGGTGGCGATGGATTTGTTATTGCGGTTGAGCTTCGACGCCGGGGTTGGCCGGTTCGGCTGGCGCATTGGGGGGCGAAGGATCGACATACGGCGGCGGCGCAAGTGTTTTTGGCCCAATGGGGCGAACCTGAATTGTTTGCACTGGACATGCTTAATGATGCCTCATTGATTGTTGATGCACTGTTTGGTGCGGGGCTTGATCGACCTATTATGGGGGAAATCGCCAATATTGTTCGACAGGCAAACAATGTTGAAGCGCCAAAGATCTGTGTTGATATGCCCACAGGCGTGGATGGGCGCACTGGCAAAATACTTGGGTGTGCCATCAAGGCAGATGCGACGGTCACCTTTTTTCGGAAAAAGCCGGGGCATTTGTTGTTTCCCGGCAAGGCGCATTGCGGCGACTTGGTTCTAAGTCAAATTGGTATTCCGGAAATGGTTCTGGAGAACGTTGCACCAACGCACTTTGAGAATGGGCCCAATCTGTGGCGTTTGCCTGAACTAAAATTTGACGGTCATAAATATGATCGGGGTCACTGTTTGGTTGTTTCCGGTGGGCCGTTATCAACGGGTGCGGCACGATTGTCTGCTCTTGGTGCGCTGCGGTCTGGGGCAGGGCTGGTGTCTCTTTGTGGGGACAAAGCAGCGTTGTTAGAACATGCGGGCCATGTAACCGACATCATGCTGAAGCAAGGATCATTGGGCGCATTATTGGAAGATGAGCGATATAATGCCCTAATTATTGGCCCGGGGAATGGTGTTGCAGAAAACACATGTCACAATGTTTTGACCGCTCTTGCTGCTGGCAGAGCCTTGGTATTGGATGCTGATGCGCTTACATCTTTTCAAAGTGATCCAAACCGACTGTTTGGCGCTATTAAGGAGAGCAAAGACAAAAATATAGTCATGACACCACATTTGGGCGAGTTTTCTCGTTTATTTCCTGACCTTGATGCACAGAGCGATAAAGTTGAAGCATCACGACGAGCGGCAAAGCGGTCAGGGGCAACAATAGTTTTAAAAGGGGCGGATACTGTTATAGCTCGCCCTGATGGTCGTGTGGTGTTGAATAGCAATGCACCGCCTTGGATGGGGACTGCCGGTTCTGGCGATGTGTTGGCCGGAATTGTTGGCGGGCTGTTATCGCAAGGCATGGAAGGATTTGACGCAGCCTGTGCGGCAGTTTATGTCCATGGGCTGGCTGGACTTGAGTTTGGTGGCTTCGCGTCTGGTGGCATGGGGATGACCGCCTCTGATTTGCCCCAATTGCTGCCTAGGGCATTCGCGACCATCAAGAAAAATTAACTCTATCTTGAACGGATAGAGGACAAGACCTATCTACCGGTTTTACCGCACGTTAAGACGCATCATATCTGATCGGGAATAAAGCCGATTCGATTCACTAAGGATGATACAATGAAAGATCCGATTGATACTTATATGAGCACGCTTGTGCCGATGGTTGTTGAGCAATCCAACCGTGGCGAGCGCTCGTTCGACATTTTCTCGCGTTTGCTGCGTGAGCGCATCATCTTTGTGACTGGCGGTGTCGACGACCACATGGCCTCTCTGATCGTTGCACAGCTTTTGTTCCTTGAATCGGAAAATCCGAAAAAGGAAATCGCGATGTACATAAACTCGCCCGGTGGCGTGGTGACATCTGGCATGTCGATCTACGATACAATGCAGTTTATTCGCCCTGAGATTGCGACACTTTGCGTGGGGCAGGCCGCTTCAATGGGTTCATTGTTGCTTTCAGCTGGCACCAAAGGCATGCGCGGCGCACTGCCGAACGCTTCTGTTATGGTACACCAGCCATCTGGCGGCTATCGCGGTACTGCGTCTGACATTCTCATTCACGCGGAGCATACAGCGAACTTGAAACGACGTTTGAATGACATTTACGTCAAACATACTGGTCAAGATTACGACACGATTGAGGACGCCCTTGATCGCGACAACTTCATGACCGCGGATGACGCTGTAGAATTTGGCTTGATTGATAAAGTTTATGAAACGCGTGGCGCAGAAGAGCCAGAGAAATCATAGATTTCGTTAATCAATAAATTGAACTTTCCGCATCAAGGCTTGGCAATTAAGCTTTTGTGCGGAATTGTGAGGCATGATCGGGACTAAGCGATCACTAATAGCTTACGGATTGTTTATGTGCAGATGCTAAGATTTGCATATAGACTGAACGAAAGATGCACATTCAGGAGTGTTTTGAATGACAAAAGACACAGGTAGCGGCGACAGTTCAAAAAACACGCTTTACTGCTCATTTTGCGGGAAATCGCAACATGAAGTGCGTAAGCTTATTGCCGGCCCGACTGTTTTTATTTGCGATGAATGTGTTGAATTATGCATGGACATCATCCGAGAGGAAAACAAATCCTCCACGGTAAAGTCCTCAGATGGCGTAATGGCACCTGCAGAAATTTGCGAGGTGTTGGATGATTATGTAATTGGTCAGTTCCGGGCGAAACGCGTTTTGTCCGTGGCTGTGCACAACCATTATAAGCGCCTCAATCATTCTGAAAAAAGCCAAGATATCGAATTGGCCAAGTCCAACATTTTGCTGATTGGCCCGACGGGTTGCGGTAAGACATATCTTGCCCAAACGCTGGCGCGGATCATCGACGTACCATTTACAATGGCCGATGCGACGACATTGACTGAAGCTGGTTATGTTGGCGAAGATGTCGAGAACATCATTCTTAAATTGTTGCAGTCTTCCGACTACAATGTTGAGAAAGCTCAGCGCGGCATCGTTTATATCGATGAGGTTGATAAGATTTCTCGTAAATCTGACAACCCATCTATTACGCGCGATGTTTCCGGTGAAGGTGTTCAGCAAGCTTTGTTGAAGATCATGGAAGGCACTGTAGCCAGTGTGCCGCCTCAGGGTGGCCGTAAGCATCCACAACAAGAATTCTTGCAAGTTGATACAACCAACATCTTGTTCATCGTCGGTGGCGCTTTCTCAGGCCTTGAGAAAATCATCAGTGCGCGCGGTGAGGGTACTTCAATTGGGTTTGGCGCCGAAGTTAAAGACCCAACGGATCGTCAGTTGGGCGAAATCTTTGCTGAAGTTGAACCAGAAGATCTTACAAAGTTTGGTTTGATCCCTGAATTTATTGGTCGTCTACCGGTTATCGCAACGTTGGAAAACTTGGATGAGTCAGCTCTTGTTCAAATTCTAACAAAGCCGAAGAACGCACTCGTGCGTCAATATCAGCGTTTGTTTGCAATGGAAGAAGTTGAGCTATCGTTCCAAGATGACGCGCTTAACGCCATTGCTCGTCAAGCCGTTGAACGCAAAACAGGTGCCCGTGGTCTACGTTCGATCATGGAAGGCATTCTGCTGGACACAATGTATGACCTCCCTTCACTTGAAGGCGTTGAGGAAGTTGTGATCAGCGAAGACGTCGTGCTCGATAAAACTGCCCGTCCGCTTTACATTTATGCGGACCGCAAAGAAGAAGTCGACGCAGGCGCGTAAATAAAGTTGGTTAATTGGCCCGATGCGTACTTGTCGGGCCAATTAAAATTCCTATCTAATAGTTTCAATTGAGTCTTCATCCGCCCCAGTCGGGTTGAGATGGCCGTGGGGCACGTAGTTGTGCGCCGTATGACGGTTATGACGTTGCCGCTTTTTGGGACTTCATAGCCGGTTGATGAAAAGGATCGTCTATGTCCGATAAGGATAAAACTGAAGCTTCAGCCACGTCAGACGCAGGTCGCGTCTATCCAGTCTTGCCGTTGCGCGATATCGTTGCGTTCCCAGGTATGATTGTGCCTTTATTTGTTGGCCGTGAGAAATCAGTCAAGGCACTGGAAGAAGTAATGCGTGAGGACAAGAACATTCTTGTTGTCACTCAAAAGAATGCACAAGAAGATGACCCCTCTACCGATGATGTGTTTGATGTCGGTACAGTTGCGTCTGTTCTTCAATTGCTCAAATTGCCCGATGGTACCGTCAAAGTCCTGATTGAAGGCATTTCGCGCGCCAAAATTTCAAACTTTGTGCGCGCCGACGAGTATTTTGAAGCCGAAGCCGTTCCGTTTGAAGCTGAAGAATATGATGAAGTGGAAGCCGAAGCGCTTGCACGTTCGGCGGTCAACGAATTCGAAAATTACGTCAAACTGAACAAGAAAATTTCGCCTGAAGTTGTGGGCGCGGTTTCTCAGATTGATGAGCATTCAAAACTTGCAGATACAATTGCATCTCACTTGGCGGTGAAAAACCAAGAGAAGCAGGAAATTCTTGCGATCAACTCTGTGACCGGGCGTTTGCAGCGCGTGTTGGAGTTGATGGAAGGCGAAATTGGTGTCTTGCAGGTAGAGCGTCGAATCCGCACGCGTGTTAAACGCCAAATGGAAAAAACGCAGCGCGAATATTACCTGAATGAACAGATGAAGGCGATCCAGAAGGAATTGGGTGACTCCGAGGACGGCACGGACGAGCTGACAGAGCTTGAAGAGCGCATCAACAAGACCAAATTGTCCAAAGAAGCGAAAGAAAAGGCGACTGCCGAGCTGAAAAAGCTTAAGCAGATGAGCCCGATGTCCGCTGAAGCGACGGTTGTACGCAATTATCTTGATTGGATGCTTGGTTTGCCATGGGGCAAGAAGTCGAAGATCAAAAAAGACCTCGAATTTGCTCAAAATGTTCTTGATGAAGAGCATTATGGCTTGGAAAAGGTCAAAGAGCGGATTGTTGAATATCTTGCAGTTCAAGCACGGACTGGCAAATTGAAGGGGCCGATTTTGTGCCTCGTTGGCCCTCCGGGTGTTGGTAAAACATCGCTTGGTAAGTCTATTGCGAAAGCAACTGGGCGTGAATTTGCACGGATGTCACTTGGTGGCGTACGCGATGAAGCAGAGATTCGCGGTCACCGCCGGACGTATATTGGCTCCATGCCGGGTAAAGTCGTTCAGTCGATGAAAAAGGCAGGTAAATCCAATCCATTGTTCTTGTTGGACGAGATCGACAAGATGGGGCAGGATTTCCGGGGCGATCCGTCTTCAGCATTGCTAGAGGTGCTTGACCCAGAACAAAACAACACGTTTGCCGACCATTATTTGGAAGTCGACTACGATCTTTCGGATGTGATGTTCGTGACAACAGCGAATACGCTCAACATTCCAGGCCCGCTGATGGATCGGATGGAAATCATTCGCCTGTCTGGCTACACAGAAGAAGAGAAGCTTGAGATTGCGCGGCGTCACCTGATTCCTGAAACCATGAAAGAACATGGTTTGAAAGAAGCGGAATTTGAATTGGCTGATGATGCACTGACATTTGTTATCCAGCGGTATACGCGGGAGGCGGGTGTACGGAACTTGAAGCGTGAAATGGCCAACCTTTTGCGCAAAGTCGTTAAAGAACTGACTTTGGACAAAAAGTTAAAATCAGTGAAGCTTGATCTGGCAAAAGTGGAAGAATATTTGGGTCCACCGCGTCACCGTCATGGCGAAATTGAGAATGAACCTCAGGTTGGCATGGTCAATGGCCTCGCCTGGACCCCGGTTGGTGGTGAATTACTTCATATTGAGGGCGTTACAACCCATGGTAAGGGCAAACGCACTGTTACGGGTAACCTCAAGGATGTGATGAAAGAATCGATTTCTGCGGCCGCGACCTATGTGCGTTCGCGGGCAGTGGACTTTGGTATTGAACCACCATTGTTTGATTCTCTTGATATTCACGTTCACGTGCCCGAAGGCGCAACGCCTAAAGACGGTCCATCGGCGGGTGTTGGCATGGCGACTGCGATTGTTTCTGTGATGACGGGTATTCCGGTTCGCAATGATGTCGCGATGACTGGTGAAATCACATTGCGTGGACGGGTTCTGCCGATTGGTGGCCTTAAGGAGAAGTTGCTCGCGGCGTTGCGTGGCGGTATCAAGAAGGTGATCATCCCGGAAGAAAACGCCCGTGACCTGGTGGACGTGCCGGACATTGTTAAAGAAGGCTTGGAAATTGTTCCGGTGTCCGAAATGAAGGACGTGATCAAACACGCCTTGGTAAATGAGCCGGAATCAATTGAGTGGGACTTTGAAGCATACGCAGAAAGTCTCAGGCAGCAGAATGCAACAACGTCCGGACTAACGGCTCATTGACGTTTGAGCTAAGTTATGACCGGAAAGAGGCTGAAGACGATGTTTTCAGCCTTTTTTTTTGCCTAAAAGTCGCGCAAAGCGCCGGATTACCTTGCTTTCGTGATAGAATCGACGAAATGTAATCGCCGCATACTCGAGTAATTAGCTCGGGCACAGATATGAGGATAGACGAATGAATAAAAATGAATTGATTGCAGTTGCTGCAGAAAAAGCAGGTATCACCAAAGCTGATGCCGCTCTAGCTGTTGATGCAGTTTTTGAAGCTGTTGAATCAACATTGAAAAATGGCGACGACGTTCGCTTGGTTGGCTTTGGCACATTCTCTGTGTCTCACCGTAAAGCTACTAAGGGCCGTAACCCAGCTACTGGTGCAGAAATTGATATTGCTGCAACAAACGTGCCTAAGTTTAAGCCAGGCAAACAGCTTAAAGAAGCTGTAAACAGCTAAGAAGCAAAAAATATTACATTTTTTTGAAGGTCCAGGTGAAAATCTGGGCCTTTTTTGTTGACGTGGCCGTTTGAAAGAATTAAACGATGCACACCTCATTAAGAGGGCGATTAGCTCAGTTGGTAGAGCGCTTCGTTTACACCGAAGATGTCGGGAGTTCGAGTCTCTCATCGCCCACCATTCTCCCCGATCAAAAATTGAATCAGAACATTAAGTGTCCTTGATACTTTATTGTTATCCCAACGTGTTTTCGCGTCGGGGAGGGAAAACTGATGCGTGTTTGTGATCCAAAGTCCCTTGTTTCTAGGGATTGCAAAAAAAGCGTCATAAAGTGCAATTTATGTGCTTGACTTGCCCACGGATCGCCCTTAAACATCGCCCATCTTCAGCGATCACGTGATTGCGAAACGCTGGGGGTGTAGCTCAGTTGGTTAGAGCGCTGGCCTGTCACGCCAGAGGTCGCGGGTTCGAGTCCCGTCACTCCCGCCATTTTCTCCCTTTGAAAATTGCGAAAATTTCAAGCACAGATGCTTGACGTGACGACTATTCATTTCACCCATTGTCCGCCCAAAATTCGTCGCTTTGATGGCTCTCGGCTGATGGCCTTTTTGTGCCGCGGTGATCTGGGTGAGGGTGCATTTAGCGCCTGTTTTGGCACCGTGAGCACCATTGCCCTGAAATTGCCATGTAAATACCGCTAAATGGTCGACTTGTTAGTACACCATTAACCCACCGAGCCCTTTTGCAAAAAAGCGAGCGGAAATTGGCATACCGGAGTTGAATAAAATGGTATGTTTCCTACATCGGTAATGTTGTTACGATTAGTTGTGCCATGGAGGCCCAAATGAACATTCTTAAAACACTTTCCATCGCCGCTTTAACCAGCGCTACGATGACGGCAGGTGCCCTAGCGGCAGATCCTGTGACGAACTACGTAACCGAAGCAGCTCCAGTATATTCTGCAGCTGGCTTTGACTGGAACCGCTATTATGTCGGTCTAAACTCATCTTACATCAGCACAGGTACCAACTATTGGGGTATTGGCGGTGTTGTGGGTATCAATATCCAAGATGACGCCTTTGTTTTCGGTGGTGAACTTGAAGCGAGTGCCCGCGTAACTGGCGGTAACATTTCAGGTGGTCTTTTTGAAGCGACTGCCCGTGCTGGTTATTTGCTGAGCGACGATATGCTTGCTTATGCAGTTGGCGGTATCGGTTCAGATAACGGCAATGGTATTGGTCTTGTTGGTGCCGGCTTGGAATTCGCCGTTGCACAAGACGTGACCATTGGTGCTGAATATAACTACCTGTTCAACAATGGCGGCCATGTTGGTCACGAAGTTGACGGTAAAGTGCGTTGGTACTTTAACTAATATCTACGTACGAATGAATGCGGGCCGCTCCTAGTTTTAGGGGCGGCTTTTTTGTGGGCGGGTTCCGAGTTTGCAAAAAGAGGGCTTTCGTTTTTGAGGTGTTAAGTCAGGCGCCTTCGGCCCAAAGTAGAGTGCTGATCAACCGGTCGAGCAAAGAACAATAGTTTATGCGACGGCCTTCTAGCCCATGCCATTTGCTTTGCTGTTGGCGTTGGCATTACTGTTGGCGTTGGCTTTGCTGCTCGCGTTGGCATTACTGTTGGCGTTGGCATTGCTGTTGCCGTTGGCATTACTGTTGCCGTTGGCATTGCTGTTGCCGTTGGCATTGCTGTTGCCGTTGGCATTGCTGTTGCCGTTGGCATTGCTGTTGCTGTTGGCTTTGCTGTTGGCGTTGCCGTTGGCTTTGCTGTTGGCGTTGCCGTTGGCTTTGCTGTTGGCGTTGCCGTTGGCTTTGCTGTTGGCGTTGCCGTTGGCTTTGCTGTTGGCGTTAGTCGTGTCGCCAATATTTTCAGTCAATAAATCTGCCAGAACACTTGAGATGTCGTCTTCAGCATCTTGTTGCTTGGCTAGTTTTTTGACTAGTTTTTTATCCAATTTGGCTTCTGGCCACGCACGTTTTATTTTAGACATGATCTGGCCGAGATTGAGCGTTTCTCCAGTCGTCGAAGACTTGATCATTTCCTTTTGTCCGCGACCGGTGACAACCAATATTGGGTTCTTTTCCACGTCGAAAGCAACTTTTTGACCTGGAAGAACGTCAATTCTCATTCCAGCGTTAATGTCATTTGTTTCTACGCGGCCGCGTCTCACTTCGACAGATGAAATGCCGTCACGTGATTTCACCGTGAACCTTGTACCTTTTACGATCGCTGCTAATAGAGTGGTGCGAACTTCGAAGTGTTTAACATTGCGTTTTTCGACGTTTACGGTGAGTTCACCGAAATCTTGGGTCACAACGGTGCGCAGCGAATTGCCACGGTCATTGATCCTAAAACGCGTGTCGCCACCAACGTCGATTGTTTCTTTACCCCGGCTAAACCGGACTCGTGCACCTTTTGTTGTGGTAATTCGGCTGCTATCCGAGACAACGAAGCCCCTTTCGATGCGCACCAGCTTACCATCGGTCTGAACGAATACTGCGCCACGCAGTTTGGTTGCGACCCAATCGGCAGCATAACTACTCGTGCTGAGCAATATGAAGGCAACGAGTGTTGTAAGAATTCGGCTATACATGTTCTTGCTCCGTTGGATAATACATCCCGCAATGAGCGTTCAATTTGGCAATTTCAGGATAAATGAGTGCTAAAATGGTTGGTTAAAATATTGGGTTGGTTACGAAAGATGTCGCACAATGTTTAAAGTTTTATCGAACTAATGGTGCGGTCCGCGATTAGGGTTCCATTTTGCAACGTTGAATTACGTTTCATGTAGACCAATTCAAACGTATATGAATTTTCTTACATCAACAGACGATCCATTTATGGGGTTCTCGCTATCGCAAGAATGCTTCTGCCCTTGTTAAGCCATGCCCGCCGTCTCCCGACAATTCAACATCCGCACAATTGTAGGGTGTAGTCCTTTAGCGCTTATCAGGATTGTTGGTCATTTGAAGTTACACCTGAGTTTATTGCCGAGGGGTGCGATGGGTTTTTGCTACCGATTATGCCTGGGTTCAGTGGGCGAATCGAATTGCGACTAAGTTTACGGATTGATGTAATTAAAAACATGACTATAATTATCATATTTATCTGAATTTGTTGATTTTTCAGCTGGGAGGAAGATTCGGGCTATAAAGATGGTGTGGGACAATAATTCCACTTGAATCGTGCAAAGTGCTACGCTAAGCCGTAGCAACGATGATTTGGGCTGAAATGTGTCTTTGGCTCAAAAACATAACTCCCAAGCTGGCATAAGCCGGCAACACTAAAGGCAAGGCAATTATGAACGAATTGCTCCTCAACTATCTGCCTGTAATTATTTTTATCGGGCTTTCCGCCGTTATCGGCCTCGCGCTATTGGTAGCGCCATTCATCATCGCAGTGAAAAACCCTGATCCTGAGAAAGTTTCTGCCTACGAATGTGGCTTTGAAGCTTTTGATGATGCACGCATGAAATTTGACGTGCGGTTCTATCTGGTTGCGATCCTGTTCATCATCTTCGATTTAGAAGTTGCGTTTCTGTTTCCCTGGGCCGTCGCGTTTAAGAGCGTGGGTTGGTTTGGCTTCTGGGCAATGATGGCGTTTCTTGGGGTGCTGACCATTGGGTTTGTGTATGAATGGAAGAAGGGTGCCTTAGAATGGGATTAGAAAATAGTTCAACCTTGGTCGCGTCGCAGCCTAAGGGCATAATTGATCCGAAAACGGGCAAGCCTGTTGGCGCGGATGATCCATTCTTCTTGGATATTAATGACCAATTGGCCGACAAAGGCTTCTTGGTGACGTCAACTGACGAATTGATCAATTGGGCACGTACTGGCTCATTGATGTGGATGACATTTGGCTTGGCCTGTTGTGCCGTTGAAATGATGCAAATGTCGATGCCGCGCTATGATGCCGAGCGCTTTGGTTTTGCACCGCGTGCGTCCCCACGTCAGTCGGATGTGATGATTGTTGCGGGTACGTTGACCAACAAGATGGCGCCAGCGCTTCGCAAAGTTTACGATCAAATGCCAGAACCACGCTATGTGATCTCCATGGGATCGTGTGCCAATGGCGGCGGCTATTACCATTATTCTTATTCAGTTGTGCGCGGTTGTGACCGGGTCGTGCCAGTGGACATTTATGTTCCGGGTTGCCCACCAACGGCAGAAGCACTTCTTTACGGCGTTTTGCTTTTGCAAAAGAAGCTGCGCCGTACCGGCACAATTGAGCGATAGGGCGTAACACTTATGGACACAACGCTTGTAGAACTCGGCGAATATATCGAAGCAAAGCTTGCAGGTTCAGTTCTTTCAACTGAAATGAGCTTTGGTGAGCTGACCCTTAATGTCGCTCGCGATTCGATTGTTGATGTGACGCGGTTCCTCAAAGAAGATAGCCAATGCCAATTCATCTGTTTCATAGATGCATGTGGGGTTGATTATCCGGAGCGCGTGGAGCGCTTTGACGTCGTTTATCATTTGCTGAGCCCATCGAGAAATCTTCGCATTCGAATTCGTTTAACGACAGACGAAAAATCGCCGGTCAATTCGATTTGTGATGTTTTCCCGGGCGCTGACTGGTTTGAGCGCGAAGCCTATGACATGTACGGCATCTTGTTTGTTGGGCACCCAGACTTGCGTCGTTTGCTGACGGACTATGGCTTTGAAGGCTATCCGCTGCGTAAGGATTTCCCGGTTTCTGGTTTCGTTGAAGTTCGCTATAGCGAAGAGCAAAAGCGGGTTGTTTATGAGCCAGTGAAATTGGCGCAAGAATTCCGTTCCTTTGATTATCTATCACCATGGGAAGGCACAGATTATGTGCTGCCCGGTGATGAAAAAGCGAAGAGCTGAGGTTTATCATGGCAGAAGCTCAGGTAAGAAATTTTAACATCAACTTCGGTCCGCAACACCCGGCAGCGCACGGCGTGCTGCGTTTGGTGCTTGAGCTGGATGGTGAAGTTGTTGAACGGTGTGACCCACACGTTGGGCTGTTGCACCGTGGTACGGAAAAGCTGATCGAGCAAAAGACCTATTTGCAGGCTGTCCCGTATTTCGACCGTCTCGACTATGTGTCGCCGATGAACCAAGAGCATGCCTTTGCGCTTGCTGTTGAGAAGCTATTGGGCATTGATGTACCGCGCCGTGGACAGCTAATTCGTGTCCTTTATTCTGAAATTGGCCGGATTTTGAGCCACTTGCTTAACGTGACCACGCAAGCGATGGACGTTGGTGCGCTTACGCCACCTCTTTGGGGTTTTGAAGAGCGCGAAAAACTGATGATCTTTTATGAACGTGCATGTGGTGCGCGTATGCACGCTGCATATTTCCGCCCTGGCGGTGTTCATCAGGATCTGCCACCTGAATTGATTGACGACATTGAGGCATGGTGTGATCCATTCCTAGAAGTTTGTAACGACATTGAAGGTTTGCTGACCAACAACCGTATTTTCAAACAGAGAAATGTTGATATTTGCAACATTGCTCTGGATGACGCGTGGGAATGGGGTTTCTCGGGCGTTTTGGTTCGCGGTTCTGGTGCGAAATGGGATTTGCGCAAGTCGCAACCTTATGAGTGCTACGAGGAAATGGACTTTGATATTCCAATCGGCAAAAACGGCGACTGTTATGATCGCTATTTGGTTCGTATGGAAGAAATGCGTCAGTCCGTACGCATTATGCGCCAGTGTATCGTTAAGCTACGCGAGCCTGAAGGGCAGGGACCAGTATCGTCGACCGACGGTAAGATTGTGCCGCCTAAGCGCGCTGAAATGAAGCAGTCGATGGAAGCACTTATTCACCACTTTAAACTGCACACTGAAGGCTACAAAGTGCCTGAAGGTGAAGTATATGCGGCGGTTGAAGCGCCAAAGGGCGAGTTTGGTGTCTATCTTGTTTCAGATGGTTCGAACAAACCTTACCGTTGCAAAATTCGCGCTCCGGGTTTTTCTCACATGTCCGCAATGGATTTCTTAAGTAAAGGGCACATGCTTGCTGACGTTTCAGCGATCATCGGGACCCTTGATATCGTATTTGGTGAGGTGGACAGATAATGTCAGTACGTCGTCTCGCAGAAGATCAAGTTCAACCACAAGATTTCGCCTTCAGTGCGGAAAATAAAAAGTGGGCGAAGCAAACGATCGCTAAATATCCTAAAGGTCGCCAGCAATCAGCGGTTATTCCGTTGTTAATGCGCGCACAAGATCAAGATGGTTGGGTAACCAAACGATGTATCGAGCATGTCGCTGATATGTTGGAGATGCCTTACATTCGGGTTTTGGAAGTCGCGACCTTTTATACGCAGTTTCAGCTAAAGCCAGTGGGCACAAAAGCACACATTCAAGTGTGTGGCACCACGCCCTGTATGTTGCGTGGTTCTGAGGATTTGATCAAAGTTTGTAAAAACAAGATCAATGCAAAGCCATTTGAGACCAACGCGAGCGGCACGCTGTCTTGGGAAGAAGTTGAGTGTCTTGGCGCATGTGTAAACGCGCCAATGATGATGGTTTTCAAAGATACATATGAAGACCTTACCCCTGAACGGCTTGAAGAGATTATTGACGAGTTCGAAGCGGGTAAAGACGTTAAGACCGGCCCACAAATCGACCGTCGATATTCTGCACCTGAAGGCGGTGCGGTGACATTGACGGAAGTGCCGGCGGCAAAAGCGGCGACTAAGAAGGCGCCTGCTAAAAAAGCTGCAACACCGAAAACGACAGCCAAAAAGCCTGCGGCTAAAAAAGTGGCTCCAGCTAAATCAAAGGCAGCTGCTTCAGATGCAGCGCCATTGTTTGAAGCTCCAGCGGGTGAAAAAGACGATTTGAAGCTGATTTCAGGTGTTGGTCCGGTGCTTGAGGGCAAGTTGAATGCTTTGGGCATCACGCAATTTGCTCAAGTTGCAAAGTTCACCAAGAAGCAAATCGCTGAAGTAGATGATCGACTGAGCTTTAAGGGCCGAATTGAACGCGACGATTGGAAAGCACAAGCCAAAGCATTGGCTAAGGGTGGTGCTGAAGAATATCGCAAAGTCTTTGGTAAGGATCCACGATAATGGCACAAAAGATTATGGGCGTTGAAATGTCTGGCAAGAATATCGCGATGGCAATCGTGTTTATGATTGTGACTTATTTGGCCATCCGAATTGTCGGGATGTTTGCAGTGATGCTGACGACCGGCTTCTTGGGCTTCGTGGTAAGCGCTGTTGTCGGCTTCTTGCTGATTGTTGCCTATAAGCGGGGGCGCTAAAATATGTTGTCAGATCAAGACCGTATTTTTACAAACCTATATAACCAAGGCGATTGGGGCCTAGAGGGCGCAAAAAAGCGCGGCTCTTGGTCACAAACCAAAGGTTTCATTGACAAGGGTCGTGACTGGATTACTGAGGAAGTTAAATCTTCTGGTCTTCGTGGCCGCGGTGGTGCTGGTTTCCCGACAGGTCTTAAATGGTCATTTATGCCAAAAGTGAGCGACGGACGTCCTCACTATTTGGTGGTGAATGCTGATGAGTCTGAGCCGGGTACGTGTAAAGACCGCGAGATTATGCGTCACGATCCACATCACCTTGTTGAAGGGTGCTTGTTGGCAGGACGCGCAATGGACGCGCATCACGCTTATATTTATGTGCGTGGTGAGTTCGTACGTGAGCGCGAAGCGTTGCAAGCTGCGGTCGATCAGGCTTACGACGCCAATCTAATCGGCAAGAACAATGTGCATGGTTGGGACTTTGATATCATCGTTCACCATGGTGCTGGTGCTTATATTTGTGGTGAAGAAACCGCATTGCTGGAAAGTCTTGAAGGCAAAAAAGGTCAGCCACGTCTAAAGCCACCATTTCCTGCTGGTATGGGGCTTTATGGCTCACCAACCACAGTGAACAATGTAGAGTCGATTGCTGTCGTGCCAGAGATCTTGCGCCGCGGTGGTTCTTGGTTTGCTGGGCTTGGTCGGGAAAACAATACGGGTTCCAAACTGTTTTGTGTGTCTGGCCACGTGAATACGCCAGCGA
The DNA here is from genome assembly GCF_057219265.1 of Maritalea sp. YIW29. Taxonomy (NCBI): domain Bacteria; kingdom Pseudomonadati; phylum Pseudomonadota; class Alphaproteobacteria; order Hyphomicrobiales; family Devosiaceae; genus Maritalea; species Maritalea sp. YIW29. The sequence goes on from NZ_JBXVVF010000001.1 coordinate 890,154, forward strand.
CGTTTGAAGAAGAAATGGGCGTTCCGTTTGGCGAGTTGATCGACAAACATTGCGGTGGCATTCGCGGTGGTTGGGACAATTTGCTGGCGGTTATTCCGGGTGGCTCTTCTGTACCTTGTGTGCCGGGTGACAAGATGCGCGATGCGATTATGGATTTTGACGGACTTAAAGAAGTTGGTTCTTCTTTGGGGACGGCGGCTGTGATCGTGATGGACAAATCAACTGACATTATTGCAGCGATTGCTCGGCTTTCCGCATTCTACAAACATGAGAGTTGCGGACAATGCACCCCATGTCGTGAGGGCACTGGTTGGATGAACCGTGTGATGGAACGCATGGTGCGTGGCGAAGCGCAAAAGCGTGAAATCGACATGCTGTTCGAAGTGACCAAGCAAGTTGAAGGTCACACGATTTGTGCGCTTGGCGATGCTGCGGCTTGGCCGATCCAAGGACTTATCAAGAATTTCCGCCCTGTGATTGAAGAGCGGATTGATCAATATACACACAATGCCAAAGCGGATGGGGCTGTTCCATCCATTGCAGCGGAGTAGGCGGCAAGCATGGCCAACATTAAAGTAGACGGACAGGAAATCGAAGTACCCGACCACTACACGCTAATGCAAGCGTGTGAGGAAGCGGGCGCAGAAATTCCGCGTTTTTGTTATCATGAACGGCTTTCAGTGGCGGGCAACTGTCGTATGTGCCTTGTTGAAGTGAAGGGCGGCCCACCAAAGCCCGCTGCTTCTTGCGCGATGAGCGTTCGCGATTTGCGCCCTGGGCCAAATGGTGAAGCACCTGAAGTGTTCACCAACACGCCAATGGTCAAAAAAGCACGCGAAGGGGTGATGGAATTCCTTCTGATCAATCACCCACTTGATTGCCCAATTTGCGACCAAGCTGGTGAATGCGATCTGCAAGATCAGGCCATGGCCTATGGTGTAGATAGTTCTCGTTATCAAGAAAATAAGCGCGCTGTTGAAGATAAATATATCGGGCCGTTGGTGAAAACCATCATGACCCGCTGTATCCACTGTACGCGCTGTGTTCGTTTTACAACTGAAGTTGCCGGTGTTTCTGAGCTGGGTCTTATCGGGCGCGGCGAAGATGCGGAAATTACCACCTATCTTGAAGGCGCAATGACATCTGAGTTGCAAGGCAATGTGATTGACCTTTGCCCCGTTGGCGCACTGACATCTCGTCCATACGAATTTGCAGCCCGCCCTTGGGAATTGAACAAAACCGAAAGCATCGACGTGATGGATGCGGTTGGTTCAAACATCCGAGTTGACAGTCGTGGTCGCGAAGTGATGCGGATTATGCCGCGGATCAACGAAGCGGTGAACGAAGAGTGGATTTCAGACAAAACACGTTTCATCTGGGATGGATTGAAATCACAACGTTTGGACAAGCCGTACGTTAAAAAAGGCAAACGACTTCAGGCCGCTGGCTGGAACGACGCGTTCGCTGCAATTGCGCGGGCTGTTAAGAAGACTTCGGCTGACAAAGTCGGCGCGATTGCTGGTGACCTTGCTGGCGTTGAGGAAATGTTTGCCCTTAAAGGCATCATGAGCCAATTGGGTGCTAAAAGCCTAGATTGTCGTCCAGCAGGTTCTGTGCTTGATCCATCAAAAGGCCGCGCCAGTTATATTTTCAATTCGGGTATTTCTGGCATTGAAGATGCAGATGCGATTTTGATTGTAGGGTCGAACCCACGCAAAGAAGCGGCGATCATCAATGCACGTATTCGCAAAGCTTGGCGCGCAACCGGTATGCCGATTGCAGTTATTGGCGAAGAAGCTGACCTAAAGTTCGACTATGAATATCTGGGTGTTGGCACACAAAGCCTAGCGGCGGTTGCTGCTGGCGATGTGAAATTTGCCAAAACACTAGCAAAAGCAAAACGTCCGTTGATTATCGTGGGCGAGGGCGCTCTATCGGGCCCAGCGGCAAAAGACGTGTTGGCGCTTTCCACCACCATCGCAAAAGATAGCGGCGCACTTGGTGTTGATTGGAACGGTTTTGCTGTTCTTCACACCGCTGCCGGTCGTGTTGGCGGTTTGGACGTTGGATTTGTCCCAGAACGCGGCGGTCTTGACCGTGCGGGCATGGACAAGGCTGCGGCCAAAGGCGAATTGGACGTTGTGTTCTTGCTTGGGGCCGACAATGTTGACGCTGCCGCATATGAAGGTGCGTTTGTTGTCTATATCGGTTCTCACGGTGATGTTGGTGCACATGCTGCAGATGTTATTCTGCCGGGCGTAACGTACACCGAGAAAAGCGCGACCTATGTCAATACAGCGGGGATGGTGCAACAAGCCAGCCGAGCCGTGTTTGGTCCGGGTGACGCAAAAGAAGATTGGGCGATCTTGCGGGCTTTGTCCGCGCATCTTGGAGATGCATTGCCTTACGACAATCTTGGCCAGTTGCGCGCTGCGCTATATGCGCAATATCCACACTTCGCGATGTTGGATCAACCAGCGCAAGAAGATGCAAAAGTGGTTGAAAAATTGGCGAAAGTGCCTGCGAAAATAAAATCCGCGGACCTTTCATCTTCAATCAATGATTTCTACCTCACCAACCCAATTGCACGGGCCTCTGCTGTAATGGCGGAATGTTCGCAATTGGCAACTGGTGGCATGAACGAGGCGGCGGAGTAGGATTATGTGGGACTGGATACTCCTAGCGTTAGATTATTTGCTCGGCGTACCAATTTTGGGCTGGGGCTCAATGGTTGGTTTCGTTTGGAAGGGTTTGTTGCTTTTGGTCGCTCTCCTGATCTTCGTGGCTTACTTCTTGTTGGCTGACCGGAAAATCTGGGCAGCTGTTCAAATTCGGCGCGGACCCAACGTGGTGGGTGCGTTCGGTTTGCTGCAAAGCTTTGCCGATCTCTTGAAATTCGTGTTCAAAGAGCCTGTTATTCCAGCTGGGTCGGACAAGGTCTTGTTCCTTATGGCGCCGCTGATCACCGTTTTGGTGGCATTGGCGGCTTGGGTGGTTATTCCACTTGATGAGGGCTGGGCATTGGCTGACTTGAATGTTGGCGTTCTATACGTGCTTGCTGTGTCATCACTCGGCGTTTACGGCGTGATTATTGGCGGTTGGGCATCGAACTCGAAATACCCGTTCTTGGGCGCTTTGCGCTCTGCAGCACAGATGGTTTCTTACGAAGTTTCGATCGGCTTTGTGATCATCACCGTGTTGCTCTGTGTTGGTTCGTTGAACCTGACTGACATTGTGATCGCGCAACGGGATATGGGCTTGGCCCACACGCTTGGCGTGCCGTGGTTCTCAATGTTGAACTGGTTCTGGTTGCCATTGTTCCCAATGTTTGTGATTTTCTTTATCTCAGCATTAGCTGAAACAAACCGTCCACCGTTCGATTTGCCGGAAGCTGAGTCTGAGCTCGTTGCTGGTTTCATGGTGGAATATGGCTCAACCCCATACATGATGTTCATGTTGGGTGAATATGTGGCTATCGTGTTGATGTGTTCAATGACCGTCATCTTGTTTATGGGCGGTTGGTTGCCACCACTTGATGTTGCACCATTCAACTGGATCCCCGGCATGGTGTGGTTCATTTTGAAAACGGGTGCGGTGTTCTTCATGTTTGCGATGGTCAAGGCGATTGTGCCGCGCTATCGCCATGACCAGTTGATGCGCCTTGGGTGGAAAGTCTTCCTTCCGATTTCAATCGTGATGATTTTTGCAGTTGCATTTGTCCTTCAGCTTACGGGCTGGGGTTGGCATGGCGGCGTGGCATAAGGGGAAACGAAAATGCGAGCTATCCAGTTTCTCAATTCGCTTTTGCTCAAAGAGTTCGTTTCGACGTTCTTTTTGGCGATGCGGTATTTCTTTAAACCCAAGCCGACAATCAACTATCCGTTTGAAAAAGGCTATGTGAGCCCACGTTTTCGCGGTGAGCATGCTTTGCGTCGCTATCCAAATGGCGAAGAACGTTGCATTGCCTGCAAATTGTGCGAAGCCATTTGCCCAGCACAAGCAATCACGATTGAAGCAGGACCCCGCCAAAATGATGGCACGCGCCGCACGGTGCGGTACGACATTGACATGGTGAAGTGCATTTATTGTGGGTTTTGCCAAGAGGCATGCCCGGTTGATGCGATTGTTGAAGGGCCGAACTTTGAGTTCGCGACTGAAACACGTGAAGAGCTTTACTTTGATAAAGACAAGTTGTTGGCCAATGGCGATCGCTGGGAACGCGAAATTGCCGCGAACCTCGACGCTGACGCGGCTTATCGATAGGGAAGAATGATGACATTAGAGATTGCTTTTTTCTATCTGTTTTCCGCCATCGCGATCTTTTCCGCGGTGATGGTGATTTCGTCACGCAACCCGGTACATTCGGTGTTGTTCCTGATTTTGGCATTCGTCAATGGCGCAGGCATTTTCATGTTGGCTGGTGCTGAGTTTTTGGCACTGCTGCTGATCGTTGTCTATGTGGGCGCGGTGATGGTGTTGTTCTTGTTTGTTGTGATGATGTTGGACGTTGATTTCGCGCAATTGCGGGTTGGCATTCTCCAATATGCGCCGATTGGTGCGATGATTGGCGGGGTGCTGCTGATTGAATTGCTGATGGTTGCCGCATCATTCTTGATCGCGCCAGAAGTTGCTGGGTCAAGCGCGGTGCCGTTTATCGAGGGCATGTCGAACACTGAAGCTTTGGGCACAGTGCTTTACACGCGTTACGTTTATCTGTTTGAAGCAGCAGGACTTATTTTGTTGGTCGCGATGATCGGGGCAATTGTTTTGACCCTGCGTCACAAGCCAAATGTCAAACGTCAGGACATTGCAATGCAAGTTGGCCGCAAGCGTGAAGACGCTGTGGAAGTTGTTTCTGTTGAAAGTGGCAAAGGGATTTAATCGGGGCTTGATATGATAGCAGTAATTCCACTTGGTCACTTTTTGACCGTCGCAGCAATATTGTTCACGCTTGGCGTGTTTGGTATTTTCCTAAATCGCAAGAACGTCATTATTATTTTGATGTCTATTGAGTTGATCCTTTTGGCCGTCAATATCAATTTCGTCGCATTCAGTGCGCATCTACAGGATATGGCGGGGCAAGTATTTGCGTTGCTGATCCTTACGGTTGCGGCAGCTGAGGCAGCGATTGGTTTGGCTATCCTTGTGGTCTTTTATCGTAACAAAGGTTCCATCGCTGTTGACGATGTGAACGTGATGAAGGGCTAGGGGCATGAACGAAACGCTACTCCAATTTATTGTCTTCTTCCCGCTGCTCGGGGCGTTGATTGCTGGTCTTTTTGGCCGATCAATCGGGCATAAATCTTCTGAGATCATCACGTCGAGCCTTTTGGTTCTGTCAGCGCTGTTCTCATGGATTGTGTTTTTGCAGTGGACCATGGGCGGCGGTGATGCTGGGCATGGGGCCGAGGCAGCACATGGTGGTGACCACGCATTTGTGGCTGCTCAATCAGTTAAAGTTGAACTGTTCCGCTGGATTTCAACGGCAGGTCTTGATCTACGATGGATGATCCGTGCCGACACGCTAACCGCCGTGATGTTGGTTGTTGTGACCACGGTTTCCAGCTTGGTGCACATCTATTCAATTGGCTATATGAGCGACGATCCGCATCGTTCGCGTTTCTTCGCCTATTTGTCGCTTTTCACCTTCGCCATGTTGATGTTGGTGACGGCAAACAATTTCTTACAACTATTTTTCGGTTGGGAAGGCGTGGGCCTTGCATCTTACTTGTTGATTGGCTTCTGGTACAAAAAACCAAGTGCCAATGCTGCGGCGATGAAGGCGTTTATCGTCAACAGGGTTGGTGACTTTGGCTTCGCGCTTGGTATTTTTGCAGCCTTTATGATGCTTGGTTCGCTCGACTTTGATACGGCATTTGCACATATCGCTGACCTCGAAGGCAAAAACATTTCGTTCCTTGGGGCGCAATGGGATGCGATGACAGTTATTTGTCTGCTGTTGTTCCTTGGTGCCATGGGTAAGTCAGCACAGTTCTTGCTTCACACTTGGTTGCCAGATGCGATGGAAGGCCCGACGCCTGTGTCCGCGCTTATTCACGCTGCGACCATGGTTACGGCAGGTGTGTTCATGGTGGCGCGTCTGTCGCCAATGTTTGAAGCATCAGAGACTGCAACAACTGTTGTGATCTATGTCGGTGCGATTACAGCCTTCTTCGCGGCGAGTGTTGGACTGGTCCAAAACGACATTAAACGCGTGATTGCATATTCAACTTGTTCGCAGCTTGGCTACATGTTCGTCGCGCTTGGCGTCGGCGCTTATTCAGCTGGTGTGTTCCACTTGTTCACCCACGCATTCTTTAAAGCCCTATTGTTCTTAGGCGCGGGTTCTGTGATCCATGCGATGCATCACGAACAAGATATGCGCAAGATGGGCGGCATTAAAGATAAAGTGCCGGTGACCTATTGGATGATGATGATCGGCACGCTCGCGCTTACTGGCGTTGGTATTCCATTCCACTTGTTTGCGGATGCGCTGCCAAACATTGGTTTTGCTGGGTTCTATTCCAAAGACAGCATTATCGAAGCAGCTTACGGGGCAGGGACACAAGCAGGTACGTTTGCATTCTGGTCACTTGTTATCGCTGCGTTGTTCACCAGCTTCTATTCCTGGCGTCTCGTCCACCTAACATTCCATGGCAAGACCCGTTCGGATGAAGAAACGTTTAGCCATGCGCATGAAAGCCCAATGGTTATGTTGGTACCGCTGTTTGTGTTGGCTGCGGGTGCGCTCTTCTCCGGTTGGATTTGGTACGATAGTTTCTTTGGCCATGTTGAACATGTTGAGCACTTCTTTAAAGGCGCGCTTGTTGTTGACGGGCATGTTATTGAAGAAGCACACCACGTACCAACTTGGGTGAAACTATCGGCGACAATCTCAATGATCATTGGTTTTGTTGTGGCCTGGTACTTCTACATGGTGAAACCTGAATTGCCCAAGAATTTGGCGAAAGAACATTCTGGTCTTTATGCCTTCTTGCTCAACAAATGGTATTTTGATGAACTCTACGATTTCTTGTTCATTCGTCCTGCCAAATGGGTTGGCCGGTCGCTTTGGCGCGGGTTCGACGATTGGTTTATCGATGACATGATTGTGGGCGGAATTGCTCGACGGGTTAAAGATGTTACAGCGCAAGTTGTTCGTCTTCAGTCCGGCTACCTTTATCACTACGCGTTGGCAATGCTGATCGGTGTTGCTGCGCTAATAACCTGGGCGATTGCTGCAGGGGGCCTCCTAGGATGAACATCATAAATAACAACATCCTCACGATCCTTACGTTCCTCCCTTTGGTTGGCGTATTCTTTGTGCTGATTGTGCCGGGCAATGATGCTTTGGCGAAGAACAATATGCGTTACATCGCGCTTGTTACGACCACTGTGACATTCATTTTGTCGCTGGTTATGTGGGCACTGTTCGATGCAACGGATCCTGGGTTCCAGTTCGTTCAGAACCACCAGTGGCTTGGCGATGTTATCGGCTACCGCATGGGCGTTGATGGGATCTCGATTCTGTTTATCGTACTGACCGCATTGCTTATGCCAATGTGTGTGCTCGCCAGTTGGGAAAGCATTGACAGCCGCGTAAAAGAATATCTTTCAGCATTCTTGCTGCTCGAATTTTTGATGATTGGCGTATTCGCAACGCTCGATCTGGCGATGTTCTATGTATTCTTTGAAGGCGGTTTGATTCCCATGTTCCTGATTATCGGGATTTGGGGCGGCAAGAAACGTGTTCAAGCGAGTTACAAGTTCTTCTTCTATACATTTGTCGGCTCAGTATTGATGCTGTTGGCGATCATGGCAATGTATTGGCAGGCTGGTACACTTGACATTGCGCAATTGCTGAAATTCAAGTTCTCACCTGAAAGTCAGTTCTGGTTATGGATCGCATTCTTCGCATCCTTCGCGGTGAAAATGCCAATGTGGCCATTCCACCGATGGTTGCCAGAAGCGCACGTGGAAGCGCCAACTGCGGGTTCCGTTATTCTTGCGGCCATTTTGCTCAAAATGGGTGGTTACGGGTTCTTGCGGTTCTCATTGCCTATGTTCCCGGACGCATCAGCCTATTTTGCGAACTTTGTGTTCTTCTTGTCCGTCGTGGCGATTATAGCGACGTCACTGATTGCCCTTGTGCAGGACGACATTAAGAAGCTGATTGCTTATTCGTCTGTTGCCCACATGGGTTATGTGACGATGGGGATTTTTGCAGCCAATCAATTGGGTATCCAGGGTGCGATCTTCCAAATGATCTCGCATGGTATCGTTTCTGGTGCGCTCTTCCTAAGCGTAGGCGTGATTTACGACCGAATGCATACACGTGAAATTTCTGCTTATGGCGGTCTTGTTGAACGAATGCCGAAATATGCGTTTGCCTTCATGATCTTCACGATGGCGAATGTTGGATTGCCAGGCACCAGTGGGTTTGTGGGCGAATTCCTCATTCTGATTGGCATTTTCCAAGTGAACACTTGGGTGGCGTTCGGTGCTACAGCCGGGGTGATCCTATCGGCATGCTATGCCCTATGGCTCTATCGTCGCGTGATCTTCGGGGCACTAGAAAAAGACTCGCTAAAAGCAATTTTGGATATGAACCCACGTGAGATGGCTGTCATTGTGCCATTGATCGTTCTCACTATCTTCTTTGGTTTCTATCCGGCACCAATTTTGGATGCGACAGCAGCTTCAGTTGAAGCTCTGGTCCAACACTATCAAGCAGGCCTTACGCAGGTCGGTGCGCTCGTTGAAGTCGCGCACTAGGAGGAACAAATGGAATCTGATCTAACAAGTTTTGTTGCTCTCGCTCCCGCATATCCAGAGCTATTGTTGGCCCTTGGCGCGATTGTTTTGCTGATGATTGGTGTGTTTTCCAGCAAGGATAGTGGCAACACTATGATTGTTGGCGCAACAATTGGTCTACTCGCGGTGACCGCTGTGCTGGTTGCTGTTCATCCAGCAGAAGGCGTGCTGTTTAACGGCGGCTTCATTCAAGATGGATTTGCGCGTTATATGAAGGTGTTGGTGCTGACCGGCTCTGCATTCGCGCTCGTATTGTCTGTTTCCACAGCGTCCGACCACAATCTAAACAAGTTCGAATATCCGGTACTCGTTGTGCTTGCCTCTTTGGGCATGTTGATGATGATTTCGGCGAACGATTTGATGTCGCTTTATATCGGCTTGGAACTGCAATCCTTGTCGCTTTATGTGATTTCAGCGTTCAAACGAGATTCAGGTCGCGCGACGGAAGCTGGTTTGAAATATTTCGTGTTGGGCGCTTTGTCTTCCGGGATGCTGCTTTACGGTGCGTCGTTGGTTTATGGATTTACAGGCCAAACACAGATTGACGAAATTGCGAAAGTCATTGCGCTTGGCGATCCATCGCTTGGTTTGATTGTTGGCTTGGTCTTTGTGTTGGCCGGTTTGGCGTTTAAGATTTCAGCTGTGCCGTTCCACATGTGGACGCCAGATGTTTATGAGGGTGTACCAACGCCGGTTACAGCCTTCTTTGCATCTGCGCCAAAAGTGGCTGCGATGGCACTGTTCATCCGTATCGTTTTTGACACGTTTGAGCCGATTGCAAAAGACTGGCAGCAAATTGTGATCTTCCTGTCGATTGCGTCGATGGTGTTGGCAGCGTTTGCGGCTATCGGCCAGAAAAAGCTGAAACGATTGATTGCATATTCTTCAATTGGTCATGTTGGTTTTGCTTTGGTTGGTCTGTCAGCGGGTTCCCAAACCGGGGTTGAGGGCGTTGCTATCTATATGGCGATCTACCTGACCATGACGATCGGACTGTTCGCTTGTATTCTGGCATTGCGTACCGACCAAGGATATGTGGAAGACATTTCTGACCTTGCGGGTATTGCGCAAACTAGACCATTTGTGGCCACCGGCATGGCGATCATGATGTTCTCGCTAATCGGTTTGCCGCCGCTTGCTGGCTTCTTTGCCAAATGGTCAGTGTTCTTGGCAGCAATTGAAGCGGAATTGTTTATTCTTGCTGTAATCGGTGTTTTGACCAGCGCGATTAGTGCATTCTATTATTTGCGTGTTGTCCGTACGATGTATTTTGATGAGCCAAATCATCAATTCATCAACACACCAAATGAATTGAATGTCGTCATCGCCCTAACATGCGCACTGATTGTGACATATTATCTGAGTGTTGGTAGTTTCTTGACCGACGTAGCTGGGATGGCTGCTGGTAGCTTGTTTTAAGTGGTCAGTTTAGGTGAAAAGGCAGCGCAAAACGGATTTCGGCTAAAACATGTTGAAACAATAGGTTCAACAAGTTCTACCCTGATGAAGGATGCGCTCGCCGGTGCTGCGGGCAATCAATGGCTTGTGGCGGATGAACAGGTCGACGGCAAAGGTCGTCGTGGACGGTTCTGGAATTCGCCAAAGGGCAATCTTTATTCTTCATTACTGCTCATAGATCCTGCGCCATCTGACAAGATTGCGCAGCTTTCCTTTGTGTTGGCCCTTGCACTGCGCGACGCCGTTCTTGCGGTAAATTCCGGCACTGAATTGGCGCCAGAGCAAGTTGAAGTTAAATGGCCGAACGATTTGATGATCGACGGCAAGAAGTGTGCTGGCCTTCTGCTTGAAGGCGGCGCGTTGGGCCAGGCTCGTTTTGTGGTGATTGGGCTAGGGGTCAATGTGGTTTCGCACCCGGACAAAACCAATCATCCGGCGAGTAATTTGAACGAATTGGGTATTCCCACATCTGTTGAGCATTTTTTCCCGTTCCTTAGCGATGCGATTGCGCAAAGGCTTGAAGAATGGGCAATGGGCAATGGCTTTTCATCTATTCGGCAGGATTGGTTGTCCAACGCCTATAGAATGGGGCAAGATATGCGGGTGAATACAAGCACTGAAAGTTTTGTAGCGCGTCTTGATGGGGTCGATGAGACCGGCAATTTGATTGTTGACCATCAAGGGCGTCAGCGCACAATCACAGCGGGGGAAATTTTTCCGCTCGATGTAAATTTTGAAAGCAATATTTGATGAGTGATCAGTTGGTTTTCGTACCCCTTGGTGGGGTTGGCGAAATCGGTATGAATTTTGGCCTTTATGGCTATGGCGCACCAAGTGAGCGAAAATGGCTTATTGTCGATTGCGGCCTAACATTTGCCAGACCTGACTTGCCGGGGATTGATCTGGTCATGCCAGACATCCGATTTTTAGAAGATGAGGCTGAGCATATTGAAGGCTTGGTGCTTACCCATGCCCATGAAGATCATTATGGCGCCTTGCTGGACCTATGGCCTTACTTGGAGTGTCCTGTTTTTGCCACGCCATTTGCCAAAGCGATGACAGAAGCCAAGGCGCGCTCGAACAATTTCACTGAGAACGTCCCCGTCATCAAAACAGTAAAGCCGGGTCAAAAGTTTAGCGCCGGAGCTTTCTCGCTGGAATTGATCAATGTTTCCCATTCCATCCCCGAGAGTTGCTCGCTTTACATTGAAACCGACGCTGGTCGGGTGCTGCACACGGGAGATTGGAAGATTGATCCATCGCCGGTAGGCAATGCGCCGACGGATGAGCGGCGCTTTAGAGAGTTAGGCGAGGACAAACGTCCGCTTGCTGTGATCGGGGACAGTACCAATGCAATTCGTGATGGTTCCAGCCCGGGTGAGGGCGAAGTTGCACAAACGCTTGATCGGTTGATCGCTGAGGCACCGGCGCGGGTCGCTGTCACCATTTTCGCTTCAAATGTTGGGCGGATGATTTCAATTGCTCGGGCTGCACAAAAAGCAGGTCGGCATGTGGTTGCTGCGGGTCGCTCCGTTCATAAGACCAGCGAAATCGCCCGTGATCTTGGATTGATGGATGATCTGGAGCCATTTTTGGACCAAGATGCATTCGGCTATTTGCCGCGCGAAAATGTTGTTCTGATTTGTACGGGATCGCAAGGTGAGAGCCGGGCCGCGATTGCGCGAATTGCACGAGACGACCATCCTGTGATCACGCTCAATCGCGACGACCGGGTAATCTTCTCGTCAAAAGCGATTCCGGGCAACGAGCGCGAAGTTGGTGATGTCCAAAATATGCTGATCAACCAGGGTATTGAAGTCATCACAGATAAAGACGCACTTGTGCATGTGTCTGGCCACCCGCGTCGGGACGAATTAAGGGCGCTTTATAGTTGGGTGAAGCCGACGACGTTGGTGCCTGCCCACGGTGAAGCCCTCCATTTGGATGCTCACCTCAAGTTCGGCAAAGAGCTCGGCATTAAAAACTGCCTAAGCGTGCGCAATGGTGATATGGCGCAGCTTTATCCGGTTGCCAACGTGCAAAAGGACGAGGTGCCACATGGCCGGGTTTATCTGGATGGTGAAATTCTGTGCCAGCACGACGAAAGTGGTGTGCGCGACAGACGACGTTTGTCTTTCAGCGGCTCGGTGAATGTTTCGCTTTGTATCACCAACAAGGGGCAAATTGCGGGTACGCCGCAATATGAACTTGTTGGACTGCCTGCATTTGTTGATGAAGACGGTGATTTTGGCGAAGTGGTGGAGCAGGCCATTGCAGGTGTAATCAAGTCTATGCCGGCAAAACGGCGGTCTGACAACAAGGCATTGGCTGAATCATTGCGACGCGGTGTGCGCTCAGACATCAACCAGCTTTGGGGCAAAAAACCGCATGTGAAAGTGTTTGTGCACCGGGTATGATGAATTTGATAGGGGTATCACTATGGATTTATTGAGTTCGATCGCTCTGTATTTTGTGCTGTGGTGGCTGTGCTTATTCATCATGCTACCCATTGGGGTGCGCGCGGCGCACGAAGATGGTCAGCAAGTCGAGACTGGGCACGAGCCAGGTGCCCCAACCAAGCCAAACATTGGGCTGAAGATGATTTTGACAACGCTGGTGGCAGGTGTTTTGCTCTATCTATTGCGTCTGGGTCTAGCCAGCCAGTGGTTGATAGATTACTGGAGCTAACGCTTGTAAGCTGTTGATCTCAAAATAAAGCAGAGCCGAAGCTCTGCTAATTAGTGTCGCGACAATTCATTGGTCTTATGCTTTTAACTGCAGCCAATGTTCCTCCCTAGACCTTGTCAGCGAGATGGGGAACGCCGTTGAATTTTCGACAACCCTCTTATTGGGTTTGGACCCTAACAAGGGTTTTGTTGGGAGTCATCAACTTTTTGTCATCATCATGCAATAATTAGCATGTTTGGTTTATTGGCACGCTTAACGACCCATTTTGCGGCAATTGTTGAACAACTCACTAAACTGATCCCAACTTTCACTGCTGGGTAAGCACCAACTTTACAGCTGGGTAAGCACCAATTTTCGTTCCTCGGGGCTCATATTCGTGTGGGCGCATCATGCGCTCACGCCAAACGTCGGCTCTGCGGATTTTTGAGAACTTCGCTGAATTCACCGTTCCGGCAAAGTGGGGGGACCAGTAGTTGAATGAATGGATAGTCGGTCGTACAAAATCAGACTTTCATAATGATCCATGCTCAATCCACACTTCAATTTTTCTGGGATTAACGTCTAAATAGACTGAACCTCACGGAACCGCTCAAATTTGACGAGGTGATTGCAGCTGCCCCAATTTTCGTTCATTTCCAATTAGCGATTACACTATGTGGATTCATGGCGTTTGAAGTGTATTGTACAAAATCACCATTATTTTTTTAAAATTGCTACATTCTTATCAAAAAAGTACAGTAATCATATGTAAAAATATTAGACGGGGCGCTGATTTTAATTTGATGATTGTCCCCAAGTGCATAATGCGCTCGATTTGGGAGGACGATATGACGATACTGAATAAAACTGCGTTAGGGCTGGCACTTGCTGCTTCTACCGCTTTTTCTGCTTCTGCAGCAGAGCTTACAATTGCCATTGTGAACAATGGTCACATGATTAATATGCAGAAAGTTGCTGAGGCATACACAAAGGACACTGGCGTTGAACTCAAGTGGGTTTCACTAGAAGAAGGTGTACTTCGTGAGCAAGTAACTTCGGACACAGCCACAGGTGGCGGTCAATACGACATCATCAATATTGGCATGCAAGAAGCACCAATTTGGGGTGCCGCTGGTTGGATTGAACCGCTAAACTTTGGCGCTGATTACGACATTGACGACATGCTACCAGCAATGCGCAATGGATTGTCGCATGATGGTACTCTTTATGCTGCGCCATTTTACGGTGAGTCATCGATGGTGATGTACCGCAAAGACCTCACAGACGCAGCCGGCGTCAGCATTGGCGACAATGATTCATGGGCCAACGTAAAAGCCGCTGCCGCAGCGATCCATGACCCAGATAACGGTGTTTATGGCGCATGTTTGCGCGGCAAGCCAGGTTGGGGCGACAACATGGCGTTCATCACAACGGTTGTGAACTCGTTTGGTGGTGCGTGGTTTGATAAGGACTTCCGTCCAACAATTGACTCAGTACAATGGAAAGAAGCCATCAACTTCTACGTTGATCTTCTTGGCAACTACGGCCCTCCAGGTTCTGAAGGAAACTCATTCAACGAAATCCTTGCGCTTTACAATGAAGGTAAATGTGGCATGTGGATTGACGCGACAATCGCAGCGTCATTCTTAGAAGTCGACGGTGTTGCATACGCACAGTCTCCAAATGCTGGTAACCCAGTTGGTGCAAACTGGTTGTGGGCATGGGCAATGGCTGTTCCTGCTGGTTCACCAAACTCAGAAGAAGCTCAAAAGTTCATTGAGTGGGCAACATCTAAAGACTACATTAAAGCCGTAGCAGATCACCCAGACTTTGGTTGGGGTTCTGTACCAACAGGCACACGTGCTTCAACATACGCTTACCCTGAGTTCCAAGCAGTTGCTAAATTTGCTACAGCGGAAATGGCAGCGATTGAATCTGCAGCACCAGCGGCAACTGACTTGAAGCCTTATGTAGGTGTTCAATTCGCAGCTATCCCTGAGTTCCCTGAAGTAGGAAGTGCAGTTGCTCAAGAAATGGCAGCGGCTCTATCAGGTGCTAAGTCTGTCGAGGATGCGCTTAAAGCATCACAAGCGGCTGCGGACGCAATCATGCGTGAAGCTGGCTACTATTAATCGATAATCGAACTGAATTTGGAGGACCCGAGCGCATGCCGGGCCCTCCAAACTACTCATTTTGGCAAGCATTTTGATGCTCTAATACGAACTTGATAATCGTGTTGCCGTTAGAAGTCTTTCGCAGAGCAAGGTTTAACTCCAATGTCCAAACGAACGCTACCTCGCTTACTTCAAACACCAGCCGTTGTGTTGTTGTTGATTTGGATGTTGATCCCCCTCGGGATGACCTTGTACTTCTCGTTTATTCGTTACGTATTGAATAATCTTCGCCGTCCTGAATGGACAACGCCAAGCCTGAGCAATTGGCGCGGCTTCGGAAATTATGAATACGTATTGTTTTCTGCCAAGGACTTTTGGTTTGCTGTTCAAAACAGTGTCTTCATTGTGAGCAGTGTGATCGTCTTAACAGTGGTTTTGGGGTTGGCCATTGCAGTTTTGGTCAACCGATCGTTCCCGGGGCAAGGGATTGTCCGCGTTTTGCTCATTTCTCCGTTTTTCGTCATGCCAGCGGTTAATGCGGTCCTGTGGATCAACATGATTTTGGATCCAGTTTTGGGGCTTAACGGCCTGGCAATAGGCAGTATAAACGAAGTGGTAACGGGATTGCGGGAATTCCCTGTGATCGGCTGGTTTTTCTCGCTCTGGCCAGAAATAGAACCAATTTCATTTCGTGCGACGCAAACCTCTGCCTATGCAGTTATTATCATGGTGGCTTGGCAATGGACACCATTTGCTGTTTTGATATTTATGACTTCGCTTCAGTCTGAAGATCAGCAGCAAAAAGAGGCGGCCATTCTTGATGGCGCTAATGCTTGGTCTCAGTTTAGAAACCTGACATTGCCACACCTGGCACGTCCGATAGCGATCGTTGTCATGATCCAGTCAATTTTTCATCTCTCGCTTTATGCGGAGATCGAGATTGTTAGCCGAGGAAACGGCAATAAGAACCTGCCATATCTAATTGGCGAATTCACATCCAACAATATTGGTGCGGCGAGCGCTGCAGGCATTTTTGCTGTCATTCTCGCCAACATCATCGCAATATTCCTGTTGCGGATGGTTGGCAAAAGCTTGATGGATTGAGGGACAGAATATGGCAATCGTTGCGCAAAAATCAAAATTTGGCGAAATCTTCTGGCCCTTACTTGCATGGCTAATTGCACTCGTCTTTTTCTTTCCCATTTTTTGGATGGTTTTTACCAGTTTCAAAACAGATGCAGATGCGGTGAAGCCAGAAAACCTGTTGGTGTTCAAGCCAACGCTCGAAAACTATCTCAATATGACAGAGAATTATGACTATTGGCGCTTTGCGATCAACTCGGTCATAACGTCGGTTTTTGCAACAAGCTTTGCGTTGTTTGTCGGTGTACCTGCTGCTTATGCAATGGCGTTTAACCCCAGCCGCCACACCAAAGATATTCTTGTTTGGATGTTGTCTACGAAGATGTTGCCTGCTGCTGCAGTGCTTTACCCGATGACATTTTTGACCAAGAACTTCCTTGCAATTTACGACACACATTTCTTGGTGATCATGGTCCTTTGCTTGATCAATCTGCCGATCGTTGTGTGGATGCTTTTCACCTACTTCAAAGAAATTCCAAAGGAAATCATTGAGGCCGGGAAAATGGATGGTGTAAGTACTTGGGGCGAAATCAAAGACATTTTGATCCCGTTGGCGTGGGGTGGCGTCGCGTCAACAGCTCTACTTTGCTTCATCTTTTGTTGGAACGAAGCGTATTGGACTGTACGTCTCACAACGACTGAAGCCGCAACCCTTTCTACGCTCATAGAAGGCAATCGCGCACCAGAAGGCCTCTTCTTTGGTCGCCTCTCCGCTGTTTCCACGGCAGCGGTTGGACCTATTGTTGTATTGGGTTGGTTCTGTCAAAAACAGCTCGTTCAAGGCCTGACGTTTGGTGCAGTGAAATGAGCGCAACGCATAGACGCCCAACTTGGGGCTTTGAATTGCAGTCTGTCACGTGTCGAGCTTTAGCTGGATGGGTATCGTTATGTCCATAATTCAGCCAGAAGTTGAATATGTAGATCGCGCGACTGAAACAATTCGCTATTTGGAACATGGTTGGCCCACAGATTTGTGTCGTTGGCACAGCCATGCCGAATATGAACTTCATATTGTCACCGAAACACGCGGCAAAGCATTTGTAGGAGACTATATCGGTGAGTTTTCGCCCGGCGCGTTGTTTTTGACTGGACCACATTTGCCGCACAACTGGATTACTGACGAGTTGGACAACCCTCAACCAGTCGCCGTTCGTGATATGCTTATCCAGTTTAGCCAAGAAAGTATCGACCACTTGTCGTTGGCCTTTCCTGAATTCAGGGAAATGGAGTCAATGTTTGAGCTAGCGAAATCTGGCATCGAGTTCAAAGGGTTTAACCCCACATTTGCACGCGGCCATTTTGAACGCATTCGCAACACCCGCGGTGCGGAACGTATCGTTGCCTTTTTGCGTTTTTTGGTGCGTGTGAACGAGCACGCTGAAAAAAGACCACTGTCAGTCGCCGGCATCATACAGCCCGAAGGGAATTCCAAACAAGCGCGTATTGCGGAAGTGGTTGACCATATCACGAAGAATTTTGCTGACGAGATTTCTATCGAGATCGCCGCAAAGATGGCAAATATGAGTGCGCCAGCATTCTCTCGAAACTTTCAAAGTGTTACGGGCAACAAATTCGTCGAATTTGTAAATCGTGTTCGCATCAGCCGCGCCTGCTTTATGCTCTACTCGACTGATAAACAAATCTCGACAATTTGCTTTGAGGTCGGTTTTCAAAACCTTGCGAACTTTAACCGCCATTTCCTGAAAATGAAGGAAATGACTCCTAAAGAATTTCGCGAAACAGCACTACGCGAGTTAGGCCCCAAAGATGAGGTGCAAGCATGAACCTTGTCCAAGAAGAGCCTAACGACGTCGAACTAACTGCAACAACTTATGATCAAGAACTCTGCGAAATCGGGGTTGTGCATATCGGATATGGCGCGTTTCACCGTGCACACCAAGCGGTCTATATCGATGATTATATGCAAGCGACGGGCGATTTACGCTGGGGCATCGCAGCGGTTAACCTTCGCCCATCTGAAACATCAGCATTCAAGGCGGCACACGCCCAAGATGATGGATACGTTCTAAAAACCACAGCAGCAGACGGGCAACGGGCATTTCGTTTGGTGCGTTCCCACTGCACATTTGCTGATTGGTCAGAGGAAAAGGAAACTGCCGAAGGTTTGATGAGTTTGCCTTCTGTGCATTTGGTCACGCTAACGGTGACGGAGAGCGGATATTATTTAAAGGACGATTGGACGCTAAATTTTGACCATCCAGTGATTGCATCAGAATTGGCCGAAAACGCATCTGTCTCTGTTTATTCCTATATGTATCGGGCATTGCAGCGTCGTGTTTTGGATCACGGGCAACCGCTCAACATTTTATGCTGCGACAACATTCGCACCAATGGCAACATGCTGAAATCCAACTTCTTGTGTTACTTAGAAAGGCTTGGAGAAACGGAGCTGAAAGCGTGGGTTGCAGAGAATGTTGCGTTTCCATGTTCCATGGTGGATCGTATTACACCGCGCTCGACTCCAGCACTTAAAGATGAGATTGCGAGCTTGTTTTCGGAGAAACAGGATAACGCAATTCAAGCAGAGAGTTTTGCGCAATGGGTATTGGAAGACAGTTTTAAAGCGCCAATGCCAGAGCTTGAAAAGTCCGGTGTCGAAGTTGTTGCTGATGTTGATCCATATGAAGAAGCAAAAATTCGCATCTTAAATGGTGGGCACACAGCACTTTGTTATTTTGGGGTGTTAGAAGGCCACTCCACGTTTGATCAAGCCTTCAAAGACCCTGCGTTGAGAGAAATTTTTGACGCCTTTGAAACGGATGAGGTTTTGCCGGGATTGGATATTGAACTCCCGTTTGATGAGCGCGCATATTTGGCAGAAATAGCCACACGATTTTCCAATGCTGCAATTGCTGATCAGCTCGAGCGGATTTGCATGGATGGCTATTCGAAAATGCCCATCTATATCTTGCCCACTGTTGCGTCCTGTTTTCGACAAAAAATTGTGCCGCGCAATGCAATTCGTTGCATTGCGAGTTGGTACATTTATGCGCGTCGCTATTCCCATGGCGCCTTGCCGATCCACTATCAAGAACCTTATTGGGATCAGCTTAGCCCGCTATTGGCAGAAGGCGCCGAAGAAAACTTCGCTCGAACAACGAAATTGTGGGCGAATGTACCAGAAGTTTATCCAGATTTTGTGTCTGAACTTATTTCCGCAATTCAAGAAATGGAATTGAAATGGCCGGCTTGACGATTAGAAATGTAATCAAGAAATATGGTAACACCCAAGTAATGCACGGTGTTGATCTAGACATCGAAGACGGCGAATTTGTTGTATTTGTTGGGCCATCAGGGTGTGGAAAATCCACCTTGTTGCGCATGATTGCAGGCCTTGAAGACCTTTCCGGCGGTGATATCTCGATTGGCGACCGTCTGGTGAACGAGGTGCCGCCATCCAAACGTGGTGTCGCGATGGTCTTTCAGACTTATGCGCTATATCCACACATGACGGTTTACAACAATATGGCATTTGGTCTTAAGCAGATCAAAACTCCGCCAGAGGAAATCGAACGACGCGTACACGAAGCCGCCAAGATTTTGGATATTGTGGATTATTTGGATCGCACACCGCGCGCTTTATCCGGTGGACAGCGTCAACGCGTTGCAATTGGACGTGCCATCGTCCGCGAACCTGAAGTTTTCCTTTTTGATGAGCCCCTTTCAAACTTGGATGCGGCGTTGCGCGGTCAAACAAGGCTGGAGATTGCACGCCTTCATGAACGTCTTGGGTCTACGATGATTTATGTCACCCACGATCAGGTTGAGGCCATGACGCTTGCGGACAGGATTGTTGTTCTTCGTGATGGACGGGTCGAACAGGTTGGACGTCCGATGGAGCTTTACGATAGTCCAAACAATTTGTCTGTCGCCAGCTTTATTGGCAGCCCATCAATGAATTTTTTCAAAACCCAAAAAAATGAAAACGTACTTTCCATTGGCGGTTCTCAACCCGTCACATCGCGCAATCAAGATGCAGATGCTGTTACAGTCGGAATTCGCCCGGAGCACCTAACATTGTGCGAAGTGGGAGAAGAGATTATCGCTGGCACAGTAGATGTTGTTGAACAGCTAGGAGACCATGTTTTGCTTCACATGGTTTCAGAAGACAAATTAGAATTTGTCGCAAAAATGGAACAAGCGCCAACATTGTCACGCGGCGCAACTATGTGTTTTACAGCAAGTGAAGACCGCATACATTTATTTGAAAGTGGTTCCGGCAATAGGTTGGAGTAGACTGTTCCAAGCTTAATCTAATGTCCTC
This sequence comes from Maritalea sp. YIW29, assembly GCF_057219265.1. Taxonomy (NCBI): domain Bacteria; kingdom Pseudomonadati; phylum Pseudomonadota; class Alphaproteobacteria; order Hyphomicrobiales; family Devosiaceae; genus Maritalea; species Maritalea sp. YIW29. The sequence goes on from NZ_JBXVVF010000001.1 coordinate 910,635, forward strand.
AAATACCATTCATGAACCCGTTTTCGCCTTGATGACAAGACCACAGGGCGATGGCTACGTCCGCGCAGGGTTCTTGGAGTTTGTAAAAAACGGAATGTCCAGTTTTGAAAGCCCAAGGCTATAATATCATTAGGTGTTGATGTCATTTGGATCGATTTTTAAGTACGGTTCTATGATGTGAATGTCGTAGTTGGGCTCCAAGCGGTGGTCGGCATGGTGGCCTTAGCACGTCCTTCTTTTTCCTGCAGGACGCATTTTCGTTTCGAACGTGTTGGCTGGCTCACGAAATACGCAACCACTGTCAGCTTGGTAATTCAACTAACTCGATTAGATTCCCCCAAGGATCGGCAGTGAAGGCGACCCAGTAACCCAATTCAGGCACCTCAAAGGGCTGCTGGACAATTGTAATATCACGCGCGTGCAGCTCTTCTAGAACTTGTTTGTGACTTGTCACGGAAAAGGCGAAATGGTGATAACGAACTGAATCGAGTGACCGCCAAAAATCTTCGGGAATGGGGACACCTTCATCAGACGTTTCTCCACCAATTATCTCAAAGAGTGATCCGTTGTCACCGGGCGCCGCCAAATATGCCAGATGCAACCCGTCTGGCCCTGGCCACCGCTTGACAAGCCGAAAGTCAAATGCGCGCATGTACCAATCTATAGCCTTGTCGAGGTCTGGAACTCGAATACATGGGTGGCTGGATTTCATCGACGCGAAAGGTGACGAGGTATTGGTTGCTGGAAAAGAGAAGGGTAACATCGCGTGTCTCCTGACAGTTTAACTATGGTCATGGTATCACGTAGCCATACATGCTGAAGTCGAAAAATGGCCGAACACCTCTCCGCACAAGCGACCGTGCCACCGAACGGAATGCGTCGCCTGCCATTCGGCAAATTCGTTCTTCTGTATTTACCACCAAATTCAAAAGACATGATTGTGCGGATGCAAGCGATTCAATTAGGCGCGTTGTTTGTCACTTCCACTTTGGGCTCTAAGCTGCCGTTCGCGACGAACAGTTTCTTTCCGCAAGGTCGGAATAGAGAGACGCGACATTCAATTTTGTTGCTTATTTGCCGTAGATTGAGCGACGGGCGTGTGACGTTCCACAGTTTTGGCTTGATAATTTCGGGCATTTGGCGTTTTCTCGCAGCCGAACCATCAATTTGAATTCTCGAGTCGAAAAGAGCTGCTACCGCCATGCGCCTTTCCCGTTATTTTTTGCCTGTCCTGAAAGAGACCCCAAAGGAAGCTGAAATCGTTTCGCACCGGCTGATGCTGCGTGCTGGGATGATCAAGCAAGAAGCGAGTGGGTTATATGCTTGGTTGCCACTGGGCTACAAGGTGTTGCGCAAAGTTCAAGCCATCATCGAGCAAGAGCAGGATCGTGCGGGTGCCAATGAAATGTTGATGCCAACGCTTCAGCCTGCTGACCTTTGGCGTGAAAGCGGCCGGTATGATGATTATGGCAAAGAAATGCTGCGGATCGAAGATCGCCATGGCCGGGATTTGCTTTATGGACCAACGAACGAAGAGATGATCACATCGATCTTTAGGTCAAATGTGAAGTCCTACAAGGATTTACCGCTTAACCTTTATCATATTCAGTGGAAGTTCCGTGACGAAATTCGCCCACGCTTTGGCACCATGCGTAGCCGTGAGTTCTTGATGAAGGATGCCTATTCCTTCGATTTGGACAAAGAAGCGGCCGTCAAATCCTATAACCGTATGTTTGTCGCCTATTTGCGCACATACCGTCGGATGGGCCTGACGGCTATTCCCATGCGCGCTGAAACCGGCCCGATTGGTGGTGACTTGAGCCACGAATTTATCGTGCTGGCAGATACGGGTGAAAGTGGCGTGTTCTGCGACAGTGCGCTGTTGGATAAGCCAATTCCAGCGATTGATGTGGACTATGATGGCGACCTTTCAGAAATTGTTGCTGACTGGACGTCTATGTACGCAGCGACTGAAGACATGATCGAGATGGATAAGTTCGAAGCCGATGTGCCTGAAGATCGTCGGATCGCAGCACGGGGCATCGAAGTTGGTCAAGTGTTCTATTTTGGTGAAAAATATTCTGAGCCAATGGGCGCAAAAGTGCTCAATGATGAAGGCAAGGAAGTCGCCGTTCATATGGGTTCATATGGTATTGGCTTGACCCGGGTGTTGCCAGCCATCATCGAAGCCAGCCATGATGATGATGGCATTATCTGGCCCGTGTCAGTTGCGCCGTTTGAACTTGGCCTGATTAATCTTAAGGCGAGCGATGACGCGTGCGTAGAAACCTGTCAGACCCTTTATGCTGGTTTGAAAAATGCTGGCATTGATGTGCTTTATGATGATCGTGATATGGGCGCAGGCGGCAAGTTTGCAACAGCAGACCTTATCGGTTTGCCCTTCCAGATGATTGTTGGGCCACGCGGCCTTAAAAATGGCGAAGTTGAAATTAAAGATCGTAAAACGGGTGAGCGCAGCAACGTTTCGGTGGAAGCCGCAGTAGAGCACATTCGTTCGGTTATCGAACCACTACGTTTGGACACAATTTAATTTATGGCAAACCGCGGCCCTGCAGTGATTGAGAAGAACCGCCCTTTTTCTGCGTTTGAATTCATGGTGTCTTGGCGCTATTTGCGCGCACGGCGCGAAGAGACATTTATCTCTGTTATTGCTGCGCTGACGCTGACCGGCATTGCCATAGGTGTCGCGACACTGATTGTTGTGACATCTGTGATGAACGGATTTCGTGCAGAACTGCTGGACAAAATACTTGGGCTAAATGGTCATTTCACCGTTTTCCCGATTGCAGAGCAATTCGAAGATTATGAAGATGTGCTTTTGCGCTTGGAAGAGGTGGATGGTGTGCAATCGGTCGTGGTGTTTGCCGAAGGCCAAGCACTAGCTTCCGGCGTTGGGCAATCCACCGGCGTTTCTGTGCGCGGGATGAACACGCGCGATATTGAGAAGCTGCCAGACTTGAAAAAGTCGGCGATTTTGGGCGGCTTTGACGGGTGGGATCAGAGCCGTGGTTTGGCAATTGGCATTCGTTTGGCGCAAAAACTGGGTGTTACCATTGGTGATCCGGTGACGATCATCACGCCTGATGGCGTTGTTACGCCGTTTGGGACCACACCTCAAATTCGGTCTTATCCGGTCAATGTCATATTTGAGCTCGGCATGGTTGAGTTTGATAGTTTCTTTGTTTTCATGCCGTTGCAGCACGGCCAAAGCTATTTCCAACTGTTCCGCGATGAATTGAAGGAAGGCGAGGGGCCATTACCGCTTGATGCGACCGACGAGCAAATCGACGCGGCTTATGAACGGATTTATCGGGCAAGTGCCCTAGAAATCTTTTTGGATGATCCAGACGCGACGACGGCCATGCGGGATAAATTGCAGTTGGCGGCCGGGCGACCGATGATATTCACCGATTGGCAACGGCGCAACGAAACATTCTTTTCAGCCTTGCAGGTGGAACGTGTGGTGATGTTTGTCATCCTCTCCATGATCGTGCTGGTTGCTGTGTTCAACATTATTTCTTCGCTTGTGATGCTAGTGAAGGAAAAGAACGCGGATATTGCAGTGTTGCGCACAATAGGTGCCACACGTGCTTCGATCATGCGGATATTCTGCATGACCGGAACGGCAATTGGTGTTGCGGGCACATTGATTGGGCTTGTGATTGGTCTGGTGATTGCTTCGAACGCGGAAGCACTGCGAAAATGGATATCCGATACGATTGGCGTGGCTTTGTTTCCGCCTGAAGTGTTCTTTTTGTCTGAACTGCCATCCAAGACGGATCCCGTTGAAGTCGCCTTCGTGGTAGGACTAGCATTAATCCTGAGCTTTGCAGCGTCACTTTATCCTGCATGGCGTGCAGCCCAATATGACCCGGTTGAGGCACTTCGAAATGGTTGATCAGAACGTCAAATTAAGCCTTGTTGATGTCCATCGGCACTATAAGCAAGGCGAAGGCCAGCTCCATATTTTGCAAGGCGCTTCTTTGGAGATCGTTAGCGGTGAGATTGTCGCTCTGGTGGCTCCGTCCGGAGCTGGCAAATCGACATTGCTGCATATTTCGGGCCTTCTGGAACGCGCGGATAGCGGCCAGGTTGGTATTTGTGGTGTGGCGACTGATGGGCTCGACGATCGCGATCGCACGCTCGTTCGTCGGCAACATGTTGGCTATATATACCAGTTCCACCACTTATTGCCTGAATTTAATGCAACTGAAAATGTGATGATGCCGCAGCTCATATCTGGCATTTCAAATGATGTGGCTCGGGCGCGTGGTGACGAGTTGTTGGGCATGATGGGGCTGGGCGAACGGGGCACGCATCGCCCGGCGCAGCTTTCTGGTGGCGAGCAACAGCGCGTTGCGATCGCACGTGCATTGGCGAACAAGCCGGGGCTGATCTTGGCGGATGAACCAACCGGCAATCTGGACCCAGAAACCAGCTCAACGGTGTTTGACTTGCTGGCCAACTCTATCCGCAACCATGACGCGGCAGGGCTGATCGCGACCCACAATTACGATATTGCGAAGCGAGCTGACCGTATTTTGACGCTTAAAGACGGGCAGTTGGTGCCCGCCGAGCTATAGGCTACTTTTTCTCAAGCGCCAGATCGCTATCTTCGTAGGTGTGACGACCATCGTCAGTCGGCAGGGCGCGTTTTAGCGCCCAGATTCTGCGCACATCGGCCATGCCGAGATCTGGATTGGCGTCCAGAAAATCACGCGTATATTGATTGAACTGGTTATGCGGTTGGATTTTTGTCTTAAACCCTTCAGTTTTCGCCTCATCGAGCTGCCGTTGAATTTCAACTATCGCGTCGTCAAGGCTCTTGCCCACATTTTCCTTCATCCATGCCATTGCGGCGATTGTGAACTTATATTCGATACCGAGCTGTTGGCTAAAAAATCGACGCACATTCTGACTGCTTTTATAATTGTCAGTGATGATTGTTTCAGGTGTCAGCTGTGCGTTGTTCCAGTCGAACTTTGACGTTGCCTTGGGCTTGGCGTCACCCGGCCAATTCTTGTCACCTGTATCAAGAAAATGCCCAATCCGGTCTAAGACATCAAATTTTGCTCCCGTTGTTTTCAGACCAAGGTTGCGGGCTTGAGCGGTTAGTTCGTCCTTTAGCCAATACCAGCGTTTCAATTCGGCGGCGCTCGTTATTGTTGCGATCTCGGGTCGAAGGTCGGTGTTTTCAGTCATTACATTACCTGCAGTTAAATGCTGTTTTTTTTTCGGGAACAAAAGGGTTGGGACGGTTGGTGGTTCGAGGGTCAGACGACTATGGGCCCTGTTTACCATAAATATTGGTCATGTGGACAATTTGTGGAAAGAGTGTGGACAAGAACAAAAAGGGAATATATAAGAACAAATAGGAAACATGGAGATTGATATGACACACCTTATTAAAGACATGATGGCCCTTTGTTCTATTACAGCATTTAGTGGCGCGGTATTGGTTTGGTTGGATATTCTTTCGTCTCTGTCTTAATGTTTGAGTGCATTGCGGCTAACATCCTGTTTTAAATTTAGAGTTTAAACCTGACACTTGTGTATGAGTTCAGATATCGGCTTGGCGCGGCGGCCTCGCTCTGACAAAGATAGGGCATTATGACAAACGGTCCCGGCTTCATACATCTACATGCGCACTCAGCTTATTCGTTGCTTGAGGGCGCGATAAAGCTGCCCAAACTTATCGATCTCGCCGTCGCTGACAATCAGCCTGCCCTTGGTATTGCCGACACAGGGAACTTGTTTGGTGCACTACAATTTTCAGAGATGGCAAGCGCCAAGGGCATGCAGCCCATTGTCGGTTGTGAAATTCCTGTTCAGTTTGAGCCACCTGAAGATATACCGGGTAAAGAGCGCAAGAAGTTCGTCAAAGAATCAATTGTGCTCATCGCCCAGTCCGAAACCGGCTTTTTGCATTTGAGTGAGCTGGTTTCTCAAGCCTATTTGCAAAGTGAAGACGGCTTGGCCCAGCTCCACCTTGATTGGATGGATGGCGAACTAACCGGAGATTTGATCTGTCTAACCGGTGGGTTTGAAGGGGGCATTGATCCGGCGTTTGCCCAAGGATATGACGCTGTCGCCATCAGTCGCCTGAATTCGCTCAAGGAGCGATTTGGCGATCGACTATATATTGAATTGCAGCGTCACGAAATTGACCGACAAAAGTTGGTTGAACCGCAACTTATCGATTATGCCTATGCCAATGGCATTCCGTTGGTTGGGACGAACGAGCCGTTTTTTGCCAAACCTGACGATTTTGAATCGCATGACGCCCTGATGGCGGTTGCTGAAGGAAGCGTGGTCGCGCAAACAGAACGGCGCAAACTTTCGGCTGAGCATTATTTCAAATCCCGCAAAGAAATGTGCGATGTCTTTTCAGACCTGCCCGAAGCACTGAATTCCACCATCGAGATTGCGCAGCGTTGTCATTTCCGTCCGCGAAAACGCGCGCCAATCCTGCCAAACTTCGCCGCACCTGCGGGCATGTCTGCAGAAGATGCGGTGGCGGCGGAGGGGGCAGAACTTTCTCGGCAAGCCCATGAAGGGCTGGATGTATTCTTAAAAGAAATTGGCCCGGCTGATGGGCTAAGCGAAAACGACTATCGCGATCGGCTTGAGTTTGAACTCAACGTCATCATCAATATGAAGTTTCCCGGTTACTTTTTGATCGTTGCCGACTTCATTAAATGGGCGAAAAATCAAAATATCCCCGTGGGTCCGGGCAGGGGTTCTGGTGCGGGTTCACTGGTGGCTTATGCTCTTACCATTACCAATCTTGATCCGTTGCGCTATGCATTGCTATTCGAGCGGTTCTTGAACCCAGAACGGGTATCAATGCCTGATTTTGACATCGATTTTTGTCAAGATCGACGCGAAGAAGTCATTCGCTATGTGCAGAATAAGTATGGTGCTGAACAAGTTGCGCAAATTATCACATTTGGGTCGCTGCAAGCCCGGGCTGTGTTGCGCGATGTTGGCCGTGTATTGCAAATGCCTTATCCGCAAGTAGATCGCATTTCCAAATTGGTGCCGTCCAATCCAGCGAATCCGGTAACCCTGAGTGAAGCGATTGATGGTGAACCACGATTGCAGGAAATGCGGGACGAAGATGAGAATGTTGCGGAGCTGCTGACCATTGGTCGCAAGCTAGAGGGTCTATATCGACATGCTTCCACCCATGCCGCCGGTATTGTGATCGGCGACCGGCCTTTGCAGCAATTGGTGCCGCTATATCGAGACCCGCGCTCGGACATGCCGGTTTCTCAATACAATATGAAGGTGGTGGAAGACGCTGGATTGGTCAAGTTTGACTTTTTGGGCCTCAAGACACTTACAGTCATCGAATATGCCGTCAACATCGTCAACAAGAACGGCGGCGATTTTAATATTGAGGGCATTCCGCTCGATGATGAGCTCACTTATTCGCTCTATTCAAAGGGTGAAACGGTTGGGGTTTTCCAGGTAGAGAGCCCGGGGATGCGTCGAACCCTGTTGGATATGAAGCCGGATAGGTTTGAGGATGTTATCGCGCTTGTGGCGCTATATCGTCCCGGCCCGATGGACAATATTCCAAGTTTTTGCGCGCGTAAGCATGGTCGGGAAAAGCCCGACTATATGCATGAAAAGCTTAAACCCATCCTTGAAGAGACCTTCGGCATTATTGTTTATCAGGAACAAGTGATGCAATTGGCCCAGGTACTTTCCGGCTATTCGCTTGGTGAAGCGGACGTGTTGCGCCGTGCGATGGGTAAGAAAATTAAGTCGGAAATGGACAAGCAAAAAGCTTTGTTTGTTGACGGTGCGGTCAAGCAGGGCGTTGAGAAAGCCCAAGCGGCCAATATTTTCGAACTTGTGGCAAAGTTTGCCAATTATGGATTTAACAAATCCCACGCGGCTGCCTATGCACTGGTTTCGTATCAGACCGGCTATTTGAAGGCCCATCATCCAAAGGCGTTCCTTGCGGCGTCTATGACATTGGATATGGGTAATACCGAAAAATTAAATGATTTCAAACGTGAAGCGAACAGACTTAATATTGAGGTTAAGCCGCCATGTGTGAATAGTTCGGAAGTTCATTTCTCTGTTCATGGTGAAGCCATTCACTATAGTCTGTGCGCGGTTAAGGGCGTTGGGCGCAATGTGGCGGAGCATATTGTCGCCATTCGTGGTAGCCAGCCGTTTACGGATTTGGCGGACTTTTCTTCGCGCGTAGACCCCAAAATTGTCAATCGTCGTGCGCTTGAAACGCTGACATGTGCTGGTGCGTTTGACCAAATGGGTATTCGGCGTGAGGAAGTGATGTCGGTTGTCGATGTGATGATCAGTTCTTCGCAGCGGGCAACCAACAATCGGCGTGAAGGCGTTGTTGATATGTTTGCGGCGGATCGACCTGAGCCGATTGTGCCGGCAAAAGGCATCAAGTCCTGGCCATTGTCCGAACGGCTGGCAAAAGAGTTTTCAGCAATTGGGTTTTACCTTTCTGCCCACCCGCTAGATGACCACAAATCTTTGTATGAAGAAGGATATGTGCAGGGTTGGACGTCGTTTGAGAAGGCGGCAAGGGGTGGCGCGCGCGCCGGTCGGTTGGCCGGAACGATTGCTGCACGGAACGACAGGAAGACCCGCAAAGGGTCCTCCATGTCAATTTTGACACTGTCCGACCCATCCGGAACATTTGAATGTTTGGTATTTTCAGAGCAATTGGATCGATTTGATCAAGCGCTGATACAGGGTCAGTCGGTGGTGCTTGAAGTGGAGGCTGATTCCCAACCTGACGGTGTGCGCCTAATTCTGATCAACTTGCATTCGATTGAAAAAGCCGTTGCCCGCATGGCCAATAAACTGACGCTTTATCTTGAAAATACAGACGGTCTAACTTCACTGCAAAACCAACTTACCCGCGGAGGCGAAGGGCAGGTGAGTGTTGTGGTGATTGGGGAAGACCGGGCGAAAGAATATGAGATTGAGCTGCCTGGAAACTATAGACTGTCGCACGAACTCGCGCGTTCGCTTAAAGTTATTCCGGGTGTTGAGGACGCTAAAGTCAGTGTTCATAAAGCTGGCTAACCGGTTGTTTTTCGCGAATGTGTAATTTTAGGGACAACAGGTAGCAATTGCCTGTTGCCATTTGCCCCTTTCTAGGTTAAGTCCGCGCTGTAAATTCACACGCAGGGTTGGGTTATCCATTTGGACGCCTACCGGTGATGCTTTTAAAGCATTGCAATGCCTTGCGGAGGACATAACCGGTTTAAAGGAGAGAAGGCCAATGGCACTTCCAGAATTTTCTATGCGTCAACTGCTAGAAGCAGGCGTACATTTCGGACACCAAAAACACCGCTGGAACCCAAAGATGGAAAAGTTCATCTTCGGTGTTCGCAACGATATTCACATTATCGATTTGGCACAAACTGTTCCTAACTTGCACCGCGCGTTGCAGTTGGTTTCTGATACAGTGGCTGAAGGTGGCCGTGTGTTGTTCGTGGGCACAAAGCGTCAAGCTGCTCCAGTTGTTGCACAAGCTGCACAACAATGCGCTCAGTACTATGTAAATTCACGTTGGTTGGGTGGCATGCTCACCAACTGGCAGACAATTTCTAAATCAATTGCGCGTTTGCGTCAGTTGGAAGAGCAAAAAGACATTGCTGGTCTAACCAAAAAAGAACGTTTGCAACGTTCACGTGAGCAAGAACGTCTTGAGCGTGATCTTGGCGGCATTAAAGACATGGGCAACGTGCCAAATCTTTTGTTCGTGATTGACACAAACAAAGAAGCAATTGCTTTGCATGAAGCACGTCGTCTCGGCATTCCAGTTATCGCGATTTCAGATACAAACTGCGATCCTGAAGCTGTTGATCTTCCAATTCCAGGTAACGATGACGCTGCACGTGCAATCGAATTGTATTGCTCATTGATTTCACGCGCTGCTTTGGATGGCATTTCTCGCTCGTCTTCTCAGTTTGGTGAAGATCTTGGTGAAGCTGTAGACATTCAAGAAGAGCCAGTGTTGGCTGCTGAAGTTGCACCTGCTGCGGTTGAAGAAGCTGTTGCTGCTCCGGCCGCTGAAGAAGTTGCTGCACCTACTGCAACCGAAGGCGCTTTGTTTGAAAAGCCAACTGGCGACGCTGATGATTTGAAAAAAATCTCAGGTGTTGGTCCCGTTCTTGAAGGTAAATTGAATGATCTTGGCATTTACACATATGCACAAGTTGCTGCCTTCACCGCTGAAGACATTACAAATGTCGATGAGCGTTTGAGCTTTAAAGGCCGTATCGAGCGTGATGGTTGGTTGGCACAAGCTGCAGAGCTTGCAAAATCAGCGTCATAATAATCGCGTAACAGCCTAGATTAGATGAATTGATTTGCCGGCTTAGTCCGGCAAGAAGGAGTGATAAAATGGCTATCACAGCTGCACTTGTTAAAGAACTACGCGAAATGACTGGCGTAGGCATGATGGACTGCAAAAAAGCTCTTGGCGAAACCAATGGCGATTTGGAAGCGGCGGTAGACTGGCTGCGCACCAAAGGCTTGGCGAAAGCTGCTAAGAAAGCAAGTCGTGTTGCTGCAGAGGGTTTGGTTGCTGTGGCGACTGAAGGTAATGTTGGCGCCGTGGTTGAAGTGAACTCTGAAACTGACTTTGTTGCACGGAACGAAGAGTTCCAAGCAATGGTTGGTCAAATTTCAAAGTCTGCTTTGGTTGATGGTGCTGATGCTGACACGCTTAACGCTGCAACTTTCCCAGGCGCTGACCATTCAATTGCTGAAGAAGTAACGAAGAAAGTTACAACAATAGGCGAGAACATGAACTTGCGTCGCAGTGCTCGTGTTACTGTAGATAATGGTGTTGTTGGTTCTTACATTCACAACCCAGTTGTTGACGGCATGGGCAGCATTGGCATTCTTGTTGGCTTGAAGACTTCAGGCAAAACAGATGGCTTGGCTGCGCTTGGTCGTCAGTTGGCGATGCATGTTGCTGCTGCTGATCCAGCTCCACTGGCTGTTTCACAGGATGGCATTGATCCTGCTGTTGTTGAAAAAGAACGTTCTGTTTTTGCTGAACAGGCTGCCGAATCTGGCAAGCCGGCCAACATCGTTGAGAAAATGGTTGAAGGTCGTGTTCGCAAATTCTACGAAGAAGTTTGCTTGCTATCTCAAACATACGTAATCGACGGTGAAAGCAAAATTGCTGACGTTTTGAAAGCGGCTGAAAAAGATGCTGGTGCTCCAGTTGAAGTGACAGAATTTGTTCGCTTCGCAATTGGGGAAGGCATTGAAAAAGAAGAACAAGATTTCGCAGCTGAGGTTGCGGCGGTGGCTGGTACAGCCTAACCTTTCGGGCAAAGAGATTCTCTTTCTCATTGTAACAAAGGTTGGGGCGGCTAATGGCCACTCGTTCGCATAAGCGTATATTGATAAAAGTCTCCGGCGAAGCACTTGCCGGAGACAATTCATTCGGGATCGAACCCGAATTTCTTGACCAGGTTGCTCGCCAACTCTGGGAACTTTCCTCATCAGGTTTAGAAGTTGCAATTGTTGTCGGTGGCGGCAATATTTTTCGTGGGATGTCGGTAGCGGCCGGCGGCGCGGATAGAGTTGTTGGCGACCATATGGGTATGTTAGCGACGGTGATCAATTCACTGGCCCTTGGGGACGCAATTAAACGTTGTGGCGGCATGGCCAAAGTTTATTCCAACATTTCAATGCCTGCAGTTGCTGATACTTTTACCGTTCGGGACGCGCGGCGTGCCTTGGAAGAGGGCAAAGTAACCATCTGCGCTGGCGGCTCGGGCAATCCATTTTTCACAACGGACACTGCGGCAGCGCTTAAGGCTGTGGAGCTTCAATGCGATGCCTTGTTTAAAGGAACGCAGGTCGATGGCGTTTATTCGGCCGACCCAAAGACGAACCCAGAGGCGACAAGGTACGACAAAGTTAGCTATGACGAAGTGATTTCAAAAGATCTCAAAGTTATGGATATGGCAGCATTTGCTCTAGCACGTGACAATAAACTGCCGATATATGTATACCAACTAGACGTTGATGGCGGCGTGCGCGCCGTGATCGAGGGGACCGCACTTTCAACCTTGGTTGCTGGTAGCGTAGAATAGAGGAAGAAAACGATGACAGACTTTTCAATTGCTGATCTTGACGATCGGATGAAGAAATCCATTACCTCAATGCAAGATGAGTTTGGTGGATTGCGCACTGGGCGGGCAAATCCCAGTCTTTTGGAACCTGTGATGGTTGACGCATATGGCTCAAAAATGCCGATTAGCCAAGTGGCTACGGTTTCTGCAGCCGATGCGCGCATGCTAACGGTTCAGGTTTGGGACAAGTCGATGACCCAAGCTGTCGAAAAAGGTATTCGAGAAAGTAATCTTGGCCTTAATCCTGCCGCAGAAGGAACGCTTATTCGCGTTGCCTTACCTGAATTGAATGAAGAGCGCCGCAAAGAATTGACCAAGGTCGCAAATCAATATGCAGAGCAGGCAAAAGTCGCAGTGCGTCACATCCGCAGAGATGGCATGGATGCATTGAAGAAACTCGAAAAGGATGGCGATATCGGCAAGGATGATTTGCACTCAGAATCTGAAAATGTGCAAAAAATCACCGACAGCGCTGTTGCTGAAATTGATAAACTTTTGGCGGCTAAAGAAGCCGACATCATGCGGGTATAGCCCACTGGATTGACGACCATTATGGATAGTGCTGTTGCCAAAACCGTTATAGACATCGCCCCGGATCAATTGCCGGCGCATATTGGTGTCATAATGGACGGCAATGGCCGATGGGCGCAGGCTCGCGGTCAGCAAAGGTCTGATGGGCATCGGGCCGGGGTAGAGGCCTTAAGACGGCTCGTAACCTGTGCTGTTGAGTATGAGATTGAATATCTAACGGTATTCAGCTTCTCATCAGAAAACTGGCGCCGCCCGCAGGACGAAATCAACACGATCTTGGGGCTGATGAAGAAATTTGTCGCCTCAGATATTGGCACCTTCGCCAAAAACAATGTTCGTATTCGAATTTTGGGCAGCCGGAACGGGTTGAATGGTTCAGTCCTCAAAATGATAAAAGAAGCCGAGGACCGAACCAAAAACTGTAGCGGTCTTCAGTTGAACGTTGCGTTTAACTATGGTGCGCGCACCGAAATCTTGGACGCGACCGTTGAAATTGCCAAGCGTGTTCAAAGTGGCGAGCTGAAAGCCGAGGACATTGACGAAGAAGTGATGTCGAACGCGCTTTACACCGGTGGACTACCTGATCCAGATCTTATATTTCGGACCAGCGGCGAGCAACGTTTGTCAAATTTCATGCTATGGCAGTCCGCCTATTCTGAGTTTGTTTTCTCGCAGGAATATTGGCCCGATTTTGACAGGCGATCTTTTGTTGAGCTGCTTCAAACATACGCCACTCGGAAGCGGCGTTTCGGCGATATCGAATAGGGATGGGCGTGTCACAAGAGCCTCAAAAATCATTAGCCGAACCGAACCGGCCTTCTTGGGGTGACCTTAGACCACGTTTAATTTCCGCCTTATTTTTGATCCCCGTTTTTGTTGTCGCGATTGTTGTCGGGCAGTTGGCCGTTGCGCTGCTCATCGGTGGTGTGTTGGCCGTCGCTTATCATGAATGGTCATTGATGACGGGTGGTGGCAAAGTTGCCCGGTTTTCCTATTTCATTATGGGCATGTTGGCGCTTTGCTCAATCGCATACCCAATTGTAGGCTTTTGGGTTAGCCTTGGGTTGTTCATTTTCACCGGCATTTTGGCAATGGTTTTGAGCGACAAGTTCGGCGAATGGCCAACGAATGGTATAGCGGCTGGGTTTTTGGGATTTTCCGGACTTTGCGTGCTGGCGCTTCGCGGCGATACGAATTTGGGAATTCTCGCAACGGTGTTTTTGACCGCGGTGATTTGGCTCACGGATACAGGGGCCTTTTTTTCTGGACGTCAGTTTGGCGGGAAAAAGCTCGCGCCTGTTATTTCACCCTCAAAGACGTGGAGCGGCGCCATAGGCGGGCTCGCTTTTGGGACATTGGGCGGCGCGATTGTTTGGGGCTTTGGAACTGGGTCTCCACTATGGATTGGCATTTTGATTTCGGCCGCCATCAGCGCATCAGCGCAGATCGGTGACCTTGCGGAAAGCGCGCTTAAGCGTCATTTTCTGATCAAGGATAGTGGCGACATCATTCCAGGCCATGGCGGAATTTTGGACCGAATTGATAGTTTTACCGTTGGTGCAGTATTGCTCTATTTTATTGGCGTTGCCCACTTCACTTCAGATCATGTCGCTGAGGGCGTTCTGCTCTGGTAGCATACGCTTTGCTGACAAAAGGACGAGTTCTTGGAAAGCTTTTTAGCACCTCTATATACAATTGTTCCGTTTCTTGCCGTGCTGACCATCATCGTGTTTGTGCACGAAATGGGCCATTTTCTTGTGGCTCGTTGGAATGGCATCGCGGTTGAAGCCTTTTCGATCGGTTTCGGCCCAGAGCTGTGGGGGCGAAACGACAAAAACGGAACACGTTGGAAAATCTGCGCAATTCCACTAGGTGGATATGTCAAATTTGTCGGCGACATGAACGCTGCAAGTACCCCAGACCATGAGCAACTAGACGCGTTAGACCCCCAGACCAAGGCTTCGCTTTTTTACTTCAAAAATGTCTGGCAACGCATTGCTGTTGTTATTGCGGGGCCGATTGCAAACGTACTTTTTACATTCGTCGTTCTTTATGGGTTGTTGATGGGGCTGGGCCGTTACACGCTGGAAGCTACCGTTGATGAAGTTCAACCCGACACGCCCGCTGCCATTTCGGGCATGATGCCACAAGACAAGATTGTGCGCGTTGACGGATATATGGTGCGTAGCTTTGCAGATTTCCAACGGCTCATTGCAACCAGCCCGGATCGCGATGTTGTGGTTCAGGTGGATCGACAAGGACAAATCGTGGATTTGGACGTGCATACCGGGGTTCGTGAACGCGAAGATCGGTTTGGCAATGTTTCGAAAATTGGGTTTTTGGGTGTTTCCCGAAAAGCGGAACAAGAAGACGTTGTTTTTGTGCGGCCAAATCCCATTGAGGCAATTTTCATAACAGCGGAAGAAATGGTCTTGATCGTTGATCGATCATTTGCGTTTCTGGGAGAACTGATTGTTGGGCGAGGGGATGTCGATCAACTTGGTGGTCCTGTCAAGATTGCTCAGATTTCTGGTGAAGCTGCGACATTGGGCATTTTCACGCTGATAAATTTGATGGCGCTTTTATCGCTGAATATTGGTATATTCAACTTGTTCCCGATTCCTATGTTGGATGGCGGACACCTATTTTACTATTTGTACGAGGTTGTGCGTGGGAAGCCGCTGAGCCAACGGATACAGGAGATAGGATTTAGATTTGGTCTGTTCATCGTCATGTCATTGATGGTGTTTACATTGATCAACGATATTTTTTAGGAGTTTGATCCGCTCCTTAGTTACTTAAAAAGTGTTGCACAAGGGGTGCAATGCAAATCTTTTGGTAACTGAAAGTTCTATTTGGCCTTGCGTTTGGCTTAAGAAACAGTAAAACGGATCATGGAGTTAGTGTCGCAAAAACAGAGTTGTGTCTGTTTTCGCGTGGGAAGTGCTGAAAGGCGTCAGAGAATAATGATTGCACGAACAAGAATTTTGCCAAGTCTGATATTGGGTTTGCTGTTGGTTTTGGGGAGCCCTCTTATACCAGCTCAAATTAGCGGTTTGCTTGGTGTTAATGCTGCTTATGCGGCAACAATTCGTACAATTGTAGTGAACGGCAACCAGCGGGTTGACGATAGTACAATCGTTTCCTTCCTTGCTGTCCGTAAGGGACAGAATGCGACAGCTTCCAAAATTGATGAGTCGATTGACGCACTTTATCAAAGTGGGTTGTTTTCTACGGTGAATGTTAGTGCTTCGGGCAGCACGTTGCGTGTAACTGTAAAAGAAAACCCAATAGTCTCGTCTGTCCTGTTTGAGGGCAATCAAAAATTCTCCGATTCGAAACTTTCTGATTTGGTCGATGTTGGCACAAGAGGTGTCTATACAGAAGCTGCTGTCGCACAAGATGCACGCAATATCGAACTCGCTTACGATCAAGCAGGTTTCAACTCTGTTGTTGTGACAACCCGTGTCGAGCCTTCTGCAAACTCTCGCCTGAAAATTGTCTTTGTTGTTGATGAAGGTGATCGGTCAGGCATCGCGAAAATTACATTTACCGGCAACAAGTCTATTGGTGATGCACAGCTTAAGGCTGCTATTCGCACACATGAGACCCACTTGTTGAGCTGGTTGTTCCGTGACGACACCTATGACGAAGACAAGCTGAACGTTGATAGTGAATTGGTGCGTTTGTATTATGCTGACCGCGGTTTCCCTGATGCGCAGGTTCTTTCAGCTGTCGCAGAACGTGATACAGAGCGAAATGCATTTTTCATCAACTTCACAATTGATGAAGGCGAACGGTATGAGTTTGGCACGATTGGCATTGAAACAAGCATTGATGGTATTGATGCAGATGCATTGCGGTCATCTATCCGCACGCATGAAGGTCGTCGTTATTCTGTAACAAGCCTACAGCGCACAGCTGCCAATATGGCGCGCGACGCTGCGTTCCAAGGGCATTCATTTGCTGAAGTTCGACCACGTATCGATCGTGATCTTGAGAATAAGCGCTTCAACATCACTTATTTGGTTGATGAGGGTGCTCGCCTTTATGTTGAGCGTATCAACATTTACGGCAATACCCGCACACGGGATTTTGTGATCCGTCGCGAATTTGAATTTGCTGAAGGTGACCCGTTCAACCGTACATTCTTGTCCGCTGGCCGCGAGTCATTGCAAGCACTTGGTTTCTTCTCCCAGGTGCAGGTTAATGCGGAGCAGGGGTCTGCAGCCGATCAGGTTGTGATCAACGTGGTTGTTGAAGAAAAGTCGACCGGTAGCTGGGGTGGTGGTGCAAACTACTCACCACAATCAGGCTTTGGTATTGAATTGTCTCTTGAGGAACGTAACTTCTTGGGCAAAGGCCAAAACCTTAAACTGGCACTTGGTGGTACATTCGGCAGCCGGACTTATGATTTCTCATTCACTGAGCCAAAATTCATGGGTCTCGACGTTTCTGCTGGCATCGACGTTTACCGTCGGACTATCGACGAAGACAAATATTACAATTACGGAACTGACTCGACTGGTTTCCAAATTCGTGTTGGTGCGCCAATTGTTGATAAATTGCATTTGGGTGTATTTGCCGGTTATGACAATACAACATTCTCAGATGGTACAGGGACACCAGCTAAGCCAATTGATAAGCCGAGCTACATCCCGACATCATTGCAAAAAGCATTCTTGGGCTATTCGTTGACTTACACAGATGTTGATAGTCAGTTGGCGCCTAGCGAAGGCTTCGCAATTAGTCTGGTTCAGCAATATGTTGGTGTTGATCACAACTTGCTCAAAACAGAACTTAAAGGTCGCTACTACATTCCAGTGTTGCCTGACCATGGTGTAGTTGCCAGTGTTAAAGGGCAATTGGGCATGATCAATGCGCTTGGTGGAACGACGGCCAACCCAACTGAGACATTTATCCCTGGTCAGAACCTAATTCGCGGCTTCAAGTCACGCGGGTTTGGCCCGAAAAATGGTACAAACTCACTCGGTGTCACAGAATATGCGACACTGTCTGCGGAAGTTGAGTTCCCAATTCCAGTGATACCAGAAAGCTATGGCTTGAAAGGTGCTGTTTGGGCGGACGCTGCATATCTTGGTGCCAATGCAATCGACCCTGCGCTAATCACTGCTGGTAACGGTGTTCAAACCCGGACGTCGATTGGTGCAAGTATCCTTTGGGACTCGCCACTAGGTCCACTTCGCGGTGATTTCGCACACGTTCTAGACAAAGACCTTGCTGACGAAACGCAAGTATTTGCGCTAACAATTTCGACCTTGTTCTAAATTCCAAAGATCTGGTTCTTAGACGAAGTTACTTGACGACTATTAGGGATCGCAGACACAATCTGCGATCCCTTTTATTTAGGATGCAGCATGGTCGATAATCGCTTTTTTCCGTTAGACAAATATCCAACGCTTGGCGAGCTGCTCGAGCTGGCTGATTGCGGTCAAGGACTTGATGTTAGCGGGGCAGACCTTTCAACAGAGATCAAGGGCGCGTCTACGGTTCCATATTTGGACACAGGTGAGCTCGGGTTTGTCGCCAACAAACAATATGCTGAGGCCCTGCAATCGACAAAATCAGGCACTGTAATATTGCCTCAAGATATGGCGGATAGTTGCCCAAGTGGAACGGCATTCATTGTTTCACCGGACCCATATAAGACTTTCACATTGATGATTTCTGCACTTTATGGCGCTTCATTGCGTTCCCAATATTCGGGACTAATGTCTTGGGCGGACGCGGTAAAAGCTGGTAAAATTGAGGTCGGAAATCGCTGTGATATTGCACCAAATGTTATGGTTGGTGATAATGTTGAAATTGGTGACGACGTGGTGATTGGCCCCAATTCCGTATTGGGGCGTGGGGTAACTGTAGGAAAGGGCTCGATCTTAGCCGACAGCGTTTCCATCTACTTTTCCCATATTGGCGATAATTGTTTGTTCCATTCTGGCGCACGCTTGGGTGCAGACGGATTTGGTTTCTTGCCGGATGCCGCAGGACCGCAAAAGATACCGCAATTGGGACGTGTCATCGTGCAAGATGACGTTGAAATCGGCACGAATACCAGCATTGATCGCGGCACATTGGACGATACGATGATTGGCGAACAAACAAAAATTGATAACCTTGTTCAAATCGCCCATAATTCAAAAATTGGTCGGCGTTGTCAGCTTTCAGGGCACGTTGGTTTGGCCGGTTCTGCGGTTTTAGGGGACGGTGTGTTGTTGGCAGGCCGCGCAGGCATATCCAACAAGGTAAAAGTTGGTGACGGCGCAATTGTGTATGCCTGTTCACTGGTCACAAAAGATGTGCCAGCGGGTAGTATGGTTGGCGGCTCGCCGGCGACCGAAATAAATATGTGGCGCAAAGAGGTCGCGGCCATTCGGCGGCTGGTTCGATCTAAGAAGTAAATTGGGGTGTTTATGACTGAACGTGAATTGAGTGCACTAAATATTGGTCGGTTGCTGGAGTGCTTACCGCACCGCTATCCATTTCTAATGATTGATAAGATCATCGAAATTGATGGTGATGATTCTGCAATTGGCATCAAGAATATCACGTTTAATGAGCCGATTTTTCAGGGACACTTTCCCGGTCAGCCGATTTTTCCTGGTGTATTGATTTTGGAAGGTATGGCACAGACTGCTGGCGCTATTGTGATTGCTGAAGAGCAAAAGAGCGGCGACAAATATGCGGTGTTTTTGCTGACCATCGATAAAGCAAAGTTCAGAAAAACAACAGAACCCGGCGACGTGTTGGAATATCACATCAAGAAAATACAGCGACGACGCAATGTCGGTAAGTATGCAGCCAAGGCTATCGTGAATGGCGTTGTTGTTGCTGAAGCAGAAGTTGGCGCTATGATTGTGAGAGACGAGTAGAGCATGACGCTAATACACCCCACAGCGATAATTGGTGAGAAAGTTTCGCTTGGCGACAATGTCAGCATTGGCGCATTCAGCATTTTGGAAGGCGAAATTTCAGTTGGCGATGGAACGGTACTTCACTCGCACGTGGCTGTGGCTGGCAATACTCAGATTGGGTCAAATTGCGAAATATTTCCGTTTGCATCCGTCGGACATTGCCCCCAAGACAAAAAATATGCCGGGGAACTAAGTCGGCTCACAATTGGCAATAACTGCACCATTCGTGAGAACGTGACCATAAATCCGGGCACCAGTGGTGGTGGCATGGAGACTATTATTGGCAATGACGTATTGCTAATGGCAGGGGCTCACGTAGCGCACGATTGTCAAATTGGTGACCATGTGGTCATCGTCAATCATGTGGCGCTTGCTGGCCATGTTACGGTCGATGAGCACGCTATTGTTGGCGGCCTAAGCGGCGTTCATCAATTTGTTCGCATTGGCGCGCATTCGATCATCGGTGCGATGAGCATGGTCGAGAACGATGTCATTCCATTTGGCTCCGTTTTGGGCAACCGTGCTTATTTGGGCGGACTGAACCTTGTTGGCTTGAAGCGACGGAACTTCGACCGTGAGGAAATTCATACGCTGCGGGCTGCTTATCGGATGATTTTTTCCAATGAGGGTACGCTTCGTGAGCGGGTAGAAGACGCTGCTGACATATTCAATGGCCACGAACTTGTTGATGTTGTTGTGAACTTCGTTCGCAAGCCGTCGGAACGCTCGCTATGCATGCCGAAAAACGGCGTTGGTTCGAATGAGTAAACTCGCACTGTTTGTGGGACATGGTGAACTGGCAATGGCGGCAGAACAGGCTGTCCGCCAGCAATATGGCCATGAATTTGTTGTCTGGTCCATGATTGGCAAGGCAGCTGAAGCGAATGACAATGTGAATGTTGGCGACCCGTCTTCTCTTATTGATCGGCTTCGCGCTGAGAATGTTGATGTGCTATGTGCTGTCGGCGGTGTGGATTTGTCGCCAGAACTTAGGGCCAATGTGGGCAAATATCTGGTCGAACATTATGCGGGTAAGCTGGATATTTCTGACATGGGTCTAGAAACGGCGTACCGCACCATCGCAAAAGACGCTCGTGTCGCCATAAAAGGCATTCATGAGCTGGTTCCCGAGCTTCTCGCTGGCCCCGGTCAGTTTGCTGGTCCAAATGTAGACCTTGAAACGAACGTAGTCGGAAACATGGTGCAACTGGCCCGAACTGTTGCGCGAACAGACCTGGGCCAATCTGTAGTCTTTCATGGGCTTCGACCCATCGCAGCAGAAGATGTGCTGGGCACGGATATGCTGCTTGAGCGGGTCAAAGTGATCGCGGAGAAACTGAACATCCCCTCTGGTGAAATGATCCTCGTGAAGGTTGCAAAACCACAACAAAGTGGACTTGGTGACATGCCGACAATTGGGCCAAAAACGCTAGAAAACTGCGCAATTGCTGGTGTCGGGTCGATCATCGTTGAAGGACAGAAATGCCTGATCGCGGATCGTCAAAAATTTGTAGAACTGGCGCAAGAACTGGACGTTAGTGCGTTTGGGTGGGGATAAAGGTGCGCCTTTTTGTTGTTGCAGGTGAAAGTTCTGGCGACCAACTGGGCGCTGATTTAGTTGCTAGACTGCGTAAAAAGACGGATGTCCAACTTCTAGGTGTTGGTGGACCTGCGCTTGAAGGCGAGGGGTTAAGTTCCCTGTTTCCCATGAGTGATTTGGCGGTTATGGGATGGCGCGATGTCTATATGCGTTTGCCCAAATTACTCTGGCGACTAAAACAGACAGCGGACGCGATTATCGCGCAACGTCCTGATATTGTTGTTCTAATTGACAGCCAGGAATTTTCGAACCGTGTCGCTGCGCGCGTGCGCAAGGCGCGGCCTAATATAAAAATTGTTCTTTATGTTGCACCATCAGTTTGGGCCTGGAAGCCTGAGCGGGCAAAAGAAATTGTGCCGCTTTACGATGAAATTCTGGGTGTTTTGCCTTTTGAACCGGCGGTCTTTAAACGGCTCGGCGGGCCTGCTTGCCATTATGTTGGCCACATTGGTGAGCGTTTAATCCGCGAGGATAATGATGTCACCCAAAGTCAATTTTTGCTTTTGCCGGGTAGTCGAATTGGTGAAATCAAACGCAACCTTGGTCAGATGAAAGTCAGCTTGCATTGGCTGCACGATACACATGAAACTGTTCCGCTTTGTCTCGCAACGGTCCCGAACATGTCCCGGAACGTTTCTGATATTTTGCAGGACGACAAGGTACAAATTGGCGAGGGGCGCGAAACGTTCAAGACTTTCGTAAAAGGTGCGAAAACCGCAATCGCTGTGTCGGGTACAGCAACTTTGGAAATTGGGTTTGCGGATGTGCCACACGTCACAACATATCTGGCTGAGCCGAAACAAATTCGCGCCTATGAGGAGAATGGTCGTCCATTGATCAACCTCAACAACATTATCTTGGGCCGAAAACTCATTCCAGAAATAGTCGGCACGCAAAATTTATCTGAAGGCATCCTGCGCGAAGTACAGAACTTGATGAGTGGTGATGCGGCAATGGCAGATCAGCTTGCCGGGCTTGAAGAAATGCGCTCCAAAATGAAAGAAGGGGAGCCAGAGGCTCCCCGTCAAAATCCCGAAGATCGAATAATCGAACTTTTGAATTAGCGCTGTGCAATATCCACATAATCGCGCGCTGTTTCGCCAGTATATAGCTGACGAGGACGGCCGATTTTTTGTTTTGGATCTTCGATCATTTCTGCCCATTGTGATGTCCAGCCAACAGTTCTCGCTAGGGCGAAAATTGCAGTGAACATTGAAGTTGGGAAGCCAATCGCGTCCAAAATAATGCCTGAATAGAAATCAACATTTGGATAGAGTTTCTTCTCGATGAAGTACTCGTCTTCCAATGCAATTCGCTCAAGCTCTTGTGCAACCTGCAATGTTGGGTTGTTTTCAACACCCAGCTCAGCAAGAACTTCTTTCGCGGTTTGCTGCATGACCGTAGCGCGTGGATCGAAGTTTTTGTAAACGCGGTGGCCAAAGCCCATCAAACGGAATGGGTCTGATTTGTCTTTTGCGCGTGCCACAAATTCAGGAATGCGATCAACGGTGCCGATTTCACGTAGCATGCTCAAGCAAGCTTCGTTAGCGCCGCCATGTGCAGGGCCCCAAAGTGACGCTACACCGGCAGCAATACACGCAAATGGATTTGCATGTGATGAGCCTGCAAGGCGCACAGTCGAGGTCGAGGCGTTTTGCTCGTGATCAGCGTGAAGCGTGAAAATTCGGTCCATCGCTTTAGCGATGGTCGGCGAAACTTCATACTCTTCTGCTGGAACAGCAAAACACATGCGCAAGAAGTTGGATGCGTAATCCAGGTCGTTGCGCGGCGACACAAATGGTTGGCCAACTGAATATTTGTAGGCCCAAGCCACAATCGTTGGGATCTTCGCGATTAGCCTATGCGAAGCAATAACGCGCTGCGCCGGATCCGTAATATCAGTTGAATCGTGGTAGAATGCAGACATTGCACCAACGGCGCCACAAACGATGGCCATTGGGTGCGCGTCGCGCCGGAAACCTTCAAAGAACTTGACCATTTGCTGATGCAACATAGTGTGTCTTGTGACGGTGTTGGAAAACTCAGCAAACTGTTCAGCGGTTGGCAATTCACCCTTTAGGAGCAAATATGAAACTTCCAAAAAGCTTGATTTGTCGGCAAGTTGCTCGATTGGGTAGCCGCGGTACAATAGAGTACCTTTGCCACCGTCAATATATGTAATTGCTGATTCTGTTGATCCGGTGGATGTGTATCCAGGATCGAAAGTGAAATGCCCGGTTTGGGCGTACAAAGAACGGATATCGATAACGTCTGGACCTACTGATCCAGAAAGTATGGGGAATTCATAACTTTTGCCATCAATTTCTAATTTTGCAATCCGATCGGTCATATAAATAGGCCTCCTTCAAGATTTCAAAAAAATAGACTCAGCGAAGCGTCCCCACAAACGTAAGCGTCGTCGACCTGCAAATCAGGTTGCGCATGAGGTAACGGATTTGGCGCCAAATCGCAAGCGATGAACGCCAATCCGATACCAAATTGCGTGTTTATACCGCAGTGGTTTCGCTGAGGCGGGACAAACTTTCTTCTTGGCCAAGGAGCAACAGAACGTCGAAACAACCAGGCGACGCATTTTTGGCCGTTACAGCGGCTCTAAGTGGTTGAGCCACCTTACCAAATTTAATCTCATTTTGCTCCGCAAAGGCGCGAAGTGCAGAATCAATGCCGTCATGAGACCAATCATTTAGGCCGCGAAGAATGGGTTCAACCTTGCGCAAAATTTCCAATGAATCGCCTTGGGTCGCTGCCAAAGCCTTATCTTCAAAGGTAAGCGGCCGGGCGGCGAAAATGAACTCAGCGGCTTTATTTAGTTCAAGAATTGTTTTGGCGCGGGTTTTAAGCGCGGGAAGGGCTGCTTTGACGGTTTCTGCATGCTCGATTAGGCCAGCAAGTGCGGTCTCGTCTTTGATTTCTTTGGCTAGTGAAACCATTAGATCATACAGTCGCTCCTCGTCGATTGCCTTAATATAGTGTGCGTTGACGTTTTCCATTTTGGTGAAATCGATGCGGCTGGCGCCCTTGTTCAACCCATCATAGGAGAACCATTCGATGAATTGCTCGGATGTGAAAATTTCCTCGTCGCCGTGGGCCCAACCGAGCCGCGCAAAATAATTGCGGATTGTTTCAGGTAGATAACCCATGCGTCGATAGTCTTCGACACCCAGTGCACCGTGACGCTTTGATAGTTTTGCACCGTCTGGTCCGTGAATGAGTGGCGTGTGTGCCATAACGGGGATGCGCCAGTCCATTGCGTTGAAGATGGTGATTTGACGAGCAGAATTTACCAAATGGTCGTCGCCGCGCAGAATGTGCGTGACACCCATATCGTGATCGTCAACGACAACAGCTAGCAGATAAGTCGGGGTGCCGTCTGACCGCAGAATTACGAAATCATCCAGATTTTCGGCTTTGAAACGCACATCGCCTTGAACTTTATCATGAACGATGATTTCGCCTTCAGTCGGGGCTTTGATGCGCACAACGAATGGCGCATCGGCCGGGGCGTCGCTCTCAGGTCGATCGCGCCAACGGCGATCATAGACCATTGGGCGGCCGTCAGCTTTCGCCTGCTCACGCATTTGCGTCAGCTCTTCAGCCGTCGCATAGCATTTATAAGCTTTGCCTTCGGCCAATAATTGGTTGGCAACTTCCGTGTGGCGACCAATGTTTTTCGACTGATAGATAGGCTCACCAGCATAATCTAGGCCAAGCCAGTCCATGCCCGTGATAATGGCCGCAATTGCTTCGTCGGTTGAACGTTCTTTGTCGGTATCCTCGATACGGAGCAACATTTCACCGCCAAGGGATTTGGCCAGCGCCCAGTTAAATAGGGCGGTGCGGGCGTTGCCAATGTGCAAAAATCCGGTTGGTGACGGCGCGAACCGTGTGATCACTTTTTCTGTCATGCTGAATGTTCTCAATTATAAAATGAAGACTGAAGCCTACAACTGTTGCCGGTTTGGTTCGGCAATGCTGGCGAATTTTTGCCGCATGTGTAACATAAGCGGAATATTGCGCAAGATAGAGGCGAGCTAATGGCCACTTTTGAAAGCGAAACGATACTTAAAAGCCATACTCAATTGTCGCCCAAGGGTGACGAACCTGTTCGCCTGCGCCAAAAATCAAACCCGGAAATCCAAACTTCTCCGGTTGTTTCATTTAAGAGCGCTGTTTCTCGGGCGATCTATCATCGCCAATTTATCGTACTTGTGCCGTTTGCGCTGATTGTCGGCATTTCTCTCTATAAGAATGTCCGGTTTGAGCCTAACCCGCTTGCGGTTCTGCTTGTTTTAAGTGTGTTGGCTATCGGGTTTGTTTGGCAACGGTTGAGGCAAAAGACGGGAAGGGCGCTTGCCCTAATCTTGGCAATTTGGAGTGGCTATGGATTGATTGCTTTAAGCGCTCAGTGGTTCGGCACAAAGATGATCAGCTATCCAATGGCCGTGAATGAGCTAACCGGTCAGATTGTTCAGCGCACGTCCATTCAAGGTGGGCGCGAACGGCTAGTGATCGAGCAGCTTGGTGGTGACGCGCGACTAGAAAATGTTCGCCGACTGCGCCTGAATGTAAAAGCAGATCATTTTGATCCTGAAAGAGTCTTTCAACTCGGTGATCGGATCATGCTGCGGGCGCGGATAATACCTGTGCCAAAACCGGTTTATCCGGATAGTTATGATGCGCAGTTTCATAGCTTTTTTGCTGGGATCGGCGGGTTCGCCAGTTCCCTTGGGCCAGCAAAAGTGACTTCACCGGGGGGCAAATCAATTGCCGCGCAAGTTGATGGTGTCCGGTGGTCGATTGGCGAACGGCTGGATCAGTATTTGTCCAAGCAGCAAGCAGGCATTGCCCGGGCGCTGATTATTGGAGATCAATCCGGCATTGCCAGTGAATTGCGCGAGCAAATTGCCAATGCCGGTTTGGCCCATGTGCTGGCAATTTCTGGATTGCATCTGACTTTGGTGGTCGGCAGTGTTTTTATATTGGTTCTATTTTTGATTTTGCAGGTGAGCCGTCGCGACAGGTTGATCAAGCCAATGGCGGCGATGTTCGCCATAGGGGTAGCAGTTGCCTATCTTTTGATTTCAGGGTCAAATTTGGCAACCCAACGCGCGACGTTGATGTTGGTGTTGGCATTTGTGGCCAT
This sequence comes from Maritalea sp. YIW29, assembly GCF_057219265.1. Lineage (NCBI taxonomy): Bacteria > Pseudomonadati > Pseudomonadota > Alphaproteobacteria > Hyphomicrobiales > Devosiaceae > Maritalea > Maritalea sp. YIW29. The sequence goes on from NZ_JBXVVF010000001.1 coordinate 937,038, forward strand.
CATTGCGGGTCGGCGCGCGATCACCATGCGCAACGTCGCGCTTGCTGCCATTTGCATTATCGTATTGTTTCCGCACGAGATTTTTAAACCAGGATTTCAACTGTCTTTTGCTGCTGTGGTAGGCTTAGTCGCTGTTTATGCGGGCATTGGCCGGTCGGCAATTATCTTCCCGTATTGGGCGAAGTTGTTTGGCGGCATTGCGCTGACGAGTCTAATTGCAGGGATTGCAACTGCGCCTGTCGCCGCCGTACATTTTCAACAATTCGCACCATTGGGTTTAATCGGAAACCTAATTGCTGTTCCCATTGTTGGGTTCTTCGTCTTACCATGTGGCCTGATTTCAGTATTGCTGATGCCTGTTGGCCTTGAAGGACCGTTCCTGATGTTAATGGGAGCGGGGATCGACACGATTGTACACATCGCGAAATATATTTCGACGATAAGCGCAGAGTTCACACAGACACCTATGTTGGCGCGTTGGGTTTTGCCGGCTTGTTTGTTGATGTTGGGCTGGTTGAGCTTTTTTCACGGCAGGATAAAATTTTTGGCGCCAATTGCCTTCGCGCTATGCTTGTTTGCCTTCGGTCCAGCTAAGCATCCATTTGCGGTGATTTCAGACAGCACGCAGGCGATCATCATCAATCATGGTACAACATTTGCGCAACTGGGCCGCAAGTCGAATAGTTTTACAACAAGGGCGTGGGCAGAGCGGTTTGGCGCAAACTTGCTAGATGATGACGCCATTGGTGGCTGCGATCGCCATGGCTGCAGTGCTCAGGTTGAAGGTGTGGTGATCTCAGCGGTAAAAGACAGCGTTGGCTTAAGAGAAGATTGCTCTGTTGCCGACATTTTGATCGTAAGGCAACGGCGCTCTGTCAGCTGTCCCAATGCGTTGGTCATCACACAAAGAGAACTTGATGACTTTGGCGTTGCGATATTGTTCAGAAATAGCGTAGGCGAAATTGAGGTAAAATGGGCGCTGCACGATCACAACCGTCCTTGGCGTCCGTGAGCCAACATCAATCAAAAAAGACCCGAGCAACCAATGCATAAAGCGTAGTTGTCGGGCCAAGTGTTCGCAATCGGGGATGTTGGGACCACGAGGTCACAACGGGGTCAGTACTTGCGAAATAAACCAACCAATCGTCCCTGAACCGCTACTTGGTCAGGGCCGAAAATTCTTGTTTCATATGCTGGGTTTGCTGCTTCAAGGGCAACAGACTGCCCCTTTTTGCGCAAACGTTTCAGTGTCGCTTCTTCGTCATCGACCAAGGCGACAACAATTTCGCCGTTGCTGGCAGTGACTTGTTTCTTGATCAGCACCGTATCGCCGTCAAAAATGCCCGCATCGATCATCGAATCGCCACTAACTTCCAGCGCGTAATGTTCACCGCCGGCAAGCATTTCTGGGGGCACAGAAATGGTGTGGCTTTGTTCCTGAATTGCAGCAATTGGAACACCCGCCGCAATCCGACCCATAACAGGGATCGTAACCGGAGCGTCAGTATTCTCGTCCTGAGCAATTGGAGCCGCTGAAACTGGTTCACGCGCTCTGCCCAGGTCACCTTGAATGACACTTGGCTCAAACTTGGACTTCTTGCCACCAAGGGAAGGGTTCATACTGTCTGGCAAGCGAACCACTTCCATTGCACGCGCCCGATTGGGCAGACGACGAATAAATCCGCGCTCTTCCAGAGCTGTAATTAGACGGTGAATACCGGACTTAGATTTCAAATCCAATGCATCCTTCATTTCATCAAATGAGGGAGGTACGCCACTTTCCTTCATGCGCTCATGAATAAACATCAGCAGTTCATGTTGCTTGCGGGTCAACATTTTGAAGTCCTTTACAGCCTGATTTAGAATCGGAACAAATGTTGAACAACTATAACTGTTCTTTATATGTTCTGCAAGTGGGTCAAAATTTGGCGAAATGATGAGGCTCTCTAACTGTGTGTTCGAATTGCAACATTTCAGATGTGTGTGCCACAAAGTCGCGCAAATGGGTTGCAAATCACGGCAACGTGAGTGTATTGCACAATTGTCTTTAATCAGGCTGGTCCCGCCAGCCACAACGCCAAGGAGGTTTTTATGTTCAATTCACAAACACTTCTGGCAACTTGTTTGCCAGTTTAACACTAGCGCAACCGATCCTTCGCCCAGCGTCCAAGCTGCGGCCGTCTAAGGTTCATCTTTTCAAACTCCCATAGTCTACGCGTGGCGTGGACTATCAACAATCAGTCGCTGTCATTTTCCGCGCTGCATCTGCGCGCGGCGATTTCAGCACAATTATATTCAAAATTAGGAGCGGCGAAGCTTTGTGCTTTTTGCCGAGCGAATACACATGAAAAAACAACATGCAATATCTGAGCAATATTTCGAACGATTAGGTCGGTACCTACGTGTCTTTTTGAACTATTTGGAGGCTCGTCAAAAACGCAAGATTGCGCGAGCCTATTATTTAGGAGCTGGCGATTTGAGCCCGCACATAAGAAAAGATATAGGGCTTGGAAATGAGAACAAACACTTCTAATAAACTTCGTATGAAGGGGCGGGCAATTGGGCACCGCCCCTTTATTTATTGTGGTGCGGGTTCAGTTTGCGCGCCTGATAGTTTCTTGGCGTTCGGCGACAGGAAAAACGCAATCACAAAAAGAACCGTCATCACCAGAACAATGGTTGGGGCAGGGGCGCTATCGATGAAAAAGGCAATATAGACACCCAAGAATGAAGAGCCGACGCATAAGAGTAATGCCCAGACCAACATTTGACCAATTCGGCGGGTGATAAGGTATGCAATTGCGCCGGGTGCAACCAAGAGCGCAATCGCGAGAATAATGCCAACCGCTTTCAGCGCTGCCACGACACTTAGCGAAATGACCGCCAATAGACCATAATGCAGCCATTTAACGGGCAGACCGATGGCGCTAGCATGTTGCGGGTCAAAGATGTAAAGCAGCAAGTCGCGCCAACGAAATGCAATCAGCACAGCAATAAGGGCTGAAATGATGCCGGTTTCGAACAGGTCATAGAGGCTGATGCCCAACATATCGCCGAACAGAATATGGTCTAGGTGAACGTCGGTTTCAATTTTCGTGTAGAGCACGATGCCAAGGCCGAACATGCCGGAAAATACGACCCCCATGACCGTATCTTCTTTAACGCGCGAATTTTCGGTGATGTATCCGGTTGAAATCGCGCAGGTCATACCCGCCACGAACGCCCCGATGGCAAGGGGGATACTCAAAATGTAAGCCAGCACAATACCGGGCAGCACTGCGTGTGAGATCGCATCGCCCATCAACGACCAACCCTTTAGGACCAAAAAGCACGATAAAAGCGCGGCTGGGATCGACACCAAGATCGAAATGATGAAGGCGTTGCGCATAAATTCAAATTGGAATGGCGCGAGCGGGTCACTGAGGAACAGGTCGATCATATTGATGGCTCCTCAATTGAGGCGCGTCTTGCGCGTTGTGCCAACATGCCGTGCTTGGGCGCAAAGATGAATGCTGTTAGAAACATCATGGTTTGCAGCACAACGATGATGCCGCCCGTGGCACCATCCAAAAAGTAACTGATGTAAGCGCCAACCAGAGCGCTCATGGTGCCGATGAAGACGCTCACGGCGATTAGGCGCGGGAAACGATCCGTTAGTAGATATGCGGTTGCACCAGGGGTTACCACCATGGCGATGACCAAGAATGCCCCAACGGTTTGCAATGCGGCGACGGTACATGCGCTTAATAGGGTGAAAAATAAGATTTTTAGCAATGTCGGGTTGATGCCGATCGAACGGGCATGTTCCTCATCAAAGAATGTCACCATCAAGTCCTTCCATTTTAGAAGAAGGATTGAGAGCGATACCACAGAGATGATGACCAATTGGATTGTGTCAGATGGAGTGACCGCAAGGATGTTGCCCAACACAATGGTTTGAATGTTCACCGATGTGGGTGAAAGCGATACCATGAACAGGCCAAGTCCAAAGAACGACGTGAAGATGAGGCCGATAATGGCGTCTTCGCGCAGTTTTGTGCGTTGATTTAAAAACAACATAGCAGCAGACGCCAACGCGCCTGAAAAGAAAGCACCCACGGCAAAAGGCAAACCAAGCATATAGGCCCCGGCAACACCGGGCACAATTGAGTGCGAAAGTGCATCGCCAATCAGCGACCAGCCTTTCAGCATCAGGTAGGCCGACAAAAATGCGCACACCGCGCCAACTAAAGCGCTGACCCAAATCGCGTTTCGCATATATCCATAGGTGAGGGGTTCGAGCAGCAGATCAATCATCATCATTGCTCTTTGTACGACGGTGTTTCATTTTGTCTTGCTCGCCATACATGACCAGCGGACGTTCATCGTCAGTGATCACGGCAATCTGTCTGGCATCTTCGTCATCATGTAAATCGGTGCCGCCAAATACGAAGTGGCGCAACACGCCGCCAAAGGCCTTTTCCAAATTATCTTGGGTGAAGACGTCGGCCGTTTCGCCAAAGGCAAGCACCGTACCTTTGACCAGGATTGTGCGGTCGCAAAATTCAGGCACAGAGCCCAAATTGTGGGTAGAGACGAGGATAACTTTGCCTTCGTCGCGCAAGGATCGTAACAGCGCAATAATTGTGTCTTCGGTCTTTACGTCAACGCCAGTGAATGGTTCGTCCAACAGAATGACTTCGCCTTCTTGCGCTAGTGCTCGGGCAAGGAAAACGCGTTTCTTTTGCCCGCCGGAGAGCTCGCCAATTTGGCGATGCCGAAACTCTTCCATATTCACCCGGGCAAGTGCTTCATTGACCATTTCATGGTCATGTTTCTTTGGGCGTCGCAAGAACCCCATATGGCCATAGCGCCCCATCATCACCACATCTTCCACCAAAACGGGGAAGTTCCAGTCGACATCTTCTGTTTGAGGAACATAGGCCACCAGATTGTCCTTTAGGACGTCACGAACTGACCGCCCTAAAATTCGCACATCGCCATTTGCGATGGGTGCGAAGCCCATGATGGACTTAAACAATGTCGACTTGCCGCTGCCATTGATGCCGACAAGTGCCGCAATTGTTCCTTGCGGCAGCTGAAATGTGGCATCGCGCAGGGCCGTGTGCCCATTCCGGTAAGTCACAGTCACGTTGGAAACATTTATGCCCAATTGGCTTTTATCCGCGACCACCGCGTTGCTCATATCATTCACTTTGTTAGCCCGTCAGCGATTGTGTGAGATGTGATCCGCAACAAATCGAGGAATGTGGGCACCGGGCCGTTTTCGTCTGTCAACGAGTCCACATATAGAACACCAGCATAATGCGCATCTGTTTCTCGGGCAACTTGCTCTGCTGGCGCAGATGAAATCGTGCTTTCGCTGAAAATGGCGGTGATATTGTTCTTGCGGATCTGATCGATCACATTACGTACCTGCTGCGGTGTGCCTTGTTGATCGGCGTTAATGGGCCAAAGATAAAGCTCTTTAAGACCGAAATCTCTTGCGAGGTAGCTGAATGCACCTTCACTGGATACCAACCAGCGTTGTTCCACCGGAATTTGTTGAATTGCAGCGCGGGCTGGTTCAACAGTTGCGGCGATTTTCGTTTTATAGGTTTCAGCGTTTGCGAGGTAGGTTTCAGCGTTCTCCGGATCATGCTCGACGAACGCTTTGGCGATATTGTCGACATAAATTTGCGCGTCGCTTGCAGACATCCAAGCATGGGGATTTGGTTTGCCTGAATAGGGGCCTTTAGCAATGCCCATCGGCTCAATGCCTTCGGTGACCGTCGCGCTTGGTACATCACCCAAATTGTTGAAAAATTTCTCAAACCAAAGTTCGAGGCCCAATCCGTTCCACAGCACCAAATCAGCATCTTGGGCACGAATGATGTCGCGCGGTGTGGGTTGATAATTGTGAATTTCTGCGCCGGGTTTGGTAACTGATTCAACTGTGGCGGCATCGCCGGCGACATTTCGTGCCATATCCGCAATGATTGTGAATGTGGTGACCGCTTTGAACTTCGCAAGCGCCGGCGTTGCAGTGCTGACCGCTAACCCCGCCAAAAGGGCACCAATTGCGACGAAAGATTTTGTTACAGACATCAATTTCCCTATCAACTCAAATTGTGTGTTGAGATGACGGTAGTGCAACTGCAAATCGTTTGCAACAACTATTGCGAATGATTTGCAGATGGAAATTCAAAACTATGGATGGAAGCAATGTACTGTCCCTAGGCAGCAATAGGAACCAAATCGGTTGGTGGTATTTCGACCGGTGCTTCAGCGCGAATGAGGGCAAGTGAGATGATTTTGAGAACAACCTCGTTATATTGCATGCCTTGATTGTAAAAACACGCTCGCGGAAAGTAGCTCGATACCGGCGTCATGCCAGGAACTAGATTTGCTTCCATGAAGTAGGGAACATTGTCACCGTCCATTTTGATGTCAATCCGACCAAAATCCTGCACTTTCAACGCCGTAAATATCTCATCGACAAACCGATTAATCAAAGATAATTCCGGTTCGACGATCAAACCGAGTTGTTCATTGTTTTTAGATTTCTCTAAACATCCTAGTACGCGATCACCCTTGATATTGACGGGCACGATGATTTCAACTGGCGAAATTAGTCGTTGGCCGTTTGAGGGATCATCCAGCACAGCAACGGTAAATTCGCGGCCAGATAGATATGTTTCAACAAGCGCTGGCACTCCATACACCGCATAAATCTCTTCAACTTTACTGCGGTAGCTAGAAAAATCATGCACTATGGAGTTCTCATCAATGCCATTTCCATTTGCGGCATCCATCGGTTTTACAAATAGCGGAAAGGGAAGCGGCAGCTGATCTTGTCGCTCAAAGCGATCTGGTGTGGCAACAAAGAATCTAGCCGTGCGCAAGCCTGAATCAAAGACCGCGCGTTTCGCCCAACTTTTATCCGAATCGTGTCTCAGCGTTGATCTGTTTGAACCGGTGAATGCGATTTCACGGTCAGCAAAAAAGTCAGATAGCCAAACCTCTTTCCCCAATATTTCGTCGTAAATGTATTTGACGCACAGCACCGCCAAATCGGGTTTGAGAAGGGCAATCTGCTCCAGTTCTTGGATTGTGCTGACGACGTTGAAGGTGACGTGTGTGTAGTGAGCTTTTAGAATTTCATAAATACCGCGGCTGGTTTCAACTGTACCAAATGCCGTTTCTTTCATGCCAGTCGTATCGATGGTTACAACTTCTATGTGCTTCTTGATCATTGCCTGTCCTTTGATTTGCTATGCATATTTCAAAGAAACAGGTTGCTGGCCCAGCTCTTTCACCAATAAACCGCAAAGGGATTGGAGCACGAAAAAAACGTGTCCAATTGCGGTATGCGAGTTGTGTAGAAATACTTAGAAAGAACGCGGCCACAAATGCCGCGCAACGAAGCCTGAGAATAAGCCAGAGATCGATACGCATGTAGTAAGCCTCAATTGGGCTTTAAGCAAGGCGGTGTTTTGTTAGTGGTTGTAGATCTTGTGCCAATCCATTTTCAAACGCATCGTTGGGGTTATTGGAGTTTGCAAGAATTGATTTATGTTTGGGGGGGGTAAATTTGAAGGACCTGCTATGCACAAAGCGATATTTCCCAAGGGATTAGAAAATCACCCTCGACTTGAAGAGCTAAAAATGTCGCCGGCAATCTTATCCGGCGATCACCTGTTTTTGACGGGAGCATCAGGGGCAGGCGTCAGCGGCGAGATTTCAAGTGATGCCGAAGAACAGTTTCATATTGCATTCGGCAAAATTGGAAGCGTTTTACTTGCAGCTGATTTGGATTTCGGTGATCTAGTGGAAATGACCAGTTATCATGTTGGTCTGCGGGAACATATGGAACTTTTCACAAACATACGAGCCCAGTATGTTCGCCAGCCATATCCTGCATGGACTGCAATAGAAGTGAGCGGCTTTTCTCGCGAAGGCGTAATTGTGGAGATTAGGGCCGTTGCAAGAACTAAGTAGGCCTGCACAATTCCAGACGCATTGTCATTCTATTTCAATTTGCAGGGTCAAAAACTCGTCAATATCTAACCCAAACTCAGCCCCTTCGGGTACGACCCATGCCAGTTCGGTGCTTTTTGAATCGCGTAAGAGCACAACATCACCAAGTGAAAGCTGAGCCTTAAACTGTTTTGGATTGATGGCAGAAAGTGGGTCAATTTCCACCACAAATTGATAATTGGTGAGGGGATAGAATGCTTCGCTTTTCTCCACAATGAGATTGCCAAGTTTTAGCCGGTCAAGAAATGCCTCTCGACGTGTGCGGGCGACATCAATAGCATCTTCGTTGGCCCAATAAATTCTGCGATTATTCAAATAGTCGGCATAAGCATTATGCGCGATGAACTGTGCTTCCATATAATCACGCAAGGGACCACCTTCGATTAGTTCTGCCGCTGCTTTTTTAAGAGCCTCTTTTGACAGTTCTTTGAGCACACTGACACCAACATCGCGTCCGATACTGGAAATAAGCGCACCAATTCCTTTTTTGCCGGCGGCTTTGCCAAATTCTTCTGCGGCCTCTATCGCTTTTGCTTCAGCCGCAGCAATGCGGGATGAAATGCTTTCCGGTAGGGCAATGCTGCCGCGCAATACCGGGTCGGTTGGTCGTTGCAAGCTTCGAAAGGCGTCGGCCCCAAAGTTTGCAACTTCTCGATTTAGTTGCGCTTCGTTTAGTTTTGCATAGCTGTGGAATGTGCGAAAAGGAGTGGCCAAAGCCTCTTTATAAATCTGGTTTTTGACCGCTTCTTTGCCTTTTTCGTCCCATATAGATCGTTCGCTTTCTTCCGTTCCTTCCTCTCTGGGGATAACGGGAATATCGCGCCCAAGTCCGCTAGCATCGTAATATGTTGGGCCGGAAATGAGGTTGCCAGCCAATTGGCTTGTCGCCTCGGCGAGGACGCCAGTTGGTCCGCCTTTTGTGGCTAGTGCTAGGTTCAAGGCGGATGATTGAACTTCAAACTGGGCTTGAATGATGGTCGAATAAATGCCGGCAAGTGCATACCAATCAGCTTGGTTCGAAGCTTCGTCGACAGCTTTTTCGTGCTGTTCGCGCGCTGCAAGTCGATTTTTGTTGAGATCAAAAGCAGCTTCCCGACGGCCCGAAATTTCGCCATCCAAAACACGTACCAAGTTGCGCAACGCGCGTTGCTCTTCTGCCGATACTGGCACGAGTTTGGCATCTTTTGTGGTGATCGATTTAATGGCGCTGCCAAATCGAGACCGTACCTCGACGAACTCTAATGTTGCAGCACTAAGAGCTTTTTCTGCCTCATCCCTGCTTTGTCGAAGAATATTCAGGCTCTTTTCCAATTCCTTGTTAGCATCGCGAAATCCCTGAATATGCTCTGCCTGCTTTTTCTTCGCGTACTCTAGCGCTTCAATGTCGTCATCATTGGGGGGCAGGTTCGAGTTCAGCGCCGTCATAATCTTTTGGCTTTGTGAATTCACGTCAGCGCCGCTCTCTTTGATGAAAGTCCGACGCGCGTCCAATATTTCGTCAACTTGGCCCTGGAAGGTCTTTAAATAGGCTTTTGCTTCCTCAAACCGCTTTCTCTCGGCACTCAATTTTTTGATGGCACGTTGAAGTTGGATTTCTTGTTTGTCACTGGATATCTCGACATACTTCAACGCAAACCAAGGCTTTGGTGACGGAAAGATGGTCTTAGACATCCGAGTGGCTTCCGCAACGGGGTCTTTGCCTTCCGAACGCATTTTCTCAAGATATGGAGATGGCAACTTCATGTCTTGTTCGATGAAGAGTGCTTGCGCAATATTGAGGCTTATTGCGTGATTTGTATATAATTCAGCAACGTCTTCAGCCTTTAACGCTTCGACATATTGTTCAGCGGTTGGAACTAAAGATCGGTTTTTCCATAGATCAATTTCCATTTCCAGGCGCGAAATGTAGGTCGCCAACATTTCCTTTTGTCCGGGAAAGTTGATACGTGCGGCGGCACCCGCATCTTCTTTTGAGATGCAAAGAATATATTGCGCCAAAGCAAGCCTTGTCTTTCTAAATTCTTCGCCGCTGGTCGGCATGTTTGCGGGGTCCATTTGCGGCAAAACACAATCCGCAGCGAAGGCGCCAATAGAAATGCTGATATAGAGAGCGAGGACTCCAATGAGTCTTGTTGAGAATTTCTTCAATTGACCAACCCCAGCTATTCAAGGCCTTAAGGCTAACAGCAATTCAATAGAGAACCAAATTCGAGCGAACTGGCGATTGGTCTGTGGCGGGGCAAATTGAACTAATTGGAAGTCGGAGCAGGGCTGAATAGAACTTTTAATCCAGACATGCTGGCGGCAAGTGCGGGGCCAATGCCAAACGCGAACATGATTGTGCCGATGCCGACCGTGCCACCAAGCATCCAGCCAATAAGGACAACGCTCAGTTCAAGCCCGCTGCGCACCCAAGCGGTCGGCAGACCAGATAAACGTTGCAACCCTGTCATCAAGCCGTCGCGGGGGCCTGGGCCAAGATTTGCGATCAGGTAAAGACCAGTGCCAAACCCCATGATTGCGACGCCGAGAACGACTTGCAGCACCTTTACAAACAAGTTGTCAAAACTGGGCAAAATTGGAATTAAGAGGTCGATAACAAGCGCAATTATGATGGCATTTAGGACGGTTCCAATGCCCGGCAATTGCCGAAGCGGCACCCAACATATCAATGCAATAATGCTTGCTGCAAATGTTGCAAAACCTAAACTCCACCCCGTGATATTGGTGATACCTTGCGCGAAAACAGTCCATGGGCTAACGCCAATTCCAGCGACGACAAGCAATGCTTCACCAAATCCGACGCAGACAAGACCAATGGTTAGATAGACAATGGCGATGGGAGACGGTGTGAGGGTTCGTGAGTTCGTTGCGCTCCAACTTAGTGTCGGAACGGCCTTGATCGAGAATATCTGGAGAAATTGTTTCATCGCTCGATCTTTATCCGTTCTTGCTGACGCAGAGTTCTATTCAACTATTGAGATAGGGACTTGGAGTGAGCGATGTTCAACTATCTAATTGCCCATGACAACATCAATATTTCAACCATTGCACCAGCCGATTTTCCGTCGCAAAGCGGAGGTTGCACCACAAAGCAATCACTTTGCGACAATGAAGTGAGGTGGGCGCTGTCCGCCTGCATGTTTGGATCAACGCTCAAAGTGCCACTGTCCGAAACAATCAGTTTCGCCCGCCGGTAGTGCTGGCGTGGTCCATTGCTGTTCATATCACCGTGCAGCGGCAATTTGATGATGTTGTGTTCTGTCGCCTGACCGAGTTTTGCTTTGATCGCTGGCACCACAAAAACAGTACCGGTGACGAGTGCGGACACTGGATTGCCCGGTAGGCCGAAGATTGTGGTTTTACCTTTGGTGCCGAACATGAGTGGTTTGCCGGGGCGAACCGCAATGCGCCAGAAGCTAAGTTCAACGCCGAGTTCTTCAAGTACTTCTTTGACATAATCTCGGTCGCCGACACTCGCGCCGCCGGTCGTGACCAAAATGTCTGGTTCGTCGTCCAAAAGGCGTTTCAGTTCAGCTTTAAGCGTGGCTTTATCATCCTTGATGATCCCGCCTTCGCTGACATTTGCGCCAAACGTTTTGAACAGTGGCATCAAGCCAGAACTGTTCGACGCAATGATCTGGTCTTTAGCCAATGCGCTACCCGGCGGCACCAATTCATCACCGGTTGCAACCAATGTGAGTGTTGGCGCTTGGCGCACTGGCAATTCTGCATGATTTGCGGCTGCAGCCAAAGCGAGGTGAAAAGGCGATAGCTCGGTTCCCGAACGGATAAGAACGTCGCCAGTTGCAAAGTCATTGCCTTTTGCACGCACATTCTGTTGTGGCGCAATATCCGCCTGCAAAGTGATCTGATCGCCATCACGGGTTACTTTTTCCTGCATAACAACGCAGTCAGCACCTTTGGGCATCGGCGCGCCAGTGTAGATGCGCGTGCATTGGCCAGGTGCGATTTGCCCTTCAAACGCTTCACCAGCTGCAGAAATTCCAACAACGTCCAAGACTGTGCCATTGGCACCGTCATCAGAGTTGAGCGCGTAACCGTCCATGGCGCTACCGTCGAATGGCGGCTGATCAAAACTTGCCGTTATGTCTTTTGCCAGCAACCTGTTGTTCGCCTCGGCAAGCGGCACGGTTTCAAGTTCCAGCGGCGTTACAGCATCTGTGATGATCTTAAGTGCATCTGCGACAGGCAAAAGGGACATTATTGTTCTCGATCATAGTCGCCTGACTTACCGCCAGACTTTTGTTCTAACTGGGTGGGGCCAATGACCATGGATTTGTCGAGCGCTTTGGCCATGTCGTAAATAGTAAGTGCCGTAACCGATGCAGCGGTGAGGGCTTCCATTTCGACCCCTGTTTTGCCTTCAACCCGAACAAGTGCTGAAATGTCAAAACTTGAAGATGTTTCGCTTGGTTCAATCGAAATTTCAATTTTGGTCAATGCAAGCGGATGGCAAAGCGGGATCATGTTGGAGGTGTTTTTCGCCGCCATAATGCCTGCAACCCGGGCGACACCTAATGCATCGCCTTTTTTAAGGTTGCCATTTAGAATGGCTTGAAAGGCGTCATCACTCATCGTAATTTTTGATGTTGCGACGGCTTGGCGTTGAGAAGGTGCTTTGCCACCGACATCAACCATATGTACTTCGCCTTCATCATTAAGGTGAGTGAGTTTGTCGCCCATCTACGCTGCCTCATTTCCGGTCAAAAGCAAACGAGTTGCGGCGGCAACATCGTTTTGCCGCATCAGGCTTTCCCCAACAAGGAAGGTGCCGACATTGGATTTGTCTTCAAGCATTTTGACGTCATCAAAAGTGAAGATGCCGCTTTCGCTGACAAGCAGGCGATCATCTGGAACATTTCGTGCCAACTCGATTGTCGTATCAAGGCTTGTTTCAAATGTGCGCAAGTTGCGGTTGTTGATGCCGATCAGTTCTGCATCCAGCTTAAGCGCACGATCAAGTTCTACTGCGTCATGGACTTCGATCAACGCGTCAATGTTCCAATATTTGGCAGCAGCGTTTAGGTCTTCAGCCAGTTTGTCGTCCACAGCCGCCATGATGATGAGAATGCAATCTGCGCCCCAAGCGCGTGCCTCTGCCACTTGATAGGTGTCGTACATAAAGTCTTTGCGCAAAACGGGCAGGGAAGTCGCCGCACGCGCTTCCTTTAGAAAACTGGGAGCGCCTTGAAATGACGGGCTATCCGTTAGGACAGAAAGGCAGGCCGCGCCGCCAACTTCATAGTCACTGGCGTGGGCTTCCGGGTTAAAATCTTCGCGGATCAATCCTTTTGACGGGCTTGCTTTTTTGACCTCGGCAATCAACGCATATTTTTTTGCGGCACGCTTTGCCTTAAGTGCATTGAGAAACCCGCGAGGCGCATCGGCGTTTTTGGCCAAAGTTTCTAAGTCGCCAAATGGAAGATTGCCCTTAGCTGTTGCGATTTCTTCGCGCTTGTAGGTTTCGATCTTTTTCAAAATATCCGTTGTCATTTTGCAACCTCGTTCGAAACCCGAACCAATTCGTCCAATTTTGCTTTTGCAGCACCGCTATCAACTTGTTCTGCAGCGAGTTTTACACCAGCCTTTAGGTCGTCCACCTTGTTTAAGATCAAGAAGGCTGCCGCGGCGTTTAATAACGAAATGTCGCGATAGGCTGAAGGCACACCGTCAAATAATTCGCGCATGGCAGCAGCGTTTTGTTCCGGCGTGCCGCCCAGAATGTCCTCAGTCTTTGCAGTTGGTAGACCGGCATCTTCTGGAGAAATTTCAAACTCAGAAATCTTGCCGTCTTTGATTTGTGCAACATGGCTTGAAGTGGTTGTGGTCAACTCGTCTAATCCGTCATTGCCGAATACCACCCAAGCTGACTTGGCGCCGTTTTTCAAAAGAGATTCGGCAACGGGACGAACCCACTGCTTGTCATAAACGCCAAGCAGGTAATTTTTGACGCCAGCAGGATTGGATTGCGGACCCAACAGGTTGAAGATTGTGCGTACGCCCATTTCTTGACGGGACGGACCAACAAACCGCATGGCGGCATGATGGTTTGGTGCAAACATGAAACCAATGCCTGCACGTTCAATACAGGCTGAAATGCCGGCTGCCGGCAAGTCGAGTTCGACGCCAAGGGCCAATAGCGCCTCGGAGCTACCAGACTTTGAAGAGAGGGCTTTGTTGCCGTGTTTGGCTACTGGGCAGCCAGCAGACGCTACGATGATCGAAGCGGTGGTTGAAATGTTGTATGTCCCAACGCCGTCGCCGCCAGTACCCACAATATCGATTGCATCCTGCGGCGCATCAACACCCGTCATCTTGTCACGTAGAATCGATACAGCACCGGCGATTTCTTCCACGGTTTCGCCTTTGACCCGCAGCGCCATCAAGAATGCGCCAATTTGCGAAGGCGTGGCAGCGCCGGTCATGATGATATTCATAACGTCACGCATTTGCTCAAAACTAAGGTCAGTCCCAGCGGCGAGGGTGTTGAGCGTTTCTTTGATGTTCATGATGCGCTCCCACTTTTGGCACTGTTGAATGAATTTGCGATATCGATGAAGTTTTGAACCAATTGCGTCCCACTTTCGGAACGGATGCTTTCCGGGTGAAATTGCACGCCGTGCAATGGCCATCTCTTATGGGCAATGCCCATAATCATACCGTCATCCGATGTTGCCGTGACTTCTAGTTCGCTTGGCAAACTTTTTGGTTCGATAGTCAAAGAATGATAACGCGTGGCTGTTATCCCATCACTATTCAACCCTTTAAATACACTTTTGCCTTCATGTCGAATGGTTGATGTTTTGCCATGCATCATGCGTGATGCGCGCACGACTTCAGCCCCAAATGCGTCGCCAATTGATTGGTGGCCAAGGCAAACCCCAAACATCGGAATTTCGCTTTTAAACCGTTCAACCAGCGGCACACAAATGCCTGCTTCCTTTGGGGTTTTGGGACCAGGTGAAATGATTATGCCATCCGGCGCCATCTTCTCAATTTCATCCAAGGTAATTTTGTCGTTGCGCACGACCTCTATTTGCACGTCATCCAAACCACCGATTAGGTGAACCAGGTTATATGTAAAACTGTCGTAATTATCGATCACCAGCAGTTTGGTCATTGGCCCATCTCCGGCTCATCTGCATAGCGTAAAGCTTCTTGGGCTGCACTGGTCAATGCCCGTGCTTTGTTTTCGCATTCTAGCTGCTCAAGTTCTGACTTGCTGTCAGCAACAATGCCTGCGCCCGCTTGCACGTGGATTTTGCCGTCTTTGATGACCGCTGTGCGCAATACGATACACGTATCCATCCAGCCGTCAGCGCTAAAATAGCCTACGCAGCCCGCATAAATGCCGCGCCGGTGCTTTTCCAACTCGTCGATAATTTCCATGGCGCGGACTTTTGGTGCACCCGAAACAGTGCCTGCAGGAAAGCCAGCGCCCAGTGCATCGATATTGTCGAGATCGCCGCGTAATTTGCCCTCAACGTTCGAGACAATGTGCATCACGTGAGAGTAATACTCGAGGAAGAATTGGTCGGTTACTTCAACTGATCCAATTTCCGCCACGCGGCCAACATCGTTTCGCCCAAGATCGAGCAGCATCAAATGTTCGGCAAGTTCCTTTGGATCTGCCAAAAGTTCTTCGGCCATCTCGCGATCACGTTCTGGCGTAGCGCCACGTTTGCGGGTGCCCGCAATTGGACGAACCGAAACCTTTTGATCCTGCACACGCACCAAAATCTCTGGGCTTGATCCAGCAATCGCCAAATCGTCAAAATCCAAGAAATACATATATGGACTTGGGTTGGTGCGGCGTAGCGCCCGATAAAACGCGACTGGCGGTAGTTTGAAATCTGCGGTGAAGCGCTGGCTCAACACGACTTGAAATATGTCACCGGCGCGAATGTAGTCTTTCGCAGCCCCAACCATGTCTTCAAATTCTTGTTTGGACGTGTTGCTTTCAAATTTAAGTTCTGAGAGTTCGACCCGTTCTTTGGCCAATGGTGCACGATTAGACAATCGTGCAATTGCCGCCTCCAATCGCTCCTGAGCTGCGTCATGGGCAGACTGAGCTGAAAGGCCTTCTTTGGGACGCACGGGTGTTGCGAAATATAACTCGTCCTTCACCGTATCAAATACAGCGAGTAAAGACGGGCGCATCAAGAGTGCGTCGGGTGCTCCAATCGTGTCCTCATTCTGATCCGGCAATGTTTCGATTTCGCGAACCATGTCATAGCCAAGAAAGCCAAAAATGCCGGCCGACATTGGCGGCAAGTCCATTGGGATTTCAAGTGCAGACTGGTCGAGCAGAATGCGCAGTTCATCCAAGGGCTTTCCCGCAAGGGGCGTAAAGGCGTCTGGTTCCAGCTGCGGGTTATGATTGATTGAGGCTTGGCCACGATCAACTTTGAACAGCAGATCCGGTTCAAGCCCGATCATGGAGTAACGACCTCGGGTCGCTCCACCATGAACAGATTCGAGTAGGAACGTGTTTTTACGCCCAGCAGAAAGCTTTAAATATGCACCAACGGGTGTTTCAAGGTCTGCCACCACGCGACGCCACACCACTTGCGAACTGCCTTGATCATAGAGTTCTGCAAAGGCGGCAAAGTGTGCGTCATGCATTTCATTTCCTTAAAACTTATCGAGAGTGTGTGCCTGCGCTAAGCGCAAGCAGTTGGTTGATAGCGGTCTGGTTTACACTGAAACCAAAATCGTCACGCTTGGCCGCGATGAATTGCTGATAAACATTATCAGCAAGACCAACGCCCAAACGGCTGAGCAATTCTTGATTAACGTCAGCGGGATCAGCGTCATTCAAAGACGAGACTTTAAAGATCACATAGTTCCCGTCATTGGTTCTTGCTGAACCGACATAGTCTTCTCCACCTTGGAACGCAGCCGATGCGACTTGCGCGGTAATCGCGCCGCCGTCGCCTTGGCGTGTGACATTGAGTGAAGGCAATGGGATTTGTCCCACAGTTGAAGCGACTTCAAAAATATCGCCACCGTCGTTGAGCGATGCTACAAGCTCGCTCGCTTTTTCCTCAAGCGCTATGTCATTCTTATCTTGAATCCAAGATGCCAGCAGGATCAGACGTACTTCATCAACTGTCTGATCGCGTGCTTCAGTTGTTGAATTCAAATCAAACCAAGCCATTGAATCAGCACCCAGCGTGACGGCTGGTAGAAGCTTGCCTTGTTCCGCTGCTGCAATTGCCGGCAAAAGGCGGCCAGGGGCGTCTGCTGGTAGACTTTCAAGACCGATAAGGCCACCGCCAGAAGAAGTGACGTCAACAGTCTCCACCGTCAGATCAAATTGGGCAGCGATTGATTGAATTGGCGCTAACGTGGCGCGAAGTTCTTCGATTTCATCAATTTTGTCGATGATGAGTGATTTTGCTTGGCGTTCTGCAGCGAGTTGTGCCACTTGATCGCGCACTTCGCTCAGTGGCTGTTGTCCGCCTGCAACGATATTTGAAACAACCACCATCTTTGTTGCTGTTTCGTCAGGAACGACTGATATGCCCGCAGCGCTCGCAAAGGCGGCCGCTGCAACATCTGCATCTTCAATGTCGGCTTGAGCCACTTGGCCCAACTCTTGAACATTGTCACTGAGCCCTAAAGAGTTCAGCAAATTGTCGAATGCACTGCCAGAAACGTTAAGACCGGCCAAAACAGAGGCCTGCCCACTATCATTCAATGTGATGACTTTTACGTCGCGCGTTTCAGGTGAGATAAATGAAGCGCCAGTTTTGGCATATTCTGCATCGATATCTGCGTCTGTTACTGAAATTGTTTTCGCCAAAGTAGCCGGTGTCAGCACCAAAAGATCAATGTTTCGAATTTCTTGCGTTCGATAGAGGTGCTGGTTATCAGCCAAATAAGCGGCCAGTTCCTCTTCGGTCGGCGCAGGGACTTCGCCAAGGGCAGTATCACCCAAAGTGAAATAGTCCAATGTGCGACTATCATTTTCATAACGATTGGAAATTTCAAGGATGGTCTTTGGCGCAGAAATGCCGCCGAACAGGCCATCAACAATTTGAGAGCGTTTTACGCTGCCAGCCTGCGCTTTTACATATTCGCTTTCAGTGTACCCACTTTGAGCCAATATCTGATTGAAACGCTGGCGATCAAAAAGTCCAAGTGTACTGGAAAAGTTTGGATCTTGTGCAACAAGCTTTGCCACCATGTCGTCAGACGCGCCAACGCCAAAGTTCTCAACGAGGTTGTCGACTGTCGCCGTTCCTGCCAATTCACTAACAACAGAGCCAGGAATACCAAAGGCTACAGCCTGTTCTGGCGTGGGAACTTGACCCGTTTGCTGAGCAAATGCATTGAGTTGTCCACGATAGGCACGTTCGAAGTCAACAGACGATATAGACTGATTGCCTACGCGCGCGACATTTGTGGTCCCTAGATTTGTGAACACATTTGCGATACCGAAGAGGCCAAAGCTCAGGATCAACAAGCCCATAAGAATTTTTGCGACCCAAGTGTTTGAATAGCGTTTAATGGTATCTAGCATTTCGCATCCGTTTATTATTATTGCCAATTTCCAGCTCGGAATTACCCCGGCTTGGAGCGGCGCATAATAGACAGGGTGCGAAGAAAATCGCAAGGGTGAGAATTGGGTGTTTTGCGCTAAGACTAATTTTATTTCGCATGGAACGCGAAGAGTGAGGTTTAGAGGGACATAAATGATGAAAAATATCACACCATTAATCGCTGGAAACTGGAAAATGAATGGTGACACCGGATCATTCTTAGAAGTTGAAGTGATTAAAGATCGCCTCGCGTCCCAAGAAATGAATGCCGACGTTGCAATTTGTCCGCCGGCAACGTTGCTGCACCGTGTAAGTGTTGCGCTAAGCGAATGTGCTGCGCAAACCGGCGCGCAGAATTGTCATGCCGAGGCCAGCGGTGCCTATACCGGTGATATAAGCGTTTCCATGATCAGCGAAGCGGGCGGCAAGTATGTGATTGTTGGACATTCAGAACGTCGCGGTGCTTACGATGAGAGCGACGCGGATATCCGCGCCAAGGCTGCTGCAGCGCTTGAAGGCGGCATTGTACCAATCGTGTGCTGTGGAGAATCACTGGAAATTAGGGAAAGCGGCAAGGCCATTGAAGTGGTCGTAAACCAGATCATCAATTCCTGCCCGGACTTTAGCGCGAAACAATCAATTATTGTGGCTTACGAACCAATTTGGGCGATTGGAACCGGCAAAACGGCTTCTGTTGCGGACGTTGATGAAATGCACAATGCTATTCGCGCTGCGCTCGTGGAACGATTTGGTGAGGCAGGGGAGACAATCAAGATTCTTTATGGCGGGTCGGTGAAACCGGCAAATGCGAAAGAACTATTGGGTGTTGAGAACGTAAATGGGGCGTTAGTGGGCGGTGCAAGCCTTAAAGCTGACGACTTTTTGGGTATTATTGAAGCAGCTTAACCAAAGCGGCGCACAAATTGTTGATTGGCTCTGGCCAAGCGCCATATTAGTGTGTAGAAACCCAAAATTCAGAATTTAACTCAAGAGAAGATTTCCAACATGGAAACAGTTCTTATTGTTGCGCACCTGTTTATCGTTGTTGCGCTTATTACAGTGATCTTGTTGCAGCGCTCCGAAGGCGGCGCGCTTGGCATCGGCGGCGGCGGCGGCGGCGGGCTTATGTCCGCACGTGGTTCAGCAAACCTGTTGACCAAAACAACCGCCATATTGGCCGCGTTGTTCTTTGCAACTTCAATTGGCCTTACGGTCCTAAGTCAATTGAACAATGAATCGTCCTCAATCCTTGAGCGTGCCACAGAGCAAACAGACGGTAATGTTACCGTTCTTGATGCTTTGAATGATCTTTCCGGCGAAGATTCCTCCGGACTTGATCTTCCGGTACCTGAAGCAGAGGCTCCAGCTGAGACGACGCCAACAGCGCCATCCCAGTAAGGGTATGAAATTAGAGACTAAATTAGGCGGGGGTTATTGGCCCCCGTCTTTTTTTGGGTTTAACGCGAAGTTTTGACTTCGAATCAATCAAATTCAGCATTAAGGTAAAGGCCCATGGCTCGGTATATTTTTATTACTGGTGGCGTGGTTTCTTCATTGGGTAAGGGGCTAGCTTCAGCTGCACTAGGGGCAGCACTTCAGGCGCGTGGATATAAAGTCCGCTTGCGTAAGCTAGATCCGTATCTAAATGTTGATCCCGGAACAATGTCACCCTATCAGCATGGGGAAGTTTTCGTGACCGATGACGGCGCAGAAACTGACCTGGATCTTGGACATTACGAACGGTTTACGGGGCGTTCTGCAAATCAGCAGGACAATATCACCACAGGCCGGATCTATTCGAACATTATCGCGAAAGAGCGACGTGGCGACTATCTTGGCGCAACGGTGCAAGTCATTCCGCACGTAACGGATGAAATCAAGAACTTCGTTCTGTCAGATAATGACGATTATGATTTTGTGTTGTGTGAAATCGGCGGCACTGTCGGCGATATTGAAGCGCTACCATTCTTTGAAGCGATCCGTCAGCTTGGCAACGAATTGCCGCGTGGCGATGCGATTTATGTGCATCTGACATTGATGCCATACATCCCAAGCGCCGGAGAGTTGAAAACAAAACCAACGCAGCACTCGGTTAAAGAACTTCGCTCGATTGGTATTCAGCCTGATATTTTGCTGGTTCGTTGTGATCGTGAAATTCCAGAGGGTGAGCGCCGCAAGCTTTCTCAGTTCTGTAATGTGCGAGAAAGCGCGGTTATCCAAGGCCTAGACGTTAAGAGCATTTATGACGTGCCGATCGCCTACCACGATGAAGGCCTAGATGTTGAAGTGCTTAAGGCTTTTGGTTTGGAAACCGAACAGAAGCCAGATTTAAGCAAATGGCTTGAAGTCTCGGACCGTATTCACAATCCGGATGGCGAAGTAAATATCGCTGTTGTCGGCAAATATACTGGTCTGTTGGATGCTTACAAGTCGCTTTCGGAAGCGCTTGTGCATGGTGGTATCGCCAACAAAGTGAAGGTCAACCTGCAGTGGATTGACAGTGAAGTATTTGAAAGTGATGACCCTGCGCCGCACCTTGAAGGCATTCACGGCATTCTTGTGCCGGGTGGCTTCGGCGAACGTGGGTCTGAAGGCAAGATTGCGGCTGCACAATTTGCGCGGCTACGTGACGTGCCATATTTCGGCATTTGTTTCGGCATGCAAATGGCATGTATTGAAGCTGCTCGAAATACCGCAGGCATCAAAAATGCCGGGTCAACTGAATTTGGCCCATCCAAAGAGCCAGTTGTTGGCTTGATGACCGAGTGGACCAAAGACAACCAGAAGCAAGAACGTTCGGACGACACAGACCTAGGTGGCACCATGCGGGTAGGGGCATATCCAGCTCAACTTGTGCGTGGCAGCCGCGTGGCGGACATTTATGGATCGACTGAAATTTCAGAGCGTCATCGCCACCGTTGGGAAGTCAATATGGAGTATCGCAAGGTACTTGAGGCGAATGGATTACTGTTCTCAGGCCTTTCACCTGATGGCACATTGCCAGAGATTGTTGAACGCACAGACCATCCTTGGTTCATCGGCGTGCAGTATCACCCTGAGTTGAAGTCTCGTCCATTTGAGCCTCATCCATTGTTCTCTTCGTTCATCGCTGCTGCGGTTGAACAAAGTCGATTGGTTTAGGGCTTAGGGAGTGGACATTGGCTGAAATTGTAAATCTTCGTCAGGCACGCAAAAACAAAGCGCGTTCTGAAAAAGAAGCAAAAGCCGACACCAACCGGGCCAAATTTGGCCTCACTAAAGCTGAGAAGAAGCTGCAGGAGGCCGCCGCAAATTTGGAAGAAAAGCGGCTGGATCAACAAAAGCTGGATAAAGACGAGTAATCAATTGGCCGCCCAAATCACGTGTGGATTGGGCGGCTTTTTTGCGAGCTAATCCGGATTAGCGTCAGGGCCTGCAATATTGACACTGTCTGGTGAAATTTGTATTTTCCCGAATGTCGGTTCTTGAACCTGTTTTCCATCGGCACGTGTAACTTCCTCTGAAACAGGTCATTGAGGATGCACGAATGGCCGAAACTCTCATCAAAAACGCAGCAGTAATTCTGACGATGGATGACCAGCGTCAGGAATTTAGTGAATCTGACATACGGTTTCAGGATGGCGTAATCACAGAAATTGGTACCGATCTTGTTGGTGCAGGCGAAGTCCATGACGTGCGAGGTTGCGTTGTGACGCCGGGTTTAGTGAATACCCATCATCATCTTTTTCAATCTCTGACGAAAGCAGTTCCCGAAGGGCAAAATGCCCTTCTGTTTGGTTGGCTGAAGAGTTTGTACCCGATTTGGTCGCGCTTTGGGCCGGAGGAAATGTATGTTTCAGCCCAAATTGGATTGGCCGAATTGGCTTTATCTGGCTGCACCCTTAGCGCCGACCATCTTTATCTTTACCCCAATGGGTCTCGGCTCGACGATACAATTGCCGCCGCACAAGACGTGGGGCTACGTTTTCATCCCACGCGCGGCTCAATGAGCATTGGCGAACGTGACGGCGGCTTGCCGCCTGACGAGCTTGTTGAACAGGAACAGGCAATTTTGAACGACTCGATCCGGGTTGTTGACGCCTTCCACGACAGCTCAAAAAGTTCAATGGTTCGGGTCGGCATCGCGCCTTGTTCCCCGTTTTCAGTAACCCGCGATCTGATGCACGAATCTGCGCTTCTCGCCCGCGATAAGGGCGTTATGCTTCATACGCATCTTGCGGAAAATGATGAAGACATCGCTTATTCCTTAGAGAAATTTGGGTGTCGTCCCGGTCAATATATCGAAGATCTAGGCTGGATCGGCTCAGACGTTTGGCACGCACACTGTGTCAAACTTGATAACCAAGAAATCGAATTATTCGCACGCAGTGGGACCGGGTTGGCGCATTGCCCCTGTTCCAATTGCCGCCTTGGCAGCGGCATCGCACCCATCCGCAAAATGCGGGACAAAGGGGTAAATGTTGGCCTTGGCGTCGACGGCTCTGCAAGCAACGATGGCAGCAATTTGATTTTGGAGGCACGCCAATCAATGCTGTTGCAAAGAGTTGCAAACGGAGCCGATGCCATGTCAGCGCGGGAGGCGTTGGAAATTTCCACACGCGGTGGCGCTGATGTCTTAAATCGCACCGAATGCGGCCGGTTAGAAGTTGGAAAACGAGCTGACATCGCGGTTTGGGATGTATCCGGCATTGAAAGCGCTGGAAGTTGGGACCCAGCCGCGTTGCTGCTGGCTGGCCCGACGCGGGTCAAACATTCGTTTGTTGAAGGACGCCAGATTGTTCGAGATGGTCAGATCACAACTCTCGACCTGCCACGCGTAATCGAACGGCAGAATCAATTGGCGCGTAAATTGCTGCATTGATCAAATTGGGGGAGGTGTGCGGCGGTCAATGGATCTTAGCGTTTCAACGCTGGCAAAATGCTAATGCTTAGCTAAAGCTGCGGTTAGAACGGTGAAGTCTGATTTGGCATTTTAGCTGTGTCTTCCTAAATGACATATAGCGGCGCAAACCCACCACCTGTTGTTCTAAAATTCGTCGTTTGTCCCTGATATAGCCGCGCTGCGCCGAGCAATATTTTGCCATTATATGTGAAAAGCCGCACGTCAGACTTTAAGGCATTTCGATCCAAATCGGCGGATTCTGTTTTCGCATTGCGAATTTCTGGTTGGGCTAGTTCTTGAGCGACATACTCATATTGTAGAATCTGTACCCAGACCTTTTTGGTAATTTTGTCACCACGGTAAACCGCTTTCCCACCATGCCCGCTTACAGGTTTGAAAAACAACTTCTTGCGCTTCGCCCATAGTTCAGCAGCATTTTCTGGCGTCACTGAAATAGTTTTCGGTAGTAGTTCAAGCGCAGCGATCTGTTGAGGCGTTGCGCCAAGATTCTTTAATGCCTGTGTATCTGACAAAACTGTAAGGTTTTGCTTTGCCGCAAACAGGGCATGGTGCGTTGGATTTGGCGTAATCACCGCGCCATCTTGCATGAAAGCCTGAAGCAACGCAGCGTGGCCGTCTTTTTCAAAATAAAAATCAACTGACCGATTGTAGACCAAATCAATGGGCGTCTCGCCATGCCACAGCCTATTGTCTTTGAATGATAGGTCTTCTGGATTGGCTAGGATTGGTATCAGGCCCGCAGCCTTCAGGATCTCAGCGAACATCAAGAACTCGGGATAAAGAAACTGGTCTTTTATTTGCTCGTCCACGATAGCAATTGTTTTGAGGGGGGCAACTCGTCCAGCGGCACGCCACTCATTTTGAAACATTTCTACAATGTCGTTGGCCAGTTCAGGGTTTTTGACCGGTTCGCCATTCCAACAACACACGTCTTGCGCTCGATAAAGTGCATCGACGAGCAAAGCTCCACCTGCATTCGTGTTGATTTCAATTAGCCGGGGACCACGCTCATCGATGTGAAAATCGTATCCCATCATGACACCATTAGTTTGCGAGGCCACCGAAGAAATTGCAGGAGATGAGCGTTGAACAAACTCAACAAAATCTGGGTTGGCAATAACTGCCTCTAGCGTCTCAACCTGGCACAGCATATTTTGATAGTCTGCAGAGGCGATAAACATAGGCGTGTCTGAAA
Organism: Maritalea sp. YIW29; assembly: GCF_057219265.1. NCBI lineage: Bacteria > Pseudomonadati > Pseudomonadota > Alphaproteobacteria > Hyphomicrobiales > Devosiaceae > Maritalea > Maritalea sp. YIW29. The sequence goes on from NZ_JBXVVF010000001.1 coordinate 961,726, forward strand.
ACAGCATTCCCGACGCCTCCAAATCAGGCAACAATCCTCGTTCCAGCGACGTACAGGGGCAGTTCTTATTCAACCATTTCGCGGTTGAAAAATCTTCTGTGAGTGGTTGTTGATACATGATTGGCACTTTCATTCTACTTTATCGTAATTTAACGATGAATGAGGTCGATGGCAAGCTGCCGTTGAACTTCTCGCCAATATTGCCGACTGTCGAAAAAGTTATTTCCAAATCCCAGCCATTGTGTCGATATAGTTGGCATACTAAGTCACGCGTCCGCCGAAAGGCGGGTAAAGACCCTCCAAAAGGAATGTTACAATGAAAACAGCACAAACTTACTTAGAAGAGGCGAATGCGGTTGTTGAGCGGTTGTCTTCTGAAGAAGGCATCAAAAAACACGGCACGCCAAACAGTGTATTTATCGATGTTCGCGATTCTGGTGATATCGCACAGACCGGCACGGTCGAAGGCGCGCTGCGCATTCCGCGTGGTTTTATTGAATTTGCCGCAGACGAGGCGATGCCGTTCCACAATGAGGCGTTGACCAAGAATACGAACATTTATCTCATCTGCGCCCTCGGCGGGCAGGCAGCATTGGCGGGTAAAACGCTAAAGGATATGGGATATAATGCGGTGACAAACGTCGGTGGTTTTGGTGACTGGAAAGAAGCTGGCGGACCAATTGAGTCCTAAAATTTCTTAAATTCGGCAAATAGACAATCTGGTGGCAGACTTGTCCGGGCTTATGTTTCGCATCTAGCGATCGGAAGGTCAGATCATATTTGGGAAGATTTGCATGGTCACAAAGAAACTGTGAGCATGCCATGTCCTCAATCACTCTTCGTCAGCTTAAGAGAACTGCTGAACTGAAAATATTGAACTGTTTGCCCACCGCCTAGTGGGGGATTGGGTAAACTCCGGTTAGTCCCATGGCCTGTGCCTTGATGTCGCGTTCAAGTTCCTTGTCTAGTGCACGCACATATTGTTCCAATTGACCAATAATGGCGTTGGTTTCGTTGTCTCGTGCCGTTATGATGTCGCGCATATCGACCGTGACGTTCGCTGCCCCGTCTAAATAATCTCCAACTAAAAACCAGTCTTCCTGAGTTGGGCCATGCGATAGTTTGTAAATGTTTGTAACCTTGAGACAATCGTGTTCTGTGTTGCCTTGAGCCCCTTTATGTTCAATCAAGAGGTTTCTTGAAATTGGATTGCCCATGAGTTCTGATGGGTCGGCCGGCTCTCTTAAATCTAGTGCATTCAAATATCGACGGAAATTGTCGATCAATTTGCCAGTGCGTACATTCTTAAGTTGTCGAATTTTTGAGACGAAAAATGTTTGTACATCACCGTCAGGATCGGACGTCGACAATAATATCTTTTCGTCACTTTTATAGCTCTTGCCTGCCGAAATTAGTGCAACTGCATTCAACCGATAACGTGACACAGAAGTGTCGCGATTTTCATACCAGATTTCGATGTTTTTGCTGAGTGCTAGTGGGTTGCCAAATCTCCCTTTGAGCCAACGTGGCAAGAAGAAGTCATCAGAACACAAATCATCATCAAAATGTCGTTGGAAAAAAAACTTTTTAAGAATGTGATACACCCAAGTTTTGCACGTACGCTTGAAGATTGCAGAACAATAAAACGAAATTAGAACTGTTCCAAATTTTTCAGTATTCGAAACTACGTGCAAGCTTAATATACAGAGATCAGGATTGTGATTGGCCAAGTTTGTTCTGATTAGACTTTGCAATGTCATGAATTGACGCTATGACAGCGGCCAACTCACCAATTTTCATTAGGAGATGATGCAATGTCCGCCATTATTGATGTAACTGGCCGTCAAATTTTTGATAGCCGCGGCAACCCAACCGTTGAAGTTGATGTTGTTTTGGACGATGGCTCTTTTGGCCGTGCAGCTGTTCCTTCTGGCGCTTCAACAGGCGCGCACGAAGCCGTTGAGCTTCGCGATGGCGGCGACCAATATATGGGCAAGGGCGTCACTAAAGCCGTTGATGCGGTAAACACATCAATCTTCAACGAAATTCAAGGCATGGATGCCCTTGACCAACGTTCAATTGATCAGGTGATGATTGATTTGGATGGCACGCCGAACAAAGCAAATTTGGGCGCAAATGCCATTCTTGGTGTTTCATTGGCTGTTTCCAAAGCCGCAGCAGAGTCTTCTGCATTGCCACTTTACCGCTATATCGGCGGATCAAACGCGCACATTCTGCCCGTACCAATGATGAACATCATCAATGGCGGCGAGCATGCTGATAACCCAATCGACATCCAAGAATTTATGGTGATGCCTGTTGGTGCTGAAAGCATTTCTGATGCCGTGCGTATTGGTTCTGAAATTTTCCATACCTTGAAAAAGGGACTTTCTGCTGAAGGTCACAACACCAATGTTGGCGACGAGGGTGGTTTTGCACCAAACCTATCTTCAACAACGGCGGCGCTCGATTTCATCATGCAGTCGATTGAAAAAGCTGGCTACAAGCCAGGTGAAGATGTTTATCTCGCAATGGATTGCGCCGCGAGCGAGTATTACAATGACGGGAAGTACAATCTAAAAGGCGAGGGCGTTTCTTTAGGTAGCGACGAAATGGTTCGCTATCTTGAAAACCTAGTTGGTTCTTATCCGATTATTTCAGTTGAAGACGGCATGGATGAAGATGACTGGGACGGCTGGAAAGCATTGACCCAAGCGATCGGCGACAAATGCCAGCTTGTGGGCGATGATTTGTTCGTGACCAATTCTGAGCGTTTGAAGTCTGGCATTAAGATGGGGGTTGCGAACTCTATCCTTGTTAAGGTCAACCAGATCGGCACACTGACAGAAACGGCCGAAGCCGTAGAAATGGCCCATAAAGCCAACTACACCTCTGTTATGTCGCACCGTTCTGGTGAAACTGAAGATTCTACAATTGCTGATCTTGCTGTCGCCATGAGCTGCGGCCAAATCAAAACGGGATCACTGGCGCGTTCTGATCGGTTGGCAAAATACAATCAATTAATCCGCATCGAAGAGCAGCTTGGTTTTGCTGCAAAATACGCTGGCTGTGACATTTTGAAAAAATAGTTCGCATTGCAGACAAGATTTAGGGCGCCGCTTGGGATATCAAGCGGCGCTTTTTTGTGTCTGGCAATAGTGCATTAAGGCCTTTGGTGCATAGTATAGCTCGTAGTTTCCCGAGTATTTGGACATCTTTTATATGCCCACACGTCTAAAACGCCCGTCCTTGCGCAACAAATTGGCAATTGCTGCCGTGCTGATTGCGTTTCAAGGATATCTCGGCTTTCACCTCATTGAAGGCAATTTTGGGATTACCTCGCAAGCAAAGTTCTCCGAACAGTTGATCGAACTTCGCTTGGAGAAGGAACAACTCAGCGAAAACATCAAGATTGCACAGAATCGAAATTCGTTGTTGACTGTTGATCGATTGGACCCGGACCTTTTGACCCAAAGAGCACGTGAGTTGCTTGGTTGGGGTCATCCAAATGAGATTATCGTTCCTGTTGATGTCAAGTAACGTGAATTCAGTTAATTCATGCAAGTAACTGGAATTAAGTTAAGTTGAACATTTGTGCAATTTCAACGCTTTAAACGGCTTTCCTCAGAAAATTCGAGTTTTCAAGTTTAATCAAAATAGCGGTATCATGCCGTTGAAATTATGCGGCCGCGCTGTGATGCGAGATTTTTAACAAAATTCGATCCACGGCAGATAAGTTGGAGAAGTTAATGCCTAAAAAAACAGAAACAAAGGCTGCGTCGAGCAAATCGAACGCGCCAGAGTTTACCAAGGACGAAGACCTATACGCTTATCGCGAAATGCTTTTGATCCGTCGCTTTGAAGAAAAAGCGGGTCAAATGTATGGCATGGGTTTGATTGGTGGCTTTTGTCACCTTTATATCGGCCAAGAAGCGGTGGTGACAGGTGTTCATATGGCATCCAAAAAGGGTGATGCGTCAATCACAGGTTACCGTGACCACGGCCACATGCTGATTGTCGGTCTCGACCCGAAAGCGGTTATGGCTGAGCTTACTGGCCGTGCTGGCGGACTGTCCAAAGGTAAGGGCGGCTCCATGCACATGTTCTCTAACGAAGAGCGCTTCTACGGCGGGAACGGTATTGTTGGGGCGCAGGTTAGCCTTGGAACTGGGTTGGCATTTGCAGCCAAATATCGCGGCGAAGATAATGTAAGCCTGACTTACTTTGGTGACGGCGCGTCCAACCAAGGCCAAGTATATGAGAGCTTTAACATGGCAAAGCTTTGGAATTTGCCGGTTATCTACATCATTGAAAACAATAAATACGCCATGGGCACTAGCCTAGAGCGCGCAGCATCGACAACTGATCTGTCGCAGCGCGGGCTGTCATTCGGTATTCCAGGTGAGCAAGTTGACGGCATGGACGTTCGCATGGTGCGCGAGGCATCTGAACGAGCGATCAAACATGCGCGTGAGGGCAATGGCCCATACATCCTTGAAATGCAGACCTATCGCTACCGTGGTCATTCGATGTCTGACCCAGCGAAATATCGTTCAAAAGATGAAGTACAGTCCATGCGCACCGAGCGTGATCCGATTGAGCAGGTAAAAGCGCGGATTTTGGATAACAAATGGGCGACTGAGGACGACCTTAAGACGATGGATAAAGAAATCCGCGCGACGGTTTCAGAAGCTGCAGATTTCGCCACCAACGATGCTGAGCCTGAAATCGGCGAGCTTTACACACAAATTACCGCCTAACCGGACGGATCAGGAGAGAATATATGCCAATTGAGATTTTGATGCCTGCTCTGTCACCAACAATGGAAGAGGGCAACCTCGCCAAATGGTTGGTAAAAGAGGGCGATAATGTAACTGCAGGCGATGTGATCGCCGAAATCGAAACCGACAAAGCGACAATGGAAGTTGAAGCGGTCGATGAGGGTGCCATTGGCAAAATCCTTATCGAAGAGGGCGCGCAGAACGTTGCCGTCAACACACCAATTGCCGTTTTGATTGAAGAAGGTGAAAGCGCAAGCGACATTAAGGTGTCCGCTGCACCTGTTGCCGCGCCAACGGAAGAAGCTGCGCCTGCTCCAGCGGATCAAGCTGCACCTGCAGCGGCTCCAGCAGCAGCCGTTCCAGCCGCACCGGTATTTGAAGCGCAAGCTGATTCAGAAGTGCCTGAGGGCACTGAAATGGTTTCAACAACTGTTCGCGAAGCCTTGCGCGATGCAATGGCTGAAGAAATGCGTGCCGATGGCGACGTGTTTGTGATGGGCGAAGAAGTCGCCGAATATCAAGGCGCTTACAAGGTCACCCAGGGCCTGTTGCAAGAATTTGGTGAAAAGCGCGTTATTGATACACCGATCACCGAGCACGGGTTTGCTGGTTTGGGTGTGGGCGCTGCCTTTGCCGGGCTGCGACCTGTCATTGAGTTCATGACATTCAACTTCGCCATGCAAGCCATCGACCAAATCATCAACTCCGCCGCAAAGACACACTATATGTCTGGCGGGCAGGTGACGTCACCTATCGTTTTCCGCGGCCCTAACGGCCCCGCATCACGGGTTGGCGCACAACACAGCCAAGACTTTTCAGCTTGGTATGCGCATGTGCCGGGTCTGATCGTGGTTTCGCCATATACTGCGGCAGACGCAAAAGGTTTGCTTAAATCTGCAATCCGCAGCCCGAACCCAGTTGTGTTCCTTGAAAACGAATTGCTATACGGCACATCGTTCGATGTTCCAAAGCTTGACGATTGGACTGTGCCGCTGGGCAAAGCCAAGGTCGTTCGCCAAGGTGCTGATGTTACATTGGTGTCTCACTCTATGGGTATGCGATATGCAACTGAAGCAACTGAAAAGCTAGTTGCAGCAGGTGTGGATGTTGAACTGATCGATTTACGGACCCTACGTCCGCTAGACATGCCAACCGTCATTGCATCGGTCAAAAAGACTGGCCGCTGCGTAACCGTTGAAGAAGGTTGGCCGCAAGGTTCCATCGGTTCTGAAATTTCAGCTCGCATTATGGAAGAGGCATTTGATTATCTGGATGCGCCAGTTACCCGCATTACCGGTAAAGATGTGCCAATGCCATATGCCGCCAATTTGGAAAAACTTGCATTGCCAAATGTCGAAGAAGTGATCGATGCGGTGAACGCAGTCACATACCGACAGTCTTAGGTTCAGGGAAAAGGAAGAGAGTCTAAAATGACGATCAAAATTACAATGCCAGCCCTGTCACCGACGATGGAAGAGGGCAATCTCGCAAAATGGAACGTCAAAGAAGGCGATAACGTTTCTTCAGGCGACGTGATCGCAGAGATTGAAACCGACAAAGCAACGATGGAAGTAGAATCCATTGATGAAGGCATCGTCGGCAAAATCTTGGTTGAAGAAGGCGCCCAAAACGTTGCGGTTAATACTGTCATTGCTGTTCTTCTGGAAGACGGAGAAAGTGCCGGAGATATTGGCGATGTTGCAGCCCCTGCACAAGCTGCCGCTGCACCGCAAGCTGAGGCTCCTGCAAAGGTTGAAGAAGCCGCAGCTCCTGCGCCAACACCAGCACCAACAAGTGCCCCATCCGCTCCGGCTGCTGCAGCAAAAGCTGATGGCCAACGCACATTTGCATCACCTCTCGCTCGACGCCTAGCAAGCGATGCGAATATTGATGTTAGTTTGTTGGCTGGTACTGGACCAAAAGGCCGCGTTGTGAAACGCGACATTGAAGCCGCCATTCGTGATGGCGTGCCACAGGCACCAAAAGCAAGTGCTGCACCAGCATCGAAAGCGCTCGCATCTGGCATGACGGACGCACAAGTCATCGGCCTTTACGAAGAAGGTTCTTATGATTTGGTTCCAAATGACGGCATGCGAAAAGTGATCGCTGCCCGTTTGACAGAAGCTAAGCAAACCGTTCCGCATTTCTATCTAAGTCTAGATTGTCGTTTAGACGATTTGCTTGAAGCGCGTGCGCGGATCAACGCGACTGCGCCAAAAGACGAGAATGGCAAACCAGCTTTCAAACTGTCTGTGAATGACTTCATCATGAAAGCTTGGGCGTTAGCATTGCAACAAATTCCAGATGCCAATGCATCATGGGCTGGCGAGCATACACTTAAACATCACCATTCTGATGTTGCTGTTGCCGTTTCTGTGCCCGGTGGCTTGTTCACGCCAGTTGTTAAGAAGGCAGAGTTGAAGTCCCTTCGTGAAATTTCAGCAGAAGTCAAAGATCTGGCCAAACGGGCAAAGTCTAAAAAGCTTGCACCACATGAATATCAAGGTGGCTCATCTTCTGTTTCGAACCTGGGCATGTTCGGCATCACCAACTTCCAAGCGGTTATCAATCCTCCTCACGGCACGATTTTGGCCGTGGGTGCCGGTGAAGAACGCGTCGTTGTTGAAGATGGCGAAATCACCGTTGGCAATTTCATGACTGTCACTCTGTCGTGTGATCACCGCGTGGTTGACGGTGTGCTCGGCGCACAAGCGCTTGGCGTATTTAAGGAATTGATTGAAACACCAGTGATGATGCTGGCTTAAAAACTTGAAATTAGTTGTAGGGAATATTTTGTGACAAAAATTTTTGCTTATTGCGTCGCGCTCTTCATGATATTTTCCATCGTGCCATCAGGGTTAGCGATTGAAATTCCGGTGACAAAAGTCACTAGCGATATGATGAGTGCTCATATGGACGCGTCAAAAGCCGGTGCATTCAAAAGGGTTGCTGGATATACCACGTTATTTAAAGTACCCAACTTTCCTCGAAAACTTCAAAAACTCGTCCCAGTCTCCGGAGTTGCAGTTTTTTACTTCAAGAAGAATGGAACTGCTCTGGCATGGTCGAGCAAAAGTGCAAAAGTTGAAAGTGGCGAATGGTTTATACACGGCGATTGGAACGATATCTGCCTGACGTTTACAAAGAGCAAGTATGACGCTGTGTGCACACATTTCATTATGTCGACCAAGACAGTAAAGGAAACCACACTTGGTAATCCATTTAAGCTAAGAGCGGGCCAGCCAGTACCTTTCAAATTGGGACGATTTGGGGTTTCGTTGAAAAAACTGGCAAAGAAAATTCGATGAAAAACGTACTTGCCTTTGGCGACAGTCTGACTTTTGGAACCAATGCTGCGACTGGTGGCAGGCATGCATTTGAGGATCGCTGGCCAAATGTTTTGGCTGAGCAGCTAAAAGGGCAGGTACGTGTTTTTGCGGAGGGCTTGGGTGGCCGCACAACAGTGTTCGATGATTATTCGAATGCAACAGAGCGAAACGGTGCGAAAGCTTTGCCGTCATTGCTTGCAACGCATGAACCACTCGATCTGGTGATCATAATGCTGGGCACGAACGATATGCGGAGCCACATTTGTGGCAATGCGGCTGGTTCGGCAATGGGCATAAGTCGGCTGATCAATATTGTGAAAACGTTTGCTTATAAGCCAGGCCACTCGGTGCCAGAGATATTGGTGGTGTCACCGCCATTGGTTGAAGAAGGCCAAGACCATTTGTTCAATGATGTGATGGCTGGCGCGATCGCATTGTGTGCACAATATGCAAAACAATATGAGCGCGTGTGTATCCAAGAAGCCGTTTCATTTTTCAATGCGGCGCCTGTTTTGGCGCTTGACCCAGTTGATGGCGTTCATTTGGACGCTGAAAATACAAGAGCGCTTGGCAAAGCATTAGCGCCCAAAGTACAAGAAATTCTGTCGCTCTAAGCTGAACGGGCGTCAACGACAAGGAAAAGACTATGGCAAATCAATATGATGTCATCATTATCGGTGGTGGACCAGGTGGTTACGTTGCTGCAATTCGTGGTGCGCAATTGGGTATGAAGGTCGCTGTCGTTGAACGCGAACATTTGGCGGGTATCTGTTCCAACTGGGGCTGTATTCCAACCAAAGCGCTTTTGCGCAGCGCAGAGATTTACAGCCATATGGGCCACGCTAAGGACTTTGGTTTGAAGGCTGGTGAGTTTACATTTGAAATTTCTGATGTCGTAAAACGTTCTCGTCAGATCGCCAAACAGATGAATAATGGCGTTGGCTTTTTGATGAAGAAGAACAAAATCGACGTCATTTGGGGTGAAGCCGAAATCACCAAGCCGGGCGAGCTAAAAGTTGGCCCTTCATCTAAAACGGCAATGGAACCTTCTGTGCCTGCACCAAAAGGTGTGTTGCCGCACGGAACGTACAAAGCCAAACACATTATTGTTGCGACAGGCGCACGCCCACGCATTTTGCCGGGCATTGAGCCTGACGGCAAAAACATCTGGACCTATTTTGAAGCACTTGTGCCCCAAGATATGCCAAAATCACTTGTTGTGATGGGCTCTGGCGCAATTGGCATCGAATTCGCATCATTCTACGCATCGATGGGTGCAGATGTGACGGTTGTCGAATTGATGAATAAAATCATGCCTGTGGAAGACGATGAGATTTCTGCACATGCACGTAAACGGCTTGAAAAACGCGGCATCAAAATTCTAACGGAAGCAAAAGTTGCAAAAGTTGAGAATTCAGATGCGGGCATCAAAGCGCATGTGGAACTCAAAGACGGCCAAAAACAAGTCCTTGAAGCGGACAAATTGATTTCGGCCGTTGGCGTTCAAGCCAATGTTGAAAATATCGGCCTTGAAAAAGTCGGCGTGAAAACTGAGCGCGGCTTTGTTCAAATTGACGGTTATTGCAAAACCAATGTTGATGGCATTTATGCGATCGGTGATGTAGCTGGGGCGCCAATGTTAGCGCACAAAGCTGAGCATGAAGGCGTGCTTTGCATCGAAAAAATCTCTGGCAAAGATGTTCACCCAATGAACAAAAGCCAAATTCCGGGTTGCACATATTGCGAACCACAAGTGGCAAGCGTTGGCCTGACTGAAAAAGCAGCCAAGGAAGCTGGTCGCGACATTCGCGTGGGTCGTTTCCCATTTATGGGCAACGGTAAGGCAATTGCGCTGGGTGAACCGGAAGGCTTGGTGAAAACTATCTTTGACAAAAAGACCGGCGAATTGCTTGGTGCACACATGGTTGGCGCTGAAGTGACCGAACTTATTCAAGGTTTCGTCGTGGCGATGAATTTGGAAACGACTGAGGAAGAATTGATGCACACAATCTTCCCGCATCCAACATTATCCGAAATGATGAAGGAAAGCGTCCTTGACGCTTACGACCAGGCACTCAATATATAAGTCAAACGGTGGCCCCCAGTAAGAGGGGCAACCTTCGATCTGACAAAGGAGCATCCGCCATGGTGACTTTGCTTGATAATACAAATAAAGCGCGTCCGCGCCATCCGGAAAAGGCCAATCGGCCAGATACGGAAGTGTTGCGCAAACCATCTTGGATCCGGGTGAAAGCACCGGGTTCTAAAGGGTACTCTGAAACGCGCAAGATCGTTAAAGACAATAACATCGTCACGGTTTGCGAAGAGGCGGGTTGCCCAAATATTGGTGAATGTTGGGACAAGAAACACGCCACCATGATGATCATGGGTGAAATTTGCACCCGTGCCTGCGCGTTTTGTAACGTACGGACTGGTATGCCAACCGCGCTGGATCCAAATGAGCCGCAAAACGTTGCCAATACGGTGAAAACGCTTGGGCTTAAGCACGTCGTGATCACGTCAGTGGATCGGGACGATTTATCTGATGGTGGCGCACAGCACTTTGTTGAAGTAATACAATCAGTTCGTGAAACATCACCGGGAACAACCATTGAGATTTTGACACCGGACTTTTTGCGCAAAGATGGCGCGTTGGAAAAAGTCGTTGCGGCCAAACCTGATGTGTTCAATCACAATCTAGAGACAGTGCCGTCCAATTATCTGACGGTTCGCCCCGGTGCGCGTTATTTCCACTCAATTCGGTTGTTGCAAAAGGTCAAAGAACTAGACCCGACCATGTTCACAAAGTCTGGTATTATGGTTGGTTTGGGCGAAGAGCGGAACGAAGTGCTGCAATTGATGGACGATTTACGTGTCGCCGACGTTGATTTTCTCACCATTGGTCAATATTTGCAGCCAACCCGTAAACACCACAAGGTGGATCGTTTTGTGACCCCTGATGAGTTTAAAGCATTCGAGCGCATTGCTTACACAAAAGGCTTCTTGATGGTATCGTCGAGCCCGCTTACGCGGTCATCTCACCATGCGGGTGATGATTTCGAGAAATTGCGCAAAGCACGCGAAGCCAAATTGAGCTAGGCAAAACTCCACGATGACCAAGATTGCCTTTGAGCGTGATGTACCGCACACGCCGGAACAAATGTTTGACCTCGCCAGTGATCTGGCGAGCTATCCGTTGTTTGTACCCAATTGCGACGACATGAATATTGTCGACCTGCCGCAAGAAGGACAATGCCTCGCGCGGATGCATATTTCGCTTGGGCCAATTTCTCAGTCTTATGAGAGCAAAGTGAATGCCAATCGCGACGCGCTGACTGTAACTGCAACGTCCGAGGATGATCCATTTGCATTTTTGGAAAGCGAATGGCGATTCACTGAAACGGCCAATGGTACCCATGTTGATTTCGAAGTTGAATTCGAAATGCGCAACAGGTTGATCGCGGCGGTTGCAGAACCACTATTTGCAAGCAAACAAAGCGAAATTGTTGATGCCTTTATGGTTGAAGCAAAAAAGCGTTACGGCAGCTCGCGCTGATCCAAGCATGCTAAAACGAGGGTGAGGGCGACCCGCACCGTTTCTTCGCGTACTTCCTCACGACCGATATCACCAAAGTTTCGTACGATATGACTGCTTTTTTCGCCGTCATAACACGCAAAATGAACCGTTCCCACCGGCTTCAGATCACTGCCACCCGACGGGCCGGCAATGCCCGTAACGGCAATGGACAAGGATGTCCGCGTTTCGCGCTGCGCGCCTTTTGCCATGGCGCATGCAACTTGTTTGGACACCGCACCATTTTCATCGATCAGCTCCATTGGGATACCCAACATCGCCGACTTTGCTTCATTTGAATAAGTGACAAAGCCGCCGTGAACAGCGTTTGACGAACCGGCAATTGCGGTGAGGGCACCCGCGATCAATCCACCTGTGCAACTTTCCGCTGTGGTAATTGTCGCCCGTTTGGAGATCAATTGTTCAATGGTTATCTGAGCAAGATGCAAAACATCATCTTCGAGCATTTTTCGTCCCCGACTGGATCAGTCCTCGACTGGAATTTCAACAGCAATTGCAGCCTGCGCAGCGATGCCCTCTTCGCGCCCGGTAAATCCAAGCTTCTCAGACGTCGTTGCCTTCACAGAAACTCGCGAAAGGTCGATCCCACAGATATTTGCAATATTTTGCCGCATTGGAATGCAGTGTGGCCCAATTTTCGGCTGTTCGCAAATAATCGTCAGATCGATATTGATCAGTCGACCGCCTCTGGTTCTGACGAGTTCTACCGCATGAAGCAAAAACACTGCAGAATCTTTGCCTTTCCACTGATCATCTGAAGGTGGAAAATGCTGTCCGATATCCCCTTCAGCGATCGCACCATAAATGGCATCTGTTATGGTGTGCAGCGCTACATCAGCGTCTGAATGGCCCTTAAGCTTTTTATCAAAGGGAATGCGAATGCCGCCCAGAATGACTTCGTTGCCCGGCTCAAATGCATGCACGTCATAGCCAGAGCCGACCCGCGTTTCGAGCTTCTTGTTATCGTTCATAAGGGATCGCGCCTCTGCCAAATCTTCAGCGAATGTAATTTTTTTGTTTTTTGGATCGCCCGGGACAATGCCGACGTGAATTCCTGCCCACTCGGCTATCGAAGCGTCATCGGTAAATTCAATTTCGGGCTGCAATATGGCTCTTTCGTGCGCATCCACAATTAGTGAATATTGAAACCCCTGCGGTGTCTGCGCCACGAAGTGATCGGCACGGTCCAAAGTTTTGCTGATCGATTTGCCACCCGGCGCATGTTTCAACGTATCGGTGATCGGCAATGCAGGTATAGCGCCACCTGCGTCACAATTTGTAATCACTCGATCAATCAGCGAATGGTCGACCATCGGCCGGGCTGCATCGTGAATCAAGACAAGATCCGGCAAAGAAATTGCAAGTGACTTTAGCCCTGCAAAAACAGAGGATTGACGGGAAGCTCCGCCGAGCACCGGCCTCTGCAATTTCGGGTGCTTCAGCTCCAATTCTGCGTAAATTTCTTCATGTCCAACCCCAATAACCGGCACAACTAGATCCACTGCAGCATGGCTTGCAAAGGCCATAATCGTTGTTTCCAACACAGTACAATCATGCAGTTTTTGATATTGCTTTGGGGTGTCATCTTGTGCATTTCCCAGCCGTGTTCCTGACCCGGCAGCCACGATAATTACCGCTGTTTCTATTCGGCTTTTTGTCATTGTCGACCTGGGTTGCACAACATCCTGCAATTTGGTTTATCCTCATCATGATTGCAGCGCAAGCACGCTAAAGCGTCAATCACAATTCCCTATTTGTTGATTTGCTTAAACCGACAGATGTGTCTATTATTGTATCAACTCGATCAAATGTACAAAATTTATGCAAACCCAACTCAACCCGATCCAGATCGGTAAACATATTTTCCCGTCAAATGCGTTTTTGGCACCGCTTTCTGGGATAACCGATAAGTCATTTCGCACGATTTCAGCGCGATATGGAGCAGGGATGGTTGTGTCTGAAATGATCGCGAGCGCTTCGCTGATCAATGGGCATAAAGATATGGAGCGGCGGTTGGGCAAGCCTGAACAATTACCCCATGTGGTGCAACTGGCAGGTTGTGAGGGGCAGTGGCTGGCCGAAGGCGCAAAGATCGCCGAACAGATTGGCGCCGACATTATTGACATCAATATGGGTTGTCCGTCCAAGCGCGTGACAAATGGCTATGCGGGATCGGCGCTGATGCGCGTGCCTGATAAAGCCCAAGAGTTGATCGAGGCCGTGTTGGGTGCGACATCGTTGCCCGTTACCTTGAAAATGCGGCTGGGGTGGAATGACGACACTTTAAATGCACCAGACATTGCAAAAGATGCCGCCGCTGCTGGCATCCAGATGATCACAATCCACGGACGTACCCGCCAGCAATTTTACAAAGGCAATGCGAAATGGCGTCCTGTGAATGATGTCGTTGAAGCCGTAGACGTGCCAGTGGTTGTAAATGGCGACATCGTGGATATTCCAACCGCAAAACGGGCTTTGGAACATTCCAACGCTGCTGCCGTTATGATCGGCCGTGGTGCGCAAGGCCAACCATGGATTTTGGGGCAAGTTGGCGCGGCGTTGAACGATAATCCTGTGCCAAAAACGCCGTCTTTGGTTGAGCGCAAAAATCTAATTCTTGAACATTATTCGATGATGATGGACGAATATGGCACGGCACTTGGTGTACGCTGCGCGCGCAAACATTTGGGTTGGTATATGGATGTGCTGGCTACTCAGTTTGTGGTTCCGCGTCATGTGCGCAATGCGCTGCTGACCGAGGGAGACACGAGCAAAATTCCCACCCTTGTTGAAAATCTCTTCGACCAATTGGTGGAGCACGCTGCATGAGCGCAACTTCATATGAACTTGCTTTTTCAGCATTTCAGGCCATGACGCAGCCGGTTTTCATTTGTGATGGCGACCACAACTTCGTTATCGCCAATTATGCTGCACAGAACTTCTTTCAGACCTCTGAGAGTTTGCTCAAGCGCCAGCGCATTGACGATCACGTGGCGCCGTCCTCACCGCTTTTGGGTCTGCTTGATTTCGTGCATGAACATCAGGCCGCATCCAGTGAACACAAAATAGCAATTGGCAATGTTAATTTGCCCCATGAACGGCTTGTTGATGTTCACATAGCGCCGATGGGGTCGGACCCGGACTTGGTCGTTGTAACTTTGTTCGAGCGCACCATGGCCGATAAGATCGACAAGCAACTTACTTCTCAAGGTGCTGCACGCCAAGTGTCTGGTCTTGCTTCAATGTTGGCCCATGAAATTAAGAACCCGCTGTCTGGTATCAAGGGCGCGGCTCAATTGCTCGAGCAAAGTGCTGCAGACGAAGACCGTCCACTTGCGAAGCTGGTTCAGCAAGAGGTTGAGCGGATTGTAAAACTAGTTGACCGGATGGAAGTGTTTAGCGATGAGCGCCCGCCCGAACTTACTTCGATCAATATTCACGAAGTGCTCAATCACGTATTGCTGCTTGCTGAGAATGGTTTTGCTAAAGGCGCGGACGTTGAAAAGCAATTCGATCCAAGCCTGCCACCTGTTTTGGGCAATTGGGATCAACTGGTGCAGATCTATCTCAATTTGATCAAAAATGCCGCCGAAGCGGTTCACGATGTGGCCGGAGGACGGATTAAGATTTCTACGGCCTACCGCCCCGGTATTCGCGTTGGTATTTCAGGCACCAGAGAACGACTTTCGTTGCCACTAGAAATTCGCGTTGAGGACAATGGTGCGGGAATTGACGAAGAGATGCGGCCGCATATTTTTGAGCCCTTTGTGACGTCTAAGCAAACCGGGGGCGGTTTGGGCCTTTCAATGGTCGCAAAATTGATCCGCGGACATGGTGGCATTGTTGACGTCGATTATGTAGGCGACCGCACAATTTTTAAGACCCTTCTACCGATTGCCAAAAAGTCGGACATTGAGGCGCGTCAGGAGAATGCTAATGGCTAAGCAAACAATTTTGGTTGCCGATGATGACGCGTCAATTCGTCTAGTTCTTAGCCAAGCGCTCACCCGGGCAGGGTACGAAGTGCTGCCCATGAGCAACATAACGACCATGTGGAACCATGTTTCGCGCGGCGAGGGTGATTTGCTGATTACCGACGTTATGATGCCGGACGGCAGCGCATTTGATGTTTTGCCAAAAATTCAAAAGCAAAGACCTGACTTGCCTTTCATTGTGATGAGCGCACAAAATACATTCATGACAGCGGTCAAAGCCAACGAAGCTGGCGCGTTTGAGTATTTGCCCAAACCGTTTGACCTGGGCGAAGTCACCAACACGGTCGCTAAAGCCCTGCAAGACCGGGAAAACAAAAAGAAAAAGTCTGTCGAAGTTGATGTCGAGGACATGCCACTCGTAGGCCGATCTGCCCCCATGCAGGACATCTATCGCACCATGGCTCGGCTGATACAAACCGATCTTACCGTGATGATTTCAGGTGAGAGCGGTACAGGCAAAGAGGTCGTAGCACGGGCGTTACATGAGTTCGGGAAGCGCAAAAACGGTCCCTTCAACGCGATTAACATGGCGGCAATTCCGCAGGATTTGATCGAATCCGAACTATTTGGACATGAAAAAGGCGCGTTTACAGGCGCGAACGCACGAGCGCAGGGGCATTTTGAACTGTCAGCGCGTGGCACATTGTTCTTGGATGAAATTGGCGACATGCCAATGGCTGCTCAGACACGTTTGTTGCGGGTGTTGCAGGAAGGCGAGTTTACGCGTGTTGGCGGGCGTGAGACTTTGCAAACTGATGTTCGTATTATTGCGGCGACGCACAGAGATCTCAACCAGCTCATTCGTCAGGGTCTATTCCGAGAAGATTTGTACTATCGCCTAAATGTCGTGCAGTTGCGGATGCCGGCTTTGCGGGAAAGGCCTGAGGACATTTCGGATTTAGTACGGCACTTTATTGAAAAATACAGTGAAGACACCAGAATTCGAAAGTCAATTTCACCTGAAGCCCTGGCTGTTATGGCGCAGCATAGTTGGCCGGGCAACGTGCGTGAATTGGAAAATCTGGTACATCGATTTGTAGCGTTATACCCAGAAGAATCAATCTCACCTGAAATGGTGGCAGCGGAAATCGGCAGCGCCGAAACTGCGCAGGGCAATAATGTCGCGCCAATGGGTGAGGGGCAAAACCTGCACGAAAGCGTAGAACGTCATTTGATGCGCATTTTTGCAGAGGCTGAGCCAGATTTGCCAGACGATGACCTTTATCATCGCATTCTTGACGAGATCGAAGTGCCGTTGCTGGAAATTACGATGTCTGCGTGCAATGGCAATCAAGTAAAAGCCGCTCAGTTGTTGGGGCTTAACCGGAATACCTTGCGCAAAAAACTCAATATGCACCAAATTCGGGTGTCGAAGGGCATTGGACGCTAAATTTCGCCCGAAAATGGCACTGTCACATTTTAGCAACATTTTTCTTGCTCACTGCCCATAATTCGATAAGTCTATCGGACGAACTGTTACATTTGTGGCACAGTCCACTTAGACGACCTTTTGGGATTCTTGGCTTGAGCAATACCGAAGCACCGCGAATTCGACAATTATTCCTCCGTAGAAACCGCTTCCTGCGTTTCTTTGGGCTTATTCTGGTGTTCGCTGCACTCGTTTCGGCCACAGTTTCGTTCATGATGCTAACCGGCGTCGCGCCAATCCAGCCAGATCCATCGGCATGGCCAATCATTTGGCTTGTAAATGGTGTGTTGATCGTCCTTGTTATCGCGCTGTTGCTGACGGAAGCCTACCTGCTTTTCCAAGCACGCATGTCCAAGCAATCCGGGGCCGGGTTGCACATTCGTCTCGTGTCGATGTTTGCTGTTGCGGCTGCAGTTCCCGCCTTTATCGTGGCAGTGATCGCCACGCTTGCGCTCAATCAAGGGCTCGACCACTGGTTCTCGGAGCGCTCCCGCTCAATGGTCGAGAGCTCGAAGTCCGTTGCGCAGTCCTATTTGATCGAACACGCCAACGTGTTGCGCGACGACATATTGGCAGTTGCAACGGAAGTTCAGAAAATCAAAAGTATTTTTGATGGCAACAAGGCAAACTTTTCTGACGTTTTCACGTCTCTAGCGCAGAGTAGATCATTGCCATTTGCCTATATTGTAGACGAGCAGCGCAATACGCTTATGCGCGCCAAAATAAATGCGCCTGGCTTACCGCCAGAATTGCCATTTGATTTCGATTTTTCTGAAGCCGTCCCGAACGAGGTCGTGCTGATTGCGCCAGGTGTACGCAATAATGTTGTTGGCGCAGTTGTTCGATTAAATGGATACGACAATCTCTACTTATTTGTGGCCCGTGGCGTCGACCCGCAAGTGCTTGAATATATGCGCCTTGCGGAGCAAAATGTTTCTGAATACCGAGAATATGAGTCTAACCGGCTGGTGTTTCAGGTCACATTTGCCTTTATGTATGTCGGTTTGGCTTTTGTTGTGCTGTTGGCCGCAGTTTGGCTAGGCATTGCCTTGGCAAACGGCTTGGTGGCGCCAATTCGGAATATTATGGTGGCTTCGACCAAAGTGTCTGAAGGCGAATTGGATGTGCGGGTGCCCGTAAAGGGCGTTAAGGGCGATCTTCAGGACCTTTCCAACCGATTTAACACGATGACGTCGCAGTTGCGGGCGCAACATGGTGCATTGCTTTCAGCCAATGACACGATCGATCAGCGCCGTCAGTTTACAGAAGCGGTGCTGGAGGGCGTGAGCGCCGGTATCGTTGGGCTGGATCCGGATGGTTGCGTGACCATCATCAATGGGAGCGCCAACGCCATGTTTGGTGTTGATGACCAATCAATAATTGGCAAAAAGATCGGTGATGTGGTGCCTGCACTTTCCGATTTCGTTAGCACAGCCTTAGGATCGACACGGGATCAAAACCAAGAACAGATTGAAATTCAATCTAATTTTGGCGAAGAACGGATCTATCAAGCACGGATTACTCGAGAGGGTACGAGTGACAATTCCAAGGGATATGTGATTACGTTGGACGACATTTCCGACCTGATTGCCGCCCAAAGAACGAGCGTCTGGGCCGATGTGGCTCGACGCATTGCCCATGAAATCAAAAATCCACTTACGCCCATTCAGCTGTCTGCGGAACGACTACGTCGACGCTACAGAAAGCAGCTTGAAGGCGACTTTGAAGTTTTTGACAAATGTACTGAAACGATTATGCGCCAAGTTGGTGATATTGGTCGCATGGTGGACGAGTTTTCTACATTCGCCCGAATGCCAACTGCAAGTGTAGCCCCAGCTGATCTGAGAGAAACCGTCAAACAAGCGGTCTTTACAGAGGGTGTTCGGCATCCTGAAATTGACATCGTAACAAAACTAACAGACGAGAACCTGGTGTTCGAATTTGACGAGCGGTTGATTTCTCAAGTTCTCATCAATCTCATTAAAAATGCTTCAGAATCCCTTGAAAGTACGAGAGATAATAAGGATGTAGTTCCGAGGATTACAGTGTCTGTGGACATCGACAAGGGCGATGTAGTGACCATGGTTTCGGACAATGGCAAGGGCTGGCCAGAGGAAAACAGAACGCGTTTGTTAGAGCCTTACATGACCACACGAGGCAAAGGTACCGGGTTGGGTTTAGCAATTGTGTCCAAGGTGATCGAACAACATGACGGTCAAGTTGAGCTACAGGACGCTGCGCCCGACGAGAACGGAAATATTGGGGCATGTTTCAGATTCACATTGCCCTATCGCAAAGCGGCAGAACAAAAAGACGATAATAAAAACAAGGAAGTGGGTCTAAACGAACCCATTTCGGTGATGGAAGAATAAATGGCGCAAGACGTACTAATTGTAGATGACGAAGAAGATATTCGCGATCTGATTTCTGGCATATTGGAAGACGAGGGATACGAAACCCGCTTGGCGCACGATGCAGATTCAGCGCTTAAGGCAATTGAGGCACGACGTCCGGGTTTGGTGTTTTTGGATATATGGATGCAGGGGTCGCGGCTTGACGGTTTACAGCTTTTGGATGCCATTCAAGAACGGCACAAGGGCATGCCAGTTGTTATGATCTCTGGGCACGGCAATGTGGAAACGGCTGTTTCTGCTATTCGACGGGGTGCTTATGATTATATTGAAAAACCGTTCAAAATTGATCGTTTGCTGCTTATTGCGCAACGGGCATTTGAAACCCGTCGCCTGAAAGAAGAGGTGCAGGAACTAAAGGTACGTTCAGGCGCCGAAAACAACACATTGGTTGGTGCTTCTGCTGCGCTTGCGAGCGTAAAGTCGGCACTCAGCAAGTGCGCGATGACGAACTCCCGTGTGTTCTTTACCGGACCATCCGGGACCGGGAAGGGCCTTTGTGCACGTCATTTGCATGATCTTTCGCATCGATCAGCGGGGCCATTTGTCGAAGTCAATTTGGCCATGCACAGCGATGATGATCTACCGGAGGTCTTGTTCGGCAGTGAAGCCAACCAAAACGGTTCAAAATCCATTCGGGCCGGGGCGTTTGAACGCGCCCATGGCGGCACGCTTTATCTTGCGGAGGTGGAGGTTTTGTCGCCTGCTTTGCAAAGCCAACTATTGCGTGCAGTCGTTGAAAACAAGTTTGACCGGATTGGCGGGGAAACCCGCGTTGGCGTTGATGTCAGGATCGTTTCATCTTGTGCGACAAACATAACCCGGCTCGTTGAAGACGGCGATTTCCGTGGCGACCTATTCCACCGGTTGGCGGTTATTCCATTGGCGCTGCCATCATTACGCGAGCGTCGGGAAGACATTCCACCATTGGTTGAGCAATTGGCCAGCAACTTGCAGCATGTGCACAATCTGAAATCCTTTGAGATTGCTGATGACGCGATGGCTGTGTTGCAAGCGCAGGATTGGCCAGGCAACGCGCGGCAACTTCGAAATTCGCTGGAACGGCTGGTCATTCTGCATAGCGAGAACTTTCCCGATGATGGCCGGATTACAGCAGAAATGCTTCCAGCCGATATTGGCGAGGTACTACCGTCAGTTGATGAGGGTGCAGAAAGCCCACATTTGATGACGTTGCCTTTGCGCGAAGCTCGGGAAGTCTTCGAACGCCAATATCTAGTTGCCCAGATTGAACGATTTGGCGGCAATATCTCGCGTACTGCTGAATTTGTTGGTATGGAACGAAGTGCTTTGCATCGCAAACTCAAATCATTGGGCCTGTAAGGGCCTGATCAGGGAGCATATATGCGCGTTATAATTAGTGGTGCCGGACAGGTTGGATATGGAATTGCTGAGCGACTAGCAATGGAATCTAACGAAGTCACTGTGATTGATAGCAATCCAGAGCTTGTTCAACGGGTACGCGACACGTTGGATGCCCGTGGCGTGCATGGTCATGGGTCTCATCCTGACGTGCTTGCACAAGCCGGGGCCCGAGAGGCTGATATGCTGATCGCTGTGACCCAAGTTGATGAAGTCAATATGACCGCCTGTCAGGTAGGTCATTCCATATTCAACATTCCAACTCGCATCGCCCGTATCCGCGCCCAAAGCTACTTGAAGTCCGAGTGGAGTGACCTGTTCGCTAGAGATCACCTGCCGATTGACGTCATCATTTCCCCTGAAGTGGAAGTCGGCGACTTGATTTTGCAGCGTATGGCTTATCCGGGTGCTTTGGATCTCGTCTCATTTGATGACGATCAGGTGCTGGTGATCACTGTTGCGGTGACCGAAGAATGCGCGATTATAGATACACCGTTGCAGCAATTGACCGAATTGTTCCCAAATCTGGAAGCGACAGTGATGGGCGTGCGTCGCGATGGCCAAATGATGGCACTTAAATCGACCGATTATTTGGTGCCGGGCGATGAGGCCATCGTCGCTGTTGGTCGTTCTCAGGTGAATAGAGTGCTCGCCATGTTTGGCAAAGACGCACCGTTCCCCGATAAAGTGATTATTGGTGGTGCTGGCAATATTGGCCAATATGTCGCCAAGAAGCTTGAAATGCTAGGTGAAGGCATATCCGTGCGGTTGATCGAGAATAACCGTGAAACCGCACAACGGGCCGCCGAAAACCTCAAGCAATCGATTGTTGTTTTTGGTGATGGGTTACACGAAGACATCATGAATGAAGTTGGCATTCAGAACGCGCAAATGTATCTGGGGCTGACCAATGAAGATGAGACGAATATCTTGTCGTCTGTTCTGGCTAGCGAATTAGGCAATGCAACGACAATCGCATTGGTCAATCAGCCCCAATATCCACGATTTGCCCGTCGGCTTGGGGTCGACGCCTTTTTGAACCCGCGCACGGTGACCGTTTCAAAAATATTGCGTCACGTACGGCGGGGTCGTATTCGAGGTGTCTACACCCTTTATAATGGTGATGCAGAGCTTATCGAAGCCGAGGCATTGGAAACTTCGCCATTGGTGGGCAAGCCGCTGAAGGACTTTGATTTTGGCGACGGCGTAAGAATTGGCGCGATTATACGCGGTGGCAATGTTATGGTGCCAACTGGCCAAACCCGCATTGAAGCTGGCGACTTGGTCATCGTATTTGCGCTTGCGGATGCCGTTCGACAAGTGGAGCAAATGTTCCGCGTCAGCATCGACTTTTTCTAGAAAACATATGGCAACGATCCTTTCCATATGCAGTCTAATTCTCGCTGGGTTTGCCTTTTGCCTGACAGCGCCTTTTTTTGTGGCTGTCATTGGGCAAAACGATGCGATGATTGAGGGCTTTGGATTGTTGATCATCGCCTACCTGTTTTTTGCGGCCATCATACTGCTTTCGTTTAATGGCCAAGATCGGCAGCTTTCACGCGGACGCATTTTTGTTATGTCCTGCTGTTGCTGGCTGACATTGTCATGTGCTGCGACACTTCCATTTATGCTGTTGGAAAATATGCCGCTACACAGCGCGTGGTTTGAGGCGGTTTCAGCCGCGACGGCGCTTGGAACAACATCCGTAAGTGCCGAAGTAATCAGCACGCCGATGAAGGCTTACCGCGCCATCACAGCATGGTTTGGTGGTTTTCTCACATTGGCGCTCATCGTTTATGTGCTTAGCCCTTATCGGGTTGGTGGCTTGCCCAACAGGGACTTGAGATTTGTGCTGCACGGCACAGGGGCAGGTGGCCCAAGGTTGCTGCGCACTTTGGGTGAAATTGCAGTGCCATATGCAAGCCTGACCGTTGCTTGCTTGTTGCTGCTCCTGATCCAAGGCGTCCGTCCTCTGGATGCCGTGCTGGCTTCCACCGCTGCGTTGTCGACGAACGGGTTTGTCCCAACTGCGTCCGGCGGTTCAATCTTCAATAACTTCAATGCTGAGATAACATTGGTTATCTTTATGCTGATTGGCGGAACCAGCATAATCTGGCATCGGATGATTGTAACGCGACGGTTTGAATTATTATTTCGAGAGCATCGTGAGAGTTTTGCGGTTATTGCGATTATTGTTGTCGTTGGACTTGTCTTATCGATTGCACGTGTTTCCGCGGATGAACGCAACTTCGATTTTCTACGGCACATATTCGACGTAGCCTCTGTGATGACGACGACAGGCATTACGCACAACAACACAACAGGGCTCAGTTTGCCGCTGCTCCTTAGCTTTATGCTTGCGATCGGTGGTGCGTCTACATTTTCTACGAGCGGCGGCATAAAGCTTTACCGCTTGGGCGTCATGATGTCGAACTCCCTTGCTGAAGCGCGTCAATTGGTATTTCCCAATGCTGTCATGGCCAACCGATTTTCAGATGGCCTATATGGTTCTCGTGCAATCAAGGCGATTTGGAGCTATTTTTTCCTCTTCATCTTGACCTTAAGTGTGGGGATTTTAGGCTTCACAGTGCTCGGAATGTCATTCGAAAGTGCATTATCGACGGGCATTGGCAGCATCAACTCTGTGGCGAACCTCGTTGATTCCTCCTATATTCAGGCAGAGGGCGGTGCGCTCGTGCGGTTGTGGGCATCAACGCTTGCACTAGCCGGTCGTATAGAGATTTTGATCATTTTTGCGGCAATTGCAGACTTTCGCCAGCAATGATGACCCAAATCAATTGACAGCTCGCTTTTGAGTGCGTACCGATTAGGACGCGGTAAATTGTTAAAGTTCTAATCAACACGAATTGTTGAAATAAAAATAAGAACCTATTCATGGCATTGAAGGTGATTTTGTTACCGAATTTGCCCAAAAAAGAGGCCATCCAATGCCCAACGAGAAAAACCAAAACCTTCAAGACTCGTTTCTGAACAACGTACGTAAAAACAAAATTCCAGTGACAATTTTTCTTGTTAATGGTGTGAAGCTGCAAGGCGTAATCACATGGTTTGACAATTTTTGTCTTTTGTTGCGTCGTGAATCTCAGTCTCAACTGGTCTATAAACACGCCATTTCCACAATTATGCCGGGTGCACCAATCCAGTTGTTTGACCCAGAAACTAGCGACAAAGGTTAACTGGACTGTCCGACAAATCCAAAATTGAAAATCAAGTAGGCGTTGACTTTAAAAAGGGCGACGCCGCCTATCACGATCGTCGTGTCGCCGCCACGCGCACCCTATTGGTATGCCCGGACGTCACAAGAGCGGCCAGACGCCGCACAATTGAAGCGCGGCTTGAAGAGTTCAAAAGCCTTGCAAGCGCGATCAATCTTGAAGTTATTGGTGAGCACGTCGTCAACGTGCGTGAAGTTAAACCAGCGACATTTATTGGCGGCGGTCATGTTGAGCAAATCAGTGCACAAGTTGAAGATGACGACATCACGTTGGTCTTGATTGACGCGCAGCTTACGCCCATTCAGCAACGCAACTTGGAAACCCGACTGGGTGCAAAAGTGCTTGATCGCACAGCACTCATACTTGAAATTTTTGGCGACCGCGCCGCGACCCGAGAGGGTGTGTTGCAAGTTGAGCTCGCGCACCTAAATTATCAACGAGGCCGTTTGGTCCGGTCTTGGACACACCTAGAACGTCAACGCGGTGGCATGGGATTTGTTGGTGGGCCTGGCGAAACACAAATCGAATCTGATCGGCGTTTATTGCAAGAGCGCGTGAACTTGTTGAATAAACGGCTCGAAAAAGTACAAAGAACGCGTTTTGAGCAGAGAAAGTCTCGCCAATCGATCCCGTTTCCCATCATTGCGCTTGCTGGATATACAAATGCGGGTAAATCGACATTGTTTAATGTGTTGACCAATTCTGAAATCAACGCCGAAGATCAACTGTTCGCCACGCTTGATACTACCGTTCGCCGCGCGATCTTGCCGCATAAACGCGAAGTCGTGTTTTCCGACACCGTTGGTTTTATTGCTGATCTGCCGACTGACCTTGTTGCAGCGTTCCGCGGTACGTTGGAAGAGGTCACAGATGCGCATGTTGTGTTGCACGTTCGCGACGTGGCAAATGATGACTATGTGGCGCAGGCGCAAGACGTAAACGACGTGTTGGCCGATCTTGATGTCACACCTGAAACGGTGCCGTTTATTGAGGTTTGGAACAAGATTGACGCCATAACCGCAGATGAGCTTGAACTGCGTCGACGTCATAGAAACCCAAACATAACGGTTGTGGAAGTTTCTGCCCATACGGGCGAAGGCATGGACAACTTGCTGGCGGCTATTGAAGAAGAGTTGAGCAAGTCCGGACGTTTTCAAGTGGTTATGCTACCGCATAAACATGCGGGCATTGCCCATTGGCTTTACGAAAATGGTGAAGTCCTCAATGCCGTCGCAGACGAAGAAAATAGCGGTACGCGATATGAAGTGCGCATTCTGAAAAACAAAATGTCGCCATTTCTCGCCAAATTTGATCAGTTCGTGGTCGAGGGACAGCAATAGGTTTGCCTTAAACCTTGTCCGCTTTCCTGATCTCTGACCAATAGGCTTCCAACTGCTCTAATCCCGCATTTTCAACGGCAATTCCATCTTCACGGCAGCGTTGTTCTACATAGTTGAAACGACGAATGAATTTCTGGTTGGCCTTTGATAGCGCAACTTCTGGGTCAATATTGGATTTTCGTGCCGCGGATGAAATAGCAAACAGCAGATCCCCGATTTCTTCTTCAATCCGTTCGGCGTTGTTCTCTTCAATTTCTGCAGCGACTTCATCTAGCTCTTCACGCACCTTTTTGAGTGCTTCGCTTGCGTTTGGCCAATCAAAACCAACCCGTGCCGCTCGTTTTGCTAATTTGTTCGAACGTGTCAGCGCAGGGAGCGCACGCGGCACATCATCAAGCACAGAAGGGATTTCGTCTTGCGACTTTTCCTTGCGCTCTTCGGCCTTAATTGCTTCCCAGTTTGCGTTGACCGCATCTGCGCCATCTAAATTTTGTTTTGCAAAAACATGGGGGTGCCGCCGAATGAGTTTCTCGCATATGCCATAAATCACGTCACCGAAATCGAACTTATCAATCTCTTTGGCCATTTGCGCATAATAGATGGGCTGGAACAGCAGGTCGCCAAGTTCCGATTTCAAATCCGCAAAATCTTCCCGTTCAATCGCATCTGCAACTTCATATGCTTCCTCAATCGTGTGCGCTTTGATCGAATTGAAGTCTTGCTTCAAATCCCAAGGACAGCCATTTTCCGGGTCACGCAGCCGTTCCATGATTTCGATTAGTGTTGCAATGTCTCGGCTTGGTCTCATGAATTTGCTTTTTTGTTTTGATGATAGGTCAAGGCAAGCGCAACAACATGGCGCAGCTCGGCATCAACGTCTTCTAGGTCAACCGGCAACACAATTTCTCGAGTGCCAACAAGTTCGAAAATGTCGCTATATTGCTCCCGGACTTGATCCACCAAACTGGTCGTGCAGTGCACATAAAGGGAGAGGGACCCAGAATTGTTTTGATCAATTCTAATTGTGGTTCCAGACTTTGGTTTTTCCGTCAGAAAACTAATCTCGTTCCACTTAAGTGCCTCGACGACTTTACCACACTTGGGCAATTTAGAGGCCACTTCATGTACAATTGCGCGAACCCGCGAAAGCGCAGTTCTCGCCTCCGGCGGATAGTCGAGTATTCGTTTATCTATGATGTCCATAAAGAGCTCGGCGACTTGGGTTGGAGCCAAGATAAACACGCGCTCATGATTTGGCAATCTGACGAACAACGACAAATGAGGAGAAATTAGTCGTTGTCCGTAAGATCAGCCCCGCCAGCGCCAAGCAGGCGAGATTCTTCGGTTGCGGGGGCGAATGTTCTGTTGGCGAACGCACCCAGACGATCCCAAGTATCTGATTTTACTTGTGCTCGACTTACTGGCTTTATGGGTTGGGCGATGTCTGTGGCCATCGCGCATTCCAATCTGGGCGCCATATCGGTTAGCAACTCGTCTTGGCTGCCACTAACGCCTAGTTTTTGGCCGTCCGTCGTGAGGCACACACTCTTCCATTTAACAGAAACAGGCGCTTTCAGCCGCAATGCCGCACCAGCGGCAAATGGCACGAGAAGTAGTGGGAAAGTGACATTGTGCATCGCAATTGTTTCGCCGCGTTCCATCTTGATCGCGCTGT
This sequence comes from Maritalea sp. YIW29, assembly GCF_057219265.1. Taxonomy (NCBI): domain Bacteria; kingdom Pseudomonadati; phylum Pseudomonadota; class Alphaproteobacteria; order Hyphomicrobiales; family Devosiaceae; genus Maritalea; species Maritalea sp. YIW29. The sequence continues at coordinate 988,897 of NZ_JBXVVF010000001.1, forward strand.
CGCTCATTGCGGCGCCCGCGATGAGCGGGCTAAGCCTGTTGGCTGGCGCACGCCATTCACCGTCCAGAGTGATCGGGGTGAAATCGATATGCGGCAGCTGATCATTTTGCTCGAAGAGATCAACGAACAATTCTGGGCCGGGGAACCCAAATGAAGAAAGCCATCGGACACCTTTGGCCGCTTCTTCGCATAGGCCCCAGGATAGACCAGCGCCGCGCGCGGCTCGCTTTCCAAGCGCTTCAATTTCATTGAGAGAGAAAGTCATGATGCTTCTCCCCGCAGTTCTGGATAAACCCAATAATCCGGGTCCGAATTTGCAAGTTCCTCGGGGTATGGTGCATTGCCATACATGCAAATACGCACCCATCGGTCTGAACGAGGGTCAAATTGAACTGCGCCAAAAAAGGAAAGTTTGCAGCGCAACATATCAATCGGTAAAACATCGCTGGAAATGGTATTGTCGCGGATCTCTGCATACGGAGCTCGATTGACAATTTGTACGCGCCGAATGATGTGCCGGTGTTCCGGATGGCGCAGTAAAAACTCAGCTACATTTGTATCTTGTGGCCAATGCGCCAAGGCATCATATAGCTGAGCGGCGTCGCGTCCCGGTGCCAATGGTTGTTCGAAATTGGCGATCGGTTCTTCATATCTTTCGCCGAGTCGCGGCTCTAATTTCTCAGCCGAGATGTACCAAGCTCTCGCTTTGCTCGCCGGATCGTCCCAGTCTGTATCAAGTGCCCAGCCATAAGCGTCTTTTAACACGTCGCGCAGGGTGCCCACTGTCATGGCACCAGCAATGCGGAATGTTGGCGTGTTGTCCGCAGACATTTCGTCGGCCAATTCATCAACGAGGTGCCCATATGGCTCAATCATCAATGAAGCCAAACATTCTTGCGCTTCGGTGGACAGGTTGTCTTGAGCCCAGATGCAAAGGGAATTCCACGGATGTGGCTGGACCAAATCTAATTCAGAAATCTTATTTTTGGCTTTGACCAAATCGTCACGCAACACGACGATCTTTGCCGCTTGCACATCATGGCTTGTGTGCCACGCTTCAACAGAGGCCATGCATCTGTCTAGCAGATTAGCAAATAACTCGATTTCCGTGTTTGATGCTTTCACAACCGATCTGACGCGAGAAATTGCTTCTTCTCGTGCAGAAATCCAATTGTTGAACAATACAGGATGATTGAGCAAAAACGGCGCCATGCCTAGCCCGGTTGAATTGCCAATGCCGATCTTGCGCGCAATGTCCGGATCAAAGGTTGCAGCATTATCGCCGCCCTTGATTGCGGCGCAGTGTTGGACAAGGTCGCGCACGAATGCACGGGTCAAAAACACCGATAACATTTCAACTTGAAACGGTGTGGTGAACTCTTGCCGGTCAGCGATCATTTCGCGATCAGCGGCGCCTAATTTTCCTGAACCATATACTGCGGTTGTCCGCATCAAATAGCCGACATTCGCCAATTGTTGAATGTCAGGTTGTTCGCCCTTTGCAAGGCATGACACGACATAATCCCACAAACGGACGGACCGGTTGGCGCGAGAAACGGATAGTTCTGAACCGGTTACGCGGCCTGCTTCTTGAAGTGGAATATTTTTTGCTAGACGTTCGATATCTTGTTGGGTTGGCACGCCATCGAACAGGGTGAATGTCGCGTCCCAAGCTTCGGCAATCACCCGGTCTGAGCGCTTTTCAGCTGGCAAATCGTGGGCAAATGCAATCAGTGAATAGGTGTGTTCAGGCGTGTGGGCTGAATAAACAGCATGCCCGACACCATTTTGATCAATTTGAAAAACGGGACGATCAAATGTCCATTTTTCGCGAGCCATTCTGCGGGTCAGAATACGCATGAATGACAGACGAGATTGATGGAACGAACCAAGGCGTTCAAGCTTCATGACCTGGTTCGGATCGCGCATGGGCACTGTCTGTTCTTGTATCAATTCGTTCATTTTTGAAGTGCCTCCCTGCATCACCATTTTGAGTTTCCTTCATGTTATGTCTGGAGGGGAAGCCCCTCCAGACTGATTGGGACGCGTTTATTTGCCTTTGGCAAGTGTTATGCGCAGCGCATCCCAGAGGGATGGGATGAGCAGCAGCGACACGGGCACGGCCGTTACCACAATAAAGCTCTGTAGTTTTGACACGCCACCTGAACCTACGGAGATCAAGATGATCGCCATCACGCCCATTGCGATGCCCCAGAAAATACGCACTGGCATTGCGGCTTGACCATCGTCTGACATGGACACAGAGATCATGTAGGTCATCGAGTCCCCGGTAGTCGCAACGAAAATGGTCGTAAGGATCAAGAACAGCAGCGAGACGAAGAAACCCATTGGCAATTGCTGTGTAATGGCAAGCAAGGCCGCTGGAAGGTTGAAGCCTTCAAATGCTGTTGAAACTGAACCTACTTGCTGCAATTCAAACGCAATGCCTGAACCGCCAACAATTGTGAACCAGAAGTTCGTGACGATTGGTGCGATAATTGACAGCATGATAATGATCGAGCGAATTGACCGGCCGCGGGAAACGCGAGCAATGAACATCGCCATTAGTGGACCATAACCCATGAACCAGCCCCAAAAGAACACTGTCCACCAGCCCAACCATCCGGGTGAACCGAACAGGCCAGCATCACCGCGATAAAGCGCCATGCCGAAGAAGTTGGTGATGTATGTCCAAAAGCCAGTGAAGAAGTTCTGGAAAATGAACAATGTTGGTCCAGCGATCAACATGAACAGCAATAGAACAGCTGCAAGCACGACGTTGATCTTACTCAAAATCTGGATGCCTTTCGACAGACCTGAAATTGCAGACACCGTATAAAGGATCACAAGGCCGATGATCACCAATGTTTGGGTGGCAAATCCATCCGGAATGCCAAACAGGTCATTTAGCCCGTAGCTGACTTGAAGTCCCAAGAAACCGATGGGCCCAACTGTACCCGCTACCACCGCAATAATAGCAGAAGCATCAGCGATAAGGCCGATTGGGCCGTTGATCGCGCGGTCACCAAACACTGGATAAAGGAGTGTTCTTGGTGCAAGCGGCAAACCTTTATCATAATGGTAGTGCATTAGCATCACGGTGCTCAATGAGCCCAAGATCGCCCATGCGAGGAAACCCCAATGCAAGAAGCTTTGCGCAAGTGCTGGCGCAACGGCTGCTTCTGATCCGGCTTCAGCGCCAAATACTGGCGGAGAGGACAAGAAGTGGGCCATTGGCTCACCTGCGGCCCAGAACACGCCACCCCCGGCCAAGAGGGTACACATGATCATGGAACCCCACTGGAACGTGGTAAATTCAGGTTTAGTCAAATTGCCCATGATGGCTTTGCCGCCCGGAAGCACGCAAAGGACGAGGCCAATTAGAAATGTTGCGAGTAACAAGACTTGCCAGAACAAACCAAAATAGGTTGCAGCAATGTTGAATCCCCAATCCACCATAGCGGATAGGGTATCAAGACTAACGAGTGCGATTAGACAAAAGACGGCGATAAATCCGCCGGTAATGTAAAGGAGCGGTCGATTGGTATTACCAAGCCCCTTTTCCATTTGATCTGATAGATTAGACATATATTCCTCCCAATTTGCAGCGACGGATATCTCTCCCCACGTCGCAGCCCCATTTTGCTCAATTTAAAAAGTTTAAATTCGAGCCCTCAATCGCCGGTCTTGGCGGCAAAATTTTCTTCATAAAAGCGGTACCAGTTCTTCCCCATGATGCCCGCTGTCTCTTCTGCATTGAAACCAACCTGATTGAGGCCCGCTTCAATGTTTGAAAAATCTCTATTGTCTTGAAACCACGTTGGCATGGGCGGAAAGCCCGGCGCACTTGCGGAGCCTTCGCCATAGTCAATTTCCTTGGTCCATCTCCCGACGCGCATCCACGTCACGATGCTGTCCGGCTGGTCCTGACAAAGGTCAGAACCGATCCCCAAATGCTGTGCGCCAAACTTTTCCGCCGTTTGCGCAATCATCGTGCAAAAGCTTTCAAGCGTGCAGGCAGATTTATCTTTGAGATGGTGCGGATAAAGCGAGAAACCCAACATGCCGCCATTGCTGACGACGGCTTGGATAACATCATCCTTTTTGTTGCGCAGTGCAGGGGACCATTCATAAGGGTTCGCATGGGTGATCGCTATTGGGCGCTCAGAAAAGTCTGCAGCCTCGATTGTTGAGCGGTCTGCGGAGTGGCTCATATCCACCACCAAACCAACACGGTTCATTTCCTTGACGACTTGCTTGCCCATGCGGGTGAGGCCCGTATCTTCAGTTTCGTAGCAACCTGTCGCCAACAAAGATTGATTGTTGTAGGTCAATTGCATAAAGCGGGCGCCAAGCCGATGTACGATTTCAACCAGCCCGATATCGTCTTCAATTGGACTTGGATTTTGAAAACCAAAGAAGATCGCGGTTCGATCTGTTTTTATGGCTTCGTCGATATCTGCTGCGCTATATCCAGGCATAATGAGATCTGGATGCAACTCAAACCAGCGGTTCCATTTTTCAAAATTCAGAACCGTTTCACGAAAATTTTCGTGATATGCAATTGTAACATGCACGGCGTTCAATCCGCCCTCGCGCATTTGCCGAAAGATTTTCTCCGACCAATTAGCGTATTGCAGATTGTCGATACGCACTATTTTGGCTCCCCTGCAGAAATGTAGGAGGTTTTGACGATCGTATAGAAGTCTTTAGCGTAGGTGCCTTGTTCGCGTGGGCCGTATGAGCTGTCGCCACGACCACCAAATGGCACGTGATAATCTGTACCCGCAGTTGGCAAGTTCACCATCACACAACCGGTTTTCGCATTGCGACGGAAGTGTGTAGCGCGGGCAATATCTCTCGTCACAATGCCTGATGTTAGGCCGAAGTTTGTGTCGTTGACGACAGCAAGTGCCTCATCATAATTGTCGACTTTGATCACAGAGGTGAGGGGGGCGAACATTTCTTCTTTGTTGATGCGCATTTGATTGCTGGAGCCGACAAAAACACCCGGTGACATGTAGTAGCCTTTATGTGGCATCTCTAGTTGAGCACCGCCGCATGCCAATTCAGCACCTTCTGATTTGCCCAATTCGACATAGACCAAATTTTCTTTCAGCTGTTGTTCTGAAACCACTGGCCCAATTTGTGTGCCTTCATGTAAGGCATGGCCAACTTTCATAGCTTGAGCGCCGGCTACCAAACGTTCAACGAATGCGTCGTGAATGTCTTTGTGGATGACGAGCCGAGAAGAGGCTGTACATTTTTGACCGGAACCACCGAAAGCGCCGCCAAGGGCCAGGGCAACTGCATTATCAAGATCTGCGTCTTCCATCACGGCTAGTGCGTTCTTCGAGCCCATTTCGAGCTGCACGCGGGTGAAGTTTTGAATAGCAGCGCTTGCAATACCACGACCAACTGGCACTGAACCAGTAAAGGTGATGGCGTCGATTTTTGGACTTTCAACAATTTGCTGGCCAATTGTGCGCCCTGCGCCCATTACGAGCGAAAACAGACCTTTTGGAATATCTTGCTTCTCGATTATCTCGGCCAATGCAACAGCGGAGGCCGGAGTGGCGTTTGCAGGTTTCCAAACAACTGCGTTGCCATAAGCAAGGGCAGGGGCAATTTTCCAAGATGCAGTGGCAGTTGGGAAGTTCCAGGGGGAAACGACTGCCACCACACCTACGGGCTCACGCCGAACATCAACTTCAACACCGGCACGAACAGAATCGGCTGTTTCGCCAAATTGACGCAAAAGTTCTGCTGCATAGTAAGTAAAGAACTGACCAGAGCGGTAAATTTCGCCAACACCTTCCGCGAGTGGTTTACCTTCTTCGCGCGAGAGAAGTGTGCCCAACTCCTTTGAGCGCTGCATCAATTCTTGGCCGATGGCCATCAACACATTTTGCTTGCGCTCAAGACCGTAAGCATTCCACTCAATTTGTGCTTTTTGAGCCAAATCCAGCGTCGCGTCCAATTGCGCCGTTGAAGCTTGCGCAAAGTTTCCGATCAGGTCTGAAAGATCAGATGGGTTCCAATTTTCAGTGGTGCTTTCACCACCGATCCACTCGCCAGCAATTAGATTGAGTTTTTGATCGGTCATGGTGTTCGCTTCTTTGTCACAAGTTACAAGTTCGATAACAGTATGGACTCCGGAAGCATTTTCAGTCAAAATCAAATTTCTTAAGTTAAATTCAGAAAACTTGAAATGGCTATCAAAATTGAAATGTTGCGATGTTTCGCATGTGTTGCCCAAACAGGGAGTCTAGGTGAAGCGTCGGAAGTGCTAGGCCGCACGCCATCCGCTTTGTCTATGACTCTTAAGCAATTGGAAGAGCACCTTGGTGAACCGCTTTTTGAAACAGATCGCAAAAGCAAACTAACGGCGCTTGGACATTTTGTGCTCGATCAGGCCGAACGCGAGCTGCAACAATTCGACAATACCGTGCTCGACATTGTGAACTTTGCAAAGGCACGCAGCGGTATCGTGCGCATTGCCACGGTGCCGTCCGTCGCCAGTACATTATTGCCACTTGCTATTGCAGAGTTCTTGCGCGAACAGCCTGACGTTCAAATTGATATTCGAGATATGGATAGTGCCTCGGTTCTTCGCGAACTGTCAAAAGATCGAATTGATTTTGGCATCGCCTCAAACGACGGGCACCGCAATGCGTTCATCGCCAACGAACTGTTGGCCGATCACTTTGGTGTTGTTGGGCACATATCCAACCCTGTTTTGCAGCGGAACAATCCAGTCACTTGGAAACAGTTGGTGGGTGAAAATCTAATTTCAAATAGTCTATCCGCATCAATTGCTAATGAAGCTTGCCAAGAACTTCACGCACATTCACGTCTAAGCGTGCGCAACATCACGTCGCTACTTGCCATGGTCAGACACAAAATTGGCATTACCATTTTGCCTGAAACAACGGTCAAAATGTTCAACTCAAATGAACTCACGTTCACGCCGCTTGAAGATGCAAACCTTTTGCGCCGCATTCAAGTCATCCACAAACCAGACCGCGCAATGTCACCCGCAGCCCGGGCCTTTGAGCGGCAGATTTATATGAGTGCAGCTGAAGTAGCGCCCTAAATTCTGCGGTGATGTTGGCGAATTCGGTGCTGCAAATGGCTGCTGGATAATCTGCCGAAGGAATAATCGTTTCAGCGCGTAGCTTTTACATGCCCCGGAAAACGCGACCGGCGTAACTTTTAGGGTGAAGAAATTCGTAAATTGGCAGAGCTGCCGCGCCAAGTTGTGGCGTTTTATCGGCTTCAGCAGAAATCAGTTTTGGCTGACCATTTATCCCTTGTTCAAGGTTGAAGCGGACGCCCTCTAGACGGTCAACAATTTCATGCAATATTTGTTCAGGCAGCGATCCACCCAGAACAATTGCGCTGGGTGAGAAGGTCGTCGTAACCACTCTGCACAGATGTTCAATTTGTTTGATCGCGGTTTCCGTCCACTCCTGCAGGGCAGGGCTTGATAGGACCTCATTGTCAATTTGATCCAACCGCTGAATATTTATGCCTTTGGAATTGAGGAAATTTATCAGGTCTTGGCCCGATGGGCGACGTTCGGTTTTGGGGAAGAGGCCGCCAAATTCCGCAGCTGTTCCATTTTGCCCCATGTAAAGTTCTCGATTGATAATTGCGGCGCCGCCGATGCCGTAGGAAAGCCAGATATAACTAAAATTGTCTATATGTTTGCACGCGCCGTAATAAAGCTCAGCAATACCGGCCACTTTCGCGTCGTTCAGCTGAAAAACTGGATAATCGAAAAAATTAGGCAATTCTGCTAATACGTCGATTTGCGACGTGTCTTGAAACTGCTGTGTTTGAATAACCCGACCGGGTCGCCGTGTATGTTGGCCGGGATAGCTAATACCGCACCCGATAATATTGCCCGGGTCCAGTTGCATCTTGTCGACCTGACTTTGCACCTGCAAACTCGCTTGTTCCAAAATTTCATGAAACTCGCGGTCTTCAATGGACGAAGAACTTCGTGAAATAATTTGACCGTGAAAATCGGCTAGGCAGGTATAAATATTGTCAGGGTCAAAATACACACCAGCGGTAATCAGTCGTTTTCCGTTTAGATGCAGTATTTTTGTCGGGAATCCACGCTTGCCGCTTCGAGAGGGATCAGGTTTTTCCTGAAGCAACTCTTCGTCCAACATTTGATTGATGATTCTTGTGACGGTCGGCGCTCCAATGTCGAGAGCCGATGCAAGTTCTTGGCGTCGTTTCGGGCCGAATTGGTGAAGCTGCGCAATAATTCGCTGTGCGTTCAACTTTCGAAACAAGCTGGTAGACATTGGAACTCCTGCGCTTTTTCTCTCTCTACACCATATCATTAGATTGCAAAATGAAAATAAATATTGATTATTAATTTGCATTATGCAAACTAATATAAGCGATGAACTTTCGCTGACATAAATTGGGAGGATCAATTTGATGAAAAAATTTAACGCGAATACAGCAGTTGCAGTTGTTGCCGCCAGCCTTGCCTTTGGCGGTGCTGCCTATGCAGACGGCTCAATCACTGTTTACACAGCGGCCCCACAGAACTTTGTTGATGCATTGGTGCCATTCTATGAAAAAACCACCGGCACCGAAGTTGACATAATCAAAGCGGGCTCCGGGGAACTACTCAACCGATTGACAGCAGAATCTAGCAAGCCAATTGCAGATGTCATCTGGAGTGTTGACGGCACGGTCGTCGATTTCAATCCGAGTCTTTTTGAAGCCTACAAATCGGCACATGCCGATGCAGTTGTGCCTGGTTTGGCAAAAAGCGAGCTATGGTCGCCATTTACCGCCGTTGTGATGGCTTTCATTGTCAATGAAGGAAAACTTGGCGATTTGCCCGTGCCGACAAGTTGGGCGGATCTAGCAAAACCGGAATATGACAATTTGATTTCGTCTGCCCGTGCAGACAAGTCCGGTTCTGCGTTCATCCAATATGCAACAGTTTTGCAAGCCTATGATGACGAGAATGTCGCCCAGGAAACATATAAGGCTATGCTTGGAAACTTTGTCCTTTCCGACAGTTCAGGTGCCGTACCAAGATTTGTAAATGATGGTGAGCTTCCCATCGGGATTACACTTGAGGATGCTGCGTTGCGCTATCGTTTGGGCGGCGGACCAGTGACCATTCTTTACCCAACAGAAGGCACAGCAGTTGCCCCTGACGCGATGGCTATTGTTGCCGGCGCACCGAACAAAGAGGGTGCGATGAGCTTTATCGATTTCATGCTTTCTCAAGATGCGCAAAAAGTTGTCGCTGACTTGGGACGTCGCCCAGTACGCGGTGACGTAGAGTCGAATGAGTTGCTTCGCCCGTTAGCTGACATTGCTAAAGTGAACTACGACTTCCAGTGGGCGGCCGAAAACCGCAAGGAACTGGTTAAGACTTGGTCCGACACAGTTCTGGACGTTCAATAACTCCCGAATGGCGAGGCGCAACATTTCGTTCGCCTCGCCAAAAATTGCATTAAAAATATGGGATTAGCACTTTGGCTTCCGTTGAAATTTCCAATGTACGTAAACTCTATGGCGATGTTGTTGCGCTTTCCGACATCAACATTTCAATTGGTTCGGGCACTTTTTACACCTTGCTTGGTCCAAGTGGTTGCGGAAAAACAACGTTGCTGCGCACCGTTGCTGGCTTTCACTTTCAAAATTCGGGCACGATTAAGATCGACGACAAACCGATTGAACATTTGCCTGCCCATAAGCGTGATGTCGGCATGGTCTTTCAAGACTATGCAGTGTTCCCGCACTTAAGCGCTGCGGACAATGTAGCATTCGGGTTGAAGCAGCGCCGGGTGGCAAAATCCGAGCTCGCTACACGGACGTCTGAAGCCTTGGCCGTTGTTCAGTTGGCCCAGTTTGCAGACCGGATGCCGCATGAATTGTCTGGTGGTCAACAACAGCGCGTTGGGTTAGCCCGTGCCATTGCCATCAACCCAACGGTTCTATTGATGGACGAGCCTTTATCTAATCTAGATGCAAAATTGCGTGTAGATTTGCGGGCAGAGCTAAGACGAATTCAAAAAAGCATGGGCATGACAACACTTTATGTCACCCATGACCAAGAAGAAGCGTTGGCTATGTCGGACATTGTTTGTGTGATGTATAATGGCATCATTCAACAGGCGGCATCGCCATATGAAATTTATAAGAAACCAGCCAATAAGTTCGTCGCGAACTTCGTTGGCGGGAACAATTTCCTTAAAGCGAGTGCAAGAGGCAACGACATAAAAGTCGATGCCAGCGAAACCCCACTTCAAATTGAAATCGATAACAACCAAGAAGCCGAAATAGTCGTTGCAATTCGTCCTGAAGATTTCACGGTTTCGCTTGGCGACCTGACGACCAACGACGAAAATATTGTCATTGCTGCGACGCTGAATGAAGTCAGCTTCGTTGGTAAAGAGATGGAAATTAGCGTCACTGCCAATACGGGCGAAACGCTAAAAGCAATTGCGCGACCAAATCATGACATTTTGAACTTAGAGACAGGCGCGTCCTTGAACTTAAGCGCGCCCAAAGTCGAACTTGAAGTTTATGCCGCTTCTGAACTTGGCCGGAGGTTGTCATGATCAAGGGCCAACTGCTCGGAAACCTGCGAAGAGGTGTCTTTGATTTTTGGACACTGATGACAATTCTCACTGTGACTGTACTCGTGGTCTTGCTGATCATACCGATTGCGAGTGTGTTTTGGGTCAGTTTTTTTGACCCAGAGACAGGTCAGTTCTCGTTGGAAAACTATGTAACCGTCTTCACCAAAAACTATTATTTGGCGGGCTTGAGAAACACGTTAATCGTTGGAAGCCTGGGCACAATTGGAGCGTGTTTACTTGGTGTTCCGCTGGCGCTTTTTACCGCACGATTTAACATTTACGGCAAATCACTCATTTCCACGCTGGCCATTTTGGTTTTGGTCGCCCCGCCATTTATTGGCGCTTATGCATGGATTATGATGTTTGGCGCAAATGGGTTTATCACCAACTTCTTTGCCATGTTTGGGATCAATATTCCAACCATCTATGGCGTTCACGGGATCGTTTTGGTCTACACGCTGAAGTTCTTCCCTTTCGTTTTTCTGATGACCAGCACCTCACTGAAATCCGTGAATAAATCACTTGAAGATGCGGCAGAAAATCTTGGTTGCGACGCATATGAGCGGTTCTTCAAAGTCACATTGCCATTGGTGTTCCCAGCGGTAAGCACCGGCGCAATCATCAGCTTTGTACTGTCGATTGCAGATTTTGGTACCCCTGCAATTCTTGGTCGCGGGTTTAGAACCCTGTCAACAATCGCTTATTCTGCCTACACGTCAGAATTGGGCGGCACGCCAACGATGGCGGTGACAGTTTCATTGATTATGATGGCAATCTCCATCCTTGCGCTGATCTTGCAACGCCGCATACTATCCAAGCGTCGATATGCCAGCTCACTGACCAATATGCCTGTCGTTCAACAATTGACCGGCGCCAAAAACATATTGGCACATGCATTTTGTTATCTTGTGGTGTTCGTCGCCATGCTCCCAACACTAGTGGTTCTTTATACCTCGTTTTTGAAAACCAATGGCCCCGTATTTGTTGGCGGCTATGGGCTAGAAAGTTATCAGCGGGTTCTTGCGGATACACCGGAAGCGATTAGAAACAGCTTCTTGTTCGCGGCCATTTCGGTTGCCATTATCGCTGTGTTTTCCAGCTTAATCTCATACCTAATCGTGCGTAGAAACTCCGCCATTTCCGGTTCAATCGACACATTGATGATGGTGCCGTACTTGGTGCCTGGCGTGGTGATGGCGATTGGTTTTGTAACGACATTTCGAACAAACCTGTTTGACTTAACCGGGACGGCCACGATCATCATCATGATCTATTTCATCAGAAGGTTACCCTATGGTGTGCGCTCAACCACGACCAGTTTGCGGCAAATCAAACCATCATTGGAAGAGGCGGCGATTAATCTGGGCGCCAATCCATTGTCGGCATTTGCAAAGGTAACCGTACCACTATTGATCCCAGGTCTAATCGTTGGTTCTTTGATGAGTTTCATCACAGCGATCAACGAGCTTTCCTCAACTCTGATCCTTTACAATTCAGGCACGGTGACCATGCCGGTCAAAATTTACATTTCTGTGCTTGATGGAGAGTTTGGTTTGGCTGCGGCCTTATCCAGTATTTTGCTCTTTAGCACAGGATTGTGCGTGTTCGCGGTGTTCAAATTTGCCGACAATAATGAATCAAGTTTTGTCTGATTTTTGGATGGAATGCCAAGTCAAAATCCGTCTCCACCTGCTTCAAATCCAAGGATGGACCTCATGAGAGTTGAGTGTTTTTCGCAGTCCAAGTACCGCGACAACTCGTCTGCCGGCGATGATCTAATGTTGTACGTTCCCGGCCAAATGGTTGGCGTGTTGGATGGCGCTACTGACCCGACTTTTGGTCAAAGCACGACAACAAAATTGTCGCCAGGTCGATTTGCAGCACAAGAAGTTTCCAACTTCTGTTTTACATTCTTTAGCGATCACGCGAACCGGAGCAAGCCGGTTGACTTTATCTTAAACGCGGCCAGCCGCGCGCTAAACGAAGCGAAATTGGCGAGCGGATTGCCTGGCGCGTCGACAACTTTGTCCATTCTGCTTTTTCTAGAGCAGGGCTACCGCTTCATTTCGATTGGTGACAGCGCAATGCGTGTAAATGGCACAAAAATTTTCCGATCCGAAAAACGAATTGATGAAATTTCAACTTTGGCGCGTATCGAGATATTCAAACTTTTGGCGCAGCGAAACAAAGACATGGATGCCGTTGAGCTGCTCGCTCGACGTTGTATTTTTGGCGGTCTTAGGTACGCAGTTGCAGAAGGATTTTTATCTCCTGACGAAGTTGGCGCGGTCATTGACCATGTTACCAAACATTTCGCTCCGCTTGTGGGTTCCGAAATTGTAGAGGGTTTTCTAAATGGTGGAATTCAAAGCCAGCCAAATTACGCGAATTTATACCCGCATCCTCTAGGTTTTAGCGCGATGAATGGCGACATACCTTCGCTGCATGAAGTCATAGATCACCACTTTGATCATGATGAAATTCAACGTGTAGAGCTATTTACTGACGGGTACCCAAGCCTACCAGCCGAAGCATCGGTCAATGCCTGGGAAGCTTCCTATTTGAAGGCCGAGCAGGACGATTTTCACAACATGGATTTACACAAATGCGTAAAGGGCTCAACCAAGTTTGAATTTTTCGACGACCGAACTGTACTCATCTTGGATGGTATGTCAGCGCGTTAATGTGGTTTGAAGCAAGGCTAATTGAGGCATTTCTTATTGCACTGATCGAAACGAATTTTTTCCTCCTCCAACTCAACCGGGCATTTGCTCGGTTTCTTTTTTGGATTGGTGATTTCCGTGAACTAGGGCAGGGCATCAGCATCGATCATTTCCGCATGGCCCCGACTTTGCCGGTTTGGAAATGGCAAGTACAATCACAAACAAATTGGCCACGGGGCATCGATCCCGTGGCCCTGGAGCTTTTCGCAACATTACGTTTCGACCAAAGTTGCAGTTTGGCTATTGAACGTAACAAATACATCGTCCCCTTTTGAAATGGGTTCTGCCGTTGGGCGCGAGACGACGAACAAATCACCTAACTCACTTTTGACTGTATATTGGATTTGACTACCTAAATATGCAGCATAGCTCACCTCACCAGCAAATGAAGTTTCACCTTTTGTATGCGATAGTGAGATGTCGTTTGGCCTTAAGACCAGTTTTGCTTCATTTGAACAATTTAGAGGGTTTTTCGCCTTTAGCATGCGTCCGGCTAAATCGATTTCTGCGTGTTGCCCGCCTTGCCCAAGCACGGTGCAATCAACCAGATTGGCGTCACCAATGAAGTCGGCGATGAAAGAGGAATTGGGTGTTTCATAGAGTTGCCGCGGGGTTCCCGCCTGCGCAATTTCTGCGTTTTTCATCACGATGATATCATCCGAAACCGCCATTGCCTCTTCTTGGTCATGGGTCACATAGACCGCTGTAAGGCCAAGGTCCAACTGGATCTGGCGGATTTCTTCACGTACATGTCGACGCAATTTTGCATCTAGGTTGGAAAGGGGTTCATCCAGCAACAAGACCTCTGGTTCCAGCACAATAGCACGTGCAACGGCCACCCGTTGTTGTTGTCCCCCCGAAAGCTCACTCGGCAACCGGTCGCCAAAGCCACCAAGTCCAACCATTTCCAATCCTGTTTCAGCTTTTGAACGCGCGTCTTCCTTATTTACCCCACTTACATTGAGACCATATTGGACATTTTGAGACACCGTCATATGCGGAAAAAGCGCATAGGACTGGAACACCATGGACACATTTCGGTATGTCGCCGAAAGGTGTGTGACGTCTTGCCCACCGATCAAAATCTTCCCGCTAGTTGCACTTTCTAAACCAGCAATTAGGCGCAATGTTGTGGTTTTACCGCAGCCACTTGGGCCGAGCAACGTCACCAGCTTGCCGGTTTGAATTTCAAGGCTAAGTTCTTTTAGGGCGGTTACATCGCCATATTTTTTGACAACACCCTGAAAACTAACCGATCCTGCATTAATATTTTTCATTTGAGTTCTCCAAAGGCCGTCAATTAATTTGCCGCGGCTATACGATCGGTTCGGCGCAATTTTCGACGACCGATAACAAGTTGTAGGGTTAAGATTGCAGCGAGCATGGTGATGATCAGTACGACAGAATAGGCAATTGCCAAGCCAAATTCACCGTTCTCAACTCGACCAACAATGAAGCTGGTTGCCATATTGTGCTTAGCGCTAACGAGGAATATTACCGCGCTGACCGACGTTATTGCCCGCACAAAGCTGTAGGTCAGTGCTGCCAAAATCGCAGGCCCAAGCAGTGGCGCAATCACACGCCGTACCGTGGTGAAACTATTCGCGCCCAAGGTAATTGATGCTTCATCAAGGCTCTTATCGAGCTGAGACATTGCAGCGATACCCCCACGTACCCCAACAGGCATGTTACGGAATACGAAGACGATGATCAGGATGGCACTTGTTCCCGTGATTTCGATCGGTGGGAAGTTGAACGCCATAATGTAGCTCACCCCAATCACCGTTCCAGGGATGGCAAAACTCAACATTGTGCTGAACTCAAACAAATCTTTGCCGGCAAATTTTTGCCGTACAAGCAAATAGGCCGTAGACAGTCCAACAATGGCGGTGAGCGGCGCGGCTATAGTGGAAATGGTCAGCGTGGTCAAAAAGCTGTCCCAAGCCGCACCGGTCAGGCGGAAGCCATTCGTGATGTTGACTGAGAATGCCCGAATGTAATGTTCCAAAGTGAAGCTGTTATTGATGCCCCAGAGTTTTACGAAACTGCCGTAAAAGATCATCCCGTAGACAACTGCTGTAAACGCTGCCCAGGGCAGGGCAAATCCATAGCAAACCGCTCGCAACACAGGGTTAAGCGCCGCATGTTGGCCAGAATCCGCTTTGCCCGTAACCGTGGCATATGATTTTTTGCCCAGCCATGCACGTTGTGCGAAAAACGCCGACAATGTTAGGGTGAGCAGAACCAAAGCAAGGATTGCGGCTTTTGCCGGGTCAGCGACTGCGCCAACGATTGCAAAGTAGATCTCAGTTGATAATACCCCGAAATTTCCACCTAATATGAGTGGGTTGCCGAAATCCGCGATACTCTCGATGAAACCAAGTAGGAAAGCGTTTGCTAAGCCCGGCCGCATTAAGGGCAGTGAGACATTCCTAAATGTCTGCCAGCGATTTGCGTTCAGCGTTTGAGATGCCTCTTCCATGGACGGGCTCACGCCTTCCACAACACCAATCATCACCAAAAATGCAATGGGTGTGAAGGAAAGCATTTGAGCGAGATAGACGCCCCAAAATCCATATATCCAGCGTCCGGGGGATATGCCGAACAATTCGGCGAAGAATTCTGTCACCGAACCGGCGCGGCCAAACAGTAGGATCAAAGCCAGGCCAATAACGAAAGGTGGCGTGATGATCGGGATGATGGTCAGAGCGCGCAACAACCCTTTTGCCGGAAATAGTGTGCGTGTGAAAACGAGCGCAAAGGCTAACCCCAATAGGGTAGTTCCCACACCAGTACAAATTCCTAGGATGATTGAGTTTATTGCTGGCCCGCAACTACCGCCGACAAGGCATGATAGGTCCCAGATATCTGATGATAGATAATTGGGAACAAACCCGACGAGAGAATAGGTACCGCCCTCTACCTCAAATGCTCTGATGAGAATGTGGGCTACTGGATAGAATACAAAGACCACAACCAGCGCAATGATGAGGCCGATAAGGCTCAATACAAATACGTCGCCGCGCCCACGTCCGGTGAATGATAGGCTGGAGGTAAAGATAAAAAGCAATGAAAGTAAGACGACAGAAGCACCTGCGCCCATACCAATTTGGGCAATTTGATCTGCGTCAGAGATCGCGAAAAACCGCACGCCTTGGCGCACAATGATCAATGCCTGCAAGCTGGTGTAGAACAAGCCAAAGGCTGCTGAAATGGTAAGAAGTTTTGCCTTAAAGACGGGTTTTAGGGGAGCAAACAACAATGCTGCGATTGCTACAAACAGCAACCCAGCGGGCGCTAGCCAAACTTTTCCTGTTTGAGTCGCTGAAAGCAACGCGGAAAGATTGTTAGGATCAGTAGTTTCAAAAAACCACTGAAAAGACCAAAATCCATCATCTGTTGCATACCAAGGCAAAAAGCAGAACGCCAAAAGCCCCACTGCCAGCCATAGGCCGATCGTGCGTTTCATCATTATTCCTTAAGATGGTTAGTTGCCTTAAGCATCAGGACGCGACCTAGAGGGAGACATCGCGTCCTGATTGGGGTTGGACCGGTTTCTAGTTGGCGGTCGGCTTCACTTCTTCGTCCCAACGGGCCAGCAAGCGAGCGCGTGTTTCAGATGAGCCATAAGTCGCAAAATCATAGTCGATCAACTTGATCGATTCTAACTTTGGCGCTTCGGGCGGCATAACTGAATTGGAATTAGATGGTACTTGATATGACCCAACTTCAGCTGCTAATGCTTGTGCTTCGGGGGTCAATACAAATTCAACCCACTTTTTCGCCTCTTCGAAATTTTTCGCGCCGTCGATGATACTAACTGCGCCAACTTCGTATCCAGTTCCCTCACACGGTGCAATTGGCACAATTGGAAAGCCGTTGACGGCAAGCTGAACCATGCCATGAATGAATGATATCGCAACACCAGTTTCGCCACGTGCCGAAGCTTTACTCGGCGCGGAACCTGACTTGGTATAAGAGTTCACGTTTTTGCCAATTTCAGCAAGCAGTCTGAATGCTTCGTCTTCACCAAAGAGTTGAACAAAGGTGGCTAGCTCTGTGTAGGCAGTGCCCGAACTATTTGGATTAGCGACTTGAATCTCGCCAGCAAAACGTGGATCTGCCAAATCTCGCCAGCAAGCGGGAGGGGCAATGCCCTTTTGAGACAATAGGTTTGGATTAAACCCGATGCCTAATGCGCCGGCGTAAATGCCGACAGTTCTGCCCTCAGAAATATCAGACATGTTCTTAGCCCAACCAAGGAGCTCTGATGTGTCTACCCCTGATGGCTGAGTTAGCCCTTCTGAGGCAGCGATTAGGTGTGGATCGCCCGTGCCTGCGTACCATACATCAATTTTTGGATTGCCAGCTTCTGCACGAACCTGCGCGAGCGTTTCACCGGTACTTTTACGCACCATGGCCACATCAATTCCGGTTGCAGATTCAAATGCTGATGCAACAATGTCACAATGCTCTTGCTCTGAACTACATACAACACTTAGCTCTGCGGCGACCGAAGCGCCTCCCATCAGCGATGTAACTAGCGCAGATGTCGTCAGTAACTTCCGAATTTCCATATTTTCCTCCCATTGAGACCGTTGACCAAACGAACTAAATTTCGCTTCGTATTGATCGACCCAACAGTACGGGCTTGCACTAAGTTATGCCCAGCACACAACTATTAACAGAACTTCATTTAGGCACTGTGTTCATGAACAATATTTCAAATATTACAGAGCACTGCAATAAATGTAATGAATTCATTGGCGACATTTACTACTATCTAAGAGTATAAATGGTCAGCACAGCCGTTTAGAAATTGGAACCTGATCTGTGAGTGAGGTATTGTCTATTAGAACCGATATATCACGCGCTCGTATCGCAATTATTGATGACGACGAAGCTGTGCGCACCGCACTACATGACCTTCTTCAAGCCAATGGATTTGACAGTACTGCTTTTCCGGGTGGCGTTGCCTTTTTTGACAATGAAAATCAGGATTTCGACTTAGCCCTTGTTGACCTTCGTCTAGACGCAGAGTCTGGTTTAGTGCTCGCGATGGCCATAAAGGAGCAATTCGGATCATCAATTATCATGCTGACAGGTGTGGGTGATGAAACCGATAAAATAGTAGGTTTGGAGACAGGTGCAGACGACTACATCACCAAGCCCTTTAACCCAAGAGAATTGGTCGCACGCATTCGAGCAGTGCTGCGCCGCAATGGGCGCAAAGAGGTTCAACCGGCAAAACCTAGTTCCAGCGAAAATGTTCTTGGTTTCGGTGATTTGATTCTGGAGACGCTCGATAGAAAGTTAAGGAATGCGAGTGGCGGCGAAATTCCGCTCACCAACGCTGAATACCGTCTGTTAGAGTATTTTCTCAAACACCCAAACGAAATCATCACCCGAACCGCTCTATTGGAAGAGATGGGAAGCGATCTTTCCCAATATGTTGATCGCACCGTCGACGTCATCATTCTGCGTTTACGCCGTAAGATCGAAAAAGTGCCCTCAAAGCCCCAGCACCTACAAACGAGACGCGGCCTTGGATATATTTTCGTAACTGACGAGATGAGCGACAATTGAAATGGGTCGCTTCTCCAACTTTTCCATTCGAGACAGATTGTGGGCAGCACTTGCCGCGCTCACCTTCGCCACCTTAGTTGTTGGTAGCATCGCCTGGTATTCACTGGGGCAAATCAATCTGCGGTTGGATACATTGCACAGTCAAACTGTCTCGGAAGTCGCACGGGCCATTCGCCTTTCGCGCCAATCATCTAAAGTCGCAACTACCGCGCCATTCTTGCTCAGTTTTCCGTCTGAATATCTCATCGAGCGGGAAGGGGCGGAACTATCATTGTCCCTTGCGACGACGATTAACGACTGGAGTGAAGTTCGAACACCGAACTTGAACCAATATATTGAAATAACAGAATCTTTTCTGCCGTCGTTGGTTTCGATGAAGGCGGCTTCTGAAGACCTTGTTATCGTTGCATTGTTGCTAAAGAGCGATCTTGAAACGACAAATCAATTCATACGTGAAATACGCCAATTTGAGAGCGAGTTTGCAAAACTTTCAAGTGACTTGGTGCGCACGCAAGGTGAGCGCAGAGGTTGGCTGACTTTAGCTGCGCTTTCAAATACTCTGCTTAACGCCGCGCGCGCTGAGAATTTGATGTCGGTGGGGGAATACCGGCGCGCTTTTCAAGCTCAATTGCGTTCACCAGATATGCAAGTTCTTCTGCCCGAACAATCTCGCCGACTGTCAAATTTAATGAAGTTGGTGGATCCAGATAGCGGGTTGTTCGAACATAGAAGGCAGCAACTGTCGAAAAACTTAACCGCCCAAAATGCACTGTTTCGCATTAAAACGAACGCCTCAAAAATCAGCGAATTGACTGACGAATTTGCTTCGACCGCTGAACAATTTTTGTCCAGCGAGCGCATCGCTGCTTCGGCGACAATAACGCTGGCGCGCTATGTCATTTTGGCGGCGGTAGTTGGAAGTGTAATCATTGCCATCATTTCTGCAGCATTTGTATCCCGCTACGTTGCGCGCAATATTGGTTCCATATCAAACGCCCTTATGAAACTTGCTGGCGGTAATCACGCGGTTGAAATCAGCCAGTCGGTTAACTCAAACGACGAAATAGGCAAACTCTTTCGATCATTTAGAATATTTCGAGAGAATGCCCAAAAGCATGAGCGGCGGAGCCGTCAACTTCAGCGCACCAACGCACTCATTGAGAATGTCTTTTCCAACATTGGTGACGGTGTCGCAATTACAGGTGCCGATGGGAGGATTACAACCGCTAACCCCAGCTTACGACAAATTCTTGATCGACCCGTTGGTTCACATTTAACCGGTGAGCAATTGATAGATGTAATTCATTCAAGTGGATTCATTGAACCAACAGCGAACGTACAAAACAGCTCACTTTCTGACTTGTCCGTCGCAGAACTCACGCACAATGACACGATCATCGAAGTCCGTTCTGACGGGCTCCCAGAAGGTGGCCGCGTTTGGCTTTTTGCTGATGTGACCGAAAGAAGAAAGCTGGAAGAGCGCATCCAAAAGATAAAACACATCGAAGGCTTAGGGAAGGTATCCGGCGAAGTCGCCCATGACTTTGGGAACATCTTATCCAGCATTTCAGCCAACGCCGAAGTTGCGCTTCGAAATACTCAGGACGAAAAAGTGCGAACGGTCATCGAGCGCATTGCAGGCTCCGTCGATCACGGGACGGCTCTGGTTCAACGCCTGTTGGCGTTCGCAAAAAAGCAAACGCTTTCCCCCGAACCCGTAGAAATCAATCAACTGGTTGATGGCATTGTTGAATTGGTGGCGATTGGTTTGAAGGAGGGCGTGAGCCTGACAACCGCGCCATTGGAAACCGAAGCATGGGTTAATGTTGATCCGGGCCAGCTTGAAAGCGCATTGTTTAATGTGTGCCTCAACAGCAATCATGCGATTTCTACCACCGGGGAAATCAAGATCTCACTTAGTCAACCAACATCCAACATGGTCGAGATAATGATTGAAGATAATGGACAGGGAATGGGTGAGCAGACTTTGTCGCGGGTGTTCGAACCCTTTTTCTCCACCCGCTCCGAAAGCAGTGGCACCGGGTTGGGCTTAGCGATGGTTTATGGGTTCATCAAACAATCCGGTGGCGATGTTGATGTGCAAAGTGATCTTGGCGTTGGCACACGTGTAAAGCTAACCCTGCCATTGTGCGAAGCGCCAAGCATAGACCAACAGACGGCAACACGTGTTCAACAACCCGCTTTGATTATTGAAGATGAGCACAATATTGCGCAGCTCGCCAAAAACATGCTGACGAAGCACGGTTATGAGGCGCAAGTTTTCGCTTCAGCAAATGAAGCATTTCGGTTTGTAAGCAATGCCGACCGGTTGGACCTAGTATTGACCGACTTAAACCTTGAAGATGGCCACAAGGGTTTTGAACTCGTTTCAGAATGCCGCGACCGGTTCCCCAACATATTGGCGATCATTATGTCGGGCAGGCTCCCTGAACAGAGCTCCAACCTGATCCCCCAAGACGTTGGCAGAATTTCTAAGCCTTTAACTGATGAAAAACTGCGCCTTGAGATTGAGCGCCTAACAGACAACGAGATGAAACAAAGGAATTCTTGATGCTAGAGAATAATTACACTGCTGGCCAAACGGATACGAGACCCTGGGGAAACTGGGCGGTGCTAGCAACGGACCAACTTTTCACGCTAAAGAAAATCGCTGTCAGTCCAGGCGAGAGACTTTCCCTGCAATATCACAACCACCGTTCTGAGCATTGGATTGTGGTTGCTGGGGCAGGGGTTGTCACAATTGGTGCCGACCAAATTAAGGTTGAGCGCGGCAGCCATATTTATGTTCCCCGCGAAACTAAACATCGGATCGCCAACAACGAGGATGTGCCGCTGGTCTTCGTCGAATTGCAATTTGGTGAACGGTTGGACGAAGATGATATTGTTCGCGTCGAGGACGATTATGCACGATCCGAGACCTAGCGTTGCTAGCAGGTGACTTTCCACCTAACCGTTTCGCGCACCAGCCTTTAGATAATTACAAATAGTTGGGCGCGTGACCTTGAGCTGATCTGCAACATAGGAAATTGCGTTTCGGGCTTCGAACAAGCCATTGCCGGATGTTTGCCGCACGAGTTCGATTTTGTCGTTTCGGTTTAAAGCGGACAGAGATTTGCCCTTGCTTTGAAGGTACCTATTCAACGTAAGATTTATCTGTTCGCGCCAATCCTGACCCGGAAGATTGCTGGACGTGGCGTCTCTTTCAATCGCTACTAATCCGTCAATCATTTTGCGTACCGCATCAAACTTGGATGTATCCAGACTGATGCACAGCAAACCAATCGGGTTTTCATTCAGGTCAAACAAATACGCTGAGACTGACTTTAGCCGTAAACCCAGTTTAGAATGTGCCAACATATTGTTTTCAAACAAAAGTCGCACTTCAAGGTAGCGCGCACATAGTTAAATCGTATTTTCGCATAATATATATTATGGAACAAATTTATATCGTTCTCACTTCCTAGTTTGGGTGATATGGTTGAACACGCAAAGCGAATTTGGTTTCGGGTTGGGCATTTTCATGGGCAAAAGTAACGAGGATCAGCAACTCATTGATGAGTTGGTGAATGTTTTTTATGGACTGTTCGACAATCGTTCAGGCAAAATAGTTTGTCTGGATGAGTTGGACAACGTGATGTCGGATGATGTTCAGATCCGCAAATGTGTCGGTGATCAAATTGAAGTTTATGACATCGATACTTTTTCCGCTCCACGCCTTGAGCTGCTGAACTCCGGCAATCTCTCAGAATTTTACGAGTATGAATCCTTCAGCTCGACGCAAGTATCGGGAAACATTGCTCAGCGTTGGTCGCTTTACAAAAAATCTTGGTCTGAAAACGGAACGGAACAACTGGGCGAAGGCGCAAAAACGCTGCAGTTCGCTCGTTTTGCTGGCCAATGGCGGATTGTATCGATCGTTTGGGATGATTTGCCCGTTGGGTCAATCGAAAAGATTTTGGCGTCTAACTCAGTTTAATCGTTAGGCCGTCAAACGCTGGCATAACGTGATCTGGTGTTTCGGTGCGCACAGTTTCATAGTCCAAATCAATGTGCATATTTGTCAGAAATGCCTGTTTTGGTTGCATTTTTTTTATCCATACCAATGTTTCATCATATGAAAGATGGCTAGGATGCGGCGTTCTGCGCAGGGCGTCAACGATCCAGACATCGAGATCTTTCAGGTACCTTTGTGCACCTAGTGGAAAATCGGACACATCGCAAGAGTAGGCCAGTTTACCAATACGGAAACCAAGGGAATTTATATTGCCATGTGTTTGATTAAACACATGAATGTCGAGTGGACCGCCCTCGCCCTCGACTGTAACGGTTTGACCTTCAGCGATTTCATTGGCGTTGAGAATTGGTGGATACGCACTACCGGCAGGTGCTTGAAAACAATAACCAAATGCTGTGTTTAAACGGCCCAATGTCGGCTTATTCGCGTAGATCTCGACGCGTTTTTTGCTGTTTAACGCCAACACCCGCAGATCATCAATGCCGTGGGTATGGTCTGCATGGTCATGGGTGTACAACACGGCGTCCACACTGGTCACGCCTGCTTCAAGCAACTGTTCGCGGATATCGCAGCCCGTATCAATGACTACTGTTGTTTGTTCGGTCGGCGAACGCTTTGCCGTTATCAATAATGAGCAACGCCGACGGCGGTTTTTAGGGTTATTTGGGTCACAATCGCCCCAATTGCCACCAACACGTGGCACCCCACCAGACGAGCCACACCCGAGCACCGTAACTTCAATGTTTTGTTTCTGGTCCGTCATCAAACCGCCTTTGAAAACAAGCGATCAAAGTTTTGAGTTGTTGTTTTGGCAAATTGTTCAAAATCTAGGCCCAGATCGGCAGCTAAATATTCTGCGGTGTGCCGGACGAAAGATGGCTCATTTGATTTGCCACGATGGGGTACTGGTGCAAGATATGGCGCGTCGGTTTCGACCAAAATTCGATCAAGCGGCGCGAGATGCGCAGCGTCACGGATTGACTGAGCTGACTTAAACGTCGCAATACCAGAAAATGAGAGATAACCACCTAGCTCAATACCAACCTTGGCGAGTTCTAAACCGGCTGAAAAGCAATGTAGAACAAAGGGAAATGCGCCCTTTGCAGTTTCTTCCCGCAAAATCTTGATTGTATCTTCATCCGCTGAACGTGTGTGAATGACCAATGGTAACTTTGTTTGACGGGCGGCCGCAATATGCCGTCTAAACCCGGTTTCCTGGGCATCACGAGGCGCATTGTCGTAATGATAGTCTAGACCCGCCTCACCGATGGCCACGCATTTTGGGTGGGCAGAAAGCTCGACCAATTGCTCAACAGAGATGTCGAGCTCTTCATCTGCATTATGCGGATGGGTGCCCACAGAACAATAGACATTCTTGTTCTCATCGGCAATTTTGGTGATGGTATCGAACTTTTTCACCCGCGTGCAAATCGTCACCATCCGTTCAACACCAGCTGCGTTGGCGCGCTGCATAACGGCGTCAAAGTCTTCTTGCAATGAGTCAAAATCTAAGTGGCAATGGCTGTCAACGAGCATAAATTTATGACGCCTCTTTATCAAATCGTTTGAAAATTGGCGTAGGTGTTGGCAGCTCGACGCCAGGCTGCAATTTATGGTCTTCATTGACGTGCGCAAACATACGCTGATCACTTTCGACGGCTAGCATATCAAGGAATTTCGCAGCGGATGCCGGAACAACGGCTTGCGCTTGAATAGCCAATCGGCGAATAGCCTCTGCCGTAACATATAGCACCGTGTTCATCCGTTCAGGGTCCGTCTTTTTCAGCGCCCAAGGTTCGGCATTGGCGAAATAGCGGTTTGCTTCACCCACGACATCCCAAACGGCAGAAACAGCATCGTGCACGTGGTTTCTGTCGATTGCTTTGCGAGCAACATCGATTGCGGCGATACATGAGCCAAGGATTGCATTATCTTCGTCGGTCAATTCGCCTGGCGCTGGCACCTTGCCCTCGCAGTTTTTCGCGATCATCGAAAGTGAACGTTGCGCCAAGTTGCCAAAATCATTCGCCAAGTCCGCGTTACAGCGATTGATGAATTTCTCACGGCTATAATCGCCGTCATTGCCAAAATTAACTTCGCGTAGGAAGAAGAACCGCACAGGGTCAACGCCAAATTCGTCAATGATCTCAAATGGATCAACGACATTCCCAAGCGATTTAGACATCTTTTTGCCGTCATTGGTTAAAAAGCCATGTGCAAAAACACGTTTTGGCAATTCTATACCAGCTGACATCAAGAATGCAGGCCAATAGATGGCATGAAATCGGATAATGTCTTTGCCGATAACATGGACATCTGCCGGCCAATACTTTTTAAAGTCCTCGCTATCTATATCAGGATATCCAGCCCCTGTAAGATAGTTGGTCAGCGCATCGACCCAAACATACATGACGTGGCCGTCGGCATTGGGCACCGGAATACCCCAATCAAACGTAGTGCGCGAAATGGACAGGTCATTTAGGCCGGACTTCACAAATGAAGTGATCTCGTTTTTGCGAGATTTTGGACCGATGAAATCGGGGTTGTCTTCGTAAAGCTTTAAAAGACGGTCGCCGAAGGCGGAAAGACGGAAGAAGAAGCTCTCTTCCTCTACCCATTCAACTGGCGTGCCCTGTGGTGACAGTTTTTCACCGCCGTCACCGTCTTCCAGTTCACTTTCATCATAGTAGGCTTCATCCCGAACGGAGTACCAGCCGGCATATTTGCCATCATAAATGTCGCCACTTTCAACCATCTTGTTCCAAATGGCTTGGCTTGCCTCATAGTGGCGTTTTTCTGTCGTGCGGATGAACACATCATTTGACAGATCTAACGCTTCAGACAGGCGACGAAATTGGGCAGAGTTTTTATCCGCGAGCTGCTTGGGGGTAATCCCTTGCGCTTCAGCGGTTTGAGCCATCTTGATGCCGTGCTCGTCGGTGCCAGTCAAAAACCGCACATCATAGCCATCCAGCCGTTTAAACCGCGCCATGGCGTCAGTTCCGGCCATTTCGTAAGCGTGCCCAATATGCGGGACGCCGTTTGGATAGTGGATCGCTGTGGTGATGTAGTAGGTTTTGTCGGTCATGCGCTCGGTTCAAAGTTAATTGGTGCAGCGCGATCTAACTCACGAATGGCATCCAATATCATGATGATTGTTTGTTTTTTGTCGAGATTGAAAATTGCCTGCTCGTTCAGCATTTCAGAGGTCTTTTCCCATAGCTTTAGAGCATTGGCAAGCGCCGGGCTATGCTTATTGGTGGCCAGCAAATGTTTGGTGCGCCAGGCAATGGCATTCTCAAGCATTTCAATCGACATAGGCCATATTGCGTCGTCTTTTGATTGAGCAATCGAACCGGCAAGTTGCATAGCTTCTGCGTCGCCACCCGTATTTGGTTGTTGCAACCAGTGCCCCAGCGTCTGCAAAGTCGGGTCAGATGCTGCAAACACCGCCTCAAGTGCTTTTCGCGGACGGCCTCGCGCGAGTTCCATAATATTGTCTAGGTCAACACCGGCTTCACCTGCAATTTCCCCCACAACTTGGCGTACCTCGTCGTCACTCAGCACCCCCAGTCGAAGTAAACGACATCGCGAACGAATGGTTGGTAAGGTTCGGCCCAATTGGTTTGCTATCAACAAAAACAACGTATTTGCAGGTGGTTCTTCAAGTGTTTTAAGAAGCGCATTCGCGGCATTTGCGTTTAGATCGTCAATACTATCCACCACGCAAATGCGAAGCCCAGAAGTCGCTGCGCTTGTTTGGAAGAATTTCACGGCGTTGCGGACAATATCCACGGAAACACCAGCTGCAAACTTGCCGGTTTTATGATTGAACGCCCGCCGGATGATCTTCAAATTAGGGTGGGCTCCGTTGCCAACCATTTCAGCGACCCGGTGTGCTTCCTCATCACCACTAAGAACGAATAGTTCGCGGGCAATATCGAAGGCGAATGTTGCTTTGCCGATACCTTTTTGCCCAGCGATCAGCCAAGCGTGGTGCAATTTGCCTGAGCTGTAGGCATCCACAACTTGCTTCTTAGCAGCGAGGTGGCCAACAACTTGGCCTTGTTGCTCTGGAGGAAGAACTCCAGGCAGACCATCAGCATGCGAAGGTACGTCTTGAACTGCCATTACGCGGCCAATTCTGTAAAGCGCTCTTTCACACAATCCCAAATGGCGCTTTCCATATCGTTTGTGGATTGGTTGCCGTCAACCACCACAAACCGTTCCGGATTAGCCCGTGAGATGTCAAGAAAGTTGCGCCTCAGACGGCGGTGCCAATCCAAATTCTCTTTCTCGTAGCGATCAGGTGGTAGGTTTAAGCCATCCTCAGACGCCCGCTTGCGAACACGCTCAAAAGCAAGTTCCGGGTCCATGTCAATGAGGATCGTTAGGTCAGGCGTTGCGCCATTCAGCGCCAAGGTTTCCAACGCGTCGATCAACTCATCTGGGACGCCGCCAGTGAGGCCCTGATAGGCCCGCGTTGAATCACAAAAGCGATCCGATAAGACCCACTTATCGTCTTCAAGATTTGGCTTTATCATTGAATTTACGTGGTCCAGTCGAGCAGCTGCAAACAAGATTGCCTCAGCGCTTGGTCCCCACTGTTCTGACTTTCCTTGCAACAGAAACGAACGAATTGCTTCTGCGCGCGGTGTTCCACCCGGTTCGCGTGTGCGAACGGCTTCAACGCCCGATTTTGTGAGCTTGGAAACAAGGCGTTTGATTTGGGTTGATTTTCCAACCCCCTCACCGCCCTCAAATGTGATAAATTTTGACTTCATTCGAGTGCAATCAACAAGTGTTCAGGTGTACGGCTCGGCCTTAAAGCCAACCCAAGGCCAATTCTTTTAGTGCGTCAGTTGCGCGTCGAACAATTCCACCCTGCTCAACCGTTTCTACCGCATAGAGCGGAGAAGACTGGATCAAATTGTCGCCGCACCATACCTGCAATGTAGCGATTTCCTGGCCCTGTTCAACCGGCGGCATCAATGGTCCCCGATAAACAATTTTTGCACTCAAACAACGTCTAGATCCTTTTGGAATATAGATATCTACGCGCCCGTCGCCAACAACGCCCACCCTGCCACTTTCGCCGCCATAAACCGATACTTCACCGACAATCTCGCCATCGTCAAACGCCTCGAAACGCTCGAAGTTCCGCGATCCCCAGGTGACAAGTTTACGTGCTTCTTCGCTGCGTTCTTTTTTGGACTTCATGCCATGTAGCACGGCAATCAAGCGTCGACCATTCTCGGTGGTACTTGCGACGATTCCATATCCTGCAGCTTCGGTGTGGCCGGTTTTCAGGCCATCAACGCCGATCCCGTCATCAAGCAAAGTGTTCCGATTGCCCTGCTTAATCTTGTTCCACTCAAAGTTTGGCTCGGCAAAAATGGAGTAATATTCAGGGTATGATTTGATGATGTGCCGCGCCAAATTGCCAAGATCGCGAGCGGTGACGCGCATGTTCGGATCTGGCAGGCCAGTTGAGTTAGCAAATTCCGAGTTCTTTAATCCCAAGTCTTGTGCCATCTCATTCATCACACGAACAAACGAATTCTCGGTACCACCAATGCCCTCAGCGATGGCGATGCTCGCGTCATTGCCAGACTGAATGATGATGGAACGTAAAAGATCCTCAACGCTTACTTTGGAATTGAGTTCGGCGAACATTGTTGAACCGCCCGAAGATGCACCGCCTTCGCGCCAAGCCTTTTCGGAGATGAACATTTCATCGTCCATTGCCAATTGACCACGCTGCAGGCGCTGAAAAGCCACCGCAACCGTCATCAACTTCGCCATGGAAGCGGGTTCCATCAGTTCGTCGGCATTTTTTTGAAAAAGTACGGTGCCAGATTCGTAGTCCATCAGGACGGCGAATTTGGCTTTAGTCTCAAATTCCAATTGAGCGAATGCAATGGCCGTTAGGCAGAGCCAAATCGCACTGGCAACACTCAACAAACAAACAATGTGGCGGCGTATGGCCGTCATAAATCCCCTCACCGCCTGATTCACTGATTATGCGACCAGGCCCAAACCGAACAAACATTTGGCGTAAGAGATTTATTACAACACGAAATCGTTTAGGCCAAGGCGTTGCGCAAGATCATTTACATCCTGATGGGTGACCCCGTGGCGCAATTGTTCCAAATAGACCTGCGTTACCGGTTTGCCATTTACCGTTGTTGGGCGCAAATCGACAATGCCGAGCAGTGCAAATGATTGTCCAACATGGTGCGCGGCTTCATTGGTTTGGAAAATGCCGATTGAGCGATCAACGCGTGTCAGCGGGCGTTCAACGTCATTTTGCCATTGGTGTAGCGCAATATTGCCACTCGCCATTTGGGTGACCGCTTGATGTGCACCATTGACGAAACTCGGATCGCCCTCAGTTTTGCTGGCGTAAGAAGACGCAAGTAAATCGAAGGTTTCATCTGAGAAACCAGGTGTCTGCAACAATTGCGTGCGTTTGGGAGGTTGCGGTGCCTGTGCTGGCCGCTGCAGCTGATCAAGCGACATGCTGGCTAGGCGCATTGTATTACTATTAAACGCTAATCGGGTTGCGCCGCGTTCCATGTCGGTTTTTTTGTTGATGCTGGCCACTAGGAAACGTGTATCGTCGCCATTTAGCGGCGCCCTGCCAACATATTGAACCCGAACTTTGGCAGTCCCTTTTTGCTTTATCTGCAAAATATCTGCTGTTCGGCTAGAAAGATCTATCAGGCGACCATGGGCAAATGGGCCCCTGTCGTTCACACGCACCATCACGGAACTGCCATTGCTCAAGTTCGTTACACGAACATAAGAAGGCAAAGGAAGCGTTGGATGTGCGGCGCTTAATGCATTTTGATCAAAAATTTCACCGTTGGCCGTTAGCCGGCCGTGAAAGTTTGGCCCATACCAAGATGCAATGCCTGTTTTGTTGTACCCGGGCTCATCCTTTGGATGATACCATTTGCCGGCAACTTTATAGGGCTTACCAATTTGACTGCGCCCGCCACCTTTTTTGACACGAGAACTAGACGTCAAACGCGGAGAAGCAGAAACACCATATTCGGATGAAGAAAATTTAGTTTTCGTGTTCACCAATGGGTTCGCATCGCTGCACGCAGCTAGTGCGGGAACGGCGAGTGCCAATACGATCGCTAGGCGAGCGCTGTATCCAAGTTTCTTCAAAGTCATAGGTGCGCACACAATACATTTATCCAATATCGACAATTTTATACAATCGATTAGGGTGTTTTGGCTAATTATGATCACTTACATGGTTGCTGCAATCTTAACCACCGCTTTCTTAACTAGAAATAAGGCGATGGTGTGTCACAATTTTTCCTCTAAAGTGATGATATAAAGCTTTCTTTATATCCCATTTATGTTATGACAATTCAAATTCTGAACATAAGAAATGGTCAATGAACGTGAATAAACTCCAGAAATTGCTTGATGAACGCGGCATTCTGCTCGCTGACGGCGCTACGGGTACCAATTTGATCCCGATGGGACTTGATTCTGGCCAGGCACCGGAAGCATGGAACTTTGACCATATCGACCGAATCCAAGCGCTACACCAGTCATTTATCGACGCTGGATCAGACATTTTGGTGACCAATAGTTTCGGCGGTACTGCACGTCGTCTCCACCTGCACCAACTGGATGACAGAGTTGTAGAAGTGAATGAAGCCGCAGCGACCATCGCTGGCGACCTCGTTGCTAAATCTGGTCGCGAAATTATTGTTGCCGGATCTGTTGGCCCAACAGGTGATCTTTTGGTCCCACTTGGCGAGTTAACATATGAAGGCGCTGTTGAAGCGTTCATCGAGCAGATGACGGGCTTAAAACAAGGCGGGGCAGACGTTGCATGGATCGAAACCATGTCCTCACCTGAAGAAATTGACGCGGCAATCGAAGCTGCTGGTGAAGTGGGCATGGATTATGTCGTCACCGCAAGTTTTGACACCGCTGGCAAAACAATGATGGGCTTTGCACCCGCAGACTTTGGCGAAGCGATGCAAGCTAGAGATAAAAAGCCACTGGCGTTCGGTTCGAACTGTGGTGTGGGTGCATCCGACTTGTTGGTGGCGGCGATTGACCTTGTAGCCCATTCTGGCGGCATTCCAGTGGTGGCAAAAGCAAATGCGGGCATTCCAAAGATTGCTGGCGACAAAGTGGTTTATTCTGGCTCGCCGGAACTAATGGGCGACTACGCAAAACTAGCTATGAATTTAGGCATTTCCATTATCGGCGGTTGCTGCGGCAACAGCCCGGCACACGTGAAAGCAATGGCTGATGCGGTTCGCACTCACAATGGTGGTGATGCGCCAACTGCAGAAGAAATTATTGAAACATTGGGGCCCCTCGTGTCACCAAAATCTGAAAAAACCGCGGACCGTTCTAACCGCCGACGTCGGCGCTCTTAAGATATCTAGATAGGGATCAGTGATATGGCAGATGAAGAAGAAATCATCCTTTCGGATTTGAGTGATGAAGAACTTTCTGAGCAAATGCAGGACGATCTTTATGACGGATTAAAACCCGAAATCGAGGAAGGTGTGAACATTTTCCTTGAACGGGGTTGGACGCCCTATGACATTTTGACCAAGGTCCTAGTGGCGGGCATGAAAGTTGTAGGTGATGATTTCCGTGACGGCATTCTGTTTGTGCCTGAAGTGCTTCTGGCGGCGAACGCCATGAAGGGCGGCATGTTCATCTTGCGTCCGCTCCTCACCGAAACCGGCGCACCCAAAATGGGCAAAATGGTTGTCGGCACGGTGAAGGGTGACATTCACGATATCGGCAAAAACCTTGTGGGTATGATGATGGAAGGCGCTGGCTTTGAAGTCATCGACCTTGGTATCAACACGGATGTTGACCAATTCTTGGCGGCGATAGAAGAACATAAACCTGACATTTTGGGCATGTCTGCTTTGCTGACCACCACCATGACCTACATGAAAGTGGTAATAGAGACGCTAAAGGAAAAAGGCATTCGCGACGAATTGATCGTCATCGTTGGCGGCGCGCCACTGAACGAAGAGTTTGGCGAAGCCATCGGCGCTGATGCGTATTGTAAAGACGCGGCGATTGCTGTGGAAACGGCAAAACGCCTTATTTCACAACAGGCTGCGTAAAACTCATGTCGCAAGAGAGCAATCCAACCGCTGTCGGTAAAACAGGCCTTGTGGCCTGTGGAGCGTTAGCGCGTGAGATATTGACGATCCAGAAACAATTGGGCGACGTGCCGTTTGAAACCAAATTTCTGCCAGCAAATTTGCATAATCGACCATCGGAAATTCCGGCGGCTGTCGACGCTGCATTGGCCGAACTGGCAAATGATTGCGACCAATTGCTTGTGGGCTATGGGGATTGCGGCACAGCGGGCAAGTTGGACAGCGTACTTGAAAAACATGACGCAACGCGGCTTGATGGCGCGCACTGCTATGCGTTCTTTTTGGGGCTAGACCAGTTTGATCAGTTGCAGGATGCAGAACCTGGCACATTCTATCTAACCGATTATTTGGTGCGCCAGTTTGACACTTTGGTGTTTAAACCATTGGGGTTGGATCGGCACCCAGAGCTATTGGACGCATATTTCGGCAATTACACGCGCCTGATCTATCTCGCTCAATCCGACGACGCAAAATTGACGCAAAAAGCTGAGGACGCAGCGAAACGTTTAGGCCTTCGCTTTGAACAAAAATCAACGGCATTTGGCTTGTTGGAACCATTTCTAAAAGGGGCGGCGTAAATGTCCATCACGATTATTTATTGGCGCGATATACCGACGCAGCTGACCCATGGCCGCGGCCGAAAGGGACTAAAACGCCCCCTCGCCGACCGCTTTTTGGTGGCCGTTGATAAAGCCGCCATGGAAAGTGGCGCGGATGACACCGACAGTTATTTGGCCGAGTGGCGTCGCGAAACAGTTGAAATTGGCGATGAGGCTCCGGCAGACGCGGTGGAGCGGATCGCCGTTGAGCTTGAAGAACAATTTCCGACAAAAATCTTGGCAGAGATCGCCCGCAATGGCGGCAACAAAGTTTAAAAAGGCATAGAATAATGACCGTACGTACCGTCCTGTCTTCTCCGACCAAAGAAATTTCTATTGGGTTTGACCAACCGTTTTGCGTGATTGGCGAGCGGATCAACCCAACTGGCCGCAAAAAACTGGCTGCCGAAATGAAAGAGCACGACTATACAACTGTGCAGGCCGATGCTTTGGCGCAAGTTGCGGCGGGCGCGCATGTTTTGGACATTAATGCCGGTGTGCCTTTGGCGGATGAGCCTAAAATTTTGGCCGAGTGTATTCAATTGGTGCAAAGTTTGACCGATACGCCGATTTCTATCGATAGTTCGATCATCGATGCGCTTGAAGCGGGTTTGGCTGTTTATCAGGGCAAGCCTTTGGTCAACTCGGTGACTGGTGAAGACGAATCGCTGGAACGCGTATTGCCATTGGTCAAAAAATATGGTGCGGCTGTTGTTGCGATTTCAAACGACGAGACCGGCATTTCCACTGATCCTGACGTACGCTATGCGGTGGCTAAGAAAATCGTTGAACGCGCTCAAGATCATGGCATCCCAAAAGAAGACGTGGTGGTTGACCCATTGGTAATGCCAATTGGCGCAATGAATGATGCAGGCCGGCAGGTGTTTGCCCTATTGCGTCGTTTGCGTGAAGAATTGCAAGTCAACACAACTTGTGGCGCATCAAATGTCGGTTTCGGCATTCCAAACCGCCAATTGATGACCGGCCACTTCATCGCTATGGCCGCAGGCCACGGCATGACATCAGCCATCATGAGCCCATTGCACAAAGAGCAAATGGATGCGGTTCGGGCGGCGAACGTTCTGAACGGATTAGACCCAGATTGTGCAGAATGGCTTCGCGCCAACCGCCCTGTGGTTGAAGGCGAAGAGCCAGGTGGGCGCGGACGCCGTTCTGGCCGCAGAAGACGCGGATAACTCATATGAGCGCCGAACAAGAAGACGCGTTGGTTGTATTCCAGCCCTCTGGGCATAAGGGCCGGTTTCCGATTGGGACGCCGTTGCTGGACGCAGCGCGTGAGTTGGGCGTTTATGTTGAAAGCGTTTGCGGCGGCCGAGGCATTTGCGGCAAATGCCAAGTGTCTGTTGCAGAAGGTAATTTTGCAAAGTTCAATATTGATAGTCGAGAAAGCGCGCTTTCAGAAAAAGGCTTCAAGGAACAGCGGTACGAAGAAAAGCGTGGCCTAGATATTGGCCATCGCCTTTCCTGCTCTGCAACTTTGCAGGGCGACGTTGTACTGGAAATTCCTGATGCATTTAAAGCCGCCGGTCAAACAATTCGCAAAGACGCGGACACCATTGGCATGGTGCGCAAACCGGCTGTTCGGCTTTATTTTGTCGAGGTTGAGCAACCAGACATGCACAATCCGTTGGGTGATGCTGATCGGTTGTGCAAGGCTGTTTCAGATCAATTTGGCTTGGGAAAAATCACAGTCGCTCATCGCCTAAAAACTGGCTTGCAAAAACTATTGCGCAAGGCCGATTGGCAAGTCACCGTCGCCATTCACAACCCAACAAGTGCCGCCGAAATTGTAGCGATTTTCCCCGGCTATTCTGAAGACATAACTGGGCTTGCCGTCGATATCGGGTCCACCACCATCGCGGCACACCTCACAGACTTAATGACGGGTGAGATTTTGGCCTCCGCCGGGGTCGCTAACCCGCAAATTCGGTTTGGCGAAGACTTAATGTCCCGCGTCTCCTATGTCATGATGAACGATAACGGGCAGCAAAACCTAACCGAGGCTGTTGTTGACGCGGTGAATGGTTTAATTGACCAATTGCTAGATATTGCTAACCGCGAACGCGACCAATTGCTGGATGCCGTTTTCGTCGCCAATCCGGTGATGCATCATCTGTTTTTGGGCTGGGACCCGACCGAAATTGGTCAAGCGCCGTTTGCCTTGGTTCAATCCGAGGCCGTGCATTGCACAGCATTAGACATCGGCTTGAACCTGAACGACGACGCCTCGATTTATTTGCTGCCATTGATTGCTGGGCATGTGGGTGCTGATGCAGCAGCCGTGATGCTTGCGCAGCACCCGGAAACGGAACCGCATCCGACCTTGGTTGTTGATGTGGGCACCAATGCAGAAATCGCCCTTTGGGATGGCAATCAGCTTTTAGCCGCGTCCTCCCCAACTGGTCCGGCATTTGAAGGTGCGGAAACCTCGTGCGGGCAACGGGCGGCACCGGGTGCTATTGAGCGTATTCGTGTTGATCGTAAAACGCTGAAATGTCGCTATAAAATCATTGGAACAGAAGAATGGTCCGACGGCCCTGAATTTGAGGAAAATTCAAAAACAACAGGCGTTACCGGCATCTGTGGTTCCGGCATTATCGAGATAATTGGAGAGATGTTACTTGCAGGGATATTGACCCAAGACGGTATTATTCGTTCTCCGCAAAACCAGGCCGAAGAAGCCGTTCTAAAACCGAATGGTAGAACTTGGTCCTTCATTGTGCGCGAAGGTACGCCGCATATTGAAGTGACACAAAATGATGTTCGGGCCATTCAATTGGCCAAGGCTGCGCTTTATGCGGGTGTGAAACTACTGATGCAAAAATCTGGCATCCCAAAAGTTGGCGAAATCCGGCTGGCAGGCGCGTTTGGTTCTTACATTGATCCAGCTTACGCCATGTTGCTTGGTCTGGTGCCCGATTGCGAAGTCGATAAAGTGACCGCCGTTGGCAATGCTGCCGGGCAAGGCGCGTTGATTGCGTTGCTCGACGTCAATGCTCGTGCACGCATCGAACAGACAGTGCAAGAAGTCACCAAAATCGAAACAGCCCTAGAAGCGGACTTCCAAGATCTATTTGTCGCCGCCATGGGTTTGCCCAATAGCGTTGATGATTTTGCGCTGACACGCGCCCATTTTG
Organism: Maritalea sp. YIW29; assembly: GCF_057219265.1. Taxonomy (NCBI): domain Bacteria; kingdom Pseudomonadati; phylum Pseudomonadota; class Alphaproteobacteria; order Hyphomicrobiales; family Devosiaceae; genus Maritalea; species Maritalea sp. YIW29. The sequence goes on from NZ_JBXVVF010000001.1 coordinate 1,024,800, forward strand.
ATATGGTGGCGTTTTCGCCCCAAGATAGTGGTTCAGAAGGCGGACGCCCACGTCGCCGTGGGCGTAACCGTTCTCGTTGATCTCTTACTACGCTGTTAAATCACTTGGTGGCATTAGGCCATTGGCAAGGCATGTTGTTGTGACCGTGTTCGCCAACAGGCATGCAATGGTCATAGGACCCACGCCACCAGGAACTGGGGTAATAGCGCCAGCAACTTCGCATGCACCAGCGTAATCAACATCCCCAACAAGGCGCGTTTTGCCCTCGCCGCGCTCTGGTGCATCGATGCGGTTGATACCTACATCAATGACGGTCGCGCCAGGCTTAATCCAGTCTTTCTTGATCATTTGCGGACGGCCAACAGCGGCAACGATAATATCAGCAGCTGCGCAAATTTTGTCCAAATCTTTGGTCCGCGAATGGGCCACCGTCACCGTTGCGCTGTCACGAAGCAGAAGCGCCGCCATTGGTTTGCCAACCAAATTTGAACGGCCAACAACAACGGCGTTTTTGCCGGACAAGTCACCCAACTCGTCGCGCAGAAGCATCAAGCTGCCAAGCGGCGTGCAAGGCACCGGGCCGGGCAAGCCGATGGCGACCTTACCGACATTTGCCGGACTAAAGCAGTCAACGTCTTTTGCCGGGCTAAGCGCTTCGATGATTTTGTTTTCGTCGATATGTTTAGGCACTGGCAATTGGCACAGAATGCCGTTGACGTCATCGCGATTATTCAGCTCATCAATCAGATCCAAAACTTCTTGTTCTGAAACATCATCAGCCAACTCATATTTGAATGAGTTCATGCCAACTTCTGCGGTTTGTCTGGCTTTTGAATTCACGTAGACTTGGCTCGCCGGATCGTGTCCAACGATAATAACGGCAAGGCCCGGCGTGATACCATGCTCAGATTTCAAGCGCTCCACATGTTCCGCAATGCGCTCACGAAGCCCTTCCGCAAAAGCACGTCCATCAATGATCTTTGCTGTCATTTTCTCATCCTAGTTCTAATGCACAAATGATTTTATTTCGAATTTCAAAGACTTAACCGTCGTCGATATAGTTTGAGCCAACGCGACCGCATGTTCATTATCACCGTGCAAACAGATTGATTTTGCACTCAAATTGATCGTATTGCCGGTGATCGTGCGCACTGTTTTGGTCTGCAATAGCTGGCTAATGTGATGAATGACCTGCGCTTCGTCAGAAAGTACAGCGCCGTCTAAATTGCGAGAAGCAAGCAATCCTTCATCGGTGTAAGCGCGATCCGCAAATGCTTCTTCAACATTGCTCATTCCGAGTGATTTGGCGGCGGCAGTTTGATGAGAATTGGCGATGGTCAAAAGAACCATATCATCGCGAAGCGATTTAACCTCGCTGTATGCAATATCGGCAAGGTTTCGATCTGCTGCAGTCATATTGGCCATTGCGCCATGCAACTTCACATATTGAATTGTTGCACCAACTGATTGTGCGATATTTTCAAATCGCTCCAATTGCCGCCCGATCTGATCTCGCCATTGGTCCTCAGAGAGATTTAGCGGTACGCGCCCGAAATTCTCTTTGTCTTCAAATCCGGGATGGGCACCAATCGCAACGTTGTTTTCAAGCGCAAGCTCGATTGAGCTGCGAATTGTTCCCTCATCGCCGGCATGGCCGCCGCACGCGATATTAGCGCTGGTCACGTAGTTCATCATCGCCGCGTCGTTGCCGGTTCCCTCTCCTAAGTCTGCGTTGAGGTCAATCCAGCTATTCATGATTTAGTCTTCATCGCCTTGTGTGCTTTTTGCAAAAGCGTTGAAACAAAAGAGATTTCGGTATTCGGCCGTAACTGAGCAACATAGTCGAGGTCTGCGTCAATGACCGTGGCAATACGTGGATATCCGCCAATCGGTTGGTGATCACGCATTAAAATGACGGGCGTGCCATCGCCTAAGATCTGAATATCGCCGGGTACAACGGCGTCCGAGACAATGTTTTTATGCGTTGAAACGTCAAACCTTGATGATGGATCAGACAAGCGAAAGCCCATCCGGTCGATTGAGTTTGAAATCTTAAACGGTGCAGCAAACAGAGCTTGCCACGCCTCTGGGCCCAACAATTCTGCGTGTAGCCCTGGCAAAACACGGATCACATTTCCAGGCAATTGTGTGTTTTGAACAGTCTGAACGCGACCACTGGCGCGGGGTACAATTTCATCCTCAAAGCGGATGATGTCACCGCTCTTTAAAGCCCGTGATTCAATTCCGCCAATTTTTGCCGCGAGATTTGTTGATTTGCTGCCCAATACCAAAGGGACGTCGAGAGCCTGTGCAAACCGGATATAGCCATAATTGCCCGCCCGGCCTGTAGTGATATTGATTTGGTCACCATCCGTTAGGAAAAGGTTCCCCGGCGAATTTTTCTGATCGCCATTGTGCTGAACTTGAAACTCGCCGCCATCAACCGCGCATTCCATTGGTGGTCCAGTATAGGTAAATTCAATGCCCAACATAGAAAACTCGATGACTGATTGGCTCCCTTGGCCATCAAGCGCATTATGAGTACGCAAAAAGGCCGCGCGATCCATCGGGCCGCCGGCGGACAATCCATATTGAATTCCCAGAGAACGCCCCGCATCTTGAATTGTTGAGTTGGGGGAAATGCGCGAGATGGTGATTGATCCGGTCATAAATTCTCCACCACATCAAACTGAACGATGTCACCCGGTCTTATCAGAATTGGTTGATCTGTGTCCGGCGCGAAATTGCGCAATTTCGTTTGCCCGATCACATGCCATCCGGTGCGGATCGGCCGCGATGTTATGGCTGTCTGTCCCGCGGCAAAAAGAACCGAGCCTGCAGGCACATTTTCCTGCACTTTTGCCCTTCTTGGCACACGCAAATCGTCATCGTGTAGGCCTAAGTAAAGAAAACCCGGTGAAAAGCCCAACGCCAACGCGTGCAGCGGTTGCGCAGCGTGGGTGCTCGTGAATTGTCCAATCGACATTGAAAGCAAGTCACAAACATCAGCCAAACACGGCCCCTCTTCGCCACCATACTTAATGGCGACTTTGTGGGTTTTGGTATCTTGCTCAATTGCCTGCCCATCAAAACCGGAGATGAGAAGCATTATTTGGCCTTTGAGCATCTCAAACTCAACGAAGTTTGGGTCATACTGAATGATGACAGACACCAAATTAGAGCTGCACCCCTCAATCAACGATTGCAGTTTTTCGTTGCAGAGTCTGGCGAAAGACTGAGCGCGCTGGTTCGCATTTAGCGTTAGGTGGGTACCAAACCGCACCAAAATCGCGCGGTCGCCAAGCGGAATAAGGCGAGCGTTGATTTCGTCCGATTGAAACTGGCGTCTCACCTTATTACCTCGTCTGATGTTGACTAAAACAGACCCTGTATCTCGCCATTTTGATCGAGATGGATTGCTTCAGCAGATGGCTTGCGCGGTAAGCCGGGCATGGTCATTATGTCACCGCATACAGCAACCACAAACCCTGCGCCAGCAGAAAGTCGCACTTCTCGCACCGGAATCGCGTGCCCGGTTGGCGCACCCCGTAAATTTGGATCTGTTGAGAAAGAATATTGAGTTTTGGCCATGCACACTGGCAAGTCGCCATATCCCGCCTCTTCCCACTCTCGCAATTGGTTCTCGACTTTCTTGTCGATGACAATTTTGTCAGCGCGATAGATTTCCATAGCGATTTTTTCGATTTTGCCCAACAGGGGCAAACTGTCTTCATAAAGTGGGGTGAAGTTTGCTTCGCCGCCATCAATAATTTCAACAACCCGTTCCGCGAGCGCTACGGTGCCTTCAGAACCTTTTTCCCAATGCTGACATAGGATCGCTTCTGCGCCAACAGAGCGGGCGTAATCCCGTACGGCCTGCACTTCCGCATCCGTGTCGGTAACGAAATGGTTGATCGCCACAACGGCAGGGACGCCAAACTTCTGGATATTTTCAATGTGGCGACCAAGATTTGCACAACCTCGCGTCAAAGCTTCCACATCTTCATTGCCCAATGCATCTTTGGCCACGCCACCGTTCATTTTCAGGGCCCTGATGGTTGCAACAATAACCACAGCAGATGGCTCAAGGCCTGCCTTGCGGCACTTAATATCGAAGAACTTCTCAGCACCTAGGTCCGCGCCAAATCCGGCTTCAGTCACCACATAATCGGCAAGTTTAAGCGCTGTTTTGGTTGCGATCACGGAGTTACAACCGTGGGCAATGTTGGCAAATGGTCCGCCATGAATAAAGGCTGGGTTATTTTCCAATGTCTGCACGAGGTTTGGCTGCATCGCTTGTTGCAACAGCACCGTCATTGCGCCATCAGCTTTGATGTCTCGACAATATACTGGCGTTTTATCGCGGCGATAAGCGACAATGATGCCACCAAGGCGGTTTTGCAGATCTTCAAGATCGTTCGCTAGGCAAAGGATCGCCATAATTTCTGAGGCAACCGTGATGTCGAACCCTGCTTCGCGTGGATATCCATTTGCCACACCGCCTAGCGAAGCAACAATTGAGCGTAGAGCCCTGTCATTCATATCAATTACGCGACGCCACGTGATCCGGCGAATGTCAACCTGTTCTTCGTTGCCCCAATAAACATGATTATCGAGCATTGCCGACAATAGATTATGAGCCGACGTGATCGCGTGGAAATCGCCGGTGAAGTGGAGATTGATGTCCTCCATTGGCACAACCTGTGCGTACCCGCCTCCAGCAGCGCCACCTTTCATGCCAAAGCATGGACCCAAAGACGGTTCGCGAATACAGATTGTGGCGTTCTTTCCGATCTTGTTAAGACCGTCGCCCAAACCTACCGTCGTGGTGGTTTTACCCTCGCCCGCAGGCGTCGGGTTGATCGCTGTCACCAAGATCAGCTTGCCATCATTTTTGCCTTCTACCGACTTGATGAATTCGGCAGAAACCTTCGCTTTATCGTGACCAAACGGTAGCAAATGTTCATTGCCAATCCCGAGTTTCGCACCAATTTCAGCAATAGGTTGTTTGCTCGCGGCGCGCGCGATCTCAATGTCTGACTTATATGTCATGTAATTCCTGTCCCCAGAGCGTTCTTTTTATTGTTTTATCTTTTTTTTTAAAAAGATTAAACGCAAAGCTGCTGGACTTGTCCAGCTCTGTCTGGGGAAAAACAGCCCACACGAATCTTGATCAAGAGAACGCGCAAATTCATTGAATTGGAAATGGCTACCAGGAAACGACCTGCCAGCCATCGAGTTGCAGTGGCTCACTAGTCAAGAGGAACTTATTGCCATAATTCGCGTTGCCATAAAGCGCGGCAACATTGTCTTGTGATATGCGGCCAAAAGCCGTGCGAAACAGCACATCTTTTGATCTTAAGTCGCTGATATTACCCAGTGAAACCTTATCCGTTCCAACTTCGATGTCCGTGTAACGTGTGGCGCTGACATAGGCATCAATCCATTTTTCCGCTTCAGTGAAATGGGGCTTCATTGCATATGAGGTATCAACCACCACCAACGCCTGCTTAGGGTTGGTGGTGAAATAGAAATGGGTCCCGCCCCACGCAACGGCCTGCAGAAGAATGAATGCGACAAATGATTGCAGCCAAGCCAAATTACATCTCCGAGTTCAAAAGGTTACCGATGCGATATGACGCTGATCCGACGCTCGATTCGATATAGGCGGCTTCAACCAAGCCGGCCATTTCCTTGAGGTGGTCAGAAGACAGTTCATAAGCGATTGCGTGAATTGGAATGCGCGCAAATCGCAAAGTTTCTCTGACCGAGGCAAAATCCAAACCTTCGTTGGTTTCCCCGTCGCTCAGCACGAAAATCACCAATTTGTGGTCTGGGTTGGCATTTGCGAAGGTCAAAAGTTCATTCGCCGCCACAATCACCGCATTGTTTGTAGCTGTAGAGCCACCGGCGCTTAGGTTTTCCACCGCGCCAATAAAGAGTGATTTCTGCTGTAGATTGAACTGCCTGACGGGCAGGTCAACATTCACTGCATCATTATAGCTCACCAGACCAATGGCATTTCCGGCGGCGATCAAATCAGATGAGTCGACAAGCGCGTTTTTCAACTCTTTGATGCGTGTACCGTCCATGGAACCGGATACGTCAGCAACAAACACCGCCGCAATTGGTTTGCCGCCAGACTTCTTGTCCTTCCAAAGCTTTTGCGCTTGTTGGATCAGCGAGCCATCAGCAATGTCGTAGCTCGATTGATAAGTGCTGTTATTGCCAAATCCGAATTTTGAGATTTCACTTTTGTTCGCTTCAATAAATTCATTGAACAATTTTAGCACTTCGCGTTCGGCTTCGTCCGCCTGTGGCAGCGCATAAAGCGGACTGTCGTGACGCACGCCGAATGGCACAAACTCATAATCCGCCATGCCGGTCACATTCACCCAAGTCTGATGTTCCATCACCAAAGCGTCCAAAACGCCACTGCCAACTGCTGCGTCGCGCATTTGCAATGTGTTTTGCGCTACAAATGGCACGCCGAGTTGGAACGCTTCGAACGCACTTGCTACGTCAGGTGACAAAAACTCCGCTTCATCGCCTTGCGCGAATGAATGCAAAACCATCATCAAGAAATTTAGACCAGTACTGGATTGATATGGATTAGTGTAACCCATTGAAAAGTCGCCGCTTGTTACTTCGGTCAAAAGCTTCTGCAAATCAAGCGCACCATCCGTGGTGATGAGGGCAGTTTTGCTTTTACGCACAACAATACCGGCGGTATTGGGCGCCGTCACCGGGTTAATTTCATCAACCAGAATGCCTTGAGAACCAAGCATTTTGCCCCAAAGCTTGTTGGACGGCGAAAACGCGTCTGGCACATTTTGACCCGCCAGAATAAATTGCGCGCCGAGGCCCGAAGGCATCTTACGTACGGCAATTGCCGCCGTCTTGCCGTTACCAATTTTTATGCGCTGTTCGTTAAACCGCGCAGCCAGATCGTTATAAAGCCCGTCGGTCCCATTGCCTGACTTTTCTGAGCTGGTGAAAATCTCTACGGCTTCTACCCGCGCGTTGTCAGACGCTTCAACGGTAATTGGATATTCCGCGATGTTGGGCAATAGCGACAGCAAGTTGGTGGCTGTCAGCTCTATGTTTGCTCGGACGCGATTTTCCTGCCGGGTAGGCTTGATTTGTTCTGCGACAAGCTTTGAGATGTTTTCATGCGCCGCTTCTGTGCTTTCAATTGGCGCACCGCCGCAACCTGCAAGCGTTAGCGTGCCAGCGACCAAGGCCGTTCCCAAGAAAAACTTTGCTATATTGTTCATCTAAACAACTCCTTGGCGCGTCGCGCCTAAATATGAAATTTTTTCGCTCTATCTGCCAACTCGCGCAGGCGCAATACCGCATCATCATGCTCGCCATCCGCAAGTTTCTTGATGTTGGCGACTTCAACCAGCGTTTCTGCCAAGGCGGTCAGCAGTGTGCCATTTGCGTCAATGATCTCGTCCATCTTCGCCCGCTGGGTTTCAGCAAGCTCAAGGCGGCGTTCAAGCGCTTTGTCGCTGGTGCCTTTTTCCGCTTTTGACGTCAAAAGGTCTTCTTTATTTATTCCGGCGACACTTTTGCCGATCACGACCAAGTCAGATAGATTCTGCACAACGATATTTTGGACCCGCTGCGCGATTTCTGCGTGGGAGCTGACAGACATCGGTGAATCAGCAAACCGCTTGGTGATCACCTCATGATAATCATCAACCATGCCCAGCAAACGCTGTGTTTGCTTAGAGGCTTCCGCTTCCCCGATTTCCTCTAGATTGATCGAAATCGTGCGGATATCGCTCAAAATACGTTCGTAATTTGCCTGTTCGCGTGCCTTAAGCACACGTTGTTGATCGCGTTTTTCAAACCCAAGCAAGTGATAGCTGAAGGGAACTGCGAACGCCGCTGCAATTGAAAACACAGCATATCCTGCAATCCAAATGATATCGGCTTGAAACCACCAATAGAATGCAGGAATGAAAAGAAGCGAAATCAGTAAAGCCGCCAATGATATGTTGCGCACTATTCGCTTTTCCCTTTTTTCAATGCTCGCCACATATTGGGTGGTTTTGCTTAAAATTCAACCCTATAGGGGCCAAATTGTTGAACAAGCGAGTCAATTTTGGGGAATTTTTATCATGGCGGGTGGGGAGGGATTCGAACCCCCGGAACGCTTGCACGCTCGCCGGTTTTCAAGACCGGTGCATTCAACCAGCTCTGCCACCCACCCGCAATGATGGAGCGTGATCTAACCCAGTGCGCGCCAAGTTGCAAGAGGAATTGTCACAAAAATTTCAATTGCTTGCAATCAGCATTCAATTGGCAGCCAATTGCACTGCTTGGCCGCCAATTTAGCCGGGTGCACCGCCCTACTTCGTCAAACCATTTTTGGCTATTTCTCTGCCAGTTTTGCCTTTTTGCGCCGGACCGAAATCAACACGTTGATTGATTCGACCCCAGTGGCGAAAGCCATGGCGAAATAGATGTAACCTTTTGGAATATGGAAGCCAATTCCATCTGCCACCAACGACATACCAATAAGCATCAAGAACGCCAAAGCGAGCATTTTGGTCGTTGGATGTTCAGCTATGAACTTCGAAATTGGAATCGAGCCGATATACATGACGACCATCGCAATAGTCACCGCTGCAATCATTACCGGGACATGTTGGGCCATACCAATTGCGGTGACGATTGAATCAACAGAAAACACAATATCGATGATGATAATTTGGCCGATAATGGCCATAAATGTGGCCCCAGCTTTTGACATCTGGTCTTTAGCGTCCGGATCTTCAACTTCTTGATGAATTTCATGGGTTGCTTTGTACAAAAGGAACAAGCCACCCGCGATCAATATGACGTCCCGCCAGGCAAAGTCGTGTCCGAACGCGGTAAATAGCGGTTGTGTTAGACCAATAATCCACACGAGGGCCATAAGCATAACAATGCGGGCGACGAGCGCGAGAGCAAGGCCCAGTTTGCGGGCCTGATCGGCCTGCTTTTCTGGAAGCCGCGACACCAACACCGAGATAAACACGATATTGTCGATGCCAAGGATAATCTCCATCGCCGTGAGCGTTGCCAAGCTGGCCCAAATTGCTGGGTCTGAAATCCATTCCATGCCACGAATCCCTACATATGCTGAACTTTGACGTTCAGCATAGTTCAAAACAGAATGATGTGAAGTGTGATCTAAGCTCGGCGAATTTTCATTGCCGCGACATTACATCAATTGGATTTTTTTGTCGTTTCGGGCATAGTTGCCAAAGGTGCAAATTTCTTGGGAACCAAAAAGAAAGTTTCACATAGATGCAATATGATATCGCGATCATTGGTGGCGGACTAACTGGTGTTGCTGCCGCGAGACTAGCTGCCAAGCAAGGTTTCAAAGTCGTTCATTTCGCGCCAAAAATGGCAAAAGACCACCGTACATCGGCGTTGATGATGCCAACCGTTGAATTTATGGTTCAAGCTGGCTTGTTGCCTGTGGGCCATGAAGTTGGGACGCGACTGAGCAACATCAGAATTATCGACGCGACAAACCGGTTGATCCGCGCGCCTGAAGCCTTGTTTAAGAGTGATGAGATTGGATTGGACGCATTTGGCTACAATTATGCTAATTCGCAATTGCTTGATGCCTTTTCTTCAGTGGTGGCCGACTTGGATACCATTCATGAAACCGTAAAGGTGGTTGAACGAACTGATGACGGATATTCACTGACCGCAGCGGATGGTAAGACTTATCAGACAACGCTTTTGGTTGGTGCAGACGGGAAAAAGTCGAAAGTCCGCGAACAGCTGAGTTTTCATTCGAAACACACGCCGTTCAGCCAATCTGCGCTGGTTGCCGATATCGAATTTGACCGGGTCGAGCATGAAACATCGGTTGAATTTCATTATCCGAATGGCCCATTCACCTTGGTGCCTGCGGGCGGCAACAAAACCAACCTTGTGTGGCTTGATCGTCATGATGTGTTGGAGCACGCCGCTAGACTGCCGCCAAAGGAACTTGCCGCCAAATTGGAAGAAAAGTCTTTCCGCCTATTTGGCCACGCAAAGCCAGTATCCAAAGCGTTTGTATTTCCTTTAAGCAATTTGTCTGTGCCAATTGTAGGCAAAGACGGCGCAATGCTTATTGGCGAGGCTGCTCATGCATTTCCGCCAATTGGCGCTCAGGGTTTGAACCTTGGCTTGCGAGATGTCGAAGATTTTCTTGAGGCGATCTCCGGTCTCAACACAGGCTTTAGCGAGCAGCACGCGGTAGATGCCTCAAATGCCTATGCGAAGCAACGCAGCAGCGATCTGCAGCGCACCGGCGGCTTCGTTGACGGGTTATTTCGGTCACTATTGTCTGACTTTTTGCCGGCTCAATGCCTTCGCATGGGCGGTTTGTGGGTGCTTAAGAGCATTAAGCCATTGCGTAAATTTGCATTTGAAGTCGGTATGGGCAGATAAAAAAAGGGCCGCATCTGCGACCCTTTTTGAATTTCGTGATTTCGCAAAATCTTAGTTGCCACTGCCTTCTGCAGGAGCTGCTTCGCTGCCCTGTTTTTCCTTACGGATTTTTTCGGCTGCGTCTTGCAACTGTTGCTCAAGCGCGCTTTGTCCTGAAACCTGGCTTTGGAACTGCTCAGGCGTCATGGCCTTATCGCCATCGTAAACCGCGGTGAAGCCGTTCAGGTCAATTGAGATTTTGAGATCTTTGTTCGCACGGTTTTTCGCAAGCAATGTCAATTTCGCGCCGCGTTTCAATGCACCAACAAATGCTTCGTTTACAACAAGTTGGCCAGTACACTTAGTCGGGTCACATGTGACAAACGGCATTCTGATTGGCTTGGTATTATCAATTTGCCACGTTAGACCGAACGGCAAAAGAACTGCCAATGGCATTTCAGCCTGAGCAAAAAACCGATTCTCAGCCGATGGATCATCCCGCAATGTGAATGCGCCAAGCTTTGTGGTTCCAGCATAAACGACCTGACGAACGATACATGCCTTGTCGCCTGACGAAAGCGTGTCACAAACTTTTAGCCAATTATCTTCAGGATTGCGTTCTGGCGTTGCGGCAGCTTCTTGGGCGAAACCGGCGCCCGCAGAAAAAATCATTGCGCCAGTCAACGCGATAGTCGCAAATATGTTTTTGTTTTTAAGCATTGTTTTTCCTGATTACATCGCAAAACTCGGCAAACACCAAATCAGTTGCGTTGAAAATTTGTCCCTTTTGACCCCTCAATTCGGGCAATAACATGACGGCTTCGTCAATCCAAGAAATTTTATCTCAAATGGTTGATGCATTTACACAAACGTCAAAAACCATCATCCGCCCGATTGGGCGAGTTTCGCCAGTTGAGATAAAATCCGAGCTGCCCCCATCAGCTTCTTATTCGCATCGGGCCAATTGCGCGAAAATACTAGCTTTTGGTCCGGCCGCACCTTAGCGCGTTCTCCCGGATCTGCAACCATGTGAACTAATGCGTGCGGATTGGGGAACATTCCATTTCTCAGCGTAATTACAGCGCCTTTCGGACCGGCATCAACTTTTTCGACATTTGCCGTTCGACAGAGCGATTTCACCAGCACGATTTTCAGCAAATGCTGCACTTCTTCTGGCAATGGACCAAATCGATCAATGAGTTCGGCACCAAATGCATTGATTTCTTCGGATTCGGTCAAATCACCCAGACGGCGATAAAGCTGCATACGCACCTGCAGGTCAGGCACATAGGTTTCTGGAATCATCACAGGCATGCCAAGCGATATTTGCGGTGACCATTGGCCGTCATCCTCGTCAAGATCACCACCGGACTTCAAGGTTGCTACAGCTTCTTCCAACATGGCTTGATAAAGTTCGTACCCGACTTCACGAATATGACCGGATTGCTCTTCGCCTAATATATTGCCGGCGCCACGCAAATCCAAATCATGGCTGGCCAATTGGAACCCTGCCCCCAGACTGTCCAAAGATTGCAAAACCGTCAGACGACGGGTGGCCATATCGGTCAGCTTTTGATGAGTAGGCGTTGTAAACAATGCATATGCGCGGATTTTTGATCGGCCAATCCGCCCGCGAATTTGGTGCAATTGGGACAGACCAAAATTGTCAGCACGATGGACGACAAGTGTGTTCGCGGTTGGAATATCCAAGCCAGATTCAACAATGGTTGTGGCGATCAAAACGTCAAACTTGCCGTCATAGAACGCGTTCATGATGTCATCCAACTCGCCGGGGGCCATTTGCCCATTGGCGACGACGAACGAAACCTCGGGCACTTGCTCTTGCAAGAATTGTACAATTCCGCCCTGATCTTTGATGCGCGGGACAACATAGAAGGATTGCCCACCGCGATATTTCTCGCGCAGAAGTGCTTCGCGCACCACGAGAGGATCGAAAGGCAACACAAAGCTGCGCACGGACAGACGGTCAACGGGAGCTGTTGCTAAAAGCGAAAGATCGCGCACACCGGTCAGTGCCATTTGTAGTGTTCTTGGAATAGGTGTTGCCGAAAGTGTGAGCACGTGCACGTTGGACTTTAGCTCTTTAAGCCGTTCTTTGTGCCCTACCCCAAAATGTTGCTCTTCATCAACAACCAGCAATCCCAAGTCCTTGAATTTTACGGTTTTTGCTAGCAGGGCATGGGTGCCAATGACAATATCGACATTGCCGCTGGTCAGACCTTCTTTGGTTTGCTTGAGCTCTTTAGTTGTAACCAGTCGAGATGCTTGGCGCACATTTACAGGCAGATCAGCAAAGCGTTCCGAGAACGTTTTGAAATGCTGTCGTGCGAGCAATGTTGTTGGCACAACGACGGCGACTTGTTTGCCTGACAGAGCGACTGCAAACGCGGCGCGAAGTGCGACTTCGGTTTTACCGAACCCAACATCGCCGCAAACCAAGCGGTCCATAACCTTGCCCGCGGCCAAATCATCAAAGATTGCGTCGATGGCGGTAAGTTGATCTTCAGTTTCTTCGTAAGGGAAGCGTGCGCAAAATTCCTCATACAGGCCCATTTGGGGCTCAACGACTTCGCCTTTGGACATTGTTCTGGCCGCGGCAATTTTGATGAGTTGCTCGGCCATTTCGCGAATGCGTTGCTTGAGTTTGGACTTTTTGGCCTGCCAAGCGACGCCGCCGAGTTTGTCTAATATACCGTCCCCGGCATCCGAACCATATCGAGATAAAAGCTCGATGTTCTCGACGGGCAAATAGAGTCGATCATTTTTGGCGTAAGCGATTTCAACGCAATCGTGGGGAGCGCCCATCACGTCAATCGCTTTAAGGCCCACAAATCGACCAATGCCGTGATCCACATGCACCACAAGATCGCCTGAAGCCAATCCAGCGGCTTCTGTTAGGGCGTCCGCGCCCTTGCGACGACGTGTTGAGCGGATAATCCGTTCACCTAAAATATCTTGCTCGGAAATGACCAGTAAATCGTTGGTTTCAAATCCACTTTCCAAACCAAGTACAATAAGGCCCACTTCGCCAAAATTGAGCGACTTCACCTGCCCCCAATGTTCAAGCATGCGGCTGGCGGTTATGTCATGGTCTTTGAGTACCTGGGCCATTCGATCGCGCGTGCCTTCGGTCCAACAAGCAATCGCTACGCGTTTTTTGTTTTTGGCGCGGTCCTTCGCCGTTTCAATAACGGCTTCGAACAGATTGATATTCTCTGCCTGCCGTTCTTTTCTAAAGTTCGGCGCTAGTTGTCCATCGCGGTTTTCGTTTGACAATAGGCCATTGTCGAGCGTTGAAAATGGTGTAATTTGAACAATATCGGCGCTCTGAGAGAGCGCAAGCTCATCGCCGACAAAGTATAATTGATCTGCGGGCAACGGCTTATAAACGGCCCCGGCTTCGCCTTCTTCAAACGCCTCTTTTCGCGCTTCGTAATAGTCTTGAATTTGGGTCAATCGTTCGGCTATGGCTTGATTAACCTGCTCATCTAAAACAAGCGGTGCGCCATCCAAAAAATCTGGCAATCCGCCCATTTCATTATTGTAGAAAAGCGGCAGCCAATGTTCCATACCAGCGAAGCGCTGTCCTGCGCTGATGGCGGCATAGAGCGGATCGTTGGCCGTGTTGCCGCCAAAGCTGGCGGTATAACCGCGCCGAAACTGAGAAATCGTATCGTCTTGCAGCACGATCTCGCCCATTGGAACCATCGTTGCGGTTTTCTGCTGGGCGATGGTGCGCTGTGTTTCAGGATCGAACGTGCGGATGCTCTCTAAGCTGGAGCCGAAAAAATCAAACCGCAATGGGTTGTCAAATCCGGCTGGAAACAAGTCGATTAACCCACCACGAACCGCATATTCGCCCGGTTCCCGCACGGTTGGCACGCGCATATAGCCGTTTATGCTCGCCCAATTAATGATCCGATCGGTCTCAACATTTTGTCCTGATGTAACACTGAAGGAAAACTGATCAACAAATTGAGTTGAAACCGTTTTTTGAATAATTGCATTGACGGTGGTGATGACGATTGCGCCGGTATTGCTCGTGTCACGTAGAGCCGCCAATGTTGTCATCCGCTCGGCTAGAACGCTAGCATTTGGGGAAACACGGTCATATGGCAAGCAATCCCATGCCGGAAAGGTCAGCACATCATGCGCAGGCATAAGCCGCTTAAGCAGCTCTGCCATCTTTTGCATCCGTCGGCCATCACGTGCAACGAAACACAAGGAAACACGACGCTTTGGGTCGGCTTCATTCTGAAACTGAACTTGTTCTGCAAGTTCAACGGGCTGCATGCCATCGGGCACACCCGTCACAAATTTGTTTGGCGATAGTGCGTTTACATCCAGCTTTTTATTGTGAACCAGCGTTTCATCGTTCGGCGTCGACATTATTGGTTATTCACTCGTTCTTGCTGATGTTTAGTGATTGCTCGCAGCAAAATTGGAAATGGAGCGTCGTCGAGCGGGGTTTTACCAATAATCCAATTGTACAAATCCGCGTCGGTTTCGCTCATCAATGCCTCAAGATCATCGAGTTCGCCGTCATTCAAGCTCGCCACCACATCGTCAACATATCCACCCAGAATGATGTCCATTTCTTGGGTGCCGCGATGATGGGCGCGATAGCTGATTTTTTTCAGACGATCCGGTAGATTTTCACGTTTTGTACTAGTCACAGTTTGCCGCCGTGTGCCATTAAGAGTTAGGCGCCTTCATTACGCGTATTATCTTGGCTTGTCAGCCTTTCATGACAATCAATTTAGGGATAAATTGCGTAAAATTATCGATTTGGGAAGTTTCATTGGCCCGTCCAGACATATTAAATCCGCTGTTTGCATCTGTCAGCACAATCAAGGGTATTGGACCGCAGTTAAGTAGTTTGATGGCAGGCTTCTTTGGCGCGCCGGAGAATCAGGACGCCATTTTACTCGACATTTTGATGCATATGCCTTCCGGGTTCATCGATAGGCGCCAGCAACCCGGCGTGCAATTTGCGCAACCTGGCACCATTTCGACTTTTCTGCTGCATGTGGACAAGCACTTCCCGCCGCCACGTCACAATAATCGCATTCCCTATCGTATTGAAGCGCATGATGAGAGCGGCGACATAACCATTTCCTATTTTGCCGGGCGTGCATCTTGGCTAGAGAAAACCTTACCGGTTGGGGAAAAACGATATGTCTCGGGCCTAGTTACATTTTATCAGGGCAAGCCTCAGCTAAGCCATCCTGACTATATAGTTGAAGAAGACAAATTTGACGACCTGCCGTTGGTTGAACCCGTCTATCCGCTCACACATGGCTTAACGTCAAAAAAATTGCAGCTCGCCACGCAAGGCGCATTGGAAAAGCTGCCGAAAATCGCAGAATGGATACCCCAGACGCGTTTGGACATTAACGGCTGGCCTGACTTCAAAAGTTCGATGCACATGATGCACAACCCTGCAAAGCCGCAGGATGCATCTATTGAAGGCGCCGCCCGTGCTCGCCTTGCCTATGATGAATATTTCGCCAGTCAGCTCACCTTGCAACTTGTGCGGGCGACGATGACCCGCGAAAGCGGATTGGTGCGGCGGTTAAACGGCACAAAAACTAAACTGATCAACGACGCCCTGCCCTTTGATTTGACCGATGGGCAAATGACAGCTGTGAACGACATTTATGAGGACCTGATGTCTCCACGAAAAATGGCGCGTTTGGTACAAGGCGATGTGGGATCAGGAAAAACCGTTGTCGCATTGATGGCAATGGCGGCTATGGCGGAAGCTGGGCATCAAAGCGCATTGATGGCACCGACTGAGATTTTATCCACGCAGCATTTCGCAACCCTAGCGCCGTTGGCCGAAAAAGCAGGTCTACGCGTGGCGCTTTTGACCGGCAAAATGCCCGCAGGGGAACGGCGCGAGATTCAGGCGCAAATTGAAGCTGGCGAAATTGATATTGTTGTGGGCACCCATGCGCTGTTCCAGTCTAGCGTTGTGTTCGCCTCTTTGGGTCTGACCGTTGTCGATGAGCAGCATCGATTTGGTGTCCACCAAAGGCTGGCACTGTCTGACAAGGGGCGCAAAACAGAATTACTGGTGATGACCGCAACGCCCATTCCGCGCACTCTGGTGCTCACCCACTTTGGCGATATGGATGTGAGCCTGCTAAAAGAAAAACCCGCGGGACGGCAGCCTATCGACACGGCGATTTTACCCGCTGCAGAATATGACCGCGTAATTTCGCGCCTAAGAGCAAAAGTCGGCGAAGGCGCACAGGCATTTTGGGTCTGCCCATTGGTTGAAGAATCTGAGAACTTGGATGTGATCTCTGCTGAAGACCGCCATAAATCCCTGCAAAACGTTTTTGGGGACCGGGTTGGCATGGTTCATGGCCGGATGAAAGCGCAGGAAAAGCAAGAGGTAATGGAGAGATTTCAACGAAACGAGCTCTCTATTCTTGTCGCGACAACGGTCATTGAAGTTGGCGTTGACGTACCGAACGCCACCATCATGATCATCGAGCACGCCGAACGGTTTGGACTATCTCAGTTACACCAATTACGCGGACGTGTAGGCCGGGGCGACAAGCGTTCAGCTTGTTTGCTGCTGCATGGCGATAAGCTGTCGGAAATGGCGCAAGCGCGGCTAAAAACCATCAGATCAACAGAGGACGGGTTTGAAATTGCCGAACGCGATTTAGAATTGCGTGGACAAGGCGATTTGTTGGGCACACGCCAGTCGGGCATGCCGGGATTTCGAATCGCAATTCCAGATTTTCATAAGGATTTGTTGGAGTTGGCTCACGAAGACGCAATTGAGCTTCTTGAGCGTAACCCTGGTCTGCAAGGCAAAGATGGAGATACCGCACGAACGCTTCTATATTTATTCCGCAAGGACTTGGCGATACCGCTTATCCATGCCGGATAGTTATTTCTTACCCGGTTTGGCCTTGGTTTCTTTTTTGGATTTCGCTTTTGCTTCGTCTGCAAGTTCTGCCGTTTTCTTCTGGTAGTCAGGCGACACCAATCCTGCTGAAATCACCAATTTCGCACCGTCTTCCACCGTCATATCCAAAATATGGACTTCGCTACGCGGCAAAAACAGCAAGAACCCTGAAGTTGGATTAGGCGTCGTTGGCAGGAATACGCTGGTGATGTCGTCACCTGCAACACGTGCAGCGACCTCGCCCTTAGCTTCTGTCGAAATAAACACAAGCGCCCACAGACCCTGCCGCGGATATTCAATCAACCCAACTTGCTTAAAGTTTGAGTGGCTCTGGCTGACCACAGTCTCGAAGATTTGTTTGAGACCGCGATAAAGCACAGATACAAACGGCATCCGGTGCAAAATGCTCTCGCCAAATTGTACCAGCGTACGGCCGACCAAGTTGGCGGTCAAAAAACCCAACATAATCAAGGAAACTGCCGCAATGACCAGCCCGAAACCTGGGATATCAATTGGCAGATAATTGTCAGGATTGTATTGAGGCGGAATAAGCGGTTTTACAAAATCATCGACAAATCGAATGATTGACCACGTAATGTAGAGCGTTAGCCCTACCGGTGCGGCGATGACCAACCCTGTCAGAAAATAGTTCGTCAGGCGTCGCCCAGCGGTAACGTGGTTGGTGTGTTGCTCGTCATTTTGATTTTGATCGGGTTTTTCGCTCATAGTCTGATCTATATAGATATGGCTATTGGATGTGCAATGCCTGATTGCTCATTTTGCGATCAGACATTGCTCTTATTTTATCAAAATGTCGCGATTGAGTTATTCAACCGTTACCGATTTCGCCAAATTACGCGGCTGATCAACATCTGTACCCATGAACACCGCGGTGTGATAGGCTAGCAATTGAACCGGCACTGTCGCCACAATCGGCTGTACCAATTCATGAACTTGAGGCATCAGAATAACTTCGTTGATGTCTGTGCCTGCATGCTTTGCACCCTCTTCATCGGTGATGAGAATAATGTTGCCGCCGCGTGCTGCCACTTCGTGCATGTTTGAAAGGGTTTTTTCCAGCAGTGGACCTGATGGAGCAACAACAACGACTGGAACCTTCTCATCTATCAGCGCAATCGGGCCGTGTTTTAGCTCGCCCGCGGCATAACCCTCAGCATGAATATAGGTAATTTCCTTGAACTTTAATGCGCCTTCAAGGGCAACAGGATAAAGCGAACCGCGTCCCAAATAGAATACATCTTTAGCTTTGGAGAGCGCCTTGTCCAAACTTGCAATCTTGGGTTCTGACGCTATCGCACGCGACATGGCACCGGGCAGTTTGGCAAGGGCTTCAACGAGTTCCTGTTCGTCTTCTGCACTCAAGACGCCGCGCTGACGGCCTGCCGCGATGGCAAGTGTTGCCAAAACCGCTTGTTGCGAAGTTGTTGCTTTGGTCGACGCGACGCATATTTCTGGGCCGCAAAGGGTCGGGAATACAACGTCAGATTCTCGTGCAATAGTGCTCTCTGCAACATTGACGATTGAACCGATATGCTGATCTTGGGTTGCGCAGTAGCGCAATGCCGCTAACGTGTCCGCCGTTTCGCCCGACTGAGAAACGAATAGAGCAAGTCCACCTTTTTCCATCGGCGGCTCGCGGTATCGGAATTCCGAGGCTATATCCACTTCGACTAGCAAACGCGCATACTTTTCGAACCAATATTTGGCGATAAGCGCTGCATAATAAGATCCACCACAACTGGAAATCGTAATGCGCGAGAGCTTTGCAAAATCGAACGGCAAGTCTTGCGGCAGTTGAACGCGACCTTCAGCAAAGTTCACATAGTTTGAAAGGGTGTGAGAAATTGTGTCCGGCTGTTCGTAAATTTCTTTGGACATGAAATGGCGGTGATTGCCTTTGCTCACCAACTCTGCGCCCGTATTGGCGATGGAAATCGCCCGTTGAACAGAGGTTCCAGTTTTATCGAAGATCTGGACATCTGATTTGGTAACCGCGACCCAATCGCCTTCTTCCAAATAGGTGACCTTATTTGTGAATGGTGCGAGAGCAATCGCATCCGAGCCCAAAATCATCTCACCGTCGCCATGCCCGACCGCAAGCGGAGCGCCCTGGCGTGCGCCGATGATCAAGTTTTCTTCGCCATTAAACATCATCGCGAGGGCAAATGCTCCATCCAGCCGCTTTATTGTGTTGGCAGCAGCGTCGAATGGCGCGAGGCCTTTGTCCATTTCTCTTGTGACGAGCAACACAACAATTTCGGTGTCCGTATCCGAAGTTGGTGCATAGCCATCGACGGCCAATTCATCACGAAGTTCTTTGAAGTTCTCAATTATGCCATTGTGAACAACAGCGACTTTGTCGCTCAAGTGTGGGTGGGCATTGGCAGTTGTCGGCGCCCCATGGGTCGCCCAACGCGTGTGGCCAATGCCGATATTACCTGATAGCGGCGCTTTTTCGAGCTCAGCTTTTAGATTGGTGAGTTTGCCTGGTGCGCGTCTGCGTTCAATTTTGTCGCCAGCAAATGTCGCGACGCCTGCACTATCGTATCCGCGATATTCAAGTCGTTTGAGCGCATCCACAATTCGGTCAGCAACTGGTTTATTGCTAACTATCCCTACAATTCCGCACATATTGTTCCCTTAGCTCTATTCTTTAGTCCAGCGGCGACGAATTTCGTTCGCATAGCCAGCCTTGTTTGTCTGTCTTGAGCGGCCAATGGCCAGGGCATCTTTTTCTACATTGTGAGTAACAACACTTCCCGAAGCAATATATGCGCCATCAGCAATCGTAACCGGTGCAACAAGTGCACTGTTTGATCCGATGAAGCTATTTGCTCCGATGGTTGTTTTATATTTGTTTTTTCCATCATAATTGCAGGTGATGGTGCCTGCCCCGATATTGGTGCCTGCACCCACTTGTGCATCCCCAATATAGGAAAGATGATTGATTTTGGCGCCTTCGCCAATATCAGATTTTTTAACTTCGACGAAATTTCCAGCTTTGCTTTTGGCTGCCATGTTTGTGCCAGGTCTCAAGCGTGCATAGGGGCCAATTTGAGCGCCCTCACCAACCGTTGCGCCTTCCAAATGGCTGAAAGCGTGGATCGTTGCGTTCGATTTCACATGCACACCGGGTCCGAAGACCACGTTTGGCTCAACTATCACGTCACCTTCAATAATTGTATCGTGGGCGAAGAACACCGTTTCCGGCGCGGCCAGCGTTACACCGTTTAACATTGCGTTCTTGCGCATGCGGCTTTGAAAACTCTGTTCGGCCTGCGCCAACTGCACGCGGTCGTTCACGCCCAAGACTTCATGTTCAGGACTGGTAGATGTTTTGACTGACCACCCCTGCGCCCTTGCGATACCAACGGCGTCAGTCAAGTAGAACTCGTTCTGCGCATTCTGATTTTCGATTTTGTCGATTACACCACGCAAGCATTCTGCCTTGAACCCCATAATGCCAGAATTGCAAAAACCGATTTTCTTTTGTTCAGCGGTGCAGTCTTTATCTTCAACAATTTCAAGCAACTCATCACCTTGCATGATGAGGCGGCCATAGCCTTTAGGTGACGCTGGTTCATATCCAACAACAACAAGGTCTGCACCCTGATCCAAAACTTGTTTGGCATTTTCGATGGTTTCAGGTTGAATCATTGGATTGTCAGCGAACAATACAAACACATAGCCATCAAATTGCGCCCAATAAGACTGCGCCTGTTTGGCCGCATGTCCTGTACCCAACTGTTCAGATTGTGTGACCACGCCAATGCTGGGGTCTATAGAAATCAGCAAATCTTGGATTTGATGGTGTTTAGGGCCAATCACAACTGCTATCTGGTCTGCACCTGCCGTTTTGCACGTTTTGACAGTGTGCCCGATCATCGGTAACCCGCCAATTTTATGAAGAACTTTGGGTGTTGAGGACTTCATTCGCTTGCCCTCTCCTGCGGCAAGCACGATTGTCAAAATTGCAGTCATTGACGGAATCCGTTCCAATTTAAGTATTTGTCAGCCTGTTATTGCAAGAATGTGTTGGCAAAATGAAAACACCTAGGCTCGGGATGAACCATTTTTTCAAGTTGTGCAATAATCATTTTTACTAAACGACGATTCGCAGCATCGTGAAACGGATTGTGGGAGACGACATTGGCCGTAGTTGAAATCAATCGATTTGAACAAGACGACGTAAAGATTTGGGGCATTATTGCAGTGTGTTCGTTCACAGCAATGCTCGTCCTGTCCAGTGTTGTCAGTTTCTTGCCATCTGGTTTTTTGAGCGGTTTGCGCGAGACACGTCAGAATTCTGGCACCATTAACCAGCTGCAAGCTGAGCTCACCACGATCCGGCTTGAATTTGCAACCATGAAACGTGAATCCCAGATTACGGGAACGCGCATGACATTGGGCGAAGAAAGTGGCACGAAATTTTCCCGCCGTGTTCGTGCATTAGAATCCAGCATTCCAATGTTGCTCGAAGCACTGCCGGCTGACGCCAATATTGATCGTTCGCTCATCACCGCCTCAATTAACGAGGCAAATGGCGAAGAAATCATTCAGATGGATGAGAACGTAAAAGTTTCTCGTTCAGACTTGTTTGACGGCCGTCCATTGGCAGAAGAGGCAGCGACAACCTTTCAGCAAGTGATCCCCGATTTGGTTGACGAAATAGTGCCCGAACCGGTTGAAAAAATGCCGGATGTGATGCTGAGTTCCACCGAATTCGGATTACTCATCGGCTCAGAAATCGCGCCGGAGAGTGCTTCCCTGTTTTGGGAGCATTATAAAACAAAAGTCGGCACCCTGCTGATTGGATTATCGCCTAGAACATTGTCGCTAACCACTGATTCTGAAAAAACACGGATTATTGCCGGTCCTATTTCAAACATGTCGGAGGCAATTTCTCTTTGTTTACAAATTTCTAAGGCGGGATTAAGCTGCGAAACGAGCGGTTTTGGTGGCGTTGAACTTAACTGATAATCGCCCCGAAAAGAAAAATTGCGAAAGTTGGATTTTTCTTATTGACTTAGCAGCCAATAAAACTATTGTCCGCGCTGTTCGCAAATGAACAATGTGTGCCCGTAGCTCAGCTGGTAGAGCATCCGACTTTTAATCGGACGGTCGACAGTTCGAATCTGTCCGGGCACACCATTTGCCTCCCACGCATTTCAAAACATTTAGAGACGAATTTTTGCCCAACGCAGTCGGTGTGCCGCGTGTTCGCGCTAATGCTCCAAATGTGAAATAACTTCTTTTGCAGCTGTCGCTAGGTTTGCATCTACAATTGGCAACAGCTTCGTCCAATCATCATATTGTTTCATTTCTTCAGGACCATCGCTGATGCCGCGCAGAGCAATCAACGGCACGTCAAACACCTGACAAACCCGCTTCACTGCATAGGATTCCATATCCACCATATCCGCACCAATCGCATCAAATTGATCCGTGAGGATGATGTCTGCCCCGGTAGAAAGAGATGCTGACGGAATGGCAGGAACCTGCGGATCTAGTTTTAGTTCGATTGGTTGATCCAGAAATGGAGTTTGCCCCTTTGCAAAACCCAAGGCAGTAGCATCCATATCGCGATAGGAAGCTGAACTTGCTTGGTAGACTGCGCCTTGGTGCAACGTGGCTGATCCTGACGATCCCAACAAAATCACGAAGTCAGGCTTGCGCTCGACTTCAGTTAGTATCTTCGTGGCGTTCAGCGCCGCTTCGACCGGTCCGACGCCGATGATGGCTGGCTTGATCAGTTTTTTTAGTTCTTGCAGATATTCCGCCTCTGTCGCCATCAAGAACAAGAGGACTTTTCCATTTTCTAAGATTTTTAGTTCAAATGAATTGGTCGGCGACAGATTTGCGGTCATGGAGTTCCTGCTAGATCAGTGGCAAAATCTTAGAGTCATCGTAATTGGCGCCACAAAGCAACACGATGTTGGTTTGATCTTTGTATTTGTCAGCCTTCTGCACAAGACCGGCAAGCGCCAAAGCAGCAGCGCCTTCAACAATTTGGTGTTCTTTACGGGCCAATAGTTTCAGGCATGATGCAATCTCATCCTCATCGCATACAATGAGTTCGTCGATGACATCAGTGGCGATTGGCAAAGTAAGACTGCCAACGTCCATGGCCCCAGCAACACCATCCGCAAGCGTGTCTTTGTGTTCCACATCGTACACTTCACCACGTTTTATGGCTGCGTCTAGCGCCGCCGAGTTCTTCGCAGAAACACCAATCACATTCACCCCGGTGCCAAAAGTTTTTAATACAGATCCGATGCCGCTAACCAAGCCGCCGCCGCCCAGTGAAATGAAAACATTGTCCACTTGGGGCACTTGCTCAAGCATTTCGAGCCCAATTGTACCTTGGCCTGCAAAAACATCCGGATCATTATAGGGAGAGATGTAGGTCAATGCCAGATCAGCTTCAGCCGCCGCCCGCGCGATCACTTCCGAGTGCCCAGCATCATCACCCTGAACAACAACATCAACGCCAAAGGACTTTATACGTTCAAGTTTTTGTTTGGAGACATTTACGGGCAAATAGACCGAAAGATTGTGGCCCAAAATCGAAGCCGCGTATGATGAGGCGATGCCGTGATTGCCTGAACTGGCGGTCACCACCCGTTGACTGACATCGATGGTCGACAATTTGCTCAGCGCGCCCCGCAATTTAAACGAGCCTGTATGCTGAAAGTTTTCTGCTTTGAAATGTAACTCACAACCCAATTCTGCACCCATGGCCTGAGATGGCAAACATGGTGTTTCATAAATGTGCGTTGAAATACGTTTCCGTGCCCGAACTGAATTTGCCGCAGAAATATAGCACTCGTTGATCATTTTTGTTCCTCTTGGGCATGTCGTTGTATCTTTATATCGGGCCACCAAATCATACAAAATACATTTTGTCTATTTTAGACTTTTACTCTGAGAAACAATTCGATATAGATTGAAAAACAAAGGAGTGAATTATGGACATCGTCGAATTTTCCATCGAGCGCATTCAATCGCTTTATGAAAACACAGTGGACTTTAACCTGTCCGACAGCGGTGTACATCCCTATTCGCTGCGCGAACTGCTCTCGCAACAAGAGCTTGAAGAATTGCTAGATGTTGGCCTTGGCTATGGCTGGACAAATGGCGGCGTTGAACTGCGCCAGTCAATTGCCAATCTGTACAAAGACAAAAACGAAGACAATATTATCGTAACGAACGGCTCTGCCGAGGCGAACTTCCTGCTGGTTATGGGTATGCTCAACCCGGGTGACGAATTGGTTGTGGTTGTACCCAATTACCTTCAAATATGGGGATGGGCCAAAGCACTGGACGTTAAAGTTGTCGAAGTGCCGTTGCGCGAAGAACTGGGGTGGCAGCCAGACATTGATGAGCTGCGCAACGCCGTCACCTCCAACACCAAAATGATCACCTATTGCTCCCCCAACAACCCGACCGGCAGTGTGTTGCCAGAGGAAACGTTGAACGAGATTGTGAAAATCGCGCGCGAACATGACATTTATGTCCATGCAGACGAGGTCTATAAAGGCTCGGAGCTGACCGGTGTTGAGGGCCCCAGCATTGCGGACCTTTACGAAAAGGGCATTTCGACAAACGGTCTCTCCAAAGCAATGGCCCTGCCCGGCTTGCGGATTGGCTGGCTGAGCGGCCCCGCCGACGTCATCGCGCGCGCATGGCATTGCAAAGACTATACCTCCATCACCACAAGTTCTGTCAGTGAGTTTGCCGCAAACATTGTGGTTCAACCCAAGAAGCGCGAAGAGATATTAAAACGCAGCAGAGACATTTTGAACAAAAACGTGGCCATGCTGGACAGCTGGGTGAAAGAAAATAGCGAAAATTACTCATGCCTTTTGCCTCAAGCAGGTGGCATGGCGTTTGTGCGCTACAATATGGACATCAATTCCACCAAATTGGTCCACAATATGCGCTCAGAACGTTCAATTATGCTGTTACCGGGAGACTGTTACGGAATGGATGGATATATCCGGATTGGCGTTGGTGCGCCGATGTCTCATCTGGAAGCTGGCCTTGCGCAATTGGGCGAGTTCACGCGCGGCTGGAACAAATGAAGACTGATATAGACCTGCAAAATGCCAAAGGCGTCGCAGATGCAATCGCTGCGCTGCTTGCCCCGCATGCGGAAGTAATTGTTCACGACCTTAGCAGCGAAACCGTTGTCTATATCGCTAACAATTTTTCTCAGCGTGAAATTGGCGACCCGTCAAATCTTAGTGAAATTGACTTTGATCCCAATGTACGGGTCATCGGCCCATACGAAAAGCTCAACTGGGACGGACGACGAATAAAATCGATCAGCATCGTTATGCAAAATGCCAACGGAAGGCCTGCTTCGCTGGTCTGCATCAATTTGGACCTATCTCAGTTTGACCAAGCCCGCCAAATGCTCACCAACTTTGTGGGTGTCATTGGCAATGAGCCCAAACCGGCCAACTTGTTCAACAATGATTGGCACGAGCAAATCAACGAATTTATCAGCACCTGGACGGCCAACAAGTCAGTCACGATTGATCGTTTGTCTCGCGAACAAAAACGGGAATTGGTATTGGCATTGAACGCGAAAAATGCATTTTCTGCCAAGCACTCGGTCAATTATGTCGCGAGGGTCATCGGGTTGGGGCGAGCAACAATTTACAGCTATCTAAAGGCAGAGTAGACGCGCATTATATCGTTCCCGACGCTTCCAAAACGGTTCGCGCCGCTGCAATATCTTGGCTCGCTAATCCTGTCAGATCAGCAATTGAGATTTGCTGCGACGATTGACGACCTAAACTTGGATTGGCCAAGATATTTCCGAGTTCTACGCAGTCTTCCTCGCCGATTAGGCCTTTCACGTATGCACTTGAAAACTCACCATGATCCAAACACTGGCTGACTTGATCAGCAACGCGTAAATCGGCGCGTGCAACAAGTCGAGGGTCCAATTCAAATTTACCGGGAGCGTCAGCGCCCGACGCCGTGATGTGAGTGCCTTCGCGCACCCAGCCACTTTGAATAAGCGCCGCCCGGCTTGGTGTTGTGGTCAAAATGATCTCAGCATCGCAGCACGCCTGTTCCAGATTTTGTGTTGGTGTGACAGAAATGTCGTGGGATTGAAGCTTTCTACAAAGAGCCGCGGCTTTCTTAGCATTACGCGCCCAAAGCACAACTTCAAGGTTGCGTCCATGAAGATGTTCATGATGGGCGATAATTTGCTGTTCTGCCTGAATGCCCGCCCCAAGCACCAATAGTTTGTGCGCATCCGCGTTTGCAAGCGCCTTGGTCGCAATTGCAGCACCAATGGCGGTTCGTTGATCAGTCAGATAACCCTCGTCTTGCAAAATGGCAACCGGTTCGCCCGATTCTGCCGAAAATGCCACCATCATACCATTGCTGGATGGCAATCCTTTGCTGGGATTGTCGTAGAACCCTGTGGCGATTTTTACCAAAAAAATCTTATCGGCATGCAAATGGCCAAACTTGATGTGGCAGTCGGCATCCTGATTCTTGATTGGTAGATACCCAACTGGTGGTATCGTCGCTTCGCCCTTTGATACTGCCATGTAGGACTGTTCAATCGCTTTTGCTAGCGCCGAAAAATCGCAATGGCTGGCAATTTGTTCTTTATTCAAGATGTGCATGCATTCCGCCTATAGACCTTTTGTCTATTTTGTACATCACGTCTAATAAGGTCAAGTTCTTACGCTGCAAAAGCGGCAATAGTTGATAAAATCACAAGACCTACATCACCGTGGCATATCCCGCCGAAAACTCTCTCTAAATGCGACCAACATTGCCCCACCCAAAATGAAGGGAAGCGCGAAGTAAAAGCTTTTGCCCGGCAGCTCATTAAATACCAACAATCCCGCACCAACTGCCCAGACCAAGGAAAGATAATCGAATGGCGCAAGCTTGGACGCTTCTGCATATTTAAAACTCAAGGTAATCGCAATGTGGGCAAAACCGCCAAAAACGCCGGCGCTGATCAATATTGCAATTTCTTCGGGAGAAGTTTGCACCCAGCCAAATGGCGCGGTTGCCAGGCCAGCGACAGCGCAAACAAGGGCAAAGTAAAATGCAATTGCGCCTGCATTCTCTGTTTTGGTGAGATTGCGGATTTGAATGATCGCAAAGGCGGTCAAAATTGAGGTGACAATGCCCAGCATCACGCCGGTTGCATATCCGTCAGTGATTTCCCCACTAAGCTGGGGCACTATGAGCACAAGCGTGCCAACGATGCCGCAGCCAATGCCAATCCATCGCACCATTGTCACATCTTCTTTTAGGAAAACGCCTGCCAAAATTGCAACCAAAACCGGGGACAGGTAAGACAGGATTGTCGCCTCAGCTACCGGTAGATAGCTCAAGGTTGCGAAACTACAAAACATGGCGACACAGCCGGTTAGACATCGCAGCAAATGCGCCACCGGCTTCTTGGTGTAAAGCCCAGACGGAAATTCTTTGGTTACAACAAGAAACGCCACCAGAGGAAACAGCGCAAATGCACTCCTGTAGAAAACAATTTGTCCCGTCGGCGCATTTGAAGTGGCAAGTTTAACGCAGACAATCATCCCCGCAAAAAGCAGACCTGAGGCCACACGCAGAACGATGGCTAAGTTATCTTTCGACATATGTTTCTCTAAGTATAAGAGTAGGTGTGAGATGTCACTGTAGCAGTGGCACAACCCAACACAAGGATAAGATTGGGCTACGGCAGGGCAAATTTCTGCTATTGTGGAGAAATGAGCATTCGACTGAGCATCCTATTTGTCGGCTTTTCGCTGGTTTTCACCACGCACATTGTTGGCGAGCAATTGGTGCCCTTTGGTCCGACAGCATTCTCGCTGGCCAATAAAGAGTTGAACTCGGCCG
This sequence comes from Maritalea sp. YIW29, assembly GCF_057219265.1. Taxonomy (NCBI): domain Bacteria; kingdom Pseudomonadati; phylum Pseudomonadota; class Alphaproteobacteria; order Hyphomicrobiales; family Devosiaceae; genus Maritalea; species Maritalea sp. YIW29. The sequence goes on from NZ_JBXVVF010000001.1 coordinate 1,053,082, forward strand.
ACCTCGCAAAATTCAATTATGGCCAAGGCCTGTTTCATCATGAATGGCAAACAAGAGAACATGCTGATGGGACACAAAGCGGGCTAGGCCCGCTGTTCAGCGCCAACGCGTGCGCCGCCTGCCATGTGCGTGATGGGCGCGGTCGAATTCCGGAAGTCGACCAATATTCTTCATCCTACGTGATTGGAGTGGGGCAGCCTTCGGCAAACCAAGGGGTGCAACCAGATCCAATTTACGGGCAACAAATCCAGCAAAACGGAACCGGGTCTCCGCATGAGGGGAACGTGATCGTCCATTTTGATGAAATGACAGAGATGTTGGATGATGGAGCTAGTGTTATTCTTAGAACCCCAAACTTTGAGCTCTCAAACCCGCAATATGATGCGTTAGGCACAAACAGCAGACTATCAGGCCGCCTGCCCCAACAATTGATCGGTCTTGGTTATTTGGAGGCTGTACCTGTTGAAGAACTTGAAAGAAATGCGGACCCCGAAGATTTGGATGGAGATGGCATATCTGGGCGTGTTCGTCGCCTAGGTGACGGCCGCGTTGGACGCTTTGGCTGGAAAGCTAACGCGGCGACAATATTTGACCAAACAGCGAAAGCCGCCAGTACCGATATGGGTCTGTCGACCCCGATGTTCCCTGCTTATGCTGGCGATTGCACGCCTAAGCAACCAAGATGCTTGCAAGCAAGTTTGAAGCAACCAGAGAACAAACAGACTGAACTTGATATAAATGAAACGCGCATGTTGGCATTTTATAGCGCGAGCCTGCATGTCCCAGAGCGTCGAAACGTCAGCGATGCAAGTGTAATTGCGGGAGAAAGTTTGTTTAGCAAACTAAAATGCAACAGCTGTCACATTCCGGATTTGGCCATCAGCCAATCCTCAACCAAGGCGTTTACTGACCTGTTGCTACACGATATGGGCGATGGGCTCGCGGACCGACGATTTGGCGACCATGAATTAGGACGAGAGTGGCGCACCCCGCCACTTTGGGGGCTTGGATACACCAAAGAAGTCAACGGCAACCAGAATTACCTTCACGATGGTCGCGCCCGCAATTTGCTTGAAGCTATTATGTGGCATGGTGGCGAAGCCACAAATAGTCGAGAACTGTTTCGCTCGTTATCCGCTAACGAACGAAAACAATTGCTCGACTTCTTGAATTCGCTTTAGCCCTTTCGGCTGGCCAAAAAACGCTGAACCAAGCCATTTGTTGAGCTGTCATGAGCGTTGGCACTTTGCTTACCTGTCACTTTTGGCAGCAAAGCAACTGCCAGTTGCTTACCAAGTTCCACGCCCCATTGGTCAAATGAGTTTACATTCCAAATTGCACCTTGCACAAAAACTTTATGCTCATAAAGGGCGATCAAACTGCCAAGGGTTTTGGGGTCCAACTTGTCGTACAAAATTGTGTTGGACGGCCGATTTCCGGAAAAAACTTTGTGCGGCGCAAGCTCTTCGATCTCTTTCTGGTTTTTGCCTGAATTTTGCAACTCCTCGACCACTTGCTCTTTGGTTTTGCCCAACATCAAGGCTTCAGATTGGGCGAAACAGTTGGCCGCCAATTTCTCATGATGCAGTGGCAATGTTTCATGCGCGTTGGCCGCCATCAAAAAGTCGACGGGAATAACATCCGTTCCTTGATGGATTAGCTGGTAAAATGCGTGTTGCCCGTTGGTGCCCGGCTCGCCCCAAACGATTGGACCAGTACTATAAGATACCGCGGTGCCGTCACGCTGCACTGACTTGCCATTACTTTCCATATCTTGCTGCTGTAGATAAGCCGCAAATCGGCCCATGCGCTGGTCATATGGCAATACGGCGTGGGTCGAAAATCCAAACATATTGCGATACCACACGCCAAGCAACGCGGTGATAAATGGCATATTCTCTTCAATCGGTGCGTTTAGGAAATGCTGGTCCATCTCAGCCGCACCGGCCAAAAACTGGTCAAAATTGTCCGCCCCAATTGCCAACATAATGGGTAATCCAATCGCGCTCCAAACTGAGTAGCGGCCACCAACCCAGTCCCAAAAGCCAAAAATTCGGTCGCTTTTAATGCCAAACGCCGCGCAGCCTTCAAGATTCGTTGAAACAGCAGCAAAATGGTCACCAACAGCATCGTCACCAATGGCATCCGCGAGCCATTTTCGGGCCGAATTTGCGTTGGTCATTGTTTCGTCTGTGGTAAATGTTTTTGAAGCGACAATGAATAATGTTGTTTCAGGATCCAGCGTCGCCACCGCATCGGCCAAATTTGCACCATCCACGTTAGATACGAAATGTGGTGTTATTTCAGAAACATATGGAGAAAGCGCTCGAGCCACCATTGCAGGGCCTAAGTCCGATCCGCCGATACCAATGTTTACAATGTCAGTGATCTTTTTGCCCGTTGAGCCAGCAATTTCGCCCGATCGGACCTTCGTGCAAAAAATGCGCATTGCAGAAAGGACGTTACGAATTGGATTTGAAATGTCCTCACCGTCGACCACGAGATCATCGACACCTTGATGACGCAGGGCCATATGCATAACGGCTCGATCTTCAGTGCTGTTGATGTGCTCCCCGGTCCACATGCGATCACGTAGGGCTTCCACATCGGACTTACGGGCCAAGTCAAACAATGCCCCCAGAACGCCCTCGTCCATTCTATTTTTTGAATAGTCTAGAAACAAGCCGGCGGCGGAAAGTGAAAATTTGTCGAAACGTTGCGGGTCGTTGCGGAACAAGTCTCGCATATGTTGGTCTTTAACCCGGTTAAAATCAGGTACTAAGTCCGCGAGATTTTCTGCAACGTTCTTTGACATATTTTGAACTATCCTAATGGTTCGATGTCGCCTTTTTCCCAACCGGCGCGGGTTTCAGCAACGTAATCGTCATATCTATTTTCGGCAATGGCGGCGCGCGCGCGCTGCATCAGGGATTGGTAATAAGCCAGATTTATCTGGCTTAAAAGCATGGCACCCAACATTTCGTTCGCTTTTAGCAAATGATTCAAATAGGCACGCTGAAAACGACGACAGTTTTCATTCGGAGATTCCTCATCAAGCGGACGCGAATCTTCTTTGTGTCGTGCGTTCTTTAAATTGATAACGCCGTAACGTGTATAAGCATGTCCGTGCCGCCCGGCACGCGTTGGATGCACACAGTCGAACATGTCGATGCCGCGCTTTACCGCGCCAAGCAGATCATCTGGTTTGCCCACGCCCATCAAATATCGAGGTTTGTCTGCCGGTAGTGCAGGAGTCGTGTAATCAAGCACCTCAAACATCGTTTCTTGAGGTTCGCCCACCGCTAGCCCGCCAACGGCGTAGCCATGAAAACCGATTTCTGTCAGTTGTTTTGCTGATTGAAGACGCAGAGATTCGATGTCACCGCCTTGCACAATGCCGAACAACGCATGGCCCGGTTGTGTACCAAAAGCGGTTTTGGAACGCTCGGCCCACCGGACGGACATTTCCATGGCGCGTTTGATTTCTTCGGCTTCAGCAGGCAGCGCTACGCACTCGTCCAGTTGCATTTGAATATCCGAACCCAAAAGGGTTTGAATTTCAATAGAACGTTCCGGCGTCAGCAAATGCTTCGACCCATCAATATGGGATCTGAATGATACGCCATTCTCGTCAAGCTTACGCAGTTTTGCCAAAGACATAACCTGAAACCCGCCACTATCGGTCAGGATCGGTTTTTGCCATTGCGCGAAATTGTGCAGTCCACCCAATTTGGCCATACGTTCTGCACCTGGGCGCAGCATAAGGTGGTAGGTGTTGCCCAAAATGATATCCGCGCCCAGTGCCTCAACCTGTTCAGGATACATGCCTTTTACTGTTGCAGCGGTCCCAACTGGCATAAACGCGGGCGTGCGAATGTCGCCGCGCGGTGTGGAGATCTTGCCCAATCTTGCGCCATTGTCGGTGTTTTTGAGTTCAAAGCCGAATTCGTTTTTGTTCATCTTTGTTCCCGAAACAGAAGTGAAGCGTCGCCAAACGAATAAAACCGATATTCGTTTTGGATTGCATGGGCGTAAGCGCGGCGCATATTTTCAAAACCAGAAAATGCGCTAACGAGCATAAATAGAGTGGATTTTGGCAAATGGAAATTCGTCATCAACATATCAACAGCGTTAAACTTGTAGCCGGGCGTGATAAAAATATCCGTTTCGCCGCAAAAAGACTGCAATTCGCCGGACGCGGATGCTGTTTCCAAAACCCGCATGCTCGTCGTACCAACCGCAACCAACCGCCCGCCATTTGCGCGGCATTTTTTGATTTTTTCGACCGTTTCTTCGCTGAGTTCGCCCCATTCAGCATGCATTTGATGGTCATTTGTGTCTTCTACTTTGACGGGCAAAAATGTACCCGCGCCAACGTGAAGGGTGACAAAATCAACGTCAACGCCCAAATCTTTGATTTTGGCCATCAATTCATCTGTGAAATGAAGACCTGCAGTCGGGGCAGCAACTGCCCCGTCATGCTCGGCATAAATTGTTTGATAGTCGGTGTCGTCTTGGCTGTCGTGATCGCGTTTCGCGCTGATATAGGGCGGCAATGGCATGGCGCCACGGGCTTTAATCGCTTCGTCCAATTCAGCGCCGGTCCGATCAAAACGCAGCAACACTTCGCCGCTTTCGCCTTTGCCTTCACAAGTGGCAACAAGCGGTTCCATTTCAGCAGTTTCAAATATCAGGTCTTCGCCCAATTTGAGCTTTTTCGCAGGACGGGCAAATGCGCGCCAAAGGTCTGGCTCATCCCGTTTGTGCAAATTGACCGTGACTTTTGCAACAGCATCGCCGCGGATGCGTTTGCCCACCAATTCAGCGGGCAAAACACGTGTGTTGTTTGCGATCAATATGTCGCCAGAACGCAGAAAAGTTAGCAAATCGGTGACAATATGATCAGCTGGCGGATTGCCGCTTGTCATATTCTGCGGGTCTACGACGAGCATGCGCGCGCTATCGCGCGGCACAGCTGGATGCAATGCCACGCGCTCAGCCGGCAGTTCAAAATCGAACTGATCAACGCGCATGTTAGAAAAGCCTTAGTGTTGCAACTTAGTCTGCTGCGACGCGCATAGAAAGAATGCTATCTGGCTCAACAACAGGCTCACCCCGTTTAAGCGCATCCACAGCTTCCATACCGTCAATCACTTTGCCCCAAACCGTGTATTGGTTGTCAAGGAAACCAGCATCGCCAAAGCAGATGAAGAATTGTGAATTTGCTGAATCTGGGTCCATTGTGCGTGCCATGGAGCAAACGCCGCGCACGTGAGGTGTATCACTGAATTCTTGAGCGAGGTCTGGCTTGTCTGAACCACCTGTGCCGGTGCCTAGTGGGCAACCAACTTGAGCCATAAAACCGTCAATCACACGGTGAAATACAATACCGTCATAGAAATTTTCACGCGCAAGTTCTTTAATGCGCTCCACATGTTTTGGTGCAACATCTGGGTACATTTCAATCACAACGCTGCCTTTTGAAGTTTCAAGCAACAATGTGTTTTCGCGGTCTTTAATTTCAACCATAGTAATTCTCCTTTGTTGCCGCCTACTTATACGGCATCACAGCCCAGCGCTAGCCCCTATATGGCTTAGCGACACGGTAATTTCGATTTGAATTTATTGAGCCGCCAAGACCTTTAGGGAAACAATCTTATCTGGATCTTGAACCTGACCACTTTGCCCTACACCCTTTTTGATCGTGTGGATGTGTTCCATGCCTTCTTTAACAAAGCCAAGCACAGTATATTGGCCATCAAGAAATCTCGCATCTTCAAACGTGATGAAGAATTGTGAGTTCGCAGAATCTGGATTTTGGCTTCTGGCCATGCCGATTGTGCCACATTGATAAGGTGTGTCCGTAAATTCTGCCACAAGATCAGGCAGTTCGGAGCCGCCCATGCCGGTGCCGGTCGGATCACCCGTTTGGGCCATGAAGCCCTCAATCACACGGTGGAATACGATATTGTCGTAAAATCCGTCTGCAGCCAGCGTTGTGAGACGCTCAACATGATTTGGCGCAAGATCTGGGCGTAGCTCAAGCAAAACATTGCCGGTCTTGAGCGCCAATTCCATCTGAACTGTCTCAATCCCTGCGGGCGCAGTCGGGGTTACGCATGCAGCGGGCGGAACTGTGCCCTGCTTTATGGCTTGGACTTCTTCCGAAGTGACTTTGTTTGCTGGTTGAAAGTTGACGAACAACATATAGCCAACGACGCCGAGTAGAGCGACAATCAATAAAGAAACAAAAAGGTTATTCGATTTAGGAGCTTCGCTCATTTTTCCGCCAATAATTTGAGAACTGCAGGGGGTACAAATGCTGAAATGTCACCATCCATTTGGGCGATTTGGCGCACCAAAGTGGCAGAAATATGCCGCACATGCGGACTGGATGGCACGAACACCGTTTGCTGATCTGGTGCCATCTGAGCATTCATGCCCACCATTTGCATTTCATAATTGTAGTCTGTTGTATCACGAAGCCCACGAATAATGATGTTCGCGCCAACATCGCGCGCGGCCTGCACCATCAAATTGTCGAACGTCACCAGCTCAAGCTCAGTGTCGGTTCGCGCAGCGATGGTAGCTGTTGTTTGCTGCAACAACTCAAATCGCTGTTCGGGTGTGGTCAGCGGTGCTTTAGCGTGGTGAATGCCGACGCCGACAATTAGTTTGTCGACCAAACGACATGCACGTTCAATAACATCCAAGTGGCCATTTGTAATTGGATCAAAAGAGCCCGGATAAAAGCCAACACGATTGGACATGATTTTTCTCCTTAGCTTAGGATTTTTGCTGCAGCGCTAGCCATGCACCGCCAACGATCAACAAGGTGCCAGACAGTTTGTTGACAATCGAAAGCCGTGTCTGGGTCAAAAAACGTCGGGTGTTGCCCGCAGCCAGTGCGTAGATCGTATCAAAGAATGTAAATACGGCCATGGTAATAAGACCAAGCATCAAAACTTGAGGCGCGGCGCTGGTGTTAGGGTCGATGAATTGCGGTAAGAATGCTCCCAAAAACAGTAATGCTTTCGGGTTAGACATGGTGACGAAAAAGCCTTGGGCGATCGACTGCCGGTTCGACTTGATCTGCGACTTTTCACCGAATGATAAACCTGCGCGATTGGTAATCATCTTGTAACCGATCCAAAACAGGTAAAGAGCACCAGCAAGCTTAACCCAAATGAACGCCCAGCTCATAAAGCCGATCACTGCTTCTAGACCGATGGCGACAATTACCACCATGATGAACACAGCCATCTGTGCGCCCAATACAGTCCAAAGCCCAGCCGCCGGGCCCCTCGCCAAAGAGTTTGCAACGATCAAAGTCACAGATGGTCCGGGCACGATAGCCAGAAAGAAACATGCGGTAACAAAGGCTAGAAGAGCTGATGGCTCCAACATTGTCAGTACTTTCTCACTTTCGAGCCAACTAATTTGGCATTGCCTTACGCATCGCCACCAGTTTCACCATCACTTTTTGGTGCAGTGCCTTCACCATCGACGTCGATATCGTCTTCTTCGTCATCTGGCTCTGGTTCTGATATACGCTCGACCGAAACAACATGCTCGCCTTTAGCGGTGTTCAGCACCGTAACGCCCTGTGTCGCGCGACCAGCAATTCGAATGCCATCCACTGGTACTCTGATCAGTTTGCCCGCGTTCGTTACCAGCATGATCTGATCATCGTTCTCAACCGGGAATGAAGCTGCCAATTGACCATTTCTGTCGCTCATGGACATGGCTGAAATGCCTTTGCCGCCGCGACCTGTCTTGCGATATTCATAGGCTGAAGAGCGTTTGCCATAGCCGTTTTCCGAAATCGCCAAGATAAATTGCTCAGCAGCACTCATTTGTGCGTAACGTTCCTGATCTATTTCTGCCGCATCCATTGCGTCATCATCTTCAGTTTCGCTTGATTCACCCTCGATTAGGCGTCGTAATTTGAGATAGGCCGTGCGCTCTTCAGAGGTCGCTTCGAAGTGACCCAGGATCGCCATCGACATAACTTCGTCGCCTTCGGCCAACCTAATGCCACGAACACCAACCGAGTTTCGGCCGGCGAACACACGTACTTCATCAACGCCGAAACGCATGGCTTGGCCAAGCTTGGTCGTTAGCAACACATTGTCTTCAGGTGAACAGGTTTCAACACCAACAATGCCATCACCCTCGTCCAGCTTCATGGCAATCTTGCCATTCCGGTTGACCTGAACGAAGTCTGCCAACGAGTTCCGACGCACCGTACCTCTGGTCGTTGCGAACATAATGTCGAGATCTTGCCAGCTTGTCTCATCCTCAGGCAGCGGCATAATCGATGTAATGCGCTCGCCTTCTTGCAATGGAAGAATGTTGACCAATGCTTTGCCGCGTGAATTGGCATTGCCAATTGGTAGGCGCCATACTTTAAGTTTGTAAACGATGCCGCGGGACGAGAAGAACAGTACAGGCGTATGTGTGTTGGCCACAAACAAACGCGCGACGAAATCTTCGTCCTTCGTTGCCATGCCTGAACGGCCTTTGCCGCCACGACGCTGCGCGCGGTAGGTAGAAAGCGGTACGCGTTTGATGTAACCGCCATGAGATACGGTGACCACCATATCTTCGCGAGCGATCATATCCTCGTCGTCCATATCGCCAACCGCATCGACAATTTGCGTGCGACGCGGCGTTCCGAAACGATCGCGCACTTCAATCATTTCAGTGCGAATAATGTCGATAATGCGGGAACGCGAGCGCAGGATTTCGAGATAGTCTTTAATCTCTTCGCCCAATTTGTTGAGTTCATCACCTATCTCATCGCGACCAAGTGCCGTCAAACGTTGCAAACGAAGTTCAAGAATTGCACGAACTTGCTCTTCAGAGAGGAAATACGTCCCATCATCTGTCACCACATGGCGCGGATCGTCAATTAGCTTAATCAGCGAATCCACATCATGAGCAGGCCATGCGCGTTCGAGCAACCGTGCTCGGGCCGTGGCTGGATCAGGCGACGTACGGATAATACTGATCACTTCATCAACGTTGGCGACAGCAATCACCAGGCCAACCAAGATATGGGCGCGGTCACGTGCTTTGTTCAGCAAGAATTTGGTGCGACGGCTAACCACATCTTCGCGGAAATCTACAAACGCTTTCAAAATCTGACGCAGGTTCAATTGCTCCGGCTTGCCACCATTCAGCGCGACAAAGTTACAACCAAATGAAGTCTGCAATGGCGAAAAGCGATAAAGCTGGTTCAGGACAACATCAGCAACGGCATCTCGTTTCAGTTCAACAACAACGCGCATGCCATCACGATCGGATTCGTCACGAAGGTCAGAAATGCCTTCAATTCGCTTATCACGAACAAGTTCAGCGATTTTCTCAATCATTGTCGCTTTGTTCACCTGATAGGGAATTTCGCTGATGATTAGGGCTTCGCGGTCTTTGCGGATTTCTTCAACGGTGGCAACACCGCGCATCATCACCGAACCACGCCCGGTTTCATAAGCTGAGCGAATACCAGCCTGCCCCAAGATCAAACCCGCGGTCGGGAAATCTGGCCCTTTGACGATGTCCATCAACTCTTCGGTCGTGATTTGTGGATTGTCCATGATCGCAATGGCGCCATCGATCACTTCCACCAGATTGTGGCTTGGAATGTTCGTGGCCATCCCCACAGCGATACCGCCGGAACCGTTTACAAGAAGGTTCGGGAACCGCGCCGGCAGGATGGATGGTTCGCTTTCCGTATTATCGTAATTGTCTTTAAAATCAACGGTATCGCGGTCAATATCTTCCAGCAACATGGTCGCAACGCGTTCCATGCGCACTTCGGTATAACGCATAGCGGCTGGCATATCGCCGTCGATGGAGCCGAAGTTCCCTTGACCATCAATCAAGGGCAGTCGCATGGAAAATTCCTGCGCCATTCGAACCATCGCATGATAAATCGCGGTATCGCCATGCGGGTGATACTTACCAATAACATCACCAACAACGCGGGCTGACTTACGATATTGTTTGTTCCACTCGTAGCCATTTTCATGCATCGAATATAAAATCCGACGGTGAACAGGTTTTAAGCCATCACGGACATCAGGCAGCGCACGACTAACAATTACGCTCATCGCGTAATCAAGATAGGAACGCCGCATTTCATCCGTAATCGAGATTAGGGAAATGTCAGAAGCTGGTTGATCTGACGCAGTCTTATCGTCTGGAGTATCGCTCACGGTGATTTGTTCTTAGCTTTTGTTAATTCATGTTGTTTGTTTTTAATTGATTCCACGCGCTGTGGCCAATCAGAACCGCCTTTTCTTAACAGACTCGCGACTTATCCGGTAACGAATTGCGATTTTGGGCAGAAATTTGGCAATTCGAGGCAAATTGTTGAGTGAATTACTGGACTTGGTGCTTTTTTTGAGCCTAGTTACGACTAAAAATGGCTTCCAAGTTGGTGGCATCTGTTTGGGTGAGGAATTAAATTGTCGATTGGGTTTGGTCTTGAGCGTCTAGGGACGTTCACAATGCGGTATCCGAAAATTGTTACCGTCGTGCTGCTCGCGTTCACTGCACTTTGCTTGTTGCAAGTGCCAAAAGTTTCAATCGATGGCGATCTATTGCGCCTCTACCGCAACTCTGGCGTCCACTACGATACATATGTCGAAGTTGGCAACAAATTTGGCACATTCGAGAATGACGCCTATCTGCTGGTGTCGTCCAATCAACTGACCGACCCAGCAGTGATAGAAGTCCTTCGCGAATTCGCTCTAGAGTTGGAGCTGAACAGCTTTGCTCGCGGCACCCTTTCGCCATTCTCGCTTCGAAAACCGACACAAACGGATGGCTTAACCCGTCCCGCCGTACCGGAAAATATGGGGTCTAACGAAGAAGTCGCTGCCGCGTTAGCGGACCTTCGCCAAAATGATCCGATGATGCGCAATCTCATCATGGAAGATATGAACGGGCTCGTCATGCTCATGTTCCCAGACTCTGATCTGTTGAAGAAACGCGGCGAAGCGACAATGATCTCCGAATTGCGCGAACTGATGTCTTTTTATGAAGACGAGCGATTTACGATAGAGCTGACCGGGCCGCCTTTGTGGAAAGCTGAATTGCTCAATGCCAGCCGATCCGACCAAATCAAGTTCACTCTTTCAGGCATCATACTTGGATTTTTAACGGCCTTCTTGGCGTTTAGAACATTCTGGGGGGCGGTGCTGGCCACCCTCACCCCATTTGTTTCGGTTGTATGGGTTGTGGGCACGGTAACAATGCTGTTTGGCTCCTTTACCTTCCTTACCAATATTCTCACCGCCTTGGTGCTGGTGATTGCGTTTGCGGAAAGTATGTTCTTTTGCTTCCACTGGCTCCGACTTTCGCGCGAAGGTATGGACCATGAGGAAGCAATTAAAGAAACCATTTTGCGCGTTAGCCCTGCCTGCGCGCTAACGTCGATTACAACTGTCATCGCGTTTCTATCCCTGTCGATTACACCGAGCCAAGGGGTGTTTGAATTCGCCATGACGGGTGCCCTTGCCATCCCGCTCGCATTTTTGGCGCTGGTGACGTTTTTGCCATTGGCACTGCGCACAGCGATTAAACTTGGATATCGCCCGAAACAGGCTCCAAGCGTTGCTTTGACTGCTGTCATTCCACCCCTAAACACACTGACACAGAAATTCGGCAAAGTGATTGCGGTTGTATCCATTCTCGGATTTTTGGGCATGCTTTATCCCCATACTCAATTGCAGCCGAACTTTTCCTTTCAGCAGTTCTTGCCAAAAGGGTCTGAAGCGATGGCAACATCTGCAACCATTGATGCAGGTGTTGGTGGCGTTGCACCACTCTATGTCACATTTCCGCTCTATGATGCGGATCCCAATGTAACAGACAGTGACTTTACGCGCATGGAAACCGTGCATGACGTGATGCAAAATGTTTTTGGCACTGGCAAAGTCATTTCAGCGGCCAGCTTCACCCACTACAACGAAAGTGGATTTACGCGGCAGCAGATCTTTGATGCGGTGGGACCATTTATGAAGCGGCGCTTCATCACCGATGAAGGTGACATTGCGATGGCGACCTCATTTGTGCCAACAAATCTGTCATCGAAAGCTGTGCGAGAGTTGGTGGAGAGGACATCTGCAGAACTTACCGCTGCCGGGATAACCGACGCGCAGGTCACAGGTTTCCGTGTGCTCTCGGCATATGAGAGTGTTAATATGATCAAGCGCCTGCAAGACGGATTGTCCCTTGCAGTGATCTTTTCCATTTTCATTATCGGGATCGCGTTCCGGTCTTGGCGGATCGCCTTGATCTGCATAATTCCCAACTTCGCGCCAATTTTAGGCACTGAACTTTACCTTTGGGTATCAGGTGCAGGGTTACAATTGACGACCGTGATTTCCCTAACCATTGCTTTTGGCATCGCTGTTGATGATACAATTCACTTTATGAATCACTATGTGCGGGCAAGAAGTCAGGGACTGGATCACAATACGGCGGTAAAACGAACATTGGAACGGGTTGGACCGGCATTGATAGCCACAACATTGATCCTTTGTGCGGGAACAACCGTAATAATATTCTCAGTGTTGCCACAAGTTGCCCTATTTGGGGCGCTTTGTGTGCTCACGTTGGTTTTGGCATTGCTAGGCGATTTGATCGTTTTGCCTGCACTGCTAGTCGCCGGGGGGCGATTTATGAAAAATTTCAAAGGATAACATTCATGAAGATATCAAAATTTGCCGCGATGGTCGGCGTGGGATTGATCGCAGCCATGTCGATGATTGGTGCCACAGCACCAGCACACGCAGCGAAGGCAGATGTTGAATTATTGCAGTCCTATGTTGGGGATTGGCGCGGACGCGGACAAGCAAAGCTTGCCTCAACCGGTGAAGATGAAACGGTTTTGTGCAAAATGTCGTTCTCAGATTCGGGTTCCGGAAAAATCGGCTTGGACGGGCGCTGTTCACTAGCTGGCTCAACGCTTTCCATGCGCGGAACCGTCGCCTATGTGGAAGCCAAAAGACATTTTCAGGCTGTGATGTCATCCAACACAAGTTTCCAGGGCGTCGCAATTGGCCGACGTTCCGGCAAGAACCTGTCGTTCGCCCTTAAGAACGTTAAGTCTGAAACAAATGATGCATTCGACATTGCTGTCTCGCTGAAACTGAATAACGGCAATATAAATGTGCGTTTTGATATCGTGCATAAGGCAAGCGGCGGCAAATCCGTTGCAAATATTCCATTCAAGAAGAACTAAGCCTTCTTAAAACTTCTACGAAAAGCCGCCTCAAAAGGGCGGCTTTTTTTGTTCATTGTTCCAAAAGCGAGAAATTTTCAATTTGGCATAGCTGTTTAACGATATTTGAAAACACGTTCGATTATCTGATCATCAAATATGCACCAGCGAGCAGCAGAACAGCCGCCACAACTCTGCTCATATCAGCGCTGCGAACTGAAAGCCCGAAAAGTCCGAAATGATCGACGGCCATGCCTGCCAAGAGTTGACCGACGATGATTAGCGTTATCGCTGAAGTGGCACCCTATTGGGGAATGGTTTGGCTCAAAGAGAGGTAGAGCACCAATCCGAGAACACCGCTACCGAGCATATACCAAGGTAGGCTGCGCCATTCGCTAATTTGCTCGCCACCGCGCGTAAAAAGAAGTGCCAAGGACACCACGAGCCCTCCAGCGTGAACAATCGTGCTGGCAGCCGCGCCGCCAATTCTATGTCCCATCGCACCGGCGATGGGGGACTGAATGCCAACAGCTATACCGCCGATTAGACCAACAATTATCAAAATTATCAATTCAAACATTATGTTTCACTTTCATTTCAACGCTCATGCGTCGAGTAGAAATGAACATGGAGCACTTGTCTACAAGCGTGCCGTTGCTTTGGCTTTTTGTTTGATATGCGGCCTTGAGCCGTTCGGCGAACTTATTTCGCCGTTTTGTTGGCAGTTTTCAAAAAAGACCAAAGGCCAGTTAGACCATTTGACCGGGCGAGAAATGCAAAAAGATTTCGTGGCCATTTTTGCCTTTTGAGGGGCAACCACGAAATCTTCGCAAATTTTGGTCTGGTCCGTTCAACACTCAGGTCCCGAACGCCCCATGTTGGGGCCTAGAACGGTATGTCGTCATCCATGCCGCCGCCGTCAAATGCTGGCGCACTTGCCTGAGGTCGGTTGCCACTACCACCCATATCATTTGAGCGTGATCCACCGCCGCCGCCATAATTGCCGGCGCCGTCATTATTGTCACTTCGGCCACCAAGCATTGTCAGCGTTGAATTGAAGCCTTGCAGCACGATCTCAGTTGAATAACGGTCGTTTCCATCCTGATCTTGCCATTTGCGTGTTTGCAATTGACCTTCAATATAAACGGTGGAACCCTTCTTAAGATACTGTTCAGCAACGCGGCAAAGACCTTCTGAGAAGATCACCACACGGTGCCACTCAGTCTTTTCGCGACGCTCACCGCTATTCTTGTCGCGCCAACTTTCTGAGGTGGCGATGCGCAAGTTAACGATCGGACGCCCGTCTTGTGTATTGCGCACTTCAGGGTCAGCACCTAGATTGCCAACCAAAATAACCTTGTTTACGCTTCCTGCCATCGCATCGTTCCCTTCACTGCCGGCTACGGTCAACAATTTTAAATCAAATTGGCCAACCGCATTGCTTTGTACGTCGTCTCTTATGTACACATGATCGATCAATCTTGAAGAATTGATTGGTGGTCATCCACAAGCCACTTGACGCAAGCATTCATGTTCTATTTATGTTCTTATGAAACGGAGCGTGAGTCAACATTGCAAAAGTTGCTCTCACAATTGATTTTGTAAAATCTATCGAGGCGAAATTACCAATATGTCGAAATCTTCGTCCCTTAATCGCGATATCGTAATTCGCGGGGCTAAAGAACATAATTTGAAGTCAGTTGATATTACGTTGCCGCGCGACGAATTGATTGTGATGACGGGCCTTTCTGGCTCTGGTAAGTCGTCTCTTGCCTTCGATACGATTTATGCCGAAGGCCAACGTCGATATGTTGAAAGCCTTTCAGCCTATGCGCGTCAGTTCCTCGAGATGATGCAAAAGCCAGACGTTGAGCAAATTGACGGTCTTTCACCTGCCATTTCGATTGAGCAAAAAACAACTTCTCGCAATCCGCGCTCGACAGTGGGTACGGTTACCGAAATTTATGACTATTTGCGCCTATTGTTTGCGCGGGTTGGTATTCCCTATTCGCCTGCGACAGGTTTGCCGATTGAAAGCCAGACTGTCAGCCAGATGGTTGATAAGGTGTTGGCGTTAGAAGAAGGCACGCGCCTCTATTTGCTTGCCCCCATCGTTCGTGGCCGCAAGGGCGAATACAAAAAAGAACTTGCGGGCCTGATGAAACGCGGGTTTCAGCGTGTTAAAATTGATGGCGAATTTTATGAAATTGCAGATGCCCCGACGTTAGACAAAAAGTTCAAACACGATATTGAAGTTGTGGTTGATCGTTTGGTTGTTGGACCAGACTTGCAGTCTCGATTGGCCGAGAGTTTTGAAACGGCATTGCAGCTGGCCGAAGGCCTAGCAATTGCGGAGTTGGTAGCCAATGAAGGCGAAAACGAACGGCTGATTTTTTCAGAAAAGTTCGCCTGCCCTGTTTCTGGCTTCACCATTGAAGAAATTGAGCCGCGGCTATTCTCGTTCAACAATCCGTTCGGCGCTTGTCCAACCTGCGCTGGGCTAGGCACAGAATCAAAAATGTCCGACGACCTGGTGGTGCCCGACACGTCGAAAAGCCTTAAAGGCGGCGCGATTTATCCGTGGTCCAAAACCTCTGCGCCCTACTATATCCAAACATTGGATGCTGTGACTAAGGCCTATGGCGGCTCTTTGGATACGCCATGGTCTGAACTGTCTGAAGAGGTTCGGGATGCTGTGCTACACGGCACCAAGGGTAAGAAGATCATGTTCGTATATGAAGACGGGCTTCGCTCTTACAAAACTGAAAAGGCATTTGAAGGCGTTATTGGCAATCTCGAACGACGCTATCGCGAAACCGAATCTGCTGGCATGCGCGAGGAGATCGAAAAATACATGTCAAAAGCCCCATGCGAAGTGTGTGAGGGCAATCGCCTCAAGCCAGAAGCATTGGCTGTCAAAATTGACGGATTGCATATCGGTCATGTGTCTGAAAAGTCTATTCGCGATGCTTATGAATGGTTTGAAGATTTAGGTGCACGTTTAAACCCAACCCAGTTGGAAATTGGCGAACGCATCATGAAGGAAATTCGTGATCGTTTGAATTTCTTGGTCGATGTTGGTCTTGATTACCTCTCACTATCCCGAAATTCAGGCACGCTATCGGGCGGCGAAAGCCAACGTATCCGTTTGGCTTCTCAAATTGGCTCGGGACTGACTGGCGTGCTTTACGTTCTTGATGAGCCATCAATTGGTCTTCATCAACGCGATAATGCGAGATTGCTGGAAACCCTGCGTCGGCTTCGCGATTTGGGCAATACCGTTATTGTTGTCGAACACGATGAAGACGCCATTATGACGGCTGACTATGTCGTTGATATTGGCCCGGGTGCTGGCATTAATGGCGGTCAAATTGTTGCGCAAGGCAAGCCAAAAGAAATCATCAAAAGCAAAAAGAGCCTCACCGGGAAATATTTGTCCGGCGAGTTGGGTGTCAACATGCCCACTGAACGTCGACCTTTGTCCGACACGCGCCGGATTAGCATTACGGGCGCGACTGGCAACAATCTAAAGAATGTTTCGGTCGATATACCTTTGGGTACCTTTGTTGCGGTCACTGGCGTTTCCGGCGGCGGCAAGTCCACATTGTTGCTGGATACGATGTACACAGCTATTGCCCGCAAGCTCAATGGCGCGCGCGTTACCCCTGCGCCGCACGACCAGCTGACGGGATTGGAGTTTTTGGACAAGGTGATCGATATCGATCAAAGCCCCATTGGGCGGACACCACGTTCAAACCCAGCGACATATACAGGCGCGTTCACGCCAATTCGCGAATGGTTTGCGGGTCTGCCAGAATCAAAAGCACGGGGTTATATGCCCGGCCGCTTTTCGTTCAACGTAAAGGGCGGACGCTGCGAGGCCTGCCAAGGTGACGGCGTCAACAAAATCGAGATGCACTTTTTGCCAGACGTCTATGTCACCTGCGATACTTGCAAGGGCAAACGCTATAACCGCGAAACACTCGAAGTCATGTTCAAGGAAAAGTCAATTTCTGACGTACTTGATATGACTGTTGACGAAGCGGTTGTGTTCTTTTCCGCCGTGCCTTCAATTCGCGACAAAATGTTGACCTTGCAACGCGTAGGCCTTGGCTATGTCAAAGTAGGCCAACCAGCAACAACATTGTCCGGCGGTGAAGCCCAACGGGTGAAGCTCTCTAAAGAGCTTTCCAAACGCGCGACCGGCCGAACGCTTTACGTTCTTGACGAGCCGACCACCGGTCTTCACTTCCATGACGTGGCGAAACTTCTTGAGGTTCTCCATGAGCTGGTTGATCAGGGCAACACCGTTATTGTGATTGAGCACAATCTAGAAGTGATCAAAACGGCGGACTGGATCATCGACCTTGGTCCAGAAGGTGGTGACGGCGGCGGTGAAATTGTAGCTGAAGGTCCGCCGGAAGAAATCATCAAGGTTGATCGCTCGCATACCGGCAAGTTCCTAAAGGATCTCCTGGAACGGCGACCAGGTCAGCAAGCAGCAGCCGAGTAAATCACGATATCAAAATTTGACAATATGCGCGGCCTTTGTGGTCGCGCATATTGGAATAACTGTTACCGAAACGCTCACCCTTCGACCAATCAATTGATAGTTCGCGCATCTCAACATTCTCCAAAAACTTCGCGAACTTGATCCAGATATTCATGATGCCCATGTTTCATTTGGCACTAATGCCCACGAATTTTGGCTGAAATGCTCCCAGATATAGGCGATCAGAGCACCTAGACGTGCGAAAATCAGAGCCCTGCGTTTTTCGCATAGGTGCCAAGCGAATTTAGAGACTACTCAACTTTCTTCCCTCGCCCTATATGAGGCTCATCAAACATCAACCAACGCATTCAACAGGAGATTGATCATGGCTTTGGGAAACACACTACGCCGCTGGGCTTCTTACCGTAAAACTGTTCGTGCGTTGAACGCACTTGATGAGCGCGGTCTTAACGATCTTGGCATCAACCGCGGCGACATTGTTGAAGTTGCACGGTCTCAAGCTTCGCGCGTCTAAACAGATTTCGCTGATTTAGGTCAGCACCGGTATGTTAACACCCGCACTTCATATGAAGTTGCGGGTGTTTTGTTTTCTAGGTCAATTAACCAGTCATTTACCATGCAGTTCACGCATGGGTGATGCGCGAAAACTCTATCTACTCATTTGCCAGCAATCGCATTAGATTTATTTCAACAAACGAACAACCCAATCATCAGGAGATGAACAATGGATCTAGGAAACACACTACGTCGCTGGAATTCGTACCGCAAAACTGTTCGCGCCTTGAACACATTGGACGAACGCGGTCTTGACGATCTTGGCATCAACCGCGGCGACATTGTTGCAGTTGCACGCGCCCAAGCTTCACGCGTCTAAAAGAATTCGCTAACAAAAGTTAGTACCATTATGTAAACACCCGCACTTCCTTATCGAAGTTGCGGGTGTTTTCTTATTGAAAAACCTATAGTTAACAAATAGCTATGCAAAAATTGCATGGACGATTTGCACAAATTCTATCTACTCAAATTCGCGCCTAAGGGCTAGGTTCTCTTCAACAAATGGACAACCTACTCGTCAGGAGATGAACAATGGATCTAGGAAAAACAATTCGTCGCTGGGCTTCTTACCGTCAAACAGTTCGTGAGTTGAGTGCACTTGATGATCGTGAACTAAACGATCTTGGCATCAACCGTGGTGACATTCAGCCTTTGGCACGCGAGCAAGCTTCTCGCATCTAAGTGATCCATCACTTAAAACTATGACCTCCCAGTTATAAAACGCCCGCTCTTCATTTTGAAGCGCGGGTGTTTTGCATTTTGCTTTGATTTTTGTTGCGCATGATGGGCAACAAATGTATGTGCGAACACATGACAGATCACACAAAAACTATTCATATCGTCGGCGGCGGGTTAGCCGGTTCTGAAGCCGCATGGCAAGCTGCCAATATGGGCGCAAATGTCGTGCTGCACGAAATGCGCCCAGAACGCGAAACAGACGCACACCAAACAGACGGTTTGGCAGAACTAGTCTGTTCAAATAGCTTTCGATCCGACGATCACGAATATAACGCTGTCGGTGTGTTGCACCAAGAAATGCGCCTTTGCAATTCGTTGATCATGCAGTCTGCCGATAAGTGCAAATTGCCAGCGGGTGGAGCGCTCGCAGTTGACCGCGATATTTTCTCAGAAGCAGTCACACAAGCACTAGAAGCCCACCCAAATGTTGAAATTGAAAGATCCGAAGTCGCGGGCCTTCCGCCTGAAGACTGGAAAAATGTGATCCTTGCGACGGGTCCACTCACCTCGCCAGCTTTGGCTGAAGGCATTCAGTCAATCACCAATGCAGATTCTCTATCATTCTTTGATGCCATCGCCCCGATCATTCATAAAGACAGCATCAATATGGATATTGTTTGGGCACAGTCTCGATACGACAAAGTTGGTCCCGGCGGCACCGGCGCGGATTATTTGAACTGCCCAATGAATGAGCAGCAATATAACGACTTTATTGACGCGCTTTTGGGTGGTGATAAGACTGAGTTTAAAGAATGGGAAAATGTTCCCTATTTCGATGGGTGCCTACCAATCGAAGTGATGGCAGAGCGCGGCCGCGAAACGTTGCGCTTTGGCCCGATGAAACCGGTTGGTCTAACCAACCCGCGTGATCCAGAAGTTAAACCCCACGCAATCGTGCAGCTGCGCCAAGACAACGCGCTGGGCACGCTTTGGAACATGGTCGGTTTCCAAACCAAACTCAAATATGGCAACCAAGCTGAAATCCTGCGCATGATCCCAGGATTGGAAGAGGCGCAGTTCGCTCGTCTGGGCGGCTTGCACCGCAATACATTCTTGAACTCACCAGAATTGTTGGACGGCCAACTCCGTCTAAAAGCTGATCCACGATTGCGGTTTGCTGGGCAAGTGACTGGAGTCGAAGGATATGTTGAAAGTGCAGGTCTTGGCCTTGTGGTCGGACGCCTTGCGGCGGCTGAGGCATTGGGGCTAGAGCTTTCACCCCCTCCGAGCACCACGGCTATGGGCGCATTGGTTCATCACATTACGGGTGGGCACTTGGCAGATGAAACGAATGGCATCAAATCATTCCAGCCCATGAATGTGAACTTCGGTCTGTTTCCACCTGTCGAAAAACCGACAAAACCTGAAGGCCATGTGGGGCGTTGGCGTGGGCCGGACAAAGCAAAGGCCAAGAAGCTTTTAATGAGCACCCGTGCGCTGAAAGATATTCAGGACTGGGCGTAAGTTTTAGACCAGCCTGGCCACCCCAACAGTCTAGTTCCGAAACGAATAGAGCATCATAGCGACAAGTTTGCGCCAATCTGAAATGCCGTTTGCTTGCGCGAACGGCTGGTCTAAACGTTGCTTCAGATGCTTTATCTGCAAATTCAAAATGGAATTTGAAACAAATGCGGGGCGGACTACTTTGGGCAGGAGTGCTATAGCGGCCTTCGCCTGCTGCAGGTGATTTGTTGCGGCTTCTAGATGTGCGCCCATTGCTTGGGCCAGCTCATCGCTGCTTTGACCTGCTAAAATTTGCTTATCTGATAATCCAAATGAAGAAAACACGCTAATGGGCAGATATATTTGCCCTTTGGCTGCATCACGACCGAAGGAAAATAGTCGTTCGATATAGGTTTTGGCGACGCCCAGATGGCCCGCTGCATCGGCGAAAAGCGTTGGATCTGCTTCATCTTGAGCCAACATCATGCCGATAAACTGATAGACCGTGGCCCGTGTTTCCCCGGCATATCCCTCAAACTGGTTGGTGTCCGTCATGGGGTCATCGTACAAATCAAACCGGTGCGCAGCGACCATGCGTATTAACGGCACGATTGGCAAATTGTGCGTTTCAATCGCGTTGAGCAAACCATCTGCAATGGGATTAGAACGCACAGCGCCATGTCCCTTACCGTCCAACGCATCATGCCACCATTGAAGGCGAATTTCACCGGGTGTTGGTTCTGAAACGCGCTGACGCACCATGTTCAACTCGGCACTGAATGCCAACAATGCCTGCGCATCATGCCGGATCTTTTCAGGCAAAAACAGTGTCGTCAGATAATCTTCACGTGCCAGCTTGTTCAGCTCGCTAGCGACATGTTGCTGCTGCGTTTGGTCTGACATGGCTTACTTCGCCCGGTCGACAGCGATGAGCCCGGCTGAAACAGCGCGTTTTTCCGCCATCAACACATTATATGTTCGTACCGCCGCACCAGTGCTCATAGGTTCGATAATGATGTTGTGGTCACGAAACTGCTGCCGCACACTTTCGCCGACAAAGGCAATTTCGTTGCCGGTGCCCAGCAAAAATACGTCAACTTCATCTTTCTTTTCAAAGACGAGCGAAAAGTCGGCTTTCTCTATTTCAGAAATGCCATTGATTTCCCATTTCTGCATGCCGGAAGGCAAACAAAACATAGATCCAACATGTGACATATCCGCAAAACGGAACCCACCGTTGCCATAAGCATCGATGGGCACCTGATATTGATAGTATCCGTCTGCGATTTCAGTCACGATCTATACGGATGCGCCGTCGGCACGCGTCTCTTTCTTTTCTTCAACCGCACGCGACGTGAGCTTAAAGTTGATCAACAGCGGCGCTGCAACAAATATTGACGAGTACGTACCAACCAACACGCCCCAAGCCATTGCAAACGTGAAGCTTCGGATGACTTCGCCACCAAAGATAACGAGTGCAGCAAGTGCCAATAGGGTTGTGATCGATGTCAAAATCGTCCGGGATAATGTGTGGTTGATTGACATATTCAGCAGATCAGAAATCAGCATTTTGCGATATTTTCGCAAATTCTCGCGCACGCGGTCATAAACCACCACAGTATCGTTGAGCGAGTACCCAACAATTGTCAGAATTGCAGCAATCGACGCTAGGTTGAATTCAAAACCGGTAATGGCGAACATGCCGATTGTCAGAATAACATCATGCACAAGCGCTGCTACCGCACCCACGGCGAATTGCCACTCGAATCGTATCCAAATATAGCCCAACACGGCAATAATCGCGGCAATCACCGCGATTGTGCCGGTTTGTGCCAACTCGCCTGAAACAGTTGGGCCCACCACTTCTGTTCGACGTACCTCGTAGTCAGACTTAATTTCATCAACGACTTTGCCAACAGCCTCTTGCTGTGCAGTGTCACCGCCATCTTGTGTTTCAATGCGGATCAAGACGTCTTTGACGCTACCAAATTCTTGAACCTGGACGTCGCCAAGTCCAAGCGCACCAACACGCTCACGAATGTCGCCAATTTGGGCTTCGCCTTCAATGGCTTGCACTTCAATTGACGACCCGCCCTTAAAATCAATCCCGAGATTTAGGCCTTGGGTAAAGAACAGGCCGATAGAGCCCGCCAACAGAACGCCGGAGAAGACAAACGCGATCTTCTTACGATCTAGGAATTTGAAATTTGTGCCATCTGGCAACAAGTGCAGCAGGTGAATTTTGAGTTCTTTTGGACGCTTCCACGCAAACCAACGCGCTATCATGAACTGTGAGAGCAAGTAGGCGGTGAACATGGTTGTGACAATACCCACGGCCAATGTGACAGCAAATCCGCGAATTGGGCCAGAACCCAAGAAGAACAGAATCGCCGCCGCAATAAATGTGGTTACGTTCGCATCCACGATTGTTGCAAAGGCCCGTTTAAAGCCAGCTTCAATCGCTTGAACAACCGAGCGCCCTGCTCGTTTTTCCTCGCGAATACGCTCGAAAATCAGAACGTTAGCATCAACCGCCATACCAATGGTCAAAACGATACCCGCAATGCCCGGCAACGTAAGCGTCGCGCCAAGCATGGAGAGAACGCCCATGACGAGGAATATGTTTATGATCAATGAGATGTTGGCAAAAATGCCGAACACGCCATATGCAGCAAGCATAAAGGCGATCACAAGGATGCCACCGACAAGCCCAGCAATTTGTCCAGCTTGAACACTGTCAGCACCAAGACTTGGGCCAACTGAACGTTCTTCGATAATGTCCAAAGTTGCTGGCAATGCGCCAGCTCTTAGCAATACGGCCAAATCATTGGCGCTCTCGGCGGTAAAGTTACCGGTAATTTGGCCAGAACCACCCGGGATTGCCGTTTGAATTGTTGGCGCTGTAATGACTTGATCGTCGAGTACAACAGCGAATCGTTGGCCGATATTCGCTCCGGTGAGTTCAGCAAAGACCACTGCCCCGCGTGTATCAAACCGGAACGTAACAATAGGAAGGCTGGATTGAGGATCGAATCCGGGTTGAGAATCAACCAAAGATTCGCCACCAATCGACACATCTTCCATCAGCAATTCGTCGCCGCCATCTTGGCTTGGCAAGATCATTGTGCCCGCAGGTAGCCCCTGCACCCGCGCCTGAGGTGCGGTAATGGTTGGGTGAACCATGTGGAACGTCAAACGCGCGGTTCGTGAAATCAATTCTTTTAGGCGTTGAGAATCATCAAATCCCGGCACTTGAACCAAAATTCGGTCAGTACCTTGTCGCTGAATTGTCGGCTCTGTTGTGCCAAGTTCATCAATCCGGCGGCGAACAACTTCGATTGACTGTGCAACCACTGATGAAAGACGTTCGTCGATGCCCTCAGGCGTCAATTGCATGGTCAATTTGCCATCGGCGGTTTCGCCGATAGAAATCTCGCTGACGCCGCCAATACCGCCAATCACTGTTGATAGCGGAATATCCAAGGCCTGAAGCGCCGTTTTTGCCGCCTCGAACTGGCTTTGGTCCGTCAACTCAATCGTTAGTGTTGTGCCGTCAGTTTTGATGATGTGACCGATGGCATTGTCATTGGCTAAAAGCGAACGCGCTTCGCGGCGCAATTCTTTAACCCGCTCTGTTACCAGTTCTTCCTTATTTACCTGCAAAAGCAAGTGCGAACCGCCCTGCAGATCAAGTCCCAAAACAATTTGTTGTTTCGGCATCCAATCTGGAAGCGCTTCGATTGTCTGTTGAGACACGAAGTTCGGTAGGGTGAACAAGATACCCGCAAGCGAAACCAAAAGGATCAATGCGGTGCGAACGGGAGAGAATTGCAACATGAGCGGGTCAGATCTTCTTGTCTGTTAGCTGTTATTCGGGCTAACAGCGGTTATTTTTTGGCAGATTTATTGTCGTTCACTGGTTCCGCTTTCGTGCGAACATCAGCAACCATAGAACGGACAACTTTAACCCGGACATTTTCGCCCAGTTCAACTTCCAATTCGCCGCTATCTTCTTTGACGCGAACAACTTTACCGACTAGACCGCCACTGGTGACAATTGTGTCGCCACGACGAATAGCCTCAAGCATATTCTTTTGTTCTTTAACGCGCTTTTGCTGTGGCCGAATAATCAAGAAGTAGAAAATCGGGATAATCAGCAAGATAGGCATCAAGCTTGTTAGATAATCAGCGGCACCTGGTGCAGCAGCTTGTGCAAAAGCTGGGGTGACAAACATACGGATACTCCTTAGATCGACTTTTAAACCGTTCCCATTTCCATTTAAATGGAACAGTCTGGACCGTCGCATTGTTGGTCTTAGATCGTGCGGGAATATATAGGCGCTATTTCGCAAATGCAAAGCCTTAGGCGATAAATTGCCCAAAGAATGGACATAAAATGACGAAGAAACACCTCTTAAGAGATATTGCACAGTCCTTAGCGGTTCTTGCAGGCCGAGATTTCGGCCAAAAAGCGGAATTAACCGAAGCGAACGCCTACCAATGGGATGGGCAAAGCCAGGTTTTGCTTGCCGTGGAGAAAGTCAATTTTGTCGATCTATCGCTTTTGCTCGGCATTGAGTCTCAAAAGGCAACATTGCTGGCCAACACAGAACAGTTCGCGCGCGGATTTGGTGCCAACAATGCATTGCTCTGGGGCGCCAAGGGCATGGGCAAGAGCTCAATCGTCAAGGCAATACATGCCGACATCACCGCACGTGCCAATTCAGAAAACAATTTTGCGCGACTTGTATTGGTTGAAATCCACCGCGAAGACATCCAAACGCTCCCTTCACTCATGCGCAAGCTCAGCGATCTACCGGCAAAATTCTTAGTCTATTGCGATGATTTGTCGTTCGACAAAGACGAGATGGACTATAAAGCACTCAAATCGGTGCTTGATGGCGGACTAGAAGGGCGCCCCTCGAATGTGTTGTTCTATGCAACGTCAAACCGCAGGCACCTCATGCCGCGCGATATGGTGGAAAATGAAACCCGTGCGGCAATCCACTCAAACGAAGCAATCGACGAGAAAGTTTCGCTTTCCGACAGATTCGGTCTTTGGCTCGGGTTCCACAATTGCGACCAGGACACATATTTGGCCATGATCAGAGACTATTGCGTGCATTATGGCATTGAGGTGGAGAGCGACGAATTACGGGCCGGCGCCATTGAATGGGCTGCGACGCGAGGCGCCCGTTCAGGCCGTGTCGCTATTCAATTTGTGCGTCAATTGGCCGGAAAAAAGGGCCAGTCGCTTTTTTAGCGGCTGACCCCAGAATTCATATCAACTCGGTTTGGCTTAACTTGCCAATAGCGGCATCGGATCGACCGGTGTCGCGCCTTGGCGGAGTTCAAAGTGCAGTTGTGGACGGCTAACTGCACCGGTCATGCCAGCGGTTCCGATAGAATCACCACGATCTACATATGCGCCTTTTGCAACATTGATGTCTTTTAGGTGCGCGTAAGCTGAAACATAGCCGTTGCTGTGCTTAATCAAAATCAGGTTTCCGAACCCTTCAACCGCGTTGCCAACGTAGATCACTTGGCCATTCTCTGCTGCGCGAATTGCAGCACCTTCCGGTACTTCAATGTTCACGCCAGTGTTCTTAGAGCCACGGAAGTCGGTGATCACCCTGCCCTTAACAGGCCAACGGAAAGAGCCTGTTGCAGATTTTGGCGTTTTTGCAACAGATGCCGTTGTTGTTGGCTCTGCTTTGGGTGCAACATCATTTTCTGGCTCAGCCGCTTTAGGCTTTACCTGCGTAACTGCTGCTTTTGGCTTTGCCGCAACCTGTAGATTTGCAGGGCGCGCAATAGGCCTTGGAGCGGTTTGCGTCGGTGTCTCTGCTTTTGCAACCTTTTGCGATTCGACAACAGCACGAGAAGCAACATTACGTGTTGGAACACGCAAAGATGGTGACGTATCAACGAGTTGAACCGGCTCGACAGTCGATGCGACACTTGCTGGCGGCAATTTTGCTTCCGCGACCTTCACTGGCTCAACAGGCGCTGCGATTTTCGCAGTCGCGAGACTCGGTGTGACTGTTTTTGGGGCGGTCATACCAGGACGGCCTGGAATAATGACATCTTGGCCAACAAATATGCGGTCAGGAGATGCAAGGCCATTCGCAGCAACGATCGCATCTGTTGTCACATCATATTGGCGCGCGATCGCATACAGAGATTCGCCTGACTGAATTTTGTGCATGAACGCATTGTCCGGCACGACGCGAGGTGAGGTCGCGACGCTGGCTGTTGTGGTGGCAGTATCGATTTTTGGTGCTTTGGTTAGGTCAACCTCAGCAAGAGATGGCATGGAAGACATTGACTGGGTACTCGTTACTGGTTGCTGTGTCAAAGTAGGCAGTTGCTGACGCATAATGACTGGCTGCGCTGCAACGGATTGCCCAATATTTGAGGCTGCCTGAACCGGTGTTACGCCTGGCACTCTCGGGTCTCTTGATTGAATTGGTGAATAAACGTTGTTTGGTCCAACGGATGCAGAAGGAATATACGGCGCTCTTGAATTGGATGCGCTCAAATAGCGCCCCGATGCGGGCAACTGCGTTGCAGCCACAGCGTCTGGCATTTCCTGGGATAGGTTTGCATTGTTGGCGGTATTTACTGAGCTCGTGACCAGCGGGGGGCCAGCAAATCTGGCGCTCGTGCAGCCAGTTACAAGGATTGCACATGAAAGTGCACCTAGAACTGCAATATTGGACTTCTCGCGGATACTCATGAAGCTACTCATACTCAATACAACTCAATGGATCTGAGTATAGATGCGTTAAGGTAAAGGGGAGTTTAAGGCTTTCAAACTTTTCCAGAAAGTAGCGGCTGAACGCGCATTTCGCCTAGTGCAATTGGATCAAGTTGCCCGTCGACTTTGGTAAACTTGGTTAATTGTTGAATGGATTTTGGCTCACCTATCGGAGCGACAAGTACGCCCCCCTCGCCCAGTTGATCGACAATTGACGTTGGAACGGAGATGACAGAGCCGGTTAGCATGATCCTTGGGAACGGCGATTGATGCGCCCACCCGTCTAGTCCGTCGCCGTGATGTTCGACAATATTTGAAATTTTCAACTTTTGCCAACATCGAGCAGCCGTTCGCAAAAGGTTGCGGTGTCGCTCAACCGTAAAAACCCGTTTGCACATCTGCGCCAACAACGCGGCTGAATAACCGCTGCCCGTGCCAATTTCCAAGATTTTGACGGGCCGCTCGTCCAATTCGAGCGCATTAAACATTTTTGCCAATTTGATGGGCGAAATCATGGATTGGTTTTGAGCAATTGGCAAAGATACATCGCGGTAGGCATGTTCGATATAGTCAGCTGACACGAACATTTCTCTGGGCACAGTTTCAAGCGCTTTGAGAATGTGCGTGTTCATTATACCTGATTGACGCGCCTGCAGGACCAGCGATGCGCGGGCCCAGTCAAGGTTCTGGTCTTCATCAGCCATATGCGTGCCCTTAAATCAATTGAGCGACAATTTGCCTTGTAGATCGTTGATGACGTCGAAATCAGTTTGCTGCAATTTCACAGGCGTTACCGTTATCGCATTATGCTCTAAAAGGCGCACACAGTCTGCTTCTGCGTCTAACGGGGTCGGTGTTTTTAGAATGGTGACAAAGAATTTGCCGTCATTATCGCTTGGATAATGTTCAAATGCTGCTTCAGAAAACCTTTGGTGCGGCACGAGCTCTATGCCCGAAACATCGTCTGCCGCACAACGCGGGAAATTGACATTGTAATAAACATCTTTGCCCGCTCCATTTTCGATTATCGAGCGAATCGCTGCCTCTCCGTGACGTTCAGCGCATTCCCAATCGATCACCTGCTCGTTGGCGAAATCCATGCTTTGGCTCAACGCAATGCCCAAAGCGCCCTGCAGCACACCTTCGCGTGCACCCGCAGCTGTACCGGAACAGTGAATAATATCGGCGATATTTTGTCCGCGATTAACTCCAGACAATACAATATCGGCCGGTTTGTCTTTCAGCACATGCGTCATACCAATAACGACACAGTCGGCCGGCGTTCCCTCTATGGCAAAAACTTGTCGGTCACGCTGGTCGAGCGAAAGCTCTGTACCCAACGTAAATTTGTGCCCTACACCGCTTTGGTTGCCAGCAGGTGCGACAACCCAGACGTCATCAGAGATCTTCCGCGCGATCTTTTCAAGCAATTTGATGCCCGGCGCATCCACTCCATCATCATTGGTAACGAGGATACGCAATTGATCAGACATTATTTGCTCGACGCTATTTCTGTCTTGCCGCCCATATAGGGTTGCAAAACTTTGGGGATGGCGATCGATCCATCTTCTTGTTGATAATTTTCCATGACCGCAATCAAGGCACGACCGGTGGCCACACCAGATCCGTTCAGCGTATGAACATATTGCGGTTTGCCATTTTCGTCTCGGTAACGTGCTTCCATGCGTCGTGCTTGATAGTCGCCAGCTACAGAAACTGATGAAATCTCACGGTATGCATCCTGGCCGGGCAACCATGCTTCAATATCAAATGTACGCTTCATCGTCGCGCCCATATCGCCAGAGCAAAGCCGCATTACACGATATGGAATGTCTAAGCCTTTCATCACAGCTTCCGCACAACCCAGCATGCGCTCATGCTCCTCAGTTGATTTGTCAGGGGTTGCTACGGCAACCATTTCAACTTTGTAGAATTGGTGCTGGCGCAGCATGCCGCGTGTATCACGCCCAGCAGAACCTGCTTCGGAGCGGAAACATGGCGTCAAAGACGTAAAGCGCAATGGTAGCTCTTCTTGGCTGAGCATCGTTTCACGGACCAGATTTGTCAAAGACACTTCAGATGTTGGGATGAGCCACCGATCATCGGTTGTTTGGAACGCGTCTTCAGCAAATTTTGGCAATTGCCCGGTGCCGAACAGGGCTTCTGAACGTACAAGCAAAGGTGCAACAACTTCTGTGAACCCATGTTCGTTGGTGTGCAGGTCCAACATATATTGGCCAAGCGCGCGTTCAAGGCGCGCCACATCGCTTTTAAGCACCACAAAGCGTGAGCCAGCAATTTTCGCTGCAACCTCAAAGTCCATCTGATTAAGGTCTTCGCCAAGCTCGTAATGTTCTTTGGCCTCGAAGTTGAACTGACGTGGTTCCGAAAATTTGCTGAGTTCAACATTGTCATTTTCATCAGCACCGTCGGGTACGTCGTCGTGCAAAACGTTTGGCAAACTGGCCAACAGTTCGTTCAACTCAGCGGTCTGTTGTCGCTCAGTTTCTTCACCCGCTTGCACTTTTCCTTTTAGATCAGCGACTTCTTTGAGCAAGGTTTGCGCCTTCTCTTCGTCACCTTGAGCCTTGGCCTGCCCGATCTGTTTTGACGAGGCATTACGTGTCTCTTGCCACTCATTCAGTTGCTGAACGGTTGCCTTACGGGCGTCATCTAGGGCGATAACGTTTGCAGATTGTGGTTCGCCGCCGCGTCGTTGCATGCTCTTATCGAATGCTTCGGGGTTGGCTCTTATCCATTTTACGTCAAACATGTGGTGCTCCGGCGCTTTGCCGATCTCTTAAAAGATCTCAATTTGAATTTGCTGAAATTGGTTTGTTATGAGGCGTCTTCGCCTGAGGATGCGTCTTCCGTCGCTTCTCCCGACGCTTTCTGGCGCTTGGCCCGCGATCGCTCAACAAGTTGCACAGCAAATATCGATAGCTCATAAAGTAGGAAAACAGGTACGGCCAGTCCAATTTGGGTCATCGGTTCTGGTGGTGTTAGGAATGCCGCCACCGCTAGAATGGCCACAATCGCATATTTGCGCCATGCGCGTAGGTTTTCTGCGGTGATCAGTTCAGCACGCGCCAGCAACGTCAAAATCACAGGCAGTTGAAAGCAAAGACCAAATGCCAGCAGCAACGTCATGGTCAAAGAAAGATATTCAGAAACCCGCGTCAGCATTTGAATTGAAGCTTCGCCGGGCGCACTCTGCTCAAATGACAAGAAGAAGCGCATGGCAAGTGGCATCACGCCGAAATAAACCAGTGATGCACCCAATATGAACAATATCGGGGTCGCGATCAGATATGGAACGAATGCAGCGCGCTCACGTTTATACAAACCTGGTGCCACAAACATGTATATTTGGCTGGCAAGCACTGGAAATGCGAGGAAAACTGCGCCAAACAAGGCAACTTTGAGTTCGGTGAAGAAAGCTTCTTGGGGCGCTGTGTAAATCAAACTGACGTCTTCAACAGAACCGCCGACAGCCTGAACGAACGGGCCCAGCAAGACGCTGTAGATTTGGCCTGCGAGAAAAAAGCAAATGACAAATAGCACGGCAATTGCAACGAACGAATAGATTAAGCGCGTGCGCAACTCGATCAAATGTTCGAGCAATGGCGCTTCGCTTTGGCTAACTTCGTCTTTTGGCCCTTCGAGCATTTCGTTCATTTACGCATTCCCTTTAGGCGCAACGGGTTTCTTGGCCGGTGCGCGGCGGGTTCTTGTTGTTGTTTTTGAAGCGGCAGGCTTAGCAGATGCAGGCTTGGCAGATGCTGGTTTTGCCTTTGCAGCCGCTGCTCTCGGCTTAGGTGCCGTGGCAGCTTTGGCCGTGGCCTTTGGTTTTCGGGTTACAGGTTTTTTCGCAGCAGTCGCCTTCGCCGCCGGTTTCTTCGAAGCTGTGGTCTTAGCCGTCGTTTTCTTCGCTGCGGCAGTCTTTTTCGGAGCCGTAGCCTTCTTGGCTGCGGGTTTTCTAGCTGTTGTCTTTTTAGCCCTGGCGGCTTTGCCTCCAGATGGAGCAACGGGCGGTAAACCGGCTGCCTCGCGAATTTCGTCTGCGACGCTCTCTTGGCCCTCTACTTTAGGCGTAATAGCGCCGCTAGGTTTCACACCATCTTTGCCGATTGCGTTGAACTGGCTGGTCAGCTCTTCGTGCGTTTCTTTGAGCGGCGCCGTGATCGAATTCTTCATTTCCTTGACTTCATCAAGGGCGGCAACTTTGTTGATCTCGGATTTGAACTCGTTGCCCATTCTGCGAATAGTGCCAAATACGCGTCCCAATTGGCGCAGCATTACTGGCAGGTCCTTTGGACCAACGACGATCAGCGCGATCGCCGCGACGATCAACATTTCGCTCCAGCCGATATTCAGCATAGGACACCTTTAGCTTGAAGAAGGCCCAGCCAAGCCGGATGGGCAAAATACCAAAAACTGATTAGCTTTTGTCTTTTTCAGCTTCTTCTTTTTTGACATCAATTTCGGCGACTTGCTTCTCGTCGTCCGACATCCCTTTGCGGAACGCTTTAATGCCAGATGCAACTTCACCCATCATGCCTGCGATTTTGCCACGACCAAACAATAGCAATGCAGCCACCGCGATGATCAAAATACCCCAAGGACCTGGATTCATGATTTTACTCCTCTCGTTCGCGCATTTTGTGCGCGAAAAACTTCTAACTATTCAAATATGGTCAATTTGCATCAAACACAAGGACACGATCAGGGTTTATTGCGATATTTACGTCTTGTCCTTGACGTACATCATCACTTGCTGGACGCCTCACCCGCACTGGCTGGTCAATTCCAGCGACCGCAACCTCAACCGTGTCAATTCCGATAGCCGTGTGCTTATTTACCACACGGCCCATGGCGCCCTCGCCCTTGTCGACAAGGTTTGCCGAAGCAACCGGCCGCATGGCAACGATGATTTTCGTGCCGTCTGCACGCCCTTCCACGGCTAAATCGCCCAATGGTGTTGAAGCGCGGCCATTTGATACGGTGGCGTGCATTTCAGAAATGGGCGAAAAGAAACGTGCTACACTTAGATCCATTGGTTCATTGTAAATTTGATCCGATGTTCCAATCTGGGCAATTTCGCCATCACGCAAAAGCGCAATCTTATCGCCAAACAACATCGCTTCTTCGGGGTCATGGGTCACAATCACACAAGTGGCGCGGGTTTCACGCAGCACTGCCAAGGTTTCAGCCCGCACGCTTTCACGCAATCGTGCGTCCAGCGACGAGAATGGTTCATCCAATAAGAGCAACCCCGGCTTAGGCGCAATGGAGCGTGCTAACGCCAACCGCTGCTGCTGCCCACCGGAGAGCTGCGACGGGTAATCATCTGCTCGGTCCGCGAGGCCAACACGGCGAAGTGCATGCAATGCTTGAATACGCGCTTCGCTTTTGCCTAAAGATTTCAAGCCATATTCGACATTTTGAGAAACTGACATATGGGGGAACAGCGCAAAGTCCTGAAACATCAAGCCAATGCCGCGTTTTTCAGGCCGAACAGAAATGGTAGATGACGCGACTACGGTCTTGTTGATTTTGATGGTGCCGGCAGAGATATCCTGCAATCCAGCAGTTGCCCGCAATATTGTCGATTTGCCGGAGCCAGATGCACCAAGCAGGCATAGAATTTCACCGGGTGCAGTGGAAAAATCGGTGCCTTTCAGCACCTCTCGGCCACCCATTTCACAATGGACCTGATTGAATTCCAGCCCAGCCGCAAAGCTGATCCCAGCGGTACCCCGCGGTCCCCAATCTTGATCAACCGGCGCGTTTCTCGCACCAGTATTGTTATCCAAGGTCATCGTCGCTCAATTCAGTCAGCAGATCATCGCCATCGTCATCTGCATCAAGCGGGTCTTCATTGTCAAACAAATCTCCGTCATTAGGCGAAGGAATGCTGAAATTTGGTGGTAAGTTGGTAGAAAGTAGGCCCGTGCCCTTCAATTCATTGATCCCTGGCAAATCAGTAATGGCCTCAAGACCAAATTGGTCCAAAAACTCAGGTGTCGTGCCATATGTCACGGGCCGACCAGGCGTTCGCCTTCTGCCACGCATGCGCACCCACCCTGCTTCCATCAAAACATCCAATGTACCTTTTGAAGTTGCGACGCCGCGTACTTCTTCAATTTCAGACCGCGTTACAGGTTGATGATAGGCAATGATTGCCATGATTTCGAGCGCCGCACGCGAAAGCGGTTTTCGTTCGGTTTCTTCGCGCCGAAGCAAAAAACCCAAATCCTCTGCCGTGCGAAAGGCAAAAGCGTTTCCGCGACGAACTAGATTGACCCCTGCATGCTGATATTTTTGCTGAAGTTGTTCCGCCAACTGCTCAACATCAGCCCCGTCAGACAAAAACGGTTTCGCTTCGTCTAAAACTAGGGGTTCTTTGGCGGCGAACAACAAAGCTTCGAGCACACGTAGATTGCGCGCAACAGTTTCACCGTCTTCAGCATCATCTGTTTGCATGTCGATCGAGCTGTCGTCCACCAAAGTTCCTACCTATTGCTCTTTGCGCCGCCGCAACATAAGCGGGCCAAATAATTCAGATTGGCGCAACTCTAGCTGGCCTTGGCGCACCATTTCAAGCGATGCGGTGAAACTTGAAGCGAGAGCTGTTGTCCGCTCTTCCGGCAGGTCCAAATATTTCGACAAACACGCATGCAGTGGCACCCAGTCTGCACCCTCACCGATCAAACGACGCAACATATCTTCAGCGTCCTGAAGCGACCACACCGTTCGAGTGACAGGGGTATATTCAGCAGGGATTTGACGTTCTCGCTGAACTGCATAGGCCCGAAGCAGATCAAAATAAGTCGCTTCCCAAACATTCTTCCTGTCGGTCACGACATGTTCTGGATCACCGCGCGCAAATATCTCGCGATCAAGTTGCGGGCGATTAATCAATTTGGCCGCCGCGTCGCGCATTGCTTCGAGCCGTTTTAGGCGGAATTGCAATAAAGCCGCCATTTCTTCGCCGGTCGGCTCATCTGTGTCCGCATCTTGGGGCACCATCAACCGGCTTTTCAGATAGGTCAGCCAAGCCGCCATCACCAAATAGTCAGCGGCGACTTCAATCCGGCGTTCGCGAATTGTGTCGATAAAACTCAGATATTGCTCTGCGAGAGCCAAAACGGAAATGTTGGCAAGGTCAACTTTCTGCTTGCGGGCAAGGTCCAACAAAAGATCCAGCGGACCTTCATAGCCCTGCACATCCACATACATAACCCCTTCACCCCTTGATGGGCGAACTGGGTCTTGCATAAAGTCAGACTGAATGTCTTTTTGTGCCATTTCACCAACATCTTAAGTCACAATCGCGAAGAAAGTGTGGCGTGGTCATGGGCTTGGGGTCAAGCAAGATTGGCGACAAACGCCGCCAATTCACTGTTTATCGCACTGATTAGTTGTTTCTGACGAAACAATCTCCGCCGCCGACTTTCAAGTTTGAGCAAAGGCTATTTGCGTCTGCAAGGCTATTTGAAGGCACACGCACTCGGAAATAGATACCTTTATCGCCAAGATCGACTCGGTTGATGTCAATTGTGGCGTTGCTCAACAGGCTTGGGAATTGGCGTTGTAGCGTTGCTGCCGTTGCCTGAGCAGTCTCAACAGAACGTTGCGAAGCGAGTTGCACATAGAACGGTGCGGAAACACCGCTCGTTGTAGAGGAAGTCGGCGCGCTTGCTGTTGTTGTCGCAGGTGCGGGCGTTGATGCCGTTTGCGGCAATAGCGAAATCGGCTGTGATGTCGTTGCAACCGGGGTTGCTGCAGTGGCGCTTGCCAATGGTTGGTTGGTGCCCAACCCGGCAGGACGTGCAGGTGGCTGCGGTGCTGATGGGTCATCACTTGTTGCCAGGGCAGCAGCTTCTGTCACCGCTGTTTCGGTAACAGCTTCAACCAATGCAGTTGCATCTGGCGTCACAGGCGTTTCAGCCACAGCATCCCCAGAAGCGATGGAGTTCAACACAGATGCAATTTCATCGCCAGCCTCAGCAGTCGCATCACCATTTGAAAGCGCTGGCACATTTGGCCGCACACCTTGGGGCAATTGCTCAGCTCCTGCGGAAGCTTCGTTGCCACTGACGATCGTGCCGTCAGCCAAAACCGTAACGGTTTTCACTTTTCGGTTTGTTAACCCATTGCTGTTGCTTGTTGGCGTTACGACACGTGCGATATTTGTGCTTGAAGCACCATCCGTTTCATCGCGTGAAACGATTTGCTCGTTGCTCGTATTTTCACCATTGCCTTCAAGTGCGTTGAATACGCTGGAATTTTCTTCAGTACTTTGAGGCGTTTCTGGTTCGATTTTAACTGATGTATTTTGGGCTGCAACTGTTGGGACATCGGTACCCGCATTCTGGCCATAAAACATCCAATATCCAGCTCCACCGACTATTGCCAAAATCAAAACTGCCGCAATGGCTGCAAAAACAGGTAGCATGCCGCCACGTTTATCAGTTTCTGTTTCAATGCGCTCAGCCCGCACTTGATCGGAACTTACCGATGCAGCTCCAAAATTCGGCTCAGCCGTCATCGGCTCCTCAGCATGCATCTGATTTTGGGCAAGAGGCGCAGGCTCTGGTGTGACGTCCGGTTGAGTTGGAGCGACAGGAGACGTTGGTACCGCTGGCTTTGTTCCTGCAGCGGCCAGTGCAGCAAGAATTGCCGCCTCTGCTGCATCTGCGGGCGTTTTATCCGCTCGGGTAGGCTCTGCCGGTGTTCGCGTATCGGCGATCAATTCTTCAATTTCTGAAAGTGGATCGCTCACAGCAACAGAAGGATCTCGCACATCGGCAACCATGGATGGTGGCACCGCGAATTCGTCTTCGCCATGAGATGCGCTATCACCAAAACTTTGTGGTTGCTCAAACCCTTGCTCTGCAAATTGAGCGTTTTCTGAATGCTGCGGCGCGCTTACGCCAGCTTGTGCGACAGGAATTTCACCGAATGCTGGGCTCGGCTCAGGCGCGGCTTGACGCTCAACGTCTTCAATCAGCGACGCAATGGCATCAAGATCATCCATGACGTCAATTGGTGTGGCCTCAGTTTCAGCTGCAGCTTCGCTTGCTTCAAACGTAGGCGCTTCGCTGACTTCAGTTGCAATCGGCGTTTGCTCAGCAAAACCCTTTTCAATATTCGACGAAAAATCGAACTCAAACGGCACTTCTACATTTTCAGGTGTCGCGCTTGGTGGCGTCGTGCTTGGCGCTGCCGTTTCCTGATCAGGGGTGAATGCCTCATGCCCGGAAAGCGGCGTTACGCCCTCGCCTATTGTAGAAAATGGAGCTGTTGGCGTTGGTTCAGTTTGCGCGCGCTCGGCCGGTACTTCTGCTGGTGCTGGCTCACTTGTTTCAACCAATGTTGGTCGAAACGCTGGTTCGGTCTTTGGTGCTTCAGGTTGCGGCTCAAATTCAGGCGTGGGCTCAAAAGACCGGACAGGCGTGAGTGTGGACCGAGCAGCAGCTGTTGCTTGCGCTCGTTCATCAACGGCATCAGAAACGGTGCTTCGCTTCGCATCGTCGGCTACAATGCGCGCCAATTCCGCAATCAAGTCATCGGATTGTTCTAATCCAGAATTCTTGGGATCGTTCGAATTCGTCATATTGTTCGGTCACAGACGTTAGTCATGACCCTCACTTTTGTATTCGTAACACTATAATTATGCTGATAAAGCAGCATTGTGCCTGAATTATGATAGTTCTTCTGGCGCCGACACACCAAGAATGCCCAAACCATTTCGCAATATTTGACGAACAGCATTGACCATTGCGAGTCGCGCTAGGGTTATTGTCCTATCTTCATGATTAATAAACCGTAACTGCGGCTCTTCTTTGCCTTTAGTCCAAAAGGCGTTGAACGCGCCTGCCAACTCGTGAACGTAAAACGCAACGCGATGGGGTTCGTGGGCGACGGCCGCGGAATTGATGATCCGTGGAAATTGTCCTGCTACTTTGAGCAGGTCGATTTCAGCCGGATGCGACAACAATGATAAATCTGCATTCTGCAAATTTTCCAACGACATATCCAAATCCGGGACATCGCGCTTAGCATTTCTAAAGACAGAACATGCCCGCGCGTGGGCATATTGCACATAGAATACTGGGTTTTCACGGGTTTGCTGTGTCACAAGGTCGAAATCAAAATCGAGCGGTGCCTCGTTCCGACGGAACAACATGATAAAGCGCACAACGTCCGCGCCCACTTCGTCAACAAGCTGAGCCATCGTGATGAAGTTGCCGCTCCGTTTGGACATTTTTGCAGGCTGACCGTCACGCAGCAGGTTCACCAGTTGGCAGATCTTTACGTCAACTTCTGCCTCACCGCCTGAAACAGCCTTGCCCGCCGCACCCAGTCTTTTGACATAACCAGCGTGGTCTGCGCCCAAAACGACGATTTGCGAATTATAGCCACGCAGATATTTATTGCGGTGGTATGCAATGTCCGCTGCAAAATACGTGTATGAGCCATCCGACTTGATCAAAGCTCGGTCTGTATCGTCGCCAAAATCTGTCGCCTTGAACAACGTTTGCTCGCGATCTTCCCATTCTTCAGGCGTTTTGCCTTTTGGTGCTTCTAGCGTGCCTTGATAGACTAAGCCTTCGTCACGCAGCCATGCGAGGGTGTTTTTAATATCACCATCGTCACCGTGCAGCGTTTTCTCAGAAAAGAATTCATCATGCTTGATCCCGAGCTTTGCAAGATCGGCGCGAACAAGGTCCATCATTTTCTCGAGAACAATCGGTTTGATCTTATCAACCCGAGCTTCTTCGTCCATTGATTTCAGTTTGTCGCCAAACTTTTCAGCCAAGAACTGGCCAATTGGCAGCAAATACTTGCCTGGATAAAGACCGGCTGGTATTTCACCAATATCTTCGCCGAGCGCTTCCAAATAACGCAAATAGGCAGAATTGGCCAAAACCGTGATCTGACCGCCTGCATCATTGATGTAATATTCGCGCATAATGTCGTAACGGCAAAAGTCCATCAAGTTGGCAAGCGCGTCGCCGAATACAGCCCCACGTGTATGACCAACATGCAGCGGACCTGTTGGGTTGGCCGAAACATATTCAACATTCACTTTTGCGGCCGACTTTTGCACGGGTCGGCCAAAGTCGGCGCCCTTTGCGTTTGCGTCCGCAATTACTGACTGCCATGCGTCAGCGCTGAGCGTGAAGTTGATAAAGCCCGGCCCAGCAACATCAATGTTTGTCACTTGCGCGTCACTCTCAAATTCAACGACTAACTTTTCCGCAATCTGCCGAGGGTTTGATTTGAGCGTCTTGGACAACACCATTGCGGCATTGCACGACAGATCGCCATGGCTTGCATCGCGCGGAGGTTCAACCACAAATCGAGAAAGCGCCGCTTTATGCTCGCTTAGTTCAGGATAGAGGTTGATCAACTTTTCTTCCACACGATCGCGGAAGACGGCAAATGCGTCCATTTTATTTGTCCATTTCAATAATGACTTGAATATCCAAGCGGTTACCGGAAATCCACGTCCGCGTCAAACAATCGGTTAAATGAGGTGGTGGCGTATGGGTCTGTCATGCCGGAAACAAAGTCGCTCACGGTGCGCGGGCGGCCGCCGAGCGGGTTAGAATTTGCTAGATCTTCCCACTCAGGCGGCATGGTGGGGTTTGCGAGATACTCATCAAACAGTGCCCCAACAATCTCTTCGCCCTTTAGCACAGGGCTCATCACGGACGCGGAGCGGTAAACGTTTGAGAACAGATACTTTTTCAGCTCTTTCTCCTGCGCTGCCATAGTATCAGAGAAACAAATTTGCGTTTTGATCGCTTGTCGAACATTTTCGGCGCTTTGTGGCGCGAGCGTTGAAATCTGCGCGGTGGAATGATTGATCACATCTTCGATTGTCCGCGTGATCAAACGCCTAATTGTCTCATGTGACTGCCTATCTGCACTAACGTTGGGATATTTATCTTGCACCTCACGAACGATTTCACCAACAAGTGCAACATCGCGAAGTTGGTCCAAACTAAGCAAGCCTGCACGTAGCGCATCGTCTATGTCATGCGCGTTGTAAGCTATGTCGTCTGCAATCGCAGCAGCTTGAGCTTCGAGAGAAGCGAAACTGTCAAAGCGCAAATCAGCAACAGCAAGTTTTTGATCAAGACCAAATGGTAGCTCCTTTTGACCGACGCCTTGTCCAATCAACGGACCATTGTGCTTGATGATCCCCTCGAGCGTTTCCCACGTCAAATTTAGCCCATCATGTTCCGCATATCGGTTTTCAAGCGAAGTCACGACCCGAAGGGCCTGCACATTGTGATCAAAGCCGCCGTAAGCGCTCATTTTCTCATGCAGCACACGTTCGCCTGCATGGCCGA
Source organism: Maritalea sp. YIW29 (assembly GCF_057219265.1). Classification (NCBI taxonomy): domain Bacteria; kingdom Pseudomonadati; phylum Pseudomonadota; class Alphaproteobacteria; order Hyphomicrobiales; family Devosiaceae; genus Maritalea; species Maritalea sp. YIW29. Next base: position 1,092,696 of record NZ_JBXVVF010000001.1, read on the forward strand.
ACGGCGTGTGCCCCAAATCATGCGCGAGCGCGAGACATTCCGCCAAATCCTCGTTCAAATTGAGCGCCCGGGCAATTGATCGAGCGATTTGAGATACTTCGAGCGTATGGGTCAGTCGGGTACGAAAGTGATTTCCTTCGTGGTGAAGGAACACTTGCGTTTTGTGTTTTAGGCGACGAAAGGCGTTAGAATGGATAATCCGGTCACGGTCGCGCTGAAACTCAGACCGCGTTGGACTTTCGCTCGTGGCGTGAAGACGGCCCTTGGATTGTTCCGGATGGGACGCATATGGCGCAAGCCCATTGCTCAGGTGCATTTCAACTTTCCTTGTACCCTCTTTTCAAAGTGCTTTATGAAGCCTATCTATTAAGCAAGGCTTTTGAAAACGCCATTTGGCGTCAGAAATAGGAAATTTACATGTCAGATCTTGCGCTAGCACCTGAAAAAGTCACCGTTACCGACAGTGCTTTAACTCGGATCGAGGCGATTTTGGCGAAACAACCCGCAGGAACAGTACTTCGCGTCGCTGTTTCGGGTGGCGGCTGTTCCGGTTTCCAGTACGAATATAATCTGGTTCAGGAAACAGCGACGGAAGATGATCTTGTGCTTGGTCATGAAAAGGCAACTGTGCTGATTGATTCATTGAGCCTTGAATTTATGCAGGGCTCGGAAATTGATTTCGTCAACGACCTGATCGGCCAAAGCTTTCAGATCAACAATCCAAACGCTGTTGCGTCATGCGGTTGTGGAACAAGCTTTTCAGTTTAGAACTGTCACGAAGACTAGTGAAAAGAGCCCGGCAGTGCCGGGCTCCTTTTTGTTTTAGTCCAGCTCTGCTGGCAAAACTGCATTTAGAACGATCGACAAGAACGCTACAGGAAGCAGACCTGAAGAAAGCAACACTTGAAGCGTGCTTGGCAAATGCTGCAATGCTTGCGGCACAGCCTGAAGTCCAAGACCAATGCCGAGTGATACAGCCAAAATCACCATGTTACGGCGATCCCACTTTACATCACCAAGCATGTTCACACCGGCTGATGCGACCATTCCGAACATGACGATCACGCCGCCGCCAAGAACCGCGATGGGCATGGAAGCGATGATTGCGCCAATCTTTGGAACCAATCCACAAAAGATGAGGAACACGGCGCCAATTGTGACCACCATCCGGCTCATTACGCCAGTCAACGAAATCAGACCCACATTTTGCGAAAATGATGTGTTTGGCAAGCCACCAAATAGGCCAGCAATCGCGGTTCCCAAACCATCAGCAAATGTACCGCCTGCTAGCTCTTTGTCGGTTGCCTCACGGTTTGCGCCACCTTTGGTGATACCTGAAATATCGCCAACGGTTTCAATTGCAGACACCAGAGCCATCAAACACATGCCGATAATGGCGGCCATATTGAACTCGATGCCGTAGGAAAGTGGTGTTGGTATGGCAAACCATTCAGCCCGCGCAACGCCAGACATATTCAACATGCCCATTGGCCAAGCTACAAGCGTGCCGACAACGAGACCAATCAAAATCGCAGCGGAAGACATAACGCCTTTGGCAAAAAACTTAAGACCAAGCGACACAACGATTACCGTTAAGGCCAAGAACCAGTGATTTAGGCCACCAAACTCGGGCGCTCCATTGTCAAAGGCGGGCACACCACCGGCGGCATATTTTATGCCAGTAGGAATAAGTGCCAGACCAATAGAAAGCACTACCAGACCAGTCACCAAAGGTGGCAACCAAATTCTGATGCGCCCGATTACAGTGCCCAAAAGGAAGTGGAATATCCCGCCAACAATGATACCGCCGAACAGTGCGGCCATTCCCGCTGTTTTCACAATCGGAATCATAATTGGAATAAAGGCAAAGCTTGTGCCTTGCATGACCGGCAACTTAGCACCGATTGGTCCCATACCTACAGTTTGAAAAAGTGTCGCGATGCCAGCAAATAACATCGACATTTGGATCAAAAAGACCAAATCAGTGGAACCGAAGGCAAATCCCGCTGCCAAACCAACGATAATCGCTGGCGTGAAATTGGAAACGAACATCGCCAAAACATGTTGTAGGCCAAGTGGAATGGCCACTGACATTGGCGGTGAATAATCCGGGTCCATTAATTTCTTCTTTAGATCATCCTCAGACGCATCACTCATATTGTTACTCCCCCAATTTAAAGATACGATCTCCCTGAATCGCAGTGACAGCTCAGCACGTATTTGGACGTATGAATAGTTTTAGAGTAGTTGGTGTGGATAAACTTGGGAAATGCGAACAAAATCATGCAAATAGCGACATGGAACATCAACGGAATCAAAGCACGACTTAACGAAGTTGAGTATTGGCTGAAGGAAAACAAGCCAGATCTTGTCTGTTTGCAAGAAATCAAAAGCATCGACGAGAATTTTCCGCGCGAAGTTTTTGAAGACCTTGGCTACAATGTTGAAACACATGGTCAAAAGAGTTTCAACGGCGTTGCACTCTTCTCGTTACATCCATTTGAAGAGGTCAATCGCGGCCTGCCTGGCGACGATAGTGACGAGCAAGCCCGCTTCATCGAATGCGTGATTTCACGGCCAGACGGACCAGTTCGTGTTGCCGGTATTTACCTGCCAAATGGCAATCCGGTCGATACGGACAAATTCCCTTACAAATTGGCTTGGATGGATCGTCTGATTGAATGGACCAAAGATCGCCTAACACTTGAAGAACCACTGATAGTTACTGGTGATTACAACATAATTCCCGAACCGCTTGACACGCATGATCATGATGGATGGTGGGGAGATGCGCTTTATCGCCCCGAAAGTCTGGAGCGTTTTCGGGCGTTGGCGGCCCTGGGGATGACGGATGCGCTTAGAGCAACCAATTCAGAGCAGGCCTATACGTTTTGGGATTTTCAGGCAGGCGCTTGGCGCAAGAATAACGGCATTCGAATTGACCATTTGATGTGTTCGCCTCAAGCCACAGATAAATTACTCAGCGTCGAAGTGCACAAAGAAATGCGCGGGCGCGAAAAACCGTCAGATCATGTTCCGGTAGTTGGGCATTTCGACTTCTAGGCTAACGTTAGCCACCAAATCGAGAGCCAAGGCTATCAGCTGCTGCGATTGCCTGCTGGCGTTCTTCAGGTGTAGCCACTGAAATTGCGCGTTCGTGCAGTTCTGCGATCCAGGGTTCGTCTTCTGTGCCACCCGCGCGGCGGTCAGCAAGTGTGAGCCACATTAGCCCTTCAACAGGGTCAGCAGAAATTCCTTCGCCATTGAACATCATATCGCCCAAAGTTGCTTGCGCAGCGGGATGGCCTTTTCTAGAGGCCAGCGATAACCAACGCGCGCTTTGTAATGGCGAATAGCCAAATTCATTTTCGTCTAGATAGAGCTGGCCGACTTTGTACTGCGCATCTGCATCACCAAAATAGGACGCTGCATGCAGCCAGAGCTTACGCGAAAGTGTGTCGTCAGCTTCCACCCCAGCATCCGGCACGCCTTCGCGGTAATACTCGCCCACTTTCAGAAAACTTTGCGCGACAATATCCGCGCCGACTGACTTTGGCGGCGTATCGGCGTGGCCATCGGCTAGCTCACGGAAATAAAGGAAGGCACGGGCGCGATCCTGCTGCACCCCTTCCCCATTCTCGTACATTGTGCCCAATCGCCAAAGCGCGATTGGTTGTCCTGCTTCGGCAGCCTCCTCCAAGGCTGCCAACAGGTTTTCGTTGGACACTTCTGCATCGCTGTCCCCAAAAAAGGAGAAAATGTTGGTATTGTCCTGTGCGTTGGCACCACCCATAAGGGACAAGCCCCACGGCAATGCCAACACCACGGCAACAAAACAAACAGCAATACGGATGCTAGATGTCCGCATAACACTCCTTCTCGCCCCTTGCGCCGGGATGTGTCAGTGCGCCATAACGCGCAGATCCAACCCCTTGGGCATATTTCCAAATGACACCTGAGCCAAAATTGGTCTCACGTGCTTGCCACTTGTCTTTGCGGGCTTTCAGTTCATCATCGGTCAAGTCGACCGAGATTTCGCCGGTATTGGCGTTGATGGTGATCATGTCGCCATCATTCAAAAGTGCGATCGGGCCGCCAACGGCAGCTTCTGGGCCAACATGGCCGATACAAAAACCGCGGGTCGCGCCAGAAAAACGACCGTCTGTGATCAAAGCTAACTTGTCGCCCATGCCTTGGCCGTAAAGCGCCGCGGTTGTTGCCAACATTTCACGCATACCTGGACCACCTTTTGGTCCTTCGTAACGGATAACAAGCACTTCGCCTTCTTTGTAGTCGCGGTTAGAAACAGCTTTGAAGCACTCTTCTTCGCTGTCAAAGCAACGCGCTGGGCCGGTAAATTCCAATTCGCTCATGCCTGCAACTTTAACAATCGCGCCTTCTGGGGCTAGATTGCCGCGCAAACCAACAACGCCACCGGTTTTCGTAATCGGTTTATCCGCAGGCCAAACAACATCTTGCTTGTCGTTCCATTTAACTTTTTCAAGGTTTTCGGCAATTGTACGGCCAGTAACCGTCATGCAATCGCCGTGCATAAAGCCATTATCAAGCAATGTTTTCATTAGCTGCGGAATGCCACCCGCTTCAAACATGTCTTTGGCTACATAGCGGCCACCCGGTTTCAAGTCCGCGATATAAGGCGTTTTCTTGAAAATCTCAGCAACATCAAACAGATCAAATTCAATGCCCGCTTCGTTCGCAATCGCTGGCAAGTGCAATGCAGCATTTGTTGAACCGCCAGAGGCAGCAACCACGGTCGCCGCATTCTCTAGCGCTTTGCGCGTAACGATGTCACGGGGGCGGATGTTTTTCTTGATCAGCTCCATTACCTGCTCACCGGCGGTGTAGCAGAATTGGTCACGAATTTCGTAAGGCGCTGGTGCACCAGCAGAATATGGCAATGCCAAACCGATAGCTTCAGAAACGGTCGCCATAGTGTTCGCAGTAAATTGCGCACCACATGCACCTGATGATGGACAAGCCACACGCTCTAGCTCTTCCAGATCCTCATCAGAAAAATCACCAACAGAGTGCTTCCCAACCGCTTCAAAAACATCTTGAACAGTTACGGGGTTACCTTTGAAATTTCCCGGAAGAATTGAACCGCCATAAAGGAACACAGATGGTACGTTCAGGCGAACCATCGCCATCATCATACCCGGCAGCGACTTATCACAGCCAGCCAAGCCAACAAGCGCATCATAGCTGTGGCCACGCATGGTCAGTTCCACCGAGTCGGTGATCACGTCACGCGAAACCAAAGACGACTTCATGCCTTGGTGACCCATGGCGATGCCGTCTGTCACGGTGATTGTGGTGAACTCACGAGGCGTACCATTTGCAGCGGCAACGCCTTTTTTCACGAACTGAGCTTGGTGAGCCAACGCGATATTACAAGGCGCAGCTTCGTTCCAGCAGGTTGCAACACCAACGAATGGCTGGTGAATTTGACCACCTGTTAGGCCCATCGCATAGTAATATGACCGGTGCGGTGCCCGTGAAGGCCCTTCGGTTACATGTCGACTAGGTAGATTTTTCTTGTCGATTTTGTTCTCGTCCACTGTTTATTCCTTCCAAGCATCATTGGCGTCAAACCGTTGATCTGTTTTACTTTGCCGACCGCTTGATGCAAGGCACAATTGGGGCAAGACGTACGGTTCTCCGCGCTCCTTGAAGGCTTGAGTGCAGCGCGCCATCCGCCAATGCCGCTGTTATCATGCTTATGCATATGTATTGGGTTAAAAAAATGGCGGCCACATCGTCAAAATGGGGCCGCCAATCACGTTTGAGTGAATTATTGCGTACTGTTGCAATTTTATGACATCTTCCGCGCCGCCGTCGCGAACGGCGTTCGCTTCCCCGGCACCCCCGCCTAAACTTTCATCGCAATGTCGGTGTTTGCACTATCCCAGTCTTGCTAAAGCTGCCTCAACTCGTTCTTTCTTGGCAATTGCATCATCGCGACGTTGTTTTTGGTCGTTCACGACACTCGCTGGTGCTTTGGAAATGAACTGCTCGTTGCTGAGCTTTCTATCAACGCCGTCAATTTCCTTGTCCAACTTGGCCAAATCTTTGCCTAACCGTTCTTTTTCCGCTGAAATATCGATGATGCCGGAAAGCGGCAAACAATATGTCGCTTCGTTCAGCACCAACTGCGCTGCTTCATCCGGAACAGCATCGGCAAATGAAATCTCTTCAATCCGAGCCAAACGTTTGACCATCGCCGCTTGGCTATCAAGGTGCGACTTGGTTTTGTCGTTCGCGCCAACCACAACAAGCGGTGCTTTGATGCTCGCAGGAACGTTCATTTCCACGCGAACGGAACGGATACCGGAGATTAGGTCGATCAACCAGCCCAATTCCTGCTCAGCTTCTTCGTCAACAAGCGCAGCTAATTGTGGCCACTCAGAAATAATCAATTGTTTTTCGCGTTTTGGACCCTGATGTGCAGTTTGCGCCCAAAGCTCTTCTGTCACAAACGGCATAAATGGATGCAAAAGAGCCAAAATCTGATCAAGGGCAAACGCAGCGGTTGCCCGCGTTTCAGCTTTTAACGCTTCATCTTCGCCGTTGAACACAGGTTTGGCTAACTCCACGAACCAATCGCAGAATGTGCCCCAAACAAAGTCATATGCAGCATTTGCAGACTCATTGAAACGGAACGTTTCAATAGATTTTTCAACCTCAGCCACAGCCTTTGCGGTTCGACTCAAGATCCACTTGTTGAGTGCTGAATTTACCGATTTCGGGTCAAAGCCTTCAACGCGGGCGCATTCATTCATTTCAAGGAAACGCGCAGCATTCCAAATTTTTGTTACAAAATTCCGATAGCCTTCAACACGCGAAAGCGACAACCGCAAGTCCCGCCCCTGCGCAGCCATTGCGGCCAAAGTAAAACGTGTTGCATCAGTGCCGTACTCGTCAAACAATACCAATGGATCAATTACATTGCCCTTGGTTTTCGACATTTTCTGGCCGTTCTCATCCCGAACAAGGGCGTGAACGTAAACATTTTCAAACGGCTCTTCGTCCATGAAGTGAAGGCCAAACATCATCATTCTGGCGACCCAGAAGAAGATGATGTCGAACCCGGTGACCAATGTGTTGGTCTGATAATAGGTTTCGAGCTCTTTTGTTTTTTCAGGCCAACCCAACGTTGAAAATGGCCAAAGCGCAGACGAGAACCACGTATCAAGCACGTCTGCATCTCGTTTGAGCGCTGTTGGTGCGCCATAATGCGCATCAGCGGTCGCTTGCGCAGCCTCTGCGCTGTGCTCAACGAACACTTTGCCATCCGGTCCGTACCATGCTGGAATTTGGTGACCCCACCACAATTGGCGTGAAATACACCACGGTTGAAGGTTCTCCATCCAAGCGTAATAGGTATTTTCCCAACTCTTGGGAACGAATTTGGTGCGACCTTCTTTAACGGCTGCAAGAGCAGGTTTCGCGAGAGTTACGGCATCCACATACCATTGGTCGGTCAGATAAGGCTCGATAACGACGAGTTTGGATTTCTCGTCATGTGGTACCGAAATCATTTTATCTTCGACTTCAACAAGCACGCCAAGTGCATCTAGGTCTTTGATGATTTGCTTACGGGCATCAAATCGATCCATGCCGCGATAGGCTTCTGGCGCCTCGTCGTTGATTTTGGCATCCGACGTGAAGATATTGATTTGTTCTAGATTGTTCCGTTTGCCAACTTCAAAATCATTGAAGTCGTGCGCTGGCGTAATCTTCACCGCACCGGATCCCTGCTCAGGATCAGCGTGTTCGTCCGTAACAATCGGAATTTTGCGCCCGGTTAGCGGCAAAACAACCATCTTGCCAACAAGGTGGGTGTAGCGCTCATCTTCAGGATGAACAGCAACCGCAGTATCGCCCAGCATCGTCTCAGGTCGTGTGGTTGCAACGGTGATTGTCTCTTCGCTACCCTCGATTGGATAGCGCAAGTGCCACATATGGCCGTTGATCTCAATGTTCTCAACTTCAAGATCAGAAATCGCTGTCTGCAGAACTGGGTGCCAATTTACGAGACGTTTGTCTTTGTAAATCAATCCTTCTTTATGCAACTGCACGAACACTTTGAGAACAGCTTCAGACATGCCGTCATCCATAGTAAAACGCTGACGGGACCAATCTGCCGATGAACCCAAACGCTTTTGCTGCGAAACAATTGTGTTGCCGCTTTTTTCTTTCCATTCCCAGACTTTTTCCAAGAATTTCTCACGGCCAAGCTCACGGCGACCAGGCGATTGACTTTCCATCAACTGCCGCTCAACAATCATTTGTGTCGCAATACCGGCATGGTCGGTGCCGGGTTGCCATAGAACATTCTTGCCGCGCATACGCTCAAATCGCGCAAGCAAATCCTGAATGGTGAAAGTTAACGCATGACCGACATGCAAATCTCCGGTGACATTTGGCGGCGGCATCGCAATCGTATAGCTCTCAGCGCCTTCTTTGGCGCCCGCGCCTGCCGCGAACAAGTTTTCACTCACCCAGCCTTCGTAAATCCGGTTTTCGACCTCTTTAGGGTCGTAGCTTTTATCGATCATGTGCATAGCCTTTGTCCGCCGCGGCAACAAGGACTGCCCGCAGCTGAAAAACATTCAATCTAGGTGTAAAGCCAAGCGGACGCGCGCTGTCAACAGCGCACGATCAAAATTCGCCCAAATTGGCTATTTGTTGCCGCGTGAGACGCGTTCAATTTCGCGTTGAACCAATTTCTCGACAACGCCGGGCAAGTTTTCATCTAACCAGCCTTTAAGCATCGGGCGAAGCATTTCGCGGATCAGGTCTTCAACCGTTTGGCCACCACCCATTTGCGTCAACGCATCCAATTGTCCAAAAGCACTCTTGGCGGCCGCTTGGGTTGCCGGTTCCAAAAGCTCATCGGACATTTCTGTAGTGAGCGATTTATCTGGCAATGGGCTCTGGGGTTGTTCGAATTCTGCTTGCACAGGTTCTTCAACTTCCACTTCGGCAACGGGATCAGGGTCCAAGACAGCCAGATCAATGTCTCCAGACATCGCATCTAGATCGTCTAAATCAGCCACGTCCAAATCAACAGATTCGACGTCCACGTCATTGAGCATTGCCGCGGCATCATCTTCGTCGCTATCACTAATAAATGCTATATCATCCGGCACAACCAACCCGACATCTTCGGACACGTTGTCGCCAAACTCATTTGCAAATTCCTGCGGGTCCGGCGCGCCGCGCGTCAATGCGGCATCATCAGGTATATCTGGCGTCGCGGCAGCAGGCGCGGTCTCAATCATCATCTCTGGGCTTAAAGCAAGAGGTTCTTCGGCTGGCGCGGGTGCTGCACTTGGCGCATCCTGCGCGATTGGAGCTGGTTCCGCACTGACCATCTGGTCTGCGCTTAGGGACAGCGGCTCTTCTTCAACCATCGGTGCTTGGACTGGCGCAGGTTCAGCCATTTGTACCGGCGCTGCCTGGGGCGTTGGCTCCGCCACCGGTGATGGCGAAGCTGGTGCCGCTTTTGCCGCTGTTGGCTCTTCGGCCACAGCTGGCTCGTCATCAGCGATAATCTGCCTAATTGAAGACAGAATTTCATCCATTGATGGGTCTTTAGACGCTGGTTGATTCATCTTTGCCTCACATTTGTGCGAAGCAACTCTACATCACAAACACGATGCGATTCGCACTAGTTCAGCTTATTGTGATCAAATTGTTCGCGTTAGTCCAGTCGAGCGACAATTCCGCGTTTTCCACCAGTTAGTTGGCTTGATCGCGCAGTTCGCCCCAAATGTCTTCCACGTTTGCACGATACCCATCCGCAGATTGGATCGACACCGGCAGGTGAAGTGACGCCGCATCAAGACGACCGGTTGCAGAAACTAGAGAAAAGGCCGCAACAACTTTATTGCGCTGCGCTGTATAAAGCGCCTCTTTTGCACTCGTAAGCTCCGCACGCGCATTTAGCACATCAAGCGTTGTGCGCTGTCCGACATTTCTTTCTTCAATCACACCATCAAGTGCGATTTGACCAGAACGGACAGATGCATTTGCTGATTCAATCAGAGCGATAGAAGTTTGAAGCCCACCCCACGCAGAAACAACTGATTCTTCTACCTGGTTTACAGTAGACCGAGCATCAACTTCAGCACGAATGTGACTCAAGTTTGCTTTACGTGCCGACGCACCTAATGCACCACCCTGATAAATCGGAATTGCCAACGTCAATCGAATTGACCCTGATGATCCACGAGCAGCAAACCCGCCGCCACAATCGATCGCACAAATCGAGCCAATTAGATCGATTGTCGGGCCAAACGCGCGCAAAGCTGCGTCCGTATTGTAGCTAGCCGCTTCAACTTGAGCCTGGGCCGTTTTGATCGCTGGGTGATTTGCACGCGCTGAACGCAAAGCCTTATCCAGCGAGCGCGGCAGCACGCTGCCAAATTTGAAGTTTGAATTTAGTCCGCTTGGCTTCGTTCCCATCCAACGCACATATGAAGCTTGAGACGTGCGAAGAGAATTAATTGACGACTTGTAGCTGGCAACCGCTTGCGCCAAACGCGCTTGTGCCTGAGCAACATCGATTTTTGTGCCCTCACCCACTTCAAGGCGGTTCCGGGCAGATGAAACTTGGGCGCGCAAGAACTTAACGTTGTCCGCGCGCAGGCTAGCCAAGTTTGTATCGCGTACAACGTCCATATAGGCTGTTGCAGCGGAAAGAAGTACATTTTGTTCTGTATTGCGCAAACCGTGCGTTGCTGCGTCTGCCAAGGCACGCGCTTGGTCAATCTGGGCATTTGTCTTAAGGCCATCAAACAGGCGTTGGTTATATTGCAGATTCACACTACCAGTTCCTGCACCGGTATGCACACCGCCAGAATTTGACCAGCTATACTGGGTTGTGGCTGAAAGGTTGATCTGAGGTCGCATGCCAGATTTGCGCAAAACGATATCTTCTGAAGCCAACTTCACACTAATCAAAGCAGCAGCCATAGACGGGTTGCTTGTGTAGGCCTTTGCCAAAGCATTCGTTAAACTCTCAGCACTCGCAATGCTGGTCATTGCAAGCGACAACGTCGCTGCTGCGATCAAACTCTTTTTTAAAAACACTACTCTAACCCCGACCAATTCCAAGCGCTCACAATATGCATAAAATCACGCAAAAAAGAAAATTAACTTTTCATTAACCTGCGCATATGTACCCGATTGTGTCGCGAAAGCAACACCAACCTACATCCATTTGGTGTGCGGTTGGAGCGTTTCAAGTCTGCTTGGTAAATAAACTTATAAACTGAATTCTGACCGCTTCGTAAAAGCCAAAAGATGTGGCACTGAAGCGTTGAAAACTTCACGCCGGGATAGGCCGCCATCCGACTTTGTATAAAGGATTGCGGTGTCAACACCATCAACTGGTTCAACGCAAACAATGCGCCCGCCATCGGCTAACTGCTTTTTAAGGCTGTCTGAAACAAAATCTACAGACCCTTCAACAAAAATTACGTCAAAGGGGCCCTCTTTAGAAAAACCGGCATCCAATTTACTCTGCATGACAGCTACGTTGCCGATGTCTAAATCCGCAAGAATTTCCGTCGCGGTTGCTACCAATGTTTCATCGTCATCAATCGCCACAACTGAACTTGCAAGCCCCGCCATAATGGCTGCAGAATACCCACTGCCACAGGCAACATCTAAAACAACATCAGACTTTTGAATGTCAGCAAGCTGGATCAATTGTGCAACCCGCATCGGCGAAAGCATCTTGCGATCAGCGCTAAGCGAAAGATGTTCATCCAGATAAGCCAGTTCGCGCAAATCAGTAGGCACAAAATTTTCGCGTGGCACTTCACCCATGATTTGAATAATTTCAAAATCTGTAACTGAGTTCGGCCGAACTTGGCAGTCCACCATTGCTGTACGCGCGCGCTGAAAATCCATTTCACGTTCCTTTAGGGGTTGCACCTTATCAAGTTCAATATCTTTCTATTTGGGGATATGCAAGCGAGGGAATTTCCAAATTTGTGGGTTTTTCGACTTCAGATCGTCTCTTTACAAAATTTGTACTCAACATTTGCTTGAAACCAGTTTGGGTTTGGTATAGCAACGCAACTCATTGAGGCCACGTGGCGGAGTGGTGACGCAGCGGATTGCAAATCCGTGTACCCCGGTTCGATTCCGGGCGTGGCCTCCAGATTTTCAAAAATGCTCAATAAATTCAGTGCTAATTGTGCCACGTGCTTACTTTTTGAACGGCGCGCCCAATTACCTGACTGCAATCACACCCGGCGGAGGCCAAAGCTCCATAGTTTGCAATCTCAACATAAACTCTTGACCATGTCGTTTTTGATGATTGCAGACGTTTTCGTATCTTGAGCGGCACGTCATCCTGACTGTTTCAATCCAATTGTTTACTCGTGAGCATCGAATCGGGGAATTTCAGACCGGACTGCAATTTACAACAATGGTGTCAGTCTGGCGTGTAGTGCCTGCATCACAAGCCGAATTCTTTGCAAGTTACGTTGTTCATGCAAACATCCGATGATCAATTGGTATTTTTCCGCTGAAGTATCCTTAGAGCAAGCAATCAGGCGTTCATCTCGATCACCTAAGAAACGCGGCAAAATTCCTGCTCCACCGCAAGTTAAGATCAGTTCCCGGGTTGGGATTACGCCGTCAATCGCAGCAATTATTTTGGCCTCAGGGTATTCTTCTAGAACAATTTTGGGGAGCTTGGTTTCGCCCGCATGGGTCCAGAATGTTTCAATTGGCCCAGTGTCCGCCTTGCGGCGATAGAGTGCAAACCGAACCGCGCCCAGGCTTTTTGTATGTAAGACTTGGGTTGGGTCACGGCCAATTCGCAACACAATATCGGCCTCATATTTTGACAGGTCAGCAAGTTGGTTCGAGGTGCTAATCTCTAAAAACACTTCAGGAAGCTCGGAAATCAACGCGTTAAACTGAGAGGCGAATGCGGTCAAAACATGTTCTGAGGTCGCAATACGAACCCGACCAAATTTGCGGCGGTTCGCTGCATCCTCTGGACGCAAATTACTCAATTCCTGCTCGGCACGTTCCGCAAACGCCAAAATCTTGCGTCCATGGTCCGTCGGCAAGAGCTCACCTGCTAGTCGTTCAAAAATAAGTGCACCCAGATCGGCCTCCAGCCGTTCCAAACGACGAGCGACTGTCGTGCGGTCGATACCAAGAGAACGAGCCGCGCCTGAAAGGGATTTGTGCCTTAACAGTGCCAATAAAATCGGTACGTGTGCCCAAGGCAAATCACGATGTGCATTTTTGCTCATAGACGGGCAATACTTCGCGTTGTTTTGCAATTTTGCATGGCATATTTACTTTTCCCGTGAGTTCAATACAACCAAAAAAGGTGCAAAACACATGAAAAGAATATTCAACTCGGTTATTTTAACAACGGCACTCGTAGCCGGCTCGATCACATCAGCTCTTGCAGATCCTGTTTATATGATCGCTCAGATCCAAATCGAAGACCAAGAGAAATATTTCAGCGGATATGGCGCGGCAGTAGCGCCAATTGTTTTAAACACTGGCGCTAAAGTGCTGGTCGCCACGCCCACGGTTGAAACCTTGGAGGGTGAATGGAATGGCAATTGGACCGTTGTGATTGAGTTCCCGAATGAAGAAGCGGCGTTGCAGGATTGGTACAATTCAGACGCCTATACCGAAGTAAAAAAACTTCGCCTAAACACAACGTCACTAGGAAACCTCGTCATTGCACCTGGTTTCGTTCCACCTGTCCAATAATCGTAGCTGCATAACAGCTTTATTAACGAACCAAACCGCCCCGAATGATTTTCGAGGCGGTTTTTCGGCATTTCAAATTTGATTTGGCCGCATTTGTCTGACATTGATTTATGCCAAGCGGGTGGAAACAACATGAAAATTTTTGCAACCATATTGGCTGGCGGCGCAGGACAGCGGTTAGGCGGCGTCGACAAATCATCTGTGCGACTAGGTAAGTCAACATTAGTTCAAAAATTGAAAAGCAAACTAAGTGCACAGGTTGATGCAGTCGCTCTTTCATCAAGAACATCCATAAATCCTGCATCAAACGATTTCCCGGTACTCGGTGATCCGTTCGATCCTCAAATCGGACCACTTGGCGGGATTTATGCGGGTTATTTGTGGGCTGTTGAATTGGCATCACAAATGGATGAGAATGCGCTTCTGGTCGCTCCAGTGGATACACCATACTTTCCAAAAGACTTTTGCGCGCGCACCACATCCTTGCTTGCAAGCTATGACGTAGTTGTGGCGCGCTATGGCGATCAAGAATACCCAACATGTAGTCTATGGCGTCTAGAAGCTGCGAAAAACATTGCAAATTCGCGCCCACAAAGCGCAAATAACTCGATCCGAAATTATTTGGACAGTTTGAATGTAGCCCATCTGGATTTTGCGCTGTTTTACGAAACTGACCCGTTTAAGAATGCTAACAATATGAGCGACTTACTCGCATTGGATGCGTGAAAATTCGAATTCGCTGATATCGGACAAAAAAGTTCGCAAAAATTAAAAAAGGGTCTTGGCAAGTCATCTCACATCAGGTAAACCCCGTCTCACCTGATCATCAGGTTGTTGTGATGATCCCCAGTAGCTCAGTTGGTAGAGCAAGCGACTGTTAATCGCTTTGTCGCAAGTTCGAGTCTTGCCTGGGGAGCCACACACATTTCAAACACCCCAATCATCATTGAGTGCACGCGATTGCGTCAGCTTTTCAGCTGATAATGTGTTGATTTTGAATGGTTTTGTGCTTAGCACGCATGTCCCACAACCTGCCTCTTGGACGCCCCGATCTAATTTAAACTGGGAAAAGTTTGGCCTGTCATTCCAAGAAGCTTCCGAATATTAGTTCCGTGAAATTGAACTACAACGTGACCGACGCGGACCGTTTGGCGCGTGAGCCATTGGAAATTTGCAAGGACAATTGAATGACACAAATTTCATCCGACGACACTGAAGTATATTTGGCGTTCCAAGTCATCCCACGCGTTCGAGAAGGCAACAATTTTGAAGTGGTCGACCGGGCCATCGACGTTGTGAAAGAATCAGGTGTCACCTTTCAAGTCGGTGCGATGGAGACGACGATGAAGGGCGACTTGGACCAGCTGTTGGACATCGTGAAAAATGCCCAACAGGCTTGCCTTGATCATGGTGCTGTTGAAGTCATCACCAACATCAAAATCCACACGACAACGCCTGACGCGCACGACACATTCTGCACCTATCACCGCGGCGCAACTCCAGCCAACGCTATGTTTGTTCCCAGAGACATTGCTTCTGAATAGTCGCTGTAAAAATGAAAAAAGGCGGCCCAACGGCCGCCTCAAATCAATCAGTTTTATATTGTGATTTCGTCAAATACGTTAGATCTACAAAGCCCGATATTGATGCCCTTCAAACATCAAGTCATAAAGCTCGTTCGCGAGCGCTACTGGCTCTTTTTCTGCCGTGTTGAGCGTGATGTCGGCATGTTCTGGTGCTTCAAACGGCGAATCTATGCCTGTGAAGTTTTTGATTTCGCCTTTTTT
This sequence comes from Maritalea sp. YIW29, assembly GCF_057219265.1. NCBI lineage: Bacteria > Pseudomonadati > Pseudomonadota > Alphaproteobacteria > Hyphomicrobiales > Devosiaceae > Maritalea > Maritalea sp. YIW29. Next base: position 1,108,265 of record NZ_JBXVVF010000001.1, read on the forward strand.
CGCCCGCGCATAGAGACCTTTGGGGTCACGCTCGGCACAGACCTCAATCGGTGTGTTTACGTAAGCCTCGATGAATTCGATGTCACCGGCCACTTCTCGCGCTAGTTTGCGCTCGTTCTTGAACGGTGAAATGAATGATACCAACACGATTAGTCCTGCATCAGCCATTAGCTTTGCGACCTCTGCAATACGGCGAATATTTTCAACTCGATCCTCATCCGAAAAGCCTAGATCTTTGTTGAGGCCGTGACGGACATTGTCGCCATCCAGAATATAGGTGTGCTTGCCTTCCGCTGCGATGCGTTTTTCGAGCAAGTTTGCTACCGTCGATTTTCCTGAACCAGACAGGCCAGTAAACCACACGATTTTGGGCGACTGGCCCTTCATTTCTGATCGTGTTTTGCGGTTTACATCGAAATCTTGATAAGTGAGGTTTTGCGCGCGGTTCAACCCAAACTCAACCGTTCCCGCGGCCAGCGTGGCGTTGGACAAACGATCAATCAGGATAAACCCACCCGTAGTGCCATTTTCACCATATGGATCAAATGAAATTGGCTTGTCGGTCGAAAATGTCACCGTACCCACTTCATTCAGGTCAAGGTGTTGCGTGGCACTCTCTTCAAGGCTGTTGACGTCGGTTTTGAATTTTATGGCTGTAATGGTCGCGGGCACCAATTGCGTGCCGATTTTGACCAAATAAGAACGCCCAGCAATCGCCCGCTCTTCGTTCATCCAAACAAGTTGCGCCTGAAACTGATTTGAAAATTCGGGAATCGCGCCAGGTGTAGAAAGTGTGTCACCTCGGGAGATATCAACTTCCCTGTCCAGCACAAGCGTTACCGCCTGCCCTGCGACGGCCACGTCTAGATCGCCGTCCATCGTGACGATCCGGCTGACCTTTGCTGGCTTGCGCGAAGCGGCAATCAATATGTCGTCACCCGGTTTAACGCTGCCCCCTGCAACGGTGCCCGAAAAGCCACGAAAATCAAGACTTGCCCGATTTACCCATTGCACGGGAAAGCGGAACGGCCTTTCCGTTTTGTCTTCTGTGACATCAATTTCTTCCAGGTAAGGCACCAACTGCGGGCCGCGATACCAATCCATCGCTTCGCTCTTATTGACGATGTTGTCGCCTTTAAGCGCTGACACAGGAATCGTTACGAGAGATTTAAAGCCCAACTGACCTGCAAATTCGCGATATTCAGTTTCAATCCGGTCAAAGACTTCTTTGTCATAATCGACTAGGTCGATTTTGTTGACCACCGCCACAACGTGCTTCACGCCAATAAGCGACAGGATAAAACTGTGGCGACGGGTTTGGGTCAACAGGCCTTTACGCGCATCGATCAACACAATGGCGACATCGGCGTTCGATGCGCCCGTTGCCATGTTGCGGGTATATTGTTCGTGGCCCGGAGTATCGGCCACGATAAACTTGCGCTTGTTTGTCGTGAAGAAGCGATAGGCAACGTCAATGGTGATGCCCTGCTCCCGCTCAGCCGTCAGACCGTCAACCAATAGTGAAAAATCGATACCTTCATCGCCGGTGGTGCGGTTATGGCTTTCTTTTTGCAAAGCGGCCAACTGATCATCAAGGATCAACTGACTATCGTAAAGCAGACGGCCGATCAGCGTTGATTTGCCATCATCAACAGAACCGCAGGTCAAAAACCGCAAAAGGCTCTTATTGGTTTGTTGGCCAAGCCAACTATCAACATCTAATGCGTTGTTCTTAAGGACATTTTCGGAAACAGGCATGATCAAAAATATCCTTCTTGTTTTTTCTTTTCCATCGAACCGGCTTGATCGCTATCGATCAAACGCCCTTCTCGCTCAGAAGTTGTCGAGGCATTCATTTCCATAATAATTTCAGGCAAAGTCGCCGCATCAGATCTAATTGCGCCGGTCAACGGATAGCAGCCAAGTGTGCGGAACCGCACCATTTCTTCGCGCGGCACTTCGCCCTCATTTAGCGGCATCCGGTCATCATCGACCATGATCAAGGTGCCAGACCGTTCAACAACCGGGCGTTTCTTGGCCATGTAGAGCGGCGGGATTTCAATGCCTTCTGAATAGATATAGGTCCAAATGTCCAACTCGGTCCAATTGGACAATGGAAAGACCCGCATGCTTTCACCGGGAGCCAGCCGTGTGTTGAAAACCCGCCAAAGTTCAGGACGTTGGTTTTTTGGGTCCCACGCATGGCTCGCATTGCGATGTGAAAATATGCGCTCTTTGGCCCGTGATTTTTCTTCGTCCCGCCGCGCACCACCAATTGCGGAATCATATTGCCCGGCGTTGAGTGCTTGCCGAAGCGCTACCGTTTTCATGATGTCGGTATAGCGTGACGAGCCGTGGTCGAACGGGTTGATATTGTCCGCTTTGCCCTCTTGGTTTGTATGGGTGATGAGATCAAACCCATGCTCCTCGGCCATGCGATCACGAAAAGCGATCATTTCCTTAAACTTCCAAGTCGTATCGACATGCAGTAAAGGAAACGGGATTTTGGAGGGGAAAAAGGCTTTGCGCGCTAGGTGCAACAAAACACTCGAATCTTTGCCAATCGAATACATCATTACAGGCCGCTCAAAGCTGGATGCAACTTCGCGAAAAATCTCGATGCTCTCTGCTTCAAGCGCTTGAAGGTGGGAGAGTGTTTTTTGTGTGGCCGACATGATGGCTCCGAATGGGCTTATGAACTCGACGCCTAAAATAGGCCGCGCGTCGCCCCAAAACAATCTGATAAATCAGTAGTTTACCGCCATAAAGTCTGAGATTTTGTCAATCTGATCTTCTGTAAACATCCATATTTGCCCGAAGGGAGAATGGCGAAATCTAATTGTCATGAATGCCCAAATTGAAGCAAAGTTTTTCACTTCTCGCCAATTCGGTAACACAGGCAATGTCAAGGCACGCAAGTATTTGTCGGCCCCAATCAATTCAATTAGGAGAATTCCATTCGCTGCTATTTAACAATTGCTAGATCAGTTTGCTGCCAATTTTGCCAATTGGGAAAAGCCTTTGTTTTTCACCTGTTTGTGGCTTGAGAAACCGTTTGTTGAGACCTAATATTTGTGCAACGTTAAAAGGAATGAATCATGACGAAGCACACAAACGTTTTGGACGCCATTGGCAACACGCCGCTAATCAGGCTCAACGCTGTTTCCGAGGCGACTGGTTGCGAAATCTGGGGCAAGGCCGAGTTCTTGAACCCGGGCCAATCCGTTAAAGACCGTGCAGCACTTTATATTATCCGTGATGCGGAAAAACGCGGCCTGTTGCGCCCAGGCGCGACAATTGTTGAAGGCACAGCAGGCAATACCGGCATTGGTCTTTCAATGGTTGCCAATGCGTTGGGCTATAAATCTGTTATCGTTATTCCAGATACACAAAGTAAAGAGAAGAAGGACAGCATTAAGCTTGCTGGTGCGACGCTTATTGAAGTCCCTGCCAAGCCATATAAAAACCCAAACAATTATGTTCGGTTGTCTGGCCGTTTGGCGGAACACTTAAATAATGAACTTCCCGAAGGTGCCGTTTGGGCACAGCAGTTTGATAATGTGGCCAATCGTCAGGCACATATTGAAACAACAGGTCCAGAAATTTTTGAACAGACCGGTGGCAAAGTCGATGGCTTTATTTGCGCGGTTGGTTCGGGCGGCACGCTCGCGGGCGTTGCCCATGCCCTTAAAGAACGTAACAAAGACATTCAAATCGGCATTGCAGACCCTGAAGGTGCAGCTCTTTATAGCTACTATAAAACAGGCGAATTCGCTTCGACTGGCTCTTCAATCACCGAAGGCATTGGCCAAGGCCGCATTACGGCGAACTTGGATGGGCTAACACCAGATCACGCCTATCAAATTCCGGATGCCAAAGCCCTGCCCTATATTTACGACTTGCTCGAGAAAGAAGGCCTGTGCCTTGGCGGATCAAGTGCAATCAACATTGCAGGTGCAGTGAAGCTGGCCAAAGAAATGGGCCCGGGCAAAACCATTGTCACAGTGCTTTGTGACTATGGCAATCGCTACCAAACAAAACTCTTCAACAAAGATTTCTTGAACTCTAAGGGCTTGCCAGTACCTGCATTTTTGGACAACAGTTTGGATATCGATATTCAATCTGTATTGGCAAGTGATGATGGATAATAGCTCACAGAGCACAGAATTTCTTTTTCGTAGCGATAGCTACCTAAATACAGTTGCCGCCAAGGTCGTTGATATAAACGAGCTCGGCGGCATTTTGTTGGATCGCACCAACTTCTACGCCACGTCTGGCGGCCAGCCAGGTGATATTGGATTTTTGGAGACTGCGTCCGGCGACAAAATCAAAATTGCGACGACCATTCATCCGGATGGCGACAAAAACTTGATTGTGCATGTCCCGGCTGAGGGACCGGCCACGCTTAATGTTGGCGATGAAATCACTTGCCATATCGACTGGGAAAATCGCTATAAGCTAATGCGCATGCACACAGCATTGCATTTGCTCTCCGTCGTCATCCCGCTTCCCGTTACCGGCGGTTCGATTGGTGCTGAAAAAGGTCGGCTGGATTTTCAAATGCCCGAGCCTCCTGAAGATAAAGAGGCGCTAGCCGCCGAACTTAATGCGCTCATTGATCGTGAGCTTGATGTCACTGAGGAGTGGATCACAGAGGCTGAGCTTGAAGCGAACCCCGAACTTGTCAAAACCATGGCTGTGAAGCCGCCTGTCGGCCAAGGTAAAATCCGCATGATCCGGATAAGCGATGGCGGGGAATCGATTGATTGGCAGCCCTGTGGCGGCACTCATGTGGCCAATACGCGTGAAATTGGCCGAATGCGGTTTGGTAAGGTTGAGAAAAAGGGCAAAATCAACCGGCGCGTCGCGATTCACTTCGATAGTTAGATGGAAAAACGATATCAAGGCGCATGCCATTGCGGTGCCGTTCAGTTTGAAGTTTCGACATCGCTTGAACGCGTCACATCTTGCAACTGCTCCTTGTGCAGGAAAAAGAATGCTGTGATGACGGCGGTTCATGAGAGTAAGTTTGAGCTTGTTTCCGGTGAGGAAAACCTTAGCTGTTACACTTGGAACACCAAAGTCGCACAGCACAATTTTTGCTCAAAATGCGGCATCTACACATTTCATCGAAAACGCTCGATGCCAGACCATTTCGGCGTGAACGTCCACTGCCTCGACGGGTTGGACGTCGGTTCGCTCAATATTGAAAAGGTCGACGGCATTTCTATGAGTTTGGTTGATGAGAAAACCAGTGGAGACGAGCAATAAAAACGCCCATAAATCCAATTAACGACGAGGCAATCGAGCTGGTTAAACGGCTGATGTCATTGGACTTTGGCGTCCTCGCTTCTACACAAGAAAATGGGCAGCCATATGCAAGTCGGATCGGTCTCGCATTGGCAAACCAGAACACACCGATGACGTTGATCTCAGATTTGGCTCATCATACTGGCGGATTGCGCGCCCAAAGCAAATGCTCGATCTTGCTGGGTGACGTTGGGGCGAAAGGCGATGCGCTCACGCAGGCGCGCGTGAGTCCGGTTTGCGAAGCTCACTTTATCGAACAAGGCACAAAGGAAGATGCTGAATTGCGCCAAAGTTTTATCGCACAACGGCCAAGTTCAAAAGTCTATGCGGGGTTCGCAGATTTTCATGTGGTTATGTTTGAGATATTGCGGGCTGATTTAAATGGTGGGTTTGGCAAAGCATATCAGTTTTCCGCCGAGGAATTTCAGGCAGCAATCATCGATTAACTTACTGGCTACCTGATCGGCGGCGCGTACATCAATCCGCCGCGAATCCACAGCTCATTCTGACCGCGGGCAATATCCAGACCGGATTCTTTGCCTAAATTCCGGCTATACATTTCACCATAATTGCCGATGCCGCGAACAATATCTTGTGCCCACGTATTAGGTATGCCCAATGGCGAACCAAACTCACCGTCTAGGCCAAGCAGGCGGCGCACCTTCGGATTTTTGCTTTCGACCATCGTGTCAACATTGCGAGAATTGACGCCCAATTCCTCAGCATTGATCAATGCAAACAAAGTCCAGCGAACAACATCCTGCCAACGATCATCATCCGCGCGAACAACTGGTCCCCATGGCTCGTTTGAAAGGCGTTCAGGCAATATCCGGTGTTCAGATTCGTCCAAATCTTCAATCAACATTGCCTGCAATATGCTCGCCGGAGCCGTCACAACGTTACAAAGTCCAGCTTCATAGGCGACGCGCAGGTCTGCAAACTCTTCGTAATATGCTTCTTTGTAAGAAATTTGGTGCTCAAAAAAGTAACGTTCGAGATTTGATTGTTCCAATGAACCGATGACAGCACATGCAGTCACATCAGTAAGCTGAATGGCAGAAACAACGCCCATTGCCTCTGGAACCATAAGCGCTTGGCCGTCAAAATAAGAAATGCCAATATTCTGAACGCCAAACTGGGTGTCCCGCGACATGGTCCAGTAGGTGTTGCGGGCAAGCAAGTCTACTTCACCGCTTTGCAGCGGAGCGATGCGGCTAGAGCCTTTAAACTCGACGAACTCCACGCGATTGGCGACACCGAAAACCGCGGCAGAAACAGCGCGACAAAGATCGACATCGAACCCGCTCCACAAACCGTCTTCAGACTTTTCTGAAAAGCCTTTGTGACCCTCCGTGGCACCACATCGAACGGCACCACGTTCTAGCACGTCATCCAGCGTGTCAGAATATGCCGCGCTGCTTTGCACCACAGTTGCGAGAACTAATGCTATGAATACACGGAGACGGTTCACTTATCCCTCTTAAGATTTGAGCGGCCGAAAGGGCCGCTCAAATTGTTTGTAAATCAAATATAATTCCTAAGCAATTGAAAGCCCCTCATTTTTATGAGGGGAATTCAATTTTTCTCAACTAATGGAGAATTTGGCTCAAGAACAATTTTGTACGTTCATGTTGTGGATTGTCGAAGAAGTTATCCGGATCATTCTGCTCAATAATTTGACCTTGATCCATAAAGATAACGCGGTTGGCAACCTGACGTGCAAAACCCATTTCGTGGGTAACACACAGCATGGTCATGCCCGTTTCCGCCAAGTTCACCATAACTTCCAGCACTTCTTTGATCATTTCGGGATCAAGTGCTGAAGTTGGTTCATCGAACAACATGATGTTTGGGTTCATGCATAGTGAACGGGCAATCGCCACACGCTGTTGCTGACCACCGGACAATTGACCGGGGAACTTATCCGCCTGCTCAGGAATTTTCACTTTTTCAAGATATTCCATCGCAGTTGCTTCGGCCTCAGCCTTTGGAATGCCGCGTACCCACATTGGAGCAAGTGTACAGTTTTCCATAATGGTGAGATGCGGGAACAGGTTAAAGTGTTGGAATACCATACCCACTTCACGACGAACTTCGTCAATCCGCTTCAAATCGCTGGTCAACTCGATCCCATCAACAATGATTTCTCCTTGCTGATGTTCTTCCAGGCGATTTATACAACGAATGAGCGTTGATTTGCCGGAACCAGATGGCCCCGCAATAACAATCCGCTCACCTTTCATGACCTTCAAATTGATGTCTTTGAGGACGTGAAAGTCGCCATACCACTTATTCATGCCGTTGATTTCTACCGCCACGTCCGTGTCGGACACCGTCATTTTTGAGCGGTCAACTTTCATGTCGCTTGCTGTTACATCTGACATATTTTTACTCCTTATGCCCGGTATCTAGCCGGCGTTCCATGTACATGGAATAACGCGACATACCGAAACAGAATACCCAGAACATTGCGGCTGCAAATAAGTAGCCGGTTGTCGCCTGGTGAGGTGATTTCCATTCAACTTGTGCTGTTGTTGCTTGTACCGTGCCTAAGAGATCAAATAGACCCACAATCGACACCAAAACCGTGTCTTTGAACAAGGAAATAAAGTTATTCACGATGCCCGGAATAACGATCTTCAATGCTTGAGGCAGGATAATGAGGTACATAGATTTGAAATAATTCAAACCCAATGCATCTGCAGCTTCATATTGTCCTTTTGGCAATGCCTGCAACCCGCCCCGAACGACTTCCGCCATGTAAGCAGCGGAAAATAGCGAAACACCAACAAGCGCACGAAGTAGCTTGTCGATTGTGGTTCCTTCAGGCAGGAACAATGGCAACATTACTGAAGCCATGAACAGTACTGTAATAAGTGGTACAGCACGCCAAAGTTCAATGAAGGCAATACATACATACTTCACAAATGGCATATGCGAACGTCGCCCTAGCGCCAAAACGATGCCAATTGGCAACGAAGCAACGATACCAACAGTTGCGATGATCAATGTAATGGTCAAACCACCCCATTTACCGGTCGGAACTGGTTCAAGGCCAAACATGCCGCCATTTAGCAGGATGAATGTCGCGATTGGCAGCAAAATAAAGAATGCAATCGCGGAAAGCCCCTTATACGGCAAATCTGGCCATAGAAGTGGTACCAAAGTGACAATACCAAGCAAGAAACAAATGTTTACGCGCCAATATTCTTCGGAAGGGTAGAACCCATAGATGAAGAAATTGAACCGGTCGGCAACGTAAATCCAGCAAGCACCTGCTTCTTCTGTCCGGCAAGCTTCGATTGTGTTTTCAACCGACCATGGGAAGACAGCATGGGTCACAAGGAAATTGAAAATTGGCGGGATAAACCATGCCAAAAATACAACGCCAATAATCGTCATGATTGAATTTGGAATGTCCGAGAACAAGTTCTCACGCAACCAACCCGCGACACCTTTATTCGATATCGGCGCCGGCTGCTCTGTTAACATCTTGTCACGAACGTAGGTAAAACTATTATCAGTCATATTCGTTCTCCCTATCGCTCACTTAGCGCAATGCGCGCATTGTACCAGTTCATAAACACAGAAGTGAGCAATGAAAGCGTTAGATAAACGGCCATTGTCATAAAGATCACTTCCACAGCCTTACCTGATTGGTTAAGCGCTGTGCCCATAAACACGTTCACGATGTCTGGATAACCAATTGCCACAGCTAGTGACGAGTTCTTGGTCAAGTTCAGATATTGGCTTGTTAATGGCGGAACGATCACCCGCATTGCTTGCGGAATAATCACCAAGTTTAAGCGATCTGAATTTTTCAACCCCAGCGATTGGGCAGCTTCAGTTTGCCCAGTGTTAACCGCCAAAATGCCAGAACGAACTGTTTCTGCAATAAATGCAGCAGTGTAGATCACCAAGCCAAACAGTAGCGCCACGAACTCAGGCGGAATTTGAATGCCACCTGCGAAGTTGAACCGCTCTAGAACTGGATAATCCAAATTGATCTGCGCACCGACAATGAACCATATAATGGTTGGCACAACGATAAGCGCAGCAATAAATACCGGCACAAACGGAAAGCGTTGACCAGTTTTTTCCTGACGAATCCGTGCCCATCGATTGAGAAAATAGCCCCCAATGATGGTCGCCAAAATGGCGAGCTGAACCCAAAGGAACGCATCATTTGGATTTGGATCGGGTACATACAAACCACGGTTGTTCAAATAGACCGAACCCGTGATCATTTCCAAGCTGTTCTTAACCGAAGGCATTGTCTTAAGCACTGCAAAGTACCAGAAGAACAATTGTAGCAACAATGGAATGTTGCGAAACACTTCAATGTAAACTGTTGCCAAACGCGCGATGATCCAATTGCTGGAAAGCCGTGCGACACCGATAATAAACCCGAGAATTGTTGCGAGAATAACACCGATAATTGACACCAATAAGGTGTTCAAAATACCAACAACAAATACGTCGAAATATGTCGACGACCTGTCATATGGAATTAATGAAAACCCAATATTAAAGCCTGACGTAATCCCCAAAAAGTCAAAGCCAGTTGTTTTGTTTTGAGCTTGAAGGTTTGTTACTGTGTTATTAAATATCCACCATCCGAAAACGACTAGACCAATCAGAAGCAAAATTTGAAATGCGTATGATCGGAACTTTGGGTCGTATATCAGTGATGTAGCGCTGCGCTTTTGCTGCAGCTGTTCCTGACTTTTAGCCATAGCTACCCTATTTGTTTTTGTTGAGTAGTCTCTCTCTGAATTTCACCAATCAGAGATGGCGGGCAACTTGCCCTCCCCCTTATAAAAACGGCCCGGCGTCAATGGACGTCGAGCCGCTAATCACGAATTCGCTTAGCGAACTGGTGGTGAGTACATTAGGCCACCGCGTGTCCAAAGATCATTAACTGATCCTGCACGTACAATGCCCACCGGTGTATTTTCACCAACGTGACGCTCGTAGATGTCGTTGTAGTTACCTACGTGCTTGATTACTTTGTAAGCCCAGTCTGTTGAAAGACCGATTGCTGTACCAAAGTCACCCTCAACACCTAGCAAACGACGAACGCCTGGGTTCTCTGAACCTAGCATATCATCAACGTTTGCTTGGCTAACACCAAGTTCTTCAGCTTCTAGAAGCGAGAAGTAAACCCAACGTGTTACGTTGAACCAAAGGTCGTCACCTTGACGTACTGATGGGCCCAAAGGCTCTTTAGAAATGATTTCTGGAAGAATCATGTTCTCATCAGGATTTGCAAGTGACAAACGCTCAGCTGCAAGTGCAGATGAATCTGTTGTGAACACGTCACAACGACCATCGTCATAAGCTTTCACAACTTCGTCTTGATCTTCAAACACAACAGCATTGAAATCCATGCCGTTTGAAGAGAAGTAGTCAGCAGCGTTCAGTTCAGTTGTTGTACCTGCTTCAATACAGATCGCAGCGCCTGAAAGCTCAGTTGCTGAAGCAACACCTAGGTCCTTACGAACCATGAAGCCTTGACCGTCATAGAACATGGTGCCCGCGAAATCGATACCAAGGTTGGTATCACGGCTCATTGTCCATGTTGTTGTACGTGAAAGAACATCAATTTCACCTGAAGAAAGCGCTGTGAAACGCTCTTTAGATGTCAATGGTGTAAAGCGAACAGCTTGCGCATCATCAAAGATGGCAGCGGCCATGGCGCGACAGAAGTCGACATCCAAGCCAGCCCATTCATTGTTGCCGTCTGGTGCAGCAAAACCTGGAGTACTTGGTGATACACCACACTGCAGGTAACCTTTAGCAGTTACGTCTTCTAGTGTGTCTGCGAATGCAGCTGAAGCTGAAAGCCCCAACGCTGCTCCGAGAGCGAGTGTTACGAGTTGTTTCTTCATAACGTTGCCTTTTTCCTAACCCTTTTTTTATTTTGTGACGCTTTCCCCTCCAAAGTTCAGGCGTCACTACCAAAATGGCACTTTTGTCCATTATGGTAGATCCAATGGAAAAGGGTTTTTCGCTTGCGGTCAAGGCCTTAAGTTACATAAATCTTTTGCGAGGTTAAAACACACCCTATTACTGGGTAGCCATAATAATAACTTTGATGACGGAAAAATTAATGAGTAACGCCAAACATAACCAATCGAAGTTGGGTCCAGAAACGATCCTAACACATTTAGGACGCTCCCCTGATCTGCAAGATGGGTTCGTCAACACACCGGTGGTGCGTGGTTCTACCGTGTTGTTCGACAGTTTTGAGCAACTCATGGCGGGAGGTCGTAAGTATAATTATGGTCGCCATGGCAACCCAACAAACGATGGGGTGAGTGATGTGATCACCGCGTTGGAAGGCGCGGACGCAACCATGCTGGCCCCTTCCGGCCTTAGCGCAATCAGTACAGCACTAACAGCAGTGGCCCATGCGCACGATCATATTTTGATAAGCGATAGCGCTTACGAGCCGACCCGACAATTCTGCGACACGGTTTTGAAAGCGAATCAAGTGGAGGTCGAGTACTACGATCCGCGAATCGGTAGTGGAATCAACGCACTGATTCGCGAAAACACTACTGCAATTTTGACTGAGAGCCCGGGCTCTTTGACATTTGAGGTGCAAGACCTACCAGCAATTGCGGCGGCACGTGGTGACCGCGACATTGCCATCATCACCGACAATAGCTGGGCAACGCCGCTCTATTACAAACCGTTGGAACTGGGCGCCGATATTGTGGTGCATGCCGGCACTAAGATGTTTGTGGGTCATTCAGATGTGCTTTTTGGCACAATTTCCACAAATCAAAAATGGACCGGCCCAGTGCGTGAAACCTATAAAGCGTTGGGTGTATGTGTTTCCCCCGAAGACAGCTTTCTCGTCGCCCGTGGTTTGCGCACACTTGCGTTGCGCATGAAGGAACATCAACAACGCGCTCTTGAACTCGCAAAGTGGCTTGAGACGCTACCTGTGGTCGAAAAGGTATTCCACCCCGCTTTGGCCCAACATCCCGACCACGCAATCTTTAGTCGTGATTTCACCGGTTCGGGCTCATTGTTCAGCTTCACGCTGAAAGCAGCGCCAAAAGAAGCCATTTCGGCAATGCTGAACGATATGGATCTGTTTGGAATGGGATATTCATGGGGCGGCTTTGAAAGCCTCATCCTGCCCGTTTTCATAAAACAGCAACGCTCCGCGACAAATTGGGCGGCGGAAGGCAACCTGTTCCGGGTTCATATTGGTTTGGAAGACATGGCCGACCTAAAGGCCGACTTAGAAGCGGCAATCAATCGATATATAGTGTCTGGCGGAGTTTAGGCTTTTACAAACAGCTGACGCCAAAATCTTTGAATGGGGCGCAACAAGCGATTTTGCGTCCCTTTCTTATGTTCCGGACTCCGTCCACCAAGGACCCAACGTTTTTTCGAGAAATAGTCGCGCACCCAAAATGCGCCAAATGTTCCCAACATTGAGCCGAAAACGACATCGGTGAAATAGTGCACCTCATCCACTATCCTTGATAGCGCGATTAAGAAAGCCCCCAGGAACACGATCAACGTTCGCTTTCCGAACAAAAAGTAAATTGCCCACGCCAAGGCAAAAGCTGTCGTCGCATGACCTGATGGAAACCCAGCAAACCGCCAATCTCCCGCGAATGGTGTGAAATGAAATATACCAACTTCCTCCATCAGCATTGGTCGCGCTCGTCCAATCGCGACTTTTAAGAGAGCGGCAACAATTCCGGGCACCGCAACGCTGACGAAAATAAACCCGGACATGCCGCCAATAGCGCGGATGACCCAATTCATAGTGTAGCCTAGATTTACAAACCCCATCAATTTGGACAGCACCCAAACCAACAAAGTTGGAATAAGCATCCAATCCGATTCTCCGACGCGGGCTAACGAGCTGAAAAATGCTCGTTCTGCATCCGGCCATTGGGTTAGGTTCTGGGTGATCATGCGATCAAATGGTAAAAGGGCGAAAAAAAGTGCAACTGCCGCCAGAGCGGGCAATATTATTCGCTTGAACCTGAAACCTACCAGTATGCGGGCCTTTGGGGGTGAATTATGTGTGTTTTTGGGTTCGGCCAACTAGAGTTCCAGACAAAAAAATGCAATATTCTTGAAATGAACAACTATCATGACTTGCAGTATGCGACAAGAATGTGTACATCGCATCCCGGTGATCACATCCGTTGTGATATGTCGGAGTATAGCTCAGCCTGGTAGAGCACTGGTTTTGGGTACCAGGGGTCGCAAGTTCGAATCTTGCTACTCCGACCATCACCACAACGGAACAATGATTGGATAGGTTCATGACAGCTAGAATCTTTCGCCCAGCAAAAAACGCGATGCAATCTGGTCGCGGAAAATCCAAAAACTGGATGTTGGTATTTGAGCCTCAGGCCGCCCGTTCAATTGACCCCTTGATGGGCTACACCTCTTCTTCCGATATGAATGCGCAAATCAAACTCAGATTTGACACCCAAGAAGAGGCCGAAAGCTACGCCCAGCGCAAAGGACTTGAATATGTGGTTCAACAACCACACGATTCAACGCCGAAAAAGGTCGCCTACTCCGATAACTTTAAATCGGATCGCAAAGCGCCCTGGACACACTAATATCCGCGTATATCTCACCACAATACCAATTGGCTGCCGAATATACGGCGGTGGTTTAGTTTAGTTTGGTCCCGTAGCTCAACTGGATAGAGCAGCTGACTTCTAATCAGCAGGTTGCAGGTTCGAGTCCTGCCGGGATCACCAAAGCATTCTAAAATCCCAATGAATTGCTGTAGCGGCAACCCCAAACGTCAAGCATGAATTCACACGGTCTGCATTCAAGCATCCACCATTTCCTGATACTGCCCCATCCTATTCAATCACCCCGTAGCCACGGCAGCGTGTTCATCCATTAACGGCGCCTCGACTTCAGGCGCATCCTGAATAGGCTTACCACCAATCTTGTCGGTTGCGCGTCTATTGTGTTTGACGACGGGCTTCATCTTTTCCCGTTGCTGCTGGATTAGCTCTTCTGGAGTCAACTCCAATTTAAACACTTCAATGATGCCATCGAGTTCGACAACTTGATTGTTCGTTTGCTCGATTGCAGCATTGGTTTCTTCAACAAGCGCCGCATTATGCTGGGTCATCTCATCCATTTGGCGTACCGCCGCATTGACTTCTTCAATTGAAGAGGCTTGTTCACGGCTAGAAGAGGCCAATCCGTTGATCATGGTGCTGTTTTCTAAGATGCCGTTGATCATGCTTTCCAGCTTTTCAGCGGTAAGGGCGACGGACTTGTTCCCAGATTCAACCTCGCAAGCGCTTTGTTCAATCAGTTGCTTAACTTCGCTTGAAGCTTCTGCTGCTGACTGCGCTAGGCGTCGAACTTCAACAGCAACAACCGCAAAGCCCTTACCTGCTTCACCCGCACGCGCGGCTTCCACAGACGCGTTCAACGCCAATAGATTTGTCTGGAATGCAATGTCATCGATCATGCCGATCACATTGGAAATTTTCTCAGAAGACGTGGAAATTCGACCCATTGCATCGGTCGCATCGCCGACGATGTCGCCAGCTTCCTTGGCAGTCTTGGCCAGTTCCGCAGATTGCTTGCTGGCGCTGTCGGCCTGGTCTGCGCTTTCGATCACGGTGTTTGACAGCTGTTCCATTGTCGCCGAGGTCTCTTCGACCGCCGCTGCTTGTTTGGTCGTACGTTCACTTAAATCGTTGGCGCCTTCCAGGATTTCTTCTGTTGCAGACTTTAATGTTCCTGATGTTTTATTCAGTTTCCCAACAATCTCGCTCAATTTGTCAGCCACACCATTCGTGTCATCTTTAAGTTGTTGGAAAGCGCCCTGATAGCCGCCCTCAACGCGATAACTTAGGTCCTGTTGTGCAAGGGCTGAAAGAACTTTTCCATTCTCCGTCAAACCTCGATTGACGACACCAACCAGATCGTTGATTTGTTTAGCAACTTCGGAAAACTCATCACCGTCTCGCTGACATTGCAAACGCTTGGAAAAATCGCCCTTAATGGCAGCTTCAACGGTTTCAGCAATCTGACTACGTAATCTTTCGACAATTTCAGAACGTTGATTGGCTTGGCGCTCAGCAGCGAGTTTTTCTTCCTTGGTCATGTTTTCGACTTTGATGGCATTTTCGCGGAACACTTCAACCGCGCGGGCCATCTCGCCCACTTCGTCCAAACGGTCTTGGTTTTCAACAACCAAGTCGAGCTCATTGCTAGAAATGCGCGACATGTCTTCGGAAATTTTTGCCATGGGCGTGGTGATCGTTTTTGAAAATAGGAAACCAAGCAGCGCAATCACCGTACTAATCGCAAGGCCAATGCCCAACATCATCATGGACATAAAATCAATTGCACTTAGCGCTTCTTTTTTGTCCTGCAGCGCGACGATTGCCCAATCTGCACCGTCAAACTTAACTTGAGCCGCGTAGGTAAGCGATGTCATGTCACGATAACCTGTTTCTTCACCTGCCACATGGGCTGATTTAAAAGCTCGTTCCAGTATGTTAGAATCATACGACGTTTTCAAAATGTCGTTTTCTTCGCTGAAACTGGAATCATTGCGCAATTTATGATCTGCACCGACAAGAATGGTCTCGCCGGTTGCGCCTAATCCCGTTTTTGATCCCATTATGTAATTGATGTTATCGATTGGCATTTGAAGCGCCAATACGCCAATCCGCTTTTTGCCGTCAAATATGGGCGCCGAGAAGAACGCCGCTGGGGCATCATGGCTTGGTGGGAAAGGCTTGAAGTCGAAGAATTCCTGCTCGCCATT
Source organism: Maritalea sp. YIW29 (assembly GCF_057219265.1). Taxonomy (NCBI): domain Bacteria; kingdom Pseudomonadati; phylum Pseudomonadota; class Alphaproteobacteria; order Hyphomicrobiales; family Devosiaceae; genus Maritalea; species Maritalea sp. YIW29. The sequence goes on from NZ_JBXVVF010000001.1 coordinate 1,124,373, forward strand.
ATTAAGCTTCATGCCTGCACGAAATGCACTGCCAAGATCGGTGTCAGCCCACTTGCCGCCAGAATTGAAATTGGTGGCAAAGTCCAGCTCTTTATAAACGCTATAAACGAGGTCTCCGTTGGTGTTGAACATGAAAATGTCATGATAGCCACGCTCTTCAAGTAGACCACGATATGCAGGGTGAAATTCAGCGTGGGTTTGATTGTAGCTATTGTCTTCAGGCGCAGCATCAAGCAAATGTTTTTTGCCTGACGGATTTGGATTCTTATCGATGTATGCGCTTTGAAGGGTTTTGGCTTTATCGCCACTGACTTCATCGAATGCCGTTGAAAATGCTTTTATTGCGTCGATGGTATAGGGATGACTGGCCTGCAGAGCGAGGTCGCCCTCGATTTCATGTAAATAACGTTCAAGTTCGCGCTCAACATGAATGGCTGCAGTTTCTAACTTCTTGGTCTCAGCCTGTGTGACAACATTTGACCCAATTACAACCCCGACAATACCTAGCGCCAATCCGACGATTAGTGTTGCAGCAATCACCAGCCCTGGGACCTTGTGAACGATTTTAATGCGTGAAAACATATTCTTATCATTCCCCATCAATAGAACCACAAATTCATTTGACGAAGAAACAGCAACCTAAAAAAACAAATTTTTTGGCAAATTCAAAAAGTTTGTTTTCAATCAATTTACTAACGATATGATCGTTCGAAGTAAATATTGCCCATATCCCAACAATTGAACCATGTAGCACGTCGCTAAAACTCGCCAGCGACCAAATAAAGTATGCCAATTACATTAGGGCAGGTTAGTAAACGAGTGGTTGACGACAATAACTTCGCCAGTTTGCGAAGACCCTGACGTACAAGAAGACGTCGAATATTGAAATACACAATTTATGTATTTGATATATTTTACAACTACTTACCTAGCTCACCCGCCAAGTAATGCGATTTCCCACACACCCGCTATGCGTTCTGATCAGCGGCCAGCATTCGAGCAGGACTTTGGACAAACAACGAATCCAATCCGGTAAATTACTTGGGAATCATGTTTCGATTCCTCAAAAATATCCGACATAAACAGAGCGAATCCTATGTTTTGGAACTGATCAACAAGCTTGTGATGACTACTGTCCGTAACTCAACCAACTAAGCTTCAAGTGCAGGTGTAGTTTCTGGATTGAATTCATTTCCCGAGAAACAGTTTGTTGGATTTGCCTTTCTAGCCTTAAATTGAAACGAGTTCTAGCAACGGAAATTACATAATGACAACGACTGAAATCATCGCTTTTCTTGCTGCATTATTTTCAATGATGAATCCAATTGGTGGCGCTGGCATATTTGCTGGCATGACTGCCGACCGAACATCGGCACAAAGTCGTGCGATCGCACGCACCTGCGCCATCGCTGCTGCAATAACATTACTAATCGTTGTGTGGGCTGGCGGTGAATTTTTGGTTGTTTTTGGAATTACCGTAGACGAAATCCGAACAGCTGGCGGTTTGATTGTTCTGTTGATTGGGCTGAATATGTTGTTCAACAATGATAGCCATAAAACAAGTGAAGCGGAACAGCCTGCAAAGGCTGAAAAAGAATCAATTGCGGTGGTGCCATTGGCGATTCCGCTGATTGCCGGCCCAGGCACGATGGCCACAGTGTTGGTCGCCGCTCAACACCATGCCGGTATTGTCGCTAAACTCGAACTCTCTGCCGCAATATTGGTCATTTGCGTTTTGACAGGAATGTTGTTTTCGTTTGCTGGACCAGTTGCTGCTCGCCTTGGCGAAAGCGGTATGGCCGTAGTTTCTCGTATTATGGGTATGATCTTGATGGCGATCGCTGTTGGTATGCTAAGTGCAGGTCTTAAGGGTATTTTTCCGGCCCTTGGCTAAGCTTCGCTACGTCCGTTGGCGATCAATGCCACAAGTGGGCGGAACCATGTATTGTTGCAGACCAACATTCGGATGTGATCGTCAGCCAGCCAGCGTGACGATCTCGTATTCACACCAAAAGGTTGATTTCTAGCCAAAGACGCCCAATATTCAATGCATCATAATTTGGAGGCGCATATGGATATTTTGATTTTCTTGGTTGTTGGCGGTGTTGCTGGCTGGCTCGCGGGACTTGTTGTTAAGGGTTTTGGATTTGGTTTAGTCGGCAATATTGTTGTCGGCATTGTTGGTGCGTTTGTGGCCGGATTCTTGTTGCCGATTTTGGGCGTCACGATCGGCAGCGGCCTTGTTGCCTCAATCATACACGCCACTATTGGTGCCATCGTTCTATTGTTGGCCATAAAGTTCGTCAAAAAAATGTAAAATTTGACCTCGATCAGCGCCCTTGCGTTGATTGAGGTCATCATGACATTTCAAACATTGGAGACATTTATGGAACGCAAAATCAACGTGACGCAACATAGCGGTGCTGGCATGCTCTGGTTCGTGGGCTGGTTGTTTACGATCGGATATTTGAAACTAAGTTTCTTCAAAGGCCTCTTAGGCTTGATCGTTTGGCCCTATTATCTGGGTTCATATTTCGCCCCGATGGTTGCCGGATAGACACCCATCAAAACCACAACTTGTGTCAATTGGGGTGATTGCGGCCCAAAAATTTGCAATATTGCCAATGCCCGTTTGCAATGAAAATCCGTCCAGCGGCCAATTTCACGCGCCCTTGGCGCATCAAACTCACGAACTTTGTTCGCGAAACTGTAACAAAAACGTAAAAAACGCACATTAACTACATAAATCATGCAAATGAGACTCGACCATTCAGCAAATTTCCCTATCGTAATGCTTGATTTTCACTAATTCCAGTATTCGGATGTATGATTTGGATGGACGTTCATTCAGCTGCCGAGTTTATTGAGGGCAATTTTCAGCTAACGAGCCGCCGGGATGCAATTCCATTGTTCAGGCAGAAGGCTCGAGATTGGCATATTGATCACCTAACCTACGGGATAATTCATCGCGGCGGGTTGGGTGACCGGCTGACTTTTGACGCCATCACAACTTATAGCGAAGAATGGCAACACCTTTATCTACATCGCCGCTACTATGAGTTAGACCCGGTCATAAGTGAAGCCACCCAAAAGCAAACTCCGTTTGATTGGGATGTAGAGCGGTTCACCGCGCCCAATGTTGTTCGTTTCTTTTCCGAATCGTTAGAACACGGATTGGGCAATCAGGGGATGACAGTTCCAATCCATGGCCCGGACGGCGAATGCTGTGCGATGTCCGCAAATGTAAACATGCCGAACGGCAAATGGGAGCAGCACCGGCTCAAGATCTTGCCGCACTTGGTCCTGTTTGCGCATCAGTTTCACGCCAAGATCCTACAATTGTGCCAACCCACCGTTGAAGAAGTCCAATTGTCGAACCGAGAAGTTGAGGTTTTACAATGGGCTGCAGAGGGAAAATCCGTTTGGGAGACGGCGCAAATACTCGGCATCTCCGACCACTCAGTGAAGAGCTACCTCCAAAACTGCCAAAGAAAACTGCAAGGCGTCAACAAACTCCACGCAGTCGTGACAGCAATTCGCCTTGGGGCCATCTAGGGCCGGCATACCCCCAAATAGGGGAAGTGCATTTTCATATGGAAAGAAGCACATTGCCGATCGGGGAACGACTTTTCTTGACCAACAGGTAATGAAATGAATGAATCTGGGAGTGAGACCATAACTGCGGCCACAGAGCAGTCGCCGAACTTTTCGACAGTCGCGAGCTGCATCCGAAATTATTATACAATGAACAGCAAAATTCGTGCGAACACGCTACCTGAAACCCGCGAGCTTCTTGCTTTCGCGCGAAATCTAGAACAAATCACCAATCGCGAGTTCGAAGTTTTTGAAAAGGTCATACAAGGGCTCACTGCCGTCAAAATCGGCAAGGAACTTGGCATAAGCCCACGAACGGTTGATGTGCATAAGGCTAGATTTATTCACAAAATGGAGATCAGCAACATGGTGGTTGCTGCTAGATTATTCTCGATACTTGAGACGTTAATTGTCGTGGACAATGATCAATTCACACCAAAAAGGCTCGCGAAAACGGGCTAAATTTCTGGGCTGAAAAATCAAGATAGGATGAATTGCTCACCCCTGCCTAGTCTAAATTCTTCGAGTTGAATGCGTGTCACGTTTTAGTTTGAAGTTTCAACCCTTGGATGAATGATCCGGTCACCGGCGCTCAACCCGATTTCCTCTGCCCGTCCCCCGGCGATCTCGAAAACAAAGCGAACAGGACCATCGGAGGGAATTGAAGTTCGATCATGCGGGATTGCATTTGCGTGAATGTTGACCACTTCTCCAGACGCCGAGATGAAAATCATATCCAATGGAATGAGTGTGTTACGCATCCAAAATGCGACGGGGCGCGGTTCGACAAAATCAAACAGCATGCCTACATCCGGCGCCAAGCTGGTTCTGAACATTAGCCCCTTTGCGCGGGTTTCATCTGTGTCTACAAGCTCTATAGAAAATTTGTGCTCGCCGTTTTTGGTAACAACGGTCAACTGATTTTCACCTGCTACGCATGCAGATAGGCCGATGGCCAGAAAAAAGGCGCACAAAACGTGCGCCAACTGTTTGGTGAAAGATTGTATCATCCGACTTAGTGCGATGACGGTGCGTCACCCCATCCTTCAGGGCGAATTTCTGCAACCATTAAGCCCTTAGGGCCATCGCCATATCTGGCGAGAACAAATTGGCCCGGGCGTAATTCCGCTAAGCCGAAACGACGAAGTGTTTCCATATGGATGAAAATATCTGGATGTCCCTCGCCGGCGGACAGAAATCCAAATCCGCGAAGTCGGTTAAACCACTTAACTTGCAAACGCTCCAGTTTTGAAGTTGGCTCAACCACCACATGGGTGTTTGGCGCAGCCATTTGCGCAGGGTGTTTTGCAGTAGAATCATCCATTGATAGAATTTTGAACGCTTGCAGGCCACCAGGTCGATCCAAGGCCTCTACAACGATGCGGGAACCTTCATATGCCGTTTTGAAGCCATCTCTGCGCAGACATGTTACATGAACCAATACATCGGGCATGCCATTGTCGGGTACGATAAAGCCGAACCCTTTGCCAACATCGAACCATTTAATTGAACCAGCAATTTCGATCACGTCCACAGAAGGGTCGTTTACACCTTCGCTTAGATCGGCCGCAGAAGAAGATTTGTTGTCAAATTCAGCTTCGCTGTCCATATCGGCTGTGATTTTGGCCCCCATAATCGCGATGTCCCTTTGTCTCGCCTGCCCCACCACAAGCAGGTTACACTTTACTAATATCCAAGTTTGTCCGATTCAGAGCTATTTGTTAAGCAAATAATTAGAAATTGTTAACCACTAGAAAAAGCGCATGAGGGAATTGACGTACTAAATGGACAAAAACGCCATTACATCAAACACATATCGAGACAATGTTTTACACATTCAAACATCTCGATTGCTGGACTCCCAACTGTGTTATTAAATGGTCGAACCAATTAACGAGGAATCAGTATGAAATACTTGCACACAATGGTCCGAATTTCTGACGTCGACGAAAGCTTGCGCTTTTATTGCGAAGGGCTTGGTTTGAAGGAAACAAGGCGTTTTGACAATGAAAAAGGCCGGTTCACGCTGATTTTCCTTGCGCCTCCCGGTGAAGAGAAAAACGAAATTGAATTGACCCACAATTGGGATGAAAAAGGTTATGATGGCGGCCGAAACTTTGGTCACCTCGCCTACCGCGTCCAAGATATTTATGCCACTTGCCAACATTTAATGGATATGGGCTACACCATTAACCGCCCCCCGCGCGACGGCCATATGGCATTTGTTCGTTCTCCAGACAATATATCCATTGAGATCCTGCAGGAAGGCGATTTAGCGCCGAAAGAGCCATGGACATCCATGCCAAATATTGGCGAATGGTAATTGGGGATTTAAGCAAAAAGATAAAATCTTAACTATCCTTATTGACCGGCGATTAGGCATCGCCGGTCTATATTAACAGCTCGTTTTCCTAGAACATTCGAGCATTACATGCGCCTTTGCATCGCCCTTCTCATAAGCTTTTCAATTCTTACTGGTTGTGCCTCGCTTGGCGGGCTTTCAAGCGGTGGCAAGAGCTACAAGAAGAAATATGGCGTTTATGTTGAACATTCCAAAGTGCAGACGTTCTGCTTGTTGCCCAAGCTGCGCTTTGTTTTGTGGAAAGTCAGGATGAAATTCGGCAAGGAGCCAGTCGTCACTTCCGGCTATCGCAATCCGTTCCACAATTGGAAGGTTGGCGGCGCATGGGGCTCATATCACCAAAAATGTATGGCAGCGGATATCTTTGTTCCCGGTGTTTCAAAATCCAAACTGATCGCATATTTGAAGAAGACTGGCGAAGTGGGTGGCCTTGGTTGTTATCCAGGTCGAAAATTCGTTCATGTGGACATTAGAGGACGTCCGCGTGGATATCGCCAGCCTGTTTTGTTTAAGGGCTGCTAATGCCAAATTTCACAAATTTGATTGAAAAATCAGCATTTTTTGGAAAAAAATACAAAAAAGTGAAATTGCCTCTTGCGTCTTTCGTCAGAGGCAAATATACGGTCCTCACAGTTCGCTAGCGCCCTTCGTCTAGTGGTCTAGGACGCTGCCCTTTCACGGCGGAAACACGGGTTCGAGTCCCGTAGGGCGCACCAACTTTTCTTAGTTGGGCGAAACAAAAGCCGGCCTTTATGGCCGGTTTTTTTGTGCGCGAAATTCATCAAATTCTAGCGTACAACGACAAAAATCTGCTAGGCCATATCGACCCGAAGCAATTGGGTGCGAAGTTTAAGGATGAGTGCCCGTGCGTTGGCCTAACTTTTTTGCGCTAGAGCGGCGCTATATACCGTTGTTGACGATTGTCGCATTGTTCTTGTTTGCCAAGTTCGTTTTCAGCGCCATCACCATCGTTGCGGCCGACGAAGCCTATTATTGGGTCTGGGGCCAACAATTTGCCTTGTCCTATTTTGACCATCCACCGCTAAATGCTTGGATTATTGGCCTAACAAGTCAATTGTTCGGCAATAATGTGTTTGGCATGCGCATTCCCACCTTTATCAGCTTTGCCGGCATCCTTTATGTCTATTGGCTTTTCGCCCAGCGCCTTTATCCAAATCGAGCAACACAATCATTCCTGATCACAGTTGCCGCGTTCTTGGCGTCCCCGACGCTGTTTGCGTGGACATCGATAGTTTACAACGACCATTTGCTGATTTTCCTAGGGCTAACAGCTGCATATGCCTTTAGTGACTATTTCAGCGCCTTCTCAAAAGACAAAAACACACCCGTTGCCCCACTCTATTTGGCAGCAACTCTGTTAGGGTTGGCAGCGCTAGCAAAATATAATGCGGCCTTTATGGGCGTTGGCGTTGCACTATTGGTCTTGGGACACCCCAAACTACGCGCCCTGCTCCAGCGCCCTCATATTTACCTTGCAGGCCTATTGTGCGTGGCCATGCTCGCGCCAGTTCTGCTGTGGAACATTCAAAACCAATTTGCTTCGTTTGAACTGCATTTGGTGGACCGATATGACCAGCCGCTCTTTTCTACCTTTAACGCAAATACGTTCACCCGATTTACGCTTTCAACGATCATATATTTTGGGCCAATATTGATCATCCCGCTTATTACCATATTTGTCCGTGCAAAAAATCTGGATGAGTTCGGCCAAATGGCAATTTGGGTGGCAAGGCTTACGATTGCACTTTCACTGATCACCTTCACAGCATTGGCTACGCGGGGCACGGTACATTGGTACTGGAGTTCTATTGCCTATGCGCTAATGCTGCCCTTTTTGCCCATGCTGGTACGCAATGTTTGGCTGCTAGCTATTCATTTCTTTTTGGGCAGCATTTTTATTGTCTATGCGACAGTAAACTACGCGTACGCTCCGCTTGAAATTTTGATGGGCGGGGAGAGCGTTGAAGTTGCACGGGTTTATGGGTGGAAAGAGTTTGGCGAAGAGACAACGCGTTTACAACAGGCTTATCCTGACATTGCGGTCGCTACGACCCATTACTCAACCGCTGGACAACTCGCGCATGAGCTTGGCAGCACGGACGTGTACGATCTTTCACCTCGCCCGACTCACTTCACTTTCATTGATCGAAAAAGCCTAGCGGCACATGAAGATGCGATTGTGTTGCATGACCGATTTGGTGATTTGGATGAGACGGCGGAGCGGTTCAACTCATTCACATATCTGACCAGCGTCGAGTTCAAACGAAATGACATTTTGATCAATAAAGTTGATTTCTATCTTGGCGAAGATTTTATTCGCTAACTGCAGGCGGGGCAGTCCGGTGATTAGCCATAAAACTCGTAGAGCAAGCGAAAATACCAGAACCGCTCTTCTTGATCGATCACTTCATTTAGCTGTTTTGGCGACATACCAGTGATCCGTTTCACGTCTCTGCCCAAATGTGATTGATCCGAATAGCCGTTTTCAGCGGCGATTTGGGAGAAGCTAAAGCCATCCTTTTCGCGCGCGTTGATGAAACTTTTATATAGCTGCTCACCACGTGCATGGGCCTGAAGCTCGCGCTGCGTTAATCCCGTCCAATGTTTGATTCTGCGTTGAATTTGCCGCGTACTGCGTCCAACCCCACTTGTTGCCACCTGCATAAGACCCTGATGCATCCAATCTAGCAACCCATTGGGGATGACCGCATGGCTAGGACGCCTGCGGCTCCATATCGGATTTAGGATCGTTTGCAATTTTTCAAATTCAACCTGAGCATCGCCTTGCGCGGTAAACGCATCCATTATCGGCAATAGTTCCGGGGGCAAAATATCGGCCGCATCAATATAGTTATTTGCAATTAGCGACACATCAATTCCGGTGAGCGCAAACCATGCGTCCGGCAAAAACGCCAGCGTAACGGCATAAACATCGCCTTCGTTCCACGAAATTGTTGGCTGATCTGTCGGTCCACTCACCACAACTTGTGGCAACGGTGGCCAAAGGTTAGGATCTGTTCCCGCATCCATAGCGACACGACAATCCCCTTCTATGATCCAAGAGATCGCGCAATAGGGTGACGTCGAAAAATTGTTAAAACGATCACTAAAACAAAGGTTTGCACCGCGCGTGTCGCGCACCACGCCAGTTGGCAAACAAGCGGCTATTTCGCCTTTGGGCCAAAGCAGTTCGGCTTTGGCTTTTAATTTATCGGTTTTAGACATTTAGATTTCTAACCACGCCCGACCATGTCGCATTCATTCTATATTATTTTCGCTAAAACCGAAATTGTGGTTACACGCAAACTGTGGAACCACGACATGAACATTTCTGATGCGCCGGCGCTTTCAAATCAAGCTCAATCCCAAACTCAAGCCAACGAAGATTGGAACCTATTTTCTGACCAGCTTGCAGACAAGGGATATTTGGTAACCTCCTCCTCCAAATTGATCAATTGGGCCCGTACTGGCTCATTGCACTTGCTAAGTTTTGGTCTTGCGTGTTGTGCTGTGGAAATGATGCAGTTCTTGACCCCTCGTTACGATTTTGAGCGGTTGGGCATGGCATTTCCCGGCACGCCACGGCAAGCGGACCTGATGATTGTCGCTGGTACAGTGACCAATAAAATGGCTCCCGCTTTGCGCAAAATTTATGATCAGATGCCTGAGCCGCGTTATGTCATTTCCATGGGATCTTGCGCAAACGGCGGCGGCTATTACCATTATTCATATTCCGTCGTGCGCGGTGTTGACCGTTTGGTGCCAGTCGACATCTATGTACCGGGTTGCCCGCCAACTGCTGAAGCACTCATGTATTCGGTATTGCTGTTGCAAAAAAAGATAAGACGTACCGGTACAATCGAACGCTAAACAGTTCTGGCCCTTATCGCCTAAACCAATTATAGCAGTCAGCTAGTATAGCATTTGACTAGATATTGGCGACGATTAAGGGACGCGTATGACCGCGACAGAAAGAACTAAGGAACCAGCACTCAATGTGCAAATTCCTTTTTCAAACAAGTTCATGGTTTCGGTGCTGCTGTATCTTTTAGCGGTTAAACTGATCACCAGTTTCACCATGCACCCCTTAGGCGATGAGGCCTATTATTGGCTTTGGGGGCAGAACCCTGCGCTTTCATATTTTGATCATCCCGGGCTTGCAGGCTGGTTGCTCGGCCTCACGGACTTGGTGTTTGGCACGTCCTTGTTCGGGTTACGCATCGCTTCGGTGCTCACCGCAATTGGCTCGCTCTGGTTCTTGTGGCTGTATGCTGAACGCGTGGTGCCATACAATCATCGAAAAGGCTTCCTGTTCATCGCATTGATGGTCGCCACCTCGCCGACGCTGTTTGTTTGGTCGACCTTGGTGTATCACGACCACCTGCTCATTTTCGTCTCACTTGGGGCGATGTATTTCTTTACTTGCTATTTAGGCGACGAAGCCGCTTCAAAATCTGGCAGTTTGCATCAGCTCTATGCTGGCGCCTTCATGCTGGGGCTCGCGGGGCTCACAAAATATAGCGCCGTTTTCATGGGGCTCGCCATTGCGCTTTTGGTCATTGGCCACCCCAAATTGCGGCAAATGTTAGCGCGCCCACATATCTATCTGGCTGGCCTCCTCACTGTCATCATGCAAGTGCCAACGCTTTATTGGAACTATAATCGGTCCTTTGCATCCTTCGGCTTCCACCTGAACGACAGACATGGCTCAGATTGGCTTTCGGCCTTTAATTCAGACAGTTTTTTCAATTTCGTGTTGGTCACCATTGTGCTGTTTGGTCCGTTCTTGGTGCCACCTTTCATCAGATTGTTTCGCCAAAAAACAAGTAGCGATTTTTATGGTGTGGGGATTTGGTTGGCACGGATGGTGACCGTCATGTCGACCGGCACGTTTATGTTCATCGCCTTCTTCTCCTTTACCCTTTGGTATTGGAGCGATCTTTCTTACATCTTGATGTTGGTTATGCTGCCGGTGCTTGCCATGAAGCGTTGGCTTGCCCTTGCGCATATTTGGTTCGGCCTCGTGCTCATCACGCTTGTCAGTGTCAATTACACCGTTGCCCCCATCGCTAACTTGTTGGGACAGCGCGACATTGAGGCGGCAACGGTTTATGGCTGGGATGAGATCGCGCAATTTGTTCAAAAAGCAGAACAAGAACATCAACCCACATTTGTGGCCGCAACACGGTTCCAATCAGCTTCCCAGCTTTCATTCGCCATGCGCCGGACCAATGTAACGGCTATTGAGGGTCGCCCGACCCAGTTTGACATTTGGGAAGACCGAGAAGCATTTGATGGTGGCACAGCGCTTGTTCTGCAAGACGAGTTTGGGAGTATGGGAGAAACACAGCAACGGTTTGAGAAGTTAGAAAAGATCGGCGAGATGATGGTTGAGCGTCTGGGCTATCCCTTGCTGAAATATGAACTATATCTCGGCACCAACTACACACCGCGCCCAACCAACTTGGTTAAGGCGGACTGATGGATGCTGACCAACGCAAATCCGCTTGGGTAATCGGCGCCAGTTCAGGTTTAGGCGAGGCCTTGGCGGTGCGTTTGGCCGACGCGGGGTTTGACGTTGTGATTTCAGCTCGGCGCGCTGAAAAATTGGATCAAGTTGCCGCCCGGCACCCTTCGATCTCAACATTGCCATTGGATGTCAGCGACCACAATGCCTGCCAATTGGCGGCACAAACATTGGCGGAACGCGAAAATCCGATCGACCTATATGTGTTTTGCGCGGTAAGTGCGGGCAATCAGGACGGAATGCACAATAAGGTTGACGACGCGCTTAAGGTTGGTCTGCTGGGTTGTACCGCGACACTCGAACCAATTCTCAATCAAATGCGCGCCCGCAAATCTGGGCATATTGCAGTGATGGGCTCACCCGTTGGATTTCGTGCCCTACCGGGAACGATGAGCTATGGGGTCGCAAAAGCTGCTCTGCACCATTTAGCGCAAAGCCTAAAAATCGATAACGCCGCCTTCGATATTAATGTGCAGCTGATCTTACCTGGATTTGTCGACACGCCTCTGACCCAAAGAAATCAGTTTCCAATGCCGTTTCTTATGCCGGTGGAAAAAGCAGTCGAGCGAATTTGGGATGGATTGCGCCATCCCAAGCGTTTCGCGATCGCCTTCCCGCGCCGATTGATTTGGCCAATGCGCTTGATGGCATGCTTGCCCTATCCCATATATAATCGCCTGATGCGATTTATTGCGAACCGGGCGAAAATCTAACCGTCATACCTACTGTCGGACCTGTGTCGTGCATCTGTCGGGCAAATGACGTGTCCATATCGCCAGTCATTCAATAATCAATCGATATCACAAAACGAGAATTGATCATGAGCATTACCCAAAGGCGATTGGCCAAAGGTTGGACACAAGAACAATTGGCCGAAGTTTCGGGCCTGAGCACACGAACTGTTCAACGCATTGAAAGTGGCCGCACCGCAAATCTTGAATCGTTAAAATGCCTTGCATCGGTTTTCGAAACGAATGTGGCAGACTTGATAAAGGAGCAAGCAGTGCAACCTCAATTAGCCGACACAAGCGAAGTTGAAAACGACGCGGAACTAAAATCCTATTTCGAGGCCGAAACTATAAATTATGTAAAGAACCTCAAAGAGTTCTATCGACATGTAATTGTCTTCATCATCGTTGTGCCCTGTCTTATTGCGTTTAACGCATGGCTTACACCAGGCATTTGGTGGGTGGTGTGGGCAATCGGGCCATGGGCATTTGCCATCGCCATGCACTTCCTCGCTGTGATCGGATTTTTGAACCTATTGGGCCCAAAATGGGAACAGCAGCAATTTCAAAAAAGAATGCAAAGGCACCAAAGCGATCTGCAAAAGAAGCGAAATCTTTAAGTATTTTGGGTTTGGGACGGTGTCGGCACTAAATGCGGACTAAACCGGAACCAACCGCAACAAAGCGGGTCAAGTTCCAGCAACTTATCCTCGCGTCCGAACAGGACTATACCCTAGTCAATCCTCGAATATTGATAAACACCGACATCAATCATTTTTTCAGCAAATCCAGCTTCGCAATAACACAGATAATAAATCCATCGACGCTTGAAAACATCATCAAACCCGAGCTCCTCGATTTCAGGCCAAGCTGCAAGGAACTGCTCGCGCCATATACGCAGGGTCTTGGCGTAAGATAGGCCAAACAGCTCCTGACGTTCCAATTTCAAACCAACCGCATCACCTTGATCTTTCATGGCTTTTTCCGTTAGCAACATACCGCCGGGGAAAATATAGCGTTGAATAAAATCGACATGTTTTCGGTAATGTTCGAAGTCAGCTTCATTGATCGTAATGGCTTGAATTGCTGCGGTTCCGTTCGGTTTCAATCGATCATGCACCGTTTTGAAATAGGCAGGCCAATGTTCTTCACCAACAGCTTCGATCATTTCGATTGAGCAAATATGGTCAAATTCGCCGACCGTGTCGCGATAATCCTCGATCACCAATTCAGCGCGTTCCGACAAGCCTTTGATTTTCATACGCTCTTTGGCATATTTGAGCTGTTCGGTGGAAAGAGTAATCCCCTTAAGCGTTGCCCCATAATCTTTAGTGGCGGTTTCTGCAAACGCGCCCCAGCCGCAACCAATTTCGAGGATAGAATGACCCTTCTTCACACCAGCCATATCGGCCACAAGGTGATTTTTGGCCCATTGCGCCTCGGTAAGTGTTTGATTTTCATCAATATAATATGCCGACGAATAGATCATAGTTGGATCTAGCCAGAGGGAATAAAAGTCATTCCCAAGATCATAGTGTTCGGAAATATTCTTCTTTGAGCCCTCTTTCGTGTTTTGCCGTGACATGTGATAGGCCATGTCGTGGGCAGCACGCTTGAAGAAGTTGGGTTTTGAGCCAACCAATTGGTCGCGATTGAGCAAGAAAAACGAGAATAGTTTTACTAAGTCATCGCACTCGATATCCTCGTTCATATAAGCAGCGGCAAACCCAACCGTGCCGCGCTGAGCCGCTTCCCATATGACGTTGAAGTTATTCAGCTTCAGCGTAGCTTGCGGGCCTTCAAAGGATTTATCCCCCAAAGACATGCTTTTGCCCGAGGGTAATATGATCTTTAAATGCCCAATTTTGATCCGGCCAACAGAACGTTTGCCGATAAACCCAACAATTGCCGACATCAGTCTGGCAGACAAAGTTGGGGTATTTTTCGCACGGTCTAAAACAAAGTCACTCATTTTATAAACCTGGCAAGTAAACGACATTAAATCACTGATTTCTCGCAACAAAATACAAGATTCGTTTCAAATGTCGTGCGCACAGGCCTCCCAAATTTACAAATATAAGTTTAACGAGGCATTTTTTTGACGCAACCCCATTTTGTAGGCCATAGATTTAGCGTTAATTTTGGTTCCTGCTTTGAGAATGACTAACCAGCTGGTGCAGCATCAATAATTCTAAGCTGAACCTCTTCGCGGCCTTGCCAATGGTTTATAGATAACGTGCCAACCACATGGATCGGATCAGAATTTCTTGCTTCCAGCAAAAACTGACCGAGTGCCGTATCTGCAGCGCGAAAAGCAATCCCATTGAGACGTGCACGATCTTGGGAAATAAGGCTGACTTTCACATGGCCGCCGACGCCAACAATGTCGGAAAAAGTGACTCGGTGTGCGGGTAGTGCGAAGACTGGACCTGCGTTCCCTGCGCCAAATGGTCCCGCTTTTTCAATGGCATGCATAAAATCGATGGTCGCGCCGCGTGCGGTTAATGCCGCATCGATCTTGATGCCGCTATCCTGTTGCGCCTCGTCAACTGAATTGATCAATTTCTCGCTTAGGAATGATCGAAATGTGCCAATTTCGCCTGATCCTATGGAGATACCTGCCGCCATGGCATGGCCACCGCCTTTGGTGATGATGCCTTCTGCCACTGCTTCAAGTACAGCGGCGCCTAGATCAACACCAGGAATGGAGCGGCCCGACCCGGTGCCGCTGCCGTCTGGCCGTTGGGAAATGGCAAATGCTGGCCGATTGAAACGTTCTTTTAGGCGAGCGGCGACAAGACCAACGACGCCCTGATGCCAGTCTGGGGAGGCCATCACGAGAACCGGCGGCCCCTCACCGTCGCCGATTTCTGCATCTGCAACAGCCACCGCTTCATCGACGGCCTGTTTTTCAATTTTTTGCCGCTCGGCATTCAACTGATCAAGCTGCGCTGCCATATGCATGGCGTCATGTTCGTCGCTGGTGGATAGCAGTTTAGCGCCTATGCTGGCGTCGCCAATGCGCCCACCTGCATTGATGCGCGGGCCGATGACATAGCCAAGGTGATAGGGATTGAGCGGCCCAGAGACGCGTGCCGCCATCGCCAGCGCGCCAATGCCAATGTTTGAACCTTTGCGCATGGCGTCGATGCCACGCTGCACGAAGGCCCTGTTGAGGCCCTTAAGCGGCACGACATCACATACTGTGCCGAGCGCCACCAAATCCGTCATACCCATCAAATCAGGCAGTGGGGAGACACCAGCTTCGCGCAGTTTGCGGTTTAGGGCCACCAACACCATAAATGTAACGCCTGCGGCGCATAGATGGCCCAACCCAGAAACATCGTCTGGTCGATTTGGATTCACCAATGCATCCGCATTTGGCAACTCGCCATCAACCATATGGTGATCGATGACCAATATGTCGGCGCCCCGCTCTTTGGCATGATCAATCGGCCCATGGCTTGTGGTGCCACAGTCCAGCGTGATGATGAGGTTCGCACCGTCATCAATAAGCTGATCAATCGCCCCATTGTTGGGTCCATAGCCTTCGAAAATCCGATCCGGAATGTAAATTAGGGGATCGAGGCCAACGCCGCTAAAATAGCGTGTTGCCAATGCCACTGATGTGGCCCCATCAACATCATAATCGCCAAACAGAGCGATTTGCTCATTGTTTTGAACAGCTTGAACCAATCGATCGACAAGCGGCTCCATGCCTGTCAAAAGGTTGGGATCTGGCATCAAATCGCGCAATGTTGGGGTAAGAAACTGTTCAGTCTCTTCCAGTACGACACCACGCCCGGCTAAAATGCGGGCCACGATTTCACTAACTTCGAATTGTTGGGACATTGCGGTCGCAAGACGAACAGACTTTTCGTCCAACCGATCCAGCCACTGGCGACCAGAGACAGACTTTTCGACCCCAAGAAAATTCTTATTTCGCTGCAACATAGGTCAAGTGCTAACGATATATAGGCTTTTCGTCGAGAAAAAATTTCTCAACACCATGTCCGCGGCCCATGAAATGGGTTAGCCGGAAGGTATGCCTGTTATCTGAGCTTCTTGCTTGGCAATTGAAGTGACCAAAAATCTTGTGAGCGCTTTAATCCTAGTTGAGCTGCGCAAATCAGGGTGCGTTAACACCCAAAGGGGTCGGGTTGAGATTGGGCCTGTATTCGGAATTCTGGCCAATCCCGGCAATTTGTCTGCATAATAACAAGGCAATACCGCCATACCCAAACCAGCCGCGGCAGCTTGGGCTTTGTCCATAATATCCGGAATATCATGCCAAACTTTGGCGTCAGGAAACGGCGTGCTCTTTACCCAGCCTGTTTCTTGGTCCGGACCGCCCCACCCAAGCCACGTTGCATTTGTGCGATCACCATCAAACCAATGTGCTTCGATATATTTTGGTGAGGCATAGGCAAAGTCTGTGAAATCAGGCAATCGCCTGCCGACTAGGTTTTCATTGGGTTCATATTGCGAGCGAAGAGCCACATCAACTTCGCCCCGCATAAGGTCGTCAATTGAATTGCTAGAGGTCACCGAAATCTGAATACCTAGATAAATACTGGCGAATTCTACAAGCAACGGCATGATCATGATTTGGGAAAGCAATGGTGGGCACGTGATGCGCACTTTTCCCGACATCGCAGAATCTAAGCTCAGTGCTGTGCGCTTAAGGCCGATAACTTCTTTTTCGACCCTTTCCGCTTTATCCAAAATCTGCGTTGCCATGCTGGTTGCCAATAAGCCATCTCGCGAGCGCGTAAAGAGCACAGCGCCCAAGCTCGTTTCCAGCTCGGTAAGATGGCGCGACACCGTAGAATGGCTCATTTCCAGCTCTGAAGCTGCTTGGCGAACGGACCGCCCGCGAAAGAGCGCTAGAAAAACGCGTATATCGTCCCAATCCAGTTCTGACATTTTCGCGCTCCTAAAAAATGTTGGTGCCTTGAATTTGATGGTCCATTTTTGCACCGTATACCTGCAAATTTCGCAATTTCCAACCATTTTTGAACCACCTATAACGGCTCCATCACAAAAATGGAGAGATAAAATGACTACAGAAATGGTATTGAACGCAGACCGTCACCTAGAGTGGGCCGTTGGTCACGTTGTGGAAGACAAGCAGGCTTGGATGTATGGAGAATACTTCCCAGAGGTTCGCCCGGCGATGATGGAACACGATTCTGGACAAGCTGCATCATTCAGTGTTGTGGCCACAAATTTGGAAGGCATTCAGCCAACCACCGGCGCTTTTGCAACTTGGCCAACAGTGCAGGCCCGTCAGAATTTTCTCGATGATCCACGATTTATCAAACTTAAGCCCAACCGCGACGCTGCGTTGCAAGCGTTCACCGACGGGCATCTGTTTGACTCTATGGACGAAGTGATCGCGCTAAACACGGAAAGCGACTATGCGGTCATTATCTCCAATGAAGCCGTGTTGCCCAGCGCGCCAATATTTGAGTTGCAACTTCGTGCAGACAGCCCGGAGCAAAAGTTTGCGGGCTTTTCGCTATCGCTGCGCCCTTGGAGTGCTGATATTGATCAGCTTATGAGCAACGCGCCGAAGGGCACGGAAATCTTTCGTATTCGGTTTAACCCAAAATCGTAAGAAGCGCACAAAGAAAAGGCAGCCAACTTGGCTGCCTTTTCTAAAATTCTAATTTCAAAACTGGCCTAGTTATCGCGCAAATGGCGAGCGTTGATCCAACGCACCGTTTTTGACCAAGAACGCATCACGATTGTTGATGTTTCGAAATGGTTTGGCCGAATTTTCACGCCATCCAACATAGACCCATCAGTGACGCCGGTTGCGGCGAATAGTACATCGCCTGAAGCGAGATCGGTTACGTTGTAGATGCGGTCAGGGTCTTCAATACCCAAACGTGCTGCGCGTTCGCGCTTTTCAGCAGTATCAAGCACCAAGCGACCCTGCATCTGGCCACCAACGCAACGCAAGGCTGCGGCTGCGAGCACGCCTTCTGGTGCGCCGCCGGTGCCGACATAAAGGTCGATACCAGTTTCTTCGCGGTCGGTGGTGTGAATGACGCCAGCAATGTCGCCGTCGTTGATCAGTTTGATTGACGCACCCATTTCGCGCAATTCATCGATGATTTTGCCATGTCTTGGGCGATCCAGCACGCAGACCGTGATTTCCGCGGCACTTACGCCACGTGCTTTGGCCAACGCATTTACGTTTTCAGTAATTGAGCGGTCAATTTGCACAATGCCAGGCTCATAGCCCGGACCAACCGCAATTTTGTCCATGTAAACGTCCGGCGCGTGCAAAAGCCCGCCCCGTTCGGCCATGGCCAGCACGGCCAATGAATCATGTTGGTTTTTGGCGCACAACGTAGTGCCCTCAAGTGGGTCAACGGCGATATCGACTTTTGCGCCTTCGCCGATGCCAACTTCTTCACCAATGAATAACATTGGCGCTTCGTCGCGCTCGCCTTCACCAATGACAACGCGACCATCGATGGTCACTTTGCGAAGTTCGTCGCGCATAGCTTCAACGGCCGCGCGGTCAGCGGATTTTTCATCGCCTTTGCCGCGCCATTCAGCCGCCGCAATGGCTGCATTTTCTGTGACCCGTACAATCTCAAGTGTTAAATTGCGATCAACAATTGCTGTTTCGCCCTTTGCAGATTTTGCAGTGGTTGCCATTTTCGACGCCTCGTAATTGTTCGCTCAAAACCAATATTTGGTGGCTTTAGGCCGAGCTGGCCTAGAACCGTTCAATTCGAATAACCTGTGGTTTGCCGACGATAAATCCGTCTTGTGCCACTTGGTCAAGGGTTTGACGCACAGATTGCTCCATGGTCTCTTGCGTGATCAACACCACAGTTCTTGTCGCCACATCCCCTGCCTCAGGATTGCTAACAACGAGATCCGGCCGTTGGATGACGCTTTCCAGCGAAATATCACTTTCACCCATGCGCGACGCTATAGCAGCAAGTGCGCCAGGAATGTCCCTAGCATTTAGTCGTATAAAGTACCCGCCTTCATGGGCACGCATACGCGCTTTGTGATAGGGAGCCAATTCATCGACCGGCATGCCAAGCGGCGGCACATGCGTGCCGCGTGCACTGTCAAAAATGTCAGCCAACACAGATGCCGCTGTTGCTTCGCCACCTGCACCGGGACCTGCCATCAGCAGTTCCTGCACATGATTGGTTTCGAGCGCGACAGCGTTTAGCACGCCATCAATGCCGGCAATTGTTGATGTCTTTGGAATCAATGTTGGGTGAACACGCTGCTCAATGCCGTCCGAAGTGCGTTGTGCCACACCCAGCAGCTTGATGTTAAAACCGAGGTCATCCGCTACCTTGATATCGGCTTGATCAATCCGGGTAATGCCTTCAACAAACATTTCATCAGCAGCAATTTCAACGCCAAAACAAAGGCTTGTGAGAATTGCCAGTTTGTGAGCAGTGTCAAAGCCTTCAACGTCGAATGTAGGATCTGCTTCCGCATAACCCAGTTCTTGCGCATCCTTCAGGCAAGCCGCAAACGAAATTTCTTCGTTCGACATGCGCGTGAGGATGTAATTGCAGGTGCCATTCATGATGCCATAAACGCGCTGCACGCGAGCAAGTCCCAAACCTTCACGCAAGGTTTTGATGACTGGAATGCCGCCAGCAACTGCTGCTTCAAAATTGAAAGACGTGTTGTGTTTTTCCGCCAGCCGAGCAATTTCAACGCCGTGCTTTGCGATCAGCGCCTTATTTGCCGTCACAACCGGAATGCCTGCTTCAAGTGCGGCACGAATACTGGCCAGCGCCGGGCCGTCTTCGCCGCCCATCAGTTCGACATATAGATCGATGGAATCGGATTTTGCCAACGCGACCGGATCATCAAACCACTCGACTTTGCTCATATCGACGCCACGGTCGCGTGAACGGGATCGAGCGCAAACGGCGGTTACTTCGATTTCGCGGCCAAAACGCTTTTGCACATCATCTTGTTGATTTTGCAAAATTGAAACAAGAGCAGCACCAACAGTTCCAACACCTGCAACGCCAATACGGATTGGCGCACCAGAATTCGTCGATTGTTTTTCAATGGATTTGATCATATCAATAATCTTGTTTCTTGTTTCAGCGCGTGGCTCGCGCCCTTCACGAAGGTTAAATACAAATTGTGGGTCGGATGCTAAATCCCGGCCAAAGCGGGTCGCGGTCCAGTCATGTCGCTCCATAAACCGTTCTACGCGGTCACGAAACTGGTTTAATTCGGTCATGAACTTCACGCTCTTGTTGTTGAGAAACCTATAGAATAGGAAAAGTCCTATTCGTCAACAGTCGCGCGCTAAATTGTGTAGGATTGAAACAAAAAAGGCGCCCACCTATGGATGAGCCCTAGGAAATTTGTGATAAAAATGTGAGCTTACTTGCTCATTTTCACGACATTGTCGCCGCGACCGCCATGTTCTGACATGAACTTTTTGATGTTGCGGGCGGCTTGGCGAATGCGTTGTTCGTTTTCAACGAGGGCGATGCGCACGTAATTATCGCCATATTCCCCAAAGCCAAGCCCGGGCGCAACGGCAACGTCCGCTTCCTTGATCAACATTTTGGCAAATTCAAGCGAACCCATATGGGCAAATTGATCTGGAATTGGTGTCCAAGCGAACATAGTCGCTGGCGGCGGCGTTACGTCCCACCCTGCCCGTCCAAAGCTTTCGACCAATACATCGCGTCGATGTTGATAGATGTCACGCACTTCCGATACACAATCGTCTGGTCCGTTGAGGGCAGCAGCGGCTGCAACTTGAATCGGCGTAAATGCGCCATAGTCCAAGTAGGATTTTACGCGTTTGAGCGCTTTGATCAGACGTTCGTTGCCTACTGCAAAGCCCATACGCCAGCCCGGCATCGAGAATGTTTTGGACATGGATGTGAATTCAACGGCGATATCCATAGCGCCGAGCACTTCAAGAATTGAAGGCGGTGGCGTGTCGTCAAAATAGATTTCGGAATAAGCGAGGTCCGACAGAATAAAGATCTCATGCTTGCGGCAATAGTCCACCACGCGCTTATAGAAATCCAAATCCGCAACATATGCTGTTGGGTTAGACGGATAATTCAAAATCAAAGCGATCGGCTTTGGAATTGAATGCCGCACCGAACGATCCAATGCTTCAAAGAAATGTTCGTTCGGCTCCGCTGGCATGGAGCGCACAACGCCACCGGACATGATGAAGCCAAATGAGTGAATTGGATAGGTTGGGTTTGGCACCAGCACCACATCACCCGGCGCCGTGATCGCGGACGCCATATTGGCAAAGCCCTCTTTTGACCCGAGCGTTGCGACAACCTGTGTGTCTGGATCCAGTTTCACGCCAAACCGACGCCCATAATAGGACGCTTGGGCCTTGCGCAGGCCAGGAATGCCTTGAGACGACGAGTAACGGTGCGTGCGTGGATCGGCGACCGTTTCTTGCAGTTTTTCAACAATGTGCTTCGGGGTCGGCAGGTCTGGGTTGCCCATGCCAAGATCGATAATGTCCGTTCCCGCCGCTCGCGCCGCCGCCTTGATCGGATTGATATGTTCAAACACGTAAGGGGGTAGTCTGCGGATGCGGTGAAATTCTTCGGTCATTTTCTCTCTTTCGACCTCTAGTTGGTGTTTATCTGTACCCATAAGGCACTTAACCGTTGGGCTATAACATCTATTGTGAAGAATTATGGTTTTTAAAAGGATAATCTGGAACCAAACATTGAAAAATCGGGCTTGTGTAACCCATTGGTCACTTGGTCAATCACTTGGAATTCTGGGCAACTCGCAAAAACAATGTTTGCTGACTAGAATTTGAGCCGGTGGCAAAGCACTGAATGGGCATCCAAATCGTTTGCCGTTGATAAGTTAGGGTTTTCGAACAGAAACTATGTGCAAGTGATTGACGAAGCACCGCAATTCGCCACTAGTACGGAAACCGTACCAACTTTGAGTTACATATGAATAATGCAGATCGCTTGGAAGCAATTCACCGCTTATCCCATCGCCATTGGACGAAACATGGCGCCGAATTGGGGCTTAGCTATAGCGAGTTTGAATATCTTAGCGCCATAAAAGAACAAGAAGATCTGAGCGCTGCTGACGATTTTCATGGTCAACATTTGCATGATTTGGTGACGGCAATGGGCGTCAACAAAGCATCGGCCAGTGCAATGATGGATAAGTTGGAAAAGCGCAAACTGGTACGGGTCAAGCCTTGCAAACGCGATGCGCGGGCAAAGCATTTTATGCTGAGCAAGAAGGGCGAACAATTGCGCTTGCAGGGTCAAACTGCTTATGCGCAATTGATTGAAACATTGAGTGCAGAGTTGCTCGCTGTTATTTCACCCGAGCCGCAGGAAGTCGCAGCGGCGCCAGCAGAGATTGTTGAAAAACCTGCGACGAAACCGAAGCCCAAGAAAAAAGCAGAGAAGCCCGCCGCCAATGACGCCGAGCTTCCACAGTTGAACTTGTTTGGCTAATTAGGGTCTATATCCTAGTTGAGGCCTAGATTGGTTGGAAAATCTTGTTGTTTTCCTCTGTCACTCGAAAGCGGAACATCTGCGCTTACCTGTTTGAAATCGAAGTTTCTCACTTGGGCACATCCCTTTCCAATTAGCATGCAACCGAAATTTACCGCGTGCGCTTTGTCAGGCACATCCAGCACAATTTCCAAAGTCTGCCAGTCGTTTGAACCTCTCAATGCACGAAACGGCCAAACATCGATCATGTTGTCGAAAGACAACAAATCTCGGCCATGTCCGTCGACACGAATCCAAAGACTTGCGTAATCGACTTCCTGCGTCTTGACCTCCGCGGTCAGGCGAACGTTGCTACCCAAATATGGATCTGCAGAAATTCTCTGCATCGCAGTGGCGAACGCTTGAGAACTTGTTGGTTCACCTTGGATTTTTATAACCGGATCAGTTCCGCTTACTTTTTCAACCACAACCGAATACTCATTGGTGTACTTTCCTCCAAGCGACCAGCCATCAGGAAGATCCTGCTTTAAAGTTGGTGTAACAACAGGTTGTTCCAATTTCGCACTCAGATGGTTCCAGCTTTTCTCGCCGATCGTTTCAGCGACAATTTCCAAACAATCTGAATGAGAGAAATCTGAATTTCGCGATGAGAGCGCGTTGCGCAGGGCTTTTGCGTAGCCCTTAGTTTGTTTTTCAGTATACATATTCGTCCCATTGGCGACGATGAATTTGTCAGTGCGTGCATTGCCAACATATCGTCGCAATGATTGACGAATTGCAGAATATAAACGGCGCTTTCACCAAGCCCAAAATGGGTGCACGCGGCGGGCAGCGCTGAACCTAAAAGAAGGTTAGCGCTGTTCATAGATTGATTCAAGTTGTTGCCAGAATGAGTCGGATATGACCGATAAGTATTTGAACTTACGGAAACATTGGTTGTTGGCTTAGACCTGTTGTTTCTTCAAAACCGAACGCAACATTGAAGTTTTGCATTGCCTGCCCTGCACTGCCTTTGACTAGATTATCAAGCGCCGCAATGACGATTGCGCGGCCAGCGATGCGGTCTTCAAACACATTTATGACACAAGAGTTTGACCCGCGAACCATGCCTGTTGAAGGCATTTTGCCCTCGGCTAGAACCCGCACAAATGGCTCGTCGGCATAGGCAGCTTCAAGCGCATTGCGCAGATCAGCGGCTGTTTTACCGCTCGCTAGCTCCAAGTGCGCCGTGATCAGCTCACCCCGACTCATTGGAATGAGGTGTGGTGTGAAATTGACCTTGATGGTTTTACCCGCGACAGCACCGATTTCTTGTTCCAGCTCCGCCGTGTGACGATGTGCACCCACGGCATAGGGTGAAAGGCTTTCGCCAGCTTCAGCGGCAAGTGTATTCTGCTTCAGGCCCCTGCCCGCGCCTGTGACGCCAGATTTGGCGTCCACGATGATCGCATCAACGTTGATCAACTCAGCTTTTGCCAACGGCAGAAGTGCCAACAATACTGCTGTTGGGTAACAACCCGGACACGCGATGATCCGTTTCTGCCGAATCGCACCTCGATTGTGTTCGGTCAGCCCATAGGCGGCATCATCTTGCAGTTTTGGATCGATATGATCATTGCCATACCAAGTTTTGTATTGTGCAGGATCTGTTAGCCGGAAGTCCGCAGACATATCCACAATCTTTGGACGATCAGTTTGGCCGATGATTTCACTCACGATTTTCTGGCTGGTCGCATGTGGTAGCCCACAAAAGATCACGTCATAATCTGCCCAATTTAGTTCGTCTGCACGTTGTAATTGCGGCAGCTCCACCCCACCTAGGTGCGGAAACACATCCTCTACTGCTTTCCCCGCATGGGTATTTGCAGTAAGGGCTGTGAACTGAACGTGGGGGTGAAGGACACCCAATCGCATCAAATCGGCCCCGGTATATCCGGAGGCACCTAGCAGTGCGGCGTTGAGCTTCTGGCTCATGATACTTGCCCTCTTTGATTGATTATGCGAAACAAAAGTGTCCAATTGCGCTGTTCTAGCCGCGGTACATGGTGTTGTAAATAGTTCGATGTTTGGGCGCAGCGTTTCAAATAGCGCTGTTGAGTTATGGGAAGTGAGGTTTTGATGGCAAAACGCATTGCGATCGCCACGATCGGCACGCAAGGTGATGTCCAGCCATATGTGGCGCTGGCAATTGCTCTTCGGGATCGGGGATATTCGGTTGTATTGGGTGCGCCCAATGACTTTAAAGAGATGATTGAGGCCTCAGGCCTCGAATTTTTCTCGCTTGGTCGAAATATTCAAGCCTTCGTAAAACAATCCAATTTGGACGAAGTGGTGACAAAAACACTGCTTACGAGTGCGCCAAAACTGATGCGCCAAGGCCAAAAAATCGTCGAAATTGCAGCCCGTCGCTCTTGGGAAATGGCTCAGGGCGCCGATTTGCTGATGGCAAATATGAACACGACGTTCTGCATTGATATTGGCGAAGCGTTGGACATTCCGGTAATGATGTCAGCACTTCAGCCGCTTACAGCGACGAGTGAGTTTCCCATTGTTGCTTATGATGGCCCAGATTTGGGACCGGCCTTCAATTATATTTCTCATGCGCCGATGAATTGGCAGCAGATGTTTTATGATTGGCCCCGCAATAAATTGCGCAAATCGCTGATGGGCATGGAGCCGCGCAAAAAGGGTGGATTTTTCAAGGATAATAATGGGCACGATTTACCCGCCCTTTATGCCTATTCGCCTCAAGTCAGCCAACGGCCGGAGGACTGGCCCAAAACTGCCCATGTAACCGGCTATTGGCAACTCCAAGACCAATCAGATTGGGAACCAAGCGACAGTTTCAAAGAATTTTTGGCCAATGGATCAGAACCGATTTATGTCGGTTTCGGTTCAATGCCATTTGGTGCTGAACGCAATACACAGATCTTGAAGGACGCTGTCGCCAAATGGGGTGGTCGTGTGGTTGTTGGGCGTGGTTGGGGTGGCATCAACCCTGATGATTTGCCAGACAGCATTTATGCCATCCGCCGTGCGCCGCATGATAAGCTATTCAAGCATGTTGGCGGTGTTGTGCACCATGGTGGTGCGGGCACAACCTCGGCGGGCCTACATGCAGGAAAGCCGACATTTGTTGTGCCCCAAACGATGGATCAACCATTCTGGGGCCGGCGGGTGCACACGTTGGGTTGTGGACCAAAGCCAGTTGCCTTGCGCAAACTGACTTCAGATGATTTGGCATACGCTTTGCGTCAATTGTCGACAAACAAGTCGTATAAAAGCAGTGCAGAGAACATGGCCGCAAAGCTTGCCGCCGAAGACGGTCGTGAGCGGGCTTGCGACATTATTGGTGACGTCATCGCCAACTACCAATCTGCCGCAATGGGTCGCGGCAACGTCGCTCAATAGAACTAGAATTCAGCCGACATTGCTGACTATGCTGCGTCGTGACGGATCGACCGGCTGTATATGATTGCGGCCAATTCTGGAATAATTGCGCAGAGTATCGCGATGACTAGGTTGAGAGGCGTTGGCACGCCAAGCACACCAACACTTATGGCGATGACACCCGTGACCATATAGATTTTGCCGGCAAAATGGTGGGTGCGAACCCAGTTCTCTTCAGAGTCAATTGTTGATCTAATTCTTAGTCCCGCGATCCGGTTGCGGCGGGACTTGGGCAAATTATTGCCGACAAGAACGAGGATCAACCCAATGAAAATCACGGCAGCACGCACCGGATCAATACTGTAATTTAAGGCCACGGCCAATATGATGGCTTGAACGAACACGGCTGCGACAAAGCCAATAATCATTCCAACGCGATATGACTTGCCAGCCGCATCGATTTCGTCTGCGCCCAGTTTCTTGGCCAAAAACAATTGCAGCCCAAACAAAAAGACACATAAAAGCGGTGGAATCGCAAATGCCAGATAGGTTGGCATGAAGTTGTCAGGTTCGCCAGAAAGCGACCAATGTACTGCAATCTCACTGCCCCAAGGGACCAGCCAAAGACCGACTGCAGCAATCAATATAGTCAACAAGAACAATATGATATTGAAGGTTTGAGTTTTAATGTTCATGATTTTCATTCCCCTGTTAGGTCCAGTAAGTCAGACAATGCTGCTTCTAAAATGGACGCGTTGAGGTGATAAAGAATGGTGTTGCCCTGCCTTGTCGTACTCACAAGGTCCGCTTTCTTCAGCTTTGCAAAATGTGTCGACATGGTCGGCTTCGTCAGATCAAAAAGATCTGCTAAATCGCCCGCCGACTTAGGGCCCTTCTTAAGGACCTTCACGACTTTGCGCCGAACCGGATGTGACAGAGCTTCAAAAACTAAATTCATTCAAATCACCTATTTCGATATACATCTAATTAGATAATTATCGAAATAGAGTCAAGCATCATTTTCTATGGCATTAAGGGCTGTGCTTAGGGTCACTTATCGGATCAGTGTGTCAGCTACTTCAAATAGATGTTCAAAATTGGAAATCACACCATCCGGACTGTAAGTCTTTAAGGGGTGCTCAGCATATCCGAAATCGACAGCAATGACTGGGATCTTTGCACGTTGTGCGGTGAGTATGTCGTTTTGCGTGTCGCCCACCATAATTGCGCGTGAACAATCGCCGCCGGCCAATTCTACTGTACGGATCAAATGTCTGGGGTCTGGTTTTTTGAATTCAAAACTATCAGCTCCAGTAACAGCGCAAAACAGCTGGTCAATTTTCAGCTCAAGTAGCAATTTCTTGGCAAGTTCAACTGGTTTGTTCGTACATACGCCAAGCAGCCATCCGTTGTCAGCCAGTTGGGTGAGGCTGGTGCGTGCACCAGGATACAAAACAGTCTCAACACAAATATTTTGCTGATAATCATTGAGGCAAGCGACAAACAATTCATCGATCAGCACTTGATCTGGGGTCATATCTGCCTGTTCGACGGCAAACATGATCATTGCCTTAAGCCCACCTCTGCCCGTCATATAGCCGACTTGCTCGGCACTAACTGGCATCAAATGGTGAGTTTTGAGTGTTCGATTTAGGGCGCCAACAAGGTCGCTGAGCGTGTCCGCGAGAGTGCCATCAAGATCAAAAATAATCGTCGGTTGTTGGCGCATTTTGACCCTAATTGCTTGCACTTAGAAATTTGCCTACATCACTAGGCTAAACTAGCTGTTTTTTGTTCTTGGCATTTTCACCGGCAATATTGACGAAGTTTGCCACCAACACAAGAATAGCGCCGAGTATTACGGGCCATTCAAACGCTTCTTGGTAGAGCACAAATCCAATGAAGGCGATAAGAGGCAGCCGGACAAACTCTAACGGCGTTACAACCGTAGCAGGTGCTAAGCTCAGCGCGTTTGTTATGCAAAAGTGGGCTAGTAAGCCGCATACACCAATAAGGGCAACAAGCAGTATTTCAGTGCCCTGCGGAATGGCAATTTGCCCATCAATTCCGGCGGTTGCAATGCCCAGAACCGAATGCATGACCACCAGCCAAAACAAGATGGCTGTCGTCGATTGGGTGCCTGTAAGTTTTTTGGTCGCCATTGTCGTGCCCGCAAAAAAGATTGCGCATGTCGCGGCAGCAATGATCGCTGGGTCAACAATGATGTTGTCTGGGCGGGCCACAATCAATATTCCGGTGAACCCAAGAACGGCGGCGAATATCTTAGCCGGCGTAAGGCGCTCACCTAAGAAAATTGGTGCCAAAAGCACGACCCAGAGCGGGGAGGAAAATTCAAAGGCAAATAGTTGAGATAGAGGCACAATCGTAACGGCATAAAACCACAGATTTTGCCCGACGAAATGACAAGAATTTCGTATCAAGTGAAGGCGAAACTTGGAAAATCCGATGTCACCCAATGTGCCTGCGAACTTTGCCACTGTCAGCACAATGACGATGCCCAAAAATGAGCGATACATCATGATTTCAAATGTATCGAGCCGTCCGCCAAGTTCCCTGCCCGCAATAGCCATGAGCGAGAATGATGCCATGGCACCGGCCATCCAATAGGCGGCCTTTAAGGGTTGGGATCGGGTCAAGCTGAAAACCTAAACGTTTGAAGAGTTTTAGGCTATCTGTTCAAAGCAGGTCTCGCAAGAACAGGTTGTCGATATTTAACATATGAAACGAAAAAGGGTCGGCAAATGCCGACCCTTCATAAACTTGAAAAGTGTTTTGAAAATTAGCGCTTTGAGAACTGGAAAGAACGACGTGCTTTTGCCCGACCGAATTTCTTACGTTCAACAACACGACTGTCGCGTGTTAGGAAGCCGCCTTTTTTCAACACAGGACGAAGCGCAGGCTCGAAATGAGTAAGCGCTTTAGAAATCCCGTGACGAACCGCACCAGCTTGGCCTGATAGACCGCCGCCAGAAACAGTGGCGACAACGTCGTACTGATCTTTACGTTCTGCAGCAATAACTGGCTGCTGGACAACCATTTGCAACACAGGGCGTGCAAAATAAACAGGCATGTCGCGGCCGTTGATTGTGATTTTGCCTGAACCTGGCTTAATCCAAACGCGTGCAACAGCGTCTTTACGCTTACCAGTTGCATATGCACGACCTTGTGCGTCAAGCTTTTGCTCGTAAACTGGCGCGTCATTTTCAGTTGCTACAACAGTAGCTTCGCCCAATTCTTCGAGCGAGTTGATGGTCTCTTGTTCAGCCATGTTACTTCACCCGCTTGTTTTTAGGGTTGATAGATGCCACGTCCAGAACTTCTGGATTTTGGGCTTCGTGTGGATGCTCTGCACCGCCATAAACGCGCAAGTTTTTCAACTGCGCACGTGTCAATGGACCACCAGGCATCATACGCTCGATAGCTTTTTCCAACACACGCTCAGGGAAACGACCTTCCAAAAGATCGCGCATTGAACGCTCTTTAATACCGCCAGGGTGATTTGTGTGCCAGTAGAAGATTTTGTCGTCCATCTTCTTGCCGGTATATTTCACTTTGTCAGCATTGATAACGATAACATTATCGCCACAATCCATATGCGGTGTGAATGTTGCTTTGTGCTTGCCACGCAAACGTGTTGCGATAACAGCTGCAAGGCGGCCAACAACCACCTCTTCAGCGTCGATCAAGATCCACTTTTTCTCGATCTCGCTCGGTTTTGCCGAGTACGTCTTCATTTCAAAATCCTTGAATTGGTAGGATGCAAACCTTGAGCATTTGCCAAAGTTCACCCCGTTCGTCGTGCGATTTAGACAAGATTACGCCCCTCGTCAAGCACAAAGTTTTAATCGTTGTTTTTCAATGGCTTATGATTGCGGTATCTGAATACCGTTAATTTTGATGTGACATATCAGCGAGATAGGCCACAATTGTTGCAAGCAAGATAAATGCAGTCGCTTGATGGGCAAGTGCTAAGTGGATTGGAACCACATAAATTAGGGTCAATATACCCAAAACCACCTGTAAAATGGTCAGCGCAGCGATCGAAATCATCCAACCGTGCACGCCATCAAACTGGGTTTTCGCCCATGCATGCCAAGTTAAACCGACAACGACAGCAAATATGAAATAGGCCAACATACGGTGCGAGAATTGAACGGTGATGATGTTTTCAAACAGATTGAGCCACGATGGCGTGAGCATATCCATCCCATCCGGGATGAATTTCCCGTCCATAAGCGGCCACGTGTTGTGGGAAAAGCCAGCATCCAACCCCGCGACGAAGGCACCCGCGATGATTTGCACATACACAAGCAAGCCAAGCAGAGAAACGAGCAGCGGCCACCCTTTTTGCACCCAAATGACGGTAGGCTCTCTTAATCGACGCGCAACCCAAATCAAGGCCAGAAGCAAAATGCAAGCAGCACCCAAATGCGCAGCAAGGCGATATTGGGAGACGTCAACGCGCTCGGTTAGGCCAGAGGAGACCATCCACCAGCCCAAAAACCCTTGAAAGCCGCCCAAGAAAAACAACGTGGCGAGAGCTGGTGCTAATTTCCAGTTCAAGCGTTTTTGAAAGAGAAACACCAAAAATGGCAATAGAAATGCCACCCCGATAAAGCGACCGAGGAACCGGTGTCCCCACTCCCACCAAAAAATGCCCTTGAACTCTTCAAGCGACATGCCTTTGTTGATTTGCTGATATTCAGGGATTTGCTTGTAGGCCTCGAACTCGGCAGTCCAATCCTGAAGGTTTAGAGGTGGGATAGTGCCTGAGATCGGCTTCCATTGGGTAATCGACAATCCAGAATCTGTTAAGCGCGTCGCGCCACCAATGACCACCATAATCAACACAAGTAGCGCCATCACATAGAGCCAAATGCGCACCGGGCGCAATTTTGCATAAGGATTTGTGGCGGTTGAAGTGTGGTCAATTGACGACATGCGCATTATGCCCTTGCTTGAGATAGACTTCGTGTTAAATCGTTAGAACCGAAACCGCAAGGATCGTCATGCGATTGCCAAAGCATCATAATGACGCAGTTTATGCCACCCAAAGTGGACAGATGGGGATTACATTGACTTTACGACAGCGCAAACTACTGGGCATCCCGATTATTTTGGTTGTAATCATCGCCTACGCGACCATCGCCTCGATCATTTATGAGTACTGGCTTGTAGACGCGCATACGGCGATATTGCTAATTTATTTCGCCGTAGTGGGTTCCGCTTGGTTTTTCCCGGCAGCATGGACCATTAAATGGATGTCAGCACGGCCCCATGAGTTGCCACCTAATCAAGATTGACTTTTTTCATGCCGCTATGGGCGGTGAAAATGGCGCCTGTCAGGAAGACATCTAAAAATCTGCGTTTTTGATATTTCCCGTTGAGCGATATCCGCGGCAAGGCGTTCGGGTATTTCGCATTTTCCGCATAAAGCCCGCCAGGGCGGGTCGTGACAGCGCAGGTTAAATTGTCCATCGACTTCACTGCATCAAACTCACGCCTGCCTGCGGATGCGGGCCCACCCAACGGGTATGAGAAATGCGTTGGCATTTTACCAAACTTTTCCCCGAGCTTCTCAATCGACATTGTGATTTCGTCACGCATTTGATGTTCAGGAAGTTTCTTGAGTTCTGGATGGTTCATCGTATGCGCTCCGATGGTGCACAATGGATCATCCGCAAACGTTTGTAGCTCGTCCCAATTCATAATGAGCGAGCGGCAATGCTCGGCTAGGTTAAGCTGATAGCGTTTCGCAAGCTGCTGCAGCAAAGCCATTCGCTCTTCCTCGGTCTCGTTGCGCATAAACCAATATAGGTGGTCAAATGCCGCATTCTTTTGCGCGGTGTCATTGGTCGGCAGGGTCTGGTCGCCCTCGCCCACATCAAACACAATCTCATTGTTGGCGCTGATTATGTCTTCGAGCGCCTGCCACCAGATTTCGGCTTTGGCACTTGTGAGATTGGGGGCAATGAACAATGTGAACGGGCAATTGTGCTGGCGCAAAATCGGCAGCGCATATTCTAGATTATCGCGGTAGCCATCATCAAAGGTGAAAACGACGAACTGATTTTCTTTCTCAGTCGAATTTATACGTCGCAACGCTTCGTCTAGATCGACAATATCCACACCAAGATCACGGCACCGCAAAATTGCGCGTTCAAGAAAATCAGGGGTGATTTGCAGAATGGAATTTGGCGAAAACTCAGCAGGCGGCGTTGGTAATACGCGATGAAGGGTGAATATGACGCCCTTGGATGCTGAAAATCGGCGGATTGCGGCGGCAACGCCCGGCAAGGCAAAAACTTCCATTGCCAAATGGATCAAGCGATATTTCAAATTGCTCATACTGTTCCCGCCCTCAGGCTAAGCAACATCAGACTGAACTTTGGATTGTTCAATGCACGTGATGTTTTGAATGCCCAGTGCACGAACGTCGCCCATCAATGCTTCAAGCTCCATCTGATTTGAGGTTTGAGTCACTAACAGAAGCGAAGGATTTGAATCTATAAATGGTGCAAGTGGCGCGCTTAGCCCTAAGCGACCGCATTCGACGATAACATGATCGTAAATCTCGCTAAGCGCATCCATCATCAACGTAAACCGTTCGCCTGAGAAATGAAGCCGGTCCTTGGTGCCCCATGGCACATAATATTGTTCTTCAGTCGCGCCTTTGCGGATGATTGAGCCAAAGTCAGCATCACCAACACACATGTCGGTTAGGCCCGTCATGTGCAGTTGATCTGGGCCACCGGCATTGACAACAATTACGCTGCGACCATTGTGCGCAAGATATTCCAGCAGTTCGTCTGCCACGACACTATCTGTGCGCGTTGGCGAAGCATTGGTGACAAGAATCGTGCTTTCACGATTGGCTATCAATTGTGCTGCTAAGGCGGACATTGAGCCATTTGCAATTGCTGAAACCTCGGCATTGCTACTTACATTTGCTCTGACAGGCGCTGTAGGTTTCGCTGCTGCTTCTGTTTCTGCGGATGTTGCCAGTTGCTGGACATCGGCAACTTCATCTTTCACCATTTCATGAACGTCATCATGATCATCTATATGATTTTCCGAACGGTCGCTAACATCGTGTTGATCAAACTCTTGCTCGGCCTCAACGGGCGGTTCAATTTCATGATGCACCGGTTGCGATTGCGCCACAAAAGGTTCAGCTGGGGTCGCCGCCATTTGCTGGGGTTCGTCCTGCAGTTCGTGTCGCACCGTAATCACGCGACCTGAGGCCAGTTCTGAAATGATCACCATGCCCAGTTGCAATACAACTGAAATGGAGCCTACCAATATCAACAGCAGCGGCACATTCGGCCAAGATGCTCTGCCGGGGGTTGAAGCCGAAGAAATGATGCGAACGTCCGGGAAAATTGCACCAGTGTTAGTGCGGGCTGTAGCTTCGCTCTGGCGTGCGAGGAATGTATTCAGCAAATTACGTTTTGCACTTGCTTCGCGCTCGAGTTCAGCAAGCGTGACGCCGCTGCGTTCTGCGCCTGAGGCAGAAAGCTTTAATCGTGTCAAATCATCGCGAAGCGATCTTTCCAACTCACCCTCAATTTGGGCTTGAGTGACGAGCGACTCGGCAATCCGGCGCCCTTCAATTTGAATTTGCCGATCAATATCAACAATCTGCGCATCTAGCGCACGCAATGTGGGGTGGCTGCTGAGCAATGTCGCAGCGGACTGCGCGCGTGAGGCTTGGAAGTTTGCCTTTTGCTCAGACATGCGCTGAATCACAGGCGACTGACGAACATCAGGCACCGATTCTAAGCTTTGCCCCGTCTGCAACAGGTTGCGAATGAGACGCGCCCGGGCAATCGCTGAGTTTTTGCGCTCAGAAACCGTGCTGATTTGCCGAGATAGGTCTGACAATTGCTGACCAATTAGGGTTGTGTCGCGTGTTGAGCGGAAAAGGTCGTTCTCCACACGGAAATTTGCAACTTTGTTCTCAGCATCAACAACATCGCGGCTAAGGCTCGCAATTTCTTGGTCCAACCACTTTGTAGCTTCTGATGTATCTGAAATCGCTAGCGCTGAACGACGGCTGACCAATGCTTTGGCCAGTGCGTTGGCGACGTCTGCGGCTATCTTTGGGTCAGTTGAGGAAAACTTAATTGTAATTACCCGACTGTCCCGCGCCTGTGCTGCGACCAATTTCTTGGAAATCTGGCTGATAATATTGCTGTCTAGCGAAGAGCTTGAAACACTAGCGTCACTTGACCCCGAAGAGAATAGTGCAAATACCAGATCCAACGGCCCGGCTCCGCCGCCCATGAATGCAGGATTTGACCTCAAATCGAGTTCATCCACAACGCGGATCAATGTCTCACGCGATTTCAGAAGCTGGATTTGGCTCGCAATCGCTGCGTTATCAACCGCAGACTGACTTGTTGGACCGGCCCGTGTAGCCGAACTTTGCGCGAAGCTGTCGCTTCTTGGCTCCAAGAGCACACTAGCGCTAGCAGAATATTCCCTGGTCATTAGCGATGTAGCGACAAAGGTCAATCCGCAAAGAATCACTGTGATAATTACAATCCGCGGCAATGCACGCCAAATCGCACCAAACAGTTGATGGATGTTGAGTTGTACGTCTTCGTAGCTCTTAGCCCCGTTCTGGGTCATGCAACGATTCCTTCGCGGTGAAAAATACACTGCGTCCTTTTTGCCCCTCTATGGTAAGAATTCAGTTAATTTTACGCACGAACGCTTGTTTTGAGAAACAATCACTTGGGATCGTCGCGCTCACATTTTTCCTGAAAATTAACCATAAGTGCCCATAAGGAGTGAAGTACTCGATTCTTAAAGGTCAATGTTATGCCATTGTTGCGTTCCGCGTTTTTGTTGGTTGTCTTGTTTCTTTCGGGATGCGCAGCCACTCCGCGCGTTCCGACATTCGACGACCCGACCGTTTTTTCAAATGACGGTGCTTCGTACCTGTTGGATACGGGCGACGTGTTACGGGTAACAGTTTACAATGACACTCAACTTTCCAGCCAATATGGTATCGACGATGCGGGCTATATCTCCATGCCACTTGTGGGCCGCGTTTATGCACGTGGAAAATCGGTAAGCCAAACAGCAACGCTGATAACCGGTCGACTTGCTGCGGGATATTTACGTGACCCGAATGTGGCAGTAGAAGTTGCTCAATATCGCCCCTTCTACATTCAGGGTGAAGTTTCAAACTCTGGGCAGTTCCCATTTGTATTTGGTATGAGCGTGCGCGCCGCGATCAGCACGGCTGGTGGATTTAGCGACACGGCGGCTAAAAATTCTGTGACGATCTATCGACGGACCAAAACCGGCACCACCCAGATGCGGGCGGATATGGAAACCGCTATTCAACCGGGTGACACTATTGTTGTTCACGAGCGTTGGTTATAACGCCTTCACAATCGGAATCTGAAACCATGGATAAGTCATTGCGCGTATTGCAAGTTTTGCGAGCGCCAGTTGGCGGACTGTTTCGGCATGTTTGCGATCTCACCGCCCAATTGGCTGAACAAGGCCATCACGTCGGCATGGTGGTCGATGCGCTTTCATTTGATAGCGAGACTGAACAGAAGCTTGAAAGAATCTCACCACACCTAAAACTTGGTATTCACCCGATCGCCATTCCTAGGCTTTTCGGTCCTCAAGACCTGCTGGCCCCCATCAAAATTCGTAAACTTATTAAGCAAAGTCAATTTGATATTGTGCATGGGCATGGTGCTAAAGGCGGCTTTCATGCCCGACTTGCAGGATGGAACAAGCCCGGCGTCAAAAAGGTTTATACACCACATGGCGGGGCTTTACATTTTTCTCGAACTTCGCCCGCGGGCCGCGTTTTTCATTTTTTGGAAAAACGACTTATTCCGCTAAGTGACCACATTATCTTTGAAAGCGCATATGCCCAAAAGACCTACACGGCGCAAATTGGCGATGTTGGCGAGATTGGAAGCGTTGTTCACAACGGTTTGGCGGATGGGGAGTTTAGCCCCGTGCCCTCGTCAGGCAAGTATGATTTCGCCTTTGTCGGTGAAATGCGCGACCTGAAAGGGATCGAGTATTTATTAAGAGCGCTGAAGGGCGTAAAAAACAAACTGGGTGGGCAAGCGACACTGCTGCTGATCGGAGACGGACCACATCGCCACCAATTTGAACAACTCGCAAGTGAGTTGGCGTTGACCGACAGTGTGAAGTTTGCTGGAGCGCAACCGGCAAAGAACGGTTTTGCTGAGGCGGACACCGTCACTGTGCCATCCCTAAAAGAGTCCCTCCCCTATATCGTTATGGAAGCTGTAGCCGCAGGCAAATATGTCATTGCAACTGACGTGGGTGGCATTGGCGAGATTTTTGGTGCCGAAAAACACCAACTTATCGCGCCAGCGGATGTCGAGGCGCTAAGAAACAAGATGGTTGGCGCGCTGAGCCCTGACGCAGAGATGCAGAACCATCGCAATGCGTTGTTTGCAAATGTCCGATCAAATTTCTCAATTGACAAAATGGCCAGTGAAATTGCGGATATCTATTTAACTCAATAGCAATTGATTAACCGTGATGCTTCACCGCAATTTCACGCCTTTGATATATTGTGCTTCTTGAATAACTCAAATTCGATCAGGAACCACGGATGTACCGAATTGACCCAAAAGAGGTTGTCGCAGAGATGTTAAGTGAGCGCCAGCAGGCCGTCGCAGAGAGTTCACTATCCAAGCGGGCAAAGGAAATTGCCGCACAACCAGTTGATCGCGCCATGTCGAGCAAAATCATTGTCGGCGTTGTTCAATCCATCGAATTTTTGCTGCTGACAACAATTGGGATGATCATTTATTTCGCCTATGTGATCGATGGTGATATTTTTCACTATATCACCCTCAGCATTGCTGCGTCGGGTATAGCACTATTCGGACAGAACCTTGTCAAAAATCACTCTATTCAAAAATACCGCACAACACTGACCCAAATCGGTCGCGCACTTGCAGTTTGGGCATCTGCAATTGTCTTGCTGGTGGCGGCAGTATTCTTGCTGAAAATCAGTGACTTTATTTCCAGAGCATGGATCTTAATCTGGCTCACAACAGGCGCTGCGACTTTAGTTTTCTACCGTATGGCAGTGCGAAATCTCATTCTGAGTTGGACCAAAGCTGGTCGGCTAAAGAGACGCACCGTGCTGGTGGGTGGTGGCCCGGAAGCAGAGGAGTTGATCAACGGGATCAAGAACTCTGCGCATAACGATATTGAACTGTTCGGCCTGTTTGATGATCGTGCCGACAAACGTTCGCCTGAACTTGTTGCTGATTGCCCGAAGTTGGGCAAAGTTTCTGATCTGCTCGAATTTGCGCGTTTGACACGCATTGATTTGGTCATCGTGTCCCTACCCGTTTCGGCCGAAACGCGGGTGCTGCAAATGCTGAAGCAGCTTTGGGTTCTACCAGTAGATATTCGCCTTAGCGCGCATATGAGCAAGCTGAAATTTAAGTCTCGTGCCTATTCATTCCTTGGCGATGTGCCCGTGTTTGATATGGCGGACAAGCCCATTTCAGACTGGAACATTGTTGCCAAATGGTTGTTCGATATGGTTGTGGCAGCCGTTGCTTTGGTGGTTTTTTCACCCATCATGTTGTTGACCGCTATCGCGATCAAGTTGGATAGCAAGGGCCCAATCTTCTTTAAACAAAAGCGCCATGGCTTTAACAACGAGTTGATTGAAATATACAAGTTCCGCTCAATGCGCACAGAAATGTCTGACGCACAGGCAACCAAATTGGTGACCAAAGATGACCCTCGTGTCACCAATGTCGGCAAGTTCATTCGCAAGACATCCATTGACGAGCTGCCTCAGTTCTTAAACGTTCTGCGCGGTGAGCTATCAATTTGCGGGCCACGCCCACACGCTTTGCAGGCAAAAGCCGAAGACCGGCTATACCACGATGCAGTTGACGGCTATTTCGCCCGCCACAGGGTTAAGCCTGGGATCACCGGCTGGGCACAGATCAACGGCTGGCGCGGGGAAACAGACACGGTTGATAAGATCATGCATCGAGTCAATCACGACCTCTACTACATTGAAAATTGGTCGATTTTCCTTGATTTGTACATCTTGCTGATGACGCCAATTTCACTGATTAGCAAAAATGAAGGCGCCTACTAGTTCGGGTTTTTATGGCAATTCAATCTGGTTTTGATCATCAAGGCATTAAAGTAAGCGGTGCGGCAATTGCCCATCGCTTAATGCTTATGCTGGTTCCCGTTTGGATTGTTGGCGGCGCATTTGTCTTTTTTGAACCCTCCCCCTATGAGGTTTTGTTCGCAGCCGTTTTCGGACTGGCGTTGATTGCTGGTATGCCGATAAGTCGGCGCACCAACAACTATCTGTTTGCGACATTATTGTTCATTCCACCTGCATTCGTCGCCATTTTGCAAATGCAATATTCAACGCTGGAAAAGGGCTTAATCTTCACCATCGTTACTGTGTTCTTGTTGCTGACGGGATATTTTGTCGCCAACTTTATCGCAGCAAAGCCGTTTGAACGGACCAGTTTGATCGTGAAAGCGTACATTGTGGCAGCAGTTTTTGCCGCGCTGGTTGGCACCTTGGCCTATTTGGGATTAATGCCGGGCAAAGACCTGTTTTTGCGATATGGTCGGGCCAAGGCGTTGTTTAAGGACCCCAATGTTTTTGGGCCATTTTTGATCCTGCCCGCGGCCTATTTGGTTCAACGCATTTTGCTCAGCAATCCACTTCGGATGATCGGCAATGCCACCTTGCTTGGCATCATAATTGTTGGCGTGTTCGTGTCATTTTCGCGGGGCGCTTGGGGGCATCTACTGCTGACGATGGCAATTGTCTTTACGCTGAATTTCGTGCTGGAGGCGACATCGCGTGAAAAACTTCGCATGATCGGATTAGCGATGTTTGGCGTGGTTTTACTGGCGCTTTCCATTTTGGGGTTGTTGATGATCCCGAGTGTGGCTGAACTGTTTACACAGCGCGCATCGCTCATCCAAAGCTATGATGGTGGCGAAACTGGCCGTTTTGGTCGGCAAGCTTGGGGATATGCCCTAGCGCTGAACAATCCACTGGGCATTGGGCCATGGCAGTTTGGCAACCTGCTGGTGACCGAGCAACCGCACAATACCTACCTCAAAATTTTCCTTGATTATGGCTGGTTAGGCGGCGGGGCTATTGTCTGGCTGATCCTGATGACGCTTTGGCGCGCTGTGGCCTCGCTTGCCATCCCCTCGCCCAACCGATTGCTGATGATCCCAGCGTTCGCAACATTTGTGCCGTTGATTTTGGAAGCGGCCATCATCGATATCGACCATTGGCGGCATTTCTTTTTGATCATGGGTATGATTTGGGGCATTTCGGCAGGCTATGATGTATTTAGCAAAAACCAACAATCACGCCAGC
This sequence comes from Maritalea sp. YIW29, assembly GCF_057219265.1. Classification (NCBI taxonomy): domain Bacteria; kingdom Pseudomonadati; phylum Pseudomonadota; class Alphaproteobacteria; order Hyphomicrobiales; family Devosiaceae; genus Maritalea; species Maritalea sp. YIW29. Next base: position 1,163,914 of record NZ_JBXVVF010000001.1, read on the forward strand.
TTCCCTAGCTAGAATCTGCTAATTGGGTTCAGACCCTAGCCAAACTTTTGAAGAAACTTTTGTGCCAATACTGCGCCTCTTGGCACAAAATCATGGGCCAAGCTCTTGGCATATGGCGTTTCCGAATGGGAACCAATCCAAGCGGTGAGTGCCATGCGCCGCAGCATGATGAAGGTGTCAATTTCCGCTTCGTCCGTCGCTGAAAGTTGACGTTGTGTACGATAGCCCTTCAGCCAGGCTTGCTTTAATTTCGGAATCTCCGGGCTATCTTCAATAAATGAAATGGCTGCGGAAAAATCATAGAGATACCAGCAAAACCCACAATCGTCGAAGTCGATCAGCTTGATCTGGTTGCCATCAATCAAAAGGTTCGCCAAGCGCATATCTGCGTGGATCAACCCATATCGGTCGCTTTTGTCACCAAAAGCATTCAGGCGCTCGCGTAGCACTGCGTCTAGTTCTGAGAAAACGGCAAAGTGATCATCATTCATGCCCGGTGCCATGCGCCAGTCGCCCCATAGCCCGTCTTCATCCAGTATTGACTGGGCTGTCCATTTCAAGCGCTCAAAGCCAGCAGGTTGGCTCCATTGCTGGACATGATTATGGGATTTGGCAGCGAGAATGCCCAATTCAACAAATGACGCCTCAAGGTCATCTTCTGCGCTTGGTTCGGTGCCCTCTTCAAATTCAAACAGCACTAAATAGTGCTTTTGGTCGTCCGTTCCCACTTCGGCGGACTGAACCAACTGATTGTTCGAGCCAAAAAGCGCAACTGGCGTTTTGATCTGTGTGTCGTCCCGCAGTGCCTTGGCCCATGTGAGTTCGGACTGAATTGCAATTTTGCTATTGTATCCCGGACGATGGACGCGCAAAACTTTGCGTTCCCCAGCGGCATTGGTGATCAAGAAGGTGGCGTTTTCGGTGTGATTGATGAGTTTGAACTGGGCAGGCGAAAGATTTGGCCAGAGGGCCAACGCATGGCGCAGCTTTGTGCTTGAAATTCCGGTGTATTCAATCAAACTCATATTCACTCCAAAATCTGCGAGTTGAATGGCTAACCCAATTTTGGTGAGCTGTTAAGTCACAAATTTGGACAAATTTTCTTGTTTTAGGAAAAACGCTGTTGGCCCCGCTTGCGCATGGAAGCGAATTTAGATAACAAAGCCTGAGTTCGGGGTGTAGCGCAGCCTGGTAGCGCATCTGTCTGGGGGACAGAGGGTCGTCAGTTCAAATCTGGCCACTCCGACCATCACAATATCAATTGCTTGCAAACTAAAATTATGGGTAATGTGCTTTTATTTTTGGCACATTATGAATTCCCATGATCAAGTATTATTCGACATTGAGAAACTTCAATTCATTGCCCCGTGGCGCAACTACCTGCTGAAGACGCGTCATTATTTATGGCCAATATTGTTGTTCTGCAGCCTCATTTTGCTGTGTGGACTTTTGGATCAACAACGATTTAGCCACTATATTATCGGCTCCGTTGCCTTCATGGTTGCATTTCCTGTCGCCGCATTTGCGAGATCAAAGGTTCTGACCAACAACGCGCCGCTAATGATTGATCGAACAGGCATCTTGGCTAGAGGGTATCTGCACAATCATCAATTTGATTGGTCTGAGGTCGGTCGCCTTGAGGTTGCAAGTTCGTGGACTGCGTTAAACTTGGAACCCATAAAGTTCAATCTGTCGGTCTGCCTTCGGACCGGCAAACAAGTTCGATTGCTCACTCCGGCGCTTAGTCATGGTGAGCAAATGGCATTACACCAGATATTGCATGAACTTGCGAGAAAGCACAGTGTCAGCTTTGCCACTGACTACCCTTTGAACGAGGTTGTATGACTAGTTCAGCGGCTCTTCGGTCGCTTTATCCAATATACGTTTGCATTCCAAAAGTTCATGCAGCGCTTCGTTGAGCCGTGCGCGTGAATAGGTGTCAATTGTCGCGCCTGAAGTTGTGACTTCGGGGGCTGAAATTTGGGGGGCAGCGACGATTTCGTCACCTGTTCCCACCGGCGTTACAGCTTCTATCGCGCCTGTCTCACCAATCGTGATCACATGGCGCGCGCCGTTTTCTTTAAGGATTTTTTGAACGCCTTTAATCGTAAAGCCTTCATCATAGAGAAGAAAACGAATGCCGCGCAGCAATTGCACATCGTCGGGCCGATAATATCGCCGACCGCCGCCACGCTTTAGCGGTTTGATCTGCGAAAATCGCGTTTCCCAAAACCTCAACACGTGTTGAGGCAGGTCAAGTTCTTGTGCCGCTTCCGAAATAGTACGAAAAGCGTCAGGCGACTTTTCCAACGGTTCCACCCTTTGCTACTCTTAACGCAGCTATTGTTACTTTTTTGCGTTCAACATTTTGTCGTTGATTTTGGATTTCAAAACATTGCTTGGTTTGAACACCAAAACACGTCTTGGCAAAATCGGCACCTCTTCGCCGGTTTTGGGATTTCGGCCAATTCGCTCATTCTTGGATCTCACCAAAAATGATCCGAATGACGAGAGCTTAACGCTTTTACCTGCCACCAGTGAATCGCTCATCAAATCCAGTACGCGCTCGACCAAGTCCGAAGACTCTGCCCGCGATAGACCAACTTGCTGATACACCGCCTCACTAAGGTCAGCGCGTGTTAAAGTTTTTCCAGCCATATCCGCTCCGCAATGTATTTCAACATGTTACGAGCATAGATGCGACATTTCATCTGGTCAATGACTTAGAAGAAACGCCCAGTACGCCCTACCATCTTACGAGTGATGCACCCCACGTAAATCCACCACCCATCGCTTCCAGCATTACCAAATCGCCCTGTTTAATGCGTCCATCTTGCACGCCGATGCTTAACGCCATAGGCACTGAGGCCGCTGACGTGTTCGCGTGTTGGTCAACCGTAACGATAACTTTGTCAGCTGGAATTTTCAGTTTCTTGCCAGCACCGTCAATAATCCGCTTGTTTGCCTGATGCGGCACAAACCAATCCAATTCGCTTGGCTCTACGTCTGCTTTTTCAAACGCGCCCTCTACAACGTCAGAAATCATGCCAACCGCATGACGAAAGACTTCTCGGCCTTCCATACGCACAAAACCGACGGATTTTGTTAGAGATGGGCCGCCATCGACATAGAGTTTTTGCCAATGTTCACCGTTCGAGCGAAGGCAGTTTGACAATACGCCGCGATTATTTTCGCTATCGTTTGGCACTGCTTCGACAACCATTGCACCGGCTCCATCACCGAACAGCACGCACGTTGTGCGATCTTCCCAGTCTAGAAGGCGTGAGAAGGTCTCAGCGCCGATCACCAGGGCTTTGGTACCCAGACCATTCTTTAGGTAGCTATCAGCCGTCGCAACTGCATAAACGAATCCAGAGCAAACGGCCTGAATGTCAAACGCAGAACCCTGGGTGATGCCCAGTCTTTCTTGCACGAGCGCAGCGGTCGCGGGAAATGTACGGTCCGGCGTCGTCGTCGCCAAAATGATCAAATCAATTTCGCTGGCATCCATATTGGCTGCCGCCAAAGCATTTTTCGCTGCTTGCAATGCCAGATCAGATGTTTGCTCATCATCCCCAGCAATGTATCGTTGTTTGATGCCAGTGCGTTGAACGATCCATTCATCGGATGTGTCCACCGTTTTGGCCAATTCCGCGTTTGTGACGACGTTCTTGGGCAAATGATGCCCTACCCCACGAACAACTGTTTTTACACCACTCACGCTGACGCTACCTCATTATCGCTGTCGCCCTTGTCGATACCAGCATTACCCTCAATTTGGGCATCTGGAGCAGGCGCTTCAAATTGTTTCAAACCATCACCGATTTTGTCAATCAACCGGTTGTTCGCCATTTCATAGGCAACGCCGATGGCGCTCTTAAAGCCAACCTCGTCCGTGCCGCCATGGCTTTTAATCACAATGCCATTTACGCCCAAAAACACAGCCCCATTGACATTTCTGGGGTCCATTTTGTCGCGCAATGTCCTCAATCCGCCAGAGGCGATTAAGGCGCCAATTTTGGAAATCCAACTCTGGGTCAACGCATTGCGCAAATAAGTACCGACTTGTCTGGCGGTGCCCTCGGCGGTTTTTAGCGCAATATTTCCGGTAAACCCTTCAGTCACAACCACATCTACAGTGCCTTTGCCAATATCATCGCCTTCAACAAAGCCGTGATATTGATAGCCACAACCTGTGTGGGACCCAAGTTCCTTTGCAGCTTCTTTTACTGCATCAAGGCCTTTGACTTCTTCCGTTCCGACATTGAGCAAGCCAACTGTTGGCTCTTTCATATCGAACAAGGCGCGCGCCATTGCTGCGCCCAGAATTGAAAAATCGATAAGTTGTTTTGCGTCGCCACCAACTGTTGCGCCAACATCCAGAACAACAATCTCAGTACGCAATGTGGGCCAAACTGCAGCAAGCGCGGGGCGTGAAATACCTTCCATCGGGCGCAAGCAAAATGTTGCCATCGCCATCAATGCACCCGTATTGCCGCCTGAAATCGCTGCATCAGCCTCACCATCAGCAACAGATTGCAATGCGTTCCACATTGACGACTTACCGCGCCCTTTGCGCAAGGCCTGAGAGGGTTTTTCGTCCATCGAAACGACATTGTCGCAATGCCGAATCTCGGAAACCGCCTGCAAATCACTGTATTTTTGAAGCAAAGGTGCCAATTCATCTTCACGCCCGTGAAAGATGTAGCGGGTGTTTGGTCGCTCAAGAAGAGACATTTTCGCCCCTAAAAGGACGATCTCGGGACCATTGTCGCCGCCCATGGCGTCGACTGAAATTGTTATGTTTTTTGCCATATTCGCTTTGGTTTTTAGCAAAACTGCTCGACAGCTTAACTATGTAGAAGCCGCGTACAAGCTTTTTCGCACCTTTGTCGACCGATTAATCTAACTTCTTGAGTGCCGCGAGGGCAGCAAACGGCGATTTTTCTGATGGTTCTTCGTCAGTTTCCAGCTCAGGCAGCGCCGCACCGTCCTTTTTGGGATAGGGATTGATCGCCAACAAAAACTGCTCAAACACGAATTCGCTTAAGTCGATTGTGTCCTCGTTAAACCATTCATTATCCGCACTTGCTTCCAGATCAATAAAGACTTCGCCATTAGATGTTACATCCAGTTCGGGCTCTTCGCCGCGCAAAAAGATGCGTTTCATCTCAATGTCGATATTCTCATCAACCGGTTCAAGGGTTATCACACATGGTTGTTGCAATGATGCGACTAGTTTGCCTTTCGCCTCATAGCCACCCCGAATAGGTCGCAATTCAATTTGGCCAGCGAACTTTGAAACCTGAGAAGCTGGCGAATTTTGCGCAAGCCAATTGAGGGTCTCTTCGTCCGCATCAAACGAGTATGCTCGGCCTTCGACAGATATTTCATCAAGCCTTGCCACGATATCCAAAAGAAGTGTTAGGCCTTCAAGATGCTGGTCTTTTTTGTCGGTCATCATTTATTGCTCGTCATCTATTGCTTTGCCAGATAACTGGCCAATGATTGCTTCGGTGCCAAAAACTTAAGCGACCCTTGCAAAAATTCCGTTTGCTCTGCCAAATACCCAACCTGTCCGATTGTGTATTTTGCCAATTCTTCGGCACTTTTTGGGTTTTCTTCGTTATATAGGTTTCTGTCTAAAGCAGTGGTCAACCCGTCTATGTCCTTATCGTCGAGCGCGCCCTTTACAGCGCCCAACAGGCCATAAAATACCTCGCCCATTTTCTTGACCTTCTTGGGCACGGTGATGTCACCAACGCCCATTTCGCGCAAGGAGCGATCCATGTCTTTGAAGAATAGGTCAAAAAGAGATTGGGCAAACTTGCGCTGTTCCTCATCGCCTTTATGCAACCGATGGAAAACAAGCGACATATGTAAACAGATCATATCGAATCGACCGGTCACACTGTCAGCTATGTCATAGGATAAATAGAAATCTGGGTGCCGAGATTGTGCCACAATGATATTGTACGCAGCTAGCGCTGCTTCAGCATATGGGTCTTTTCTAAAGGGATTGAAAATCATTGGTTCGTCGTAGGTTCCGCTGCAGGTCGAATTTTTAAGTTCTATCTGTGACTTGCCATGTTACGACTTAGGCAGCTAAACAGATTTGGAATGCGCGTCTTTAGTTGCGCCGATTTGTCTTGTTAATAGAGTTTTTGTGAGAAAGCCAATTAAATGATGGTTATGCGTACTGCAATCCGCTTCTTTTCAGTTGTCAGTGTTTTGGCGGCAGCACTATTGCTATCCGGCTGTCTAACCCAACAACGCACCCAGGGTTATGATATTCCAGAGGATAGTTTAGCACAGGTTCGCCCTGGCGTTTCCAAGCAATTGGTTGAATTCGTTATGGGCTCTCCTCAGTCAAAGAACACATTTGGCGAGGAAGAAGCATATTATTATGTGGAAACCAAAGTTGAACAAACCGCTTTCGGAATGAAGAATATCAAAGACCGCACTGTTGTGGCGGTTTATTTCGATAAGAAAGACCGCGTCATCGACAAAGCCGTATATAAGCTGGAAGATGGAAAAGTGGTCGATACCGTATCACGCACAACACCTGGATTTGGCCAAGATCGTTCGTTCTTGCAACAGCTGCTTGGCTCGCTAAGCTTCTAGTTTTAAACGCATATTTGAAATGTGGGCGGGATGATCAGTTTTAGATCTTCCCGTCCTTTTTTTGTTTATTGAGCGCGAAGTTTGCGTTGGCGATAATCGCCCCAAGCCAACAGTGCCAAAGCCGCTGTGATCACCGGCAATACCATCACGTTAATTGACTGCCAGCCCAGTGTATTTAGTAAAACGCCTGAGCTAATCGAGGCCACGGCCATTGATCCAAACACAAGAGGTTCATTCAGGCCCTGCGCGGTGGATGCTTCTTCTGGACGATAGGCTTGGGACAACATTGTTGTTGAGCCAATGAAGCCAAAGTTCCACCCTACCCCAAGCATGATCAAAGCCGCGTCAAAATGCAGAACAGTGATTCCGTTCAAGTTGATCAATGCGCAAATGAGAATCAAAATCAGGCCAATGCCAACAGTTGCGTGGGTGCCAATGCGATTAATTATGTTGCCGGTGACCAAACTTGGCGCGAACATTGCGATAATATGCCACTGAATTGTCGTGGTCGCTTCTTCTGCAGAATGTCCGCATACGTGAACCATCGCCAAAGGCGCGGCAACCATCACAAATGTCATCAGTGCGTAGGAAACCATGCCGGTAACGACAGGAATTGCGATCTCTGGCACCTTTATCAATTCCATCGCGGAACGGCCCTTTGCGTCCCCTTCTTTCGGTTTCACGATTGGTGCCAGTTTTGTCTGCGACAAAAGAACAAATGCGCCGACGGATAAAACCGTAATAATCAAGAACGAGCCTGCAAATTCGACGCCACCGAGCCAATCTTTAGCGATGTAGGAAAGTCTTGGCCCAAAAAAGCCGGCAGCAACGCCGCCCAGTAATACCAAGGAGATAGCGCGCGCTTTCATCTCATCGGGTACACTATCCGCAATTGCAAAGCGATATTGTTGAGTAAAAGCTGCGCCCATACCGACAATTGAGAGCGCCAGTGCAAACAGAATGAAGGACGAAAACGCCACGGCAGACGCGGCTGCAACGCCCGCGATGGCGCTGACGGCTGCACCCAGCATGAACCCGTTTCTGCGCCCTAATCGATAAATAATCTTGGTCGCCGGTCCCGCCATAAGCGCCAGACCAATAATCATGGCCGTGGTGGGGAGTGTGGCTAGACTTTTGTCCGTCGCCAAATTTGCTGCGGTAAGCGCGCCAACTGCCATGATGACCGCTTGACTGGAGCCGCCAACCGCCTGGGTAAGAGCCAATAGCCCGATGTTTCGGCCCGCATGTTTTTGTTTATCAAATTCGGGCTCGATCATCTTTTTAGGCTCCGTCTATTTCAGTTCGTCTGGTCGAAAGATCTGCGCAATATTGTGCAAAACACCATTCACCATGGCCGGTTGGTCTTTTTCGAAGAATGCACGCGCAACGTCAACATATTCGGTGATGACAACACGTACAGGAACGTCTTTTTTGAAAAGCAATTCAAACGCTGCAGAACGCAGGATCGCTCTAAGTGTACTATCGATTCTAGTGACGGGCCAACCTTCAACCAGTGAATTGTCGATAATTGGATCAATCTTGAGCTGTTGTTCTTTGACGCCCTTTAGAATTTGGCCGAAATAGTCTTTATCTGCGGGAAGATATTCTTCCCCCTCAACTTCCTTGCCCAAATAAAACATATCAAACTGCGTCAAAGTCGCCTCAAGTGAGGTTCGGCCAATATCCATTTGATAAAGCGCTTGCACTGCTGCCAATCGCGCAGCACCGCGCTGGTTGGCCTGTCCGGGCGAACGTTGTTGTTTGTCTTCGCTCATCTCTTACAATCCAAACTTCTTTTTCACTTCGATCATGGCAAGAGCCGCATTTGCGGCTTCAGCGCCTTTATTCATGTCGACCCGATTAGCAAAGGTCGACGCATGATCCAGACTATCCGCGACAAATATACCATTGCCCAAGGCTAACCCCTCAGACGTTACCATGCTCATAATTGCCCGCGAAGTTTCACTGGCAACGATATCGTATTGGCCTGTCGGATCACGTACAATGGCGCCGAGCAGCACATAGGCATCATAAATGTCCGCGTCGGCAACTTCGGCACCAATAAGCGCCATCGAGATCGCACTTGGAATTTCAAGCACGCTTGGCACACCCACCCGGGTGACTTCCGCACTTGCATCATCCAAGACTTGTGTCGCCCCAGCGACCAGTTCATCTGAAACATGTGGGTGGTCACGCGCCTCAACAAGCAAAATATGCGGCTTATCTGACATTGTTGTCCTTAAACCGCGACTTGGCGGGCTTTGTGCATAGCAATCAAGCAGGCTGCATATCGTGCTAGATGATCAATTTCAATGTTTATCTCGCCACACCTTGATTGCGACGCAGCAGAGAACACATTTCGAACTGAAATGGGCACAGCAATCAGCTTGGTTTTGATGGTAACTTCTCGAACCCGGCAAATAGATAGAATAGTTACGCGATCACTCGTCGTCGCTGCTGCCTGTATCAAGCTGTGACAGGAATGATTTGAAATCGTCCGCCTTGGAGAAGTTTTTGTAGACCGAGGCAAACCGAACAAAAGCGACGTCGTCGAGCTCCTTGAGGCCTTCCATAACGAGTTGACCAATTTGCTCGGACGTAATTTCAGTTTCGCCAATACTTTCAAGCCGACGCACTACACCAGAAATCATCCGGTCTGCAGCTTCTGCGTCGACTTCGCGTTTGCGTAGCGCCGTTTTGATTGATCGTGTGAGCTTTTCGCGATCAAAAGGCACCTTGCGGCCAGATTTCTTGCTAACAATCAATTCACGCAATTGCACCCGTTCAAACGTGGTGAACCGCCCACCGCACGCCGAACAAACTCGACGGCGACGGATCGCGTTGGAATCCTCGGTAGGCCGAGAATCCTTAACTTGCGTGTCATGATTTCCGCAATATGGGCAGCGCATGGTGCCTCCGGGGCTTAATCTGCGTAAATCGGGTGCGAATCTGTCAGCAGTTTTACTTGCTCACGTACACCAGCTTCAACGCTTGCATTGCCCTCTTCGCCATTTTTGGAAAGCCCATCGACAACCTCAACGATTAACTCGCCAACCGTTTTAAAGCTTTCCGTGCAGAAACCACGTGAGGTCGCAGCAGGCGTGCCCACGCGAATACCTGACGTCACAAAAGGTTTTTCCGGATCAAACGGAATAGCGTTTTTGTTGCAGGTGATGTGCGCACGTTCCAGCGCAGCCTCAGTTGCCTTGCCGGTAACGCCCTTTGGACGCAGATCAACAAGCATCAAGTGGTTGTCTGTTCCGCCTGATGCAATATCCAGCCCGCCTTTAACCAGCGCGTCTGACATGCTCTGCGCATTGTCGACAACTTTGGTGATATACTCTTTAAAGTCATCTGTTAAAGCTTCGCCAAAAGCTACTGCTTTTGCAGCGATAACATGCATCAACGGACCACCCTGGATGCCCGGGAAGATCGCTGAGTTGAACTTCTTGGCAAGGGCTTCATCGTTCGTCAAAATCATGCCGCCACGTGGTCCACGCAACGTTTTGTGCGTTGTTGTGGTTGCAACATGTGCATGTGGGAACGGGCTTGGGTATTTACCGCCAGCCACAAGGCCAGCAACGTGGGCCATATCCACCATGAAATAGGCGCCTACTTCGTCTGCAATTTCACGGAATGCAGCAAAATCTAGGAACCGCGAATAAGCGGAAAAGCCGGCAATGATGAGCTTAGGTTTATGTTCCCTAGCCAAGTCACGCACTTGGTCCATGTCGCAAAGACCGTCTTGCTTGCGCACGCCGTAATGGACAGCGTTAAACCATTTACCAGATTGGTTTGGGCGCGCACCGTGGGTCAAGTGGCCGCCTGCATCAAGGCTCATGCCCAGAATGGTGTCTCCAGGCTGGATCAGCGCTTGGAACACGCCTTGGTTGGCTTGGGAGCCAGAATTCGGCTGTACGTTGGCGTATTCGCAATCAAACAGTTGTTTTGCACGCTCAATGGCCAAGTTTTCAACCACATCAACATGCTGACAGCCGCCATAATAGCGTTTGCCGGGATAACCTTCAGCATATTTGTTGGTCAGGACCGTGCCCTGCGCCTGAATAACTGCTTTTGAGACGATATTCTCAGAAGCAATTAGTTCGATTTCAGTTTGCTGACGCTTAAGTTCAGCATCAATTGCCCGCGCAACATCTGGATCGACATCTGCCAGCGAATCGGAAAAGAAATTTGGAAAAATTTTGGTCATGGAAAATCCTCGCGATTATAACGACCTATTTCGGTGAGGACGGCTTATCATAGAGAATTGGGGAAACCAAGTCACCTAAAGTTCAATTGGTTCGCGTTAGGAATTCGCTTGAGCGAGCTTTCGCTTAAGTTTGCCCAGCGCCAACTGCCGCATATGCTGTTGTGTTGCTTGAATTGGCGCAATTGCCATCACTTCAGTGCCCGTTTTTTCGTGAATGGCAGCGACGCGCACTTGTCCACCCATTTGAACAAACTCGAAATAAACTGTCCCAATTGGAGTGACGTCACGCTCTTTCATGATCGAATCTGTAGCTCTTAATCGTCTGCCAATGCAACCCGGCCCTGCGCATCATACTGATAGATGTCTTCACGGAATGAGACTACACCTTCACGATTTGCCCAAGCTGTTATGTAAGTTGTGATAATCGGCACTGGCTTCTTGATGGAGACGTCTAGACGCTCGCCGGAAGCAAATGTGGCATCCACCGCGTTTTGGTCCCACTCCTCGTTGCTTTGCAGCAACCAAGAAACGAGTTGATCAACGCCTTCTACGCGAACGCAACCGGATGAATGGAAACGACGATTTTGGCCAAAAAGCGATTTTTGCGGCGTGTCATGCAGATATACCGAATGTTTGTTGTGAAAGTTGATTTTCACATGGCCCATGGAGTTTTCGGCACCGGGTTCCTGACGGAATGAATATTGAACCGCTTCTTCCGTTTTCCAATCGATAAGGCTCGGCTCAAGCTCTTCACCATTGCCGTCATAAATTTTGATCTGGAAATTGGCCAAATATTGCGGGTCATCATTCATATATTTAATGATGTCGCGACGAATAATGCTCTTTGGAACATGCCAATAGGGATTGAAGTTGATTTGGTGAACTTTGGACTTCAAAATTGGTGTTGGGCGGTCAATTCGGCCCACAATCGCTGTGTGCCGACGTTCGACGGTTCCATTTGACACGGCTTCAATGGATGCTGCTGGGATGTTCACAACAATATATTGATCTTCCAGCGCAGGTACCAAGTCCTGCACACGTGCTTGATTCAATCGAAGCTGTTTGATTTTTTCTTCCACCGGAACATTCATCGTAATGAGCGTTTCCTGATCGATAACACCTGTTAGACGCAAACCGTGACGGGCCTGAAACAGACGCACAGCTGCATCAACAGCCTCGTCAAACTCGTCAGATAGGCGCAAACTTGGGTCCAAATCGCCAGACGCCATTAAACGCCGGCGGATGCCACGGACATGGCCTTGGCTTTTACCAAGCTTCAATCCATAGGAGCCGCGGGAGACTTCTTGCCAACCGCCGGTTGCGGCGATTGCTTCATATTTTTGGATTGCGAGTTGCAGATTATATGCGGTGTCGTAGGAAAGGACGGGCTCGATTGTATCGATAGCCTCTTGTGCAGAACTAACACTGTCTTGTGCACTCATAGGTGACACACCAATTGATAGTGCAAAAATTGCACCTGCAAACAATTTTACAGCGTTTTGTTTCAAAATTTCCATGCCCAACATGCCCCAACTACGGCTTACAATTCGATAGCGGCGTGTTTACCACTACAATCACAAAGCCTCAACCGATGATTAACATCGTTTGAACTATTGAGTGTTTAAGGCGTCAATATGTCGTTTGCAGTTTTATTGAATTGCCAAACTGATAATCTGAAAAAACAATTACAACAAAACGACGAAGTTGAATGGCGGCGATGGGCCGCGCCATGTCTCCACAAAAGAAACTGGCGCAGCCGCGTGCTTAACCAAACAGATTTCGTGTCGCGTTCTTAAAGTTTATATAGGATTTGATCGACCCAGAAGCGCTCAAGACGCGCAAGCGCCGTGTTCAGGCCTTCAAATTCTGTTTCAGATAATCCACCGACTTGGGAAATTGACTTCAGGTGACGGTCATAAAGTTCGTCAATCACTTCAGCCACTTCTTCGCCCTTCGGCGTCAGGCGAATGCGAACCGATCGACGGTCAGCCTTTGAACGCTCTTGAAAGATATATCCTGTATCAACCAGCTTTTTCAGATTGTAGGAAACATTTGATCCCAGATAGTAGCCGCGCGAACGCAGTTCACCTGCTGTTAGTTCACTATCGCCAATGTTAAACATCATAATTGCCTGGACAGGATTAATGTCATCCCAACCCATACGGTCGAACTCATCTTTAACAAGATCGAGCAAACGACGATGAAGGCGCTCAACGCGAGATACTGCTTCTAGGTAACTGGGCTTTAATTTTGGCCCATCATCAGGCAAATGTGCCTGCACTTTCATAGTATTGATTGTCATAATTGCCTCACTGTTTTGGTCGCACGATTTTTCGTGTCTATGAGGGCAAATTAGCGAATGGGCGATAAGATCAGTTTAAGATACAGGCTTAAGAATATCTTACTGAAAAAATTGGCATTTTTAGCTTTCTCAATTCTTAATCCCGTTCAGGATTTCCTAACCTTCACAAGTGGTTTACGTGCTGTATCTTGTTGATAGAACGCCAAATGAGAAGTCCGATGGAGGACGCAAACAGTAGGATACTTAGCCCAAACCCAACAGGCGAAAGCATAATATTCACGAGGCCCGACGTCATAACGAACATCTCGATCATGGAAGAAAACAACAGCAAAAAGGCACCCCATGTGGCGTATGCCCAGAGCCCTACTGCGGCGAAAAGCCTTAGCAATGCGACCACAGACAGGACAGCAAATGCTGCTTGACCAAATTGCTCCACAGGGCTTGGGGAATTTGCAGAAACGCCCATAGCGCTGAAGGCATTTATGAGACCGACCGCAAGACTGACGCCGCCAACAATGCGTGCAACTATGCGAATCCGTCGGGCTGAAAATGCCATTACTTTAGTTTCCTTTTTATAGCTGCATACCCAAACCAACCCGCTCGTGGCAAGGTGCCGCAGCAATAATGCGTAAATTTTGCTGGACCATTGTTTCAAGTTAAGTTCCAAATGCGTCAAGCAATTTAAGATTCCAATTAAGTATCCAAATCGGGAAAACGTGGCATATGACAGAGAATTTTGAGCGGGTAAATATGGATTTTCTAGCCGGACGCCGCCTGCGCCGCTCCCGTCAATTTGGTTGGAGCCGCGATATGGTGCGCGAAACAAGCGTGCAACCCAGCGATTTGATCTGGCCACTCTTTGTTATAGATGGCGATAATGAACGTCAGGCCGTCAAATCTATGCCGGGTGTTGACCGCCTTACAATCGACTTGGCAGTTCAAGCCGCCAAGGAAGCATCTGCGCTTGGCGTCCCTGCCCTTGCTCTGTTTCCTAATACACCAGCTGGCGCACGAACTGAAAATGGCGCAGAAAGCTACAATCCGGACAATCTAATGTGCCGTGCCTTATCGGCAATCAAGTCTGCGGTCCCTGAGATTGGATTAATTGCTGACGTGGCGTTGGACCCGTACACCACTCACGGTCATGACGGCCTACTTGATGGCGAGCGCATTCTAAACGATGAAAGCGTCGAAGTGCTGATAAAACAGTCGCTCAATCAAGTGCGCGCGGGCGCTGATATTATTGCGCCGTCCGATATGATGGATGGACGCATTGGCGCAATTCGTGAAGCGTTGGACAGCGAAGGGCACCAAAATACTATGCTCCTGTCCTATGCCGCCAAATATGCTTCGGCATTCTATGGTCCGTTTCGCGAGGCTGTTGGCTCAGGCTCTCGCCTCAAAGGTGACAAGAAGACTTATCAGCTGGAACCTTTTAATCGCGAAGAGGCGATGCGGGAAGTTGAACAAGATATTTTGGAAGCCGCAGATTGGATCATGGTGAAACCGGGCATGCCGTACCTAGATATCGTGCGGGAAATCAAAACCCGTTTTGAGGTTCCAGTTTTTGCGTACCAGGTTTCTGGTGAATATGCGCAGATTGAATTTGCAGCCCAAGCCGGTGCAATTGATCGACAGGCAGCGATGGTGGAAAGCTTGATCGCCTTCAAACGCGCAGGATGTTCGGGCATATTGACCTACTTCGCCAAGGATATGGCAGAATTGCTCAGTGGCTAAAGCCTGCTTCGGTTAGCGTTTGAGCTGTTCGAGACGCTTTTTGAATTGCTTTTGTTCCCATTCGGCACCAAGCATATTGAACGTGTCGAACACAAACAATGCATGCAACGCAATCGCAAGGGACCAACCAGCAACGACTGCAAAGACCCACCAGACATCGGGTGAGATATAGAAATTGAGCAAAATCAGGCATGGAATAACCACAGCCGCAGTAATCCAATTCATGTGGAAAATTTTCAGGCTCGCGACATAATCCAACGCCTGCTGTTCCAATGGATCTTGGGCTTTGGGATCTTCACCGGAGAGTGGGTTTGGTTGCATGTCTTGCTCCTTTGTCAACTCGGCGACCGAAACATTGAATGTGGCGGCGAGACATTTAAGTGTTTCAAGCGTAGCCTTTGACCCATTTTCCACCCGCTGGACCGTGCGGATGCTAACACCAGCATGTTCTGCAAGTTGTTCTTGGGTCCACCCGAGTGCCGTTCTTCGATCTTGAATTGTCATTCTGTTTCTCAGCTATTGGAGCGCTAGTGGTAGTGAAGATATAGCAGCTTGAACACGTCGCAAACCTGTCAGCAATATGACTTTGCGCCGACAATTGACATGTTAGTACTTGTTCGCGATGAATTTTGAACCATCTATTCGTTATAGATGGAGACGAGCAATGCCAACAGATACATTCGGACTGAATATGAGAGACGACCTGCCCACACCTGACACCTCCCCCGAACTTTTCGAGGGCGTATTGAAGCGCAGGGTTTTGGCGTTCATGATCGACAGTGTCATTTTGGTCACGGCGATTGCCGTTTCATCGGTTGTTTTGGGCATTTTGGGTGTCCTAACCTTCGGCATAGCATGGCTCGGCTACATCATTTTGGTGCCGGGTATTCTGTTTGCCTATTATGTGATCACACTTGGTTCCCCAGCTAGAGCAACGGTCGGCATGCAAGTTATGGACATCGTGCTTACACCTACCCGTTCGCGCACGTTGGACGGCGGATTAGCTGTGTTGCACCCCATCGCTGGCTGGATTGCGCAATCCCTGTCGCCTCTGGTTTTCTTCATCCCTTTATTCACCAAACGCCGTCAGATGTTGCATGACCTTGTGGTTGGCACATTGATGGTTCGTCGCTCCCCAATGGAACGTTTCTGGCAGGATGAAGCTCGCCAATATGATGAAACGGGCACCGCATCTAGCAATGTGCGCTGGGACGATTAGCGGTAAATGACATCAAAATTGTTGATTTTGGTGGTTTTCGGCTAAATTGCGCTTGGAGCTCGGCGAGCTAGGCGGCAATGTGTCGAGCATGGTTGCACAAATTTTAAGCGCTGATTCTTTAGCCATGTGGGCAAGTTTTGCGGTGATTGCTATCGCAATCGTCCTATTTGCAACAGAACTTGTTTCTTTAGAATTGGTTGCTCTTGGCGCAATTGTTCTGCTGATGGCCATCGGCTTGTTGGCCCCCGATTCTGGATTGCAAACAGAAGAGTTGCTGTCTGGATTTTCCAATCCCTCGTTGCTGACTATCCTTGCCTTACTGGTTATTGGCCAAGCTTTGTTTCAAACCGATGCGCTTGGCGGCTTAACGAAGACGTTCGAACGGATTTGGCCTCGTCATCCGCAGCGGGTGATCCCGATTGTACTTATCATCGCCTGCATCGCCAGCGCATTCATCAACAACACACCGGTTGTTGTGATGTTTATTCCTCTACTGACGGCTGTTGCCGCGCGGCGGAAATTGCCAACACCCAAAATCATGATGCCGCTCAGTTTCATCTCCATTCTTGGCGGCATGACGACCCTTATCGGCTCTTCGACTAACCTTTTGGCGGCCGGCATTGCCGTTGGCGCAGGGGTCCAGGGGCTCGATTTCTTTGCTTTCACCGTGCCTGGCGCAGTAATGGCATTCGTGGGGGGCCTATATGTTTTGTTTATTATGCCCAAACTGTTGCCAAGTGCCGTAAATGCAGACGGGCAAGAGGTTCAACAGCGCAATCTGCAGTTCATTTCAGAAATTCGCCTCTATGACGGGCACCCGCTAATTGGGGAGAAAACTGTCGCAGGCATGTTCCCAAAAATCACTACCATGACCGTGCGGACCGTCATTCGCGGTTATGAGCGCTATTTGCCGCCGTTTGACGACATCACCCTGCGGACAGGTGATGTGCTCATTCTCGCCGCCACGCGGGAAAAGCTGACAGATGCGCTTAAGGAATGGCGGGCATTTGATACCCCGCTTAAACCCGGCTCAGACGAAGGAACCTCCGATCATGGCGTCGTGATGTGCGAAGCGCTGGTGCAGCCGGGCTCTCGCCTTATCAATAATGGTATCGATCAACGTGGTTTTCTTGCCCAGCATGGATGTTTGATTTTGGGTGTTGAAAGGCGCAGTCGGATGCCTCGAGAATCGTTGTCTGACATCCGTCTGGAAGCTGGTGACGTCTTGCTGATCGCCGGTCCTGCTGATCGCATCAACAAAATGCGCGGCTTGCAAGACATTGTCGTGATTGAGTGGAGCGCTTCTGAACTACGTCCGCACCGCTTTGCGTTTAGAGCACAAATGGTATTTCTGGGCACGGTCGTCGCCATCGCGACAGGATTTGTGCCGATTGTATTTGCGGCAATCGCAGGTGCGTTCGGCATGTTGGCGACAGGCTGTTTGAACGTGCGCCAAGCGACACGTGCGATTGACCGCCGGATCATATTGCTTGTCGGCTCCGCAATTGCGATGTCCGGCGCGCTTGAGGCCACCGGAGGGGCCCAATTGCTTGCGGATTGGGCCGTTGGCAGTTTGGGCAATGTCACGCCGTCGCTGGTGATGGCAATAATCTTCATCATCGTCGCGATTTTAACGAACGTGTTGAGCAACAACGCGACAGCAGTTTTGTTCACCCCAATTGCGATTTCGACGGCACAGAGTTTAGGCGTTGACCCACTGCCCTTTGTTGTCGCAGTAATTCTTGGCGCAAACGCGTCTTTTGCGTCCCCGATTGGCTACCAAACCAACTTATTGGTGATGGGGCCGGGACATTATCGCTTTAAGCACTATTTCATCGCTGGTGTGCCGCTTATCCTTTTGGTTTGGATAACATTTAGCATAGTTGCGCCATGGTACTATGGGGTCTAAACTCGCCTAGAGGAAGCAATGAGGACGGCTGGGAAACCAGCAAGCAGACACCCGATGACTGAGCATAGCCCGTCAGATCTGCAGTTTTATTTGACGGCGGAAACGCCCTGCCCCTATTTGCCTGCAAAATTCGAAAGAAAGCTGTTCACGCATCTTTCGGGCAAACGGGCTGGTGACTTGCATGACATGTTGAGCCTGCATGGCTTTAGGCGCAGTCAAAACATTGCTTATCGCCCGGCATGTGAAGGCTGCAATGCTTGCCAATCCGCACGCGTGTTGGTCGATGAGTTTGACCGCAACGCCAATCAGCGCCGAATTTGGCGCAAAAACACCGACATCGTAGGCACGTCTGTGGAACCGATCGCGACGCAAGAACAATATGCATTGTTCAAACGATATTTGAAAACACGCCATCAGAATGGTGGCATGTCTGAAATGTCTCACATCGACTATGAATTCATGTTGGAAGACACGCCCGTTCAATCGATGGTCGTCGAATACCGTGAGCGCACTGATTTGGACGAAGACGACGGACCGTTAATCGGCGTGGCCTTAACGGACATGCTGCCAGATGGCATTTCCATGGTCTATAGTTTCTTTGATCCAGATGCGCATCGTCGCAGCCTTGGTCGGTTTATGGTGTTGGATCAAATCGAACGTTCGCGTCGATTAGGATTGCCATTCCTATATTTGGGATATTGGGTCAAAAATTCGCCTAAAATGGCTTATAAAAGTTCATTTCAACCGTTGGAAGTTCTCGGAAACGGGGATCGCTGGCAATTATTAGACCATGCCCCAACTGGGCTAAAGTGAGACTGTTTCGCCCGTGATCATCAAGGGATTAAAGCCCGTCTTTTTGTTCTTGTTTTCAAGCGGTGCGTTTTTTGTTTCGTTGGCAGCGATAGCTGGCTTTCTCGCTTTTGCGTTTTGGCCGTTGGATGTCTTCAACCATTTCCAACCGATCATTTTTCCGCTCACATTGATCTTGTTTATGGTTTCAGCGATTTTTGCCCACCGCCAACCATTTCGTGGTCTGATGCTGAGTTTAAGTGCGACAGGCTTTATTGCATCAAGCCTTGTGATTGTCCCTGAAATTGTCGGCGCGATGCGACAGGTGCCTCAGGTGAATGAGGCCGAAAATTCTAAACGCCTAATGACGTTTAATATTTACGCGAAGAATAATGACATCGACGGACTATTTGCCAGCATCAAGGCTGAGGACCCGGACATTTTGCTTTTGCAGGAATATTGGCGTTGGCATCGCGGCGAGTTGGAAAGCCGCTTAACAGCACAATATCCACATAGCGTGCATTGCCAAGGCGGGAAGCGATCTTTCCTCGGGATCTACTCCAAACTGCCGCTAAAAGAATTAGAGGGGCACAATTGCATCGACAGGCTCAGCGCGCAGCAACGCACGTCAACAATCGCAGTTCAAGTTTTGGATGAGATTCCGTTTAACGTGATAACTACCCATTTTGACTGGCCAATTCCCGCTGACCGACAGCGCGAACAGATGCAAATCGTAAAAGATGTGATTATCGCACAGAGCGGCCCCACGCTATTTGGCGGGGATTTTAACTCAACTCCATTTTCGTATGAGTTTAAGAACCTCGTCGCCCAGAGCAAACTTGATCGCGCTGTTTGGCTGCTGCCGACTTGGCCAGCCCCGCCAACCTACCCGATCCCCATGCCGCCATGGCTACAGTTGGATCATATTTTGACCTCTAAACACGTCAAAACCGCCAATTGGCACCGGGGCGCAAATGGCGGCTCTGATCATTATCCGTTGGTCATCGACTTTCAAGTCAGCGCTGACGCTGCAAATTAGGATCCAGACTCTAGCCCTTGAACTTATTGTTGCGCGGGAAGCCAGTTGGCGGTTGTCGGCCCGCTTGGGCCCGTTCGCCGCGCCATTCGAGGAGTTCGTCGCCCTTTTTGGTGTAGGTGCGACCAGAACTATCCGTCCATGTAAGTCCCTCTTCAGCGTTAAAGAGCTTAACATCGGAAACGCCACCATCTTTATAGCGCTGCAAACGAACGCCTTTTCCGCGTCCCATTTCTGGCAATTGATCCCTTGGGAACACCAAGAGCTTGCGGTTTTGACCGATCACAGCGACCGTATCACCTTCCGCTTTTACAAAAATCTTGGCTTCTTGTTCGCCCGAGACATTGAGCACCTGTTTGCCTTTGCGGGTATTGGCGATCATTGCTTCTTCTTCAACAACAAACCCGTTGCCGATATCAGATGCTATCATGCGTTTTGTCCCGGGCACATGGACGCAAAGATCAAGAATGTCGGCGCTTTCTTCCAGATCCACCAAAATGCGAACCGGTTCACCATGCCCTCGCCCTCCTGGCAATTTGTCGGCCAATAGCGTGAACACCTTGCCGTTGGTTGCCACCAGCAATAATTTGTCGGTGGTTTGAGCGTGCGACCATGTCTTAATTCTATCGTCGGTCTTGAATGTTAGCCCGTCAATATCGGTTGTGTGGCCTTTAAGTGCTCTAATCCAACCTTTTTCCGATAGGATGATCGTCACCGGCTCGCGTTCGATCATAGCCGTTTGGATATCTTCCAAATTAGCCTCTGGAGCGTCTTCGAAAGTTGTGCGACGACGACCGATTTCAGTATCTTGGCCGTAGGCTTTACGAAGCTCCCTGATCTGTGTCGCAATCACTTGCCATTGTTGAATATCGGAGCCCAAAAGCTCCTCGATTTTCGCCTTTTCGAGAGTCAGCTCATCAAATTCGGTACGAATTTCAACTTCTTCGAGTTTGCGCAAAGCCCGCAAACGCATGTTGAGAATGGCTTCAGCTTGCACATCATTTAGGTTGAATGCTCCCATTAGCGACGTCTTGGCATTGTCCTCTTCACGGATAATGCGGATGACTTCATCCAAGTTGAGATAGGCAATCAAATAGCCGCCAAGAACATTCAGGCGATGTTCAATGTGACGCAATCTGTGATTTGAGCGCCTAACCAGCACTTCTTTGCGGTGCTCAAGCCATTCGCGCAGTGTGTCGCCAAGGCCAAGCACTTTGGGTACCGCGCCTTTGGTCAATACGTTTAGGTTCAGCGAAATCCGGCTCTCAAGGTCCGTAAGCTTGAACATGGACTCCATCAACAAGATGGGGTCAACAACCCGCGATTTTGGCTCCAACACCAAACGAACATTTTCGTCCGATTCATCCCGGACGTCGCGCAATAGTGGCAAGCGTTTCGCAATCAACAGGTCAGCAATCTTCTCGACCAACCGCGCTTTTGGAACCTGGTAGGGAATTTCAGTGATGACGATTTGATAGCCGCCACGACCTGTATCTTCGGTTTCCCATCGCGCACGGCATCTAAACGCCCCACGACCTGTTTCATAGGCGTTGATAATCGATTGTTCGCCATCCACCAATATACCGCCAGTCGGGAAATCCGGGCCTTTAACGTAATTGACCAAAGTCTCCGTGCGGGCATTTGGTGTTTTAATCAGATGAAGCGCCGCATCGCACAATTCAGCAACATTGTGTGGCGGGATAGACGTCGCCATGCCCACAGCAATGCCGTTTGACCCATTGGCCAAAAGATTGGGGAAGTTGGCAGGCAAAACGACCGGCTCGTTATCTTCGCCATCGTAGGTGTCCCGGAAATCAACCGCGTCTTCGGTGATGCCTTCGAGCAGGCGTGCCGCGACGTCGGTTAGTCGTGCTTCGGTGTACCGCATCGCCGCCGCGCTATCGCCATCGATATTGCCAAAATTTCCTTGGCCATCGGCAAGCGGGTAACGAACCGCAAAATCCTGCGCCAAACGCACGAGCGCGTCATAAACGGATTGGTCACCGTGCGGGTGGAATTTACCAATTACGTCGCCAACAACACGAGAAGACTTTTTGTATCCCTGCCCCGGCTCCAACTTAAGCAACCGCATGGCGTGCAATATTCGCCTGTGAACAGGTTTAAGCCCATCCCGAACGTCTGGCAGAGCACGTTGGGTAATGGTCGACAGCGCATAGTTTAAATAGCGCTCTTCAAGCGCTGATTTGAGTTTTAGAACTGGTAGATCACCACTGTCGTCTGGGGGCCGCTGATCGCCCATAGATTGCCTCGTTACTATTTAGATACGGATCTGGTGAATCGAATCACTCAACCGATTATAGCTCGTCGCACAGGGTTTTGATCAGTCGTTCACGCATAGAAGGTGGGGATAATTGGCGCGGGGACCAAATATGCATGTTTAAAAAGTGCTCGGTCAGCGCAAAAGCCGCTTCAAGCTCAGCTTTTTCACTCAATTCTAAAACTCCGCCGAACAGAGATGGCAATTTCATGAGCTTGGGCAAATAGGGTTGTGCTGCAACATGCGTCACCGCGCGTCCGGTTTTTGGCGAGATATAGGCCAGTCCGACTTCTTCTCCAGTCAGGGCGCAACTTTTGATGTCGATGCCAAAACCCAACTCATCAAGCAGCCGCATTTCAAATTTTGCAAGCGCAGCACCCAAGACGTATCCGCTCGCCTCATTGTCGTGCATTGCAGTCGCTTCCGCCAACAATCGCGGATGCGGATCTCGCTCGGGCAACGCACGCAAATGTTCACAAATGAGTTGGCTAAGCGAGAGGCGTTCACGTGTTTGCATCAAGGCAGCGGCCCGCAATGAGAGTGCTTCAACCGTATATGAACCCAGATGATTTTCTAAACGTGCGCGCCATGACAGTTCGACGCTGTTTCCCGCCTGTAAAAGGGCTGCAAAACGGCGAGATCGGCCGCCCCGCACCAAGCCCAAATGCCGGCCATGTTCAATGGTCATAGCCTCGACAATCACAGCGTTTTCGCCATGTTTTCTAGTGCTAAGTATTAGACCTTCGTCACGCCACTCCATTTAAAACCTATTTAGGGAATTCAAGTCCCATTTCGCGATAGCGTGACGGGTCATCGCCCCACTTTTCACGCACTTTAATAAATAGGAACAAATGGATTTTGAGATCAAACATTTCCATGAGTTCTTTGCGTGCTTCGGCCCCAATGGCCTTAATCGCTTGGCCATTCTTACCCAAAATAATCTTTTTGTGCCCATCTCTAGCCACGTAAATTATCTGTTGGATGCGAACTGAACCGTCTTTTTGCGTCTTAAAACTCTCGGTTTCAACCGTTGCGCCATAAGGTATCTCTTCGTGGATACGCAAAAATAGCTTTTCCCGCGTCACTTCTGCTGCGGTTAGCGCCATCGTTAGATCGGTCAAATGATCTTCTGGGAAATGCCAATGGTCGACTGGCATTTGCTCGCCACAATAATTGACGAAGTCTTTGACGCCGTGCCCTTTTAGGGCTGAAACCATAAAGGTTTGATCGAAATCGACTTTTTCATTCAAAATCTGCGACAGTTCTAGCAATTTTTCGTGGTCGATCTGATCGATTTTGTTGAGCACAAGTACTTTACGCTGATTGTAATCTTTCAATCCATCAAGCAGGCGCTCAACTTCATCAACGATACCACGCTTTGCGTCGATGATCAGGGCAACCATGTCTGCATCACCAACGCCATTCCATGCAGATTGAACCATTGCCCGATCTAGGCGACGTTTGGGCAAGAAGATGCCCGGCGTATCAACAAAGATGATTTGGTTTTTCTCAAGCGTAACAACACCGCGCACTTGCGCCCGTGTAGTTTGTGCTTTGTGCGTTACAATTGACACTTTCGTGCCGACCAACGCGTTTAGCAATGTTGATTTGCCTGCGTTGGGCGCCCCGACCAATGCGACAAATCCGCATCTTGTATCAAGGGGTTGGTTATCCGTCATTTTCGCTCCAAATGCCTTCGCGGACTAGAAAATTTGTTGCCGCTTCATGTTCTGCGAACTTTTTCGACTTGCCTGTCGCGGTTGCGGAAACATGTTTTTCAATTCGTACTTCAATTGTAAATTCGGGGGCGTGGTCCGGCCCCTCGCGCGAAACCTCTACGTATGCCGGAAGGCTTAGGCTTTTTGACTGCGCCCATTCCTGCAAGCTCGTTTTCGCGTCTCCGCGACCGTCAGTTCCGCTCTTAATGTAGGAGGCAAAATGCGTCTCGATAAATTTTCGAGCAACTTCTAATCCACCATCAACATATAGCGCGCCAATAATTGCCTCGCAAACGTCACCAAGGATCGCTTCTTTTTGCGCGCCGCCGCTTTTTGCCTCGCTTTGCCCCATGATGAGGGCAGGCCCAACATCTAGCTTGCGTGCGACGTCGGCACAACTTTCCTTGCGAACCACAGAGTTGAGCGCACGAGATAAGCCGCCCTCATTCGCGCTCACATTGTCGCGCAACAATCGATCTGCAACAACAAGGCCCAACACGCGATCACCCAAAAACTCCAGCCGTTGGTAGGAGTTTTCGGTGCGTCGTGTGGGTGCAACAGCGCTGGAATGGGTAACAGACCGCGTGAGCAGCGATCTGTCTTTGAACTGATGCCCAGTTCGTTTTTCCAGCTCGTCTATTGTTCGGTTTCGGCTGTTCATTGGTAAACGGATTGGAACATACGTTCTAGGCGAACATTGCCCGGCCAACGCCAGACTTGCCAAGGGTTGATGTTGTCTTTGATCGAGAAGAACCGCACTTCGGCTTTGCCGATGAAGTTTTCCAACGGCACATAGCCAACCGTTTGCAGTGACCGACTATCAAGCGAGCGGTCTCGATTATCGCCCATCATGAAATAATGCCCGTCTGGCACCGTATATACACTTGTTTCGTCAAATGGGCGCGTATCGGAAAACTCTTGGACAAGATAACTTGTGCCATTTGGCAGCGTTTCGCGATATTGGATCATCTCGAGGGCATCACCTCGGCTATCCACATCGATAATTGTGCCAACACGTTCTTTTTGCACGGCAGTGCCGTTAATGTGCAGCACGCCTTTTACCATCTGAATTTTGTCGCCCGGCAGGCCAATCACGCGCTTAACGTAATCAACGGTTTGCGGCACAGGACGGAACACGGCGATTTCGCCGCGCTCAGGTGCACGACCAAATATGCGGCCATTGAACGGAATAATTTCAAACGGGAACGAGTATTTGGAATACCCATAGGTGTATTTGGATGCCAAAATGTAATCGCCGATCATCACGTTAGACTGCAATGACGCGGTTGGAATAGAAAATGGTTGAAACAGGAAACTGCGGAAAACCAAAGCAATCGCGAGCGCCTGAACAAGAATGATGATGGTTTCCCAAATCTCATTTTGTGCTTTTGGCTTGCCCTTAGCATCAAGCTTGTTGTTCGTTTTCTCAGCCATTTAGTCCTGCTTGTCTCGTGGTTGATGGCGTCTTATCAACGGATTTTTGTTAAACTTCAAGAGCCTCGATGATAACAAATGCCTGCGCCATGCCGTTATCGTCGGTTATTGAGATATGGATGTGGGGATTGTGACCCTCTGGCACAAGTCTTCGTAGTGCTTTTAGGGCGCCATTGGTCAATTTCAGTGTTGGTTTGCCCGAGGGTAAATTGACCACTCCGATATCGCGCCAGAACACGCCGTGCGACATGCCAGTGCCCAGCGCCTTGGCGCAGGCTTCTTTCGCGGCAAAACGTTTGGCATAGCTGGCCGCCCGTTGCTTTCGGCGATCAGATTTCTTGCGCTCTATTTCGGTAAAGCAACGCAATGTGAAACGTTCACCGTGGCGCGCTAGGGTTTTCTCAACCCGTGCAATTTCACTAATGTCATTGCCCATGCCGATGATCATACGATTTGCCTTATTTTAGGCCGCGACTGCCCGGCTTTACGGCCGGTAGTGCTGCCAACTCCGGTGGAAGGTTATCTGGAGCGTATGCTGGCACTTTGAAGCCGGTCAAGGCAACCAACGGCACCCCAATATCTGCTTCACCGTCTGATCGGTCGACCAAACAAGCGGCGGCCACAACTTCGGCGCCAAGGTCGGTCAGACACTGCACGCATTCTCGAATTGAAAGGCCCGTTGAAACAATGTCTTCGACAACTATTACTTTTTCGCCCGGTTGAACTTCAAATCCCCGGCGAAGCTCAAATTTACCGTTTACACGTTCGGTAAAAATAGCAGGCTTCTTAAGGTGCCTCGAAGTTTCATAACCAGGGATAATGCCACCGATGGCCGGAGAAACGATTTGAGACACATCACCAAATCCCTGTGTAACAATCTTTTCAGCTAAAGCCTTGCAAAGAACCTCTGCTTTGTCGGCATGCATGAACACACGTTGTTTTTGCAAAAATGTGGGAGAACGAAGTCCTGATGAAAGAATAAAATGACCTTCCAAAATAGCGCCGCATGACCGAAAGACGTCCAAAACTTCTTCTTGGTTCATCCCTTATTCTCCTGTTTCTAACCGTTGATATTGAGAGCTCATTGTTTCGATAATCTCTGCTTCCGCAGCACTTGCACGAATAACTTTTGACACACCAACAATGCGCGTGAGCGTCGCGACAACATCGTTTAGCTGGGTGATGTCTGTTAATTCCAATTGGAACAGCATCTCGTTGAAATCGACAGTTGCGGACCGAGAAACCAGGTTTGAGATATTGGCCCCAGTAGCCGCGATCGTTGAGGTAACTTGCGCTAAAATCCCCGGCTTGTTGACCGATTGAACGGCCAACACAGCGCTGTGCGATGAGGTGTCATCCTCTGCAATGTCCCACAACACATCAATCCATAACACTTCTTGATCGTGGTAGGCAGGCAACGCTTCTGAGCCGATGGGGTAAATCGTCAGTGTACCATCGGCAGGCAATATCCCGACAAGGCGGTCGCCGGGGACGATGCCTTCAGCAGCCTTGCGAACGGGTGTTGAAAAGTCCAGGCTAGAAAATGTCAGCGACACACTTTCGGGCATATTTTGACCGCCCGGTACCCGGAATTTAAAGCCCGGCCCTTGAGCCAGTGAGAACCAGCCATCCGCGGAGGCCCCAATGCGCAGGTCCAATGGTTTGCGCTTTTTGCCTTTTTCTGCCCCTCTAATGACATCCATTTGTCGAATGAGGTCATCGCCAGAAATTGAGGCTTCGCCCAATGCGATATATAGATGCCGTTGTGACGGCAGGTTGAGCGCCGCAAGCAACCGCTTGTTTTCGCTCACATTCAGAACAATGGTCTCGCGTTCCAAGATCGCTTCGAAAATCTGCTGACCCAGCGAATGGGCGCGTTCTTGCGACGCATTGCGCAAAGAACGACGAATAGCGGCGCGGGCTTTCCCGGTTATCGCAATATTTTCCCAATTGGGCGGCGGCGCGTGTTCTGGATCGCGGATAATTTCAACTTCGTCGCCGTTTCGCAACTGGGTATTGAGCGGCATAACGGTCCCATTGACCTTGCACCCAACGCATGTGTCGCCAATATCTGTGTGAACTGCATAAGCAAAATCGATAGACGTTGCCCCACGTGGCAGCGCGATCAGGCGACCATTTGGCGTGAAGCAAAATACTTGGTCCTGGAACAATTCCAGCTTGGTGTGTTCCAAAAATTCTTGCGGATTTTCGCCTTCGGTAAGATGCGCGATGGTTGTGCGCAGCCAGCCATAAGCACGGCTTTCCTGCTCTAAGCGGCCCATATCTCCCGAGATACCCTCTTTATAAAGAGCATGGGCGGCAATGCCGAGTTCTGCAATCCGGTGCATTTCTCTCGTGCGCAGCTGCAATTCGACCCGCTGACGACGTGGACCAACAATAGTGGTGTGAATTGAACGGTAGTCATTTTGCTTGGGGGTCGAAATGTAATCTTTAAAGCGCCCAGGCACCACAGACCACGTTGTGTGAACCACGCCAAGCGTCTGATAACATTTAGCTACATCATCAAGCACAACTCTAAAGCCAATGATGTCCGAGAGCTGTTCTAGCCCAATAGATTTGCGTTCCATTTTCTTAAAAATCGAAAATGGTGCTTTCAGCCGCGTTGAAACGTCAGCAAGGATTCCCTCTTCAACAAATCGGGCAGCAAGCTCCATGCGAATCTCGTCGACGACCTGACGGTTCTCCACCTCATAGTCCGCCAAACGTTGCGAAATTGCAGCGTAATGTTCCGGATGAAGAGTCTTAAACGACAGGTCCTCGAGCTCCGAACGCAGGTCCTGCATCCCCATTCGACCAGCCAAGGGCGCATAAATTTCCATTGTTTCTTGGGCGATACGCTTGCGCTTGTGCTCTGGCACGAAGTCAAGTGTTCGCATATTGTGCAAACGGTCGGCCAATTTTACCAATAGAACGCGGACGTCTTCAGAGATCGCCAAAAGTAATTTTCGTAGGTTCTCGGCTTGAGCTTCTTCCCGTGACGTCAGATTGAGCCGATCAATTTTCGTCAGCCCTTCAACGATCGCGCCGATTTCATGACCAAATAGCTGGTCAATTTCTGCGCGGGTTGCGTCGGTGTCTTCAATAGTATCGTGCAGTAGCGCTACTGCGATGGTCGCATCGTCCAAATGCAATTCGGTGAGAATCGCAGCCACCTCAAGAGGGTGTGCAAAATATGGATCTCCAGATGCCCGGGTTTGCGAGCCGTGCTTACGCATGCCATAGACGTAAGCCCTGTTTAGCAAGGCTTCATCAGCTTGAGGATTGTAAGCTTGTACGAGCTCAACAAGCTCATATTGACGCATCATGGCTTTTAGCGTTGCTCCGAAAAAACATTGGTTGAACTGAGTTCATAAAAAAGGCGTCGAAACCGACGCCTTAAAATCTAACGGTTTGTGGCCCTGCCACGCAAGACTAATCGTCGCGTCGTTCAGGTGGTGCCAAGCCTTCAATACCACGAAGAAGCTCTTCTTCGCTCATTGTATCAAATGTCATACCATCGTCGCTGTCAGCACTACTTTCAATGAGTGGCGCAGTTTCGGCCTCAGGCTCGTCAACTTCCACATATTTTTGTAGTGAATGAATCAAGTCTTCTTTGAGGTCGCCAGCAGAAATTGTGCCGTCGCCAATCTCACGAAGAGAAACAACTGGGTTTTTGTCATTGTCGCGGCTAACGGTAATTTGCGAACCGGATGAAATCAAACGCGCGCGATGAGACGCTAGCAATACGAGCTCAAAACGGTTTGGGATTTTTTCGATACAATCTTCAACTGTGACGCGTGCCAAAGTGACTTCTCCAAAACATAAGTGTAGACCGCCGTGCTTACAACAGCAGTAGAGTTTTTACAAGGTCCTAAATTGTTCTTCATTGTTCGAATAATTAACCATCGACATATTCGTGCTTTTTGATCTATTAAATCGGTTGAACCAAAGTTATGTGATTTTTGTGGCAAAAATGCCATTATTTGCAGCGTTAGCGGCATAATACTAAGTCATGTCGTAATAAAATATCAAAAATAACAAGTCATAATTGCTTGTTGATGCAGAGTAAGGCAAATTTGCTGAATGTTTGATCCGAGTGAAAAGATTGTCCTGTTCATGGACGGTGCCAACCTTTATGCCACCGCCAAAGCACTGGGCGCAGAATTAGATTATCGTCGTATGCTGGCTGAATTCCAAAGCCAAGCATATCTTTTGCGTGCGTATTATTATACCGCGCTTGTGGAAGACCAGGAATATTCCTCCATTCGCCCCCTTATCGATTGGTTGGATTATAACGGCTACACAGTTGTCACTAAGCCTGCAAAGGAATTTGTGGATTTTCAGGGCCGTCGCAAGATTAAAGGCAATATGGACATCGAAATTACCATCGATGCCTTAGAACTGTCTGATCATTTTGATCATCTTGTATTGTTCTCTGGCGATGGTGACTTCACTGCACTTGTTGCAGCGTTACAAAAACGCGGCAAAAAAGTGACCGTAGTTTCAACGAAGGCCACCGCTTCTCCAATGATTTCTGACGATCTACGTCGTCAGGCAGATTATTTCATGGATATTGCGGATCTAGCCAAATCTGTTGGTCGGGCTCCAGGTGAAAGCTCTAACTCGACTGAAAGTTAGGTTTTAGGCAATTGGTTGAAACAAACCCGCCTATAGATTGTCAACTATGCCCTAGGCTTGTTGAGTTCCGTGAAGGTGCGCGCGAAAAATTTCCGGACTGGCATAATGCGCCTGTCCCGAACTGGAGCGCGCCCTCACCTCGTTTGATGATTGTCGGCCTTGCACCGGGTTTACGCGGTGCAAACAGAACCGGCCGACCATTCACCGGCGATTGGGCGGGCGATTTGCTGTATCAAACGCTTGTTAGATATGGCTTCGCTGAAGGCGAATATGGCCAATCATCTGACGATGGTTTAGCGCTAACAGACGCGATCATCGTCAATGCAGTGCGATGCGTTCCCCCGGAAAACAAACCTGTCGGCGCAGAGATCAACAATTGCAGGCCGTTCCTTCAAACAACAATTGAACAGAACACTTCAGTGCAAGTTGTTGTTGCGCTTGGCGGCATCGCCCACAATTCGTTTTTGACGGTATTTGGCGTGAAGAAGAAAGATCATCCATTCGGCCATGGCAATGAACATAATTTGCCCATCGGGTCATTGCTGATCGATAGCTATCACTGTTCGCGATACAACACGAACACAGGGCGCTTAACCGAAGAGATGTTTGAAGATATTTTTGCGCGGGCAAGAGATGTTATCGACGGGTAATTTCTACCCGTGGTCTTTCATCAATCGAGATTTTTGCCGCGCCCAATCGCGATCACGCTCTGTTTGGCGCTTATCGTGACTTTTCTTACCTTTTGCCAAGCCAATCAATAGCTTTGCCCGGCCGCGCTCATTGAAATAAAGTTTTAGGGGCACAATGGTGTTGCCGTGTTTTTCAACAGCACCCATCAATCGGTTCATTTCGCGCTTTGAAACCAGCAGCTTGCGCTTACGGCGTTCATTGTGGTTGAAACGATTAGCTTGCAGATATTCAGGAATATGGGCGTTGATCAGCCAAATCTCACCATTTTCAGGTGTTGCATAACTTTCGGTGATCTGCGCCTTGCCCACGCGCAATGATTTCACTTCAGTGCCTTCCAGCACCAAACCGGCTTCTAATGTATCAAGTATTTCATAGTCGTAACGGGCCCGGCGGTTTTCCGCCACCAGACCCGAAACTGCTTTGTCTTTTTTCTTTTTGGGCGCCATTTGGCTACACTAGACCTGCATGCTCAAGCGCGGCATCTACTTCAGCTTTTGTGCTGTCAGATATTGGCGCCAAAGGAAGACGTACATCTGGTTGGCAAAGACCTAGGCGCGAAGCGACATATTTCACCGGCACAGGGTTCGGATCTTTAAACAACGCTGTGTGTAGTGGCGTCAGTTTGTCCTGAACTGCCAACGCCGTCGTATAATCACCAGCAAGGCTTGCTTCTTGCATCTCACTGCACAATTTAGGTGCAACATTTGACGTAACCGAAATGCACCCCTGCCCGCCATGGGCATTATAGCCGAGCGCAGAAATATCTTCGCCGGAAAGGTGCGTAAAATCATCATCCAAATAATGTCGCTGTAAGCTCATACGGGACATATCGGCAGTGGCGTCTTTTACACCCACGATGTTTGGGCATTCCTTGCGCAAGCGCACCATTGTTTCGACTGAGATATCAACAATTGAACGACCAGGAATATTGTACAGAAAAACCGGCAAATCCGTTGAGTTTGCGATTGCAGCGAAATGAGCAAACAGGCCATCTTGGTTTGGCTTGTTGTAGTAAGGCGACACAGTCAAAATCGCGTCTGCGCCTACTTTTTGCGCAAATTTGGCAAAGCCAATCGCTTCTTGGGTGGAATTTGATCCTGCGCCGGCCATAACCGGCACACGTTTGTTTGCGGTTTCCACACAGATCTTAATTACCCGTTCGTGTTCTTGATGGCTAACAGTTGGGGACTCACCGGTTGTACCTACAGGTACGAGACCTTTAGTTCCTTCACTAATTTGCCAGTCAACGAAACGGGAAAATGCAGATTCATCGACCGCACCATCGCGAAATGGCGTGATCAACGCTGTAATAGAACCACGAAACATCGTCATTTCCCTTCTCACTCAAATCAATAGGCACTGTTGACAACATGTTGTCACCAAAAGGTCAATTATTTTCCACAATTTGAACCTGAACGTGCCGGAGTTGTTGAACATAATCGCAGTTGAATATGGCCGCAAGTCGACAAATCCAAATTTGGTGCGATTTTACATGCTTCTAAACCGATCATTCACCTTAATGAATTATGATTTCACGGATTGTGCGATGGGGGTCGCGCAATTGATGAATTTTGTTTTGCGTACATCTAATGGATCTAAATGATGCCCTTAAACCGCCCACTATCTTCTCGTACGAGCACTTATTTTGCAAAAACCTTGGCCCTTATTGGCCTTAGCGCAATGCTGACAATGAGTTCCCATGCTTACGCTCAGCAGAAGATTGATAATACGGTAACGAGTTCGATCGGCTCGACATCAACGACCTCTGCATCAATGAAGGGCAGCCAGCGGTTTCAAAATGCGCTGACCGCACTCAAGAACGGCAACTATGCCGACGCTTACGCCGCCGCACGTGCGATTTCTGACGATGTAGAGCGCCGCACCATCCAATGGGCCAGCATTTATTTTGGCAAGGGCGAAATTGACCACAACACTGTTTTGCGTTTTCAGGCCGATGCCCCACATTTTGCCAGCACCAAGACATTTAAAACACGCATTGAACAATCGCTGACAAAATCTTCTCAGGGTCCGCAAAACACCATCTCCTTGCTTAGCGGCGCGATGCCCTACACGTTGAAAGGGCAAATCGCGCTCGCTGATGCCTATGTGCAAGACGGCCAGGTGGAACGCGCAGGCCGCATTATCAAGTCGGTTTGGATCAACAATTTTTTGACTGCTGATGTCGAGGCCAACCTGTTTGCAAGATATGGCCGCCAGCTAACAAGAGATGACCATTGGGCACGCACACAGCGCCTTTTGATGCATGATCGCGCCCGCGGCGCTGAACGCATTATGGGTCAGCTTTCCTCAGCTCAACGCAGTCTGGTCGTCGCCCGCATCGCTGTTTCGCGAAAACAGAAGAACGCTGCGTCGCTGCTTGATCGTGTTGATCCAAGCTATCGAAACCACCCGCTTTTCCATTTTGCCAACGCGCAGCGGTTGAGCGACAACGGTGCGATAAGTGCAGCGGTTAAAGAACTGAACAAAGCCACAGGCACCCTGCCGCAAGCTCATTTGTGGTGGTATGAGCGCCGTACCCTCACCCGTAAGCTGCTTGCCTACAACAAACCGTCTATGGCCTATCAGGCTGCAGCTGGCTACACCAGTGGCCCTGAAGGTCGATTGGTGGACAGCAACTTTCATGCTGGCTGGATTGCCCTTTCCTTCTTAGGCGACGCACAAACAGCGGTAAAACACTTCAACAAGATGGCCAGCATGTCGACCATTGCGACAAGTGTGTCGAAGGCCCACTACTGGCTCGGCCGCGCTTATTCAAAGTTGGGCGATCAATCCCAAGCAACTGCGCATTTCCAGCAAGCTGCAATGTTCAACCAATATTATTATGGCCAATTGGCAATGGTGCGATTGGGTAAAGACACATTAAGTCTACGCGGATTGCCAAGTTGGCAACAGAACGAGCCCGTGTTCAATCAACGAGAAATCGTACGCGCGATTAAACTGTTCGGCGCTAACAAGACTTACAGCTTTGCCCGTCCGCTGACCCGTCGACTGATTTACCAGGTAAAACAGCCCGGTGAAATGCTGCTTGCGGCCCGCCTGGCTCAAGACATTGAGGCGCATGATTTAGCAATTTTGATGTCAGATGTGGCGAATAGCCGAGGCGTTGGTCTCGATCTATTTGCGTTCCCTAAAGATGGGTTGCCACGCCACCGGCTTGCTGATGTCGACAATGCGGCTGTTTATGCGATTGCGCGCCAAGAAAGTAAGTTTAACCGCACTGCAATTAGCCATGCGGGTGCTCGAGGTTTGATGCAATTAATGCCGGGCACTGCAAAGGAAACTGCCGGAAAACTTGGTATCTCTTATTCAAAATCCAAGCTAACCAGTGATCCGTCTTACAACGCGCTGCTCGGTTCGACCTATTTGAAAGCTCAATTGAAACGCTATGACGGTTCGTTGGTCTTGGCCGCGGCCGCTTACAACGCGGGTGCTGGTAACGTAAACAAATGGCTGAAAGCCTATGGCGATCCTCGAAAAACGTCGATTGACCCTGTGGTTTGGATTGAGCTGATCCCGTTCACGGAAACGCGTGGGTATGTGCAAAAGGTACTGGCGAATTATCAAGTATATAAATTGCGCCTGGGCGACAATAAACTACAAATGGCCAAATTCCTGCGCACTATATATTAGGCTGAAATCGGTGTTGACGCTGTTCAAAATTCCACCGACTTGTTATAGCGATCACTATGGATCTTGAACAAAGCGTCCGCCAAGAGCGCGACGAAGTACGAATGGTCAGTGTGCGGTATGGTGCACGGCAACTTGCGGTGCGCACCACTGGTGATTTTGACGACAAGTCAAAGCTACCAATCATTTGCCTTGCTGGTTACCACCGCAACATGTCGGACTTTTTTGCATTTGCTGACAAATTCTCTGAATTTGCACGGGCCAAATGGCCGATTGTTCGGGTGGACCTTATTGGCCGAGGGCGGTCTCAAAATGTCCCCAAGACCGAAGATTATTCAACAATTGATGATGCCGTTGATATGGCAGAACTCTGTAAGATTTTGAATATTCATCGCGCCATTTGGTTTGGCCAAGCCCATGGCGGCAACGTGATTATGGCGCTTGGTGTCCGTGCGCCAGGGGTCATTGGCGGATCGATGCTTTGTGATGCAGGTGCGCTCATCAGCGCGCAAGGTTTGGTTCGACTGCGCAACAATTTGAAATTCCTCGCCAAAATTAGAAACGAAGACGAAGCCATTTCGGCCCTCCGGCGCATTATCGGCGTGGATTACCCGGCCCTAGGTAGCGGCAAACTGGATAGTATTGCTGGGCGCACACATAGCTGGAACAAAAAGAAAAAGCGGCTGGAGGCTCGCTTTGACTGGCGTCTAATGGAACGCTTAGACGCATTTGATAATGATGATGTTCTAAATGCAAATTGGGAACTTTTTGACAGTCTCGCCCAAACTCCAATGCTGCTGATGCGCACACGTAATACTGACCTGTTACGTGCAGATGTTTACCAACATATGCTGACGCGCAGACCCGATGCCATTTCTCTTGATATAGAAGGCGAAGGCTCCCCAGCATTGTTTGAGCAACCAGACGAAATGGGTGCCATCGCCGAGTTTGTGTTGCACACGAACAAGCGCATGCTTGGAAAATAAAGGCCGAAACCCCAATGAGGTTCCGGCCTAAATTCTCAACTATGGCCTAAATTTTCTACTTGGCGTTCTTCACCAAGGCTTTGGCCTGTGAAATCCATTTTTCACGATCAATGCGACCTTTAAACGAAAGTTCCTCATCGACCCACTTCACTTCTTTGCGCCCCCACGAAGCGACTTGGTCGAAGTGATAAATACCCATATCATTCAAGATACCTTCAATCTTGGGGCCAACCCCTTTGATTGTTTTCAGGTCATCCTTTTTGCCGCCTTTAGGTGCAGACAAAGTTGCCGGCTTTCCGTCTGGTGAAGATGTGGCCTTTGTTGCCGCTGGTTTTGCAGCCGCTGGTTTCTTAGTTGCAGTAGCTTTGGCCGCTGTAGGTTTCTTGCTGGCCGCAGGCTTTGCGGCGGTGCCCGATTTGGCTGCGGCAGAAGACTTTGTTGTCGCCGTACTTTTTGCAGCTGTTTTGCGTGTGGCAGCAGGCTTAGAGGCCGCCTTTGACGTTGTTGCCTTAGCTGCCGCGGGTTTCGACGCTGTGGTTTTAGCTGCCGTTACTTTTTTGGCTGCGGGTTTCTTTGTTGCTGTCGATTTCGGCGCCGCGGTTTTCTTCGCTGCTGGTGTCGCCGAGGCAGTTGATTTCGTAGCGCCCTCAGTAGCTGCCGTTGGCTGCGCTGGCGCAGTGCTTGCCGGCGCACTCGCCTGATTTGATGGCGAAGATGCAGTGGTTTCGCCACCGACCAATCTGCGTAAAAAATACCCGATTAAACAACCAATTAGAAATGCCGCGAGCATTAGCAGCGCGATTTCAATAAGATGTGGTGCGTTCATGCCAGTTCCCTCGTTCAATCAGCTGCAATTATTGTTTTTCTTCGGACGCGTAACTCATCCAGCCGGTAAGAATTCCAATGACCAATGCAATAGCTAGATACAGCCAATATTGCGAAATTAGAAATCCGATTGTTTCAAAAAACATATGTACCTCCCCTTGTGGGCAAACCCTACTCTACAGCCTCGCGCACTGCAAATACTATGCGCCGGTTCTCTTTTTTGCCAGATCTTGTGTCGTTGGACGCAATTGGTAGGCTTTCACCATAACCAATGGCAAATATCCGACTTGGATCGGCACCAAGGTCAATCAATTCATCCACAACGCGCTCTGCACGCATAACGGAAAGCGTCAAATTTGCATCCGCTGGCCCGTCTGAATCGGTGTGCCCTTCAACTTCAATGAACGCCTTTGGGCAAACCCGAAGGTTTTGTGCAATTTCTGCCAATATGCTGGTTGATGGATTGTCCAATTTAGCGCTGCCACTCTGAAATGAAATGGGGCTTTGCTTGACCAAATCAGCGATCACCTCACCACATATTAGAGCCGCAGGCGGCGTTTTGATATTCACAATCCAATCTGCTGGCGAGGTAGATAGGCTGGCAAGCGATTTATCGCGTGTGGCGAAATCTCTCGTCGCGCCTTCTAATTCCCAACGTCCTTCACGATAAAACACTGCGCCTTCATCCAAATGCTCCAACGCCAAAACACCAGCAAGTGCACTTGAAAGGAAACGGTCTGGCGCGCCGGCTGCCGTTTTCAAACTCGGCGCTTCGGATGCACCAACGGCGAGTTGTAAACTATAACGGGCGGCAGCATCGGGCACATTGCCTTGCAATTCATAGCCAGACTGGGTCTTTTTCGCGTTCCAAGTGAAGGCACGTTCAATCTGCGCGAGTTTTGCCTTTTCTTCAGCTTCAGCTTTTGCCTTGGCCTCTGCTTCCAATCGAGCTTTTTCCTCAGCCTCGGCCTTCGCCTTAGCTTCGGCTTCCATTCGAGCCTTTTCTTCAGCCTCGGCCTTCGCCTTGGCTTCAGCCTCCATTCGAGCCTTTTCCTCAGCTTCAGCTTCAGCTTCAGCTTTCGCCTTGGCCTCAGCCTCCAATCGAGCCTTTTCCTCAGCTTCAGCTTCAGCTTTCGCCTTGGCCTCAGCCTCCAATCGAGCCTTTTCCTCCGCTTCGGCTTTCGCCTTAGCCTCGGCTTCCGTTCGTGCTTTTTCTTCAGCCTCGGCCTTCGCCTTGGCTTCGGCTTCCATTCGAGCCTTTTCTTCAGCCTCGGCCTTCGCCTCAGCTTCGGCTTCCATTCGAGCTTTTTCCTCAGCCTCATCCTTCGCTTCCGCAGCTAACCGCGCAATTTCCTCTGCATTTGAGAGTTCGAGTGTCCATTTTGGCTTAGCATCCGCACCCAGTGTAAGATTCACGGCAGATTCTATTGCTTTATCAG
Source organism: Maritalea sp. YIW29 (assembly GCF_057219265.1). Classification (NCBI taxonomy): domain Bacteria; kingdom Pseudomonadati; phylum Pseudomonadota; class Alphaproteobacteria; order Hyphomicrobiales; family Devosiaceae; genus Maritalea; species Maritalea sp. YIW29. The sequence goes on from NZ_JBXVVF010000001.1 coordinate 1,201,396, forward strand.
CAACTTCGCCGGTGATATTCCAATTGGTGCCATCGAATGAAAAGGTGCCTGAGTTCAACATTTGGACTGCCGCCAAGCCGCGCTCGACCCTGGCGACGAATGCCAGACGTTCTTCAAGTTCTGCACCAACGAATGAAAGCCTTTTATTTGCCAATAACTTCCAATTCAGTGGATCATCCAAATATCCACTCGTCGCAGGCTGACCGTCTGACAGTTTTTTAAAAGAAAATGTTAGCTGGTCAATTGGTTCGACAACATGAATATCCAATCGGAACGACGAATTGAACGGTGCAAGGATTTCCATCATATTTTCAAGCGCTTGGTCAGATCCTGCTCGCCCGATCAGCGCCCAAGTTTCCCCCGAAAGGCTGGCTCGGCCAGTCTCGAGCTCTTGCAAGCTCAACAACGCAGCATTGGCACGGGCATCGAAATCGTCAGGTGCGCCAACGCCTACTTTTGGTTGCCCCGAAACGTCGGGCATGGACATCCAACTATCAATAATTGACTGATCGGGCGCGTATCCGCCGACAATGATATCGGCATCCACGGTTTTCTCCGCGGACCAAATATAGGGCACAACAGGCACAATCCGAGCATTTAGCTCAATATTCCAACCAGAGGCCGCATTTGCAAAATCGCCAAGGTCAGAGCGAATTTTATCAATTGTCGGCTGATCTGTAGCAGTGCCTGAAATACTCCAGTTTTCTCCGTTGAAGCCGAACTCACCGGATTCGAGTTTCTGTATCGCGGAAATGCCCAGATTGGCAATTTCCTCAAAATTTTCCGGTTCCCCACTCGCCAGGCTCACATTTGATGTCCCCATGCCCACAAGAAGCAATTGCAGCTCCTCATTTGGCACAAATCCCTCGAAGGCAAACTCGCCATCATTGCTCCAAGCCGCCGAGAAGCGATATGGGTCTGCAACGGGCGGCGCTAATTCCGTAAATTGCGCCTGCCAAGTCTTAACTTGAATCTGTTTGTTAGAGAATTCATTTAAGACATTGGACTTCATAACATTATTGTCAACGGTAGATTTTAATGACCATTGCCCATCCGTCAATTTTATCTGTCCTTCAACCATATGCTTTGACGCAGCCGCGCTGGCGAGCACAATTGTTTCAAATCCCGCTGGCTCACCAACGGCTGGCAAGGTTTCATCCGAAACCGTCACGCCGTTTAACTGTTGAAGGATTTCCGCATTGATCTGTTTTGATGGTGAAAACCCAGCCAATCGCACGCGATCCGCAGTCTCCTTGGTCAATGACCAATTATATGGCGAGACCGTAGGCAACTCGATGCTGGCTACAGCTAGGTCATATCCATCTGGAATTTGATTTCCAAACTTCTCTTGTATGGCCAAGAAATCCTGAGGGGTTATTGCTTTCCCCTGAACAACAATCTTTTGGTCCTCAATCTCTGCGGACGCTCCATCGTGAAGATGTCCTAAGGCGTCGACTAACAATGCGGTGGCATCTTCGAATTGTTCCGGCGCGCCACGCGCAACCCGAACCTTTGAAACATCAACGGTTTGCGACGCTTCTTGCAGTTTGGTTAACCCTTCTTCGCTTGGCACATATCCAACAACAACCATTTGATTGTCGCGCAGCTCCAATTTCAATGAAAATGGTTGAATGATAGGTTTCGCAAGATTGACCGTGACCTTGAATGAATTCAGTTGATCACCCAACGCTATGACACTGTCATACACTTCAAAGTCGGGCACCTCGCCCTTCAGTTGAATTGTGTTGTCACTCAACGTGAATTCGCCATCGAGCAAATCACCCAAAGAATTTACAAGCAAATTCAAAGACTTTTCAAAATCTTTTGGTGCGCCTGAACTGATATTGAGATCGGCAACATTGACACCCGCGCTGCTCAGCTCAAGCCGAGCAGGTTGCGAATGCACGTTCCCCTGGACAACGAGATCCCCCTGATCACTCTTACGACCTGAAAGAATATAGGGTGACGCCAGCGGCGGAATAATTTCTCCGCTCCCCCGCACCAAATTATCTGGGAAGCCGGCACCAAACACGACATCTAGCGTATGATACGCGATGTGATCTTTCGCGCGGCCTGCCATGGAAACGGTCAAGTCTTCGACATCCACTCGGCCTTCGTCGAAATGTTGCAGAAGTCTAATCGCAAACTGGCTCGCGTCGCGCCAATCACCTGGCCGCGGACTGCCTGAGGCCAACGTTAGTGCAACTTCGCCTTCTCCAAACCAATCGGTGACCTGCTCGGTCACTTGTTCGTTTGGCATGCCGCCCGTCATCGATCGTGACTTGCTGTCTTTAGACAATGAAAGCATGAACGGCTTCATTTCAGGGGCAGTTTGGATGTCCAATTTGACGGATCGGACGCCTGTATGGGCCCTTGCGAGCGCGGCAACTTCATCAATTTCATCGGCATTGGTGCTAAGGCCTGAAATGGTTGCATCTCGCCCAACAACATCGACACTTGTCCAGCTATGCCCAAATTTATGCAGCTTTTCGCTCAGCGCGGTCTCAAGTTGGCTTTCAACATCGGTTTGCGTCTGCCAAACGGCGACAGCACTTCCCACCCCGATGGTCAGTACACCTGCAAATAGTAGAGTGAACCATTTTACGCGTTTAATCGATCCCATTTGGCAAGCTACTCCGCTGGGCGATTTCGTTTCATGCAATTGCAACAACGCCATTGCGTTCCATATCAACCAAGCCCGCCGCCCGCCTAACTTGTCGATACATTGTGTTCGGACAAAATCTTAAGCACAATTACTTTTCGTACCAGCACTTTTTATCAATCAATTGGACTGTCAACAATTTCGTTTTCGCATCCCAACAAAAAAAGGCCCGGCATAAGCCGGGCCTTTCCAAAACTTAAGTCAAATTGCCCTAAAGGACTATTCGAATGACTTAGAGAATTTTGTAGATACTGATGTGTTGCCTGCGCTGTCAGCATTGAAGCCAACATTAACTTTAGCGCCGCCACCAGGAGCCCAATCAAGGTCACCCTCGAAAGCTGTCAAGCTAGCTTCGTCGAAGTTAACTTTAGCAGATGCAGTCAAAGTATCAGATACTTTAAACGCGCCTTTCAAAGCAACATCCCACTGGTTGTTGTCGTCGAAACGAGCAGCAACAGTCAATGTTGTTGTGTCGTCAACTACAGCTACGCCAGAAATTGCAGCTTCCCACTGGTTAGCTTGGTCAAACTCAACGCCAGCTGCCAATGTGAACATGTCAAATGTTGCTTTACCAGTAAGCAAGCCAGACCATGAGTTGTCGCTAGCAGTTTCGAAAGCACCACGGATGCTTACGTTGTCAACATTGAAAGTTGCGCCGGCATGGATTGACCATACGTTTGCAGCTTGAATGATGTCGTCAAGAATGAATGTAGCGTGCGCTGTGCCCCAGTCTTGCTTAACGCCGATAGCGCCAACCAAAGAAGCGTTGTTTGCTGTGCCAAGATCTTCAAGTGCAACAACAGCGTTAACGCCGTCGCCTAGGCTTGCAGACATTTGAACAACATAACCACCAGTTGCAACGCCGCCACCTAGTGCTAGACCTTCATCAGAACCTGAAGTATCCAATGATAGGTTTAGAGAATCTAGAGAGAACAACGCTGTGAATGTTTCGTCATCGTCCTGTTTAGCCAATGAACCTTTTTTACCAGCATAAAGAACGACTGAAGAAGAATCGCCGATGCCAACATAGCCTTCGTGCAATACAACGTCATTTGGACCAGCATTCAATGTTGGTGCAGGGTGTGGACCAGGTACTGGAACGCCAATAGCCATTACATTGTCTTCTTTTTCGCGAAGCTCGATAACAGCCATAGCTGGACCGAAGTCGCTGTCTGCAGTTGCAACAGCTTTCAATGCCCAGTCAAGATCGCCAGTTGTAGTAGAGGCGTCGATGTCCCATTTCCACTCGTAAGAAACGTTACCTGTGAACTTTAGGCAGTTTGTTTCAGAAGAAATAGTCAAACCAGTGATGTTCAAAAGATCGCAAGTATCAAGTGCTACTGCGATAGGATCAGCTGCTTGTGCGCTTGTGCCAAGTGCCAAAGCTGCTGCGGAACCAAGTAGAAGGCTCTTAATTTTCATAGTACTGACCTCCAAAAATCAGTTAGTAGATTGACCGGATTTTACCGGTGAGTTTGTCGTAACGCGGCCACACTTATTTTAGATGGTGTGTTTGACGCCGCGATTGCGACCGACAAACGATTCCATGCATGGATTCGCATTAGCCAAACTACTGATCCCCCCTAAACATTCAAGTAAAGAAACATGTACGCAATACGCTTGGGGATGCGCTGTTGCATTTTGAACACATAATATTCACTGAGCCGATGAAATCACGTACTACCCGGCAATTATTGCAGCGCAAGTTGCAAGTCAAAAAACGTTTATTAACATGGCATTAAACTCAAGTGTGATGCATTTAGCCACCAAAAAGCGAATTTGAGGTGTTGACCGGCCAACGTGATCGGATAAAACCACAATCCCTCTTAACCCCTGCTCACCCACCGGCAAACCTGAATACAGGAAATCGTCATGGCCCAAACCAGCGCATCAATTGGTATCGACTTTGGTACCTCTAATACCGTCATTGCTGTGGCTGACGCTAATGCCAACGTCAAAACAGTACAATTCGGCGCAAATGCGAATGTATCTGACGTGTATCGCTCCATACTGTGTTTTCAGAAACACGATAGTGGTGGACGGCACGACGTTGAGGTAGATGGTGGGACCGAGGCCATTGAAGCTTATCTAACGAGCGCAAACGATGTGCGCTTTATTCAATCCATTAAAAGCCACGCCGCTAGTAAGTTATTCGAAGAGACCCGAATTTTTGGCACGTCATACAGGTTTGAAGACTTGCTTTCATCATTTTTGCAGTGCGCGGCAAAAGACGCGGGCAGCGCACTCAATAATCTTGGTACAAATTTCATTTCCGGTCGCCCCGTCGCTTTTGTCGGCAGCGCGCCTGACGATGAATTAGCGATGAAACGTTACGAGGCAGGATATGCGCAAGCTGGATTTCCAACGCCCAACCATGTTTATGAGCCAGTTGGGGCGGCATATAGTTATGCCCAACAACTAAAAAAGGACGCGACGGTTCTCGTCGGTGACTTTGGCGGCGGCACCAGTGATTTTTCAATCATCAAGTTTGAAAAGATTAACGGACGTACCCTAGCTCACCCAATAGGATATGCAGGCATCGGCATTGCAGGCGACCGATTTGACTTTCGGATCATCGACGCTGTCATTTCGCCCAAACTTGGGAAATATGGGCAATATCGTTCGTTCAACAAATTGTTGGAAATGCCAAAGCATTACTACACACAGTTTGCAAAATGGCATCAACTCGCCCTACTTAAGTCGCCCGAAACAATACGCGCATTGCGGACCCTAGAAAAAGCAGCTGTACAGCCCGAGCATATCGAAGCTTTGATTGAAACCATTGTGGATGATCGGGGTTTTGATATTTATAGCGCGGTGTCCAGCGCCAAAACAAATCTTTCATCGAGCAACTTCGCCAATCTTCAAATCAAATTGGGCGACATCCAAATCGATGAAACAATTGCTGTAGAAGATTTCAACCGCTGGATTGCGCCAGATATTGAGCAAATTGCCAACAAAGTAGATGGGTTGCTGGAAAGCACTGGGCTGGACCCAACGGAAATTGACGATGTTTTCCTAACAGGGGGCAGTTCATTCATCCCCGCGGTAAAAAGGATATTTGCCGATCGTTTTGGAACTCAAAAGCTTGCGGGTGGCAATCAATTCCAGTCAGTGGCCATTGGCCTTGCCCTTATTGGCCTGGAAGATGACGTTTCGCCCTGGTTGGCAAATACAGAGAACGCATCGCAATTCACGCGTTGAAGAATTGAATATTGTCCAATATCTTCAACGAGCAATTATGGGCAAAACAAAACAATCTAGCGCACCCCTCGCCCTGCACATCTAATCACGGTAAAAAAAGCCATGTCAAAAATCGAATCTCTATTTGTTACTCGCCTCTATCGTGCAGCACTTTCTGAACACGGCAAGACACTTGATGCGTCTGAGCTAGAGGCTACTTGTTTGTCGATTGCCGACGATGACGAAGCGGGACAGAAATGGTGTGAGGAAAATGATTTTCCCGGCTATACAAGCTATGCATCGCTGGACGATCTGCCTTGGCGGTTCCCAGTTTTCCAAGACCTTGTTGAATCGCTCGACACGCATGTGAAAGCATTTGCACAGGACCTTGAGTTCAATCTTGATGATAAACCGCTGAAACTCGACAGTTTATGGATCAATATTTTGCCTGAAGGCGGCATTCATACTTCACATATTCATCCGCACAGCGTGATCAGCGGCACCACTTATGTTTCTATGCCCGCAGGTGCGAGCGCCATCAAATTCGAAGACCCACGCTCTGCCATGATGATGGCCGCCCCAACCCGCAAGAGTGACGCGCGAAACGAAATGCGCAGCTTCATTTATGTTGCACCGGTTGTAGGCGACATTTTACTTTGGGAAAGTTGGTTGCGCCATGAGGTGCCCATGAACATGGCTGAGCAAGAGCGAATTAGTGTAAGCTTCAATTATAGCTGGGGCTGAACAAACGGCTTAGCGCAATCCGACGTCATTCCGCATTCTCAATGAAGCACTTGTAACAATGTTTAGAATTGTTAGGGTCAGTCTTTGAAGGTTTTGAACTTTATCAATCTCGCCGGAGTACACAATGTCCCAAACAAATGGTTTCAAATCGATTGCTGTCGTTCGGGAGATTGAATCACCGGAAAATCCGGGTGGATTGGAACGACGTGTTTCGGTTGTGCCACAGGACATAAAGGCGCTAATTGCTGCCGGTGCACAGGTATTTGTGGAGACAGGCGCCGGTCTTGGCGTTGATTTTGCCGACCAGGAATATGTGGATGCTGGTGCAACAATCCAGTCGTCCGCGGGGATCTATAAAAACAAAGACTTGATCATCAAGTTCAAAGGACCATCCCTTAGGAGCATTGAAGAAATGCGCACTGGGTGCACCCTGCTCTGCATGGCCCATTTCGGATCGTTCCCTGATCGTGCGAAATTGCTAGAGGCTCACAAGATTAATGTCATCGCGATGGAAGAAATTGTTGAATCGCCTAAAGTGGAGAGCGATCAATCTATCCGCTCCCGCATGGCGATGGTCGCTGCGCTTCAACCGTTTTTGAACAGCAACACAATTGGCGGATTAGACATACGCATTGTCGGATGGTCAGATCGCACCCTTGCGGCGATCAGACGTGCCGGCAACCGAGACCCGAGGTCGCTTCGTGTGTTGCAACCCGACATTAATGTCGATGATGCAGACGTTCGCGGCGAAAGTGCCCTCTATTTTATCGATACATCAACATTGGACAATCCCGACTTGGTTGCGCACCTCGAATCTACCGGCTCGCACGTATTTGACCTAGCGGAATTTGAAGAAAAACATGGCGCTAGGGTAATTGAAGAGTGGCGCGCAGCCCACCCGCCATTGCCCTTTGGGCTTCGTCGCATCCAATGTCTTCACCAAACGGGTCAAGCTGGTGCGCGATATGGCCTTAAATTGCTCAGCCAAAACAAGCCCGGCCTCGACATAAAGAAAGCCAAAGCACTCGTTCTTGGATATGGCAATGTCGCACAAGGCGCTATGCGCGAAATGTCTGATCAAGGTGTCGAAGAAATTGATGTTTTGGGCCAAACCCATACTAAGTCTGGGCGTATTGAATATTGGCTTAATGATGTTGACCTCATCATTAATGGGGCAGATCAACCTGCCCATTTGCGTGGCAGGAATTATTTGATCACAAATGATCATCTGAAGGACAACATTCCCAACGGCTCGGTTGTGATTGATTTAGTTGGTGGAAGCCCCACAAATCGCTCGCCGGTGGAACCTGTGCTTTCCTGCACATTTCTGGACGAGCCGCATTTCGTCCAGGACAAAGTCACGGTTTCCGCCCTATGGGGTTGGCCAATGCTTGGGATGATGCGTGAAACCGCGATCATTTATTCCGGGCAAATTGTTGATGTGCTCACGGGTTCAGAAAACTTAATTGGCGGCTTGGCCGACTTAGCACCTGGCGTGGAACGTGCTTTGGTCTGCGGCCCGCACAACGTGTAGTTAAGTGTTAGATTTATAATTACTCTGCACATTCTGAGATGGTTTTAGGCCGTTCGCAAAACCACCTTAAACAGGTCACCAATCCAGGCAAAGAGTCTAGGCAGCGACATCATCAATAGATTGCAGTATGAGCTGTCTGAATTGATTTTTGTCGGAGGGCGCAAATAAGAGTGTGATGAACTCGCTCATCGTATTTTCGTCAATCCAGCCGCTTTCGCGCAGACTTGTGCCCATCTTTTGAGAAATCGCGTCGTTTACTGAACGACAAACAAGTGAAACCACACGCCGGTCCGCCGGCAATGACCGTTTCACGCGGAAGATTGTCTTAGCGAAGATTTCTCTGATTTCTTCGGAACTGGAAATCATTACCGGTGAAAGCGATCTGCCACTTTTCATTACAAGTCGCTTGTAACTACTGAATAATTGTTCGCGCAGATCAGTGTTCACCTTGTTGTTCAAAAACTCTGCAAACCCTTGGATCAGGGCACGCTTCCATTCTTTGTTTTGAAATTTGTGGGTGTTCGCTAAGTCTTTGATAACATCACTGCAAAACGCGCCAACGACAAATGTCAAAACCTTGTTTGCGTCAATCGAGGGAAATTGAGCGTCGCTTCTTAAAGAAGCACAGGTCTGATATCCCTCTTGGTAAATCGGAAACAAATCTTCAGAATCCATGACAAGCTGGAAGACATGATCAACATCTTCTTCCGATAGCTGGCCACCATTTAACCCACATTTTTCACGAAGAGCAGCGCGAAGCACAAGTGAAACATTGTTCCCCACATGACTGCATAGGTTCGGTCCAGGGAAGAAATTCGGTTCTGGTGCGTTTGCAGGCTTATCTGTTGCAGGTTTCATTTCAATCGACCTAGTATTTGTCAAAACATAAATATCGCGACAACTTTCGTGCAATCCAATTGTACTAGAGAAACAAAACCGAATTGTTAATTAATCGACTTCACCCGGGCGGTCCATTATGCACAAACGCATCAGTGATTGCTGCGAGCCATCGGACGTTGGCTGCACCCAAAGCGATTTCGCTGCCTACCGCTGCCCGCAAAATGAATTCCCACCAACTTGGTTGAACAAACATAGGCAAGATGCAAACTTGCTCACCTAAACTTACCAACGAGTCGGATGCCAATAAATGTTGGATAAATTAAGAGCGCCCAACTTAGCAGAAATCGGCCCCGGCCTTCTTTTGTGTGGGCTAATCGCCTTGGCGGCTCAATTCTTGTCAGAACATTATGGTGCGCCTGCGATGCTGATGGCCCTTTTGCTCGGCCTTGCGGCTCACCCCATTGTGGACGAGAAATCTAAGGCGAACGCGGGTATTTCATTTTCCGCCAGGACTGTTCTTCAGCTGGCGGTTGCCCTTCTTGGTGCCCGCATCAGTTTTGAAATCTTCGCCGAACTCGGATTTGAAGTTTTGGTGTTGATTGTCGCAGCTCTGGTCGCAACAATGCTTGTTTCGTTCGCCTTTGCCCGCATTTTGGGGCGAGGTTGGCAGCTTGCCATTCTAACCGGCGGTGCCGTTTCAATCTGTGGCGCTTCCGCGGCACTTGCCATTTCAGCCATTTTACCCCGCAACGAGTTCACCGATCGAAATCTAAGTTTTACTGTTTTTGGCGTGACGCTGCTGAGTACCCTCGCAATGATTGCATACCCCATAATCATCGACTTTCTAGGTATGTCCGACCATGAGGCTGGCATTTTCCTTGGTGGCACCATCCATGATGTCGCGCAGGTTGTCGGTGCGGGATTCTCTATCTCAGAAACGACGGGCGATAGTGCAACAACAGTTAAACTGATGCGTGTCTCATTGTTGGCGCCAGTCGTGCTTGTGCTGGGCGTCGCAATGGGCCAGCTAAATCTGCGTGAGCAAAAGTCTGGCAAAAGACCACCGCTCATTCCCAGTTTCGTTGTTGGATTTGTCGTCTTGGTGGTCATAAACTCTTTCGGCCTGTTACCAGAAATAGTTCAAACATTTTTTGTCGCAACTTCGCGTTGGGCGATGATCGTCGCGATTGCGGCAGTAGGCGTAAAAACTGAACTTCGCCGCCTTGCCGAAATCCCTTATCAATCCATCATCTTGATTTGTTTGCAAACCGCCTTCATCGCCGCATTTATCTATGCTGGCATTCGCACACTGGCCTGAGTTCAAACCCTTCAAAAAATTCCGATCCGATCAGACTATCGAGTGGTACTGCTAATTAGGTCGTGAATTAACGACAATCTACGACGCTCCGCTGATTGGACTTTTCCAATCCGTCATATGCCGACAGAACGCTGGGAATGGCCTCCTCACAGAATTCGCTTGTCGTACGGCGAATAGACCTGAGACAGGTGTGGCGGTTTCTTTCTCCTAGACACAAATCCCTAAATTGATCTTCGCAGACAATTTTCCACTAAATCATCAAAAATTGGTCCGGCATTTCATAACAAATCTCGAAATTGACGACAGCAATCTCACATTCAAATCACGTTGAGATCACGCACTATATGCCAATCAGTCATTCAATGGGTCGGCAAACATCAAAATTCGTCGGCTAAGTATTTATACTTATTTGGAGGAATTGTGATGAATGAATTGAGAGCGCAATTTGACGAATTGCTCGCCGTCGAGAAATTCAAAGAAGCAGAAGACCTTTTAAGAGAGTCAATCGAGGAGATTCCCGAAGCTGAGAGGAGAAATCCTTTCTCATCGACAATTCGCCTTAACGCCCACAAATTGGCTGATGAGCTCCACGGTGAAAAGGTTCAAGAAGCATTTTTGATCAATGCTGCCAATTCAATGGCGCGGGCGCTGCGAAATGCCCGCTACCGATTCAAGATCGCAACAGGGTTCAACGGCATGAAAATTGTCGAAGAAGGGGATAGTTGGCATCAATACCCCGTAATCTTGGATGATGTTATCGATAATGTGTCGCGCGAGTATGCCGTTTATTCGTTGAGTGGTGCCGGCGACACATTAGATGAAATGGCGAATATCGCCGAATACAAATCAGCAATTAAGAACGAAAACCCTGATATCTTCATGCTGTCGGCTGGGGGCAATGATGTGTTGGGCAATGGTGCGTTTGTTCAGCTTCTTCGCGACTACTATGAAGGCGCAACACCGCGACAATTATTGGACGTCGATCTGCTGGGAGACATTCTTGACCGCGTGAAAAGAAAATATGCGCAGATATTCGACGGCGCATTGAAAATTAAACCAGATTTGCAGATCTATACACACGGATATGACTTTGTGCATCCACGCGAGGATGGAAAGTGGCTCGGATCGCCGTTACAGCAAAAGAACATTCCGTTTGAAACGGGTCGAAATATCATCAAAATTATTCTAGGTGAATTCAACCGGGAATTGGCATCACTGGCTGCAACATATGGCGGTTCCGTACACCATGTAAATCTGCTTGAAAAAGTAGATTTGGGTCCGCAAAGTTGGCACGATGAAATTCATCCCAAAAATGCTGGTTTTGAACGTGCCGCTGACGAAATCATGGCGACCCTCAGAAAACCAAAGAATGAGTCGACCACACCGCACTGGATGAATGATAGAACAGCTGAAACCACTTTCCCGCCCGGCGCCAACGAAGCAACGGCCACAGCTATGGCCAGTTTATTTAAACACAGCTTTCGGGAGTCTCATCTACCGCGACAACAGGTTTCCCTGAACACTTTTTTGTCTGATCTTCATGCAGAATATGACAATGCTGAAAAACAGTTCCACAACCGATATCGCGAGGAACTACAGCACAATTCCGCATATAATCGCACATTGGCAGAATTAGATGAGTTACTTCAAGCGCTCGGGGAGCCTGAACCGGCAGAGCGAATTATCAATCGCCAAGACTATCATGTTCTTGGCAGTGAAGCCTTTAATGAGCGTATTATTGGCGGCAACAATCTCGACGAATTCTTGATGTTATCTCGCGGTGTTGATGCTGGCGGATCCGTCGGCAAAATCTTCATCCGCGACCATGTACATGGAAAGCACGGTTCTGGAACAGGTTTCTTGGTTGGACCGCAATTGTTGTTAACCAACAACCATGTGTTGTGGAACAGACAAGTTGCCGGCGATAGTTTTGTCGCGTTCCGGTATGAATTAGACCAAAATGGTTTGCCGCGCGAACCAGTATTTTTCCGTCTGACCGGCGACGTCTACTTAACCCTGCCAGAACTTGACTACAGCTTAGTCAGCGTCGAGCAAATATCGGTGGATGGCAACATTGATATTAGTGTTTTTGGCAATATTCCGATGCTGCCAAAGTCGGGCAAAGCTTTGAAGCACGAATTTGTTAGTATTATCCAACACCCAAACGGTGACTATAAGAAGGTGGCTTTGCGTGAAAACAGAGTTATCGGGCCCAAAAATGACTTCCTCTATTATGTCACCGACACCGATCCCGGCTCATCTGGTTCGCCAGCGTTTAATGAGCTCTGGCAGGTTGCCGCACTGCATCACCAAGCCATTCCAGATCCTGAGCGTCCCGGCAAGTTTATTGCCAACCGCGGTGTTCGAATTAGCTCGATCTTCGACAATGTTCGTTCAAGAGCGGACAGCGGTGATCATGACGCAAAAATTGCCATTCAACGTATTCAGCAAGGCTTGCGCGGCTCTATGGAGATCAGCCTAGAGCAGAAAAGACACACGACAACGCAGGAGAGTGCGACGCGGTCTGATGGCATTTCAGAGAGCGTTGCTAGTACCTGGACCTCCAGGACAGCGAGAGCCGCACTCTCTGATGATGGTTTCAAGTTGATTGTTGATCATGAGACCGGCGGGAAAGCATATTACGAGAGCATTATTAAGCAGGCACCGACTTGGCCGGGCGGGAAATCGGGCGTAACCATTGGATGTGGATATGATCTCGCTCATCATTCTGTGCAGGAGTTTACAGCCGATTGGAAGGACCATCTATCGCAGTCCAATTTCGAACGACTGAAGGTTACCCTTGGGAAGTCAGGACAGGCAGCCAAGGTCGCAACGGCAACGGTCGACGACATCACCACCCCGTGGGATATTGCGCTGGCTGTTTATAACGACCGCACCTTGCCCAAATATGTAGAGCTTACTTTCAATAGTTTGCCAAACCTCCAAGATTTGCACGCGCATTGCGTAAGCGCATTGGTCAGTTTGGTATTCAACAGGGGTGCACCGTTCCGACGACCTGACCCTCGCTTTGAGGAAATGAGAGCCATCTTGGCCGCAATGGAAGGCCGACATTTCAATGAGATACCCGACCATTTCCGTGCCATGAAACGGATTTGGGCTGACCAGGGATTGAACGGTCTGTTGCGCAGGCGCGATGATGAAGCAGCGCTGTTTCAACGCGGACTTGATGCCATGGCAAGCGGTGACGTGGAAGGTGAAATTGGCGAAGACACAACTGAACTCGACGAATCTGAAAGTTATGGAGAGTTTAGTGACACAGAGGGCGAAATTGCGGCGCCATCCAAGCCAGTATTTGAAGCCGCGATGCCGCAATTGCATGCAGAAGATGCACGCTGGGTGGCCGCCAGCAAAAACGCTCCTGATCAATGGCATTTGCCTGCCGAAACCTCAGACAACACATTTGAATTGAACTCTGACCTAATCCGCACCGCAATTGCGGCCGGACATTTCGCGCCTGACACCGGCAATCACGCCAAGATCATTTTATCATTGCGGGGGTGTTTGATCAAAAATGGGGACTCCCAGATCGAAGATGCGTCATCAGTACGTTTGCAGGCTGTGAGCCCCGACCACGAACGTTTTCGCTGCATGATTGGCGTGTTTGACACAGCGTCAGATAGTATCTCCCTATACACGGGATCAACAGTGCCACGTCGTACGGGCATGCTGCGCTACTACAATTACAAAAACTTTGGCGGTGCGGCACGCATGTGCAACTTGCTGCCAACTGGGGTCTATGAGAATTGCGTTGGAACGCACCATGGGAGTTCAGGGCCAGTTGAATTTGTATTGCGGCTTGGACATGGACCACAACCAAATAGCAAGGGCAAAGCAACCGTCCTAAGGACGAGCAACGATTTGGTTTATGGGACCCAAGACCTTTGGGATGAAACGAAACCGGCCGACAACATTCACCCGGCTTTCTTATCAAACAGTTTTTCATCTCTAGGCTGTCTCACGCTTCGTGGATATCAACGACCAAATGGCTCCTACAAAACAGCACGTAGAGAATGGGCGGCATTTCAGCGAAAAGCCGGTTTTCACGGTGAAAACTACGGGACGCGCTATGACAATCTCCTTTTAACGGGCCATGAACTGGCCAGCATTGCTTCCCCCAATAGTGAATTCGACTTGCTGGAATGCCTAAGACATGGCTCACAAGGTGACCGAGTTCGGATGTTACAAGATCAACTGGGCATCTCGGTCGATGGGGTTTTTGGCGCACACACACGCAAGGCCTTGGCAATATGTCAGCTTGAAAAACTAGGTTTTGCAACGGGGTCTTGGACGCGTTCAATGGCCGGTTTGCTTAACATGCGTTTCTGAACACTGAACGGCTTAAAGCAGGTGGCCGATACCAAACTGTCGGCCACCTCCAGCCAAAAACACTCAAACGTTTGAGGGAGATTATTATGAGACTATTGTTTTTCATCCTATTTATGCTTGCCGCGATGCCAAACATATTCGCATGTGACGAGAAAATACGAGTTCTGGTTCCAACGTCAATTAGCCACTCACCAGATTTCGATTTTGTGCGCGAAGCGGTTATTGCGACCAATGATGAAACTGGGGAGGCATGCATTGAGTTCGCAACTGAAATCTACAATTACTCAGCCCAAACAATCTCCGCTGTTGAAAACGGGGACGCAGAAGCAGCACTGATTTCGCTCCCGACTTTTGCCCAAAAAGAACCAAAATATTGGCAGCTTGTGCAGGGCTACCGGTTCTCATCTGCAGATGAGTATCATGCAGCCTCAGAAAACATTCGAGCCGAAGAAGATACAAATTCGGCACTCAACTTAATTGGAATTGCTACAGGGAGGCCACTTTTTCCAATTTTTGAAGACAGAACCTTTGAAAACAGCTCTGAATTCTCCAATCATTTTGGTGTCGTTTCTGAATTCGATATGAACGCGAGCCAAGTCGGTAATGCGACGCTGAGCACACCAGCAAACTTTCGCAGTTTTGCATTTGTGGCAAACACCGAGACTTATATGTCGATGGATGATGGAGTTCGAGAAGAACTGCAAGTTGCTTTAGACACCATCGAAGGCAAGCTGACCGTCAATTCAGACGGTTTGGCATCCCGATTTATTGATCAGGCCAGGGATGCTGGGTTCCGGACATTCACTCTTGAACCTCAACATCGACAGGAATTGTTGGCTGGAACCAGTGAAATTATCGACCGCGGATTGAATATTCCGACGCCATGGATACAGCAATGCACCAGCGGTAGTTGCGCATGCGCGGGATCGAACTTTTGTTCGGCAGATTGCTGCGAAAACTAGGAGAATTGAATGACCAAAAATAGTGGAGAATTTCAGGATCCAAAAACTTCGAATGGCTTTGTCAGATTTCTAGATTTTTTCGCAAAACATAAAGACGGCATAACAAGTATAATTGCAGTTTTGGTTCTAATTGTCGGCACGTTTCAGTACTTCGAATACCGTGTTGACCTCAGAATTTCATCTGCTGAGGAAATGCTGAAAAGGAGAGAGACTAAGATTTTCGTAGATGCGCGAACCACCTTGATAAAAAAGTGGATTGAAACTGAAGAATTGAGAGATGACTTTGCAACGACAGAGATTTACACAGACGAGTTGATAGATAAGATCTCAAAAGAAATATTTATTGATGAAGCCTACCGTCAAGCAATCTTTCACATCTCCGCTTATTATCAGAATGTCGCTGGATGTACTGTTGATGGAATTTGTGACGCGCCTGTGACGTGCACGTCAATTGCCGGTGAAATTCAAGATTACTTGGATGTGAACAAGGGCTACTTTGCCTTTGCGCGTTCCGTTCGCGACGAAGATGCGGTTTCGCTTTTCCTGTCTCTGCCCGAATTTGTTACATATTGCGGAGCAGACTTAGGGACCTTGATGTTCTCGCGCCATGACCGAAGTTTCCTCTGTCAAACAGGCTTGTACCTTTATCGCATGACCGGGTTCGCCTGGTTGGGTAACAAAAGTTGCTCGCCCATTGAATCGAGCTACGGTCATGACATAATCAATGCAGCGGACAAAATTCAAGGTAGACGACCAACGGCGCTGCAATGACCGTTTCCCCGCACTTGGGTTTGCCAATTTAGTCTGATGGAGGACCTCTGGTGCCCCATCAATAGTTGGCAATCTCGAGCTACTGTCAGATAGGCGACCCAACCGGTAAGCAACCGAATTATTGCCCCTGCCCCAAACGACATCACCATGCGATCCTGTAACTGGCGCTCGCGTAATTTCGACGATACCTAAAACAATGTTTCGCCTGCAACTGGGCAAGCAGGCATGCATGCATAACTTAAAAAGCCACAACGAACTTCAATCGACAATTGACCGTATTTGCTGTCATCCACTCCACTACATATCTGTCAAATGTGAAATCACATGCGAAGCAGAATTGGCTCAGGTCCCCTTTGTCTGGTTCTGTTGAACCGTACACCACCCATCGTCACTGCCGTTCCCAAGTTTTGGTATGATCAAAATGTGATTTTTGCTTACTGCACTGTAATCGTTGCAATGCAGGAAGATGACTTCAACAGTCTTTGGCATTTGAAATAAAAATGCTAGTGAGATGCAAGGGGCAAATTTGGGTGTAAGGCAAGATTTATAATGTGTTCTGCCGATTTAATTGATTTGATAACTGCACAAAGGCTGAAGAAAGCCAAAGCACTATTGTTTTACTTAGCATGTACTGCAGACCAGCCACATCGTACTGAACGGATAGTTGATCTGTTGTGGCGGCATGTGCCGCAGAAGCAGGCTGGCGCATCGTTTCGCCAAACCGTAAGACAAATCCGGTTGACATTTATGGATGCGCGTAAGATTGCCATTCAGACGGGGTCTGGGCAGGTAATGCTGACTTTGTCTGGAAATATGGATCTACTAAGCGATCTGGCTCACAAGGTTCGACCAGAATTTTGGACAGTTGAAAACTGCAAAATGGTACGTCTTTGCCTTGCCCAAATGGATATGTTGCTTGGCATCAGTAGTTCACTGGACAGTTGGCTGAATATCCAGAAAAATCGGTTTCAATCTGAGTTACGCGAGACTTTAGACGCTTCATTTTCGAGCGAGGGCAATACAGATCAGGCGGTGGAAAGAGCCGAGTTTGCGGTAGAAATAGAACCCGCAAACGAACGTGCGGTGCGCTTTTTGATGCAGCATTTTTGGCAGATGCATGCGCCAACGCGTGCTGTCGAGATATATAATACACTTTATCACTATTTAGATAAAACCTACGATCAAGAACCAGATTCTGAGACACAGTCGCTCGTGGCTGCCATCAAAATGGATCCGGAACGGCAAACTCAACCAACGTGGCAGCAGGACATTCGCCCCAAGCTGACGGTCTCAATTGACCCAACGTCGTTCCCAAGTGACAGCGTGCAAGACAAAAGCTTCCTGAATGTGCTGGCGTCTGACTTTCGGCGTCGCCTAAGTCGATTTCGTGAATGGCAGGTGTTGGATAAGCAAATGTCTGAGACCGCCTATTTGGTTTTGGGCCTTCAACTGCTACCTATAGCAGGCGTAAAGACCTTGCACGTTGAGGTCACCCGGCCAGCTACGGGGGAATTGGTTTGGTCCGACGTGATCAAGTCACCTACTGAAGGTTGGGACAACAAGGTACACCCAGTTCTCATGAACATCGCTCGAGCGTTGTCAGTCGAGGTCGCAGACCGCTCCGCGGTCAGCCCGGTTGCCGACAATTATGACTATTGGTTACGCTCTCAAGCCTTGTTGGATGCTTGGTCCCCTGACACAGAATCCGAAGCGCTACGCATGTTGCGGCAGGTAACAAAGGACGCACCAAAATTCGGCCCTGCTCATGCAGAACTCGCAGGCGCGTTGAACGTCCGGCACGTCTTGTTACCAGGCACAAATCAGACCGAAGACGTTAAGCAAATGGCACTTCACCACGCCATCGAGGCAGTGACGATTGATCCGCTTGATACGCGTGCCCATAGGGTTTTAGCTTGGTGTTATTCCCACAAACATGAGTTTGAGTTGTCCGAATTTCATTTTGAACAGGCGCTCGATTTAAATCAAAACAACCCTTTAACACTTGCATCGGCTGCACTTGGGTTTGCATTCAACAATCGACTTGAACGTGCTGCCGATCTGGGAATGCGCGTTAGGGACCAAAAAGAAGGAATGGAGCCGTTTCACAAGATTTACTTGGCTGCAACTGGCTATTTATGCGGGGATTACCAGCTAGCTGAGCGTTTCTGCGCAGATGGTGACGGGCTGATGACAACCGTAGGGGGCTGGCATACTGCCGCACTTTGGCAACTGGGCGACGTCAATGGCGCCATTTCTCGGTTCGCGAGATACAAGCTGGAAATTCAACCGACGTGGCAGGGAAAGACAGAGTTTGGAACACAGTCATTGATCGACTGGTTTGTTTCCATCTTCCCCCTCCGGGAGGAAAGCGTGCGCAACGACCTGCGTGATATTTTGCAGGCCGTCGCTGTTCTTGAAAATCGCTAGCGGCACATATTGGTGCCGTAAATGCCAACTGCTCGGTGATAAGCGCGCTTTGGGTTGTCCAATATTTTGTTGAACTCGTTGTTAGGGTCGGATTTGTCGCCCTTATATACGTAAGTTTTTTTATGAATCCATTGCTGGGCGTGTGTCTGCAAAGCTTGCAAAATGTCTGGAGACCAGCCTTGTAAATGCGAGCCGTCAAAATCGTCAAGAAGTTTGCTAACCTCTGACCGCAGATGGACAAACATTAGGTATTTGTCAAAGTCATAGCTTAGAGGCGGAAGATTTTTGCTCGTCAACTTCTCTGCACGTTTCTCACCTTCTTTCAACGTGCCATCTACCGGAATTGCGAGAAGTCTTTTATTCGTGTCGTTCGAGCCAGAATGTTTAGCTCTTTCTTCAAACATGATGTCGAGTGTAGTGCCCTGTAGAATTGCAGCTATTTCTTTATTGTCTAGATCTTGTGGCTTCGGCTTTTCTTCCACTGTCAACGCGTGTTTGGCAATAATTTCGCAGTCTTTTTCGAGAACGCTCGATCGTGTCGTGTCTTCAGAAAGCGCCACCATCATACGGCCAATGGTCTCAACGTTAATTGGACCGTCTCTAACAATTTTCTGTAGTATTGGATTGGCACTCGTTTCCGCCATCATTGTTCCAGCTGGTACATGGATGTCGGTCAGTGCGAAGATCGTACCTTTGCCATTTTCGTCAAATTTTATGGTGTTCAGTTCTTCACCGACTTCAATGCCGAATATTATATAGTTTGCGTTTGTCATTTCGTTTGCTCCAATTGGCTTAAGTTTATGAGTTCCAACATTGATTCTGGATTCGCGAGGTTCAATTTGCTTAAATCCAATGGTTTAGCCATCTTCAGCTCAGGGAATTCAACTCTCCGTATTGTTTGTTCAACGGCGCCTCGCAGCAGGACGCTGCCGAGCGGTCCAAAACTTCCTTCGTGCCCATGCAAAAGCGCTTCCACTTTCAACGGTTCATAAAGAGGGGCACTGTTTAAATCTCCAAGCACGACCCCTCGCATATGACCGTATGTATTTATAAATTCCTGATGCAATGCGTCCGCGTCTTTCGGCGGATCAATGCTGGTACTAATCGTCAACCAGTTTTGCAGGATCTCACATATACTCTCATCTATCAGCCTTGGGGCTTTGACATCTTTTGCCGAATTGAGATCGTGTTGAGTGATCATTTGACCGAGAAACTCAAACGCTCCTGCTAAACTTGGAGAAATTCCGGAAACTGGCGCAGAAATGCCTTCTTCATGGTTTTTCGTTTCGCCTAAAAAGAAATTCCAGTCGATTTGCCAATCAAGTTCAGCAGTACTTTCATCAAAACCGGTCGGCATTAATTGATGCAATGTGCGGTTATCTTTGTGCTCCGGGCGTAATCTATAGTCGTCCAAAGGCAGACAGTGAAATGCGCGAAAAACAGCAAACAACAAAGTAACTTCTGGCACCTTCGGTAATTGTTCGTGCTCCATTTCTAATATGTCATTCAGGACGAAACGCGGTAACAAGTCATTACGAATTATGTTGTGCCAAACCTTTACACAGTGCTGTCGAGACACCTTGTAGGCATCGTCCAAACCAACGCCTTTGGTGTCTAAATCATCCATTATGTTGTTGTGGAAATGCATCCACGCGACGGTCAGTTCATGCAGCATGAGCGTGTCGCGATTGCGCTTGTCATAAAGACAGCGTATCTGGATGTCGTCGAACTCGAGGAACCTTGTGGTTCTGGACACCTTGCCTAAATGAAACTTCTTGGTCGTTTGGTCATAAACATGGTTCAGGAGATCCGGTCCCGGTCCGAAAACGGTTTCAAGCGTCAACGGATTTTCAATAAGATTGTAACGGACGGGTCTAGGATCAGAAGATCCACCAGCCATTACATCCTTAGGAATATCCAGGCTCTTTATGGGTCCGGGCGGTAAGGGCACATGTATAAAAAAACTACTCGGTTCATCGCAAACTTCTTCTTTGTTTGCATAGACGACCTGCTCCAGCGGAGCGCTGTGGCCCATATCATGGCCAACCAACTGCGCCAGATAAGTATAACCAGATGGAATTTTGGCAACCTTGCGCATGCACGTTTTTCGCCAGTTCCTATTTGCTTCAAATGCTTTAATCGCAGGTAGGCGATTTATCCCCTGCTCTGCTCCACATTGAGTTGTCATATCCGATTTCTCCCCCTTATATGTTTGTTTTCAACACCTTAAGTAATTCCAGAGTTACATTCAGCCCCCAGCTCCACTGCCGTAAAACGGCAAATCATCTTTGTTCATGTTCCTTCCCCCTTTTGGTTGGCAGTGCACTACTGGCAGAATTGGGTGGGTGTCATATTGAACACCGCCCAGAAATTCTTCGACCTTCGTGAAGTCTGCACTCGATAATGAATTTGGTGTTTCCTTCACGCTACCTTTGGACAACAGATGCAATGCCTTGGTGCCGATCCGATCATTTTCATATGTTGTTCGTTCTACAAATCCCGGCAGAACCGGAGCGCCTTCCGCTGCGGCCTGCAGATCGACGAGACGCATTTCCATCAACAGCATTTCTCGCATTGCTTTTTTTGCGGCTTCCACCGCATCAAATGACACGCCAAAGCCAAGAATTGGACCTGTTCCAGATTGTTCAATGCCTAGCGAAATGAAGGCGAATTCACCGACGGCGGAGGGGAGAATCCAAAGACGGTTGTTCCGTTTTCGGATGCCGCCTTCGCGGATGCGGGACATCCAATTGTCCAGTTGGTTTGCGCGAAGCCAAGAAGCATCAATTTCGCGTGCGACAAAGTCCCCCTGCCACCATTGCACCAGGCGTTTACGCTCGAGTGCTTCCAGAAGCGCCCGAAGTTGCGCCTTGGACATATTTGGGTCAGCGGCGATTCCATCTGTGGCGACATCAAATCTCATTGATGCACCACGCAAAAATTCTATCTCGGCGGTTTCGCCCAATAGTCGCGCTACGGCTCCCATTTGAGTTTCCGCTGCCCCGCTTGCAGCTTGACCGTCTTTTGTTATTGCTTGATAGACACTGAATTCTGGCGCAAACTTTTGCGGTCGATCGTCATGTTGTTCCCAACTATTGCGAAGCCGTTTCACGAGTTCATTTGGCCAATTCATGCTGGAGCTCCACTCTTCATAAAATGACGACACGACATTCTGATCTAGTTTGAGCTCAGAATGAACTCCTAAGCAAACTGGAAGGCCGCTGAGCTGTGTGCTCTGGCTAATTTGGCCATCTGTTGAAGCTGGGCTACGCATGGATCCAAAACCCAAATGACTTAAATCGACTTTGCAGCCACCAACGAGTGTTTGGGACTTTTGCAGTATAATTTCGAGTTCCAGCTTGACTCATGACCGGGCGTAAAACGTCATTACCGTTGCGTGCTGCAAAAAGTTGGCCATGTTCGGGCACAACAATGGCAATATGGCCAGAACGGTTTTCATCTTTCCGCTTCGCAACAATGAGTGCTGCGGCACCCGAATTGGCGGCGTTTTGCAGCTCGTTAGGCGAAAATACGCGCCGCCACCCAAAGCCGCCGCCGAAAGTTTCAAGCCAGTCATGTAGGGCGTTTGCGTTGAGCTCTCTAACGGTATTTGCGTACAGAATGGGAGGGATCGCCCCTTTTTCAATCATCGCCAGGGCCGTTTCTTTCCACCAAACGCGCGGCAGGAAAGCACCCATGCGGGCACAGAAATCATGGGCGTAAATGTTGCAATAAGTCGAAGAACCCTTTGGTAGATAACGTGAGTGACGGAAGTGCGCCGGATCGAGGTATCGGATTATGGCAATGATGTGCGCCGGATCGACTGCGTCCCTTTCTGGCATGGCGTGTTCGTCTAGCGGATGTGCGCGACCCCAATCGTGAGTTCTGAGATCGCCTTTTGGAGATAATCCGCAAGGCGGAACCTCGCTTATTGTGGCGGGAATGTCATGCTCAAGTTCGGACCGTTTTGTCAAAAACTTGGCGTGCAGGTATCCTGTCGCCTCCCCCCCAGCAATGGTTGCTCGAGTTAGCCACCAAATTGGATTATCCGCATGTTCCTTGATCTTTAACACACGTGTTCCGGCCGGAAGAACGGCCTTCACATGTGCTGGTTTGATGCCAACTCGAAGGTTCAGCATTGCAGCTTTTTCTGGGTCTACCATCCAATTGGTCAAAAACACTTCCTCTAAAACTTAGCAGTTGGCCAATATTTAGCTTTTGACTGTGATCTCGATGTGATTTGGGCGTTGGGAAGCTACCGCGACGCAGTAAGCCTCAGTTCTATTCGAATAAAGAAATGCCCGCGCCGATCTTGAAGTGCTACATGTTCTGCAAGCAAACAAAGGAAAATGTGCGATTGCAAAGCGGACAATAACAGACTTCGGAAATGCCTTGCTGAAGTGTGAGGGTTTATGACTACCGTGGGGTATAGGAATGCTGGGGCCGCAGCCGACCCCAGCAGAGTATTGCTAGTCGTAACAAAGGACAGCGATGTATCCGTGTGCGTTTTCTTGGCGGGTCAGTATTTCGTTGAATCCAGCGGCAGTGCAAATCGGCTTAAAGAAACCTTCCCAGTATTCTGGTTTGGCGTAGTTGGACTTCAAGGTGAACACCATCGGTGGCTTCCGCTCAGAGGCGATTGCGATGCGCTCTAGTTGTTTTTCGATCGATTTAAAAATTCCGACCGACTTCTGGTGAGAGGCAATGCCTTGAGACGCGGCCTTCGCGTCCAGTTCCGTCGTGTCGAAGCCACGCGTGCCTGGCAGGCCATGAATATCCCAACAGAGTTTTGGATATATGGCACAGATCTCAGCCAACCATTCAGGTAATTCGTCTATGAAGTGATTTCTGACACCTAAAAATTGCGATCGACCCGCAAGCGCTGGTGTAGTGGTGTATGGACCCCAAGGGTCGTCGAGCGTCCACGGTTTGACTTTTTTCCAAACGATACCAAGGCAAACTTCTTGAGAGTACTTCTTGAAACACTCTGCCATTGCTTCCAAGGCAAGTTTTTTCTTTGCGTCGTCGAGTTTCACCTTGAAATCTAACAAGTCTTTTTTCTGGGCCGCACACTTGCCCAAATCGACATATGGTGTTTCCGGGCAAATTTCCTTGCATGGGTCGCAACTTATAATGTCGACGAGCGAGGTTTCGCTCGTTGTTTCTGCTTCTTGGGCAAAAACGTTTGTTCCAATAGTCATGGTCAGTGCTGCCATAATCGGCAAAATGAGTTTCATTTTTAGTTCCTCCTTCGTTTAACGGAGCGAACTTAGACAGGCGGCAGTGATCCTAGCGTGATTTTTAGTGAATACCGGGAACTCGTCAGCGACCGGGTTGGGTTTAGCATTATTCATTTGGCGCTGACCCACGTAACCAACTCGTTTGTTGCTGGATTGCCAGCCAATTTAGTCAAAGATGTAAAATGCCCACCACGTCTACAATATTAGATTTGTCAGTGCTGGTGCAAAATGAGACTCGGCGGACGCCGCTGCTGCACCGGCGGCAACGACAAAATCTCCGGATGTGCCAACAAGCAACTGTTCGCCCCCACGCTGACGGTTCAACGGGTCAAGGAACGGTTTGCTTCTTTCAATCAGTAGGTCAAGAAATGGCTTTGGGACGGTGCCGCCAACAATTATGACTTCGGGATCAATAATCATATCAAGCGTGTTAACCAATTGCTTCAGACGTGGCGTTGCTTTGTCAATCCACTCTAACAAAGCCTCGTCACGCCGTGCGATCAGGTCACCAATCTTGTCGTTGAGCAGCTCATCATCAACCTGCAGGTCCAAATCACGACACAATGCGTCTATCGACAAATAGCGTTCAAGGCATCCGTTTTTACCACAAGAACACCTCAAGCCATCAGGTTCGATGACGATATGTCCGACTTCACCGGCGATCTCTGAACTGCCCGTGAACTTGTTTCCATTCAAGATTAGTCCAGCGCCAAGCCCTATGCCGAACTGCAGAAACACAAATGTATCAAACGGCGACCCTTTGCCATGTAAATGTTCGCCGATCGCCCCTGCAGTCGCATCGTTCTCAACGATGAATGGCAGACCTATTTCGGCAGATAGTTTTTTGACGTTTTCTTTGGTGCCCACCTGCTGGAAGTTAGCTAAATCGTCTGAGCGAATGTTTGTTTCGTTAAACGGGCCCGGGGCAGCGATACCGACACCAACAAGTTTTTTTGCTTCTGATGGTCTCAGGGCAACAAATTCATCAAATACAGATTTGATGAGCCGATTCGCATCGGAAACATCCCAGTTTTCCAGGCGTTGAAACCGTTGCCAAATCACATCGCCTGTAAGGTCACAAACAACAGCCCGCAATGACAATCGGTCTACATGGATGCCTACATTGTAGGCCCCTTTTGGGGCCAGTACAATTTTCTTTCCCGGATGTCCACGACCAGAGATCTCACCGTCAATTAGTTCAACTAATTCAGCAGCTTCCAGCTCAGCGACAATGTATTGAATCGTTTGCCGAGACAATGACGTTACCGTCGCAATTTCGGTTTTCGAAATCGGCGCTTGGGTGCGGATAACCTCAATGACTACGCGTAGATTGTGAGACTTTGTCCGGCTTGGGTTTGTACCTGATGTTCGTAGTTTTGTTTTTCTCAACTGCCATGTCCATAAAATATCACAGGCTCCTCGTAGCCGAAATTGAAATGCTCGTCTATTTTGTAAAATCATTTGACAAAATATATTTCGGCGTTATTTTGCCAATGGAAATTAGTGAGGAGAGGAAATAATCATGAAAAAAACCGTACTTTTGGCAGCTGCTTCTGTTTTGGCAATGAGCGCATCGGGCGCCTTTGCCGATACTGAGCTCAATGCGCTCTTTATGAGCCAAGCCGCTTATAGCGAGCAAAACATCAAAGACATGACTGCCGAGTTCGAAGCAGCGAACCCTGGCGTTACCGTCAATATGGAGTTTGTGCCCTACGAAGCATTGCACGACAAAATCGTCGCTTCTGTTGGTGCCGGTGACAATGGCTATGACGTCGTGTTGTTCGATGTAATTTGGCCAGCAGAATTCGCAGTACGTGGCTTCTTGTCAGATTTGTCTGAACGCTTTCCGGCAGACATGGACGATCAAATCTTTGATGGTGCTTGGACAACAGTTGAATATAAGGGCGCGAAATTCGGCATGCCTTGGATCCTTGATACCAAGTACATGTTCTATAACACAGAGATCTTAGACAAAGCTGGCATCGAAAATCCACCCACCACTTGGGATGAATTGTTAGTTCAAGCCCAGATCATCAAAGATAAAGGCTTGGTCGAGCATCCGTTGGTTTGGAGCTGGTCACAGTCAGAAGCGATGATTTGTGATTACACCACGATCTCGTCAGCATTTGGTGGCGCGTTCTTTAACAATGACGATCCTAAATCACCTGCCTTTAACGAAGGTGGTTCGCTTAAAGCCGTTGAATATATGGCAGGATCGCTCAAAAGCGGTCTGACCAACCCAGCATCAACCGAATATTTTGAAGAAGATGTTCGTCGTGTGTTTTCAAATGGCGATGCAGCATTCGCGTTGAACTGGACCTACATGAACTCTCTGGTGAACGATCCAAACGAAAGCTCTGTAGCGGGTAAAGTTGGTGTTGTGCCAGGTCTTGGTGTTGACGGCGTATCAACTGCATCAGCCGTGAATGGTTCCATGGGTCTTGGTATTCCAGTGAATAGCCCTCATGCCAACGAAGCTTGGTCATATATTTCACACCTAACCAACAAATCGGTTCAGGAAAAATATGCGACGCTTAGCCTTCCCGTTTGGAAAGCGTCTTACACAGAAGCCGCTGTTGTTGATGGTCAAGAAGACCTCGTTTCGGCTGCAACTGATGCAATCGCTGTTATGTCACCACGTCCATTGGTGAAGTCTTACACTGAGATCTCTGGCATTCTACAGTCTCAGATCCATGGTGCACTTTTGGGCCAAACCGACGCAAAATCCGCATTGGATGAAGCCGCAGCACGTGTAAAAGCTGTAAGATAAATAAATATAAGGGGGAGGAACAATTATGTCCGGCATCGGAAAAAAGCATGAAAAATGGCTTCTATTGGCGCCTACCGTCATTGTCCTCCTCCTTATTACTGCAATACCGTTTGTTCAGACATTTTTCGCAAGTTTTACTGACGCGGAGATTAGTTATTCAACCGTTGGACCAAACTGGATTGGCTTTGAAAACTACGTTTACGCCTTAACAGATCCCTATTTCCGCGCAGCCCTTGGGCGTACGCTTTATTTCACGCTCGTTTCGGTTGGTGCGGAGGCAATAATCGGCGTCGGCGCGGCCATGTTGCTCAACCAAAGCTTTCGCGGCCGAAACATTATGCGCGCATTGATCATCTTACCATGGGCAGTGCCGACCATCGTCAATGCGTTGGCGTGGCGTTTGATCTATCATCCCGACTATGGCGCGCTAAACTCGATGTTGTTTCAGCTCGGGTTTATTGGTGAATATCGAAGCTGGTTGGGCGACCCTGCCCTCGCGCTGAACATGGTCGTTCTTGCGGACGTTTGGAAAAACTTCCCGCTTATCGCCTATGTCGCTCTGGCTGCATTGCAAACCATCCCATCAGATCTCCACAAAGCGGCCTCTATTGAAGGCGCAGGCGCTTGGAAAAGATTTAGATCGATCACATTGCCCTGGATTTTGGGACCACTTTCGGTCGTCTTAATCTTGCGTACCATTGAAGCGTTCCGCGTGTTTGACATCATCTATGTGATGACAAGAGGCGGACCCGTGGACAGCACAAAAACAGCAAGTTTCTTTGTTTATCAGGAATATTTCAACTATCTGCGCACCGGCAGTGGCTCTTCCTATGCGGTGCTGGTTGCGGCGGTCAGCGCGGTTTTGATTGCGATTTACTATAAAGGCGTTCGTGCTCAATCGGAGGGTCGCTAAGATGAATAAGAAATTCTTGCATAGCTGCTTTCTTTATGGCGCGTCGATTGCGCTGGCATTCTTTACACTTGCGCCGCTTATCTGGCTGTTGATCATGAGCATCTCCAGCCCGCAGGACCTAACGACAGTGCCACTAAACTGGATGCCGTCCGAAATCGATTTCTCGCGCTACGTGGTATTGTTTGATTGGGAAAATGGCAGTGGCCAACGTTTTCTAATGGCGTTGCGCAACTCGATTTTAACAGCAGGTGGCGCGACATTGGTTGCTCTTGCTTTGGCAATTCCTGCCGCTTATGCCTTTTCCCGGCGCCAGGCACCTATGTCGCTTTTGTTTCTATTCCTAGCAACAATTATGATGCCGCCCATTACCTATGTTTTGCCCTTGTACCAAGTGTTTGGCAGTTTCGGTTTGTTGAACAATATCATCACCCTGTTGGCGGTTTATTGCGCTTTGCTCTTGCCCTTCGCAGTGTGGTTGATGAAGTCGAACTTTGATGTGTTGCCTGTTGAAATCGAACAAGCCGCGTTTATTGAAGGGGCATCGACCCAATTCACATTGCGGCGAGTTGTTCTGCCATTGGTTGCCCCGGCAATCGTTGCGACAGCTATGCTTTCATTTTTGGTTGCGTGGGACGAGTTTTTCTACGCCCTCATTTTTACCAGCGATTTATCGTCTAAGACTTTGCCCATCGCCATTGCAGATTTTGCCGCGGGGCGCGTCACAGACTATGGCGTCATCGCAGCCGTGGGCGTACTTGCCACATTACCACCCGCCTTTCTTGCGGTGTTTTTCCAACGTTTTATCGTCTCTGGTCTTGTTGCCGGCAGTGTTAAAGGCTGACCCGAAATGATCTTTCCCCGCATGAGGAGAAAATAGTGTCTCATCCCATCTTATCTGTACAATCCATTTGCAAGGATTATGGCGACCTCAAAATTCTGCAGGACATCAATTTCGCGATTGAGCCCGGTGATTTTCTTGTGCTTGTTGGCCCTTCTGGTTGCGGAAAATCCACCTTGCTCAGTTGTATTGGCGGCTTGACCGAACCAACATCGGGTCAAATACATATTGATGGCAAAGATATCACCCATGCGGACCCTTCCAAACGGGATATTGCAATGGTGTTTCAGTCCTATGCTTTGTTCCCCAATATGGATGTGGCCCACAATATTGGCTTTGGCCTAGAGGTCAGAAAAGTACCACAAGCGGAACAGGACCAAAAAATTGGTCAAGTGGCTGAATTGCTCAAAATCAAGCCATTGCTCAATCGTTTTCCTGCCCAACTTTCTGGCGGGCAGCGCCAACGTGTGGCGATGGGTCGAGCGCTGGTACGAGACCCTAAACTATTCCTGTTTGATGAGCCGCTATCCAATTTGGACGCCAAACTGCGCGTAACAATGCGGACCGAAATCAAGCGGTTGCACGAACGATTGGGGGCAACGATGATTTACGTTACCCACGATCAAATCGAAGCAATGACATTGGCCACCAAGATCTTGGTCATGAAAGACGGCGTCATCCAGCAAGCGGGAACGCCAAAGCAAATCTATAATCAACCTGCAAATATGTTTGTGGCTGGGTTCATGGGCGCTCCCTCCATGAATCTATGCCACGCCCAAATTCAGTGCACCAAAGAAACTGCACAGATAACGATCTCTCGGGAAGATGAAGATCCAATAGTGTTGACTGACTACACGCCCCCGTCGGGCCTCAGCCAATATGACAATAAGCAGGTGATGATCGGCTTGCGCCCTGAGGCCCTAACGGATCGAGCACCGGAAACGAAGGGTCCAGAACAAGTGGCAAACTGTTTGCTTGATGTTGTTGAACCTGCGGGCTCCGATACGTTTGCGCAAATTTTGCTGGCTGGGGCAGAAATAACTGCACGGTTGCATGGCGACATCGATGTCCGCTCAGGCGAGCGTCTGCCCATTTATTTCGATCTCACAAAGATCTCCTACTTCGATCCTGATACTGAGCAACGTATATGAGTGCGTTAAATGCACTGCTTGCTGATGTTGGCGGGACGAACACCAGATTTGGCCTTGTTTTGGAGCCAGGTGGCCAACCGGCAAAATGTGTGAAGGTGTTGAATAAGGACCACACTTCATTTGTACATGCAGCAAAGGCCTACCTGTCATCTGTCCAACGAAGTCACCCTTCTCACATTTGTCTCTCAATCGCAGCCCCCATACAGGGTAGCGTCATACCAATGACCAATTGCGACTGGGTGATTGATCTCAAGCAAGTAAAAGCTGAATTGGGATCAAACACGGCCGAAGCGATAAACGATTTTGAAGCACTCGGATTTTCGCTGCATCGCTTATCAAGTGATGTTGCCGAACATATTTCTGGTCCACAAAACCAATCAGGGGCGCGAAAAATGATCGTTGGTGCAGGCACCGGTTTCAATGCTGCAACGTCTGTTCTTTTGCCCGACGGCAAATGCTATGCATGGCCGGCCGAATGTGGCCACATTACGCTGCCCATTGAAACTGAACAGGAATGGGCATTGCGGAACTTTTTGGCTTCTAAATACACCCGAGCGTCGGTAGAACGCGTATTGTCGGGCAAGGGAATTCAGGATATCTATCTGCATGTTTGCCACCAATTGAATTTGCAGGCCAAAAATTATGACTCTGCGCAAATAACCAAGGAAGCGCTGGCCTCGACAGACATAGCCTGCCAGAAAACTGTCGAATTGGTGGTTGATATTTTCGCTCGAACGGTCGGTGATTTGGCATTGGCTAACCTACCCCTTGGTGGCATCTATTTGTATGGTGGCGTGACACGCGCGCTTTCCCCTTGGCTAAAAGAAGAAAAATTCAGAGCTGTATTTGAAGCCAAAGGTCGCCAGACGGCCCTAATGCGCGAGTTTTCGATCAACATCGTCACGGAAGACAGTATTGGCGTCGTCGGATGTGCTGCATATATTGCTGATTATTGACAAACACACTTCGCGCCGATTTAGACGCTCGCTGCAATTCGCAGTCACAAAGTTGGCAGGACGCTTGGTTTCTCAGGGAGACGCCGACACCAAGTCCCTCACCTGCGATCACCACACACGCCGACGCTGCTTTTTGGCGGCGGTCTTTGCTACTTATTTGTCTTTTTCGAAAATCCAATTGTGGTCCGGGTGGTTTTTGAATCGCCATTTTCGAAGTGGCCCGGCCATTACGTTCAGATAGTACATTTCATAACCGTAAGGTGCACCGCACGGATGGTGTCCGCGAGGAACCAAAACAACATCATGATTGGAAACAGACATTGTTTCGTCCAATGAACCATCTTCGGTCCAAACCCTTTGATGGCCGTAACCTTGCGCCGGATTGAGACGATGATAGTAAGTTTCTTCCAAATAGGTCATGTTTGGATAATCATCTTCGTCGTGTCTATGGGGCGGGTAAGATGACCAATGTCCGGATGGGGTAAACACCTCAGTGACCAGCAGGCTGTCTGCAACATCGCGGCCTTCCATCGCAATATTGTTGATATAACGCGTGTTGGTCCCTTTACCGCGTTCTTCAAGTTCAATCCCGGGCGGTCCGATGATTTGAACGTCATGCCCGGATTTTCCAGGCGCAGAACAAACAGCCAATGTGCAATCTGTCGTCGCGAGAGCACCCCAGCTCGACGCGTTGGGTACATAAACACAGTGAGGCGGCGTGCGTTCAAATACGTCCATGCGGTCGCCAAGCTCGCCGAACGCCTTATCGTCTGCGGTGATATCTGCTTTACCTTCCACCAACACGAGAATGACTTCATTTTCGCCCGTGACCTCGGCTGCACTTTGCCCGGCAGCAAGTCGATAAAGACTAAATCCGACATAATCCCAACCTGCCGTCGCGGGGGTTATCTCGTGAACTTTGCCTTCAGTACCAATTGGATTGCGCAAAAGATTGGTCACAGTTTTCCTCATTTTTTTCCCGAACCGGTACCGCCAAAATCCCCGAATTCAAGCAGTACCAGTGTGGGAGACATTATACAATTTTAGCCAAACAGTTCTTTAAATCGACCGATGCACTCACGAAATCCGGCCTCGAAGTCTCCGTCACCGGGGTGATAGACGCTTTCCAATGAAATCACACCATCGTAATCATCCGCGCGTAAGGCATTTGCTATGGGTTGGAACAACGGCGCCAGCTGACCTTCGCCCATTCTTTTGACCGTAAGAGTTGCGCGTGGGGTGTCCACCAACACGTCTTTGATGTGGACATGACCCAAATAGCCATCACGAATTTCGTTATAACCATCAGGATAGGCCAACTCGTGGCACCAACAATTATTCGCTGAATCCCACAAGACTTTCAGTGTGTCTTTGGCATCAAGATCATCAATCAATTTGCGGGCCGTATAGTTGGAATTGACCATCGTTCCATTGCCCGTTTCAACAACCAGCGTTAGTCCGCGTTCCTTGGCCAATTCGACGGCTGGGGCAATCAACGGTAGTGTTTTGTCCCACGCGCCATTCGCAACATTCCATTTTTCCGCACCGCCACGACCCCAAAGAATTTGCTCTTTCTTATTGGTCATAATGCGCACCAATGGAGAGCCGACAATATCTGCCATATCCATTACGCGTTTAAGGGCGTCCATATGTCGGGTGTGCAAATCGTCACCAGGAACGTTGTCTGTTGTCATTCCAGCAAAAACATGACGCGACAAGCATGATACAGGTTTACCTCTATCCCGCAGCAATGTGTCGATATCTTTTATCTCTTGGGCGGTATGGTCGCCAACTTCAGTATTCCCAACAAATTGCAGTTCCGCATATTCGAGGTCAAACTCGTCCATAACGTTTACAGCATGGGCTAATTCGCGGCTGATGCCGTCACAAATCACACCAAGTTTCATCTTCTTTGTTCCTTCCTAGCGGTGCAGTTCAGCGCCGACAATTTCTTCCATAACGCGGGTGCAAATCCAGTTGTCTCCATGGGGATACTTCGCTTTGCCCTGTTGGAATATTTGCATTGCTGTTGAAGCCATAAACATGGACACACCCAACTCTTCGGCCATATCAAGCGAAATTGTGAGATCTTTGTGCATGGTGCCGATGCCTGAACCCGTACCTTCAAACTTGCGATCAATAATGTTTTCTAACGCGCCATTGGCGACGCCGCAGCTGGCGCCCGATGTCGAAAACACGTCGAAAAGAGTTTGGCCCGACACCCCTGCTTTCGCCGCCAGAGATGCGGCTTCAAAGGTCGCACCAAATATTGATCCGATTAGGGTTTGTAAGCATGATTTCATAACTTGGCCGTCACCTGCCCGCTCACCCACACGATGGATAGTTTTTGACACCGCTTCCATGACCGGTTTGTACTCGTCAAGAACCGCAGAGGCCGCAGCCGCCATCATTGTAAGCGTTCCGCCTTGCGCGCCGGGAAAACCTCCGGACACTGGCGTGTCGATCAGATGGATACCTGATCCCTCCATGGCCAGAGCAATGTCTCGGACTTCCGAGGGTTTGATGGTTGCAGTCAACAATACTGCGCCGCCTTTGGGCATGCGGCTGATGAGACCGTCATCACCAAGAATAACCGCTTTCGCCTGATCACCATTCATGACCATAACAAAGACAGCATCCGAATTTTGCGCCACCTCAGTTACTGATTTGACGCATTCGCCCCCCATGTCCGCTAAAGCAGACATACGAGCGTCGCTCAGATCAAATCCGCTGACTTCAAAGCCACTTTTGATGAGATTTTTGGCCAAACCGCTGCCCATATCGCCTAAACCTACGACGCCTGCTCGTTTCATGTTTCTCTCCTGTCGACCATGGTTACCGACTTTTGTTTATGAAGTGCCGCGCCGTTGGCCCAGCACTCGATTGAAGGGTTTCAGCGCATGGTTGCGCCGGGCGGGTCCGGTAGACACCCCAATGCCCAATTAAAAACTCGAATGCGTGATCGTGGTTTAGTTCACAATCAGTGGTGCGCTAATATCTCGCCCAAGAACGATTTTGCGCGTTCATGTTTTGGTGCTTTAAAGAAATCTTCGGGGGTTGCTTCTTCGAGAACTTCGCCGTCAGCCATAAACAAAACGCGGTGTCCGACTTGCCGAGCAAATCCCATTTCATGGGTTACGCAGATCATCGTCATGCCGTCTTCAGCTAGCCCGATCATCGTATCCAGCACTTCTTTCACCATTTCTGGGTCTAGCGCGGATGTTGGTTCATCAAACAACATAACCTTGGGTTCCATACAAAGCGCACGCGCAATGGCGACCCGCTGTTGCTGTCCACCTGATAAATGTGCGGGGTGCTTTTCCGCTTGCTCAAGTATATGAACACGATCGAGATATTTCCGGGCAATTTCTTCTGCTGCTGGCACGGCCACGCCTTTTACTCGACGCAATGCCAAAGTGCAGTTTTCAATGACTGTGAGGTGCGGAAACAAATTAAAGCTCTGAAACACCATTCCAACTTCTCGACGAACGGCTTCGATGGATTTCGCCGCTTTATCAATTTCACGGCCCGAAACTTTAATTGTGCCTTTTTGAATTTCTTCTAAGTGGTTTATGCAACGGATCAGGGTTGACTTGCCGGACCCGGACGGTCCGCAAAGAACGATCCGCTCACCCTTTCTCACGGTCAAATTCACATCCTTAAGAGCGTGAAAGTCGCCGTACCATTTGTTTATGTTGCTAAGTTCAATAAGAACTTCATTCTCCGAAACGGACAATTGTTTATCAGATGGCATATCGGCGACCTTCATTACTTGGGAGTTTTGGTATTATTCGACGGTAAACGACACACCTTCAACCGGTGCCTCGAATTTAGGCATGCCGATTTTGAACCACTTTTGATAAAGCTCATCCATTGTACCGTCAGCCTTAATTCCCTCAAGGAATGCATTCACGGTCTCATTAATTGCTTTATCTTCAAGCACCGTACCGACGCCTTTATAGTTGGTCGCAAGGATCAGTTTTTCCGCATATTTGCCTGGTGCATTTTCCTCAATGCGCCCGATTGCAAACTGGTTTGCCGCAATGGCATCAACTTGACCTGACAGAAGAGCCTGAATGTTGGATGAGTCATCATCAAAGCTCAACATTGTCGCGTTTGGTGCCAATGTCGGGATCAAGTTTTCTTGTGCACTTCCCTTCGGCACACCAATTGTTAGGCTGTCCATATCGGCGATTGCCATAACATTGGTGCCCTTTGCAGCGATTAGCGGCATGCTGTCTTCTGCGTATGGGATACTATATTGCAAAGACTTTGCGCGTTCAGCACTAATGCCCAAAGTAGCGAAAAGAGCATCCACTTTGCCCGCCTGCAAGCCAGCAATGCGGTTTTGGTTGGTGACAATTACCAATTCAAGGTCAACGCCCAAATATTCCGCAAACAATGCTGAAAGGTCAGCGTCATAGCCGTCATTTTTGCCGCTTGTGTCAAGGAAACCGAAGGGCGGGTTGTCGCCTTGAATTCCAATAACAACCTTTCCACGCTCTTTGATATTGCTCAATGTATCTGCAGCGGCACTTCCCACACCAACCACACCCAACATTGCAGCACTCGCAACAGCACACATTATTGTTCTACGTGTGAATTTTGAGATGTTCATGTTTTCTCCTCCTCATTTATCAGTTGCAGCAAAAGCTGCCTTATTGCTGTTTGAATTGTTCAAACAGAATTCCAATTGGAAACACTTCAGTCCAAACGTTCCAGGTTTTGCCTATCTAAGTCCCAGCGCCAGTTTGCGTTCCATGTGCGACCCCCAAATCGACATGGGCCAACAAAGGAAAAAGTAGATAATCCCAACAATTCCAAAGACCAGTAATGGTTGAAATATTAGGTTCGAAACGATCTGCCCAGCGCGCGCAAGCTCCACGAAGCCAACAATCGCCGCAAGCGAAGTGCCCTTGGTCAGTTGCACCGCAAAGCCGATTGTTGCCGGCAGCGAAATCTTTAGTGCCTGGGGCAGAACAATATCTCGCATGCGCGACACATAGCCCAGCGCCAGCGCGTTTGAGGCTTCAATTTGCCCCTTTGGCAAAGATTGAATTGTACCGCGCCAGATATCGCCCAAAAATGCGCTTGCATGGGCGGTATAGGCGATAGATACGGCAACCCAGGCGTCGATATTGAAGGACATTAACGCGAGGCCATAATAGATAACGAACAATTGCATCAATAGTGGCGTGCCCTGAAAGAGCGCGATGTAAGCTGCTGCTAACCGCCGAACAATCGCTATTGGGCTCACCCGTGCCAGCGCAATCGCAAGTCCGATAACACCGCCACCAACAAAGCTGATCATTGTCAGCAGCACTGTCCATTTCAACCCTTGGAGCAGAAACAAAAATTCAGAAGATCCAAACTTATCCATCTTTCAAACTCACTGGTTGGGGTAACTGAAATAGCGACTACCCAGGGTTGATAGCGCGAGCATGATGACCCACGAAATCAACAGGTAGAGACCGGTTATGGTGAAATAGACTTCGAAACTTCTGAACGTTTCAGATTCAATCCGCTGGGCGAAGTGCGTCAACTCGTTCGCCGAAATTGACGAGCAAACAGAAGATGTTAGCGTCAGAAGTATAAATTGCGAAGTCAGCGCCGGGTAAATTGCTCGAAGGGCTGGGATCAGAACAATATCCTTAAAGACCTGCGCTCGCGATAGCCCCAGCGCCGCGCCGGCCTCAAGTTGACCCCTTGGAATGGATTCCACGCCACCCCGGATAATTTCAATCGAATATGCGCCACCATTTATGGCCAGCGCAATAATTGCTGTCACGGTCGGGTTGAGCCGCATGCCGATGAGCGGCAGGGCAAAAAACAGGAAGAATATCTGCACCAAAAATGGTGTATTGCGGATGACCTCCACAAAAATGACAACTGGGATCTGAAGCAATCTTCGACCAGATCGAACCATGGCGACACCACTAACACCGATGATTAGTGCTAGAATGATCCCAGCGGACGAAAGTGCTAGGGTAAACAACACCCCATGCAGCAAATCTGCCCACCGCTCGATCACGACACTGAAGTCCAACTTGTTCAATTCTTGTTCCCCCGGGAGCTCTGCATAATAGCTTCATCTAACCTCTGCGATTGGACGCTTCGCATCCTAACGTCCACACATTGATAAAGAACCATCAATACCGCAAGAAAAAACCATCAGTTGGTTGTAATTGATGTGATTTGATGCATATAATCAAATCATGTTGATGTATAAATTGATGGGATTTTACTTCTTTGATTAAGATAAAGCGCACTGCCAAGATTGGTGAAATTGCCCGTATCGCAGGCGTTAGCACGGCTACGGTCGACAGGGTTTTAAACGAACGAGAGAATGTTGGCGACGCAACCAGGCAACGGGTGTTGCAAGCCAAAAAATCTATTGAAATGGGTAATAATGATGTTGTTCGAAAGCATCCTTGGCGAATAAAGGTGTTGCTGCCTGAAGGCGCAGGCCCATCAACTGAGTATTTAGCATCCTGTTTTCAAGAAGTCGGCGCGCAAGGCAATGCCACCATTGAATGCGTTTTCACAAAGAAGATGGAACCAGGTAGCTTAGCGCGCAAATTGCGGGCCTGTATCGGTCAGGGCATCGATGCTGTAGCGTTTCAAGCACTCGATGACCCAAGGGTCCGCGATGCCGTAAATGAACTTGTTTCGTACAATATCCCGGTTCTAACTTTGCTATCTGGATTGGAGAATGCCCCTGTTGTCGGGTTTGTCGGCATCGACAATCGCGCCGCTGGCCGTACCGCCGCATTTCTAATGGGACGCATGACGCCGGTACCCGGCAAAATTGCAATTATCGCTGGCGGACAATTATACCACAGCCATGAAGACCGAGAGATGGGCTTTCGTGCAGTGCTGCGTCGAGATTTTCCGGAGCTGGACGTCATAAGCATATATTCGGGCAATGATGACATCGAAGGAAACTATAAAGAGATTGAGAAAGTAATCAAAAGCACACCAGACCTTGTCGGCGTCTACAATGTTGGCGGCGGAAATGAAGGTATTGTGCGCGCATTGAAGGAAACGGACAGGCGTGGCGATATCCAACTTGTCTGCCACAATTTAACACCGAAAACCCGCTCCTATCTGCTTGATGGATCTATTGATATTGTCATTCACCAAAACATGCAGATTGCTGCCCTAAAAACAACGACGACATTGGTTGCGCACCTCAACCAAATGCCCACTCAACCAAAGTTCTTGCAAGTCGAAATCATCACCCCCGAAAATCTCCACGGCTCCACCTATGGATGAGCCACGCTCCGTGGTCACGGTCGGCAACTGTTGGTGGATGTGAAAGCAAGATTGGAGGTCGCTAGCAAACCGCTATATTGTACGATCAAAAGTGAAAGTGTGATTTGCAGCTTCTATCAGGGTGTGCGTACACGGCTTGACCATATAGCCCTTAGCGAAGGAAAGTGTTAGCCATTCGCCTTTGGCTTTTTCACACTATCCCTCGATTAGCTTTCGGACAACCGACCCAACACATCCAGCCCTTGCATGTTCAAGAAATGCAAGATGTCGATGAAAATCCAGTTTTCCGCTAGCTTGTCACCGTCCCGTCGATACATATCGACGACACGCATATCGGCGGGCTTGCCTGTGCCGGGCAATCCCATATAGCCCCCTGTTGGCGTCAGCGTTAGGTTGGGCCAACCAAAGAAACCGCCAAAATTTCCTTCAGCCAGTTTACAGATATGACCGTTAAATTTGCGGTCTGCTAGTTGAGTGCGGAACGGGCGTTGATGTTGCTCGATATATCGATCAATCGTGTATGTGGCGCCGATTCCATCGGGGCCCCACCAAATCATGTCGTCGCTCCAACATCGCGCAAGCTCTTCCTGTGGCGTGAACTTGCCCGCTGAATTGATGTCGCTGATCATATTGTTAATCAGCTCTAAGGTCTTTTCGCCCATTGCTGGGTTTGCATCATCGAAATGTAATCCATCATGGGTGGCTGGGCCCGGCTGGATCAAATGTTGCCCAGTTTGTGGTGGTAGGGGCTGCAATCCAGCTTGATGCATAAGATGAATGAGGTCGCAAAATAGTGCGGTTTCGACAATTTCCCCGTTCTCAACGCGATTGAACTCGGCATAGCGCAACATGGTAATTTTTCGGCTGGCGGGAATGCCGAGAAAGGGCTGGTCAAACAGCCCCATAAGATGCCCCATCGAGATCACCCAGACCGATTGAAAATCATCAATTTGGTTCCGACCAGCCATGAAAATGTCTTCACGGCGCTGCACCCGATGCATTGAACTTATGAAAGGCTTCCAAAAGCTCTGTGCGACATTTTCTGCCCCATATTGTTCATGAAACGGATGCATGCCCCGCCAGTGCCAATTGCTACTGGTGCGTTCCGCTAGAACCGAGGCAACAGAATCTGGTGTCGCCTTGGCCAAAGCATGATAGTGCGCGCGCACCAACGCCTTTTCAGCCTGATAGTCAGTCTTCGACATTTCTATCCCTTAACAGCGCCTGCAGTTAGACCGGAAACGATCTGACGTTGGAAAACCATGATCATGACGAACAACGGCGCCGTGACCGAAATCACCGCTGATACGGCAAACATCACGTTGCCCTTCGTTTGGGTCGTACCAAGGAAGCTATTGATCTTCGGGATCATGGTTTGATTGTCAGATGATAATAGCATCGCCGTGACTTGAAAGTCATTATATGCAAGCAGAAAGGAAAACAAGCCGGTCGTAATAACGCCTGGCCACATGACCGGAATGATCACATGTCGGAAGGCTTGGAAACGGTTACACCCATCCACCATCGCGCTTTCGTCCAGATCTTGTGGAATGTTTTTGAAGAATGAATGCAACATCCAGAGCGTGAAAGGTTGGTTGATGGCCACCAGCACGATGATCGTTGTTGGCAAATGCCCCCAAAGGTTGAATTGGAAAAATACCGGCAGATAGCCAGACACCAACGTGATTGGCGGAAGCGCGCGAAAAATAAGCGCAATAATCAAAAACCAAAATGCATAACGATGCGGGGACCGGGATAAAGCGTAGCCGCCCAACGTACCCAATGTGAGCGATATGGACACAACAAACACACAAACGATTGTTGAATTTACAGCTGCACGCCAAAACTCTTCCTGAATCCATGCACCATGGTAACCCTGTCCGGTGAATTGGCCGCCCGTTTCAACTTGCGTCAAAGCGCCGGTGATTGCCGCCGCCCAGTCAGCCTTGGAAAAGAAGTCCCCTTCTACCTTGAAGGAACCCCATAATGTCCAGAGGAACGGCATGGCAGCTATAATCACCCATGCTGCGAGAACAACGAAAGTGAAAATCGTCAACGGTAGAGGTTTATTTAACGCCTTGCTTGACATGGCTTATCTCCGCCCAAAGTCGCGCCAAGTGCGGATTAGCACTGGCGTCAGTAGAATTATGATGCCGATAACCGTTAGTACAGATGTGGTTGCCGATGACGATAACTGACGTGTCTCACCGCCCAAGTCGTTGTAAATTGCCCAACTGAGTGAAGTTGCGTGAGCAGACGCTGCAAAGCTAATGATCGGCTCAAATACACGAAAGTTGTCCATCAACTGCATCAGCGCGATAAAAGTCGTCAGCGGCAGCAAATGCGGCAGCACGACATAAAGGATGCGCTGCCATCGTGTTGCGCCGTCAATCATTGCAGATTCGAGCGTTTCTTTGTTAACGGTTTGAAGTCCCGCATAATAAACAACGAATGCGAACGGCGCCGAATGCCAGACCCCATAAACCATCAGCATAACCCACATCAGCGGGGTTGATGCCTTAATGGAAAGATTTGGATCGCCAGAGATACCCTGCAGCGTTGCCCCAACAATGCCTCGCGCGTCCACCATCCAAAATAAGATCAATCCGCCAACCAGTGGCGTGATCATCATTGGCAGCAATGACATGAAAATGAGTGGCCCGCGCACCATGCGCACGGCGCTATTGACCGCTACGGCAATCATAAAACCAAAGATGATAACGAGCGGCGTTACAACAAATGTATAGGTGAGAGTGAATGCCATGGCTTTGTAAAACGGCAAATTCAACATCCGCGCACCAAAGTCCCGCCACCCCTCAGCCGCACCCCAGGCTTCGCCAACCTCGTCGACAGCCAAATGCCCGCGGTCAAAATAGGTTTTTGCGCCGGCGAACTGGCCAAATGGTTGACCTTGGCGCAGCGCCTGGGTCGCCTCTTGATCGATCATTGTCGATTCTGTGCAACCGAACGGCCCACAATTTTCGACGCTGACAATAACTTGCTCATGATCAACATGAAGCGACTGCACCACAATCGAAATAAGGGGCAAAAATATGAATAGCAGCATCGCAAGGCTTGATGGCAGGACGAACCAAATAAATGTCTTGTGTTTCATATGTGCTGCTCCGCAATGGAAAAGGAAAAAAAGGGGCAGCTAGTGCGCCGCCCCTAAAGTTAGATTAGTTGAGGAAACCTTTTTCCTGTGCCGCAGCTGTATAGGCAGCTTCGACATCAGCAAGCGCTTGCTCAGCACTTTCCTTGCCCTGCAAGAACTCAGCTAGGTTGTCGCCGGTGGCCGTGTGAAGCAAGCCCATGAAAGGCAACATTGGATAAGGCTTGGCACCCATATTGATGGCGGCAAATACCCCATCATTAACTGGTGCTGGTTGGTAGCCTTCAATCATCCAAACGGCTTGCGACATTGTTTCGTCGTTAAGAATGGCTGGGCTGGTGCCTTTTGACATGGCGACAAATGTTGCCTTGGCGTCAGCGTCTGAGACATTCTTTGCGACGGTCCAGCCGTCCCACCATAGTGTTGATGCAGGAATGCTGCCGCCACCAACTGTCAGTGGAGCACCTACTGTGATGTTTTCGTAAACTTGAGGTTCAGCACCTTCGCTGTCCATCAAGTTGCCCATGCGTGAGCCCCACATGTTCATCAACATCACGTTTCCAGCTTCCATTTCTGCATTGGTCGCATTCGAATCGTGTGTCAGGAAGTCAGGGTTCATATATTCAGTTAGCGCTTTCATCATTTCTAACGCTGCAATACCTTGCGCGTTGTTGATGGTAACTTCGGCTGTTCCTGGCTTAAAGAACTCACCGCCGTGGCCAATATACATGTTCACGAATTCTTCCGCGAGGTTCCAGCCAGACGCATAGGCGCCGCCAACTGGATATTGACTAATGCCGGCTGCACGGATTTTTTCAGCAGCTGCCAATAGTTCTTCATAAGTCTTGGGTACATCGACACCAACGTCCGCGAGGACATCTTTGCGGTAAGCCAATGTTTGTGCGTTCGCCATAAATGCAACAGCGTAGATTTTGCCATCAATAGTAATGAGGCGATGCTTAGGAATATCCGCACCGAACTCTGCCACCAAGTCGTCAAGTGGGCGCACAACATCCTCGTTGATCAATGCAACAACCGATGAATTAGCAATAATCGCGGTTGTATATTCAGCAGGATTTCCCTGCATACCCGCTAGATTGATTTTCTGGTGGTCGGCGGTCAAATTTGACTTAACTTCAACGCCATCGACAGAACATTCCGCCGCGCCATTTGCTACAGTGTGAATAGCAGGGAATTCGTTCCCAACAATACTAACACGCCCTCCATCAAGGCCACAGCTGGCCATTGCTGCCGTGCTACCCAGCAAGGTGAACGCTGTCGTAAGCGCTACTTTCTTCCACATATACATGTCTTCTCTCCTCCACGTTTTGTATCTTGACCAGTTTTAATGGTCCGCAATTTTATCTCACTACTCCGTCAGTCGGCGTAATTGTCAATTTGTGCATACGAATGCAACATTACACGTAACCCCGAACTTTTTGCAAGATGTATTTTAACTTGAATCGTGCAGATTTTGAGAAAACAGGGGCTTGCGTAGTCAGAAAATTGAGATTAAGTTAATTGCAATCGTATGCAAAAAAGGAAAGTCGTATGGCCGAAATTCAGCTACGCAATCTCTCCAAGCGCTGGGGGACCTTCGTTGGGGTTCATGACTTTGACTTGACAATTTCTGACCAAGAATTCCTAGTTCTTCTGGGGCCATCTGGCTGTGGCAAAACAACAACCATGCGCATGATCGCAGGGTTGGAGGATGCGTCAGGCGGCGATATTGTTGTTGATGGTAAGCGAGTAAATGATCTTGATCCAAAAGACCGAGACGTGGCGATGGTGTTCCAAAGTTACGCGCTTTACCCCAACATGAATGTTTACGAAAATATCCGTTTTCCGCTTAAGGTTCGCAAAATTGATCCGGCAGATCATGATGAGCGCGTTCGTCGCGCTGCCGAAATGGTGGAATTGACCGAATTTTTACATCGACGCCCTGCGGAGCTTTCCGGTGGTCAGCGCCAACGGGTCGCATTGGCCCGCGCAATTGTGCGTCGGCCGAATGTGTTTTTGATGGACGAACCCTTATCCAACCTGGACGCTAAACTGCGTGTTTCGACCCGTGCACAAATCAAAAATCTGTCTCACGAACTGAAGGTGACAACAGTTTATGTGACCCACGATCAAATCGAAGCAATGACTCTAGCAGATCGGGTCGTGGTCATGTTTAAAGGCGTCATTCAACAGGTCGCAACGCCGACCGAAATTTACGATCGCCCCGCTAACACCTTCGTTGCAAGTTTCATCGGCAATCCAGCCATGAACCTGATGCAGGGTGAGCTGAACGGCGGCGTTTTCACCAGCAAAAATGTCAGAATCGCTGGCCTTAAGGGCCCCGATGGTCCCGTAACGCTTGGTTTTAGAGCAGAGGATGCTGGCCTGGCCGACAAAGGTGAAATCGAAGCAACGATCTATTCGCTTGAGTTACTTGGCGACGCAACCATGGTGACATTCCGCGCTGGCGGCGCGCTTGTATCGATCAAGGCACCTAAGACATTTCGCGCAGAAATTGGGGACCCAATCGTTGGTTCCGTTTCTGCCGACATTTGCCATTTGTTCGACGCTGAGAGTGGCGAAAGATTGTAAGCCGAGGGCCAATGCGAAGCATGATTTCGATGCAATCGGAGCTGCTTCAGTTGGCACCACTACTGTGAAGCCGCTCAAAAGGTGTGCAGACGAACTTGCTGGCGGAAGCATTCGCCGGCGACGGCGATCTCATGAATTTAAGTCGTAAGCCTAAGGATTACGCAGAATAACGGCTGCTATGTGCCGAACGAAAAAGGACTAAACAATGACGATTGCAATTCTAAAGCATGGCAAACCCGAATCTGAACGCGCTGAAGACGATGCGAAGGTTCGCAATATAGTCGAGACGACGCTGAAAGATATCGAGACGCGCGGCGATGCAGCAGTGCGTGAATTGAGCGCAAAATTCGACAGTTACGAGCCAGAAAGTTTTCGTCTGTCTGCTTCTGAGATTGAAGCTGCGATGCAGCAAGTCTCCACCCGCGACATGGACGATATCAAGTTTGCCCAAACCCAAATTCGCAAATTCGCCGAAGCTCAACGCGCATCAATGACTGACATCGAAGTTGAAACCATGCCCGGTGTTGTTTTAGGGCATCGCAATATACCCGTTCAGTCAGTCGGCTGCTATGTCCCTGGGGGCAAGTTCCCGATGGTTGCCTCGGCGCACATGTCAGTCTTAACGGCCAATGTTGCTGGGGTTCCTCGCATTGTTGCATCCGCGCCGCCGGTAAATGGCGCACCGCATCCAGCAATTGTGGCCGCAATGCATATGGGCGGAGCACACGAGATTTATGTGATGGGCGGCATGCAGGCTGTGGGCGCAATGGCCATTGGCACTCAGTCCATCAAACCAGTTGATATGCTTGTCGGCCCCGGCAACGCATTCGTCGCCGAAGCAAAACGGCAATTGTTTGGTCGTGTTGGCATTGATCTTTTCGCCGG
The DNA here is from genome assembly GCF_057219265.1 of Maritalea sp. YIW29. Lineage (NCBI taxonomy): Bacteria > Pseudomonadati > Pseudomonadota > Alphaproteobacteria > Hyphomicrobiales > Devosiaceae > Maritalea > Maritalea sp. YIW29. The sequence continues at coordinate 1,245,916 of NZ_JBXVVF010000001.1, forward strand.
GCCAACCGAGACGATGATCATCGCTGACGAAACTGTTGACGCTGAAATGTGCGCGACCGATTTATTGGGGCAAGCGGAACATGGCTATAATTCGCCTGCAGTCCTTGTGACAACTTCTAAAAAGTTGGCTGAGCAGACATTGGTGGAAATCGACAGAATTTTGACCATCCTCCCCACGGCAGAGACTGCGCGCGCCAGTTGGGAAAGTTACGGCGAGATCATCGTTTGCGACGATTATGATGAAATGCTGGAAGTCGCCAACGACATTGCATCAGAACATGTGCAGATCATGACAGATCGTGATGATTGGTTCCTTGAGAACATGCATTCATACGGCGCACTGTTTCTTGGGCCCCGCACAAATGTTGCAAATGGGGACAAAGTGATTGGCACCAACCATACTTTGCCGACCAAAAAGGCTGGCCGCTACACTGGCGGGTTGTGGGTCGGTAAGTTTTTGAAAACACATAGTTATCAAAAAATCACAACAGACGAAGCCGCCGAAACAATCGGCGCCTATGGCTCTCGGCTTTGCATGCTTGAAGGTTTTGTTGGACATGCCGAACAGTGCAATCTACGCGTTCGTCGCTATGGCGGGAAAAATGTTGCTTATGGGGCAGCTGCCGAATGAATTCTTCCGCACTAAAATCGTTGATCGAGCCTTATCGCAAGGCTATGGCGCAAGCGAGTGAAGCGCCGGTTCGCAAAGCGATGTCTGCCCTGCTCGCCCCAGACGCGAAGATCCAAATCTGCCATCCCTTTGGCGAATTAGTTGGGCCGGACGCATATTGGGAAACTTGCCTAAAGCCTTTGTTGGCTACCATGCCAGACCTTGAACGCCGAGACATGATCCTGATGTCCGGGACGACCCCTGAAGGGCAGGACTGGATCGGCACGATGGGGAATTATATGGGGACCTTCACATCCCCGTTTTTAGATATTCCACCAACCGGGCATTTGGCGCATATGCGCTATCACGAGTTTTACTGTGTGCAAGATGGTCGGGTTACCGAGGTACAGGCAATTTGGGACATTCCCGAATTGATGATGCAGGCGCGCGCTTGGCCTATGGCCCCGCAACTTGGTGCATTTTTGTGCACACCGGCGCCTATGTCTGGCGATGGTTTGAACGTTGCTGGCGATGGGCAGGCAACGATGGACCATGTCATTAATATGCTCACCTCGCTTTGCAAGTATCCGGCAAATCCTGATCCAAAGGTAATGGAACTCGACCGTTTTTGGCATCCGCGCTTCAATTGGTATGGCCCAGCAGGCATTGGAACTGGACGCGGTATATCTGGCTTCCGCAATTGGCATCAGATCCCATTTCTGCACGCCATGCCTGATCGTAAACTCGACGCCATGGGCGACCTGATGTCCCACTGGTTCGCAGAGGGCGAATATGTTTGTGAAACTGGCTGGCCAAATATGCGTCTAACGCTATCCGATGATGGGTGGATGGGCATTGCACCTGCGGGACGTGAAGTTTTGTTGCGCAGTTTAGATTTTTGGCGTCTTGAAAACGGCTTAATTCGAGAAAACTGGGTGCTTGTTGATCTCCTAGATCTATACGCTCAAGTGGGCGTGGACGTTTTTGCGCGCTTGAAAGAGTTCAACAAAGTGCGAAATATAGGCGCAATCGAAATTTCAGACGGATTAACACAATGACATTGCCCCGCACCCCCTCTTTTGGCCTAGATGGACGCCGCGCGTTGGTGGTTGGCGCATCTTCTGGCATAGGCGCGGCCTGTGCGGTCGCCCTTGGTGAACAAGGCGCAAAAGTTTCGCTCGCAGCGCGTCACCAGAGAAAATTGGAAGAATTGGCCGCTGAAATGTCGAGTGCGGGCATGGACGTTGAAGTGCTGGTTCTTGATGTTGCAGACGTCGCCACCACACAAACAACGCTTCAGAATCAAAAACCTTTTGATGTGTTGGTCAATGCCGCTGGCATGGCACGACACGGCCCTTCCATCGATACACCTGAGGGCGATTTTGATGATGTTGCTGGGGTCAATGTAAAGGGTGCTTATTTTTTGACCCAGGCCGTGGCCAAAGGGCTCATTGCGGCGGGTAAACCGGGCAGCCTAATAAACATCTCAAGCCAAATGGCCCATGTGGGCGGAATTGACCGCGCGGTTTATTCAGCCACAAAGCACGCGGTCGAAGGGTTTACTAAGGCGATGGCCATCGAATGGGGGCCGCACAAAATTCGCGTTAACACCATTTGCCCAACTTTTGTTCGCACAGCGCTGACCCAAAGCACATTTGACAATCCGGAACGTCGAAAATGGATCGAAGACAAAATCAAACTTGGTCGGATTGGCGAAGTCGAAGACATAATGGGCGGTGTCCAGTTTCTTGCCTCAGATGCCTCTGCACTGGTAACTGGATCTGCACTTATGATTGATGGCGGATGGACGGCAGATTGATGAACGAAAAAGTCACCTCACTAGATGTTGCTCAAAAAGCAGGTGTAAGCCAATCGGCGGTAAGTCGAGTGTTTTCAGGTGCGTCAGCATCAAAAGCAACCATCGCCCGCGTGCACAAGGCGGCTGAAGAACTAGGCTATCGCCCAAATTCACTTGCACGCGCTATGATTACGGGAAAAAGCCGGATCATTGGCCTGGTCGTGGCATATTTGGAAAACCAATTCTACCCAATTGCCCTTGAACGCCTTTCCAACGCGTTGCAGGCAAAGGGTTATCATATCCTCGTTTTCATGGCGACGAACGGACAAGGCACAATTGGCAAAGTAGTGCAGGAACTCATCGATTATCAAGTCGACGGGATCATCACCGCTTCAGTTGCTATGTCTTCGGATTTGACCCAGCGCTGCGCCGTCGCGGGTATTCCTGTTGTTATGTTCAACCGTGGTCAGGACGGATCCGGACATTCATCGGTGACATCGGCCAATATTGAAGGCGGCGGCAAAGTCGCAGAGTTCCTGTTGGCTGGTGGACACAAACGCATTGCACACATTGCCGGATGGGAAGGTTCTTCAACTGGGCGCGACCGCCAACGTGGTTTTGTCGAAAAATTGACGGCCCACGGCCAAGAGCCAATCGCCTTGATTGACGGTATGTTTGATCAGGAAACAGCGGCTGAAGCGACACGAAGTTTGATGGCAAGCGCCGAACCGCCAGATGCGATTTTCGTCGGCAATGATCACATGGCTTTTGCTGTTGTCGACACCTTGCGCCACGAGCTTGGTCTTCGCGTGCCAGAAGACATTTCAGTTGTGGGTTACGATGATGTTCCACTAGCATCTTGGCCAGCCTATAGCCTGACAACCGTGCGCCAACCGGTCAATCGAATGGTCGAGGCAACAGTAGAAACAATTCTTGCCAAAATCGAAGACCCTGAACGCCCCACACAAAAGATTGAAATCGACGGCCCGCTCATTGCGCGTGGTTCGGCTCGCGTACCAGAAGGATGGACATCATGAAGGGCTTTTCAAATCGTTGGAAAGATTTTCCAGACTATATTTTGGGCATTACCCACGAGATCTGGGAAGAGCGAAAACTTCGCACCCTGGACCATTATTATGCAGAAAAAATCCCGATGCGTTTCCCCTCTGGTCTCGTCATCGGCAACCGCGCTGTAATTGACGGGACATTGGCGACGCTTGCTGAATTTCCTGACCGTCAACTTCTGGGCGAAGATGTGATCTGGTCTGGTGATGAAGACACGGGCTACCTCTCCTCACATCGCATCCTGACCACGGGCACGCATTTGGGTGACGGTGCATTCGGTGAAGCCACCGGAAATCGATTTGAAATTCGTGCCATTGCAGACTGCGCAGCAAAAGAAGACACAATTTTTGACGAATGGCTCATCCGCGATGTCGCTGGGCTTGCTGAACAATTGGGATGGGAGCCGAAAGATTACGCCGCGGAACTGATCCGCCGCGAAGGCGGACCAGACAATTGCATGCGCCCATTCACGCCAGATCAAGACGTCGACGGCGGTTATCATTCACGCGGCAACGATAATGTTTGGGGCGAGCGATTTGCCACAATCTTGACTGATATTATGGACAAGCGGCTAGAAACAATCCGCGCCCGGTACGATCGGGCATGCAGTCTTGGTTACCCGCGCATCCTATTCGATTATGGCTGGGACGCGGCTGAACATTTTTGGTTGGGCCTGCGTTCTTCATTTCCTTCGGCAAAGTTTGAGATCCACCACCAAATTGGACGTGAAGACCCTCTTATGCCACCCCGCGCCGCCATCCGATGGTCATTGACCGGCAAGCATGACGGATTTGGCACATTCGGTGTGCCAACCGGTGCGCCCGTGCACATTATGGGCATGAGCCATGCTGATTTTGGGCCATTCGGCCACGATGACGGCACGATCCGTCGCGAATTTACACTAATTGACGAAGTTGCGATCTGGAAACAGATCCTCATGCATACTGGAGATTTTGAATGACCCCGCAAGAAATGGAATCCCGCATTGTTCGCTATGGCGATTTGAAGCCATGCAAAACCGCTTTTATTGATGCGCATACCCCAGGGTCGGACCAGAAAGAGAATTTCACGATTATCGGTGGTGGTGTGTCAGAAAGCCCGGATCAACATGTGCATATCTCTTTGCCACATGGGTTCAACATTGGCGCAGCCGGTCAGCCCCCCAAATGCAGAAATTCCCTGCATGTTCACCGAACAGCCGAGGTGTTTTTTGTCCTTAAGGGTCGCTGGCGGTTCTTTTGGGGACGCTGGGGCGACGCTGGTGAAGTGACGCTGGAAGAAGGCGACATTTTTAACATTCCCACTGGCATTTTCCGCGGGTTTGAGAATATCGGGACCGACTACGGCATGATCATGGCAATCCTTGGAGGTGATGATGCTGGCGGTGGTGTCGTTTGGGCGCCGCAAGTTATCGAGGACGCAAAAGATCATGGACTTGTTCTCTCGAGCAAGGGAAAGCTCTATGACACCAAAAAAGGTGAGAACTTGCCCGACGGCGAGAAGCCAATGCCGTTGCTGACAGATGAAGAACTAAAGCAGTTTCCAGAACCTGCAACCGCAGATGTGATCCCAGCATATATCGCCCGCTACTGGGACTTGGTGGCGCTTGCGGACAACAATCCAGCCAAAGTGATTGGCGAGAACGGCAAGTTGCGGGATCGGCCCGGATTTGAAGTTGACTTCATCACAAATGCGTCGGCGAGTGCTGAAAAACACGAGCACAAACATCCCTCAGTTCTGATGCCAGTCAAAGGGCATTGGCGGGTGGATTGGGCCGATGGTTCGGCAACGTTAGCACCTGGCGATACGATGAGCATGCCAGAAAATACCGCCCACTCTGTTGTGCCTTCAATGACAGGTGAAGCAGCGCTTTATCATGTTGTTGGCACCGATGACCCTGAAGGGCCGACTTGGAACGCTTAATCCGCTGCACAGAAACGGAATGCAAACAGAAAGATTGTTGTGATGTCAAAAGTGAAAACAACCCATGTCGGTTCCCTACCCCGCACGCAAGAAGTGGTGGATTTCATCTTCGCACGCGAGCGGGAAGAGGATTATGATCTGGCAGCTTTTGATACGGCTATGACGGCCGCTGTTTCTGAAACGGTGCGTAAGCAGGTTGATGCAGGTATTGATATCGTTTCGGACGGTGAAACATCAAAAATCAGCTACGCAACGTACGTGAAGGATCGTTACACAGGATTTGGCGGCGATAGCCCGCGCAATGCGCCAGCGGACCTAAAACTGTTTCCAAAATTTCTGGAACGTTTGGCAGATGATGGCGGCACACCACAATATGCGCGCCCAATGTGCGTTGGCGAAGTTAAGTCCAAAGGCCAAGGCGAGTTGGAAAAGGACATAGCCAACCTTAAGGCGGCGATCGATGAGCATGGCGCGCACAGCGGCTTCATGAACGCCGCCTCACCCGGTGTTATTTCGTTGTTCTTGCAAAACTCGTTCTATAAATCTCGCGAAGACTATTTGTCGGCATTGGCCGAGGCCATGAAGACAGAATATGAAACCATTGTCGGTGCGGGCCTTGATCTACAACTTGATTGCCCAGATTTGGCGCTTAGCCGCCATATGTTGTTCACTGATTTGTCTGACGACGAGTTCGTAAAAGTTGCGCAAAGCCATGTGGATGCATTGAACTATGCTCTCAGCGATATTCCGGCCGAAAAGGTGCGTATTCACATATGTTGGGGCAATTATGAAGGTCCGCACGTTTGCGATATTCCGATGGCCAAAATGTTCGATACACTAATGTCGGCAAAAGCCGATTATGTGTTGTTCGAAACATCTAATCCGCGGCATGGCCATGAATGGTCAGTGTTTCGCGATCGCAAAGCAGATATTCCAGAAAACAAAATCCTTGTTCCCGGTGTTGTCGACACGACCACCAATTTTGTGGAACACCCCGAATTGGTCGCGCAACGGGTTGAGCGGTTTGTTGATATTGTGGGCCATGATCGCGTTATTGCCGGGTCCGATTGCGGCTTTGGCACCTTTGCAGGTTTCGGCGCTGTTGATCCCGACATCGCATACGCGAAGCTGAAAGCCTTAGCTGAAGGGGCTGCGTTGGTTAAGTGACACCGCTTGTCTTATTGCCAGGTATGATGTGCGATGCGCGATTGTTTGCGCCACAAATCGCGGCGCTCGGTCTTGATCGCGCCATCCACATTGCACCCCTGAGTAACCACGAAACAACTGCTGCTTTGGCCGCAGAAGTTTTGAAAAATGCGCCCGAACAATTCGCTTTGGCTGGATTATCCATGGGCGGAATTGTTGCCATGGAAATAATGGCGCAAGCGCCTGAGCGGGTGAAAAAATTGGCATTAATGGATACAAATCCACGTGCCGAACTGCCTGAAGTCGCCGCAAAGCGCACGCCGCAAATGGAAATGGTCCGACAAGGTAAACTTCGTGAGGTAATGCGCGACGAGATGAAGCCAAACTACTTGATCGATGGGCCACGCAAGAAGGCGGTCCTGGATCTTTGTATGGACATGGCGATGGATCTTGGTTCTGAGGTATTTTTGCGCCAATCCTTGGCGCTTCGTGATCGCCCAGACCGTCAGGAGACGCTTCGTCAGGTTGACGTACCAACACTAATATTGTGCGGCCGCGAAGACCGACTTTGCCCGGTTGAGCGTCATGAATTGATGCATGAGCTTGTCGCTGGTTCAGTTCTGGAAATCATCGAGAACGCAGCACACTTGCCGACGCTTGAACAACCCGCTGCAACAAATGCAGCCATGGCCCGCTGGCTGGAGGAATGATGGACGAGAAACTTTTGCAATTGTTGCGCTCAGTCGACACACCAAGTGTTTGCAATGCGATTGAGGTCGCGCAGGGCAAGCGCGGTTTCAATGGTTTTACGCGCGGCACGATGCTGTGTTCTGCGCCGGGTGAAGTTATGGCTGGCTACGCTGTAACCGCAAAGATTAAAGCGCTCGCGCCACCTACGGAAGATGCTGCCAAAATCCGCGCGCGACGAATGGCCTATTACAAGGCGATGGCTGAGGGTCCAAAGCCCTCAATTGCGGTGATCGAAGACCAAGATTTTCCAGACTGTATCGGCGCATATTGGGGTGAAGTGAACACCACCGTCCACAAAGGGTTTGGTATGTCTGGCGCGCTCACCAATGGCGTGATGCGTGATCTGGGTGACATGGCACCAGAATTTCCTGTTTTGGCCGGATCGGTTGGGCCAAGTCACGGCTTTGTTCATGTTACCGAATTGGGAACGCCGGCAAACATCTTTGGGTTGCATATCTGCCAGGGTGACTTTGTTCATGCCGATCGGCACGGTGCGGTTGTCGTGCCACCTGAAATTATACCGCAACTTGGCACCGCGCTTGGAAAAATGCAAGAAACAGAACAGCTGGTTTTGGGCCCAGCCCGTGCTGATGGGTTTGACTTTGAAGCGTTCGAAGCCGCTTGGTCAGCGTTCGAAAAAGCGCGCACTTAGCCTCAGCGGGTGTCCGAGATGACCAGAGGACATGAGTGTTTCTCTTTCAGTTTTGATCAACTGGAGGCGGCGAGCAAATCGTTTCGATACATTGTCGGTGATTGACCAGTCCAACGTTTAAATGCCCGGACAAAGGATGACGCTTCGGAGAAACCGACCAAATAAGCCGCTTCATTGACGGACACTTTGCGGGCAGACAAGTAGTCAGACGCCATTCGGCAACGCAATTCGTCTACAACTTCTGCAAACGTTGTGCCCTCTTCCTTCAATCGGCGATACAATGTTGCGCGGCTCATTCCCAAATCTGAAGCCATGACGTCGATGGAAAAATCGCCCTTGTGAAGTCGTGGAAGCAAGATTGTCTCAATTCGGGCACGAATACTGTCCTGTTTTTCAAGTTCGATGAGAAGAGCATCGGCTTTTTCTGTAAAGATCCCAAAGGCATATCTGGATGTGTTTTCAAATGGGCGTTGCAGCCAAATAGGGTCGATTTGCAAAGCATTTCGCGTGCAGTTGTATGTGACCGGACACTTTAGAAGCGCTTCCATCGGTTCCGCATGGATGGGTTTGGCGTGCGTTACGTCAATTTTCAATGCGAACGGACTGTCGGGGAAACTATGGCGGAACTCGCCGATTAGGCGCCCAAACGACGCCTCCGTCAATTCTGGAAAACTGTTTGGGTCGGGACGATTGTCCGTAATCCAGAACTCTCCATCATCCGTCGTAACGCTGAAACGTTGCTGTCCCTCCATAATGTCTATCTCAACCATGAGCTTCGCATAACGGTTGAGCTGAGTCATGGCGTCGGGAAATGAAGCGGCAGACCCAACAATCAAACCAACGACACTGATCTTTTTGATGCGTGTGTCTAGAGCGTGTCGCAACACTAACAAAGGATCGCCACTTCGGTCGATGGCCGTACGCGTTAGCGCAACATAAGAGGTATAGGGGATACGGGCATCCTGATCACTCAGGACAGAATCTTGCACATTGGCGGCGGCAAGCAATTGAGCCCGGTCGATCCCTTGCTCTTCGGCAAAATCTGCAAGCGAGCGAAATATTCCTGCTGAGACAGTTGCTTGTGACATATGCCCTCCAAAAGCTGCTTCGAAAAATACACAAAATGACGCCAGATGCCAACAGGTTGAAACAGGCGGTCATGCCCAAATGCCAATATGTTCAGTAAACACTGATCATCAAAACAAGCGAACTCAGCTTCGCTGCAAAAAAACGGGATGATCAAAATGTTTTCACTACAAAAATGGGGTGCATTTGCGGCCTTTGGTGCGGCAGGTTCTTATATTTACGGGTTTATTGTTCTTGTGACAGTTTTGGCCGGTACTAGCTTTGGCAGTTCCGATGCAGACCCCGCCAAAACAGTTGAGTTTATTGTCAACGAAACCGCACTGATAACGTGGTGGAACATGATCATTTATGTGGCCAACGGCTTCATGGTGGCGCTGCTTGCAATTGTTCTTGCCGATATCTTTAAACCACATGCACCCGCGCTCGCATCAAGCGTTCAGACCTTTGGGGCACTTTGGGCAACGTTGGTTGTTGGTGCTGGCATGGTGGCCAATGTTGGTAATGAAGTCGTCATCGCTCAATATGCAGTAAATCCTGAAAGTGCTGTCCAGATGTGGCAAGTTTTCAGCGGTGTTGAAAATGGTCTTGGTGGCGGCAATGAGATTGCAGGATCCATTTGGGCCCTAATTATCGCATGTGCAATTTTGCGCACCGGCATTTTACCCAAAACACTAGGCTGGTTTTCCCTTGTGATTGGCACATCTGGATTGCTCACGATCGTGCCTGCCCTCAACGATATTGCAGGATCTTTGTTTGGCCTAGGCTATATCGCGTGGTTTATTTGGGTCGGTGTCGTTGTTTTGACGAAAAAGGCATAGCTCGCGCGATTTCACCAATGTGCCCAGCGCCTCTCGCATATGTGAGGGGCGCTTTTTTGTTGAAATGGAACAACAACATTGCCATAAAATGTCGCTAACAAGCGCGTTTGAGGTTGAAAATGATTCCGGGCACAAAAAATCCGCGCTACATACTTTTACTGCTTATTGCGATACTGGCGGTAAACCAAATGGATCGAACAATCATTTCGATCCTCCTTGATGACATTTCTGAAGAGTTTTCTCTAACCAATACACAGCTGGGTCTCTTGTCCGGCGGTGTATTGATCGTTGTGTACACTCTATTTGGCTTCCCGATTGCAAAGCTTTCCGCGCGATCAAATCGTAAAAATATCATCAGCATCACCACAGCAATTTGGAGCACATTGACGTTCTTCGTCGCAGGTGCGCAAAATTTCTGGCAACTGATGCTAGCGCGGATAGGTGTTGGCATCGGCGAATCCGGCGCTGTCGTGCCAGCGCATTCCATTATCTCGGATTTGTTCCCGCCTGATCGACGCACTTCTGCGATGGCAAGTTATGTGGTTGGTGCCAACCTTGGCGTTTTGCTTGCGTTTCTCATCGGCGGATTTGCTGGTCAGTTACTTGGCTGGAGATGGGCCTTTGTGCTGGCCGCGGTGCCCGGTCTGCTGCTGGCCTTTTTGTTCTTTTTCACGGTAGAAGAGCCACCACGCGCGCCAAATGCACCTGACGAAACAGACAGGTTGTTTCTCAAAACACTCGGCGTTATTTGGCAAGATCGCGGTCTAAGACATGCGCTGATTGGCGTATCACTCGCATCAATATTGACCCATGCAGGCCTGGCGTGGAACGCAACATTCATCATACGGGCGCACAATCTCTCACTGATTCAAACCGGCATTTTCTTTGCATTAAGTGCCGGCATCCTTGGTAGTCTAATCACATGGGGAAGCGGTTGGTTGGCCGATCATTTCGGGGCATCTCATCCAAAATTTAGATTGGGAATGGTTGTCGCTGCCATTTTGATTGGCAAACCGTTTTCGGCCGCATTTGCACTGCTAACGCCAACAATACCGGCCCTATTGTGCCTGCTTGTCCCTATCGGTTTAGCGAGCGTTTTTTGGGGACCCACATTCGCCTTTTTGCATGGACGAATGGCACCGGAGATGCGCCCCATGGCGACGGCAATATTTATGTTCTCATTTTCGATAGTGGGTGTCGGCATCGGCCCAACGCTCATTGGCATATTAAGTGATACAGTATTTGCCAGCGAAGGTGTTCGGTCTCTGGGATGGGCAATAATGACCGTCCAGCTTATTGGCGTGTGGAGTGCGTATCACTATTGGGTGGCAATGAAGACAATACCCGACGTCGACATTGCCGCGCGCGCCTAAGCGACGCACCGCATAAAGACGATAGGGTCTAAATTTGGTTTCGTGGACAAATTGGCCTTAACCCATTGTCGGTCGAGTGTCCGCAGATGCTGCGGACACTCTAATGCTTAACACGAAATGCATGGTCTCAAAAGTCAGCTAAGCAAACTAGCGGAACTCACCTTACACACCCGACCAATGTGGTAACGGGTCATACCCCAACTGCAGCAAAACATGCGGGACATCAACAAAAACCCAGTTTTCCACGAGAAGCTCGTTTTCTCGCCGCCACCAGTCACAAACGCGCATAAAGACTCGCTTTTGTGTGGGGCCTTGCCCCAGAAATGGTTTCACGTTTATACCGGTTAGAGATGGCCATCCACCAGAGCAGGTGTAATTTCCATCACCATATCTTGTGAAATGCTTTGTCAGCCCATTGTCCTTGGAGCCACCAGACCATTCGTCAAACTGGGACTCGAAAGGTACTTGGAACGATGCAAATTCCTCGACGCCAACAAAGCTTCCAAATGCGCCGGGCCCATACCACATCATGTTTTTGTGCCAGTAAGGTCGCCAAGCTTCATCCTTGGTTGCCAGTCTAGCAAGCATATCTGTCACAATTTGATAACTGCGCTGACCCTCGGCAGGATCAGGGGTGCTTGTGATGACACCGTCCCGGCTCGCAGGTCCTTGGATCAACCCGGTGTATCCGCGTGACAGACCAGGTCCTATGGTCAGAGGCCATTGATTGCAAGCGATCATTAGTTCGGGAATGTCCAGATAAATGTAGCTTTCGACGGCTTTGCCGTCTTCAATACGGTGAAATTCGCCGTAACGTAGATAGCTCAACGTATTTGTGGCCTTTAGGCCAATCCAATCTCTGGCAAAGCGTCCTACATAATAACCGGTCGAACTGATCCAATCTTGACCTTCAAATTGGCCAGCCATGAAGATATCGTCGCGTCTATAAAGACCATCAAAAGCCTGTTGCAACGGGTGCAGAAATCTCGAGAAATATGCGGCTGCACCCTGTGTTTGATTGAACGGATGGACAACGTTTATGTTGGCGTCTGCAGTAAAAAACGACGCAACTGCTTCAGAAAAATCGCCTGGGTGTTGCAGGGCCTCTGCATATTGCAGATAGAGTGAACGGTCATGTGATGACATGATATTTCCTTTTTGAATGCATTAATTTTATGGGGTGGGTCGAGTTACTTGTGACCCGGACCCGCACGCATTCTGGAGAAAGGAATTCTACCCGGACGCTTTGAGCGCACCGCAAGCAGACGCATGGTCGCGTTCTTTGCAGATGATCGTATAGATTGAAGGCTCTTTGGTCCCATACGGTGACTGTAACGCTTATCAAAAATTAAACAAGAGAGGGAAAACGGCACATGACTGGCCGCTTCTCGGTGAGACGTCACTGATTAGAACGAAACCGGCTCACACGCCCTAATCTTGAAGAATGACGTAAGTTGACCTTCGCGCGTCTTGCAGTAGCTTGCGGAGCCGGCTCAGTGCAGCCAGTTGGAAAAATCAGAACGAGCAACTTCGGTTGTCATCACTTCCCACTTAATGCGGAGCCCAGTCGGCCAGCACACAACGTATTAGTCAATGCGAGACTGAACGAACTGTGTAATTCGCGCCAAAACTCGATACATAAGCATGAAATTATCGTCTAATTCATGTTGTTTTTTTGCGTTTGCTGCGACTTTGTTCCAGTGAGGTATTGGCATTGATCAAGTTTGCAGCAAATACAATTGAACGCGTGAGAAAGCCAAGCCGTCTTCAAACAAGGGAGCATTGTGAACGCCCGGTATCAAGTGGAAACGTGCGAAACATCTTTGTCTGGCGAATAGATATCCAAAATATTCCAATGCCCCGTTGTTGGCGTCGGATTATTGACCATCGGTACATCGATTACAGTTGGTTTGTTGCTTTCGATGGCCTTGAGCAATGCAGGAAGCAACTCTTCAGCCGTTTCAATATGCACGCCAACAGCACCATAGGCTTTAGCAATCTGGGCATAGTCGGGGCCATATTCTGGTTGAGCCGCAGTGCCAGGAAATGTTGTGCCATAGGTGATGCCGTAATGGGCTTTTTGAAGCCCTGCGATGGTCCCAAAAGCATTGTTGTTCATCACTAGCCAAATAATGCCTAAATCTAGTTCCACGGCGGTAGCGAGCATCGACGGGTTTTGACCAAAACCTCCATCACCAACGAGGGATAGAACCGTCCGGTCCGGCGCGGCGAGTTTTGCGCCAATTGCGCCCGGCGGGCCAAATCCCATTGTTGCAAATCCGCCAGGAGTTAGGATCGAACCTGGTGTTAGAATATCAAATTGCTGGCCTACTCCATTTTTGTTCCAACCAACGTCTGTTGTGATAATCGCATCTTCTGGCAATGCTGTGCGCGTATCGGCCAAAATGCGCTCTGGCATCATAGGGATTGCGGCGCTCGTCGCCATTTCCTGATTGCCCTGTTTAAACCCTTTGCGGAAGGCATTGATCTTGGTTTCAAGTTTCGGACGCTTGAACCCGTCAGGATACATTTCTCTCGCCACACGATTGAGCACATTGAGCGCAGAGTTCGCGTCTGAAACAACACCAATTTCGGTTGGATAGTTCCGGCCAATTTCTGACGGCTCGATATCAATGTGGATGACTTTTGTGCCCGGAATGTTGAACGTGTATCCGGGATACCAAGACGAGCAATCAGCTTCTTTAAAGCGCGTACCAATCGCAAATAACCAATCCGCATTCAAACATGACTGATTGACGAGCTCTGTTCCCCAAAAGCCTGTCATCCCAAGAACCAATGGGTGATCATCCCTCACCGCCCCTTTGCCCATTAATGAGTGAGCAACAGGTATCCCCATGTGATTGACGAACGAGGTAAGTTCATCCGAAGCGTTCGCGAGTAAGATACCGCCACCAGCATAAATAACTGGGTTTTCGGCCTCTGCAAGAGAATTCACGATTGTTCGTGCTGTCTCGTCATCAATCGATGGTTTCACCAGTTTCCGGGTATTGCCAATAATACGATCGAACGAAGCACTCGAAATCTTCTCAGAAAAAATATCCATCGGCACATTTACGAGCACCGGACCCGGCTGACCGCTTTCAGCTAGGTGAAAAGCCTTCTCCAAAATCTCGGCCATCAAGTCTGCACGATCAACCCGCCAGGCGCGTTTTACGAATGGCCTGTAAATTTCATATTGCTGCGCGTCGGCGTGCAGGTTCACTTCTTGGTGCGGATGTTTGCCGTAATAATGGGTTGGGATATCGCCAGCGATAACCACCATAGGAATGCAATCCATCGCCGCATTGGCGACACCTGTGGCACAATTCGTGAGGCCCGGGCTAAGATGAGAAAGAACAACCGAAGTTGTACCGGTCACCCGTGCATAAGCATCAGCCGCATGCGACGCGATTTGCTCATGGCGCACAGTCACGAAGTCTATCGGACTTTCATTCAATGCGGCCAGCACAGCGATATTTGTGTGTCCACAAAGGCCGAATACGTGTTTTACTTCACGCCGTTCCAAAAAATCGACAACGTGCTCAGCTACTGTTTTCTCGGTGCTCATTGTGCTCACCCCTTAAACGGTTTCGGTTTGGAAAAAATCACCAAACAATTCTTGTTCACTTGGACGATCTTCAGCAATTGGCCGGCTTACCCAGGTGTAATTCATCATGTGTTTCATGGTGACATTTTCATTGGTGATGTTGCCGCCCCAAATGCCGCAGCCCAAACTCGAGGTCATGGGCATTCCGTTGGTCCACGCGCCAGCATTGGCTTTTGATTGGGGTTGGCGCACCATCATGCGGCTCACCGGCGCTAATCGGGCCAGTGCATCAATATTTGCGTCATTATGGCTGTAAATGCCGCATGAATGACCTTTGCCTCCAACAGCATAAATTCTGCTCACAGTATGAAGCGCATCCTTGAATGTTTCAAAGTGATAAAGCGCCATCAAAGTGGTGAGTTTTTCTTTAGAGAATTTGAAATCAGCACCAATTTGGCCTTGGTTCTCCACCATTAAGAACTTGCGATCCTCTGGGATCGAAAACCCAGCAACTTCAGCCGTTTGTTGCGGGCGACAGGCGATGGTTGGGAATGTGCGGTTACCCTTCTCGTCCCACATTGCTTTTTCAAGCAGCGCCTTCTCCTTCTCATCGCAAAGATAACCACCTTCGGCGACAAGTGCTGCCACCATCTTGTCATAGACAGATCGCTGAATAATGATGTTGCCGTCTGCTGAACAACCTGAGCCAAAGTCCGAAGTTTTTGAAATTCGAGTGTTTCTCGCCGCGATTTCGATATCTGCGGTTTCATCAATCACGATTGAGGAGTTCCCGGCCCCAACCCCATAGGCTGGTCGGCCAGAACTATAGGCGGCTTTGACCATTGGTTTTCCGCCCGTTGCCAAAGTGAGATCACAGACTTCCATAAGATGCTGTGTGATCGGAATTGAAGGATGACGAACCGCTTGGAATAGGTCTTCAGGCGCATCGACTGCACGACACGCGGCGCGCATAACCTCTACCATCTCGTAAGTTGTTTCTGCTGTGCGCGGATGGGGTGAAAAGATCACCGCGTTGCGGGCATTTGCTGCGGACACCCCAGTTACTGGCGGGGTCATCGCAGGGTTTGTCATGGGAATAAGCGAAGCAATAACACCGGCGGGTTTGGCGTATTTCACCAACCCTTTAGCTTCGTCCACTTCAACAATACCGGTTGAAGGGGTACGTAAAACATCGCGCAGAACCATATGAATTTTAAACCGTTTGGCAGGGCGACCTTCACGGTCTCCAATTCCACTTTCATCCACGCCCTTTTGCGCAAGGCGGGTGAAGGTTTTTTCATTTCCCGCGTACCAGCCGATCGCTTGTGCTAGCCGGTCAAGTTTTTCCTGCGAATAGTTCTCGATTTCCGCCATCGCCACGCGCGCACGATTCAACATTTCGGCAACTAGTATTTTGTCATCTTCAGTGAGCTCTCGCGCCATGATGTTCCTCAGATATTTTCTTTGTTTGATTTGTTACAGGGGCAAGCTCGCGCCGTTTCGAGCGGGCGTTCCCAAATGTTGTTTTCGCGTGTGCAAGGCAGCGTCGAGCATGCTCTTCGTATCCAAGTTCAGACACGCGGCTTTGATTTGGTAATTCTAATGAGTGATAAACGGGCGGCATTCTCTCAATAATGCCTTGATAATCAATCCATCCTTCACCCGGATATAAGCGTGCATCCCGCGCCAGCTGGATCATCCCAGCGCGCGTGTCTGCGATGCCGGGAAGACAGTCGGAAACATGTAAAAAGTGGAGCAATTCGCTCGGCACATGCAACAACTCGCCAATATCGACCCGACTAAGGTGCAGATAAAGCGTGTCAACCAGAATGCCCCCGTTTGGCTGATCTGCGGTGCGCACAATATCTAATGTTTCATCCAGCGTTCGCAGCCGTGAGAAACTGGGAAATTCGAGATCAATGGTGATATCGAACTGTTCAGCGATCTGGCACGTCTCAGCATAGCAATCGACTAGGAAGTTGCGATCGTCCCGCCCTTCAGTCCAGGCGCTCATAATCATGTGTTTGGCGCCAAGCTCGGCACCAAACTCCAGCGCAGGCTCAAATGCTCGAGGATCGACGTCTTCCGTGATCCGCGCCAGTTCAATGTCCAATACTTTAATGTTGGTTGAAGCCAGTGCGGCTTTGGCGGCTTGTTTTTGCCCTGCATCCAATGGATCGGGATCAAACTCTCCGGGTACGTTCATTTTGATGAAACGCGGGCTGACAGCATCATAACCCGCACGGGCAGCGACATAGATAAGCTCAGGCACAGAACACCCAATAAGGGTGAGGTGCGCAAGCGAATATAATGGGGCATCTTCGTGTTGGTGCTTTGCCGTAGCCATGAATTACCCAGAACCGTGTTTCTACATAATATCTTATTTTCAATAAAATATCAGATATTATTTAAAACATCAACTCTGATGGCCTATTTTGTTTTCAGCGAGAAAACGCCCCATCGGACGCTTACTCCGCCTCGTAACGCGGCAAATAGGATGGCGGCATTGGTCCTTTGTTCCGCCCACCTTGGTTCATCTGCTCCCACGCATGGGCGAGAATGCCCACTGACCGAGACAAGCAAAATAATCCACGCGACAAGGGAGCCGCAAAACCCAACTCGCAAAAGATGACCGCAGTTGCGCCGTCGATATTCATGGCGATCTGGCGCCCGCCACGCTGCACACCCAATTCCGCTTGAACTGCCTCGCCAATATCTGCGAATTTCCCATCAACAACACCACGTTCTGCCGCTTCACGCACCAATGCCATTAGCCTTGGTGCACGTGGGTCGGTTGGCTTGTGAAATCGATGTCCAAAACCACTCACGATTTTGCCGTAGGTCGCACGCCAATGATCAAGGCCAGTTTTTACTGCATTCTCCAGCGTTGCCCCATCGCTCATACGCGTTGCAATATCATAGTAGAGTTCCGCGCATTGCTCCCCTGCTCCACCATGGACATCACCCAACATGTTTACCGCCGTTGCCATCGCATTATTCAGCCCAACCCCGCATGTAGCTGCCATACGCGCAGCAGCAATTGAGGGCGCTTGAGGACCATGATCAACACCGGCAACCAGTGCACATTCGAGCAATGCAGCCTGCGCTTTGGAGGGCATATCACCATTGACCATCAGCCAAATCATTTGTGGAAAGGTCACATTGCCAATGAGGTCTTGAATTGGGTTTCCTCGAAACTCGATTTTGCCCGGTTCCATGTCAATTATGGACGTTCGCCACCAGTTTTGGATCGCATCAGCGTCTGATTTGTCGCTCATTGGCACTCGCCTTCAAATTAATGTTGCTGGTTGCAAAGCCCTTCAGATGGATAGATTGGACTTCGCGTGAGAATTGCCTCACCCCAGCTCTTCGGTTTCCATTTGACAGTTGGATTGGGACGCAAGCCGCACAGCGGCATTTCGCGCCCCGTACCCAACGAACCCGTTTCGCCGCTCGACAATTTCGAAGAAGAACCCATTAAAAAGCGGCTTACTGTAAATCTGGAAATACTCTGCCTGACCTTCGCGCTCGTATAGAATGTTTCCATCACGAAGCCTTTCAACCATTTCGTCCTGCAGCCCAAAATGCGCTTGCAAGTCAGCATAATAGTTTGGTGAAATAATTAGCCGGTCAAAATTTGAATGCTGCAAAACTTGCGATGTTTCAAAAATGTCGTCGGTTGAAAATGCGATATGCTGGACACCTGCACCATATCTCTCCGCAAGAAATGACCCCGCAAATGTGCGATTGGATTGCGCTCCATTTAAATTCAAGCGAACTTCACCTTCGGGGCTGGATAGCACTTGACTAAGAACTGATCCGGATGGATCAGCGACATCGACGATAGTCGATTTCTCCATCTCAAATGTAGAAGTGTAATAAAGAAGCCAGCTCTGCATCTCCTGATATTTCATCGTTTGAGCAACATGGTCGATACGACGCAAACCGGCTGGCTGCACCGGACTATTTTGAGGAACAAGATCAAACTCAATGTCCCAAACCCTATGCAGATCAGATTTCTCGTCGATGAAGTGAACTACATTTCCGCCCACGCCTTTGATCGCAGGGATATCCAATTCACCACTACCAACAGGTTGTGAAAACTGCTTCGTGCCCAAACCCGATGCCCGCTCAACCGTTTGGTTTGCATCTTCAACGCGAAGGCCCATATCGCAAACTGAAGGGCCATGCTGCAAATAGGTTTGATGCGCGAAGCCGTTTTTGTCTTTATTGACGACAATGTTGATTGCACCTTGGCGCCAGAGTTCAACGGACTTTGAGATATGCTGACGTTCTCGTCTAAAGCTCATGCTTTCAAGAGTATTCACCAGCAATCCGCCGTCAGTTTCTTGCGCTGCAAATTCGATAAACTCGAAACCGCTGGCATACACACGCGGCGGCAAATCAGGCAAGTTTGGTTGAAATGCTGGCTCGATGCGGGCGACGTCATCCAAAAGGTTCACAAGTGAACGATATCCATCAGCCGCTATCTGCGACGCGCTGCCGCCCATATTTTTTGCGCCCAAACGCGCAAGTGACCAGTTCCCTTTATATCCATTGCGCGCCAACACGCGCACAAACCCTTTAAGGTTTAAACTGCCCTGACCTGGCAATAACCCAAGCTGATTTTTTAGAAACCGAATATCAATTTTTGAGGCTGGCGCATCGGAAAGTTGAACATGAAAGAGCTTTTCACCCGACATGTCCCGCAACTTTGCAGGTTTGGTGCCGTCTGCTAGGGAAAAGAAGCTATTTAGCGCCAGTCCAAAGTTCGAACGACCAACTGCGTTAACGACATCCCAAGCGTCTTGATCCGAGTTCAGCGTTTTTGCCCAAGGCCGCGCCAGCAATGCGATCCGAATGCCACGCTCGCTTGCCAAATCCGCAGCATCCGCGAAATCCGTTTGAATCGATTTCAATTCGTCGGTGCACTCTGCATGTGTAGAACTAGCAACCAAGAGTTGGCCAACTTCCAGTGAATTCGCCAGATCAAGTTTATGTTTCAAACGATCGAATGCCTGGACACGCTGAGCGCCACGTAACCCTTCCAATCCGTGAAATGGTTGCAGCACTGCCAATTGCAACCCGAACGAGTCCGCCAGAGATTTGACATCTTGGGCGCTCCCCGCAAAGCCAATAAAATCGGGCTCATGCAACTCAACACTATCAAATCCGGCGTCCGCAAGTACCTCCAGCTTCTTCGGTAAGGTGCCAGGAACAGAGGTAGTTGCCATGCAAAGTGACATGATACTATCCCTGATAGCCAAACACGCGAGGCAACCAAAGAACGATATCAGGCACCAAGATCATGACCAATAGAGCCGCAATAAGCACCGCCAAGAAGGTCCATATTTCTCGGATCATCTCCTTGAGTGGTATGCCGGTCACTGCGTTTATGACAAATAACAATATCCCGTAGGGCGGCGTAATCAGCCCGATCATAGAGTTCACCACCACCAGAACGCCGAAATGCACCAAGTCGATCCCAAGCGCCCTGCAGGTTGGAATGAACAACGGCACAATCACAAGAATGATGGTCGTGGCGTCCAACACGCAACCAAGCAGCAGCACCAGAATGTTGACACCAATAAGAAACACCAACGGATGCACGTCCAAACCGGTGAGTGCATCAGACATCATGCCCGGAATATTTTCAGAGATCACAATGAAATTCAGGATCAGTGCCCCACCGATCACCAAGCCAACGGCAGCAGATGAACGCGCACTCTCGACAAAAATGCGGTAGAGCGATTTGACTGACAATGCGCGGTAAAAGACCCCTGCCAAAACCAAAGCATATAAAGCAGCAATTGCTGCAGCTTCGGTTGGCGTCGTAATGCCACCGTAAATGCCATACAAAAGGATCACTGGCATCAACAGTGCAGGAAATGCATTTGCTGTAACTTTTGGTAGCTCCTTAAGCGGCACCGGCTCTTCGAGCGCAAATCCTCGACGGCCAGCCAAAAAGGCATTCATCACCATCAATACGCCGCCCATGATCAGGCCTGGCACAATGCCTGCTAAGAAGAGTGCCCCTATGGACTGATTTGAAACCAGCGCATAAAGCACCATGGGAATTGAAGGCGGAATGATTGGACCAATGGTAGCAGAAGCCGCGGTGATCGCAGCAGCATAGCCGCGCGAATATCGTCCCTCTTTGGTCATCATTTCAATGATGATTTTGCCAATCCCTGCCGCATCAGCGACAGCTGAACCTGACATGCCGGAGAAGATAAGGGAGGCGACAACATTCACATGGCCCAACCCACCTCTAAATCGACCAACAGCGGCGACGCAGAAGGTCAGCAGCCGTTCCGAAATTGTACCCGCATTCATGATATTGGCGGCAACAATGAACAGAGGCACCGCGAGCAAAACGAAGCTCTTATAAAGGCCTTGTGATATTTTTTCTCCGGCCAAAGCAACGTCTAACCCCGCCAAGCCGAGATAGACAGTAGAAGCCAAGATAATCGAATAACCAATTGGCGTTCCGATACCTGCAAGGAAGAATAATGTAATAAGACAGGAGGCTAATTCAAAACTCATTTGTCCTCCTCCATATCAACCAAATAGTGGTCGTCGGGCGGCCCATTTCGCCAAGTTTGAACAAACCGCCATCCATATCGAACGATTATTACGGCCATGAATATCCCGTAGATAGACAAGACGGTTCTCATGGGGATTTTGAGCGTCGCGCTTTTGCGGATATTCATCCAATCGATGTAATCCAATGTGGGCAGAAACGCCCAAGCAAAAATGCCAACGATTGCGGCCGCTGATATCAGCGCCATGATCTTTCGTGCAGGCGCAGGTGCCGCTAAATAGAAAATGTCAAATGTGACGTGGTCTTGCTCTTTGACGATAAACGCCGCCCCAAAGAACACGATCCAAAGCCAGAGCGTCAAATTTAGCTCAAGCGTCCAGCCAAATGGGGTCTGTAAGACGTAACGTGAGAATATCTGTAATATGAAGGTGAAGAACATCGCCGCCAACATTGTGGCGGCGATGAATTCTGCGCCGCGGGAAAACCATTTCACTAGTGTCTTCACGATGATTCCCCCGCGATTTTCGTCAGTTGCTTAGTTACCTAGAGCGTTGATCTTGTCCAACACACCTTCAGGCCAGCTTTTTGCAAGTTCGCTGCTCGCATACTGAGCCTGCACATGATCCCTGAAAGCCTTTAGATCTGGAGAGTATACCTGCAATCCTTGCTCTTCCAAAAACGCTGTTAGGTTTCCTTCAAGCTCAAGCTGCTTTTCGCGACCAGCTTGCGCTGCTGCTTTAGCTGCGCCTTCAACACGTTGCTGTTGCTCTAGTGTCAGCCCATCAAAAACGGCTTTTGAAATCGCAATATAGTTTAGATCAACCAAATGAGATGTCAGCACGATTTGCTTTGTAACTTCGTAGAATTTTTTATCCACAACCGTTGGCAATGGATTGTCTTGCCCATCGATCGCACCAGTAGACAGGCCAGTATACACTTCTGAGAACGCCATCGGAGTTGGTGATGCGCCTAGAGCCGAACCCAGGAACTGCCATGCATCTGTGCCCGGCATACGAAGGTTTACACCCGCTAGATCAGCTGGCGTCATGACCGTTAGCTCGTCTTTTGTCTGCCGCAAGTTCACATGGCGACGGCCCAAATACATGACAGCCAAGAGCTTAACGCCAAGTTCGTCTTCCACCTTTTGCTTAAATGGATCCATCAATGGATCGTTGAACACCTTGATTTGATGCTCGGCATTCTGATGCACATAACCGGTTGCAAAGATCGAAAACTCAGGGAAAAACTGGGCCATTTCTTGCGCCGACGCAATCGACATTTCTAGGTTGCCACGACTGATGGCCTCTAGTTCAGTTCCTTGAGCGAATAGCGTGCCATTGTAGCCTGGCAAATATTCAGCAAATTCTGAAACAGCTGGGCCAAAAACTTCCGCCATCGCGACAGAACGCTGGTCAGTTTCTGAACCAGATGTAGCCAAGCGAAGTTTGATTTTGTCCGCTGCAATTGCGCCACCAGCAAAACCAACCGCGACACAAGCCGCCGTTAGTGTGGATAACACAGTACGACGTGTTACTTTCTTAATCATGCGAGTTCCTCCCGTAAGCATAATCATCACATTTGTGATTGTAGAGTTAAACATATTTATCCAAAAATGCAATATGTTTTGCAAAATATCTGATATTTTAGAGCTATCATTTTATGCAATTCTTTCATTAGTGCCAGATGCATTCACAAAAACTGTCTGTTTTGTTTCTGCCGCACGCTGAATTGCCTCAATGACCTCAAGGGTTTTCAACCCCTCCTCACCGGAAACCAAAGGTGGCTCGCCGTCACAGATTACGGCCTTGAAGTGCTCTATTTGATTTAGGAGTGGGTCCGAGTTTTTACGCAGCATTGTGGTTGCAGAAATAGGGTTCCACCAATCTGGCTCCCCTGTATGCGTCCACAGTCGCAAGTCAGGCACCGACAACGATCCCAATGTACCGCCAATTTGGTAACAGCTTTCAGCAGTTGGCGGATAAATTGGATATTCGTTTGATGTCAGCTCCCAGCTCCAGGGCGATGCAATCGTATCCGAGACTGCAATCGTACCAATTGCTCCACTTTCAAATGTAAGCAATGCTGCGGCTAGGTCTTCATTTTCAAAACCACGCATTGATGGGGTCGCCTGTGCCTGCACGCTCACAACTTCACCGCAGAATGAACGGATCAAATCAACGTCGTGCACCAAATTAACTGAAATTGGGCCCGCACCCTTCTTTTTCCGCCAAGGTGCAACATCGAAATAGTGGTCTGGCTTGTAGAACCAACATGTTGAATGAAGAGCCCTAACCTGCCCAATTTTACCATCATTGATGAGCTTTTGCGCCTCTTGCACAATGGGGTTATGTCGTCTGTGATGCCCAACCAAAAGAGGCACATTGGCGCGCTTTGCGGCGGAAACCAAACGGCTTGCTTCCGCCGCGGTGACAGCTATCGGCTTTTCCACCAGCGTCGCACAGCCATGTGCTACACATTCTATGCCCTGCTCGACATGTAACGGCGTGGGGGTCGCAAGAACAACGCCGTCGGGCGTCATTTCTGCAAACATAGTCTGAAGGTCATGATAGCAAGGCACGCCAATCTCGGCGGCGTCAGCCTTCCCCTCGTCGCTGGGGTCGACAACGGCCACCAAATTCACACCCGCCACTTGTTTGATTGCCGCTGCATGTCTCTTACCGACAAGGCCGAGGCCAGCAATCACCAGTTTTACAGACCCAGACATGCATCCCCCCCCACAAGCATGGGAACAGCGTTAGGTCCGCAACTCGTCATATTGCACAGCTTGAAGTGCAGATCATGGTTATTGGCAATCTGTGGTGGGCGGAGCATATCTATCCTCAGACTCTAAAAGCACTCGTTATCTGGCCATCATCCATGAAGACTTCTGACCGCATCCGAACACACTAAGCCGAATCTTTGCCCATTGCAATATCATCAGATATTTTCTATTTCATCAGATTATTATCCAGTTTGATGATTATCACGGTGTGTGCTAATCGAATGATTATCGAAAAAATATCTGGTGAAACATGGCAAAACAGCGCAACTCCGATACCGTCGGCTCAAGTACCTACAACCGGATAAAGCATGACATTATTTTCGGTGAGCTTGCCCCAGGGTCTAAGCTCAAATTGGACGCGCTTAAGGAAAGATACAGCGCAAGCCTGTCGACCTTGCGCGAAACGCTCAACCGTTTGGCCAGCGAAGGGTTCATCGAAGCACTGGAACAACGTGGATTTTTCGTCACGCCCGTTTCCAAAGAAGACCTAGTCGAAATCGCCAACCTACGGGTACTTTTAGAATGCCATGCACTGAAGTTATCGATTGAAAATGGCGATGCTGACTGGGAAGGAAATCTTGTTGCAGCCCACCACAAGTTAAACTTGATGGAGACAAAACTTCTTACTGGCGACGACACAGAAAAAGAACTCTGGAAACAATATGACTGGGAATTTCATCTCGCGATGATACGAGCCTGCGACTCTCAAAACCTTCTAGATCTTCATGCTGTTCTTTACGATAAATATTTGCGTTACCAAATGTTGGTTTTAACCAACCGAGGGGCTGACGCCGCAGCCGAACACAAGACAATGTTCGAAGCAGCACTCAGCCGCGAATCCGCAAAAGCCCAAGAAACGCTAAAGGTCCACATTCTCAAAGGTCTTGAGCATTCTTTGGCTGCCTTGTAACGAGTTCAAAACAACCAATTGGAACACCGACACGGATTAGGGAAAACTATCTTTAAGCCCTTAGGAATTGAAGTGAACAAACTAACTGTTCCTGAACGTAGGCAATCCCAGCACTTGTGGGCGCCGCCGCTTGATTCTCAAAGCTACAGGACATGATAGTGCAGACTGCGCGGATAATTATGCCTAATTTGTTTGGTTTTGTTCAAAACTGCTAGATTCAGGTATAAATTGGCCCCAGCCACAAAGCGCCAGCGTACAAAAGCCAGCTGATAAGTCACTGTAATAAATGGAATTTCGAAGGGAATGGCGGAGAGGAAGGGATTCGAACCCTCGAGACAGTTACCCGCCTACTCCCTTAGCAGGGGAGCGCCTTCGACCACTCGGCCACCTCTCCGAGGACGTGAATACCCAACATAAGCCACAGTATGCAAGCACTATTTTGTGCAATATTGATTTTTTGCAGAATTGCGCGATTTAATGAGAAACTGCGACATGAAACCATCTCGCATATTCGCGAAATCAGCGGCATTCTGGCAAAGCGGAAAGTCGTCAATCAATCTGAAAAAGTGTTTGATCCGCCAAAGGCAAAAGCTTAAATTAATTTGAATCTAATTTTTTTAATCATTGCAATTTAAACTGTGCGTATTCATATCGATAGATGTTGAAATGGGTGACCAAGGTGATTGTCAGACGACATCGTGCGATGTAACGTTTGGCGATATTAGGCACTAATACGGATGAGGAACGAACCGTGTTTGGTAAAATGCCACAAAACTTGTTATTGGCGATATCGCTGATTTTGCTTACTTTTTCTGCGTCCGCTGCATATTCTGCGGACCCGACTGGTATTTGGCTGACCAAAGACAAAGCCGAAATTACCATCAAACGCTGTGGGTCTGAATTTTGTGGAATTGTTTCAAAGCCAGCAAAACCGGGTCTGCGCGACATTAACAACCCAGACCCAAAACTAAACGGACGCCCGATCATGGGCATGCCAATCCTACGCGTTGGCAAAGCAGCAAAAAGAGGCGTTCACCCAGGAGAACTTTACAACCCACTAGACGGCAAAATGTATGAAGGCACGCTTCAATTGCGCGCTAACAATAAGCTTCGTGTCCGCGGTTGTGTGTTGAGGATCTTCTGCTTGCATGAAGATTGGGTCAAAATCGGTTCCTAAACCGATAAAGGCCTGAACGTTATTTTGGGCCAAACAATATCTTCAGCGCTTCTTTGTCGCTAGCGCGTTCCATTTTTTCGCGTTCTACTCTGCCCAACGCAAGGCCTCGTTGCACGGCGGGGCGTTCTAGCAAACGTTTCTGCCAAGTCACAACGTTGGGGAAGTCAGCGATATTGATGCCTTGCCCCCTGTGGAAAAGCGACCAGCCAATCATCGCCATATCCGCAATTGAATAATCGCCAGCAACATAGTCTCGCCCTTCCAAACGGCGGTTCAACACGCCATATAGCCGGCTTGTTTCATTCACGAAACGCTCAATCGCATAGGGAATTTTCTCCGGCGCATAATTGGCAAAGTGATGATTTTGCCCCAACATCGTGCCAAAACCGCCCATTTGCCACATCAACCATTCATTTACGGCAACACGCGCCCGTCGATCATCGGGAAAAAACTGGGCAAATTTCTCGCCCAAATATTGCAAAATGGCGCCCGATTCAAAGATTGAAATTGGCTTGCCGTCTGGGCCTTCGGGGTCGACAATGGCCGGAATTCGATTGTTTGGCGCTATTTCCAAGAAGTCAGGCTTAAACTGATCCCCTTTTCGAATATTGACCAGATTAACATTGTAAGGAACGCCAAGTTCCTCCAACATAATCGCTACTTTGAACCCGTTCGGTGTTGGCCAAAAGTGTAGTTCAATCGGGGCGTTTTGCTGGTGCATTATGACATTCCTGAAGAAACAATCGGGGTGACATAAATCGTGTAGTTGCGAAGTGGCATCAAGTAAAGCGCAACCACGGTTTTGTGTATGGCGTTGATGCACACCATTATCCTATTGCGCATGTTCGGTTTTCGCTAAACAATGGGTGCAATTCGAAGGGGCGCTGAAATTGGATATCATCATATTGTTTGGCGCAGGACTATTTGCTGGCGCCCTTAACTCGCTTGCAGGTGGCGGCTCTTTTGTCATATTCCCAGCACTACTTTTTGTGGGCGTACCGCCGATTATGGCCAATGCGACCAACACGTTCGCCTGCCTGCCCGGGTATGGCAGCGGCGCGGTCGGCTTCAAAGAAGATATTCTGCGCCACAAAAACAAATTGCTTCAATATTCGATCATTTCCCTGATCGCTGGGTATTTAGGTGCTGAAGCGGTATTGCGCGTGTCAGACGAGCAATTTTCTGGCCTTATCCCGTGGTTGATGGGCTTTGCGGTGCTCGCCTTTGCGTTCGGCGGACAAATAAACGCTTGGCTGGCCAGTCGGTCTTCCAACTCCCAGAGCGCGGCTAGAACCGGTTCAATCGTCACCGCCGCCCTTCTCGCCCTCATTTGCTTTTATGGCGGGTTCTTCAATGCAGGCCTAGGCATAATCTTGCTGGCCTATTTGGTATTGGCCGGTTTTAAAGACCTAAACGCGATGAACGGGCTGAAACTGCTCATTTCATTTTTGGTTTCTATCACCGCAGTTATTCGATTTGCGATGAACGGTTCAATTGAATGGCAGTCCGGCACTGTTGCGCTCGTCGGCGCGACAATCGGCGGTTTTATTGCCGCCAAATATGCCTATTTGCTGCCAGCGTCGCTGATTAGGAATTTTGTGATCATCTATGGTGTTGGGCTGACAGTCTATTTCTTTTACGTGCAATATTTTTAGGACAAACCGGGCTGAAGCTCACTCGGCTTTTCGCATCCACACCGCACAATCATGGAACGCTGCACCGCCAAATGGCGGTACCGGATCAGACCCGATCAGCGTGTTGATGCCTATTTGGTCTTCATGCGCTGCATTAGGATGAAGGCCCTCAACAATCAACACGCCAGTTTGAATGCCATCAAAAAGCTTTGCAAAAAGAGTCACTTGGCCACGCCTGTTGCCAATCTGAATCATATCGCCATCTGCGATGCCATGCGCTGCTGCATCCGTTGGATGAACATGGGCCTTTGGTGCCCCTTCGCGTTTTTGCGAACCCGGTGTTTCGTTAAAGGACGAATTGAGAAACGCCCGCGCCGGGCTGGTCGCCAATCTGAACGGATGGCGCTTGTCACATGCTTCGTTCACATCCCAATGGTCAGCAAATTTGGGCATGATGGATGGGTCACATACAAACTCAACGCCCTTGGTTTTGCGCGTTTCTTCCCAAATTGGCGCGAAGCGATATTTGCCATCTGGCCAAGCAAAACCGTCGCGATAGTGCGCTGCATCGGCAGCTCGTTCCTTGTCAACAAAACCCGTTGTTTCAAACGCGGTTGCACCTTCAATTTTTGAAGCTTTAAACGTGTGCTCAATCAGTTCACGATCTGACATTTCAAATATTGCAGACGAGCTATTCAATCGCTTGGCCAACTGAGCGAATAGCCAATGGTTCGACTTTGCTTCGCCGGGCGCATCAATCACTTTGGGGCCGTTCAAAATCCGGGTATGACCACCTCGTGTATAATAATCATTATGCTCAAGGAACATGGTGGCGGGCAACACATAGTCTGCAAGCTTGGCGGTGTCGGTCATGAACTGCTCATGCACTACCGTAAACAGGTCATCGCGCATAAATCCTTTGCGCACCTTGTCCTGATCAGGCGCAACAACCACCGGGTTGGTGTTTTGCACCAGCAGCGCTTTTATGGGCAGGTCAGACTTGAGCGCCTTGGTGTCGCCGGTCAGAATGGGGCCGATTTCACACATGTCCAACAGGCGGGTCGGCGTCTCTTGCAGGTCTTGTCCTTCAAGGTCGGTCTTGTCCAAATCCCAAGTGCCCGAGTTGGAATGAAAGGCACCACCGCCCTCTTCCATCCAAGCGCCTGTCATCGCCGGAATGGAAAGCGCTGCATGCATGGCAACCGCGCCATTTCGCTGGCGCGTAAAACCATAACCAAGCCGGAAATAGCTCTTTTTGTTCTGCCCAACCAATGTTGCAAATTCTTCAATCTGCGCAACATCTAGCCCGGTTACTTCAGCCGCCCATTCAGGTGTCTTATCCTTTAGATGAGATTCAAATTCTGCCGAGAAGTCCGTGAATTTGCTGATATATTCGCGGTCAGCTAACCCGTCGCGTAGCAATATATGCATCACCGCGCACGCCAATGCGCCGTCGGTGCCGGGGCGCAAAATCAGGCCAATATCGGCTTGTTTCATGGTGGCTGTATTGTAGATGTCGACCACGACAATTTTAGCACCGCGTTCTTTTCGCGCGCGCATGGCGTGGGTCATCACATTCACCTGGGTGTGCACGGGGTTGGTGCCCCAAATCACCACAACGTCAGACTTGGCCATTTCCTCTGGGTTCACGCCCATCAATTTGCCAGTACCGGTGACAAAGCCTGCCCAGGAAATCATCGAACATATGGTGCCATATTGGCGTGAATATCCTTTGGAATTGCGCAAGCGCTCGATGCCATCACGCATTACGTGGCCCATTGTGCCCGCATAGTTATAGGGCCAAATAGCTTCTGCGCCATGTTGGGCTTCAATGTCCAAAAAACGCGCAGCGATGTCGTCCAGCGCATCGTCCCAATTGACTTGTTGCCAATTGCCCTCGCCCTTGCCGCCAATGCGTTTTAGCGGATAAAGCAGCCGATCGGGATGGTGCACGCGTTCAGCATATCGAGCGACCTTCTCGCAAATCACCCCAGCTGTATAGGGATCATCTTTTGCGCCGCGCACCCGACCAATTGTATTGTCGTCAATTATCTCGACGTCCAGCGCACATGTGGACGGACAATCATGGGGGCATACAGAGCGAGCGATCTCGCGCGGGATTGGTTTGTTCATCTCATCGATCTTATATTCTTAGTTCGGGTGCACTATCTGTAGCAAACACCACCATGGGAGGGAACATCAATATGCTTAAGACGCCGCGGTATGTCATAGCTGTTCAAAACCTTGAGGCCACGAGCCATTATTTTGAAACTGTTTTGGGGTTTAGCATTCATGAGGTTGGTGATCCCGGCTGGCGGTTTTACGAGCGCGACAATGTCAGTTTCTTGGCTGGTGATTGTCCTGATACTCCGGCAGCGCGTGAGACCGGCGACCATTCCTATATCGCCTATATTGGGGTTGAAGCGGTCGATGGCCTCTATAGCGAATTCGAGGAAAAGGGTGTGGAGATAATCAAACCCATCACCGACGAGAGACACGGCATGCGCGAGTTCGGCATCCGCACGATTGATGGACACAGGATTATGTTTGGCCAGAAAATCGAAATATATACCTCAGCCAACTGATGCAAGCGACTGCCCCCACCGCGAAACGCCACAAAGATACCCGCTTGTTTGTTTCATATGCGGCTCTTCCGATACAATTTTGGCTCTTCATTGAAAAAAGACTGCGGTTGGCAGATCGACGCGACAGCTGTTGCATGAAAATGTCACGGTTCGCCACCTCGGGAAACTCAGCAACGTTAGATCCCCTCAGGTTTCCCTGAGGGGATCTACTCGATTTTGTTTTGATGCTCAGGAGTTGGCTTCGACCCGAGCCTTGAGGGCGGCGTTCATCTCGTTGAAACCGCGCGTTGTATCTTCAACAAGAATACCGAACAATACGTTGGTTAACATTCCTGTGAAGGTCTCACCGTGACGCAACAGGGTTTTGCCGTCAGCTGTTTCTTCCAGAATAAAATGGTGCTCACCATCCATAATTCCAGAAAACCCGAGCCGCCCAACCCAGCGCAGTTCACTGTTTTCGTCTGACACAAGAACTTCAGGGGTAAAATCCATTCCGGTACCACCTTCTGGCTGGATGGTTGCGCTGAGGTGGTTTCCTACTACCCATTCTCCGTCGAGTTTGCGCACAAATGGGTTCCACTCGGCATAGCGGTCAGTATCGGCCAACTCGTCCCACACCGCGCTTGCGGGCGCGTCAATTTGGATCTCTGTGTAGATTGACTGGCTGGTGAATTGACCGGCAACATATCCGGCTCCAATGAGTGCGATAAAGGCTGCAGTAGCTGTAATTGCGATGTTCATAATGTTGTTCCTTTGTTAATGGCTCTCCTTGGTTTGTTGGAGAGTTTCTGGTTACGATGACTAAGGAATAACGCACGCAATTTTTAATATAAATTGCCCATCTTTTCATAGTTGATATAAAATAACTTATATCAAAGGTCTGTTGCATTCAGAACTCGCTGATAGGTTGGGCAAAAAAAGCGCCCTCAAATGAGGGCGCTCGACGAAGTTTGCTGACATTTTGGTGGCTGAAGACTCAATCTCGATTTTGACTTTTTCCCTTCACGCCAAGGTGTGTTACGTCGGGATTGATTGGATATTTGAGACCATAGCCGACAAATCGGTCCATACCGATATGTGCTGCCCAAATGATTGCGAACAACAATAATTGAGGCATCCCGGTGAGCTGAGCGCCTACTCCCAAAATCAGGGGACCAATATATGAATGAACCGCATCGTAAACGACGGCACCAATTTTATGACTTTTGAGATAGGCAAAAAACGCCAGATCAGGCCACAAAAGCAAGCCCAGAAACCACCACCAGTTCCCGCCCAACTGTCCGTAGGCGATCAGGGCGGTGGCGAACACGGCGAGGCCCTCAACTCTCAGTGCCCAGCGCACACCGCCAATGGCGTATCCATGGGCTAGCTTTGAGTCTTTCAATGTTTCTTGGTTTTGCATTTCTACTCTCCTCATTTTTGACGACGCGCATTTTCAGCCCGCTGATATGTGCTTGGGTGCTTTGCCGACCAGATCGCGCCGGCTGCTGCGATTGTGCCAGTCAGTGTGTCCCAGAAATTAGCGGCAACCCGCGGTGCCAATAGGCAAACTATGACGGCTACGGCGAATGTTGTGGCTGTAATTGCGAAGATCATTTTTTTGGCCCTATGTTGCAGGTCGGCACATGTTTGGCACCCCTGATTGCGATGAGGAAAAAATCGTCCATATAATATTCTTTTTAAACTGCCCAAATTTTGATAGTTGGTATTAAATAAATTATATAGGTAATCTGATGCGCTATTCTTGGGATCTCGTTCGAAGTTTTCAGACCGTTGCGGAGACCGGAAGCCTGTCGGCTGCAGCACGCAAGTTGGGTCTGACACAACCCGCAGTTGGGCGACACATTGATTTGCTAGAGGCTGAACTAAAAGTGCCCCTTTTTCGACGAGGACGCGAAGGGATGACGCTTACTCAAAGGGGTGAAGATCTTGTCGCCATCGCTCGACAAATGGGTGAATCTGCGACGACATTCGAACGGCTGGCTTCAGGTTTGGACGAAGACGTCTCTGGCACCGTTCGAATTTCCGCCAACGAGATTTTTGGAGTGATGATACTACCAATTTTGCTGACAAGATTTATGCAAGACAATCCCAGCATCACCGTAGAACTTGTTATTACCAACCAACCGTCCAATCTGCTACAGCGTGATGCGGACATGGCTATCCGTTTGTTCCGGCCGACCCAAGTGGACTTGGTGGCACGCAAAGTTACGCAACTGCCCTTGGGCCTTTATGCGCACACCGATTATTTGAACCGAAATGGCTCACCAACTTCCATAGACGATTTGCGCAATCATGCGTTCATTGGATTCGACAGAGAAACCTCGTTGATCGAGGTGGCCAAAATGTTGGGTGTTGAACTTAGCGCTAACGATTTCTGCCTCCGGACGGATAGCATTCTCGCACACATTTCAGCTATCCGGGCGGGTTTAGGTGTCGGGGTGACACATCAGGGTTTGGCTGCGCTGTGGAATGGCGTAGAGCAAGTGTTGCCAGAGGTGCCGCTACCCAGCCTCGACTTGTGGGTCGCCTGTCACTCAGATGTCCGCTACAACAAGCGAGTTCGATTACTCATGGACTATCTGGCGGAACAGCTGAAACACCCCTATGCGGATGTCATTTCGTAACTCAGAATTGACCGCTGTTGATCACTAGAGCCATTTAGCAGTCCCCTTGGGTTCGAAGCAACCGGATGGACAAATAATCAATGTAAACAAAGACCTATCGACTGTTACAAGCCACCGCTGAACCGAGTGATCCGGCAGTTTCGTGGCAACTCCAAACTTTGCCACCTCGCTATTGGTCATCCAGTGCATTTGTCTGCAGACGCAGCTTCAAGCGTGAACCAATAAAAGCGCTCGTCAATGCCAATATCATCGTAGTAATCAAGATAGCGATCATGTTCATTATCAGAACGCGGCAAATCGGTGGCCGTAAATTCTTCGGCGGCCCACGAATGAACACCGACGCAGGCCCCACTTTCTAGAATACGTTTGGCGCCAGCCAAAAACAGATCGGTGCCGCCAGACGCCACCAAACCGTTGGACGGCACAATGGTTGTGAACCCCAGTTCCCGGACAATTCGGGCAAATTCGACATTCGCCTCGTCGTCGGCTGATCCGTCAACTTGTTGAAGAACTAGCGTTTTTGCGTCTGGATACTCATCCACAATATCGTCGAACGCATCCAACGTGTCGCCATCAATCACGCCACGCGCGATAATTTTGTTTCCATCATGGGTGAAGCTCATTGGGGTGTAGTCCTGAGCCTGGGCCAAGCTCACCAACATGGCGCTGGCTGCAGTCAAAAATGCGAAAATCGCCAACAGATAAGTTTTCATTTCCGTTCCCCGCACTATGATGGAGAGGTCAGCCTATCACGCGAAAATAAGATCAAACAAGCGTTGCGGTCTCTGGGCGTCGCATGAAAAAAGGCCGCACTCCAATTAAGGAATACGGCCTCTTCTACTTTAGATATGGTTAGCTTAAATTAGCCAACAATCTCGTCGTCTGAGAAGAAGTATTTAATTTCTTCAGCAGCTGTTTCAGGTGCATCAGAACCGTGAACTGAGTTTTCGCCAATTGAAAGCGCGAACTCTTTACGGATTGTGCCCGCGTCAGCGTCTGCTGGGTTTGTTGCGCCCATAACTTCGCGGTTTTTCAAAACTGCGTTTTCGCCTTCAAGAACTTGAACAACTACTGGCTCAGAAATCATGAATTCAACAAGCTCGCCAAAGAATGGACGCTCTTTATGAACTGCGTAGAAACCTTCAGCTTGTGCTTGGGTCATGTGGATGCGCTTTGATGCTACAACGCGAAGGCCAGCTTCTTCAAACTTAGCAATGATTTTGCCAGTTAGATTGCGTTTAGTTGCATCAGGTTTGATGATCGAAAAAGTACGTTCCAGAGCCATTTTAGTTCCTTAAAGGTCAGGGAGAATTTGGGCGCGGTTTTACGCCGACTTTGCTAAAGAAACAAGCCTTAGTGTGATGCTTATTCGATTAGCCCAAGTTCGGCCCTATTCGCTTGGCTCGATCCAAAGCTCATTGTGCTCAATCAAACCACCTTCTTGGTGATGAACTTCCACGACCAAAATTTCAACTTCTGTCGGTATTTCAATCACTTGATCAAATGATACCGGTGTCATGACTTCAGCACAAAACCCGTCGCGGATTTCTGGTATCAATTTCAGCTGCGCTGTATCACCCTCAATTGAAAGCGATTGGGTGTTGCCCTTTTGCCAGCATGGGTTTGGCCCGGTGTAGGTATATTGCAATTGTACAGAACTATCCCCGGTTCGCCATGCACGTTGAATGGCTTCTTTTGGCGCAGCGTTCGGATCGAACAACTCGCTATTCGTTTCGCTTAGTTCCGGGTTGGTGTCACTTCGTTCCGGTTTAGTGCCGGGATTGACCCAAATCGTAATTGCCAAAGCCAGCAACACAACTGCCAGGCTGGCAACGATCGTTTTGATGTTCATATTGGAATTCGCCTCTTCTTTATCGTGCCAAACAGCCCATTAATCCATAAATTACATGGTTTTCTTCAAACGTTGTAGAAAAACAATGGCCATTACGCCCCTAATTCAAGTACACAAGCCTCAAATCCATTTGAGATTTATCAAAACGCCGCAAACTGAAACAAGTGCCGGCTCGTTCCGACTTGTTTCAAAAAACAGAAATATGTGACCGACCTATGCTGCAAATATCCAATCTGACTTATCTCATCGAAGGTCGCACACTGTTCGAAAATGCAAGCCTCTCGCTACCGGGTGGCGTCAAGGCGGGTTTCGTTGGGCCTAACGGGTCGGGTAAAACCACCCTGTTCAAAATTTTGCAAAACGAGCTTGCGCCAGACGGCGGCGGTTTTGAAATTCACCAGCGCGCCAGGATTGGCGCGGTAGCGCAGGAAGCGCCCGCGACCAGCGACAGCGTGATGGACATTGTGTTGAGCGCCGACAAAGAACGCTTGGCGCTGCTCGAAGAAGCAGAAACCGTAACCGACCCAAATCGCATTGGCGAAGTTTACACGCGGCTGGCTGAAATCGAATCCCATTCAGCAGAGGCGCGGGCCAGCGCTGTTTTGAAAGGCCTCGGCTTTTCCGCTGAACGTCAGGCGGAGCCCTGCGCCAACCTTTCTGGCGGTTGGCGGATGCGCGTGTCTTTGGCGGGGGTTTTGTTTTCTAAGCCTGACCTACTGCTCTTGGACGAGCCGACCAACTATTTGGATCTTGAGGGCACTTTGTGGTTGGAGCGTTATTTGGCCAACTATCCCTATACTGTTTTCATGATCAGCCACGACCGTGACCTTCTGAACAAGGCCGTCGACTCGATCGTGCATTTGGAAGGCGGCGACCTCTCCTTCTATCGCGGCAAATATGATCAATTTGAAGCCAATCGGCGTTTGCAAATGGAATTGAACAATAAGCAACGCGAAAAGCAGCTTGAGCAATTGGCACATATGCAGTCGTTTGTGGACCGTTTCCGCGCGAAAGCCTCAAAGGCCAAGCAGGCCCAATCTCGCTTGAAACGGATGGAAAAGATCAAGCCTGTTTCAGCCATGTTCGATGAACATGTTTCTCCGTTTACATTCCCACAGCCAAAACGGGCTGTGT
Organism: Maritalea sp. YIW29; assembly: GCF_057219265.1. Taxonomy (NCBI): domain Bacteria; kingdom Pseudomonadati; phylum Pseudomonadota; class Alphaproteobacteria; order Hyphomicrobiales; family Devosiaceae; genus Maritalea; species Maritalea sp. YIW29. Next base: position 1,281,929 of record NZ_JBXVVF010000001.1, read on the forward strand.
CTGCGCCGATCATTGATTTGCGGGATGCGGCAACTGGTTATGGCGAAACACGTATTTTGAGCAACATCAACGGACGGATTGACCCTGAAGACCGGATTGCGCTGGTTGGGGTCAACGGTAATGGTAAATCTACTTTTGCCAAACTGCTCGCCGGTGAATTGCAGCTACAAAATGGGTACCTGAACAAGGCGCGTAAGCTTGAAATTGCCCATTTTGGCCAACACCAAATGGATATGCTCAAACCCAAGCAAACCCCAATCGAACATGTCGAATCGCTGATGCCGTATGACAGCGAAGCAAAACGCCGTTCTCGCATTGCTCAAATGGGCTTGAATACGTCGCGCATGGATACGCTAGCCGAAAACCTATCTGGTGGCGAACGGGCAAGGCTGTTGATGGGTTTGATTACCTTTACCGGCCCTAACATGCTGATTTTGGATGAGCCAACCAACCATTTGGACATCGATAGCCGTGACGCCCTTGTGCAGGCGCTAAACGAGTATGAAGGCGCAGTGTTGATCATCAGCCACGATAGGCACTTGATTGAAGCGACGGTTGATCAGCTTTGGATTGCTGAAAATGGCACCATTTCTGTCTGCGATTATGATCTTGATACCTATCAGCGCTCTATTATTGGCGGCAAAGGCGACAAGAAAAACGACAAAACGAAAAACCAAACGCCAGCCGACCGGAAAAAAGACCGCAAACAAGCGGCGGCCTTAAGAGCAGAACTTGCTCCTTTGCGCAAAGAAATCAAAGAGCTAGACGCATTAGTGAGCAAGCTGAATAAAGAAGTCAAAAGGCTGGACGAAGAGCTTAGCGATCCTGAACTATTTAGCAATGATCCGGCAAAAGCCGTGCAATTGGGTAAAGAACGGGCTGAAGCGCGGGAAAAAATCGATTTGGCAGAAGCCGATTGGCTCGATAAGGTTGACGCACTGGAAAAAGCGGAGAAGGAACAAGCTTCGCGATAGGGGGAGTTATGAAACAGCTAGGATTGGCAATTGGACTGGTTTGGAGCATCATTTTTGCTGCACCAGCTGTCGCGCAGGATCTAACTGACGAACAAACGACAGAAGCCATACAGTTTGCCCAAAATGCCGCTGCCTATGTGCTTTATCATGAGGTAGGCCACCTATTTGTTTCTCAATTCGAACTGCCCATTTTGGGCCGTGAAGAAGACGCTGCCGACAATATTGCAACCTTGATGCTGCTCCACGCTGAAAACGAATATAAAGACACAGTGCTGCTGGACAGTGCCCATAGCTGGTTCTTGTCGAACAACTCCGCCACTGACGATGTGATCTCAGACGCTGAGTTTTATGATTCCCATAGTTTGGATATCCAACGCGCCTTTCAAATTATATGCCTGATGGTTGGCGCTGACCCTGACCTTTTTGCCGAAGTCGCAACGCAGGTCGGCATTGAGGATGAGCGGCAAGAAAGCTGTTCGTTTGACTATCAACAATTGACCCAAAACTGGCTCCGGTTGAGTGAGGCGTTTGTCGGCCAAGGCGAAGGCGGACAGCCGATCACCGTTGAATATGAGCCTTCAAACGAAGAATTTGAATATGCTGCCGAGATATTCAAACAGGCCGAGTTGCTTGAGTTCGTTGCCGCTGAAATCAACGAAACATATGTATTGCCAAAAGCTGCTCGCTTTATTGGCAAAAACTGCGATACGCCCAATGCATACTATGATCCAGAAAACGAAGAAGTTGTGATGTGCTACGAGCTCACAGCAATGTTCTTAGACCTGGTGGTTGAGGATATATTGAAAAATCCTGAGGGGTAATGGCAGCATTGCAGACTTGCGGGGGTCAAAGGCGGATGTGCGGGCAACGCGACCGCAAGTAGACCCCAACAATCTTGTCAGTTGATCGGGGAGCCGACGACGCGCGATTCTAGACTAGAGTCGAGACGAACTTTCTCAGATTATCAATTTTTGGTTCTGAATTGCGAGCAAGATCGTTCAATATTTCGGTCAAGTTCAGTCAAGAACATCAAGCGAAACTTTCACACGATCCATCACCACAGATGTTTTGAATTTCAGCACGTTGCCCTGCTCGAAAAAGTTTTCCTTCGTGAACTCTTCATATTCTTGCATATCGTGAAGCTGCAGGATCAACGTGAAGTCGGTATCCCCTGTTGTATAATAACATTGCTGCACTTTGGTGCATTGGCGCATCTTTTGCTTGAATGCTTCAAGGGCGACGAAGTTCTCACGTTCAAGGGTGACGTCGACAATCACCGTTAGTTTGCGATCCAACTTATCGCCATCTAGGACGGCAATTTCTTTTTCAATTATGCCAGTTTCACGCAACTTCTTTAGCCGTTTTTGCACAGCTGGAGCCGATAACCCAACGCTTTCGCTGATGACTTCTGCGGTAGAACGTGCGTCGTTTTGCACAGCTACCAGTATTCTACGATCAAATTCATCCACGTCCGAAATCCGTACCTTCTCGTCAAAATCTATACGAAGTTCGGAACTGTCCCATGAAACAACTACGAAATCCAGAGCGAATTCTGTTCCATGATTGTTCAAGGAAGGGAGGCGCAAATGACGAACGATGAAAAAAATCTAGTTGAATTCATGACCCAGTTGCGTCGTGACCTTCACAGCTACCCAGAGCTTGGGTTCAAAGAAAAATGGACCAAGGCCAAAGTTGTTGAGCAACTTAAGTTGCTGGAAATTGAAGTCCATGAAGGTGTCGGCGTTGTCGGCGTTTTGCGCAAAGGCGCGTCAAAAACAGCCATTGGACTGCGTGCAGATATGGACGCCCTGCCCATATCCGAAGAGACCAACCTGCCCTATGCATCCAAGAACGCTGGTGTGATGCACGCCTGTGGGCATGATGGACATATGGCGATGTTGCTGGGCGCGGCCAAACAGCTTTCACAAAACGAGCAATTTGACGGCACGGTCGTCTTTGTTTTTCAACCAAACGAAGAAAATGGCTTGGGCGCAAAAGCGATGCTCAATGAGGGCACTCTGGACCCGTATGGCATTACAGAAATTTATGCGCTGCACAATTTACCGGGCGCGCCCTTGGGCGAAATCTCAACGCGAACGGGTGAGATTTGTGCAAGCGAGAGCATTTTTACAATCGATATTGTTGGGCAAGGCGGACATTCTGCAATGCCGCACAAAGGTACGGATACGATTGTTGTTGGCGCGCATGTGGTTGATGCGTTGCAAACGATCGTGGCGCGCAAATTGGCCCCGGATGCTGGCGTGGTCTTGTCCGTGACCGAGTTTTTGACAGATGGCGCAAGAAACGTCCTGCCCGGCCGCACACAACTCAAGGGCGATGTGCGAACGCGCAACAGCGCCCAACGCGATCAGGTAAAACTGCTAATGCACCAAATCTGTGAAGGTGTCGCCGTGGCGCACAATGTCAAAGCCAATTTGTCCTTTGAAACTGAATTCGTTGAAACAATAAATGCGATCACGCCAACAGATCATGCTGTTCGTGTCGCCAAGCGAGTTTCAGATCAAGTGAACGCGGACCGTTCACCCATGAGTTTTTCAGAGGACTTTGCTCAATTTGGGCAGAAAATTCCAAGCTGCTTTTTGCTTCTTGGCAATGGTGAAGAAGGGGCATCAGCGATGCCGCTGCACTCCGCTAAATACGATTTCAATGATGACGCGTTGCTAACAGGTGCCAATTTTTGGATTGGCTTGGTAATGGACCGTCTTGCTCAGGAAAATACGACGCAATGCTAAATCAATTTGCCCCAAAAGAAATTTCCCACGTGTCATTTCAGCCCCAATTGGGCACAGCGACGCAGGATGTTTTGACTTCCAAAGCGTTCCAAACCGCAATTAACGAAATTACGGCATGGTCGGGTTATGCGCCGACACCGATGCACGCCCTAAATGGCTTAGCAAAGTCATGTGATGTGGCGCAGATCTATTACAAAGACGAAGCCGAGCGTTTCGGACTGGATAGTTTCAAGGCGTTGGGTGGTGCGTACGCAGCGCTGCAAGTGCTCAAAAGAGAACTTACAACGAAACTCGGCCGTGAGGTTAGCGCTGCTGAAATCCGGCAAGGCAAGTTAGTTCAGGAAGTGAGCGCGATAACGATTGTCAGTGCAACAGACGGCAATCACGGTCGATCGCTAGCCTGGGGCTGCCAACAGTTTGGCGCCAAATGCAAGATTTACATTCATGCAGAAGTGAGCAAAAGCCGCGAGGATGCCATCGCAGAATTTGGCGCCCAAATCATCCGGATTACTGGCGACTATGACGATTCTGTGTGCTTGGCGCGTGCAGAAGCAGAAGAGAACGGCTGGTTTATTGTGTCAGACACGTCTTGGGATGGTTACACCCAAGCGCCCAAGGACGTCATGGCAGGATACGGTGTTATGACCAGCGAGATTTGCGCCCGGTTGGACGCAGCGCCCACGCATGTATTTCTGCAAGGCGGCGTCGGTGGACTGGCTGCATCCGTAATTGCATATCTTGATCAATATTGGGGACAAAACTGCCCGCGCGCCGTCATCGTAGAACCAAATTTGGCTGCCTGTTTGTTTGCCAGCGCAAAGAACGGTAAGCGCACCAAGTTCAAAATCGAAGATGAAACAGTGATGGCGGGATTGTCCTGCGGTGAACCTTCACCCCTTGCCTGGCAAATTCTTGAACAGACCGCGCGAGACTTTGTCACCATTCCCGAAGCCCTCGTTGCGCCTACTTTGGAACTGCTCAAGTCCCCGCAAAAGGGAGATCCAAAAATCCTAGCTGGCGAGAGCGCCGTTGCCGGGGTCAGTGCCTTTATTGCAATCAGCCAAGATGCCGAATTGCGCGCAAAACTGGGCATCGATACCAACTCACGCATTCTGTTTATTGGCTCAGAGGGCATTACAGACCCTGTCTCTTACAATCGACTGATTGGAGAACTTGAGCATGCCTAATCTCGGCCCAAAACGCGGATTTGACCAGCGCGAATACGCTTCTCGCCTTGAGCGCGCGCAGCGGTTTATGGCGAGCGATGGGCTCGACGGCTTGCTGGTGATGAGCGAACCAGAGGTGCGCTATTTTTCAGGCTTTAGGACCTTGTTTTGGCAAAGCCCAACAAGGCCGTGGTTTGTCTTTGTGCCTGCGACGGGCAAACCCATTGCGATCATACCAGAAATTGGTGCGGCGTTGATGGGTGAAACATGGCTTGACGATATTCGAACGTGGGACGCGCCAAACCCTGATGATGACGGTGTCAGCTTGCTGCAATCTTTGCTCGCACCATTGGCCACGGCGGGAAAAACAATTGGCATTTTGAAAGGCCATGAAACACGGCTCTTCATGCCGCTAGCGGATTATGAGCGTCTGGTAGATGAACTGCCAGGACTGAACTTTGTTGATGCGACACCGATGGTCCGAGAGCTGCGGATGATCAAAAGCGAAGCTGAGATTGAAAAGATTGCCCATATTGGCCAAATCGCTTCTCGCAGTTTTGCAAATGCGCCCACACTCTTTTCCGTTGGTCAGCCCGTGATTGAGGCTTTCCGGGCCTTCAAAATGGAACTTTTGCGACAGGGTGCTGACGACGTGCCCTATCTGGTGGGCGGCGCAGATGAAGATGGTTATGCGGACGTCATTTCGCCCCCTTCCAATCGCGCCTTGCAAGACAAAGATATCTTCATGCTCGATACAGGTGCTGTTTTTGACGGGTATTTTTGTGACTTTGACCGCAATTTCGCCGTTGGCGCTCCGTCTGAAAACGCCAAGAATGTCTACCAAACTTTGTTGGCCGCAACGAAGGCTGGACTTGAAGCCGCGCGGCCGGGCGTTGCCTGTAGTGCAGTATTTGCGGCAATGCAAAATGTCATTGAAGATGCAGGATTTGGCGGCGGCAGTGTTGGTCGCTTTGGCCACGGGTTGGGTAGTCAACTCACCGAGTGGCCATCACTCGCGCCATTTGATCACACCGTTTTACAAGAAAATATGGTGATTACGCTTGAGCCTTCAATTGGGTATGGCGCGGGCAAAGTGATGGTTCACGAAGAGAATATTGTGATCCGCGACGGTGAGCCCCAGTTTTTGAATATTCCGGCACCCGACGAGCTGGTTGTGATTGGGGGGCAATATGTCAATTGATTACACAATAGATGAGGGTATCGGCACCAAAGCGAATTTTGGTCTGGTTGTGCTGCAATCAGATGAGACGGTTGAATATGAAATCAATCGATATTTAAGCGGCGACCAGATCGGCCTCTATCATACCAGAATACCGATGGTGCCGCATATCAATACACAGTCATTGCTTGGCATGATTAGTGAATTACCTGATGTCGTTTCACTACTGCCCTCAGCGGTTTCATTTGATGTTGTTGGATATGCCTGCACCTCTGCATCGACCGTTTTAGGCTCTGATTTAGTGGCGAGCACAATTGAAAACGTCGTACCAGGCACCAAAGTCACCGACCCGATTGACAGCTTGCTGGCCGCATGTGCCGCTCTGGGGGCGAAGAAGATTTGCTTTTTGAGCCCCTATATTGATCAGGTGTCACTACGGATGCGCCAAGCGTTCGAAAAGTCCAAAATTGAAATCGCAAATTACGGATCATTTGAACAATCAAACGATCAAATTGTTTCGCGCATATCACCAAATTCAATTGTGCAGGCTGTTGAGAAGATAGCAGCAGGCGTTGAGTGCGACTTAGTTGTCGTCTCATGCACAGCATTGCGCAGCGCAGACATATTGAGTGAAGCCGCAACCCTTGTCGGCAAACCTGTTTTGTCCAGCAATGCTGCACTGGCGTGGAACATGGCGCGGTTGGCCGGCCTGGATCAAATGGCGAACCACATTCTGCAAAAATCAATGCCGCAGATTAATGCGACTGAGGGCGAAAGCCGCACGCAAACATAATAACAAGCCCTGCAATTGCAGGACTGGGAGGAGTATCGTGAGCCAAGTAACTGAGCAAAATATTGAGAAATGCTTCGTTCGATTTGAAGGCGTCCAAAAGAGCTATGACGGTGAGAACCTTGTCGTCAAAGACCTGAATTTGGATGTGCCCAAGGGCGAATTCTTAACGATGCTTGGCCCTTCAGGGTCCGGAAAAACAACATGTTTGATGATGTTGGCCGGATTTGAAACGGCTACGCATGGGTCGATTATGCTGGATGGCAAACCGATCAATAACATCCCCCCGCATAAGCGTGGCATTGGCATGGTTTTCCAAAATTATGCGCTGTTTCCACATATGACGGTGGCTGAAAATCTGGCATTTCCTTTGGAAGTGCGAAAACTGGTCCCCGCCGAGCGCGAGGCGAAAGTGAAACGCGCACTGGATATGGTGCAAATGGGCGCTTTTGGCTCGCGCCGGCCGGCACAACTTTCCGGTGGCCAGCAACAGCGTATCGCTTTGGCGCGTGCCTTAGTGTTTGAGCCAGAGTTGGTGTTGATGGATGAGCCCCTTGGCGCATTGGACAAACAACTGCGCGAGCAAATGCAATTTGAAATTACGCGGTTGGCGCATGAGCTCGGAATTACGACCGTTTACGTGACTCACGATCAAACCGAGGCGCTAACGATGTCAGATCGTGTCGCGGTTTTCCAAGATGGTCGTATCCAGCAACTTGCGCCACCAGACCAACTATATGAGTCACCTCAAAACAGCTTTGTCGCGCAATTCATCGGCGAAAATAACACGCTGGATGGAGTGGTTGAAGAGATAGACGCCAAGTGCGCAACTGTTCGATTGGGCAATGGCGAAGTGATTGATACAAAGCCCGTCGCGGATCTTTCGAAGGGCGACAAAGCCAAGGTTTCAATCCGGCCTGAGCGAGTGGAATTCAACCGCGCTCGTTTGCCCGAAGACGCCCACACGATCAAGGCTGAAGTCCTAGAATTTATTTATATGGGCGACGTTTTCCGCACCCGACTGAAGGTCGCTGACAACGAGCAGTTCATCGTCAAGACGAGAAATGCGCCGGATCAAGTGCGCCTGAACCCTGGACAGCAAATTGAAATTGGTTGGTTGGCGCAAGATTGCCACGCCTTGGACGCGCCAGCCTAACCAACAAAAAACTATCCTACTCGTGGCCCGACACGAGGCAGGAATTTGATTATCGGGAAAACGGAGGAGAATATGAAAAATAAAATTCTTGCAACTTTTGTTGCTTCAATGGCAGCACTTAGCGGCAGTGCGCTGGCCCAAGATTTGACCGTTGTGTCGTGGGGCGGTGCATACGCAAAGTCGCAGGCAAATGCCTATCACATGCCATATATGGAAGCTAACCCTGGCACGAACATTATCTATAGTGATAGTGCAGCGGAATCTGTTGCCAAATTGCGGGCCATGAAGGAAGCTGGTCATACATCATGGGACCTGGTTGACGTAACAGCTTCAGATGCCATTCGTTTGTGTGATGAAGGGTTGGCGATGGAAATCGACCATGATGCTCTTCTGCCAGCAGCACCTGACGGCACGCCAGCAAGTGAAGATTTCGGTGACTTTATCGTTTCCGATTGCTTCATTCCGCTTATTGTTTACTCAACTACAGTTGGCTATCGCAATGACCTTGTCGGTGACACACCGCCCACGGATATCTGTGCGTTGTTTGACCTTGCGGCCTATCCAGGACGTCGTTCGCTTGAAAAACGCCCGATCAACAACCTTGAATGGGCTCTTTTGTGCGACGGTGTAGACAAAGCAGACGTTTATGATGTTTTGGAAACAGATGAAGGCCAAGCGCGTGCGTTTGCCAAACTCGACACCATCAAAGACCAAGTTATTTGGTACACATCGTTTGGAGATACCCCGCAATTGCTTGCCGATGGTGAAGTGATCATGGGCTCAACTTTCAACGGTCGTTTGTTCTCAGCAATCGTAGAGCAAGAACAGCCGATTTCAATGCTTTGGGACGCTCAGGTGTTCGATCTGGATGGATGGATTATCCCTCAATTCCTTTCAGATTCTCAAAAAGAGCAAGCCTTGAAATTGGCGGCTTATTCATCTGACACGCAACGTTTAGCGGACCAAGCGGCCTATATTTCTTACGGCCCCACCCGCGCGTCGTCAGCAAGCAAAGTCGGCAAGCACGCAACATTGGGCATCGATATGGCACCTCATATGCCAACGAACCCCGAAAATGCGAAAAACACCTTCGTTTACAACTATGTTTGGTGGGCTGATTACCGCGATGATTTGGACAAGAAATTCCAAACTTGGCTATCTCAATAAAACCTTGTGGAGGGTGCCACTGTGTACCCTCCATTTCTAATGTATAAACCCGCGAGGCATCATGGCTAACATCGCTCAAACAGACATAGATTACATCGCTAGTAAGGAGCATGAAGACCGCCTGCAGTTAAAGCAGCGTCTTTCGAAGGCTCTTCGGCGGCAAAAATTTAGAGCATTTGGCTTGGTTTTACCGTTGTTGATTTTCGTGCTGATGTCATTTGCGCTGCCAATTGGCGACATGCTATTTCGCTCGGTAGAAAATGATATTGTTGCCGAAACACTCCCAAGGACTGTGCAGGCACTCGGGAAGTGGGATCCCAAATCAAACGAGATTCCCAGACCCGAAGTATTTGATGCATTGGCTGCAGATCTAAAAATCGCTGTTACGAGCAAAACACACACACAACTTGGTTCTCGGCTGAACTACGAGCGTACTGGCATGTCTTCGCTTTTCCGCAAAACTGGAAGGCAAGTCAAGAAATGGGATATCGAGACTGATGGGCCGTTCAAGGCCAAGCTGATTGATGCCGACAAAAAATGGGGCCAGTTCGAAACTTGGCAGACAATTGCTGCATTCTCATCTCGATTTACCGACGGCTATTTTCTCAACGCGGTTGACCTAAAACGCGGTGCAGAAGGCATCCAGCAACTTGATGAAGATGAGCGCATTTACGGCATACTATTTACACGTACATTTGTAATGAGTGGCGCGATCATGCTGATGTGCCTTTTGCTGGGCTATCCCGTGGCTTTCTTGCTGGCCAACTTGGCCCCAAAACATGCCAATATATTGATGATTTTTGTGCTTCTTCCGTTTTGGACGTCTTTGTTGGTGCGCACGTCGGCGTGGAAGATTTTGCTACAACAACAAGGTGTCATCAACGACATTTTGGTTTGGGTAGGCCTGATAGGTGACGGCGAACGATTGATCTTGATGAACAATCAGACCGGCACAATCATCGCTATGACCCACATATTGTTGCCCTTTATGATTTTGCCGCTCTATTCCGTGATGAAAACCATTTCACCTACATATGTGCGTGCAGCAAAGTCGCTTGGCGCAAATGATTGGACTGCTTTTTGGCGGGTCTATTTCCCGCAGTCTGCGCCTGGAATTGGCGCTGGCGGAATTTTGGTATTCATTATGTCAATCGGCTATTACATCACCCCAGAACTGGTCGGCGGCACAACCGGAACGTTCATTTCTAACCGGATTGCGTTCCACATCTCTAGTTCTTTGAACTGGGGCTTGGCGGCCGCACTTGGTGCCATTCTGCTGCTTGCCGTGCTCATCCTCTATGCTGCCTATGACAAATTGGTTGGCATTCGAAATGTAAGTTTAGGATAGGAGAATTTCTATGCAACTCCCCATTTATGCTTCTCCCATTCAACGGTTATGGTTCTATTCGTTTCGCGTGATTTGCGGTTTGGTCTTCTTCTTTTTGATCGCACCGATCCTGGTGGTCATTCCACTCAGCTTTAATGCGCAAGACTTTTTTACGTTCACCCCAGAAATGCTGGCGCTAGATCCCAAGGGATATTCGCTAAAGCATTATATGGATTTCTTCACTAACCCTGACTGGCAACATGCTTTAAGCAATTCGATAAAGATTGCCCCCGCAGCCACGTTGGTTTCTGTCGTTCTTGGCACGCTAGCGGCCATCGGGCTTAGTCAAAGCCACATGCCATTCAGGGGCACAATCACGGCGATTTTGATTTCCCCGATGATCGTGCCGCTTATTATCTCTTCGGCAGGTATGTACTTCTTTTACTCCCGTTTGGGGTTGCAAGGTACGTATCTTGGTGTGGTGCTGGCCCACGCAACCTTGGGGGTTCCGTTTGTCATCATCACGGTGACGGCGACATTGGTTGGATTTGATCAGTCCCTGACCCGTGCATCAGCAAGCTTGGGCGCGGGCCCAATCCGCACATTCTTTAAGGTGCAAATGCCCCTTATTTTGCCCGGCGTAATTTCGGGTGCATTGTTTGCGTTTGTGACATCGTTTGATGAAGTGGTTGTGGTCTTGTTTGTCGGTTCAGCGGCTCAAAAAACGCTACCATGGCAAATGTTTGTTGGTTTACGTGAGCAAATAAGCCCCACCATTCTGGCTGTTGCGACAATTCTGGTCATTCTGTCGATTGGACTGCTGACAGCTGTTGAGCTTTTACGTCGACGCTCAGAACGCCTTAGGGGAATTTCGACATAGGACTGCGAACGCATTCCTAGTCGTGCCAACGCTGATGCTTAGTTGGGAGAACTCATCATCGTTTGGACATTTAGTCGCCAACAGGTTTTGGGCTCGTATCCTTATACAATGGAGTAAGTGAGGTCCGAATGCGTCGCAAGTTCTCTTTGACCAACTCGGGCCGCTTGCGCGCAGCGCCGGCGGCCAACACGTCAACGATAGCGATATAAACAAGTCGTGATGCGGTTGGCGTGTAAATATCTTGGTCTTCGGGGATGTCGATTTGCACTGAAATGTCGGTAATCGCCGCGAGATCTGACCCGCTTTTGGTTAGGCTAATGGTTCGCGCGCCATATTGACGTGCAATCGCGACACTATCTAACAATTCTGCTGGTTGTCCGCTCGACGAGATGGCAACCAGCACGTCGCCCTCGCTAAAAGTCGACGACACCATGCGTTGAAGGTATCCATCTGAATGTGCTTCGGCTGGGATGCCAAGCCTGAAAAAACGGTTGGCCCCTTCCCGCGCGACATTAGCAGAGCCACCACCAACGCCCAAAAAAGCAATACGCCGGGCCGCTGCCAGTTCATCGGTTGCCTGTTCGACAATTTGACCGTCGAGTTGGCTGCTGGCCAGCGTGAGCGTATCAACCAAAGTGCTGAAAACCTGCGTGATCAATTGGCCTGACTTTGACTGGTCGCCGTTTGGCGCGCCTAGATATTGCAGGCCAACTGCTACGCTTTGCGCCAACCGAATTTTAAAGTCACGGAAACCATCGCAGCCCGTTGAGGTACAAAGCCTGTTGACTGTTGCCACTGAGACCCCGGTCGCTTCGGCAATTTCATGTTGCGATAGAAATGAAATCTGCTCGAGATTGGCAAGAACGAAGTCGGCAACCAACTGTTCGCGTTTTGGAAGCGTCCCCTGCAATTCGCGCATTCTTGAAATGATGTCGATAATCTTGGTCATCGTGAACCTATTTTTGCTGCCGGCAATTTGGCGACTATTTCCATTTGATGTTGGTGTCAATCGTTAGTGCGCTCTGACAAAACCAATAATCGTTCGTGCTTAGATTGCGAAAATGTTCTGCATGACAACCTCCGACTACGCAAGAAGTAATTGATGCTGCGATATACGCAGCCAGATGCCCAGTTTTCGGTGTCTGCACGCCATTATGCCGTTGTTCTTGTTGACTTGGATTTGTAAGTAACTTACATTATTTAGCGGGAGTATGGGGCAAATGCGAATATTTGTCCAATTTTTGTAAGTTACTTACAATGCCTAAATATGTTGGCAACAACAAAATAATACCGGAGGAGAAAAAATGACCTTGAAGAAATGGATGAAATCGGCGCTTGCCGTAGGGGCATTATTTGCCCTGACAAACAGCGCAAATGCCGACGGCATGTTGCGGTACGCCACTGTGGGTGAGCCACCCAGCTTAGATCAACAAGTGATCACATCGGACTTGGCAACCACAATCGCACACCACATTTTCGAAGGTCTTTATACCTTTGATGGATCAAATTCTCCGGTACCTTTGTTGGCGTCCGGCGAAACCGTATCTGCTGATGGCAAAACCATCGTCATTTCATTGCGCGAAGGCGTGAAGTTCCACAATGGCCAAGACATGACCTCAGCTGATGTTCTTGCATCATTGCAGCGTTGGGGCGAGTACGGTTCTCGCGGTTCGTTGATTTTTGATCACGTGGACAGTGTTGCGGCAACTGGCGATTTTGAAATTACGCTGAAGCTAAAGGAGCCGTTTGGCCCTTGGAAAAATCTAATGGCCTTCATCAATGGTGGTCCGGCGATTTACCCGGCTAGCGTTGTGAGTGGTGCTACAAAAGAGCCAATCTCATCTGAAAACTATATTGGCACTGGCCCTTATGCTTTCAACGCATGGGAAGCAAACCGGTATATCGAACTTACGCGCTTTGACGACTATGCGTCGCCCGCCGGCGAAGCTGACGGCTATGGCGGTGCTCGTGTTGCTGATTTCGACACATTGCGCTTCATTCCTGTACCAGACGTAGGTACACGCGTTGCTGGCGTTCGTGCTGGTGACTATGATTATGCAGAAAGCATCCCAGGCGATCTCTTTGCCGATCTTGATGCAGATGCTGGCGTAAAGACTATGCTGAATGGTGGACCGATCTTTGGTCTGGTTTTCATGAACTCTAGCGATGGTCCATTGAAAGAAAACTTTGCGCTGCGTCGTGCAATTCAAACTGCCATCAACAAAACACCAGCACTGCAAGTCGCAATTGGTCCTGAAGGTCTTTGGCGCGCAAACGGATCATTCGCCCCTGAAGGCAATGTATGGTTCTCAGATTCTGGTGCGGAGAATTTCTCTAAAGGCGACGCTGAAGCTGCCCGTTCAATGGCTGCAGAAGCTGGATATGATGGCGAGCCCATCAAGTTCATGGTCTCTACGAACTATGCTTTCCACTATGACAGTGCGATCATCTACACCAAGCAGTTGGCGCAAGCTGGCTTCAATGTAGACTTGCAAGTCTATGACTGGGCGACATTGATTGAAAAACGTGCGCAGCCTGATCAGTGGGACCTTTTCTTCACGCACCACGGTTTTGTTCCCGATCCAATTTTGATCTCGGTAATGAACGACAACTATCCTGGTTGGTGGGCAACTCCTGAAAAGCAAGCGCTTAAAGATCGCTTCACAGCATCTTCAGACCCTGCTGAACGTCAGGCTATCTGGGCTGAAATCCAAGCTCTAATTTACGAGCAAGTTCCAACCATGAAGACGGGTGATGTGTACACATACAACATCGCCTCGCCAAAACTTGAAGGTCTTGGCGAACAGACTTTGATCTGGCCAAGCTTCTGGAACGTTTCAAAATAACGTTTCCTCTCCCCCGCTGCTTTCACGCAGCGGGGGTTACTTCGCAGTTTCTCAATATCGAGGGCAATATGCTTGCTTATACCGCTAAGCGCCTCTTGGCGCTTATCCCGACGCTTCTGGCGGCCTCAGTACTGGTGTTCCTTTTTGTTCACTTGATCCCCGGCGATCCCGCAGCGATCTTGCTTGGTGATACTGCGACGCCTCAAGAAGTGGCACAGCTTTCAGCCGAAATGGGCTTTGATCAGCCATTGTGGGTTCAATATTTTTATTGGCTTGGCAACGTCCTGCAAGGCGATTTAGGCACTTCAATTTTCTTTGGCGAACCTGTTTTGTCGGTTATCGCCAGTGGCGCTGAAACGTCGATCTTGCTTGCATCGATGACAATGGTTTGGATCATCTTGATCGGCATACCGATCGGCGTACTGTCGGCCACGAAACACGGCACATGGATTGACCAAATCGCATCCAGCGGCGCCATGTTGGCCGCATCCATGCCAACGTTTTGGCTTGGCCTATATCTGATTATGATTTTCTCGGTCACGCTCGGTTGGTTTCCAAGTTCTGGATTTCCGTCCCTTAGCGACCATGGTGGCATTACGAATCTACGCTATTTGCTCCTCCCCAGCCTGACGCTTGCTGCGCCAAATGCTGCTCTTATTGTACGCCTTGTGCGCGCGTCGATGCTTGATGTTTCTCGCGAGGACCATGTTCGCACTGCTCGAGCCAAGGGACTTCACCCCACAAAGGTTGCGATCAAACATGTGTTCCGCAATGCATTAATTGCTGTGGCCGCGGCCTTCGGCTTTACGTTCGCCGCATTAATTTCAGAAGCGGTTGTCACCGAAACGGTTTTCTCGCTTCCGGGTATTGGACGCCTAGTTGTGCAATCGATTTTGCGTCGTGACTATCCGGTCATCCAAGGTGTTATTCTTGTGATTGTCGTCCTTTACATGGTCATCAACTTGTTGGTTGACCTCGCCTATGCGCGCTTAGACCCAAGGGTTTCTTTAAAATGAACGCAATCATGTTTTTTCGCAATGCATTCACCGGCCGTAAGCTCGCCACCTTGGGGTTCATCTGGCTTTGCCTCATCATTGTCGCGGCAATTGCGGCGCCGCTAATTGCGCCCTTTGACCCGTTAGAAATTGATCCAGTCGGTCGTCTGGCTGAACCAAGTTTTCTGAACTTTTTTGGTACCGACCATTTTGGGAGAGACACCTTTTCACGCGCAATTTACGGCGCTCGGATGACCGTGTTAATCGGGGTGGGAAGCGTCGTGGTTGCCTTGGTTTGTGGTGGACTGATTGGTATGATGTCAGCCTATTTCACCCGGCTCGGCCATTTTTTGATGCGCGGCATCGATGTGTTGATGGCTTTTCCCGCTTTGTTGATGGCACTTGTGCTCATCACCTTGCTGGAACGCAGCGTATTCAACACCATTCTGGTGATTGGCATAGTATATGCGACAACGACCGCCCGCATTCTATATGGCATGACGCTGAAACTAAAAGGCGAGGTGTTTGTTGATGCAGCCATTTGCTCAGGGGCTAGCCATCGGTCCCTTCTTTTCCGCCATATTCTGCCCAACCTGATTTCACCGTTGTTGGTACAGGCGAGTTTCATTTTTGCATTCGCTCAATTGCAGGCCGCAGCGCTCGACTTTCTGGGCCTTGGTTTGCCACCGGAAGTCCCCAGCTGGGGCAACATGTTGTCTGAAGAGCGAATTTATGTGACCCGCGCGCCGTGGCTTCTGATTTATCCCGGCATGCTGATTGTTTTGTCAGTGTTTTCAATGAACTTAGTAGGCGACGCGTTGCGCGATAGCATCGATCCCCGCTTCAAAGACGATATTGCGGGGGTTTAGTCATGGCATTGCTGGAAGTTAAAAACCTTGAGATTGCTGTCAGTACCGGTGGCAAGCTGCTACCTGTCGTGCAGGATGTATCCTTTAATGTTGAGGAGAATGAAACCCTAGGCATTGTTGGAGAAAGCGGATGCGGCAAAAGCCTAACGTCCCTCGCGATCATGGGATTGCTGGGCGGCACCACTGTTCGGATTACGGGCGGTGAAATTCATTTTGACGGTATGAACCTGCTTACCCTGTCCGCAAACGAACGTCGTGCCATCATGGGGAACCGGATGGCGATGATCTTCCAAGAGCCTATGACAAGCCTAAACCCAGTTTACCGCATTGGTGATCAGATTGTTGAAAATCTACAACAACATCAATCGCTTTCAAACGCAGCAGCCCGTGACCGTGCTGTTGAATTGCTGACACTTGTTCGCATTCCAAATCCGTCTGAAAGAATTGATAGTTTCCCCCACCAAATGTCCGGCGGCCAACGTCAACGCGTGATGATTGCGATGGCACTATCGTGTGACCCAAAGCTTTTGATCGCTGATGAGCCGACGACAGCGCTTGACGTAACGGTCCAAAAAGAAGTTCTCGAGTTAATGGCCGATCTGCAAAAACGCATGGGAACCGCCATTGTCCTAATCAGCCATGACCTTGGGGTTATTGCTGAAACCTGCGACAAGGTTGCCGTAATGTATCGCGGTAAAATCGCTGAAGCTGCGCCGACAGCTAACCTGTTTGCAGAATTGGCTCATCCCTATACACGCGGGCTTCTAAATTCGATTCCCGTCGTCGATCATGACGTTGAGTGGCTTGAAGCCATTCCGGGGCGGGTGCCAACTTTGGACGAAACCTTGACGGGATGTGCTTTTCATCCACGTTGCGCGATCGCAACCGACCTTTGTGCTTCCACCGCGCCTGAAACAACCCAGTACAAGCAGGGTCACAGCGTGCAGTGCCATTTTGCAGGAGGAAAGTCATCATGACCGACCCATTGTTGCGCCTCGTTGACCTGAAAACCCATTTTCATACGAAAGGCGCGGGTCTTCTGGGTGAGAAGAAAGTAATTAAAGCGGTTGATGGGGTGTCGTTTGATATTGCGCCCGGTGAAGTTTTAAGCCTTGTCGGAGAATCTGGCTGTGGCAAGTCCACCGTTGGGCGGACCCTTACGCATTTGGAAAAGTCGACATCCGGGCAAGCTTTGTTTGAGGGGCAAGACTTTCTCCCCCTATCTCGGGCAAAATTCCGACCGTTGCGGCGTGAAATTCAAATGATCTTTCAGGACCCTTTTGCATCACTCAACCCGCGTTTGACCATTGAGCAAACATTGGGAGAGCCGCTCTTTATTCACAAAATATGCGAAACCTGGGCCGACGCCCGCAAACTCATTGCCGATACGCTTGAAACCGTTGGGATGGACCCAAAAGTGATGAAACGGCACCCCCATGAGTTTTCCGGTGGTCAGCGTCAGCGCATCGGCATTGGCCGCGTCATGATCTTAAAACCAAAGCTGGTGATCGCTGATGAGGCAGTATCTGCGCTTGATGTGTCGATCCAAGCCCAAGTATTGAACTTGATCAAAAAACTGCAGCGAGACAGTGGAATTTCGATGTTGTTCATCAGCCATGACCTTGGCGTTGTGCGCCATATCAGTGATCGCGTGGCGGTGATGCTCGCAGGCAAAATCGTCGAAATGGGCGACAAACGCCAAATTTTTGAAGCGCCCCAGCACGAATATACGCGCAAACTGCTTGCATCAATCCCTCGCATTTCCTCCAAATAACGCGTTGCATGGTGATCAAAATTTTTGGAGATTTGCAAATACCCAGCATTGCTTGTGCAACTCCGTAACGAAGGTAAGCGTGCTGTAGTTGCCGCCAATTTCGCTTCAAAGTTGTAACTGGCTTGATCAGTTGATACTTTCAGGTTCAGGCGATGCAAAACCCGGGGAGAAATTCGTGAAAACTCTTAAATGCGATTTATGCGACCATGAGGCTCAAGGCGAGACATTCCAAGACTGGATGAAGGCGCTGATGCCCCACTACTCTGATGCGCATGCTGATGTAATGAACAACAAGGCAGGCAAATCCGAAGAAGAAATGAAACAAGCTCAAGCGAAGTGGATGAGTGACAACCAAGCAAGGTTTGACGCAGCTTAGGCCAGTTTTAGGGGTCAAGAGGATGCGAACCCGCACGCACAGCGGGCGGCAACCAAACACAGCGCTTCATTTTAAGGAATGAGTGGTGTTGAGTTCGACATAAACCCGACGAAGATGAACAAAATGCTGCTTCGCATTGTTCGGCTATTTATACCAGTCCGCTTTGACTTTTCAGTTTACGCGGGAAGTGAATCCTGTCACTTTCCTCGCAGATATTTTCATGTTGTTCTTGGTGCACTCCTCGTTAATTTCCAAGTATTAGGCTGTTAAGGCCAATCGAACTAACTCTTTGGCGATAAACCAATCGCCGCTCCCGAAGGCTGTAAATCGATTGATTTTTTGGTTCCTGCAGACGTAGCGGGACCGTTGGTGAACTTGAATAGGCGTTTGCCCCCAATGCCGGGATTGGTTTAACGCAAAAATTGGTGCAAGGGCGGAAACGCGCAGATGATCGACAAGTATCGATGGTATGAAAAAGTTGGCATATATCTCGGTATAGCGGTTTTTTTGACCTTCATTCTTGCGCCATTCATTGAGGCATTTTTGGTTTCAATGCGGCCGCGGCGTGAGATATTTTCCATTCCCTACCAAGCACTTACCGACGGTATGAGCTTTGACGCCTATTTCACAATGTGGGAACGCATGCCAAGGCTTGGGCTCTACATTTGGAACAGCCTCTTTATCGGGACATGCGTCACCATCATCACTTTAACTGCAGTAATACCGGCGGCATGGGCCTTCGCACGTTTCAGATTTAAGGGCGATAATGCTTTGCTCGCAGGCTTCCTGATGATCAATATGTTGGGTGGCGCGGTATTGATCGTGCCGTTGTTCAAGATAATGATGCATTTGGACCTGCTGAACACTTATTGGGCGGTAATTGGCCCCGGGGCCGCGTTCCTCATTCCGACTGGGATTTGGCTGCTGCGCGCATATCTGATGAAAATTCCGCGCGAACTTGAAGAAGCCGCATGGGTCGATGGCGCATCCAGAATGTACATTCTGTGGCGGGTGATTATCCCGATTGCCAAACCCGGAATTGTTGTCGTCACCATCGCCACCTTCATTGGCGCTTACGCGCAACAATTCTTATTCGCAATAACTTTTAACACAGCGCAACACCTTCATACGCTTCCCGTGGGGTTGTATATTTATTCCAGCGGATCAACAGTGGCTCCAAACTGGGTGATGGCAGCCTGTCTGGTCGGCATTTTGCCGGTGATGGTTATCTATGCCTTACTTGAACGGCACATCGTTGCAGGCCTAACCGCTGGAGCGGTAAAGGGCTGAAATCGCTATGCATTGCTAGCCTGATGGTCGGATCTAAACACCACAAAATATCCGATCGCAAACCCTATTTCTGTGAGCATAGCTAACCAAATGCCGGGACCTGCATAGCCCCGGAAGAATTCATATGCGCCGACAACTGCCAATCCACCCATGGTGACAGCCAGCCCTAACGATATAGCTGAACGCGCGCTCGACGCTTGTGCATTTCGGCTGAGAAAAAGCAAAGTAGCCAGTCCTAAGAACAGCATTCCAGCGCGCTTGGCGAGAAAATCACCCACCGGGTCACCTGCTAAACTAAATATGAAATAGATCACCTCTGGCAGAGCGACTAACAAAATGGCAAGTGTCGTGCATAATAAGGATGCAGCTATGTTTAAGGTGCGAAATGTCATTGTTTGCCCATCTGTACAGCGCTCGATTTATTTGAAATCAAAACACTCTCGACAAAACTCTACCATGTGGCAAAGTGTCTGACGCCAAGTCTGCTCTGGTTGGATCAGAGCGTGAGGACCAATGGGCAATGGTCTGACACTTCTGGCTGACGCACGGCGTCAAACGCCCGCACCGCACGCTCATCAGAGACCAACATATAATCCGCAAACCTGCCGGGCTTTTTGTAATGCGTGTTTCGCGTGCTGGTGAAGCCGCGTCCTGTCACCAGTTCCGTCAGCCCTGCCCGCGCCAATATTTGAAGCGTTTCGCTGTTTGGTTCCACGTTAAAATCACCGCAGACCACAACCAGGTCTTCTGGCTCACGCAATTGTTGTGAAAGCTCGAGCAAGCGCCTTGCTTGCGCGGCACGTTCGGGGGTGTCCATCTTCCCATTCAAATCCCGCAAGCCATGCATGTGGGTAAGACTGATGGTGCGATTGTTCTTGGCGTCATAAACCCGCACCCCATGTGCATTGCGCGGCCGTGGATGCTCTCCATATCCGTTGGTCGAATATGATTTATGCACGAAACCTTGCACCTGCCCGATTATGGGCAGCGACTTATGGACAAATGTCGCAAGGCCAAATTGTGAGGGGATGGATTTGTTCCCGTGCCAAAGCTCCCCCTCAGCCGCAGGGCAAAAAATCGCGATATGATCTGGCAAAGCATGGGCGACATCACGAAAGAAATTAGCACGTTGCGGCAGGATGTGATCACCGTCGCGATAGGTCAACCATTCCTTATCAGTTGCGGGCGTGTGGACAACTTCTTGCAGGCAAAGAACGTCAGGATTGGCATTACAGACATAAGCCACCAACGCCTCGCCCAGCTTTCCGCCCCAACCATTCAGGCACATGATATTCATTGATCAATCCCCAGCCAATGTACGTGCAGCATATTTGCGATACTGATGCGTTTCTGCAAGGGCCGATCAATTTGTGATGTTCGGGTTCTCTCAACGTCAAATCAGCCGAAACATAGGAAAAATTGCTACGCCTTCTTCACCCACTTGCCGTTTGCTTCTTGTTGCCAATAGGTCAGTTGGTGCTCGTCTTTTAGGGCTTTCCACGCCTGTCGGGCGCGGTTGACAACGTCTGGGTCGTGGCCGTCAAACATGAAGACGAGGCGTTCATAGTTTCCGACGTCAACTGGCACCGCCCCTTTGGCGAAGAAGCGCAATTGGGCGTTGTTGGGATTTGATTGGTCTAGAACCAGCGCAATCGGAAGGTCTGAGGCTTGTTCATCGTCACCCAAACTGTGGGGCAAGAAGCTGTCTTCGCGATAAGTCCAGAGGGCTTGATCGACGCCTGCCAAAGCGTCCTCCTCGCCGATTTCGATCACAGCTCGCCAGCCGCGTTCCAGCGTTTTTTCGAGCAAAAGGGGCAGCACCGCTTCAAGCGGGCGCTGCTCCAAATGATAGAATAGGATCTCGGTCAAATTGGTTCCCCGACCCCTTTATTTCTCGTAATTATCACGAACGAGCTGATCCAGCAGCGCCACACCAAAGCCAGTACTCCAGCTTTTGCAAATTGGCGTGGCCGGAACGCCCATCGCTGTTGATAGATCGATGTGTGCCCATGGCACGTCACCCACAAAGCGTTTCAAGAATTGCGCGGCGGTGATTGCGCCGGCCCAACGTCCGCCGATATTTTTCATATCTGCGAATTTTGAATTGATAAGCTTGTCATATTCAGGGCCCATCGGCATGCGCCAAACGCGCTCGCCAGCGGTTAGTCCAGCTTCCGTTAAGCCTTTTGATAGATCATCGTCGTTCGAGAACAGACCTGCATACTGATCGCCAAGCGCGACCATGTTCGCGCCGGTTAGTGTCGCCAAATTGACCATAAACTTCGGCTTGAATGTCTCTTTGGTGTACCATAGCGCATCGGCCAAAACCAGACGACCTTCAGCATCAGTATTTAACACTTCAATGGTCTGACCGGACATGGATGTGATAATATCACTTGGGCGCATGGCATTGCCGTCGGCCATGTTCTCCACCAAGCCAATAACGCCAACAGCGTTGACTTTGGCTTTGCGCATGCCAAGCGTTTTCATGATGCCGGTAACCGCGGCCGCGCCGCCCATGTCGCCCTTCATATCTTCCATACCGCCAGCTGGCTTAATGGAAAGACCGCCACTATCAAACACAACGCCCTTCCCGACAAAAGCGATCGGCGCGTCGCCCTTTTTGCCGCCGTTCCATTTCATAATCGCCATGTGCGACGGACGCCGTGAGCCATAACCAACCGCCAGCAATGCGCCCATGCCGAGTTTGGTCATTTGCTTTTCGTCTAGCACTTCAACTTCAAGCCCATCGGCTTCAAGATCTTTGGCAGCTTGCGCAAATTCAACGGTGCCAAGTATGTTTGCAGGTTCGTTGACCAAGTTGCGCGCCGTGATGGTGCCTTGTGACACAGCATTTTGGATTTTGTCAGCGGCCATTACGGCTTTTTTGTCGGCAACAGCAAGGGTCAGCTTGAGTTCTTTAGGCGGCAAATCATCTTTTTTGCCTGGGTTTGTTTTGTATTTATCAAAGCGGTAATGGCCAAGACGTAACCCAGCTGCGAAGTGGGCAATTTGTTCGGCACTTGCTTCAATATCAAAGACAACGGTTGCATCACTGGCTTTGAGGCCACGCAACTGATTAACAATCGTGCCGCCTGCGCTGGCAAAATCTTTTGCCTCACTATCTGCGCCTAATTCACCAACACCGGCCAGCAAAACCTGATCGGCATCCACACCATTTGGCGCAAACACATTGAAAAAGCTCGCACTTTTCGCTTCAAATGTTGAGGCTTTTGAGAGTGCTGAAAGATCAAGTCCTGTTTTGCCCCAAATGCTAGATGCCTCAGTGCCTAGTGAAAGCTTGTCGCCAACCAGCAGGCAAATCCGTTTGGATTTTACTTTTGAAAAGCCGTCAATTTTTAAATTCAGTATCTGATCCATCAAATCGTTCCATCTATGTGATTTTTGCATTGTGAATTGGCAACAGCCGAGGCGGGGCGCATTTTTGGTGCGCCGTTTTTTCGCATCCTGCGCTGATGAAATAGAAAGTTCAATGCTCAAATTTGCTTTTCAACTTAACAGACACAAAATTTCACTCTGTACGGCCACAATTGGCTATGGCAAACATGACATATGGATTTGATTTCGCGCTATTTATTTAATCGATATTTGACATCAGCATTTGGACTTGTGCTGCTGATGGCCTTTTTAGGTTGGATGGTACAATTGTTGCGTACAATTGACTTGGTCACGGCTAAAGGCCAAGGCGTTTTGACCATGTTCAGCCAGTCCATTCTGGTGGTGCCCGAAGTCGTCAGCATTATTCTCTTCATCTGCGTGGCACTGGGTATTTCGCGTAGTCTGCGGGCGATGCAAGTGAGTAAGGAACTGTTCCCAATCCACTCAGGTATTGGTCTTAAACCGCTATACAGATCGATCATGATGATTCTTGTTGCTGGAGTAGCGATGGAAATGAGCCTGACCCACCAGTTGGTTCCGATGTCCAATCAATTGGCGGCAAAACGTTCAGACGAAATCAATGCCGATTTGATCGCAAATTCCTCGCGACCCGGACGCTTTACGGAGGTCGGCGCGGGCCTAACCTTAATGATCGAAGGTCGCGATGACGATGGAACGGGCTTGGGATTTTTCTTGCATGATGAGCGCGACCCAGTGCGCAGCCAAACGACCTTTGCTGCCCGTTCTCAACTTTCAAAAATTGATGACACGCTCTTCATCCGCCTGACCGACGGCGCAATCCAGTATTACACCTATGAAACAAAGCAGCTATCGACGCTGGAGTTTGCGACATATCAAGTTTCGGTCCGCAATTTGGCGCAATCAAACCTGTTTGCTGCAGTGGAACCAACAAGCGTTGAATTGGTCGGCTTGATCATGGCAGGGGTTAGCCCGACGCGAAATATAACGCTTCTGCATAGCCGATTATCCTCATCCATTTACTTAATCAGCCTCGCCATATTTGCGTTCTATCTTACGATGCAGCCCACGATGATGCGTTCTAAGTCGCGACTTAATGCTGATGTGTTGATTTTGGGCATGGGCGTTTTTGTGAAGGTACTTGGCACAAGCGCAAAACAATTTGTCAGCACTGACCTCAGCTATGTGGCTGTGCTTTATTTGATCCCGATAATTCCATTATTAGTCGCGCTGGTAATCGCGTGGCGACGCAAAGCATTTACGCCAATTCCTTCGCAATTGAAGGAGGCAATTCAATGAGTAAGTTGGGCCAACACTTCACCATCAATATTCTGCGCTCCATTTTGCTGGTGACATTTTTGTTTTTTTGCTTGGTTGGTTTGATTGAGATTGTGGAAACGGGCAACCGTTCCAATGCCGGGCTGTTCGACAAACCTTGGACAACCCTTGCGGCTTCAGCGCTGTCGGCCGCAAAGTGGGCGCTAGACTTGCTGCCCATTGCATTTTTGGTTGGCGCTGTTCTGGCGCTGATGGATTTGCAAAATAATCGCGAGATCATCGTGACAAAAGCCAGCGGCATCTCAATTTGGGACATTACCATGGTGCCCATTGCAACCTGTGCTGCGTTGGGTCTTTTGGTTAGCTACTTGATTGAGCCTTTGGTTTTAGCTGGCAATGAAATGTTGGAACGTCACACTGGTGTCGTTGACGCCGCCAAGTTTGATCAGGCCGGAAAAGACCGTTGGATAATCCAAGATAATGAAAGCGGTAAATATTTCATTCGGGCCAACGCCCTTTCCGATGATGGATTGCAAATGCGCGACGTGTTTGTTTTTCAAAAAGGAAGCCCTGAAACACCCGCAGCTCAGATTTTCGCGGAGTCTGCACAATATGATTCTAGTGGATGGCAGCTGGAAGACGGCCATATCCGTTCAAGTGATAGTAAAAGCGAGCCGTTTTCGACCTTGTTCATCGCATCCAATGCATCAAAAGAAGAGATAAATTTGCAACTTGGTTCCGTGCATCAAATGGATATTTACACGTTGCGGGCGTTCCTTAACGGTGTTTCGAGCGTAGGTGAAAATGTTTCGTCGGCACAAATGCGGCTTAAACGTATGGAAGTACTACCATTTTTGCTTGTTGGTTCTTTGTTAATCGCGTTTGCATTTACCTCCGGTTATCGTCGACACGGCACTTCCGGATCGCAGGTTCTATATGGTATTGTGCTGGGGTTTGTGCTTTATGTTGTCACGAAGCTACTAGACCGCTCCGGCGGATCTGGTGCGATGGATGCAACATTGGCCGCATGGGGACCTGCAATAGTCGCAATTGTTATTGGAACAAGCGTGCTATTGTGGAAGGAAGACGGATGAGTATAGCGCGTAACCACGCGGGTTGGAGTAGTTTGCGAAGGGCGTTGCGCAACACGATTTTTGTGTTGGGCTTTGCAATCGTGCCTACTCAAATAGTGGTTGCCGATGAGATTCTCCCACCTGATTTTTTCGCAACGCAGCAACTTTCGTCTACTGGTTCCATATTGGTTTCAGCGGACTTTTTGAATGTGGACAACAACACATCGATTGTAACTGCTACCGGCAATGTTCGCATGTCCACTGAAGGATACTTGGTGGCGGCGGAGCGTGCCGAATACAACCAACGCACAGGCAAGGTCATTCTGATTGGGTCTGTCGCCGTTCGTGATCCAGATGGCCAAGAATATATCGCCGACCGTGCTGAGCTGTTCGGTGGTTTCAAACAAGGGTTTTTGAAGTCCCTCGTTTTTGAAACACCAGAGGGATTGCGATTGAGTGCGGTAGACGCAGAATTTCAAACCAAGACCAAGATCATTTTGGACGACGCAAACCTAACCCCTTGTGGAAATTGCGTTGACAAAAAGGGCCGTCAAGTTGGTTGGCGCATAAAAGCAGCAAGAATTGTGCGCGACACCGACCAAAAGACCATCTATTTCACTAAAGGCACACTAGAAATCGTTGGTATCCCTATTGCATATTTGCCGTGGCTGGCGTTTCCGGACCCCACACTGACAAATATCGAAGAAGTTCTGCGGACAGGTTTATCCTATAGCACCGAAAAAGGCGTCGCCATTAAATACCCTGGGTTCGTCTGGCATGACGCAAACCTTGGGCTGACAATTTCACCTGAATTCTATACCCGTCAAGGTGTGTTGGGGGAAGCAAACTGGCGCAAAACCTTTGGCAAAGTAACCTATGCAGCCGATGCCTGGGGCATTTACCAACTCGATCCATCTGCATATGCAGGTGAGCTTGGCGAAACGAATTTCCGAGGCGGCTTTCAGCTCAAAGCCAACACAACGATAGCTGATGGCTGGGTGACAGGTGGTCAATATACTGCCTTCACGGACCGCGCGTTCCTCCCTGATTACGACAAAGGCAACCGCGAGGGTGATTTTGCCGTTCAGAGCATTTACACCACGAAACTCACACCCGATAGTTTTGTTGACGCCCGTGTCGAGTACCGCCAAGGATTGGGAAATAGTGGCGCGGCAATCGAAGCCAAGCAAGGCCAAATTCTGCCGCAAATTATCGGCCACCATGTCAGTGATTTACCTGACGGCAATGGACAAGTTTTATTGGACGGCAAGCTCATCAATATTGTGAGAACTGATGATAGCAGTTCTTCCGTCAACGGCGTCGAATATGTTGATGGTTTCAGCGGATCCAAAATACACTTGATGATGCAAGCAGCATGGCGCAACGAGTGGGCCCTGCCCGGCGGCATATTGGTCGCGCCCTATCTCGGTTTACGCGGCGATGTTGCTCAATATAGTGATGCAAGCACGCATGCCAGCGCACCAAGCGCGAGCTTAAGCCATTCAGCAACACCAATAGCGGCGCTTGATGTGAGCTGGCCGCTCGTGGCAGATGGAGACGGCGTAACGCATTATTTCACACCTCGGTTGCAGGTAGTTTCCCGTGGCGGCCCAACCTCTACCGGTATAACAAACGAAGATGCTCAAAGTTTTGTATTTGACGACAGCAACTTGTTCAGCTTCAACCGTTTCTCAGGAATCGACCGGCAGGAAAGCGGCACACGCGCAAGCCTTGGCCTATCCTATCACGCTGATTTGGACGACGGTCGTTGGTTCGACGTGACTATCGGTCAATCCTATCAAATTGGTGGAACAAACGGCGCAGCTGTGGCTAACCCGAACCAGACCGGGATTAATTCTGGGGTAAATGATGGCGCCTCGCACATTGTGATTGCTGCAAAAGGCACACCTTGGGCCGGGCTTGAAGTTGGCACGAAAATGCTAATCGACCCAACAGACGCTTCGATTGATCGCGCCGCGGTCGCGGCAAAATATGTGCACGAACTGTTTAGCGTTGGAACGGATTACGCTTACCAGTCAGCGGACATGGCACCGGGGGTTACAACCAGTCGTCAAGAAGTTGGTGGCAACATATCTGTGTATGTAAGCGACTATTGGACTGTTGGCGCGGACGCTCGCTACAATTTGTCCACGAACAAATTGGACAATTACGGTGTCAGCCTTGGATATGATGATCAATATACCGCTGGCAGTGTCTATTACAAATCCAAAGGAGTTGATGGGTTTAAAGGCGACCTTGTCGGATTTAAGCTGAAACTCAAAATGTTGGCGGATGTCGGGTACGATCACAATTTGTAAGGCTTGATCCCAAAAATGGCCGCATTCTTTGCCCACACATGCCCTTGCGTGATACATGACACCAATTGGCACATGTTATCAATTGACAAGCGGCCCCAAAATCTAATCAGGAATTGAATAATGCGTATTGTTGGCTTGATCCTAATTGCACTTCTTAGCTTTACCAGCATCGCTGGAACTGCATATGCCGCCAAAGTAAAAGTGATCGTAAACGGTCAAACCATAACCGACCACGACATCAACCAACGCGCCTTGTTTATGCGATTGGAGCGACGGGGAAAATCGAATTCTGACCGTCGCGCCATCGCACAAACTGAGTTGATCAATGAGGCATTGCAGGTTGCCGAAGCACGCCGGTTAGGTTTCAAAGCTGATGAGAAGGCCGTTGAAGCTTCCTATCGCCGCATTGCTGTGAACGCAAAACTGAGTGTTGGACGCCTTAACACCATTTTGAACGCCGCTGGTGTGCAAACAAAAACAGTAAAAGATCGTTTGCGGGCGAACCTTGCCTGGCAAGCTGTGGTTTCTCAAGTGTTGCGCCAAAAGGTCAAAATTTCAGATGTAGACTTGGATCTTGCTGCACGCGAGGAATTGGGCGAAACTGTCACATATGACTATATGTTGACCGAAGTTCTGTTTTTGAGTTCTGGCGGCAAGTCAGTGAAGTCTCGGACAGCCCAGGCCAACCAATATCGTCGCAACTTTAATGGCTGCGAGAGCGCAGTAGAACTCGCCCTCTCCTACCGAGACGCGGCGGTTCGCAAATTAGGACGCCGCCATTCAACACAATTGGCAAAACCGATTGCGCTTGAACTTTCAAAGCTAAAAGTTGGTGGATTGTCGAAGCCAAGAACAGTGGCGAATGGCGTTCAGATGCTTGCGGTTTGCGAGAAAAACCAAGCCAATGACCTTACATTCGTGAAGGGAAAATTGCGCAACGAAGTTGGCTCTGAGAAATTGAAAACTGAGTCTGATGAATATTTGAAGAAGCTGTTGGAGCAGGCCACTGTAGAGCGGCGTTAATTTCAAATGGCTAACCATCAGGCCCCAATAGCCCTAACCATTGGTGAGCCGGCCGGCATAGGCCCAGACCTGATCTTGCAGCTATTTGCTGATCGAGAAAATAGAGCATTGCCGAATTGCGTATTGTTCGGGGACGCGGCATTTCTGCGCGCCCGATCAGAACGATTGGGGCTCGACGTCAACATCACCCCAATTTCATCGATTGAAGAAGTACACAACATTGCGGCAGATGAACTTGGCGTGCTCGATGTCGGCCATACTGCACCAGATAATCCAGGTTTTTTAGACAAGTCATCCGCGCCGATGGTGACGAAATCTATTGAACATGCGGTTGACGCGGCCAAGCTAGGCGATGCGCGTGCTGTCGTTACTGCGCCGATCCACAAAGCAAATCTGTATGATGCAGGTTTTGAATATCCCGGGCATACAGAGTTTTTGGCGTCATTGTGCAGCGAAAATGGGGTTTCCCCGCGTCCTGTGATGATGCTCGCCCATAGAGACAAGCGTGCCATTCCGGTGACAATCCATATTGCCCTTAAGGAAGTGTTTTCGCGGCTCACCACCGGACGAATCGTTGAAACAACACGCGTTGCTTTCCACGACTTGCGCGAAAAATTTAACATTGAGGTGCCACGCATTGGTATCACCGGCCTTAACCCACATGCCGGCGAAGATGGCGCAATGGGTGATGAAGAAATCCAAATCATTGAGCCGGCGATTGCTGAACTTGCAGAACGATACAACATAAAGGTAGATGGGCCCCTACCCGCGGACACGGCCTTTGCACCCCATATTTGGGGAAGCTACGATGTTATGATCGCAATGTATCATGACCAAGCCCTAATTCCGGTAAAGGCAATTGGATTTGATGCGGGGGTCAATATTACACTTGGCCTGCCGATTGTGCGGACATCCCCAGACCACGGCACTGCGCTAAGCCTAGCAGGCAGCGGCCAAGCGTCGCCCACCAGCATGTATGAAGCGATCATGCTTGCCGACAATATGACCAAACAAGGTAATGTATGAGCCAGATTGATAGCCTTCCTCCTCTGCGCGACGTAATCAACAAGCATGGATTGAGCGCAAAGAAAGAGCTTGGTCAAAACTTCTTGCTCGACCTAAATTTGACCGCACGTATTGCGCGCATTGCTTCGCCGTTGGAAGAATCAACCGTGATAGAAGTTGGCCCCGGGCCCGGCGGGCTAACGCGAGCGCTGCTTTCCGAAGGGGCGAGGAAAGTTATAGCGATTGAGCGAGATGAACGGGCCTTGCCTGCTCTAGCAGAAATTTCTGAAGCATATCCGGGTCGCCTTGAGGTGATCTCTGGCGATGCGATGGAGATCGACTATGCCGCTTTAGCGCAAGGGCCAACAAAACTTGTGGCCAATCTGCCCTATAACATCGCGACGCCGCTGCTGACCGGCTGGTTGAGCCTTCAAAGCAAAGATCCGGTGTTTGAAAGTCTTACACTGATGTTCCAGAAGGAAGTTGCAGATCGCATTTGCGCAAAACCGCGCACAAAGGCTTATGGACGTCTGTCGATTCTATGTAGTTGGATGACGGA
Source organism: Maritalea sp. YIW29 (assembly GCF_057219265.1). NCBI lineage: Bacteria > Pseudomonadati > Pseudomonadota > Alphaproteobacteria > Hyphomicrobiales > Devosiaceae > Maritalea > Maritalea sp. YIW29. The sequence continues at coordinate 1,312,106 of NZ_JBXVVF010000001.1, forward strand.
CGCACATGTCGCACTAAATGTTGGAGCCGCGGCATTTACGCCGCCGCCGAAGGTGACGTCATCTGTTGCACATCTAGTGCCTAAATCGCTCGATACAGATCTGAAAATTCAAAATTTGGAAGCCGTGACTCGGTCCGCATTTGGGCAGCGTCGCAAGATGTTGCGCCAGAGCCTGAAGGGACTAAATGTTGATCTTGAACTTTTTTATGAAGCAGCGGGCATTAAGGGAACCGAACGCGCAGAAGAGTTAAGCGTGGAACAATTTGTGGCGATGGCAGAGCTTTATCAACGGATGAAGTGACAACTTCTGCGCATCGAATTGGGCAAAAAACCTACCCCTAAAACGCAAAACACCCGCTCGAACCACGAGCGGGTGGGCATAGCAAAATTTATGCCTGAACCAAGTATTGTGAGCGTTAACATCAAGCCCCTTATGAGAAGATCAAGGCGAAGCAGAAAATTGTCTCCTCCCGTCACTACTCGCTTAATGTGTAGCAACAACAACTTAGCAGACGTATGACGAACTGTATATACGCAAAAGTCATCATTTTTTCAAAGATTGACCTTGAGCTTTTAAGCCCCTATTTGGCCGCAAGAACAGATTCAAGTTGCTCCTGCAAATCTTTGACAAACAAGGGTAAGTCCTTTTGGCGTTCTCGCTGCATGCGTGCCGCACTGATAATTTCGCTGACCAATGTGCAACTTTTGTCCAAATCTTTGTTTACGATGACAAAGTCGTACTTTTCCCATTCCTTGAGTTCTTTTCGTGCCGTTTTCAGCCTTTTTTCAATGACTTCTTCGCTGTCGTCAGCGCGGCGTTCAAGACGGTGTTTAAGTTCAGCAATCGAAGGGGGAAGTACAAAGATGCCAACAATATCCTCGGCACATTTTTTATAGAGCTCCAACGCGCCCTGATAGTCGATATCAAAGAGGACGTCTTTGCCTGACGCCAATTGCTGTTCAATTTCAGCCGATGGCGTGGCGTAGAAATTGCCATGCACTTCGGCCCATTCAAGTAACTTGCCCGCATCGCGCAACTGTTTGAATTCATCAACAGTCCGAAAATGATAATCCACCCCATCAACTTCGTTTGCGCGCTTTGGCCGCGTGGTCACAGAAACTGAAAGTTGAATATTGTCGTCCTGGCGCAATATCGTACGTGAAATTGACGTCTTTCCGGCGCCAGACGGCGAAGAAAGAATGAGCATAATACCTCGACGTTGAAACATAGTGGACATCAACCTTTATCAAAACTGCTTGTCGTCAAATTAGACGTTGAAGACGAACATGCTGATAGCGGTCAAAATTTCAAGTCTTTTTGCAATTTGGCGGCGAAGAACTGCACCCATATTGGACGAGTTATTCAATATTTTGAATCTGCTCACGCAGCTGATCGATCGACGCTTTGAGGTCCAGCCCAATCGCGGTGAGCTCGACATTGTTGCTTTTCGAGCAGAGTGTGTTTGCTTCTCGATTGAACTCTTGGGCAAGAAAATCAAGCTTTCGACCAACCGGCCCACCCTGTTTGATCAGGTTTCTGGCGGCTGCAACATGTGCCGTGAGGCGATCCAACTCTTCGCGAATATCAGCTTTCGTTGCCAAAACCAGCGCCTCTTGGTGAAGACGATCTTCGGACAGGCCGATTTCAGAATCTGAGAGTGCCGCGACCTGATCCTTCAACCGCCCCAAAATCGCTTCGCGGGTGCGGGACGGATTTGATTCTGCGGCAGCAGTAAGGGCTTCGATCTCGGTTAAACGATCTGCGATCACTTCAAGCAATTGCGCACCTTCAAGGCGGCGTCCTTCTAGCAAATCGTCGATGACAATATCCAAATCTTCAAGAATGTTGTTCTTGAGTTCGGCCCGCGCATCGTCCGATAATTCTGCTTCTTTGACCTCAAGCACACCCTTAAGCGCCAGAATGCCGTCTAAACGCGGGCGGTCAGCTTCAATACGGCCGGAAAGCGTGTCGATAGCATCCAGTGCCGTACCAAGTGCCTGCTCATTCACGCTGACTTCGGTCTGCGCGCTATTGTTGGTGACATTGAGGGCCAAATTTACCGCGCCACGATTTAGGCGTTGGCTCAATCGCTTGCGCGCCAAATGTTCTAGATCATCCAATCCTGTTGGCACCCTCAACCTGATATCAAGCCCGCGCGCGTTTACAGTCTTCAGCTCAATCGTATAGCTGCAAGCCTGGGCATTTCCAGAACCGCGCGCAAAGCCGGTCATGCTGGCCAAAGGTTTCATCATTTGTCGCATTCCTTGCCTCGTCAAATTGGAACCCGCCACGCCCCAATTCGCTTGCGGTCTAGGGTCTAGCCCTAATTGTTGGTTTCATTCTTATCGCTTTGCTCTGCTTCCAAAGCATCTTTGGCGGCTTGCGCCTCGGCATCCGCAGCTTGTTGACGTTCTTTTTCAATTTTGCGCCACGCAGCAACATTTTTCTGATGTTGCTTGTAAGTTGGGGCGAAAGCATGACCACCCGTGCCATCAGCTACAAAAAATAGTGCGTCGCTTTCGGCAGGATTTGCGACGGCTTTTAGCGACTCTATTCCTGGATTTGAAATTGGTCCTGCTGGCAGCCCATCAATTTGATAGGTGTTATAGTCTGTTTTGGCGTCAATCTCAGAGCGTCTAAGGCCTCGTCCAAGCACCCCCTCACCCTTTGTGATGCCGTAGATGATGGTTGGATCAGACTGCAGACGCATACCCTTGTTCAGACGATTGACGAAAACAGCAGCAACTTCTGGACGTTCGCTTGCAAGGCCGGTCTCTTTTTCGACGATGGATGCCAGTATGACGAATTCTTCAACCGTGGTGATCGGAAGGCCTTCTACGCGCGTTGCCCAAATCTCTGCGACAGCTTTGTCGTGTGCTTCTTTCATCTGAGCAATGACGTCTGCACGACTACTGCCCCGTTCAAATGAGTAAGTATTTGGAAGCAAAGAGCCTTCTGCGGGTAGCTCAGCAATTTCACCGGTGAGATTTTCGACGCCACGCATCCGTTCAACAATCTGCCACGATGTAAAGCCTTCGGGCACTGTAACATTATATTGCACTGGCCGCCCTTCAACGAGCGTATCCAAAATCTGTTTCATGCTGGCATTTGCAGGCAGCAAATATTCGCCGCGCTTTAGGCCAGCAGCACCTTCTGTGGCCACCGCACCAAATCGAAACACATACATGTTGTCGATGATTTTTTCGTCTTCCAACTTCTTGGCGACGATGTTCAGGCCAGCGCCTTCGGGAACCACAAACACTGTTGCAGCAGAGATTTGGCCAGTTTTGTGAAACTGTGTCACGCCGTAATAGACCAACCCAATGGCGGCTACTAAGCCAATAACAATCAGTGTCAGGAACGCATTAAGCGTTTGAATAAAACCGTTTTGTTTTTTTCTTTTTTTTACGCGATTTGAATCAGCCATGCACCCTAAAACTCACTGTTAAATTTGCGCGCATTTTGGTGCCACGAATGCGGCAAAACAAGGGGAAAATGTTGATTTTACAAAAAACTTGGCGAATTAATCCGCTGTACGGAAAATCAGCGATGCGTTTGTGCCGCCAAACCCGAAAGAGTTTGAAAGCGCGACGTTGATTTCCTTCTCAACGGGCACATTTGGCGCCAAATTGATCTCAGTTTCAACTGAAGGATTGTCCAAATTGATGGTAGGTGGCGCAATATTGTCGCGCATGGCCAACAGCGAGAAAATCGCTTCAACCGCACCCGCTGCGCCCAACAAATGGCCGATTGCCGACTTAGTCGAGGACATGACTGCATTCGACGCCGCATCACCCAACAAGCGGGTTACCGCGCCGAGTTCAATTTCGTCGCCAAGTGGAGTCGATGTGCCATGAGCGTTGATATAATCAATATCAGAAGCTGCGATGCCCGCACGTTTCAGCGCGGCGGCCATGGAGCGATAACCACCGTTCCCGTCGGCCGCTGGGGCTGTAATATGATGCGCGTCGCCTGATAGGCCATAGCCGATTACTTCGCCGTAAATTTTTGCGCCGCGTGCTTTGGCGTGCTCATATTCTTCCAAAACAACAATACCAGCGCCTTCACCCATCACGAAACCGTCGCGATCTTTGTCGTAGGGACGAGACGCTTTTTCTGGACTGTCGTTAAAGCCGGTGGAAAGGGCGCGGCATGCCGCAAAGCCTGCCAAGGAAAGTCTGTTCACAGGTGATTCTGTACCACCTGCAACCATGACGTCAGCATCGTCAAATGCGATCAAACGGGCAGCGTCGCCAATGGCGTGTGCGCCAGTTGAGCAGGCTGTAACCACTGAGTGGTTAGGACCCTTAAGTCCATGTTTGATAGAAACATATCCTGACGCGAGATTGATCAAACGTCCGGGAATAAAAAATGGGCTCAGTCGTCTAGGGCCACGTTCTTTAAGGGTAATCGCGGCATCGTAGATGCCACCAATACCGCCAATGCCCGAGCCGATTAATACACCGGCCCGTTCTTTTTGCTCTTCGGTCTTAGGCTCAAAACCACTGTCTTGAAGTGCCTGACCTGCAGCTGCCATCCCGTAAACAATGAACGGGTCGACCTTACGTTGCTCTTTTGGTTCCATCCAATCATCAGGATTGAAGGTTCCGTTCGAGCCGTCACCAAATGGGATTTGACACGCAATTTGGCAAGCCAAATCGTCAACTTCAAATCCAGTGGCACGAGCTGCGCCGCTCTTTGAAGCAAGAACATTGCTCCAAACGGCATCGGCACCCGTGCCCAATGGGCTAACAACGCCCAAACCTGTAACAACAACCCGTCGTAAAGTCATAACAGCACTATAACCAAAGGTTACTTATTTAACAGCTTTCTCAAGGAAAGAAACTGCGTCGCCGAATGTCTGAATGTTTTCGGCTGCATCATCAGGGATTTCAACGCTGAATTCTTCTTCAAACGCCATAACCAACTCAACCTGATCGAGCGAGTCCGCGCCAAGATCATCAATGAAGCTAGCTTTTTCTACAACTTTTTCGCCTTCTACATTTAGATGCTCAACAACAATCTTGCGAACGCGATCTGAAATGTCGCTCATATTTAGTTCCTCTTCGCCAATTTAATTTCACCCGACGATGTATTAATTCATCGTCATGATTACAAGTTCCCCAAGGTGGATCAACCCACTTAATAGCCAACAAATGCGTTTTGGGCCTGCGTTGGAGGGGGCACTATCATACTTTATCGCGTTTGACCACATCGGTTACGCATGTTGTGCACATGAGAAAACCAACTATGGCCCGCCAATCTAGATCATCGCCATGCCGCCATTCACATGAATGGTCTGTCCTGTAACATATGCTGCCTCGTCACTGGCAAGAAATACGGCGCTTGCTGCAACTTCGTCGGCTGTTCCTAATCTGCCACCAGGAATGGTCGACAAAATGCTTTCGCGCTGCTTTTCGTTCAACTCATCAGTCATTGCCGAGGCTATAAATCCGGGCGCAATTGTGTTCACTGTGATGCCACGGCTAGCAACTTCCTGAGCGATCGATTTAGACATGCCAATCAAACCAGCTTTTGACGCTGCGTAGTTACCCTGCCCTGGGTTGCCCGTAACGCCAACAATTGAAGTTATGCCAATGATGCGTCCCGCACGCTGTCTCATCATGGTTTTAACCGCAGCACGTGACAAGCGGAATGCAGCCGTTAAGTTCACAGCAATCACATCGTCCCATTCGCTATCTTTCATGCGCATGAAGATGTTGTCGCGGGTGATGCCAGCATTGTTCACGAGAATGTCTAAGCCGCCCATCGCCTCGATTGCAGATGGGATAAGCTGATCCACTGCCTCAAGATCTGAAAGGTTACAGGGAACAATATGCGTTTTACCTGAAATCGAAGCCGCTACCTCTTCAAGTTTTTCAACCCGCGTGCCTGAAAGTGCAACTTCTGCACCGCATTGTGCCAAGTTCTGCGCAATTGCCCGGCCAATGCCGCCACTTGCGCCGGTAACCAATGCACGTTTTCCGGATAGATCAAACATAGTCGTCCCATTTCCCACTAGATGGATAATTCTAACTTATAAAGATGCTGCGAAAGCTTCAATGTCGCTCGCTGAATTCAAAGGCACTGCCTTTACATCACGATTGATGCGACGCGCAAGGCCAGACAGTACTTTGCCTGTGCCCAACTCGGCCAGCTCCGTCACGCCGCCTTCGCCAGAAAGCCAAGTGACAGATTCAGTCCAACGCACTTTGCCGCAGACTTGCTCGACCAAGCGCCGTTTTATTTCTTGGGGGTCGGAAATTGGTGCGGCCAACACGTTAGATACAAGCGGCACCACTGGTTCCAAGATCTCAGCGTTGGCCAATGCGCTTTCCATTACTTCGGCCGCCGGGCCCATCATCGAACAATGGAATGGCGCACTAACGGGCAACAACATCGCGCGTTTCGCGCCCTTTGCCTTTGCTAGCTCAATCGCGCGTTCAACAGCTGATGCTTCACCAGACACCACGACTTGGCCGGGTGCATTGTCGTTTGCGACGTCGACGACACCGCCTTGTTTGGCCGCTTCGGCAACTTCTTCAACGTCCGCCAACTCAAGACCCAAGATTGCTGCCATGGCACCTTCACCAACAGGCACGGCTTGCTGCATGGCGCGACCGCGGGTCTGCAATAGACGGGCAGTATCGGAAATTGAAAGCGAACCAGCAGCACAAAGGGCAGAATATTCGCCGAGCGAATGGCCCGCGACGTAGTCTGCAATATCAGCGACTTTTACGCCCTTTGTTTCCAACACCCGAACGACGGCCATTGAGACAGCCATCAGCGCAGGCTGAGCATTTTCGGTTAAGCGAAGCGTGTCTTCGGGGCCCTCAAACATGGTTTGGGACAGTTTTGTTTGAAGCGCTTCATCAACTTCGTCAAAAACAGCCCTTGCCTCTGCAAAATTCTCTGCAAGCTCTTGGCCCATGCCAACAGCTTGGCTGCCTTGTCCGGGAAAAGTGAGTGCTCTTTTTGTCATTCTTGTGGCCTTACAATCAGGGAAACTAAATACAATTATTGGTTTTGTTATAACTGAATATCGTATGTTAGCCAGTCAGTTTTGCGCGCGACATGGTCATATAGCCCCCGTGCGCGGTAATTATTGTCCGCGGTAATCCAGCGCACAATCTCATATTCTTTATCTGCTGCTAGCTGGCGAATGTGGGCGATTAGTGCCTCAGCGGCGCCACTGCCGCGGCTATCTGGATCAACGAACAGGTCATCTAGAAACAGGCCGGTACTGGCCGCGAGTGGGCGCAAAAATGTGCGGCAATGGGCGATGCCGACAATGTTTTCTTTTGCATCTATTGCCACCAGACCAAAAAGGTTCTGGTCGTCAGTGTGCAGCCAATTCCAAACACGCTCGCGCATCTCTTCAGTTTGTGTCGAATTATAAAAACGCGCATAGGCGGCATATAGCTCGCCCCATTTTTCGCGATCTAAATCGAGTAAAACCCGCACACTAATATCTGACATTCACTGCCCTCTTAAAAAAGCAATCGCGCAACATATTGAGTTGCACGATCTGGAACGTCATTTTATTCCACCACAAACCCCGGTTGCAAGGTTTTGTGTGGTTTATTCACTTTTCGCTGTGAATAGAGGAAATCCGCGCCAAAAACCCAGTTTGGACTTGCAATATTGTTGGACGCCATGTAGGTAGCGCCAGTTCGTTTGGCCGGGGGCTGAACGGAGGATCGGTTTGCTATGGCTTAACCGAATGATATCAGGAACGGTATCGGCCTCCCGTGTTCCCGCTCTTTGTGAATTTATTTTGGACGCCTTTTTTCAGGTTTTCAAATTGGCTTTGCGCCGGCGAATGGACAGAATTGTAACTTAACAAAAGGCGTTCAATATGCCCCTTTATGAGCATATTTACATGGCTCGTCAGGATGTTTCGACTTCACAAGTTGAAGAGCTGACAAAGACATTGAGTGAAATGATCACCTCAAACGGTGGTACAATCGGCAAAACAGAATATTGGGGTCTTAAGTCCCTTACATTCCGTATCCGCAAGAACCGCAAAGCACACTATACATTGATGAATATCGACGCGCCTGCTGCTGCAGTTGCTGAGATGGAGCGCCAAATGCGCATCAATGAAGATATTTTGCGTTTCATGACTGTTCGTGTTGACGAGCATGACGAAAATCCTTCTGCAATGATGCAAAAACGTGATGATCGTAGCGATCGTCGCGGTCCACGTCGCTTCTAAGGAGATTTAAAGATGGCAATTCGTGATCTAACTACTTCTCAAGCGCGTCGTCCGTTCCAACGTCGTCGCAAAACTTGTCCTTTCTCTGGCGCAAACGCTCCAAAGATTGATTATAAAGATGTTCGCTTGTTGGGACGTTATGTTTCAGAGCGTGGTAAAATTGTTCCAAGCCGTATCACGGCTGTTTCTGCAAAGAAACAACGTGAATTGGCCCGTGCTATCAAACGCGCGCGCTTCCTTGGTCTAATTCCATACGTCGTAGCTTAATCCGCCCCCGATAGGGCGTTGGGGCGAAATGTGCCCCTAACCGCTTCATTGAAGCGGGACAGCACTGGAGAAATAAAATGAAACTAATCCTTCTTGAGCGCGTTGGCCGTCTTGGCACAATCGGCGATGAAGTAAACGTTAAAGACGGCTTTGCCCGCAACTTCTTGTTGCCACAAGGTAAAGCCCTTCGCGCAAACAATGCGAACCGCAAGCGTTTTGAAGCTGAGCGTGAGCAAATTGAGCAGCGCAATGCTGAGCGTCGCGATAGTGCGATGGCTGTTGCTGAAGCAGTGAATGGCCGTAAAGTGACCATCATTCGTCAGGCTGGCGAAACTGGTGTACTATACGGATCAGTATCATCACGTGATATTTCTGACGCGTTGATTGCTGAAAACATTCAAGTGACCAAAGCACAGGTTGACCTACGTCTGCCGATCAAAAATGTTGGCCTTCACAATGTTGTTTTGACATTGCATGCTGAAGTTGACTCTTCGATCACTGTGAACGTTGCTCGTTCAGCTGACGAAGCTGAGCGCCAAGCATCTGGTGAAGATTTGTCAGTGGTTTCTTACGACGAAGTCGAAGAAGAAGTTGTTGAAGAAGCAACTGAAGACGAAGCTGGTAACGAAGAAGCATCAGCTGAAACTGCAGAGCAGTCAGACGAAGAAGAAAAATCTGCTGAATAAGCTCATTTTCAAATTTGATGAAAAGGTCGGGTTCGCCCGGCCTTTTTTGTGTTCTAAATTCGCGCAATCGCGACAAGCCTAAAAATTTTTCCCCACTAATCACAGCACCGCTTGCTCGAATCGAGTAGAGTTTTAAGTAAATGCCACTTTTGCTTGAGTGTGCACGGCTGATGGTAAAGAGTAGAAGCCGATTGGAGGCCAGAATGGACGCGGTTCAGCAGTTACATCCGACTGAGGAAGAATATCGGCTTGCGCCACATAATGTGGAGGCCGAACAGGCTCTGCTGGGCGCTATTTTGGTCAATAATGAAGCCTTTGATCGTGTGTCGGACTTTTTGTTGGTCGAACATTTTTACGAACAAGTTCACGCTGACATCTACACAGTTTGTTCAAAAATCATCCGTTCAGGAAAACGAGCCACGCCGATCACGGTGAAAACATTTTTGCCGGACGAACTAACGCCCGATTTCACCATGTCGCAATATTTGGCGCGACTTGCATCGGAAGCCACAACCGTTTTGAATGCGTCGGATTATGGTCAAACAATTTATGACCTGGCCATTCGACGAAAACTGATTGAAGTGGGCGACAACCTTTCAAGTGAAGCCTATACGTCCGACGTTGAAACACCGCCAAGCAAGCAGATCGAAGAAGCTGAAAAAGCCCTATTCGAATTGGCGGAAAAAGGTCGGTATGAAGGCGGATTTGTCGACTTTAACTCAGCTCTTCGTGAAGCGGTTGATATGGCTGGTGAAGCCTATCGTCGTGATGGTTCGCTATCCGGACTTTCAACTGGCCTAACCGATATGGACCGGGTGATGGGCGGATTGCAGCGTTCTGACCTTGTCATTCTCGCGGCGCGTCCTGCGATGGGTAAAACATCGCTTGTGACCAACATTGCCTTTAACGTGGCCAAAGCATTTGAACCCGAAACGCTGCCCGATGGCACGATCAAAGCCAAAAATGGCGGCCGGGTTGGTTTTTTCTCGCTCGAGATGTCCGCCGAACAGCTCGCGACGCGTATTTTGGCCGAGCAATCAGCGATTTCCTCGTCTGATATTCGGCGCGGTAGCATCCACGAAAGTCAATTTTCCAAACTGGTTGAAGCATCGCAGGAAATGGCTAAAGCGCCGCTCTATATCGATGACACCGGTGGTTTGGCGATCTCGCAATTGGCGGCACGGGCACGCCGCCTGAAACGGCAGAAGGGGCTGGACCTTTTGATCGTCGATTATTTGCAGCTCCTTTCCGGTTCGAACAAGAATGCAGGCAACCGGGTGCAGGAACTGACTGAAATTACCACAACGCTCAAAGCTATCGCTAAAGAGCTGGAAGTGCCTGTGATCGCCCTCTCCCAGCTTTCTCGACAAGTTGAAAGCCGAGACGATAAACGTCCTCAACTATCTGACTTGCGTGAATCGGGCTCAATCGAGCAAGATGCCGACGTGGTGCTGTTTATCTATCGTGAAGAATACTATTTGAAAAATAAGATGCCGAAGGAAAACACACCTGAGTTTTTCACTTGGCAGGCAGAGATGGAACAAGTTGCAGGGCGTGCGGAAGTGATTATTTCTAAGCAGCGTCACGGACCTACCGGGACTGTTCAGCTACACTTTAACGCAAATATTACACGTTTCGGTAATCTTGCACGTGACGATTACTTACCGGAACAACTTGATTAATGACAGACCACGCAATGATCAGCTCAGGACAGTTACGGATCGATCTTGATGCGATCGGTCGAAACTGGTCGGCGCTAGATAAGATTTCACCAGGAACCCTTACCGGGGCTGTAGTGAAAGCAAATGCTTATGGCTTGGGCCTAGAGCCTGTCGCCAATGCTCTTTCAAAAGCCGGTGCACAGTTTTTCTTTGTCGCCAACCCGGAGGAAGGGTTGCGATTGCGTAAGGCATTGCCAAACGTGCATATTTTCGTTCTCGGTGGGTTGTGGCCCGGTACATCAGATCTTTATGCAAGCCAGCGGATGATGCCGATTTTGCATTCGATGGCAATGTTGGATGAATGGTTGAATTTTTGCGTTGAGCGCGGTGAAGCCTATCCGGCAGCATTGAACTTTGACACAGGCATGAACCGTCTTGGTTTTCGCATGAGCGATGTCAATTGGGTGCGCCAGCAAATGCAGCGATCTGGTTATCAGCCGCAAGTGATCATGAGCCACCTGAGCTGTGCGGATCAGCCAAATCACGAGAAGAACCGCACACAACTCGCCTTGTTTCAGTCGATCATGGCGCATTTTCCGGATACCCCAGCTTCACTCGCCAACTCGGCGGGATTGATGGCAAATAAAGCCAACCATTTCCAATTGGCTCGGCCCGGCATTGCCCTTTACGGTGGTCGGGCGATAACAGGTCGTCAAAACCCGCTTACGCCGGTCGTCCATTTAGATGTGCCTATTTTGCAGGTTCGTGACGGGAAAACCGGCGAAACTGTGGGCTATGGCGCAGAATATACCTTGCAGCGGGACAGCAGGATCGCCATCATCTCAGTTGGCTATGCCGATGGATTTTTGCGTTCTTTGAGCAGTTCAAACGGACATCAGGGTGCTCGATTGGCCATCAAAGGACAGTTGGTTCCGGTTTTGGGCAAAGTTTCCATGGATTTGGTTGCGCTTGACGTCACCGGCTTTGGCTTAAACGGCCCTGTGCCCGGCGAAATGGTTGAAGTTTTGGGGGCCAATGTGTCCATAGATGATCTCGCAGACGCTGCAGGCACCATCGGCTACGAAATTCTTACGTCGCTGCAGGGGCGCTACCACCGCGGTTATTTGGGCGGCGAAACGGAATAATTAATGGCAAAACAACGTGCGCAATATGTTTGCCAGTCGTGTGGCAATGTCACCAGCAAATGGTCTGGTCGATGCGAAAGCTGCAGCGAGTGGAACACAATTGTTGAAGAACAGACCAACTCGGGTGTCGGCAGCGGGCCAAAGTCTGCGGTCGCTTCGGGCCGGCCGACTGAATTGGTACCCCTATCGGGCTCCAGCGAAGATGCCAAGCGCGTTTGCACCAATATCGCCGAGCTTGACCGGGTAACCGGTGGTGGGTTTGTTGTTGGTTCTGCCATTTTGGTCGGCGGTGAGCCGGGCATCGGCAAATCAACCATTCTGTTGCAAGCAGCCGCGGCATTGGCCAATCAGGGCTTAAATGTTGTTTATATTTCTGGTGAGGAAGCCATCGCCCAAGTGCGCCTTCGCGCTGCACGATTGGGTGTTGCCAATTCCCCAGTAAAACTGGCCAGCGAAACCCATGTGGAAACAATTTTGGCCACATTGGAGGCTGCGGGAAAGCCTGATCTTGTGATCATTGATTCCGTGCAAACCCTATGGACTGAGCGAGTGGACAGCTCACCTGGCACCGTGACCCAGGTGCGCACCAGCGCCCAAGCGATGACCCGTTTTGCCAAAAAATCAGGTGCGGCAGTTGTTTTGGTTGGCCATGTCACCAAAGACGGGCAAATTGCCGGCCCTCGGGTTGTTGAACATATGGTGGATGCGGTTCTTTATTTTGAAGGAGACGCGAGCCACAATTTCCGCATTTTGCGCGGTGTGAAAAACCGATACGGCGCCACAGACGAAATCGGCGTTTTTGAAATGGCGTCGGAAGGATTGCGCGAAGTTGCCAACCCGTCCGCCCTGTTTTTGGATCAACGGGACAAGGAAGCATCTGGCTCAGCCGTGTTTGCTGGGATGGAGGGCACGCGCCCAGTGCTTGTTGAAATTCAAGCCCTTGTGTCCCCTTCACCGTTGGGCACCCCAAGGCGAGCAGTTGTCGGGTGGGATTCGAGCCGCCTATCCATGGTGTTAGCGGTGCTTGAAACCCATTGCGGCGTGCGCATTGGGGCCAACGATATTTATCTCAATGTGGCTGGTGGGCTGAAAATTTCTGAACCGGCTGCCGATTTGGCCGTTGCGGCGGCGCTTGTATCATCTCTAACAAATGCGCCCCTTCCGGCGGATGCCGTGTATTTTGGTGAGGTAAGTCTTTCGGGTGGTGTTCGCCCGGTTTCCCACAGCCAAACAAGGCTGAAAGAGGCTAATAAGCTTGGGTTTGGCCTTGCGGTAACGGCCGAAGGCAAAGACAAGCAAGAAGCCATTGAGACCCGAAGATACAAGCAATTGGCCGATATGGTGGCCCAAATTGCGGCCCGCGCCAAGCGGCCTATAAACCAAGATAATGAGTGAGCGCTTGGCAACAGCGCCAATAGCGTTTAAATGATTTGCATTATTCTATGCAGAGCATCCGTGAGGGAACAATCTTAAAATGATTACCGCGTTTGATATCGCCGTTGGCTTGATCGTCCTTATTTCAGCCTTGTTGGCGACCATGCGGGGTCTAACCCGCGAAGTTCTGTCGCTGGCGACTTGGGGCGGTTCCGCCATTTTCGCTTGGTGGATGTATGCCAATTATCCTGATTTAGCCCGTCAATATGTTGCAGAACCGCTTGTGGCGGACATCGCGACTGTTGTCGTCAGCTTCATTGTCGCGCTAATCGTGCTTCACCTGATGACCATGTGGATCGCCGATCTGGTTGTCGACAGCAAAATTGGTCCATTGGATCGTTCACTTGGGTTCATTTTTGGCGGATTGCGCGGCGTATTGATCGCAATCGTATTCGTAATTTTTGGTCAATGGCTGTTCTTCTCAGTTGTCGAGGAGTGGGGCAAAGACAGCAAGACTCTTCCTATGCTTTCCCAATTGGGCGATGATTTGATTGCGGTTCTTCCTGAAGACCTTGAAGGCATGGTCAGCGAGACCCTGCGGGGCCCATCAACAGCACCTGCAGAGCCAATTGGCGAAGGCACCGACGCATTGGAAGAAGAGCTTCCGACTGAAACTTCGACCTAATGGTCAAAGGTTTGCAAAAGCCTGTCATGTTGTTGACTCCCATCGCTCAGAGGCGTAATTGAGCCAACAACCATTGTACGACAATGAAATGACATAGGTGGACACCGGTGGCGCACTCCTCTCACCCGGCTGGCAATGCCAGTTCAGACGACGTTTTTGACCTTGAAAGCGACACGTTACATGAGGAGTGCGGTGTATTCGGCATCCTCCAACACGAGGACGCGGCGGCGCTAACCGCGCTTGGTCTTCACGCCCTACAACATCGTGGACAAGAAGCAGCGGGCATCGTGACATATGATGGCACCCGCTTCCATTCTGAACGCCGTATGGGCTTGGTTGGTGACCATTACACCGACCCGCAAATGCTTGAGAAACTGCCCGGCGACGTCGCAATTGGCCACAACCGTTATTCCACAACTGGCGAGGTGGCCTTACGCAATGTTCAACCCCTATTTGCTGAGCTAAGCGTTGGCGGCATTGCGGTGGCCCACAACGGCAATTTTACCAATGCATTGAAGTTGCGCAAAGAAATCATCGCCAACGGCGCGATTTGCCAATCAACTTCCGACAGCGAAGTGGTGCTTCACCTCATTGCACAGTCTAAAGAAAAAGGTTCAGCGGCTCGTTTCGTCGAAGCTATTTCCCAGATGGAAGGCGGCTACGCACTGATCGCCATGACACGGACCAAGCTGATGGGCGCTCGCGATCCATTTGGCATCCGCCCGCTGGTGCTTGGTGAACTTGATGGCGCGCCGATTTTAGCGTCAGAATCATGTGCTTTGGACATTATTGGCGCGAAATTTGTTCGCGACATTGAAAATGGCGAAGTGATCGTTTGTGAGAAACAAGCGGACGGTTCTGTCAAAATCACTTCATCCAAGCCGTTCGCGCCAAAACCTGAACGTGTCTGCCTATTTGAATATGTATATTTCGCCCGCCCCGACTCAATTGTTGCAGGTCGCTCTGTTTACAATGTGCGCAAAAATATGGGCCGCAACTTGGCCCGTGAAGCACAATTGTCTGGCGATGTGGTCGTGCCTGTGCCCGATGGCGGCACACCAGCGGCGATTGGCTATGCGCAAGAAAGTGGCATTCCGTTTGAATTGGGCATTATCCGCAATCACTATGTGGGACGTACCTTTATTGAGCCAAGCCAGCAAATTCGCGCCTTCGGCGTAAAGCTAAAGCACTCAGCAAATCGTGGGCAGCTTGATGGCAAGCGCGTGATCTTGGTTGATGATTCTGTTGTACGCGGCACAACGTCCACGAAAATTGTGCAGTTGGTGCGAGATGCTGGCGCAAGTGAAGTCCATTTGGTTGTGGCTAGCCCCAAAATTACCCATCCAGATTATTACGGCATTGATACGCCAAACCCTGAAAAGCTGTTGGCCAACCAATATACAGACCATGCTGAAATGTGTGCATTCATTGGCGCGGACTCGTTGCATTTCCTTTCTGTTGATGGGCTCTATGATGCTGTTGGTGGCGCACCGCGGGACCCACAGAACCCGCAATTTACGGATCACTATTTCACCGGCGAGTACCCTACCCGGCTCGTTGACCGCGAAGCGGAAGGCGAAGTGCAACCCAAACCACATTCCATGCTCCGAGAGGCAGGCTAGTTACTATGTCTGACACACAAGACCTTCAGGACCGCGTTGTTCTGATCACCGGCGCGTCTCGCGGCATCGGCTATTTCACCGCCATTGAGGCTGCCAAGCGCGGCGCCCATGTTATTGCAGTTGCCCGCACTGGCGGTGGATTAGAAGATCTGGACGACGATATTCAATCGGCTGGCGGTTCTTGCACGCTAGTGCCATTGGACATTGCTGAAGGCGACGCCATCGACAGAATGGGTGGTTCGATCTTTGAACGTTGGGGCAAACTTGACGGATTGATCGCCAATGCTGGTCTGCTGGGCATCATCAGCCCTGTTCCGCATCTCTCGCCAAAAGAAGTCGACAATGTTTTCAATGTGAATGTCACCGCCAATTTTCGGCTATTGCGTTCGCTTGATCCGTTGCTGCGCCAGTCTGATGCTGGTCGCGCTGTATTTGTGTCTTCGTCTGCTGCTGAAAGTGCAAATCCGTTTTGGGGACTTTATGCTGCGACTAAAGCTGCGCTGAACGCCATGACAAAGTCCTATGCGGGCGAAATGGAACAGTCTTCAGTGAAGGCCAATGTGTTTTACCCCGGCGCTGTACGCACCGGCATGCGCGCAAAAGCAGTGCCAGGTGAAAATCCAGATACGCTGCCACATCCGCGCGAGATTGCCCCGACGCTCGTTGATATGATTGCACCGAGCAACATGCAAAACGGTCAGGTATTTGATGTGCAAACAGGTGCGTATCGTCCGCTGTAGACTTGTCGCGACTTGGCTTGGATTTTGCGCTCAAGCAATTGCCTGATAATAGCACATTTTTTGCTTAAGCACTGACGGTGCTGGTACGTCCGTTGGGCTCAAGCCAAATTCGCCGTAAGTTTTGTCCAAGCGTTTCAATGCTGGCACCGCGTTAGTCGCGTTTAGTTTCGCGGCCCATTCCACATCGGCAGCATAATCATGGCCAATCAATTCTTGGCCAGACATACATGCGGACAACGCGCCCTCAATATCCTCTGCAATTGCGCTGAATGAGGCGGCAGCAAGCTTTGCTTCGGCAGAGAGTTCAGCGGCTTGAAAATAGGATGCTATCGCGCCTGCGGCCACCCAATCCTCAAATGCGGGACGGAGCGACCCATCCGATTGCCAACGCTCACCGGCCGCAACAATGATCACGTCCTTGCCTTGGGACTGCGCAGCACGTGCAACGGCCTCAGCATTGCGTAGAGTGCCGCCAAACACGTGGCGCTGTTTGGCGAACAAGGTCAAGTTGGATCCGTTGGGTGATGGCAGTACGATATTGTCATGGGGAGTAAGCTGATCAAGCGAAGGCGGCGAAAGGGAGAGGCCTTGCGCCTTACGTTTCCCGACGATCCTTAAATCCATCAATTCAGCAAAGCGTTTTGCGCCATCCCGTAATCCAAACGGAAACACCTTTGCGCCACGTGCACAGGCAACGCTGAGTGCTGATGAAAAGCTCAAGCAATCAACGATGATGGCAATTTCGGCTTTGTGATCAAGGGCGCGCTCACCCCACTCAACATGAATTTGGGGCACGATTAATGTGCCCGCAGGCCGATTACAATCGCAGCGGTGCCGATCAAGGCTGCAGCCGTGCGGTTCATGACTTTATAGACACTAGACGACTTAAGCCATTCCCGTGCGCCAGACGCTAGCAACGCATAAGGCATCAAAACCACGAACAGAACGACATAAGTCGCTGGAATGATTGTTACGAACTCGACAATGCCAATTGTATTGAGATCAATAAGTACTGGCAGCAACGCGAGATAGAACAGCATGGCTTTTGGGTTGCCCATGGTGATGAGGTAACCGTTCAGCATGGACGAAAAGGCTGAGCGCTTGTCGTCGACCTGTTCAGCTTTAAGTTCGCTGGTGTTTGTCCAAAATTTCCACGCTAAATAAAAAAGATAGGCAACACCCATATAACGAATGACTGTAAACGCTTCCGCATAAATTTCACTGATTGCGGCTAAACCCAGCACCGCAAGCGCCAACCAGGTTACATCACCAAATGCAATGCCCGCAATCATCGGGACAGCCCGTTTAAGACCACCGCCAAGTGCCGTACCGATTAGAGCCATTACGCCGGGACCCGGAATGCCGACAGCGATTGCCAACGCAATGCAATATGTCGCCAAAGCTGCGATTGTCATGAAGCCCTCTTGATGGTTGCTTGAGAAATTCGAGAATGATGAAATGCAAATCTATGCTCACATGTTTTGATCGTCAATCTCGTCGTCATGAATTTTTGTGATGGGGTATTTCAAATACTGATTTTTGTTCCCGTTTTGATTGTGCGAGCATGCAGGTCAATGTTGGAGTGCAGAATATGCTACTGGGATTCATTGTTGCTACGATCGTCATTACCCTCTCGCCGGGGCCTTCAATCATCGTTTTGTTGGTTGTGAGTTTACGCCAAGGCGCCACCGCTGGCATGAAATATAGTTTAGGGGTGATCACCGCAGATGCGATATTGATCAGCGCGAGCCTACTTGGCCTAGGGGCACTGATGCAAAGTTCTGTGCTGTTATTTAACGTCGTGAAATGGGCGGGGATCGCCTATTTGATTTATCTCGGCATAAAGCAATTGCGGGCTGACCACAAAGTTGACTTCTCTGACGCAAAGTCAACGGCCGGTCCTTATGTGCAAGGCTGGGCGACAACCATGCTCAACCCAAAAGCCATTGGCTTCTTCGTGGCGTTCTTCCCGCAATTTATTGAACCAACACAGGCGTTTTGGCCGCAATTGGCGTTCCTCGGTCCACTGTTCCTAACGATGGTATTTGTGATGTTCGCGATTATTGCGGCTTTGGCCGCGCGCACGAAATTGCTTTTTGAAAGTGAAAAGGGGCAAAAAACGCTTAAGTTTGGATCAGCTTTTGGTCTGCTTGGTAGCGGTTTGGCTGCTATGTTTGCGCAGCGCGTTTAACCATTAAGATCGTAAAATAATCAAATGCGTAATGGTGTCGGCAAATACCAAATGCAAAGATTGTTTCACTCACCGGCGCACACGAAAATCAAAAGCCCCTCACGGCTTGCCGGCAAATGCGAAAACCTGTGAAAGACTAGGATTAGTTTGTTGGCCTAAATTGTTGCCGCTTCCGACTAGTGACATCCCCTCTGGTTGAATGAGGTTTTCAACTTTTCCAATTCACTACCGGCCGAAGCGCTGGCGATGTCTCCGACAATTCCTTCAACGCTATGGGTAATTTGGTCGTTCTTGTCATCTGAGATCAAAGCGCCAACCGTGCCGATAATACTATCTGCGTCAGCATCTTCCTTGATCTGCGAGTATCTCGCCGATTTCATACACCAGTTCTGTGCAACTCATTTGTGAGATGGAATGGCCGCTTTAGCCCGCCCCAAATGCGGGGCCCATCAGTGCCATGGCACCGGGGTCGGGAATAGCCACCATAATGGCCAACGCGATACAAAATGTCGCCAGAGCTGCGAGTGTCGTGATGCCCTCTTGTTGGTTGCTTGATAAATTCGAAAATGATGGAGGACAAATTTATGCTCACGTGTTTTGACCGTCAATCTTGCGGTCATGAATTTTTGTGATGGGGAATTTCAAATACCGAAGTTGGAATTAGGTTGGGATTGATCAGCATTGGAATTGCTGCGAAGCTTCTATGACAAACTTGTTGAATGGTGGAGCAAATGTCTGGCTGGATTGCACTTCAAGAAAAGATATCAAGATACATTTCATCATTTTCATATGTTGGATTGGTGTTCGGAACGCTGTTCTTTGCCGCTTCATTGACCCCTTCACTCTTGCCCAGGGACCATCTCATGCAGGGTCTGTTGGGAGGCGTTGCCTTTGTTTGCGGCTACGGACTTGGAAAATTCATGTTCTGGGTTTGGCGTTATCTTGAGCTGGGTGAGTTAACCGGCATATTCATGCAGGTCGCAAAGTGGATCGTTGCCATTTCCTGTTTGTGCATCTCGATTTACTTTTTGTGGCTCTCAACTGGTTGGCAGAACTCCATTAGGGTTTTGATGGAAATGACGCCGGTCAATAGCGCGCGACCAGTGCTTGTGGCATTTATTGCTCTTGCGTTGGCGATTACCCTGTTGGCGATTTTGCATTGGATCACCGAACTATTTGGTTGGGTTTCAAATAAACTTGGCCGATTTATTCCAAGGCGAATATCAAATGTTCTTGGGATTGTAGTGGTCCTATTGTTCCTTACATCTCTTGTTGACGGACTTTTAGTGAAAAACGTTTTGACGTTTATGGACAACTTGTATCTTCAAGCTGATCGCCTGACGGCACAGGGCATAAACCAACCAAACAATCCACTTTCTTCTGGCAGCGCTGCGTCGTTGATCAAATGGGAGACGGTTGGAAAGAAGGGGAAAGATTTCATTGCGAATGGGCCCAGCAGGGCAGAGTTGGAAGATTTTTCGAACCGACCAGCACTTGACCCATTGCGAATATATGTGGGCTTGCGTTCGGCCAAGACTGACATGGATCGTGCGGAGTTAGCCCTCGCCGAGTTAAAGCGCACAGGTGGGTTTGAGCGCTCCATTTTGGTCATTGCAACGCCCACAGGTAGCGGTTGGCACGACCCCAAGGCCGTTGACCCTCTCGAATATCTACACAATGGCGATACAGCAATTGTAACCATGCAATACTCATATTTGCCAAGCTGGCTTACAATCATCGTTGATCCAACACGTTCACGTCGCGCGGCAAAAAGTCTATTTGACGCAATTTATGGTCATTGGGTGACTTTGCCCAAAGGCAGCCGGCCCAAAATCTATCTGTACGGCATGAGTCTTGGCGCTCTTGGTGCTGAAACATCGGCAGATCCGTTCGCGTTGCTCGATGACCCTATTCAAGGCGGACTTTTTGCTGGGCCGCCTTTTGCCAGCACGATTTGGCCAATCTTAACTCAAAATAGGAATGAAGAATCCCCTTATTGGCTGCCACGATTTCGAGATGGCTCACTGGTTCGCTTTACCGGTCGCCAAAATTCTTTGCACATAGAAGGGGCGGAATGGGGCAGTGTCAGATTTGTATATCTCCAACATGCTAGCGATCCCATGGTATTTTTCTCAACTGATCTATTATTTGAAAAGCCGAAATGGCTTGTAGGTGAACGCGCGCCGGATATTTCAGGCGAGTTTCAGTGGTTTCCGATAGTCACATTCTTGCAAACAGCATTCGACATTCCGATGTCAGGTCGGGTTCTTCCAGGATATAGCCACGTTTATGCAGCCTCAAGCTATATCGACAGTTGGCTTGAAGTTACCGACCCGACTGGCTGGGATACAGAAAAAATTGAACGATTAAAGCAGTTGTTTGAGCGCTGAATACGAAACTTTACTAAGCAAGAAAATATGCGGTCAAGCCGTTGGCGGAATCGGCGTCCTCATCAACCTACCAGCGTTTGGCTTTTTCCTTGTCGTGGTATGGATTATCGCCACCACGAAGCCACATGCGGATTGGCACGCCTGCAAGGTTAAATGCCTCGCGCAAGCCATTGCTCAAATAACGCTCATAGGATTTTGGTACAGCGTCTGGTCTTGATGAAAAGATGATGAAACTCGGCGGCCGGGTTTTGGCCTGTGTCATATAGCGGAAGCGCAACCGACGCCCAGAGACCGCTGGGGGTGGATGGCTCTCGGTCATTGTGGTCAACCACTTGTTTAAGCGGGCAGTAGAAATCCTTGAATTCCAAGTCTTTTCCACCTTCAGAACTGACTCCATCAACCGATCGATATTCTTGCCGCGCAAACCCGATAGCGTGATAAGCGGCACGCCCTTAAGTTGGGGCAAAAGCCGTTCGCAGGATTCTTTGAGGTGGTTGAGGTGTTCCTGTTTGTTTTTAACAAGGTCCCATTTGTTGAGCGCGATCACAAGCGCACGTCCCTCACGTTCGACCAAATCCGCAAGTTGCAAATCTTGTTTTTCAAACGGGATCGTTGCATCTAGCATCAGCACAACAATTTCAGCAAATTGGATTGACCGCAGTGCATCGGCAACGGAAAGTTTTTCCAACTTTTCCTGCACCTTTGCACGCTTGCGAATGCCTGCTGTATCCACAAGATTGATTGTGCGGCCTTGCCATTCCCACGGCACCATAATCGCATCGCGCGTAATGCCGGCTTCGGGGCCTGTTAGAACACGCTCAGCGCCAACCATTTTGTTGATGAGCGTCGATTTACCGGCATTTGGACGACCGATGATCGCCACGTTGAGGAACCGGTTGGGGTCATACGTCCCCTGCCCGTCTTCCACGCCTTTGCCGTCATCTTCCAAATCAACATTGACTTCTGGCATCATGGATTCGTCGAGCTGGGCGACGGCCTGCTCAAACTCATCTTTGCCGGCTTCAAGCGTTTCTGCGGCATCTTCAATGGCAGTCGCCACAATATTGTATAGATCTGCAAGGCCTAGGCCATGTTCTGCAGACAAAGCGACGGGCTCGCCAAAGCCAAGCTTAAACGCCTCATAAAGACCAGCTTCGGCAGCACGGCCTTCAACCTTATTGGCAAGCAGCGTCACCTTTTTATTGGCTTTGCGCAGCAATTTGGCGAAATGCTCGTCCATCGGTGTCACGCCAGCGCGCGCATCTATCATCAGCAAGATCACGTCAGCGGTCTGAATAGCGGCCTCGGTTTGCTGGCGCATACGCCCTTCAAGCGTCTCGTCGTCAGCGTCTTCATAACCAGCTGTATCAATTAGCGTAAATGTTAGGTCGCCAATGCGGCCCTCGCCTTCACGTCGATCGCGGGTCACGCCGGGTGTATCGTCGACCAGCGCGAGTTTTTTGCCCACCAGACGATTAAACAACGTGGATTTACCGACATTGGGACGCCCAACAATCGCAACAGAAACAGACATTTATTGGGCTCCAATCAGCGCGTCAGATTATTCCGACGCTGCCTCGGTTGTTGAACCGATACCTTGTGCCGTTAGTTGGCCAAGATAAAGGGAAACACGCAACCCAAGATCACGTGGGGTCAATGGATCAGCTGCAATCGTGTCAAACAGCAAACGTGCTTCAACAAAATTGCCAGCCTTATAATGAGCAAGGCCGATCGCCTCGCGCGCCGCGTTGCGCAATGGGTGGCTATCGACTTGCATTTCGCCAACGCGCTGGGTCACCGCAGCTGCGTCACCAGTATCAACAAGAAAATAGGCTGCAAAAACCGAAGCCAATTCGCGCAGACGCGTATCAGATGAAGTTGTGGTCAAAGCATCATAGGCAGCAATTGCTTCATCGGTTTTGCCGTCTTCAGCCAAAAGTGCCGCCATGCGGAATTTTGCAAGGACCGGATATTGCCCTGAACCCGTTTCGATAACTTGTGTCAAAGCCGTTTGGCCTGCAGCAATGTCACCGCCCTCAACGCTTTGAATTGCGGCGGTGAATTGATCCGCACCGCGGTTCGCCGTTGATGTTTGCCACCAGCGCCATGCCTCGTTACCTGCAACAAGCAAAATAATAACAGCTGCAACGCCGATCACATATGGGCCGAACTGGCGCCAAAGCTTGTTCATACGTTCGTTGCGTAGCTCTTCATCAACTTCGCGGAATACATTATCGGTATCTGACATTTACTGCGCTCATATTTAGAGTGATTTCAGGTCGTGCACCTTAGTGCGGACGAACTAGAAATGCAATTTATGTTTAGAAGAATTACGCACATTCCTGCGCGAACGAACATCAATTTGCAATAGAGGTAATTGGGGCGCACAATCCTGATATGAATAGCGAGCAAATCGACAAATTCAAATTGCTTTTGCGAAACCGCAAAGTGGAGCTTGACGGCTTAAACGCGCTGAGTGCGGATGCGCGCAATACGGTGGCGTTGGATCAACAATCGGTTGGCCGTTTATCGCGCATGGACGCGATGCAGGCGCAGGCCATGGCACAAGCACAGGAACGTCAGCGAGGGGCTGAATTGATGCGCATAGAGCAAGCCCTAACCCGAATTGCCAATGACGAGTTTGGATTTTGCGAAGATTGTGGTGATGAGATTAGTGAAAAACGGCTGAACGTCGATCCAGCCGCTTTGTTTTGCCTGAAATGTGCCAACGCCAACGAGCGTTAGTGTAAAAGCTTAGATAAATGGTGAAATGCCGATGAGCCATTCATGGGCCCAAAATGCGAAAATCAAATAAAACACCGTACCTGCGACAACAGACTTTACATCATTGATGACTGGGCCTGCGCTTGGTGTTGGGTCTCCACGTCTTTTGACGGCAATGCGGTTCCAAACGGTCCAAGCAAGGAAAGAGCCGAACAAAATGATTGAAGCTAGGTCGCCGTTCACCAACAGATGAGCAAAAGCCCAAATTTTCACGCCGGTAATCATCGGATGTTTGAGCATCGCCTTGATCTTGCCAGCTGGAAAGCTGGAAGCTGCCAATGCAATGAAGGCGATCCAGATCAACGCATATGCAATGTGACGCATAAAGGCTGGTGGTTCGTAGAAAAACGCTGCGTCCGGACGGGCTTGCATGAAGCCCCAAATGATCAATCCAAGGCCAACGGCGGAAACAAGAGAATAAATGCCCTTCCAGCCATTTTCGCCGCGCGTTTCCAATTGCTGGTCGCGCCAACCCGGTGCAACCATACGCACAGAGTGAATGCCAAGAAAAATGATGATGCCTAATATTAGCCAGATCATGATGTCTGCCTCCCAATCCTAAATCATGTCTTCTATTTAGGCAGGCTTGGCACCCTCCACAACCGCCTTAAGCATTTTAAGTTGCACGCTGTCCGCTTTTTTGATCACCATCTTCAACAATGGCTTCAACAAAATCATCATGCCTTTGGCCTCACAACTTGCAACAAGCGAAATGCTAGTCCCCTCGTCCACTGCATTGATCTCATAGACATAGGTGGCGCTGAAATTGCCGCGGGTAGATCGATAGGCAATCAGCATGAGCGGAGCGTAGTCAACCACAGGGGAAAACATTTCTTTGCCCCCAGCTCGATAAAGCAACGGGTTTTCTGGCGCTGTCGGCTCGCCGTTCGCTGTACGCACATTTTCAATTGCAGGCATCCATTTAGCCAGTTTTTCAGGCTCAGTCAGATGCGCCCAAATCGCGCTGATGGGTGCGTTGATGGTTTCTTGCACGGTGAAGATTTGAGTCATCTTGTTCCCCCTGTCGCCCAAAGATAGTGCTATGGGCAAATTGATTGCAAATTTTGATATATATTGGATGTCTAAATTTCAATTTACCAAAGAAACGTCACACAATTTTGCCTCCGTCGGCGCGCAAAACGGCAAAATACGATTAGGCTGAGTTGGTGTTTCTGACTTGTGCAACAATCACCTGTTCGCCGGGAATGACCGCTTTGAACCCAAAGCGCAACAAACCCGACAGACAATGAATGATGAGTTGGCACGATTGAGAAAGAAACTGGTGGGTGATGGTCCTGCCGAACGTCAAATTCTCTTGATGAAACTTCTCTACGAATTTGAGAATGCTCCAATTTTTGGCGACAAATACATTGCAGATGCCGCGTCACCTCCCCAACAATGGATCGCCCGTGTTGGCGCACTCCTCGCGAGAATGGGGTTGGGGTATAAAACTTCGTTCCAAGTTACTAGAAACACTAGTGTACAGTACTGGAAATTCACACGAGAGCAAATGCGCCAACAATTGCTGGCGGCGGCCGAGGAAATCAAGTTAGAGCTTGAGTTGGATGGACATGAGGAGATCGGTCAGGTCTACGAGGCTCAGCACCAATATGACTTTTTGCGTGACCTCAAAGCAATTATTCTAGGTGCAAAAAACGAAGTGTTTATCGTTGACCCTTACTTCGACGGAGGCGCATTCGATACATATCTGGGAGAACTTGGAAGTAGTTGCAAGATTCGTCTGCTGTGTTCGAGGTTTTCAAGTGAGGTGGCGGGCCACGCAAAAGCTTTCAGTGCTCAATTTGGTGTGACGCCAGAGCTAAGAAAAATCAAAGAGATCCATGACCGGCTGGTAATTTTGGATAGATCAGATTGTTGGATAGTTGGTGGATCTATAAAAGATGCTGGAAAGAAACCCACTTACCTAGTTCCACTTCAGCCGAGCATCGCGCCCGCGAAAGTCGAGATATATGAAGCTCTTTGGCAAAGGTCCCCACCGCTATAACCGAGGTCATCGGTCAACTGCTAGTGGCTTCCTCCTATTTCTAAAAGCAGACATTGAGAATGTGGGTCCGAGCGTTTACTTTGTCCGCAAAGCGGACACTCAAATGGTCGACACAAATGGTGATTCTGTTCCAGCTTCAGCGGCTGGGACGGTTTCGCGTAACGTCCAATACTGCCAATCCATGGGTTGAATTGTTCGTTGTATTGCTTGCGTGATCGTCTCGCGGCGCTGGCGGTGGGCAGTTTAGCACGCTTCAACCTTCGTGCCCTTCGCCGCGCTGCGCTGGCTCAGGGCGTTCGCAACTCAAATTGGTCCACTGGACCAATTTGCCCTAAAGGTCGTTGCTCACTCCCATTCAATGGTCCCAGGTGGTTTTGACGTCACGTCATAAACAACCCGATTGATGCCTTTGACCTCATTGATGATACGCGTGGCAGTACGGCCAAGGAATTCCATGTCGTAGTGATAGAAATCAGCGGTCATGCCATCAACGGACGTCACTGCACGCAAAGCGCACACAGATTCATATGTGCGGCCATCGCCCATCACGCCAACAGTTTGAACTGGTAACAAAACAGCAAACGCTTGCCAGATTTTGTCGTACTGGCCGGACTTACGGATTTCGTCGAGATAAATGGCGTCTGCTTTGCGCAAAATGTCTGCTTTTTCTTTATTCACGCCACCTGGGCAGCGGATTGCTAGGCCGGGTCCAGGGAATGGATGGCGACCGACGAAACTATCGGGCAAACCAAGTTCACGACCCAGGGCACGCACTTCGTCTTTAAACAATTCTCGAAGCGGTTCGACAAGTTTTAGGTCCATCTTTTCAGGCAGGCCACCAACATTGTGGTGCGACTTGATGGTTACGCTCGGCCCGCCGGTGAAGGACACGCTTTCGATCACGTCAGGGTACAATGTACCTTGGGCCAAGAACTTAGCACCTCCGACTTTTTTCGCTTCTTTATCAAAGGTTTCAATAAACAGCCGGCCAATGATCTTGCGCTTCTCTTCGGGATCAGACTTGCCGTCTAGCTCTCCCAAAAACTCGTCCGCAGCATCAACATGCACAAGCGGAATATTGTAGTGATCACGGAATAGGTTCACCACCTCCTCCGCCTCATTCATGCGCAGCAATCCATGATCCACAAAGATGCAGGTCAGTTGGTCGCCAATGGCTTCGTGAATAAGCACCGCTGCAACAGAAGAATCAACGCCGCCAGATAGGCCGCAAATGACTTTTTCATCGCCGACTTGATCGCGGATTTGCTGGATAGCTTGTTCTCGATACGCGCCCATGGTCCAGTCGCCGGTGCAACCGCAAACATTCATGACAAAGTTGCGATAAAGCTCGGCGCCTTTTGGCGTGTGGTGCACTTCTGGGTGGAATTGAACCGCCCAGATTTGGCGTTCTTCATTGGCAATGACGGCTAGTGGCGCGCCAGTTGAGGTTGCGACAACTTCAAACCCGGTCGGAATTTTTGTGACACGGTCACCGTGGCTCATCCAAACCTGCTGTTCACCGCCAACGGCCCATTCGTCACCAAACAAAGAGCATGGTTTTTCGATGTTTAGGGTCGCACGGCCATATTCAGCATCCAGCCCCGCTTCCACCTTGCCATCTAGCGCCACACAAAGCGCTTGTTGACCGTAGCAAATGCCCAAGATTGGCAGTCCGGCATCGAGCAATGATTGATCGATATGCGGGGCGTGTTCATCCAAAACACTTGCTGGTCCACCGGAAAGGATGATTCCGCGTGGGTTCATGTCTTTAAGCGCAGTGGCCGCGCTCGAAAATGGATGAATTTCGCAATAGACATTTAGTTCGCGCAAGCGCCGGGCAATAAGCTGGGTGACTTGCGAACCGAAGTCTACAATTAGGATGGTTTGGTGATCTTTTGCTGTCATGGCGACGCTTTACCGCCAAACAGTCAATTGTGCAACCGCAATTGGTCTGATCGAACGCAGAATCTAATGGTTGCCCAGATTTTTTGTCCTATCGCCACATAACCAGCATCAAACCGGCTGACATAAGCGCGACGCCTGCCACAGTCTTGATGCTCATGTTGCGCTGTTCCAAGTCAAACCACGCAAATTGATCATAGAACTGGCTGGCGATGATCTGGCCGAACACAACGATCAAAATGAATGGGCCGACACCCAGCTTGGGGACAGCGGAAATGGAAACCAACACTTGGTAGACCCCAACCAGCGCACCAAACCACACCCATTTGGGTGTCGAATTAAGTTGAGACCAATTTGGCAGACTGGATTTTGAAGCAATCGCTATGATGCCTATCGCTACGGTTGCAATAATAAATGCAACAAGAGCGGCGGCAATTGAGCTGTCGAACGCAACAGACATGCGCGCATAAATTGGCCCTTGCGCTGCGATGAGGGCTCCGCCGATGAATGAAGCAAATATCAACCAAAAGTTCGCAACGCTCATTTGAGTAACTTGTACATATAGGTGGTGGCGTGAAAATCATCCCCCACGGCGTTCTTGGCAAATTGGGGGATGATGCCAGCTGTTTTGTAACCAAGCGATGCGTAAAGCGGCTCTGCGCCATCGCCTGTTCGTGTATCCAGGGTAATCAGACTGCGTTCTCGCTCAATTGCTGCCCGCTCAAGCGCCTGCATGATTTGTTTTGCATATCCTTTGCGGCGGAAATTGGGGTGAACCATCAGTTTGGAGATTTCTGCGCGATGTGGCTGATTGTTTGGCATACCAACAATCAGTTGACCGGTGCCGGCCAATTGCGCGCCTTCAACCGCGATGAACATCAGCCGATCGCCATTTTCCAATTGTGGTCTTATCGTGTTTTGCCAAAATGCAGCCGCCTCGTCTTCACTAAGGGGCGCGACGAACCCAACTGCCCCGTCTCGGGCGACGGTTTGGCACAACATGTCAGCCAATTGATCGAGATGTTCGTCGAGCTGCGTGGCGCTGATTTGCTTTATCATTTTTTGAACTCCCGCATCATCAAACCAAAACAAGCATGTAGGACGCACCCGAATGCGCTGGAGTTGAAAACCGAGAGGCTTCGAAAAGCTGATATCGCAAGCAGTCCCCTGATTTCAGTTGATAGGTTGTGCCATTCACTTCGAGTTCAAGCTCCCCATCCAGCAGATAAAGGTGATGTTCAAGACCACTGAGTGCCGGTTTGTCGTATGAAATTCGCTTGCCGGGCTCCAGTTCACATCGCAAGAGTTCCGCGCTTAAGCCCGTCGCTGGTGGTGAAACACTTGTACGGGTAAATCCATTCACCTCATCTCGCCAAACTTGTTGATCTGCGGGCGCAAGAAACGGTTCAAACTCCTCCTCCACCATCGCCAACAGTCTGGACATGGGCAGTTTGTAGACAGCGCACAATTTGCCCAGCACCTGGGCGGTTGGGCTGACTTCAGACTTTTCGAGCCGAGACAATGTTGCACGGCTGACGCCGCTTTGCGTTGCCAACTGATCCAGCGACAACCCCTGCTCATTTCGCAACATTTTAAGGCGAGCTGCCAAGCGTCCTGGTAGATCTGCCACCCTATACCTCACTTAGAGAATTATTCCCATATATGAGAATACCGAACTTTGTGCGCGCGTCAAGACATCAAGGATAATGCTACGCAATGCAGCCATGCGTTTTTACTTCTTGACTTGACCGGCGACATTCGACAATAAAGCGCCAACTTAAAAGTAGCCATTTGTTGGCTACAGCGCCGACTAGCAACGAATTAGTTGTTTTGCAAAACTGGTCAATGACGATCAAATGCAATGTAGTAGGCGTCAAAATTGGAAAGATGCCTCCTTTGACATTTGAATCGTTCGGTCTTAGCCAGCCGATCCTAACATGCTTGGCTAATTTAGATTATTCTGAGCCAACTCCTATTCAGTCTAAAGCCATTCCCGCCGCCCTTGAAGGCCGCGATATTGTTGGCTTAGCGCAAACGGGTACGGGTAAAACTGCGGCCTTTACATTGCCGACAATTGCTCGGCTTGCGGAAGATATTCCAGCAACTAAAAAGCGTAAAATACGCGCTTTGATCATTTCGCCAACCCGCGAATTGGCTGCTCAAATTCACGACACAGTAAAGCGCTTCACAACACGTGTGCCTTTGCGTTCAACAATTATTGTTGGTGGCGTTTCTTACCACAAGCAAAAACATGCGCTTCAGCATGGCGTTGATATTTTGGTGGGTACACCGGGTCGCTTGATCGATATGATCGATCAAAAATTCATCGACCTGAGTGAAGTCGAAACAGTTGTGCTCGACGAAGCTGACCAAATGCTTGATATTGGCTTTTTGCCAGCGATCCGGTCTATTTTGGAATTGTTGCCTGACGAACGTCAGACAATGTTGTTCTCAGCGACGATGCCAAAAGAGATTCGCAAGCTGACAAACAACCACTTGACCAACCCGCTTGAAATTTCAGTAATTCCTGAAACTAAAACAGCGGACCGGATTGAGCAAAAAGTTATCGCGATCGGCCAAAAAGCCAAGATGGAGTCCATCAGCGATCTTTTGTTGGAATATGAAGGCGAGCAAATCATCGTCTTTACCCGCACAAAGCATGGTGCTGATAAAGTAACAAAACGCTTGGGTGTATCCAACATTCGAGCTGCTGCCATTCACGGTAATAAGTCTCACAATCAGCGCGAACGTGCCTTGCAAGATTTCCGCAAAGGCAAAACACGCGTTTTGGTTGCGACTGATATTGCGGCGCGCGGCATCGACGTTCCCGGTGTTGGCTTGGTTGTAAATTATGACCTTCCAGAAGTGCCAGAAGCATATGTACACCGCATTGGCCGGACTGCACGTGCTGGCGCATCAGGCATTGCGATTTCGCTTGTATCTACCGAAGAATTGGGTCTGTTGGGCGACATTCAACGCACTATTGGCACCCCAATCTCAGCGTTCGATACGAATGGAGAGCCGGTTGAATTGGACTTGCCTCGTTCATCTGGCCAAAAACGTTCATTCCGTCGCGGTGGCGGCGGTGGTGGCAACCGCCGTCCACGTGGTGGCGAAGGCAATCATCGTAAAGGTGGTGGTGGCAACCGTTCACGCGGTGGCGCTACTTCTGAGGGGCGTCGTGAAGGCGGTGCACGGGCTGACGGCAAGCGCGGCGATAAGCCATTTGGCAGCAAGCCAAAACGTGATGGTCAAAAGCGCAGCGGTCCACCTAATGGCAAACGTCGCGGTGGCAGCGGTGGCAATGGTGGCGCAGGCGGTGGAAACCGGTCACGCGGACCAAAAGTTGCTTAAGCGCAGCGCAGACTAGATTTTTAAAAGGGTCGAACATTAGTTCGGCCCTTTTTTTATCCGGCCATCAACTCGTCTGAGGATTTTGGCAGTTCGTCAAATTTGGCGACGGCGCGTTTGAGCGCCTCAAAGCATTTTCCATCAATCGCGCTGCCCACCATGTCGTCCAAAATAGCCAATGCCTTTTCAACTGGCATCGCCAAGCGATAGGGACGATCTGCCGTCAAGGCATCAAAAATATCCGCAACTGTGACAATGCGGGTCTCTAGGTCGATTTCATCACCCTTAAGGCCATCAGGATAGCCTTTGCCGTCCAACCGCTCATGGTGACCGCCAGCGACGTGAACAAAGCCACTGAATGCTTTGACCTTTGATAGAATTTGACGCGAGTAGACTGGATGTCTTTTCACCGCTGCAAATTCCGCATCATTTAGCCGATCTGGTTTGTCTAAAATCGCGTTGCTGACACCAAGTTTGCCAATATCATGCAATAGCGCAGCTCGTCGTAAGGTACGCCTGTGGTCAGCTGATAATCCCATTTCCTCAGCAATAAGGTCGGTGAAAACCATCACGCGATCTGAGTGGCCGGCGGTGTATGGGCTTTTACTATCAACTACCTTTGCGAAGCCTTGCGCGACATCATCAAGATAGTCTTCGTCCGCAATGCGCTGATTTTGGGTTGGTTCTTGCTGATATACATGGCCGGGTGTGTTTGGATCAGCCAGTGTTTGCCAAAAATCATCGTCTTTTGAGATGGTCAAAAACGCCTTCACCAGATTAGGGTCGAACCATTTGCCGCGTCTGGACTTTATTGTTTTGATTGCACCCACCTTTCCTTCTGCAGCGAAGAAAACATCAACCACCTGACTCAAAAGGGCAATTTGAGAAAATAAGGGAATTTCTTTCCCTGACAAACCTGCAGGCAACCCACTCCCATCCCAATGTTCATCAAGGCTTCGAATAGCCAGTGCAACGGGTTCGGAAAACCGCATTTGACGCGCGATATCAGCGCCACGCTGGCATCTTGTTTCGACCAATTCTTGTGGGATTTTTCGCCCTGTGCGCAGCACATTGACGATTGTTTTGAATTTGTCGGCGAAGTTAGATTGAATGCCCACATGTTTGACGGCAAACCCTAAAACTTGGGGCAAACTACCGTCAATTTTGCGCAGCTCGCGTTTGAAAGAAATATCTTCTGCCACATAGTGCGCGCAAAGACGTGATGCGTTGCTTGAGCAACCAAGGTCTTTGAGCAAAATCGCATAGTAGAGATCAGATAGTTCCTCGTGGCGCAAATTTAGGAATTTGCCGATGGACATCCCCACCCAGCACGCGCGCGCTGAATGGCCCTTGGGCTGGCCATCTGTCAAATCGAGCGCTTCGCTGAGCGCCGCAATTAATTCTGCTAGTCGAACTTGATTATTTTGGATCGGCTGGGACGCAGCGGACATATGGGCACCAATATGTTGTCAGTATGCCCACATATTCGCCGCTGCCGATTAAAAATGCCTAAACATTCTCGGGTCTTATCTCTAAGCCGTACGTTGAAGCACGGAAAAGAAAAAACCGTCTGTATTTGTTGATGCTGGGGTCAATGTGACCGACTTCAGGTCGCTGGACCATGGCATTGGTTTATCAAAACCATAAAGGTCTTGCCAGACTTCGCCAGCTGACAGCAATTCAAAGTTCGGGTTCTCTTCCATAAACGCATAGATTTGCCCCTCGTTCTCCTCTGGGAAGATCGAACAGGTGATGTAAACGAGGAACCCGCCAACTTTCACAAAAGGCACTGACTGAGAGAGCACTTCTTCTTGCTCTTGCAGGCGTTGCTCCAAAAGCTGCTTCGTTAGTCGCCACTTTGCATCTGGGCGACGACGCCATGTGCCAGATCCGGTGCAAGGTGCATCCAGAACAACCCGGTCCATATTGCCAATCAAATCAGTGAGTGGATTGTCATGGTGGGGCTGACGCACCTGAATATTGTGCAAACCTGAACGTTTAATACGATCCCAAATCGGCGCCAACCGAGACTTGTCACTGTCATAGGCAAACAATTGGCCTTTGCTTTCCATCATCGCGCCCATAGCAAGGGTTTTACCCCCAGCGCCAGCGCATAGATCAAGCACCTTTTCACCCGGACGTGCAAAAATCAGCTCAGAGACAATCTGACTGCCCTCGTCTTGAATTTCGTACCGGCCTTTTTTGAAGGCTTCTTCAACTTGTACATTTGGCGTGCGCGAATCTCGCGTGCCGGCCGCAATTCGAATGCCATTGGTTGCGATGTCGGTCGCGGCGGCATTGGTGTGCTTGAGCGCTTTAAGGACCTTCTCTTGCGTCGACTTCAAGTGATTGACCCTAATGTCGAGCGGAGGGCGTTGTGCCAGCGCCTGCCCTTCTGCAATCCAATCTTCTGCAAAGTTGCTTTCAAAGGAGTTTTGCGTCCATTCCGGAATGTTGGCTTGCACATGCTCAGGCGCATCCACCAATGGATCATCGCGCAAAAGGGTATCAATTTCTTTTGCCGATAAAGCTTCAGGTGCGAACTTATCGCCCTCAAAACTTGCGTTCAATTCTTGAGGCACTTCGCCCCAATCGCGGACCAAAGTAGCAAAGGCTAGGCTGCGAGCGCTTTCAGAACGTGCGACATGGGCGTGCGAGAGCTTTTTGCGCAATGCATCATAAACAATGTTGCCAATGGCGGCTCTGTCACCAGAACCGGCAAAACGGTGAGCAAGGCCCCAGTCTTTTAGCGCATCGCCGACCGGGCGTTTGCGTTTTTCGATATCCGCTAAAACTTCAATAGCGGCATTCAGCCGACCAGGTAAACGCATTTGCGCCTCACAAAATTAGAGTTTGAATGGCAAAGCCAGCCCACATTGTCGCGAGGATAGCCATGCCAATCACATACACGATGAAACGGCGATATACCCGGTTCGTCGTGATGTGGATTGCGGTATGTATATATCGAGAAATAACAAAAAGCACTCCAAGAATCGCCGACCATAGGTTTGTTTGGTTGGTGGCCAAGCTAATGGCCGACAAGGCGTAAAACATGACGGGCAATTGGAATTGGTTGGCAAGATTGTTCGACGCTAATTTCGCCGACAATGGCCATGCTTTGCTTTCAACTGCAATGTCGCCAATTTCGATCTCCCGCGAGAAAACCAATGGCAGTCGGCGATGCCCCAGTATGATGAGAACCAAGAAGGTCAAAAACACTTGGGCGAACACCGCCAACAGCAACAGTTTTTCCGCGAAAACCATTTGAATTAACGTCCACCGCGATAGTTAGGGCTTTCGCGGGTGATGGAAACATCATGCACGTGGCTTTCGCTTAGCGCTGCGCCGGAGATTTTCACGAACTCAGCATTGGCCGCAAAATCTTTCAGGTTGGCCGCGCCCGTATAGCCCATTGATGCACGTAAGCCGCCTGCCAATTGGTGCAATATCGCGCCCGCGGCGCCTTTATACGGCACTTGGCCTTCGATGCCCTCTGGCACCAATTTCATCGAATCGCTAACATCCTGTTGGAAGTACCGATCAGCAGAACCTCGCGCCATTGCGCCCACTGAGCCCATGCCACGATAGGACTTATATGATCGCCCTTGATATAGGTATACTTCGCCAGGACTTTCGTCTGTTCCGGCCAGAAGTGAGCCGACCATCGCGCAATTTGCGCCACCGGCCAATGCTTTAGCCAAATCGCCTGAGAATTTGATTCCGCCATCAGCGATGATTGGAATGTCAGATTTCGCGGCTTCTTCCGCACATCCCATAACGGCTGCTAGTTGGGGAACGCCTACACCTGCGATAATTCGCGTCGTGCAAATCGAGCCTGGTCCAATGCCCACTTTAACTGCATCAGCGCCTGCGTCGATCAACGCACGTGTTGCCGCGGCCGTTGCCACGTTTCCGGCGACGATACGGACACTTGAATTTTCTTTTTTGAGGCGCGTCACAATTTTCGCCACTTCGACATTGTGGCCGTGGGCCGTGTCGATGACCAACAGATCGACTTCAGCGTCGATAAGCTGCAAGCAGCGGTCATAGCCCTTGTCGCCAACGGTCGAAGCAGCCGCACAGCGCAAACGTCCTTTGCTGTCTTTAATCGCATTAGGGTGCAGTTGGGCTTTTTCGATGTCTTTAACGGTGATCAGGCCAACACAATTGTAGGCGTCATCCACCACCAAGAGTTTCTCAATGCGATTTGCGTGGAGCAAATGCTTGGCTTCATCTTGGGTCGCCGCGTCGCGAACGGTGATCAAATTCTCTTTCGTCATCAATTCGGATACGGGCTGATTAGGGTTTTTAGCAAATCGAACATCGCGGTTGGTCAAAATGCCGACCAATTTGCCCGAATTCCGGCCGCCAGTGCCGCCACCTTCAACAACTGGGATGCCCGAAATATTTCGGCTTTCCATCACGCCAAATGCATCGGACAATGTCGCTTCTGGTCCGATTGTGATCGGGTTAACGACCATGCCGCTTTCAAAGTGCTTTACTTGCTTTACCTGCTCGGCTTGCTCTTCTGGGGTCAAATTGCGGTGAATAACACCAAGGCCGCCGGCCTGCGCCAGTGCAATCGCCATTTTGGATTCGGTGACTGTGTCCATTGCCGATGAAAGAATGGGCAAGTTCAGCTCGATGTCTTTTGTGACCCTTGCTTTCAGGTCAACATCAGCTGGCATGACGCTTGATTCAGCTGGCTGCAACAATACGTCGTCGAACGTAAGTGCGGTATCACCGGTTGCTGTAGAAATGATTTTTGCCATGGGCGTGACCCTCCGTCTAAAACACGAATGATAGGAATGCGTCGAGACTGGTGGGTGTTGCGCCACCATTCACTGGTTGGCGAGGGTGATTACCATGACATTAATCATTTGCATAGTGGTGGATAAAACAAATTTTTATGACATTTGCGTCCAAAGGATTGTCGTGCGACTATGTTGGTCCAACCACTGAGTCTTTAGGTATTTATGTCAAATCGCATCACACCGCTAATTTTGGCGGTGGCATTGTTTATGGAAATGATGGATTCTACCGTGATCGCCACGTCACTGCCTGCTATTGCGGCGGACATTGGATCTGAGCCAATTTCACTCAAATTGGCATTGGCGGCATATCTTGTTGCATTGGCCGTATTCATCCCCATAAGCGGCTGGATGGCAGACCGATACGGCGCTCGAAATGTGTTTCGTGGAGCTATTGTTGTCTTCATGCTCGGTTCGATCGCCTGTGCGTTTGCCGACTCGCTGTTTACATTTGTGCTGGCTCGGTTCCTACAGGGTATCGGCGGCTCAATGATGACGCCACTGGCGCGGCTTATCCTCATTCGGAATACACCCAAAAAAGATCTAATTAACGCCTGGGCATGGCTGACAATGCCTGCCCTGTTCGGCCCACTCGCAGGGCCGCCGGTTGGAGGATTCTTGACCACCTATTTCTCATGGCATTGGATTTTTTACATCAATATCCCTATTGGAGTTATCGGCATTATTTTAGCCAGCAAATACCTGGGCGGAACCGGACATCGCGAGTCACGCAAATTGGATTGGATTGGGTTCTTATTGACCGGGAGTTGTTTCTCGGGGCTAATTTTTGGCCTATCAGTCGTCAGCCTGCCCGCGTTGCCGCCAATTTTTGGCGCGTCGGTAGCTGTTGCCGGACTAATATGCGGTTTGCTCTATATTGTTCACGCACGGCGCGTCGACAATCCTGTTTTGGATCTCAAAGTGTTTGACGAGCCTATCTTTCGAACGGCAACAATTGCAGGTTTTGTTTTTCGCATTTCGATTGGCGGCACACCGTTTCTCTTCCCGCTCATGCTTCAAATCGGATTTGGCTACTCGCCGTTTGAATCAGGCATGATTACTTTCATCGGCGCGGGTGGCGCAATTTTGATGAAGTTCTTCCTCAAGCCCGCACTCGGGACATTTGGCTTTCGTACATTGTTGATGGCTGGTGTTGGCGTTTCTGGCGTCCTATCAGTCACCCACGGCTTTTTCACCGCACAGACCCCTATTTGGATCATCATGTCAATCTTGCTGTTTATGGGATTTTTCCGCTCGATGTATTTTACATCTTTGAACACGCTGACATTCACTCAAACGCCAAATGAACTGGCTGGCTCTGCGACCGTGATCAGCTCTGTGTCGATACAGTTAGCGTTTGCGTTCGGTGTTGCATTCGCCGCGCTGTTGCTCGAGGGCCTTGCGTTCTTCCGTGGCGTGGAAGTGGGCGTTGCCGAAATCCAAACAGCATTCCTGATATTGGCGTCCCTCACCTTCCTGTCTTTAGTCCCGCTGGTAGGTTTGTCAAAACAAGTTGGTGACGAGGTTTCAGGGCATAATAAGTAAGACGCTCGGATAGCTTATTCGTCTTTGCCCTTAAACCCTTTGGCAATCAGGTAAGTTTCAGCCGAATCTTGTCGGGACGCTGGGGGTTTGGCGTGCAAGGTCGTCTTGAAGTGCTTTTTGAGTTCGCGGAGCAATTCATGCTCGGTGCCACCTTGGAAAACCTTAGCGACGAACACGCCATCAGGATTGAGAATTTTAATTGCGAAGTCTGCAGCAATTTCCACCAATGCCATGATGCGAATGTGATCTGTAGGACGGTGCCCTGTCGTCGGTGCCGCCATGTCAGACAGGACCAGATCGACTTTGTTGCCCCTTAACGCGCTGATTAATGCATCAGGCGCGTCGTCATCGTTGAAGTCTTTTTGCAAAAAGATAACGCCGGGCAATTCACCCATCTCTAGATAGTCGATACCGACAACTTTGGGGTCTTCTTGATCTATGCCCAGCACTTCTGTGCAAACTTCACACCAGCCGCCTGGCGCGCACCCAAGATCAACGACACGCATGCCGGGGCGCAGCAGGTTATGTTTTTCATCTAGTTCAATGAGCTTGTAGGCGGCACGCGAACGGCGCCCTTCATGCCTTGCTTTGCGCACATAAGGATCGTTGAGCTGTCGCTTGAGCCAATTGGTGGACGATGTTGTCCGGCCCTTAGCCGTTTTCACGCGGGCGTTCAATCCACGCGCATCGGTATTGCGCTTTTTGGTTTTGCTTGGCTTGGCCTCTTCCGCCTCACGCGCCTCTTTGCGTTGCTGCGTGTTCCGCTTCAGCGCCCTAGCGTTTAATTTTGCTTTTTTGACACCACCAGCTTTTGTGCCTAATCGCTTGGTGCCTTTAACTTTGACTTTCTCTTTCATTAGAGAGTCCCTTTGTTTGTACTTTCGCGCTTCGGATCGACATTCACTTTTGCTTTTTTACGGCGGCGCTGCCCACTGCTCGGTGGACGCGACCATACCCTGTCTTGCGACATGAGCGAAATCAAAATACCTTCACGCAAACCTCTATCAGCAACGCGCACACGATCGCATGGCCATTCGCGGCGGATGGCTTCAAAAATTGCGCAGCCGGGTAAAACCAGATCAGCGCGTTCGCGACCTATACAGGCATTCGATCTGCGCTTTTCATAATCCATATTGATCAAAACACGCATCGTATCGGCAATCTGTTCGGAGCGCATCCACAATCCATCTACTTTTGAGCGATCATAGCGCTCAAGGCCCAAATGCAGCCCTGCCAGTGTTGTGACGGTGCCGGACGTGCCGACCAAGTGCATTGGATGTTCTTCCAGCGTCCGCTTAAGTTTGTCTCGCCCTTTGAATTTTTTAAGATGGGTCGCAACATAGGCAACCATTTCCTCAAAACTCTCAGGCGTGACATTTATACCGTCAAACTTTTCAGCAATTGAAACGACACCAACGGGCAAAGATTGCCAAGACCGGATGGATGCTGCCATTTTGCCCGGACTTTTGGGGCGCCCGCCACGAAAATCGAGCCAAGCCAGTTCAGACGAACCACCACCGATATCAAAAATAATCGCACCCGCAACGCCGGGTTCGACAAGATCTGCACAGCCAGTAACCGCAAGTTGCGCTTCAGTTTGCCGGTCAACGACTTCAAGCGAAATGCCAACTTCAGTTTCAATGCGAGAAAGAAAGCCTTCAGCATTTTCAGCTGAGCGACAAGCTTCAGTGGCGATTAGGCGAACATTGGTTACGTGTTGATTCTCAATTTTTGTCTTGCAAG
The DNA here is from genome assembly GCF_057219265.1 of Maritalea sp. YIW29. Taxonomy (NCBI): domain Bacteria; kingdom Pseudomonadati; phylum Pseudomonadota; class Alphaproteobacteria; order Hyphomicrobiales; family Devosiaceae; genus Maritalea; species Maritalea sp. YIW29. The sequence goes on from NZ_JBXVVF010000001.1 coordinate 1,351,227, forward strand.
CGCGGAGCGCATCGATCGTGCGGTCCATAGCATCTTCAGACAGTCGTCCAGACTGGGAAAGCCCTTCACCCAAACGAACAATTCTTGAAAATCCATCTACAACTTTAAAGCCGGACGCTGTCGGCCGTGCCAGAAGAAGTCGACAATTGTTTGTGCCTAGGTCCAGAGCGCCATATAGGCCATTTCTGTTGCCAGTGAAGCGATTCCCACTGTTTGGCTTGCGGCCACCATGGGGCCTATTGTTGCTTTTACGTGCCCGTTTTTTCTCGGCTGACTTCGCGTTCGAGGGATGTTTTGGCGCCTTTGCCCCATCAGCATCAGTGTGCTGACGGTTTTGTGGCGACTTAGGTCCCTGACGTTGCTCGTCAACAACGGGCCGAACATCGTCGACCACTATATGCTCCATGCCCTCCGTCGCTTGCCGATAAATACGGCGCGCCGAGTGGGCTTTTGTTTACATGTTGGGACAGATGTTAATTCAAAGTTGAGCAATGCGCAATTGGTGATGAGACATCAACGTCATAAATGCGATAGAGAACAGCCATACCGACTAGATTCCGCAAAGCCGAAGAACTAATTGATTATAAACATGAAACATCAAATGCCACAAAGTTGCATATCTAAATCATAATTAAAGGTTTTAACTACAAGTATATAATTGTCCGGTATATTCAGATCAGAATATAAAGTAGGTTTTAAGATGTTTGGTAGACTTTTAGACACTATTCGATCGGAGCGTCAGCTTTCTGCCGACATCCGCGCGCACCTTGTGGATGGGCTTTTTCACCCGTTCACGTCATTTGTGACCGGTGTAATTATCGGTGTTTCAATTGCGATTTTCATTTATGTTTATACCGAAGATTGGCTTGTTGGCGTATTTGGTACGTCATTAGCGATCATTGCTGTCTACCGATTGATGATCGGCCTCATCTATTTGCGTCGTGGGCGCAAAATAGGTGAAGATGAAGCCAAAAAATGGGAATTTGCGTTTATGACCGGCGCGAACCTATTCTCATTGTGCCTGGGATTGCTGACGTTTTTCGCCCTTCTTCGCGTGGCGAGTACTGAAATCCACATCATCTTAGCCATTACATGCGCAGGATATGGCACCAGTATTGCGGCCCGAAATGCGGGACGTCCCTTCCTTGCGCTATCGCAGCTATACCTAACGACCATCCCATTGTGGATCGGGCTGATCGTACAAACCCAACATTCGCAGATGGTGAACAACTTTGGTTGGGCTGGTTTGATTTTGTTCACATTAGGCATCAGCGACATCACCATTGCAATGCGTAAGACCGTGATTGACGCATTGGAGAACAAGCAACGTGTTGAGGTTCTCGCCAAGTCATTCGAAGAGCAAGCCAATCGATTTGATGCAGCGCTGACCAACATGTCGCATGGTTTGTGCATGTTCGACCAAAATCACCAATTGATCGTTTGGAACACGAAGGTCGCCGACATCATCGATATCGAGCCGAGCCTGTTTAAAATCGGCACCTCAATGGAAGAAATATTGTCAGCATTCCATCTAGATGATCACTCGAAAATTGTAGATCAATCCACTTCATCTGAAAGTGGCACAGATGGATATCGGGAAACCGCAAAATTGAGCAATGGTCGTTATGTTGCGGCATCGACCAGACGGATGGAAAACGACAATATCGTGATCGTTTTCGCGGATGTAACAGAACGCGAAAAAGCGGAAGCACGAATTCGCAACTTGGCTTGGGTCGATCAACTCACCGGACTGAAAAACCGCGTTTCAATGCATGAATTGTTTGTCGACAAGCTCAAGGATATGGACGAAGCGTCTGAGCTGGCTGTCCACTATATCGATTTGGACCACTTTAAAAGTGTGAATGATACACTGGGTCACCCAATTGGTGATATGCTTCTGAAACAAGTTGCTGATCGAATTTGCGACGTCTGTCTTGACGAAGGCGAAGTTGCCCGCATGGCGGGGGATGAGTTTTTGGTCATCCAATCGTTGGCCCCACATGCTCGCACGCCGCGCGATCTCGCACAACAAATCGTTGATGCGCTGCATCAACCTTTCAACGTCAATTCGCATTTCATTCAAATTGGTGCGTCTGTGGGCATAGTAATTGCGCCTAAGGATGGCAAAGATGCCGATCTTTTGCTTAAGCGTGCAGACATGGCCCTTTATGCCGCAAAGAAGGCTGGCCGCAACAAACTTGCCTATTTCGAGCCGCAAATGGATCATCGCATGCAGCAGATGCGTGCACTGGAATTGGACATCAAACAAGCGCTTGAAAAGAGACATTTCAAGTTGGCCTTCCAGCCTATCGTCAATGCACACGATAAATCGATTGCCAGCTTTGAAAGCTTGATCAGATGGACACACCCAACCAACGGCAAAATTATTCCAGCCAAATTTATTCCGGCTGCTGAAGAAACGGGCCAAATAATTGAAATCGGAAGATGGGTCACCAAAGAAGCCATTAAAACAGCCTCGCAATGGCCCGTGCGTACGCAGATCTCAATAAACTTCTCTGCAGTTCAATTCCAAGATTCACGCTTTGCACAATATCTGAATTCTCAGTTGAAGCGCTATAAGTTCCCACCAGAATTGGTAGAACTTGAGATTACGGAAACAGCGTTCATTGAGGATATGGAGAAAAGCCTCAAGCAACTAAACCAGTTAAAAGACCTAGGCATCAAAATCTCCTTGGATGATTTTGGTACGGGCTATTCTTCACTGAGCCAATTGCAGAGATTTTCCTTCAACAAGATCAAGATTGATGGCAGCTTTATTCGCGATTTAGAAACGAATCCAAGCTCAGCGGCTGTCGCCACTGCCGTTGCTGAAATCGGCAAGGCGCTCGGCATAACTGTTGTCGCCGAATGTGTTGAAACCCAAGAACAACTGGATTTCCTTAGGTCAGTTGGCGTAACTCATATCCAGGGCTACTTCACCGGCCGTCCGATGGACTCAGAAGCCGCGGCAAAACTCCTTACCGCAGAAGCGCAGGATGTAAGCGAAGCCGGCTAACTGGCTGACTTGGCTGGAATCGATTTGTTGGACTGCGCGTTCACCAACCGCTGCATGATTTTCAATTCCTTTTGCGTGATCTGCATTGCCGCGTCTACCCAGAGTGTCACAATATCCTCTAGCTCATTGAAAGAGAGTGGATTGGCTCGTTTTGCTGCGAGGTGGTAAGCACAAGCTGCGGCCTGTCGATTAACTGTTCTGGCGATGAACTTCTTGATGTCTTTATGTCCCTCCCCCGGTTCTGAAAGTATGTGAACGACACCAAGGTCATAAAGTTCCTCCGCATCCATTGTTTTGCCAGTTCTCACCAATTGCTCCGCTTTTGCGAACCCAAGTTTTCGTCCCAATAGCGTTATGCCGCCCATTCCCGGGAAGAGGCCAAACAAATGCTCCGGGAAACCAAATTTGGCCCCCTTTTCAGCGCAGATTAGATCAAACGACAATATCGACTCAAAGCCGCCACCAAGTGCATCGCCCTGAACAAGGCCGATGGTGATGATACCTTGGCGGGTCGTTTTCCAAGTTTGATAAAGGATTTGAACACTTGAAAGCCCGTATTCAAAAAGGCCCTGTCGGTCCTTTCGTGCGATGCAACCAGAGAAGTGATCTAAATCACCTCCAAGGCAGAAGAAATCCGGGTCTCTGGACCCAAGAACAAGAAACTTAAAATGTTCCTGCATCTCCTGCTTAAAAGAGGAGATGTTTCTGTGCATTCGATGGAAGTCGTCCAACAATCCAGGATTGAATGCTGGCCGTCCATCAAATCGCATATACGACCAGACCGTGGCGTTTGAGATGTCGAAATTACTCACGATTTGACCAAGGTTCGGCCAGAACCGATCCTTGCTCTCTCGCCGGTTAAATGGCAGGTCGGAATTGGGAAGAACTTTGTAAGCAAATTCTTCTTGGGCTGATGATTGATTTCGTATTGCTAGGTTTTTGGTCATTTGCGCACTTCAAAATTACTAAAATATCGTTAAACTAAACGACATCCAGCATCTAAATGCAAATTAGATTGCTGAAAAAGAAACAAAATTTGACCGCGCTGAAGCTTCTGATTCAGCGCCTACAACTCTTTTAAATTGAATCTGGAAATTCCGCTAAAAGATTGATAAACAACAAGAATGACAGACCTTCCAATCCTATATAGTTTTAGGCGCTGTCCATATGCGATGCGCGCCCGGCTCGCAATAATGTCATCGCAAGTGACGTGTGAACTGCGCGAGATCATCCTGCGCGACAAGCCAATGCACATGGTCGAAATTTCGCCTAAAGCTACAGTTCCAGTGTTACAATTGCCAGATGGCACTGTTGTTGATGAAAGTCTTGATATCGCTTTATGGGCACTATCCGGTCATGACCCAGAGCAATTACTTTCACTCGAGCATCAAACAAAACAGGACATGCTCGATCTGATTGCAGTAATCGACCGCGAGTTCAAGCCGCTACTGGATCGCTATAAATATAGGTTCCATTCTGAGCCGGAATTGGCGCGGGCTGCGCGAGATGACGCTGTACAATTCTTGATCATTATTGATCAAAAATTGGCGGACACGTTCCTGTTTGGAAGCCGCATTTCGATTGCCGACATTTGCATTCTGCCATTTGTTCGTCAGTTCGCCTTTGTTGATAAAGAATGGTTCGCAGCACAGGACTTTAAGAACACCATCCGTTGGTTGAACGATTTTTTGGATTCTGAGCGGTTTTCCGCAATTATGCCCAAATTCCCCTTATGGGCTCCGGGCAACGAAATCACGCTTTTCCCAACTCACGCCGGTTGAATGGGTTGCAGGAAATTGGAATTCCTTCTAAATCAGAACCAACATAATTTTGAGGTTCTCAATTGATCAACTCTCCAGCTCACCCGGCAGAACTTTCTGCGCCGCTCGTTGAGCAAGCAGTTCGCGCAGCACTGCTTGAAGATCTTGGCATGGCAGGCGATGTCACCACGCAAGCCACTTTGTCCAAAGAGGCCGTTGCTGTAGCTGTAATGAATGCCCGCGAATCGGGCGTTATTGCTGGCATTGATTTAGCACGCGACGCCTTTAGGCAAATTGATCCAGATTTAGAGTTTGAGGCAATGGTACAAGACGGAGATGTAGTGTCACCTGGCGACAATATTGCCCGTATTTCTGGCAGCGCCCGCCATATCATGTCCGGCGAGCGAGTTGCGCTAAATTATATGTGCCACATGAGCGGCATTGCCAGCTACACCCGCGTGTTTATGGATGAAGTCAAAGGCACAGGCGCCAAAGTTTGTTGCACCCGCAAAACAACGCCTGGATTGCGGGCATTTGAGAAATACGCTGTAAAATGCGGCGGCGGTTCCAATCATCGATTTGGGTTGGATGATGCGATTTTGATCAAGGATAATCACATTGCTGTGGCGGGTAGCGTTACTGCTGCGGTTCACGCCGCGCGCGCATTTGCCGGTCATCTGATGTCGATAGAGGTCGAAGTTGATGACCTTGAACAGTTCGCAGAGGCCCTAGACGCTGGCGCAACCGCTGTGCTTTTGGACAATATGCCACCAAAAGTGCTCAGGGAAGCTGTACGCCTAAACAAAGGCCGGGCACGGTTGGAAGCGTCGGGCGGCGTTGATTTAAAATCAGTGCGCAAAATTGCCGAATCTGGCGTCGAATTCATTTCAACAAGTAAGATTACGATGGCTGCAATTCCATTGGATATTGGCCTCGACATAGAAGTCGAAAACAGCTGATCGGACGACCATCGTGATGAATGAACTAACGCATCAAATGTTGTCAGCCGCTCGGTTGGCGGGCGCAGAGATTATGCGTCACTATGTTGATGGCGTTGAAATCGAGAACAAGAATGATGGATCACCGGTTACGGTGGCCGATCAGAACGCTGAGGACATCATTCTCAAGCATTTGGCTTCCACCGACTTGCCTATTTTGGGTGAAGAGAGTGTGGCGGCAGGCAGAATTCCAGAACTTGGTGATCGATTTTTTGTTGTTGATCCCCTTGACGGCACAAAGGAATTCATCAAGCGAAATGGCGAGTTCACTGTAAACATCGCGCTTGTTGAGAATGGCAAACCAATTGCAGGTGTGGTCACTGCTCCGGCGCTCGGGTTGGAGTTCATTGCCGACGAAAACGGCGCTTTCTCGGTTTCACTTGATGCTGAAGACAATCAAAAGTTTGAAAAGCTATCCACCAAGGCAGATGGGCCACGAAAAATCGTTGCCAGCCGCTCACACGGCCACAAGGCATTGGGCTCGCTTTGCGAACAGTTTGAAATTGAAGAAGATATCAGCGTTGGATCTTCGCTGAAATTGTGCCTTGTGGCGCGCGGTGACGCGTTGCTCTACCCTCGATTTACCCCAACATGCGAGTGGGATATCGCTGCAGGGCAAGCAATTCTGGAACGCGCGGGTGGGACCGTCGTAAAGTTGGACGGCATCACACTCGATTACGGGAAAACAGAAGACAAGTTCTACAACCCGTTTTTTGTCGCCGCTGCAAATGGCGACGTTGCAAAAAAAGCAGTTCAAATCATGACCAAACTTGTCGGATAATTAATCTTCCAAAGTTAGTCTGCTCACTACCCATTAACTCAATGGGTGATTTTATGTCGACGAGTGCAACATTTTGTACCAAAGACTCTTGTTCTTAACATTCTGCCCCCTATATATATCCGATATATATCAAACGAGCATGATGCATGAATGTAAGAACTGTCTGTTTAGCCATATTAACGCAAGGTGAAACGACCGGATATGACATCCGGAAGCGTTCCACTGAAGGCGATTTCTCCTTTTTTCTTGAAGCCAGCTTCGGGTCTATTTATCCCGCGCTCTCAAAACTTGAAGAAGAAGGGCTGGTCACTAGCCATGTCCAACAGCAGGAAGGCAAGCCTGCTAAGCGTGTTTATGCAATTACGCCAATAGGTCGCGAAAGCTTTCTCAATTCGCTGTTTGAGGACCTAAACGCTGATGTATTTAGGTCCGAATTCTTCCTATTTTTGCGATTTGCAGAAGAATTACCGCGTGACCTGGTTGAAAAACGAATTTTTGAACGTATCTCAAAGATCGACGAAGAAATCGCGTCAATCGAAGAGATGGGGGCCGATCTGGATGCAAAGGCAGATCGATGGGTGTTGGAGTATGGCTTAACCTGCGTACGACAAGCCAAAGCCTACTTAGTTGAACATAAAGATGAAATTATCGCCATGGCACAACCAATTGATGTTGCCGCCAAGGCTGCCGAATAGGGAATAATATAATGCGCTTTTTGATGTCGTATGGCGTGGCGTTTCTTTTGATCGTAGGAATTGGGGCCTGGATGGCCTCGGGTAGTCTTATTCAAGGCGGCCAAGGTGCGGGCAACGGCGAACAGGCCGTATTGGACGCCATTGATCTACCTGAAGAGAACCGGATCAAATCACTCATGGAAGAATTTGGGCTTATCCAACCCGAGGACCCAGAAGCAGAGGTTGTTGAGGCCGCTGTTGTTGAGCCTGCTGAGGTTCTTCAATCCGTTCGGACGAAGACTTTTGTTGCACAAGACTTGCCACTTACCGTCACATTGCGCGGCAACACCAAGGCAAGTGCCCAAGTCTCCATTCGTGCCGAGACAACTGGTATTTTGAAAACACGTCACGTTAATAAGGGTGATCACGTCAAAGCTGGCGATCTACTCTGCGAGATCGATCAAGGCACTCGGGCAGCACAACTTGCGCAAGCTCAGGCATCGTTGACGAAAGCGGAACTTGATTTTGCGACCAACAAGTCGCTCCGCGAAAAGGGCTTGGCGGCGACAAACACCGCAAGCCAATTTGAAGCGAGCTTGCAAGCAGCGCGTGCAGCGATTGATAGCGCTAAAGCAGAACTTGAGCGCACCGTTATTCGCTCGCAAGTATCTGGGATCGTTCAAGACCCAGTTGCCGAGCCCGGTGATATGCTGAGCGCCGGTGCCGCATGTGTGACCCTCATTCAACTCAACCCAGTTCTGTTTGCAGGCGATATCCCAGAATCTCGCGTCAATGCAGCTGTTCTTGGCCTTCCTGTAACCGTAAAAACCATTACGGGTCAGGAAGTTGTGGGTAAATTGAGCTACGTTTCACCAAGCGCAAACGCTGCGACACGTGCTTTCCCAGTTGAAGTTGAAATTGCAAATGAAGACTATTCTATTCGTGCCGGGCTTACTGCTGAAGCAGTTGCATCTCTTGGCACTGTGAAGGCGCATTTTGTGCCTCAATCAGTACTTACGTTGGACAATGAAGGTACAATCGGTGTGCGGGCTGTGAGTGACGAAAAAGTGTCATTCCACTCTGTTCAAATTGTACGTGACACAACAGAAGGTATTTGGGTGACCGGTCTGCCCGACAATGTGGATATTATCACGCTTGGGCAGGAATATGTAATTGCTGGACAAAAGGTCGTTGCTGACAATATTAGCGACGAGAAAACATCATGATTGGTGCACTAGAGAGCTTACTGAGACGTCCCAAAACGGTCGTCGTAATAATGATCGGGTTGCTTGCTGCAGGTATATCCGCCTACATAAACTTGCCCAAAGAAGGGCAACCCGCGATCGACATTCCATATCTTTATGTTTCGATTTCGCAAACAGGTGTGTCTCCCGCCGATGCTGAACGCCTTTTGGCGCGACCGATTGAGAATGAATTGCGCACCCTTGATGGGCTAAAAACGATCAGTGCGACGTCTGTTACCGGGCACGCATCCGTGTTTTTGGAATTTGACATCAATTTTGACAAAGATCAGGCCCTGTCTGATGTGCGTGAAAAGGTAGATCGCGTAAAGTCGCAATTACCAGCGGATGCCGACGAGCCGACCGTGAATGAAGTTGCGATCTCAGATTTCGCGACCGTCACAGTGGCTGTTTACGGTGGTGTTCCAGAACGTGCCCTCTCTCAGACTGCGCGTAAGCTAAAAGAACAGCTTGAAGGCATCCAGTCTGTTAGTTCAGTGAACATGTCTGGTAACCGTGAAGAAGTACTCGACGTAGTTGTGGATATCATCAAACTAGAATCTTACAATTTGACCACTACCCAATTGTTCGATGCCCTAGCGAAAAACAACCTGGTTGTACCTGCTGGAACCTTGGACACTGGACAAGGTAAATTTGCTATTGAAGTGCCTGGCCTTATCGAAACTGGCGCAGACGTTTTCAATCTTCCGCTGAAAACGGACGGCAACACCATCGTGACGTTTGGTGACGTTGCAACAATCCAGCGTACCTTTAAGGATGCAAATGCCTTTACACGAGTTAATGGCGAACCTGCTGTTATTCTTGGTGTATTCAAGCAATTGGGTTCAAACGTTATCGAATTGTCCGACAGCGTTCGTGCTCTTGTGGAAGAGACAGCGCCTGACCGAAATGCAGCCATCAAAACCAGCGTTATGATTGACCAAGCAAAGCCCGCTCAGGATATGCTGGGCTCGCTTCAATCTGCTGTTTTAACCGCAGTTGCGTTGGTAATGATTGTTTCCATTGCTATGCTCGGCATACGCCCTGCCCTAATGATTGGTTTGGCGATCCCAACCTCATTTATGATGGCGTTCTTGTTCCTGCAGATGATCGGCATGACCGTGAACATGATGATCATGTTTGGTTTGGTGTTGACCGTTGGGATGCTGGTGGACGGGGCCATTGTTATTGTTGAATATGCTGACCGAAAAATATCGGAAGGCATGGAAAGACGCGAAGCCTTCATTCGGGCAGCGAAGCTGATGTTCTGGCCAGTCGTATCGTCAACTGGCACAACTCTTGCGGCATTCTTGCCCATGCTTATGTGGCCGGGTATTGTCGGCAAGTTCATGAGCTATTTGCCTATCATGGTGATCATCACGCTTATCGCGTCATTGATCACAGCGATGGTGTTCCTGCCGGTGATTGGTGGATTGCTAGCTCGTAAACGCGTGAGCGCAAAAGAACAAGCTGCAGCACAAGCGCTTACTGGTAGTGACAATTTCGATCCGAAAGCCATTCCAGGCCTTACTGGCCTATATATGAAGTTCCTAAATTCAATCATCCGGCGCCCAATCATGGTTTTGATTGTTGGCATCGGGTCGATCGTCGGTATCTTTATGTATTACGGCGCAAACAGCACGGGCATGGAAGCGTTCCCGTCGATTGAGCCGGAATATGCAACGGTTGCGGTCACGGGTCGCGGTAACTATTCGCCGGTCGAAATTCGTGACTTGCTGATTGAAGTTGAAAATGAAGTTCTGAAGGTTAGCGGCATTAAAGATGTTGTGTTGAACTTTGGCAGTGACGGTGCGGTTTCATCACCTCCACCCGATACTTTGGGCAACCTTCAACTTGAGTTTGAGCCGTTTTCAGACCGCCGATATGCAACGCAGATTTTTGCGGACATTCGTGAAAACATCAAAGATATCTCTGGTGTTGGTGTTGAACTTCTAGAGCAAGAAGAAGGCCCGCCGACTGGTAAAGATGTCAGCATGCGCGTGATCGCACAGTCGTATGATGATCTAGCGCCAGCCGTTGCCACAGTTCGCAACTATGTTGAGAATGACTTGGGTCATATGATCGAGGTTGAAGATGGACGCCCTCTTCCCGGTATTGATTGGAAAATTAATGTAAACCGTGAAAAGGCGGCCCTTTACGGGATCGGCGTTCGGGATCTGAGCCCATATGTACAGTTGGTTACAACTGGCGTCGCGATCGGCACATATCGTCCAGATGACGCGATTGATGAACTTGATATCAAAGTTCGTTTGTCGAAGGATCAGCGTAGTTTTGAAGCCCTTGATTCACTGCGGATTATTACCAATGCAGGTCTCGTTCCGGTCTCTAACTTTATCACCCGTGAAGCTGTGCCAAAGGTTGCCCAGATTTCACGTCGAAATGGTCAGTATTCAATGAGTGTTCGGGCAAACGTTTCTCCGGAACTTGTTGATGGCGAAACTGTTATGGCCGCGGAAAAAGTTGAAGAGTTAAAAACTTGGATTGACGCTCAAACTTGGCCACAGGGCATTGAGTTTGAATTTGCAGGAGCGGATGAACAAGCCAACGAGACCAATGCATTCATGGCGCAAGCAGGTATTCTTGCAATGGTCTTGATGTTCCTTATCTTGCTGACGCAATTCAACAGCTTTTATCAAGTGGCGATTACGCTATCGACCGTTGTTATGTCGGTTGCGGGCGTATTGTTGGGCATGTTGGTGACCGGGCAACCGTTCTCTGCAATTATGACTGGTGTGGGTGTTGTATCGCTTGCCGGGATTGTGGTGAACAACTCGATTGTGTTGATCGACACGTACAACCGGTTCAGAAGCGAAGGGATCGATGCAATCACGGCGTCTTTGATGACTGCATCGCAACGCTTACGGCCTGTATTGTTGACAACGATCACGACGATCTTTGGTCTTATCCCAATGGCGTTGGGCATCAATCTGGACTTCTTCGCTCGCGAGATCGTGGTTGGTGATCCTTCCGGCGCTTGGTGGATCCAGTTGGCCACCGCAGTTATTGCAGGCCTTTCATTCTCGACACTTCTGACGCTGATCATGGTGCCGGTAATGTTGGCGGCTCCAACTGTCTGGAAAGCACAGCTGATCTGGTTGTGGCAGCTTCTCACATATCCGTTCCGCGCCATCAAAGCGCGCCGGATGGCGAAGGCTGAGGCAAAAGCAGATGCGCCAGCGGTTGAGCAAGGTGAAGAGGAAACCGTTCCTGGAATTGCAGCGCAACAGGTTGAAGACCAGCCGGTGTCAGCTGAAATTCCAAGTGATGCGGATAGTTCGAAAGAATATATCACCGGCGAGTTGACCACAGAAGAACGCGATGGTGTAACCATCGTCTCTCGGGCAACTCCCGCAGCAGCTGAGTAAACATTCTCGCTAACTGGACATTCAATTTTGGGCGCGGCATATTCATATGCCGCGCCCCTTTTTTTGTCATTCGGGCCATGTCGTTGGCGCCTGCCTTATTGGGGCACGTCGGTCGACCACGCTAAATGATCGAATGATGAATCCTGCCTATAGCGGCGTTAACTTACACATAGAGAATTCTAATGAGTACACACGCCATCCGAGCAGCCATGCGCGCAGATTCTGAACAAATTAGTGAATTGATGCAACACACAATTCGTAGCAGCAATGCGGACGATTACCCGCCTGCCGTTGTTGAGCGCGTTACGAAGAACTTTCGGCTGATACAATTCAATCCCTACTCGAAAGTCGCGAGGTTTTTGTAGCAGTTGATGGCAATTTTGTCGTTGGCACAGCAAGTTTAAAGAATGATCTGGTTCGAACGGTTTTTGTGTCACCAAGCAGGCAAGGACAAGGTATTGGCCGAGACCCGATGGATGCTGTCGAGAATTTAGCCAAAGAGCGGAACGCCACCAAACTGCGTGTTCCAGCATCCCTGACCGCGGTCCCCTTCTATACAGGACAGGGGTATATCGAACTAAATGATGTTTTTCACGGCAAGGAGCGCACGATTGAGATGGAAAAGCGATTAAGTTAGTCGACCGGTCTTAAAAAAGGCAGGCTGACGCTTGTTCAAATTGATAAAATAAATGTCTTCAACCACTGAAGCCGGAGAATCCGACGCAGTAGAAACCGCGCCGGAAATTGTTCAATGCCACACTATTTCGTGGGTACCTGTTCAGGGTTTTTCGCTAGGAACCCTTCTGTGTCTGTTTCATGTGCTAGACGAAGTTTTTCGCCTGCTTCATGTACTTCACGTTGGCGGTTCCACATTTGAGCATACAGGCCGTCCTGCTCGAGCAATTGTTCGTGGTTGCCGCGCTCCGCAATTTCACCTGCCTTAAGCACGATGATTTCGTCCGCATTGATAACCGTTGAGAGACGGTGGGCAATAACCACTGTCGTGCGGTTTTGCGAAACATGATCCAAAGCAGATTGAATTTCGCGTTCGGTCTGCGTATCGAGTGCCGACGTTGCTTCATCCAAGATCAGGATTGCCGGGCTTTTTAGAATTGTCCGCGCGATGGCGACCCTTTGCTTTTCACCACCAGACAACTTCAAGCCACGCTCGCCCACGGGCGTATCAAAGCCCTGTGGCAACCGTTCAATGAAGTCTGCAATTTGCGCAAGTCGCGCGGCTTCCATCACTTCTTCGTCGGTTGCGTCCGGACGGCCGTAACGAATGTTGTAGGCAATTGTGTCGTTAAATAGCACGGTGTCCTGTGGGACCATACCGACAGATGCACGCAATGACTTTTGGGTCACGTCACGTACGTCTTGTCCGTCAATTTCAACACTGCCCTCAATCGCATCATAAAACCGATAGATAAGCCGCGAAATGGTCGACTTACCTGCACCAGACGGGCCAACAACGGCGATGGTTTTACCTGCAGGCACTTCAAAGCTGACACCTTTTAGAATTTCCCGGTCAGGATCGTAGTGGAACTGAACATCGTTGAATTTGACGTTCGGGCCCTTGATGTCCAACGGCTTGGCGTCTGGCTTATCCAGAATTTCGGCGTCTTTATCGAGCAATTCGAACATGTTTTCGATGTCGGTCAGCCCTTGGCGGATTTCGCGATAGACGAAACCGATGAAATTGAGCGGGCGATAAATCTGCATCATGTACATGTTGATCAGTACGAAATCACCGACGGTGATCGCACCCGAGAGGACGCTATTTACGGACATGATTGAGATGACAATCATACCGACCCAGAAAATGACGGCTTGACCGAAGTTTAGGAACCCGAGCGAGGTCCACATGCGGATTGCCGCGCCTTCATATGTCGCCATTGATTTATCAAAACGACGGGCTTCCATTTCTTCGTTGCCGAAATATTTGACCGTTTCAAAGTTCAACAAACTGTCGATGGCTTTTGAATTTGCGTCGGTGTCGCTTTCGTTCATCTCGCGGCGGATGCCAATCCGCCAGTTTGACGCTTTCACGGTGAAATAGATGTAGCCCACCACCGTCAGCACCAAAACCCCAAGATAAGGCAAGCCAAAACGCCATACGAAAATGGTCGAAATAATAACAAATTGCACCACTGTTGGCGCGGTATTGAGCATTGTAAACCGCACGATGGTTTCAATACCTTTCGTGCCCCGCTCGATGACCCGTGAAAGGCCACCAGTGCGGCGTTGCAAATGGTAACGCAACGACAAATGATGCAAGTGAATGAACGTTCTATGTGCTAGTTGGCGAACGGCATGCTGGCCAACAGAGGCGAACAAAACATCACGCAATTGCATGAATCCGCTTTCGACAATGTGACCGAGGCCATATGCAATCGCAAAAATGATCGGCAGTGAGATGCCCAACATTTTTGCTTGATCTGCGCCGAGCGGTAAACCAAGTGCGTCAATCACTTGGCTATAGAATATCGGCGCGAGCGTAGAGGCACCCATTGCGGCCAGCAGCGCAACGGCCGCCAGAATGACTCTAAATTTGAGATCGGGCCGATCGGACGGCCACATATATGGCCAAAGGTTCTTCAGCGTTGTTAGGGTAGAGCCTTCGTCAGCGCTCACCGTTTTGCTTTTTTCAGCAGGGCCACCTTTTGGTGCTATAGCCATGCATTACTCCGATTTTTGAGGGATTGACGATTGGGTGAGCGGGGTCACCATTTTGTCAAATTGGGTTTGCACCGCGCCCACTCGTTCGGCGCTGATGCTGTAACAGTTTTTTGTGCCTTGCCCGCGACGTTCTATTAGGCCTGCTTCCAGCAAGACTTTTAGATGTTGGGACACGGTTGACTGGGCCAACTCGACACACGACATCACGTCTCCGCAACACGGGGTACGAATGTCAGAAAGATAACGCAAAATTGCCAATCGCGCCGGATGTGAAAGAGCGCGCATGGCTTTGGCAAGCTGTTGGTCTTCGGGTGAAATTTTGTTCATCGTAAAATTACGATAAAGAAGATTTCACCCAATTACAAGTCTATTCTTCTTTGGGCAGATCGAACACTTGACCTGGGAAAATCAACTCAGGACGCGAAATTTCATTGCTGTTCGCCTCGTAAATCGTTGTGTATTTCAAGCCACTGCCATAAACGCGGCGCGCGATGGTCCAAAGATTGTCGCCCTTGCGAATGATAGCCTGACCGGAAACAAAACGCTGTTCGTCGCCCTCACCTACTGACACCGCAGTAATGGTATCAACTTCATCATTTGCCGCGGGTTCAGCAGTCACTACCGCTTCAGTATTTGCTGATGTTTCTGCATTTGCTGGTGCTTCAGCAACTTCAACTACTTCTTCTGCAACAACAGGCTCTGCTGGTACTTCATTTTCTGTAACAGGTGCCGGTTGCTCTGCGGTTGAAGTCTCTACTTCAGCGATGACAGCTTCAGTTGCTTCAGTTGTCGTCTCGACCATTGTCTCGTCGGTCACAGGTTCAACAACAGCCTCAGCAACAGTTTCTGCCACTTCTTCAACCACTTCCGCAGCAGCAACTTCTTCCGTTGCTGTGTTCGGTTCTTGTTCCGTTTCTGCGACTACAGGCTCAGCAGCTTCTTCGACGATTGGAGTTTCGAGAACTTCCGCGACCGGAGCTTCTGCCGCAGGCGTTTCTGTCGTTTCTGTCGCTTCAGCAGCTTCCGCCTGAGCAACATCCAGTGCGAAGTTTTCAATAACGAAATTAACTTCTGTGCGTGCGGTAACAGTCGACGCATCTGCCTCAAGCATATCAGCGCGAATGCGTTGGCTTTCTTTCGTCAGAACACTTTCTGTCTCAACCAACCAACGTCCGTCGGCAACAACTGCATCGGCAACATATTGGTTATCGACATAAACGCGCATGGTCGCGCCGTTGGGGCCAGCGCCCGCGATAAAGTTCAACGCACCATCGATCTCAATTGCATCGATCGTTGGTTGAACAAAGTTCTCAATGGGTTCAATAGCGGTCTGTTCAGGTGCGGCCACCGCCACTTCTGTTGTTTCAGCTGGTTGCTCAACAACCGCTGGAGTTTCTGCTGTTTCAACAGCCGGTTGTTCGTCAACCGCCGGGATCGCTTCTTCTACGGCTTCAACGACTTCAACGGCCTCTTCGACTTCATCCTGCGCGACTTCAGAAACTTCGTCGCTCACCTGCTCGGCTGGCGCTTCAGTAACGGTTTCAGCCACCTCTTCTACCGCTTCAACAACACTCTCCTGTGTCGCCTCTGCGACTTCAATCACCTTTTCTGCTTCAACAATAGGTTCGGCAACAGGTGCAGTCGCTTCTTCAGTTACGGCTTCAGTTTCGACGACGGTGGCAGTATCTTCAATCACTGCCTCTGCGGTCTCGGTTACTTCCTCGACCGCGTCGTTTACCGATGCATCAACTGTATCGGTCAACGCTTCAGGCGCAGCTTCAACAACTTCGCTAGCCTCTTCTGCAACATCAGTTACCTCTTCAACCTCAGCAACTTCAGTAACTATTTCCTCAGATTCTGTTGTCGAAGTTGGAGCAGCATCGTTGCCAATTTGTGAATCATTTTCGGTACTTGATTCAGTTTGCTCTTCATTTGATGGAGCAACTTCAGGTGCTGATTCAACTTCGGCCACCTGTGTGGGTTGCTCGTTCAAACCTTGAATAATGGCGCTGGCTTGGCCCGGTACAGAAGCGATGACAATTGGCTCTTTGTCGCGCCCCTCATGGATCAAAACAATTTCAGATTTCTTTGCAACTTTTACATCGCCTTTTGCATCAAGCGCCTCGACAGTGATTTCAACGCCGCCCGTTGGCAATGCATTCTCGGGCACGAACACCCACTCGCCAGTGCTCTCAGGTTTGGTTTTACCCAAGATCTGACCATTGGATTTCACCACAACGGTGTCGTCGACATCGGCGGTTCCAACAATAACCACGAGCCCGTCAGCAGCAGCTCGGGCGATTGTAAAATCAGGGATTATCGCAGCTACAACAGCATCTTCTGTCGGCTGTTCGGCACCTGACGTTTCGGCAGCCGGCGCTGATTCTGGTGCAGCGGTCTCGACTTCGGAAGTCTGAGCGGCTTCGTCACTGGTCGCAGTTTCAGTCGCGTCGGCAACCTGTGCTTCATCGCCCCCACGATTGAACACTTGGCCAGCGACACATTGTAAAAATGGTTGTTCGCTATTGCCGGCACATGTGGAAATTGCCGGCGCTGCCACGACGCCGGTCACAACTGCTGCGGTCGCTGCTGCAAAGCCTAACGCGACAAACAGGTTCGAATTTGATGCACTCTCAGCCAGGGTTGCCTCCCAATTATTTAGCTGGTTAGACCGTTAAAGTGCAGGACTGCCCTCATCCCTGCTCGGTCTTCAGTAATTTGTACGTAACAGACTCATACAGCGCCTCGAACGAAGCATCAATGATGTTTGCAGAAACACCGACGGTAAACCATCGTTCGCCGCTCGCGTCTCGCGATTCTACAAGCACACGGGTTACCGCGCCCGTGCCACCGTTTAGGATACGCACCTTAAAATCCACCAGTTCAAGGTCGTCAATTCGGTCCGAATATTTGCCCAAGTCTTTGCGCATCGCGATATCGAGTGCGTTTACCGGGCCGTTACCTTCAGCAACCGACATCAAGGTCTCGCCGTCCACTTCGATCTTCACCACAGCCTCAGACATTGTGGTCAACTCGCCGCGTGCATTGTAGCGACGCTCAACTGTTGTTCGAAAGCTCTCAACTTTGAAATATTGCGGCAAATCGCCAAGTGTTTTGTGCGCCAACAGCGCGAATGACGCATCTGCGCCATCGTAAGAATAGCCCCGCGCTTCGCGCTCTTTAACAGCCCGCAGCAGGCCATCGAGCCGTGGGTCGTTTTTTTCGATTTTGATACCGATGCGCGCAAGCACAGTAATCAGATTGGATTTGCCAGCCTGCTGAGACACCATCACATTGCGCTGATTGCCTACAATTTCGGGTTCGATATGCTCGTAACAGGAAGGATCTTTTTGCAAGGCTGACGCGTGGATGCCTGCTTTGGTCGCGAATGCAGACGCACCAACATAGGGTGACTGGCGTGCGGGAGCACGGTTGAGCAGTTCGTCGAAATTGCGAGATAGTACCGTCAGATTTCGCAATTGGTCTGGTGAAACGCCAGTTTCAATTGTCGACAAAAATGGTTCCTTGAGCGCCAAGGTCGGCATAAGCGAGATCAAATTCGCATTGCCGCAACGTTCGCCAATGCCGTTCAGCGTGCCCTGAACATGTCTCACACCCGCACGAACTGCCGCCAAGGTGTTGGCGACGGCCTGTTCGGTGTCATTGTGGGCATGGATGCCCAAGTGCGAGCCCGGCACCATACTGGTCACTTTGGCGACGATCTCTTGGACTTCGCTGGGCATCGTGCCGCCATTGGTGTCACACAGAACCACCCAGCGCGCACCGGCGTCGAAAGCGGTCTTGGCGCAATCCAACGCGTATTCTGGGTTTGCTTTGTAGCCATCAAAGAAGTGCTCGCAATCAACGATTGTTTCGCGCTCACTCGACACGGCAGCTCGAACAGAAGCTTCCACAGATTGCAGGTTTTCATCAAGGCTGATGCCCATCGCCAATTCAATCTGGCGATCCCATGCCTTTGCAACAAAGCAAATTGCCTCGGCTTCGGATTGCAGCAATCCTTGCAAGCCGGGATCATTGTCGACAGACCTGCCCGTCCGTTTTGTCATGCCAAACGCGGTGAACTTTGCATGTTTGGTACGTTTTTTAGAAAAGAACTCGGTATCGACCACATTGGCGCCGGGGTAACCGCCCTCAATATAGTCCACGCCCATATCGTCCAACAGATTGGCGATAGTAATCTTGTCTTCAACCGAAAACTCGATCCCAGCGGTTTGCGCACCGTCTCGCAACGTCGTGTCAAACAGATATAAGCGTTCTTTGGTCATGATTACTCTTTTGGCCAAGTGGTTGTGTCGTGGTCCGGGTGTTGGAAATTGATCACTTCAACATCTGATTGCTCGACTCCGAAAGTCTCTTCGCGCGTACCGAGCTCATGCAACGTGTCAAAACTTTCGATCCGCGATTCACGAGCCAGCTGTTTGTTCGGGGCAACCTTGTTCGGATCATCAAATGCTCCGACCGACAGCGACATGCCATCGCCGTGCCATTCATAAGTAAGCGGCGTGCCGCATTCTTTGCAAAATCCACGCTTCGCGATGTTTGAGCTGACGAAATGGCTGAGTTCGCCCCGGGTCCATGTCACTTTGTCGTCCGGGAATGTGGCAAACGCGCCAAAATAGCTGCCCGACGCCTTTTGACACATGCGGCAATGGCAAATTGAAGGCCAAAACTCGTCACCTTTTGCCTCAAAGCGCACGGCGCCACATTGGCAGCCGCCGGTATGAATTGTTTCACTCATGTTGCGAGCTCCCAAGTTGTAATGCGGTTACCTGCATCATCTTTGCCATCATTGAGTTTAATGCCCATTTCAACAAGTTCATTGCGGATGGCGTCGGCGTCGGCCCAGTTTTTGTCGTTCAGGTGCCCAAGGCGTTCCGCAATTTTTGCTTCTATTTGCGCGGCATTTTCGTGTTCTGGACCATCTGACTGCCCTTTCTCAAAAGCCTGCATACTGTCAAATGTCACCATGCCCAGCAGCATAAGCGACCCAAACAATCTGCGGGCATTGTGTTCTTTGTCGCCACCAGAGTGACGATGAAGCTCCGCCAAAACACCGGACATGTTCATATCGTTGGCTAGATGCGCCAGCAATTTAGAACAGGGACCCAGAGCTTCATATTCTTCCCGGTTTTCTGCTGTGAAGGACAGGCCTAACTTCAGCATTACCGACTTCCAGCGATTGAGGCTTTTCTCTGCATCCTCAAGGCGTTTTTGCGTAAAATCGATTGGCTCGCGATGGTTGGTCATCAACATTGCAAGACGCAACACGTCGCCGGGCCAATTGCGTCCACCAAACGTTTCTGTCTCCAGCAAATCAGCAATGGTGTAGAAATTGCCCAAGCTTTTGGACATTTTCTCGCCTTCAATCTGCAGAAACCCGTTGTGTATCCACACATTAGCCATATGCTCATTGCCATGCGTACAACGAGATTGGGCAAGTTCATTTTCATGGTGTGGGAACACCAAGTCGATACCACCGCCATGAATGTCAAAATGTTTGCCAATATATCGCTCAGACATGGCTGAACACTCGATGTGCCAACCCGGTCGTCCCCGACCCCACGGGCTATCCCAGCCTGGCTGTGTCGCATCTGAATGTTTCCAAAGTACAAAGTCTCCGGGATGCTTTTTGTGCGCCTCAACTTCGACGCGCGCGCCGGCTTGCATATCGTCTAAATTTCGGTTTGAAAGCTTGCCGTAGTCTGGCATGGATGTGACGTCGAAT
Organism: Maritalea sp. YIW29; assembly: GCF_057219265.1. Lineage (NCBI taxonomy): Bacteria > Pseudomonadati > Pseudomonadota > Alphaproteobacteria > Hyphomicrobiales > Devosiaceae > Maritalea > Maritalea sp. YIW29. The sequence goes on from NZ_JBXVVF010000001.1 coordinate 1,371,508, forward strand.
AAAACTTCGCCGTCAGCATCGTAGGCGTGGCCTTTTTCGATGAGTGTTGAAATCATCGTGATCATTTCTACAATATTGTCGGTTGCCCGGGGTTCGATGGTTGGGTCCATGTTGCCCAACGCCAGCATATCGTTGCGATATTGACGACCTGTGCGCTCGGTGACTTCCCGAATTGCTGCGTTAATTTCCATTTCTGGATGGTCGATGGCCGCGCGAGCGTTAATCTTGTCATCAACGTCAGTGATATTGCGCACATAAACCACATGCTCAGTGCCATAGATATGGCGCAGCAGCCGATAAAGCACGTCAAATACGATTACGGGGCGTGCGTTGCCGATATGCGCATAGTCATAAACGGTTGGGCCACACACATACATGCGCACGTTTTTTTCGTCGATTGGAACGAAGGTTTCTTTAGAACGCGTCAGGGTGTTGTAGAGTTGAATTTGTGTCATTTGCCTCAACCATAAATGGTGTTTGCCCGTAAGGCAGCGAGGTCAGGTTTTTACGAGAATTTGTCAAACAGAGAACCACGCCGCCAATGTGAATTAGCGAATAATAATGCAGCCGATAATACAGATTGCGTTTTGGTTCTTCATGATGGCTGCACTGTGCATTGGCGTTTGAAATAAATCAAGCCATTACAAACAAAAAGCGCCGCAAATGCGACGCTTCTTATCTTTGAATAATTTACGAGGCTGCTTAGCCTTTTTTGACACGATATTGATCATGGCAAGATTTACAGCTTCCGCCAAGCACTGGAATAGCAGCACCTGCTGTTGCGTCAGCTTCCAATTTGTCAAGAATGCCGACGAACATGTCCCATTCTTCCCAAATTTTTGGGCTTGCTTCAGAAGTGTCACTCATTGAGCCTTCAGGAAACAACATTTTCAATTTCGCTGCCAATGGTGCAACTGCTGCTGCATCGCCAGCTTTAAGGGCGGCACCCATTGCCTTCATCGCGGCCTGACGCTGTGCAATTGGGTCTTCATCTGCCACAATAGCGCTACCACCGAATGCCAGTGAAAGTCCTGCTACTGCTGCTAAAACAATCTTAAATTTCATGTTGCTGTCCCTATCCCTATTGCTGATCCAACTAAATCTATTGGACGATTATGCAAGAAACAAGGCAACAAGCCATCAAATTCGTGTCCGACACCGCTTCACAAGTGCTCACATAAACGTGAAGTGGCGGAGGAACAATTTAGTTTCAACGAAGTTTGCTCACACGTCCTCCAGTTCTTTGGCGTGCAACCAGTCAGCGTGTTTGGGTGCCTTTTTGGTTCTGGACCATTCTTCCAACATGTCCCACTTCACGCTATCCAAGCGCTTAAGCAGTTCATCCTCCTTGGGATCAGGACATGCCAATTCGACTCGGTGGCCGTTGGGGTCGAAGAAATAGATGGAATGGAAGATAGAGTGATCAGTCACCCCTAAAACCTCGACGCCGTTCGCCTCCAAGTGCTCCTTAAACTCAATGAGTTCATCGCGATCTTTCACCTTGAAGGCAATATGCTGCACCCAGATCGGGGTGTTTTCGTCTCGCCCCATTTCCGGTTTGGTCGGCAGCTCAAAGAAGGCCAATACATTGCCGTTTCCGGCATCTAGAAAGAGGTGCATGTATGGATCTGGCTCATGGGTTGATGGCACATGGTCTTCGGCGATCGCCAAAACAAAATCCATGTTGAGCATCTTCGTGTACCACTCAACAGTTTCTTTTGCGTCTTTGCAGCGATAGGCCACGTGATGGATTTTTTCAATTTTCATGGTCGCCTCTCAAAATTAGTTTCATCTGCAACTATAATCACAAGTTAGTTACACATGCAACTAATTGCAACGCTTTTCGACTTCTAGGATTTGTATTCGTCACGGTTTTCGCAGCGAGTGCACCTATTGAGTGGGTTTTGAAATTCGTTCGAACGTGGCTGCACAATAGTCGATCAGCGGACCTGTTAGGCCATTTGGTGACTGGTCACGCCTGAAAGCGACCACAATAGGTGTTGGCGGCATATCCTCTTGTAGCTGGATCGGAACAACAGATTGGCCATCATAGGTTTGATTTGACGCAGGCCGCATTGATAAGATCGAAACACCAAGGCCGTTCGCCACACTGCAACGCACGGACTCGATGGATGCTGAACGAGAAGTAATCCGCGGTCGAATACCGTATTTTGCGAAGAGCGAAAAGTAGTATTCCCGGCTCTGAGGTGCATCAAAAAGGACAAAATCTTCTGTTTCTAACTCCTTAAGCGATACGCTTTTGCGCCCATCTAGGGCATGCCCGACGGGTACAATCAAATAGGGTTGCGCCAAGGAAAGGCTGCGCCAACCAAACAAAGCTGGTTCTAATCCCAAGTCATACATAATGGCGAGATCAATTTCTTTCTTTTGCACTGCGTCTGCTAGCTCGGCCTGAAGCATTTCCCTTACGTCTAAAACAACGCCGGGTGCCAACTCGCGATATCCGCGCACAATCTGCGCCAAACAAAACGGGGCAAGAGAGTGAAAACACCCCAATTTGATTGTGCCTGCTCTATGCTCAGCAATTTCCACAATTGCTTCATCTATTTGGTCAGCATAGGCCAACAAGTTCTCCGCATATTGAAGGAACTGAGCTCCCTGCAACGTAAGTTCCATTCCTCTGGCGTGTAGCCGTTGAAAGAGAACGAGCCCCGTAACATCTTCAAGCTTGGAGATAGCCTGTGCGATCGCAGGTTGGGAAATACCAATATCTTGGGCCGCAGCTGCCATTCCACCAGTTTTCGCAACAGCACGAAAATATCTACATTGCCTCAAGGTTATTTCTGCCATCAATTTCCCATAAGAAAGATTTACTTACTTAAAAGCAATCATAATACAATTTTTTATTGTTTCAACTTCGAGATATGCTCCCCTCAATCAAAGAACGAATGTGTGACAGGCAAGGAAACATCATGGCACTAAATGAGATCGTAGATTTGACCACCTACCCGATTGAAAATTCTGCATTTCGGGAAGAGTGCCGGAAGAAGTTTGATGAGCAAGGCATTTTGGTGATGCCGCAATTTGTTACCAAACCGGCAGTCGATGCAATGCATGCAGAAGGGCAGGAAAATCGAGATAAGGTGTTTGCCAGCACAAAAGAACATAATGTCTATTTGAGCGCCACAGACTCAAACTTTGGGGATGATCACCCCCGCAATAGGCATGTTGTTTCGTCAAAAGGCTGCATCACTGACGATCTCATCCCCCAAAACTCCGCCTTGCGTGCGCTTTACAACGCGCCCGTTTTTCGTGATTTTTTGTGTGAGGTGCTCGGGGAAGAAGCGCTTTACGAATATGCCGATCCGCTTTCTTCTATCAATTTGCACTTTGCTGAGAAAGGCCAAGAACTTGGCTGGCATTTCGACAATTCGTCATTTGCAATAACACTGATGGTGCAGCCGCCAGAAAAAGGTGGCCAATTTGAGTATGTCAGTGCGGTACGCGATGCAGATGCAGGTGACATGAATTTTGACGCTGTCGCTGACATTTTGGATGGTCGCACCGAAGTAGAGCAAGTCAAGGCAGATGCTGGCACATTGGTGTTTTTCCGTGGGCGCAACTCAATTCACCGCGTTGCACCGAATGAAGGTGATCAAGTGCGGATGTTGGCGGTTCTTGCTTACAACACTGAACCCGGCATCTCCCTATCCAAAGAAGCACAAAAGACGTTTTACGGTCGCGTTGGCTGACCATCAGATTGGGTAAGCACCGTTCAGTGTCGAAAGCGCGCGCCTCAGCATCTCGTCGTCACTAACTTCAGACAATTCAAGAGCTGGTTCTGCGCCGTTGAAGGCCATGATGATTGGCGCATCCACAAATTTTGCCAGATTGAACCATTGATTGAACTGACCGCGCGGCAAATCGTTGTCCGGCGTTGAAATCCAAGTGACGTCTTTGTCCCAAAAGACGTCTTCGAATTTGAGGTAAAACTTGTCTAAAGTGCCCATTCCAAGATTTGAAATGGCTTTGAGTTTATCATCTGGCAAGGCTGGAGAAAATCGAAGATCACCGCTTTTGAGAACACCCAGCGGCACGGTGACAATTACTGCATAAAACTGATGCGTTTGGTTATCCTTGGTCTTGAGGGACACGCCATCGGACAACAAACTGACCTCTGCTATCGCTGAGCCAAGATTGACTTTGTAGTCGCCTGCGACGCCGTCCAAAATTGGCGCGTATCCTGATGGAAAAATGACCTCGTCACCACTGTAATCATCCTGTCCCCAATATTCCCATGTGTTTATTTGATCAGAGCTGGCCCCGGCTTCATGCTGTGTTTCGGTCACTTCATCAAGCCAATCTGGGCCCTCATCTTCTGGGATTTCGCGACCACCCTTGATCCGGACGATGGTGCTGCCATCGGTTTCGACACGTTTGAGTGACAAGGCGTCTGCCAAATCTGTCAAAGGATTATCCGTTGTGCCGTGGATCCAGCTTGCGCCTAGATCAAGCGGAGAACCTAGGCTTTGATCCGTCCAAACGCGACCACCGATGCGGTTTCGGGCCTCGAACACGTCAACTTCGTGCCCGGCGGTCGAAAGCGTTTGAGCGGCTGCTAAGCCACTCATGCCTGCGCCGATGATTGCGACTTTTTGCACCGAACCGTCGCTTACGAACTCTGCGGTTCGAACGCCAGATTCATACGCTGAGTGTACAGTGCTGTTATAGCCTGGGTGCACGGCTTCACCGGCAAAGAATATGCGCCCATCAATTGGCGTTTCTAGCGTTCGGCGATCCCGTTGTTTGGCATTTCGAGCAATATAAGAATATGAGCCATACGAATATGGGTCTTTGCTCCAATTGGTGCGGATATAGCCCTTGGCATTGCGCTGGTTTTGCGCACTGGCAGGAATTGGCAAAAAGCTTGCAAGAAACGCTGCGCCCATTGGGGCAAACAAATCACGTCGCTTCATGTCCAATTCTCCCTATTCAGCAGTACCCTATTTCTAGCCGCCCGAAAGTTGCAACGTCTGGTTGATTTCGCCCAGTGGCGCAGATCCGTCATCAGCGACGAAACGGATGGCGACCCTATCACCGTTCTTCAAAAACGGCGTTGTTGCTTTTTCATTCTTCTCTTTTTCAGCCGTTCTTGCTTCAACGATGCACGAAAAGCCGATGCCGTCGCTTCCAATCGGCAGGATTTCATCATGGGTGTTCGCTACAGTACCGGAACCCAGAATTGTCCCCGCGCTCAGTGCACGTGTTCGCGCGGCCTCCGCTATCAGCTGAGTGAAATCGAACAACATATCGACATGGGTGCTTGGCTGGCCAAACAGGACACCGTTTACACGCGACTGAAGCTTGCCCTGCAATTTTTTTCCGTCCCATGCGTCACCAAATTCGTCTGGTGTCGCAACAATTGGGCCGAAGCTGGAGGATGGCTTGGCGTGAAAAAACCCAAATCCGCCCTGAAGATCGTCGGCCACCAAACGACGAAGCGAAACGTCGTTGCAAATTGTGACAAGTCTTATGGATTGTTCAGCTTGCTCGGGTGTTGCGCCCATGGGCACAGGGCCGAGAATAACAGAAAGCTCGGCTTCAAAATCAACCGCCAATCCATCATCTGGCACAACGATGTCGTCATGCGCGCCCAACAACGTGTCTGATCCGCCCTGATACATAATCGGGCGTGCCGATTGCAGCTCTTTGTCTTTTGAACCTGCGGCTGTTCGCACGCGTTCCAGATGGCTCATATAGGCGCTCGCGTCAATCCACTGATAAGCGCGTGGTAGCGGGGCCATGGTCATTGAAGCATCAAACGGCTTGCCGGCAATATCGCCATTGTTCAGCTTGTCGCTTAAAGCATTTAGCTGATCCACCACATTGTCCCAGCGGTCCAACGCATCTTGCAACGTCGATGCGATGGCACTGGCTTGAGTAAATCGAGAGAGGTCCGTGGAAACAACGGCCAGTTGGCCATCAATCGCGCCGTTTCGCAAAGTTGCAAGCTTCATAATTTTTCCCGTGGCAGGTTTGTTGAATGAAATTTAATACGGATTTGGCAAGCTTGTGCCAAGCATATTAAATCTTTGCCTTTAATTCGGCAAATTGATGCGCTAATCCAGAGCTATTGTGGGCTAAGTGAGTTATAACGTGCAACGCATTCTAACGGTGATATTTGCCCTTTTTATCGGCCTCGCCACCGCTGCGCCTAGTTTTGCGCAGGCTGACAGTTGTAGTTCGCTCAAACGTAAAATTCGTTCTTATGAACGCAATTCGGATTTCAAGAACGGCAAAAAGAACGACTCAATAGCAAAAACAGCATTGAAAGAGGTCAAGCAGTGGGAAAGCCAATTTGTGCGTTCCGGCTGCCAAAAAGTGTTAAAATCTGGCGGCCGACTAAACAGCACATGTCGTTCCATAGCCCGAAAAATCAAGCGTGAACGCACCGCTTATTCTACCGCGGTTGCTCGAGTTAAAAAAGGCGGTCAGGTCGCTGCTGCTCGCGAATCCGCGTTACAACAATATGCTCGCTTTAGCTGCTCATCCCGCTCCGGCGCTTCAATTACCCGGCGCGATGCAAAGCCAGAACGGAAAACTCTTTTCGAACGTTTGTTTGGTGGTGGTGACGATACAATTTCCGACGACGATTTCTACGATTTCACACGCGAAACTTATCGCACCGTCTGTGTGCGAACATGTGACGGATATTATTGGCCAGTGAGCTTTTCGACAGTTCAGGATCACATTTACAGCGATGCAGGTGCCTGCGAAGCCCTGGCAACAGGCGAAGGCCAAGTCGACCTATATTACTATAGCAATGTTGGTGGCTCTCCTGAGGATATGGTCAACTTAAACGGCACCCCCTACTCAGAATTACCAAATGCATTCCGCTATCGGCGCGAATTCGACGCCACTTGTAGCGTCAAAAAAGCATCAGCTTATGGTTTGATCAAAGCTGGTACGGGTGAAAATTCGTCGAACGCTGTGATCACATTCGGCGACATAAGTTTCCCATTGCCGCGTCGGGACCCGAGACAAGTGCTTGAAGTGGAAGTGGCAGAAGTCAGTTTTATCCCGCTGCCGCGTCCCCGCCCAAATCGTGGGGGCGAGAACGTTGTTGCGATTGTACAGTCCAATAGCGATTCAAAATTGCGTTTGGTCACTATTGGTGAAAAGTCAGTTAGGCTAGTCGGTCCAGACACGCCTTACGCCCCAACAGTGGCAGCAGGGTCTTAAGTTCGGGACCGTGAGATTGGCCACTCAACGCCAAGCGAAGCGGCATGAATAGCCCCTTTCCCTTGCGACCGGTTTCAGCTTTGAGCTGATTGGTCCAAAGCCCCCAAGTATTTTCATCCCACGGTTCTGCGGGCAAAGACTCTTTAGCGGCATTGATGAATTCGCGGTCTTCGTCTGCAACGATGGATTCGACTGGTCCTTGAACAAGGTCCTGCCACTGTTTGATTTCGTCAAACTTGGCGAGGTTTTCATGCACGGTATTCCAAAGCGCTTCACCATCTTCTATGCCTAAGTCGGCGAGACGATCCTTCACCGCTTCAAATGGCAAAGCATGAACCATGCGGGCGTTGAACGCATCCAATTCGGACGGATCAAAACGTGCGGAACTGCGTGATACCATTGAAACATCAAAGCCTTGCGCCAATTCTTCAAGCGAGGCATGTGGCGCAACGGGCTGACTTGTGCCGGTTAGAATTGCGATAAGCGCAACCGCCATTGCCTCATATCCCTCTCCGCGCAAAGTCGTGATCGATAGCGAACCTTTGCGTTTTGAAAAGCCCTCACCTGTTGCGTCGGTCAAAAGATTGTGGTGGCCAAAACCTGGTGCCGTCGCGCCAAGCGCTTCGAACAATTCAATTTGCGCACCGGTATTGGTGACGTGATCTTCGCCACGAATAACGTGGGTGACGCCCATATCAATGTCATCTACCACAGAAGGAAGTGTATAAAGATAGCTGCCATCTCCGCGGATCAACACTGGGTCAGACATTGTGTCAGTATTGACCTTTTGCTCGCCGCGCACGACGTCGGAAAACACAACTTCTTTGCCTTCAAGCTTAAACCGCCAATGGGGTTTGCGTCCTTCGGCTTCAAACTTTGCTTTGTCTTCATCCGACAGATTAAGCGCCGCACGATCATAGATCGGTGGTTTGCCCATCGCGCGTGCGCGTTTGCGGCGGCGATCAAGTTCGTCAGCGGTTTCGTAACAGGGGTAAAGCCGTCCATCTGCAATTAGCTTGTCGCGAGCTGCATCGTGGGCGTCTTTGCGTTCGGACTGTCTTTCCAAGCGGTGAGGTTTAATGCCCAACCAAGCCAGATCAACTTCAATGGCGTCAGCATATTCCTTTTTGGAACGTTCCAAATCTGTGTCATCGAAACGCAGGATGAATTGCCCCCCGGTTTTGAGCGCAAACATCCAGTTCATCAAGGCAGGTCGGGCGTTCCCGAGGTGAATATTGCCAGTTGGCGAAGGCGCAAAGCGCACGACTGTGGTCATTGAATTTACTTCCTTGGAATTCGTTCCGGAACTAGTTCCTCTGGTTATCGGACCCCTCGGTCACGATATCCATTGGTGATTGGATATTTGCGGCCAAAGCCAAACGCTTTGGCTGTCAGTTTCGGCCCGGGAGCCGATTGGCGCCGTTTGTATTCGGCGATATAGAGCAATTTTTGTATTTTGGCGACAATTTCTGCGTCTAATCCTTCGGCGATGATCTCTTCAACAGATTCTTCGCCTTCGACAAATCGAGATAGAATAGCATCTAACATAGGATATGGCGGCAGACTGTCTTGATCTTTTTGATCTTCGCGCAGCTCGGCACTTGGTGCTTTAGTGATGATCGAATTTGGAATCACCTCGCCTTTAGGTCCTAGGCAATCAGTCGGCATATTTTTGTTTCGCCAATCCGCCAAATGATAGACCTGCATTTTGTAAAGGTCCTTGATTGGGTTGTAGCCCCCATTCATATCGCCATAGATGGTCGCGTAGCCAACGGCCATTTCAGACTTGTTGCCTGTGGTAATTAGCATCGAGCCCAGCTTGTTGGAAACGCCCATCAAGTAGGTGCCGCGCATGCGCGATTGAAGATTTTCTTCTGCTAAACCGGGTTGCATACCCTCAAATAGAGGCGCTAGCGCTTCGGTCGCGGCTTCTACCGCGTCTCCGATGGCAACAACGTCATAACGCACGCCTAGTCGCTCAGCGCAGTCTTTGGCGTCCTTCAAACTATCTTGAGATGTATATCGATAGGGCAACATAATGCAGTGGACGTTTTCCGGCCCAAGCGCATCAACGGCCATTGCAGCGACGATTGCGCTGTCGATACCACCAGAGAGACCCAACACAACCGACTTAAAGTGGTTTTTGTGGATGTAATCCCTCAATCCCAGAACACAAGCACGCCATGGCGCTTCGTCCTCAGAAACGAGATCAGAAATTGCAGCGTCTTCGCAGACCCACTGATCGTCTTGACGTGCCCAATCCGAAATCAGCAATTGCTCTTCAAAGCTTTTGCATTGAAATGCAAGACTTCTATCGGCATTAAGGCCAAATGATGCGCCGTCGAAAACCAACTCGTCTTGTCCGCCAACCTGATTGAGATAGAGAAGTGGCAATTGGGTTTCAACAACCCGCTGTACTACTTCGTTGATGCGCACATCTTGCTTGTTGCGCCAATAGGGTGAACCGTTGGGGCAAAGCAGCATTTCTGCGCCGGTTTCAGTGAGGCACTCGCACACTTCTGGCCACCAAATGTCTTCGCAAATCGGCACACCAATTCGAACATCATGAATGTTGAACGGACCCGGCAGGCCACCGGCTTCAAAATAACGCTTTTCGTAAAATACGTCATCATTGGGCAGATCGTGCTTGGCGCGCCAATCGACGATCTTCCCGCCTTGTGCCAGCAAAACCGCATTAAAAAGCTTGTCGCTTTCCCGCCAAACACACGGGATTAACGCCGCAATGTGCTCGCCTTTGGTTTTATCCGCCAACGTGCAGGCAGCTTCCATTGCATCTGCAACAAATTTGGGCTTAAACAGCAAATCTTCTGGGAAATAGCCGGTGATATAAAGCTCAGGAAAAAGGATGATATCTGCTTTTGCAGCAATGGCATCATCAATGGCCTTCTCTCCCTTAGACAAATTGGAAGAAAGGTCGCCAACCGTAGGGTTGAGTTGGGCAAGTGCGATGCGCAAATTGTCAGTCACGAAAACTATCCAGAACCGGTCAAAATCAGCGCTAGATGTAGCGATTTAGTGCCTGATACGCAAGGTGCTGACGTGGGACACAAAAAAGCGCACAACAGATGCTGTGCGCCTCGGAAATTGCTAATCAGTTCGGTGCTTAGAACTTGACGGAAATTTCCGCCAACAGGCCGTAGCGCCAGAGAGACAGCGCGTCAATTCGTTCGGGCGTAAGGTAATATGTGCCGCCTGATGTCGGAGCGCCGTCCAGTGTTGTGTCTGCGTCTGAGTCGAATGGATCAGAGACGTCGGCTAAGCCGTAAGTCAAATTGCCTTTACCCTGTAAATACGTTGCACGCCCACCAAATCGGATTGCCACGTTTTCAGTAACATTATACCCCAGCATGACATCAGTTGACGCTCCCCATGCAGAACCCTCGAACTTTGATTCTGTTGCTTTAAATGTTGTAAACGTTCCGTGATCTACGGGTGCAAAAGAGTGCGCTCCAAGAACACCGGATACAGAGGCGTATGGGATAGCGGCTACATCGGCAATTATATCGAATGCTCCGACCGTCGCTTTGCCTGCCACGCCTAACCGTAGGGCATTGATGTTCAAATTGTGGTCTGCATGAGCTACCGGCACCGTGTAGGTAGGAGCGCCGGTTGACCAACCAATGGAGCTTGGACCGGTTATTGGATTGTAGTCTGAACCACCAATCGTTGGTGCATCATTGATATATTGATAGCCGACAATTCCACCGAGCTTCACACCTGCGTCGTCATTACCAAGTTGAACCGGCAGATATCCGAAATCTACGACAGCATAGGCAGCCTTACCTAGCGTTGTTTGACCGTTCGCATTCAATTGGTTTGAGTATGCCGTGTCGATATGCACTGAATATCCGCCATAAGCATTGAGGAATGTATCAGTTGCTAAATCGTCCAAACGCAAGAATCCCTCAACGTAGTGGCTTGTATCTGAAGTCGTAGAGTTTGCTGGGGCAACCGTGTATTTTGCTGATGTGTAGCCCGCCGTATTCACATTAGTCCCACCCATCGAATACATATAGCGCAAACCAGTGCGAAACTCGATCAACGGATCAGCTGGCGCATCCCAATCATTGTAGCTGCCGCGCATTTCTGTTGGATAATCCAAGTCGGCAGCAAGAGCCGAACTTGCACTTGCCAAAGCAACAACTGAAACAACAACCCCAAAACCAAAACGCCGCATGGAACCCTCCGAATGCGCAACTAACAAAATCTTGGGATTATTTATGGTTGATTAAGGTTAAGACGCCGCTAAAAGTCCGTTAACAAACTGATAATACAACAAAAAACACCGCCTCTTTTTCAAAAGGCGGTGCTTGGCATTTGATGTTGGATATATGGACCTTAGATTGCAGCCAAGTTGCGCGGACGTACCGGACGCTGGTCCCTCATCTCTTCAGCGACCAAAAACGCCAATTCTAGCGCTTGAGATGCATTTAGGCGTGGATCACAATGGGTGTGATAACGGCTTTCTAGATCTGCTTCTGTAACTGCAGATGCACCACCAACACATTCTGTGACGTCCTTACCTGTCATTTCGACATGAACACCACCAGCATAAGTGCCAAGCTGACGGTGCACTTCGAAGAAGCTTTTCACTTCTGACAAAATGAAATCAAACGGCCGTGTTTTATAGCCAGTTGATGCTTTCACCGTATTGCCATGCATTGGATCACAGGACCATACCACCGTACGGCCTTCGCTTTTCACCAACTCAACCAAACGTGGGAGTTCGTCATTGATTTTTTCCGCCCCAAAGCGGGTAATCAATGTCAAACGACCAGCTTCGTTTTCCGGATTTAGTTTATCTAGCAAACGTTTGAAATCGTCATTTGTGAGTGACGGGCCACACTTCAAACCAATTGGGTTTTTAATGCCGGAGAAAAACTCCACATGCGCTTCGTCCACTTCACGCGTACGGTCGCCGATCCAAAGCATATGCCCGGAAGTCGCATACCAATCATTTGTGATTGAATCGCGACGGGTGAATGCTTCTTCATAACCTAAAAGCAATGCTTCATGGCTAGTGTAGAATTTTGTTTCGCGGAGTTGCGGTGTGTTATCGCCATTGATGCCAAGCGCACGCATAAAGTCGATTGCATCGTCGATCTTGCGGGCTACATTTTCATACTGATTGGAAGATTCCGTGTCTTTAATGAACTCCATTGTCCATTCATGGGTACGTTCCAAATTCGCATAACCACCCGAGGCAAACGCTCGAATAAGGTTCAATGAGGCCGCAGATTGACGATAGGCTTTGGTCATGCGCTCAGGATCTGGCACACGCGACGCTTCGTCAAAGTCAATGCCGTTGATGATATCGCCGCGATAGCTTGGCAATGTTACACCATCAATGGTTTCGTTGTCAGCCGAACGTGGTTTTGCAAATTGGCCAGCGACGCGGCCAACTTTAACCACCGGCTTTGAGCCGCCAGAAGTCATAACGACAGCCATTTGCAAGAACACACGGAAGAAATCACGAATGTGGTCTGCATGGTGTTCTGCAAAGCTTTCAGCACAATCGCCGCCTTGCAACAAAAATGCTTTGCCGTGCGCTACATCGGCTAGTTGCTCTTTGAGCCCGCGCGTTTCGCCTGCAAATACGAGAGGCGGAAATGATGAAAGGCGCTCTTCAACAGCTGCCAGTTCCGCCTTATCTGGATAAGCCGGAACCTGGCGGATGTCTTTCGATCTCCAACTATCAGGTGTCCAGTTACTCATAATCTACTCGCTTTCAGATTTTTATTAGATTGATGAACCAAAAGGATTTAGCAAACTTTTGAGATGCAAACCAGCAATGAATGGAAAAATCGGCACGAATTATACTAATGTCGGGGACCAAGTGCATTTTGCGCGACTTTGGACATGTTATTGTCTGACAAAGATAAAATCAGGTCATTGAGTTGAGAAACGCATTCATCCAATCGCTGTTGTGTGTTAGATCGCGTAAGTAACAACTTGCTGAGTAACCCGGCAAACAACCAAATTTTTGACCCATTATTTCGATAAGCACCATGACAATAAACAACATTCTGGTTGTTAATGCCCATCCATTGAAGCACTCACTGAACAATCGACTGTATCAATATGTCCTCGAGCAAATTGAAAGTCGTAGCGGCAGCCCAATTGAGCGGTCACTATATCATGAGGAATTTGATGCCCGCCTCACCCATGCCGAACGCGAAAGTTATTATGAAAAGCTGTTTGATCGTTCTGAACTAACGGACGAAACGCGCGAACTAGCAGATGCCGAAGTTCTCGTGCTCGTATTCCCAACTTGGTGGTTTGGATTTCCAGCGATTTTGAAGGGTTGGTTCGATCGCACTTGGGCGCCGGGTATAGCCTTTGATCACGCAACTGATCTGTCGGCAATCCAGCCAAGGCTTACAAAATTAAAGCATGTAATTGCGATAACGACGCTGGGCTCACCTTGGTGGGTCGACTGGATTTTGTTGCGCCGTCCGGTCAAGCGGGTACTAAAGGTCGCGTTGATTGGCGTTTGTGCACCAAAAGCAAAGCTAACTTTCCTTTCCCAATATAGTGCTGAGAAATTAAACGAGCCCCAAATTCAAAAATTTGAGGCTCGCATAAAGTCAGCAATAGGTCGTGTTTTAGGCTAACTGGTGCGCTTACCGTCAACAAGTTGATAAGTGGGTGCCTTGAGTGTCACCAACTCTTCCGCTGCTGTTGGGTGAACGGCAATTGTGCGGTCAAAGTCCGCTTTTGTTGCACCCATTGAAACAGCAATGCCCACCATTTGGATCATTTCGCCCGCAGATGGGCCCACAATGTGCACGCCAAGAACTTTATCAGTTTCGCCATCCGTGATGAGCTTAAATAGCATTTTCTCCGGCCGGGTCGTCAATGTATTCTGCATTGGACGGAATGTTGAAAGATAAACATTGACCTTGGCGTGTGCCTTGGCCGCCTGGTGCTCTGCCATACCCACTGTGCCAATTTCAGGTTCGGAAAATACCGCAGTTGGAATGATCGAGTGATCAACCGCTGTCGGGGTATCATTGTAAACCGTTTCCACAAATGCGGCACCCTCACGGATCGCCACCGGTGTCAGTGCAGCACGATTTGTGACGTCACCAACGGCGTAGATTGATGGGCAGCTGGTTTGAGAAAAAGCGTCTACATCGATTGCGCCGGACTTGTTTAACTTCACGTCCGCGGTGTTTAAGCCAAGACCCTCGATGTTAGGAACACGTCCGGTTGCAAACATGACCTCCCCATATTCAACCACATCGCCGTTATCAAAACTCACATCAATGTTGCCGTCAGCACAGCGATCCATTCGCTCGATGGAGGCATTCAACATGATGTCGACGCCACGTACCTTCATTTGCTCGGCAACAATTTCGCGCACATCTTCATCAAATCCACGAAGGATTTGGTCCCCGCGATAAAGTAATGTTGTTTCAACACCCAGTCCTGCAAAAATCCCGGCGAACTCAACAGCGATATATCCGCCGCCATTCACCAAGATCTTTTTCGGAAGCTCTTTGATATGAAACGCTTCATTGGACGTTATACCCAATTCGGAGCCGGGAATGTTTGGCACAAAGGGCCGACCACCCGTCGCCACCAGAATGCGGTCAGCCGTCAGTTCTTCATGTGCTTTTGCGAGTTTGACGCTATTGGCGCCAGTTACAACGCCGCGATCTCTGATGATCTCAACATTGGCACCGCCAAGGATATTGCCATAAATACCTTCAAGCCGATCAATTTCTTTGTCTTTGTTGGCCAAAAGCGTGGACCAATTGAATTCAGGCTCACCAAATGTCCAACCAAAACTTTGCGCAACTTCGAACTGTTCAGGGTATCGGCTTGCCAAAACGAAAAGTTTCTTGGGCACACAACCTCGAATGACACATGTTCCGCCAAGTCTGTACTCCTCGATGATCGCAACTTTTGCGCCATAGGTTGAAGCCATTCTTGCCGCGCGAACGCCACCCGAACCTGCGCCAATCACAACCAAATCATAGTGTCGAGACATAAAAACTCTCCGGTTAAACTGATTATTGAATTTCGTTGATCACAAAAAAGCCCCGCATACAAGATACGGGGCTTCACGAATTCGGGATGACATTAGAAAAACTAGAGGTCAAAACCTTTTTCTTTTAGGTGAGCGCGCAGCCGAACGGCGAAATCTGTTGATAGGTTCTGCTCTGCAACACGGGCAGCAGTTTGAAGATTTTTGTTGATCTCAATATTGCTTGCCAAGACCTTTTTGCCGACTTCTGTTTCGTAAAAAGCAATTATTTCGGTCAATTCTTCCATCGTGTAATGAACGGCATAAATTCGGGCAAAGTTGTCATGCACCAAGTTATTGCCCTCAAGATATTCTTTCGCCACGTCGCGTGCACCAGCCAAAATATCTTCCCCAATTTCAGGATTTTGTTGAACTAGGTGATCAACAGATTCTTGGGCCGTGAGCACAACTGTTCGCTGGAAAATCGCACCGGTATCCGTCAACTCCACGTATTTCTTTGCGAGTGCCAAATGTTCCGGTGAAATCTCCTGCGCTTGCGCTGCAAAAGTTAGAACCATTGCAGTCATTGCTGCAGAGATTACACAAGTTATTCTTTTAATCATTGTCATTTGTTTCCCTTATGCCTTGCCATCCAGTGTTATCACGCCATCTGGGTTCGCCAAGTAGGTTTTTTCACACATATCAATGAATAGTGCATGTGGCGCAACCCCTCGGAATGTCCAGCAAGGCTTTTCAAAGTGTTTTTGCATCTGAAATGCGGCCAAAAGATGCGTCTGGACTATAATGTTCCTCGCCGTAACATTTGAATTCGAAACGCTGACGCAATGAAGACCACCTGCTCCCCTTTTACCGAGCTGATCAACACAATGGTATGTCGCAGAACCTGCCCCAGAACTGACGCGCATGGCTGCTTTGGCGGCCAATCTACTTAGCTCGCAGCCCATGCTTGCTTCTGTGAAAATTGTGCAAAACCTGCCTTTTGTGCAAAATTTGCGATCAATTCAGTAGTTTTAGGCAAATAAAGTCATCGAATCTGACATAAAAGCTGATATCAACTGTTGTTGAACACGTTGTGTTAACCATAATATTGCAAATCTGGAATATCTGGTTGATCATGGAATATGGGATGGCGGCTATTCTGTCCGTATTTGGGATAATTGAGGATTTCGGGGAAATGAAAAAACTAAAGATCGTATTTGCGGCAATGCTTGTGGCGATAGTCGCCGCTGTTGCACCCAATACTGCATATGCTGACTTCTATTTTGATGGCACAACAAATGAGTGGGTTGATAGTGACGCACCTAAGGCGTCTTCTGGTCGCCGTGGCTCAAAAATCAAACGCACAGAAGTCGCTTACGAAACAAAACTCAAGCCTGGCACTATTATTGTAGAGACATCCGAACGACGTCTCTATTTCGTATTGGGCAATGGTCGCGCGATGAAGTATGGCGTTGGCGTTGGGCGTGACGGTTTCCGTTGGTCTGGCACACACCGTCTTACACGCAAAGCGGAATGGCCAGGTTGGACACCTCCACCGGCAATGCGCAAACGTGTTCCTGGGCTTCCGGCTTACATGCCAGGCGGACCAAAAAATCCACTTGGCGCACGTGCACTTTACATCGGCAGCACGATTTACCGCCTACACGGCACGGCTGAGCCCTGGACAATTGGCCAAGCCGTATCTTCAGGTTGTATCCGCTTGACCAACAGTGACATTGTAGATCTTTACAATCGCGCCAAAGTTGGTTCGCGCGTGATCGTCCGCCACTAGAATTGTAGGTCAGGAGTGAACGCCGAGCGTTCACTTGATCCTCACTTGAATTTGATGGCCGCCCGACAAAAGTTGGGCGGTCTTTTTGTATGGGGCGATTGCAAATAATGTCCGTGCTGCATAAGCTAAATTCATGACAAATACACACGCCCCAGCAAAGCCATTGATCGATAATTTTGGTCGGCATGTCGAATATTTACGTATCTCGGTAACCGACAGATGCGATTTCCGGTGCACATATTGCATGGCGGAAAATATGAGTTTTCTGCCCAAAAGTCAGGTTCTTAGCCTAGAAGAAATTGAAAAGCTGGCGCGTGCCTTTGTGGATCGTGGCGTAAAAAAGCTTCGACTAACGGGCGGTGAACCGCTCGTGCGACGCGATATCATGACTTTGATTGAGCGGCTGGGTGCATTTCTAGGCGATGGGCTGGAAGAGTTAACCCTCACAACAAATGGCAGTCAATTACGTCGCTATGCGCCCGAGTTGGTTCGCTATGGCGTCAAGCGGATCAATGTGTCTCTTGATACCCGTGACGCTGCCAAATTTGCAGCGATCACGCGCTGGGGACGATTGAGCCAAGTCTTGGATGGCATTGACGCTGCTCTGGAAGCTGGCTTGCGTGTTAAGATCAACATGGTGGCACTTAAAGGCGAGAATGATCATGAGATCGAACCGATGATGGAGTGGGCGCACCAAAAAGGCATGGATCTAACGTTGATTGAAACCATGCCCATGGGTGCCGTGGACATTGAGCGGGCAGACCAGTACTTGCCCCTTTCACAAGTGCGCCAAAACCTATCCAAGAAGTTTACACTGACAGATGATCCATTAAAGACGGGTGGTCCCGCGCGATATATGCGTGTCGCTGAAACGGGTGGTCTCTTGGGATTGATAACGCCCCTCACCCACAATTTTTGTGAAAGTTGCAATCGCGTACGCATGACGGCGACGGGCGATCTGTATTTATGTCTTGGCCAAGATCACAAAGTCAGCCTGCGCGACCCCTTGCGCGAAGAAGGGATCGACGCCATCGACAAGCTGCTCGACCATGCCATGGACATAAAGCCGAAGGGACACGACTTTGAAATTGACCGGCAAAAACCGCAGGTCAATGTTTCTCGGCATATGTCGGTGACCGGCGGGTAATCATTTTTGCGGGCTTAAGGCCCGCGAACCTTACTTTTCGGAAACGAATTCCAACGGCAACGCTGTAGTGTATTTTATACGCTCCATGGCGAACGACGAACTAACATCGCTCATAGACATTTCAGCGATCAGTTTTTGGTAGAACCTATCGTAATGCGCAATGTCAGGCACCACAACGCGTAAAACATAGTCCACATCGCCACTCATCCGATAGAACTCGACCACTTCATCATGCGCTTCCACAACCGAAGCAAACTTCTTCAGCCAATCATCATGATGTTGATTGGTGCGCACCGAAACGAAAACGGTCACCCCTGCATTGACTTTTTCTGGGTCCAATATGGCCACACGGCGTTTGATAACACCATCTTCTTCCATTTTTTGAATGCGCCGCCAGCACGGCGTTGTAGACAAACCCACCTTTTTGCCGATTTCAGCGACAGGGGTCGTTGAATCTTTTTGTAAAAGGGTAAGAATTTTGCGGTCGATCTTGTCTAACATGTTTCACACCAAATTGGGAAATTATACCAAATACCAGCATATCTCTAACGCGGAACAGAAACATTCGCAACATTTTCGATGTTTCGCGCAAATTCATTTCTTGCGATTGTATTTGACTTAGCTTGCCCGGTTTCTCCAAACTTGTGGCTTTTCGAATTCTCCACGCCATAGTCCAGCCCTATTGCGCCGAGCAAGCGCTTCATCGAATTCATAGTCGCCAAAACTGACGGCCCAGCCGTTCGTCACCATCCATTTGCCGATATCCTTGTCAGCCACCAGGCATACTGCAAGCATTCTGCGATATTTATCTTCGCCCTTTGATGTGCATACCAAGTTCTGGTTTTTCACCAGTCGAACCAATGCGGACTTCGCGTCCGCCCCACATCGCCATGGTGTTTCATCTTGGTGGCAGATTTGATCCAGCTCGGGTGCATCAATGCCCTCAATCCGAATTCGACGCCCTTTGATGACCAAGCTGTCACCGTCCGAAACCCGCGCAACGCCTTGGATTTCGACTGTTCCCTGCTGATCCAATGCAACCACCATCCAAACAAGCGCTGCGCCCATGGTGACCGCGATTATCAGTTTGAAACCAGCGTTGAAGATTTTGAGAAATTTGCCCAAGAAAACCGGATCCGTAACTGGTGGTTAACCAACATTGGTTAGTGTGATTTGATAACAGTAAATTGCGCTCAGCGCTGGACTTTTGTGAGTATTGCGTTTCATGTCCACAACTTCACAGCAAGATCTGGAAGTTTCCACACATACAAGTATGCCGCGTTCGCGCCAGCGTACGATCAGTGACGCGCGTCAACGACTGACTTCCAGCTCTGGCACCAAAGCTTCTTACGATTTCGAACTGCTAAGCGAATATGCCAACACGCGAAACTCCGGCAAAATCGCAATGCCAGTTGTTGTGCTTGCTTTGTCGATGCTTGCACTTATTTGGGTGCCGCCATTAGCGGTGGGCATTTGGGCGAGTTCGGTAATCATCGCACATTTCGGCGTTGTTTTGACTTGCCGCCAGTTCCTGAACGCGCCGAAGGTTGAGTTTGAAGCTCGACGTCACACCACGACATTCATCGTCGTTGAGACCATTTATGGACTGGCTTGGGCAAGCCTTGCATTGTTTGCATTGGCCGAGCCAAGCCAAGATATCCTGGTGATACAGTGGGCTATGTTGATGGTGGGAATTGCCGCCAATGCAATTTCGAGCCGCGCAATCCCATCAGCGACCTTAGCCAATTCAGCACCCGCCGTTTTGACCGTAGGCATGACCCTTGTTCTCGCGGGTGGTATGTTGAGCTATGCGCTTGCGTTGTTGGCCATCGGCGGCGGCGTGTTCTTTAATTTCCTATCGAGAACACTGCACCGCTCCGCACTAAAAACGATTGAACATCGGGCAGAAAAAGACTCACTTATTTATGAGCTTGAAGAAGCCAAATTGATGTCTGACGAAGCACGTCGTGAAGCTGAGCAAGCGAATATCGCAAAATCTCGGTTCTTGGCGACCATGAGCCACGAATTGCGTACGCCATTGAATGCAATTATTGGATTTTCGGAAGTGATGAAGTCCGAACTGCTCGGCCCCATGGAAAACCCACAATACAAAGATTATTCCGGTGACATACATGCGTCTGGCGAACACTTATTGAACCTAATTAATGAATTGCTCGATCTTTCACGGATCGAAGCGGGCAAATATGATCTGAGTGAAGAGGCCATTTCGCTAGTCGATATCGGCGAAGACTGCCGCCGCATGTTGGAAATCCGGTCTCGCGCGAAAAGCATTGAACTTGTCGCTGAATTTGACGAAAACATGCCCAAACTCTGGGGTGATGAACGAGCTGTTCGTCAGGTTTGCCTGAACCTACTTTCCAACGCGATCAAATTTACACCGCAAAGTGGCCGGATCATATTCACAATTGGCGAAGGTGAAGGCGGCACACAAATCATGTCCGTTCGCGACAATGGACCGGGTATTCCCGAAAATGAAATTGCAACGGTGTTGTCCTCATTCGGTCAAGGCTCACTTGCTGCAAAGACTGCCGAACAAGGCGCAGGTCTGGGTCTTCCAATCGTTCAAAAGATTATGGAACTACATCAGGGTCGTTTCGACTTGTTCTCAAAACTCCGCTTTGGGACCGAAGCTATTGCCAGTTTCCCTAAATCACGTGTGTTGAATGCAATGGCTCCCGTTGTTGAAAAACCAAAACTCAAGATTTATAAAACAGCCAAGGGCTAAGTCTTACTGGTTCATTTGGCCAGCAACTGCTGCTTCTTCAAATGTCGCCATGTTTTGGTGAACATGAAGCGCCGTTTTCACGATAGAAGCTGCCAGCGCAGCGCCAGATCCCTCACCCAATCGCATGCCTAGATCGAACAAGGGTTTCTTACCCATTTTTTGCAGCACGTCGCTGTGTGCAGCTTCTGCCGATTGGTGCGCAAATAAACAATGATCCAGCGCCATCGGGTTCGCTGCGTAAACAGTCGCAGCCGCTGCTGAGGCAACAAAGCCGTCAACGATCACCGGGATTTTATTGTGGCGGGCAGCAATGATCGCCCCAGCCATAGCGGCAATCTCGCGTCCGCCCAAACGGGCCAATGCATCAAATGGTGTTTTTATGTGTTCGCCGTGCAACGCTAGGCCTTGATCAACAGCAGATGCTTTGCGCTCCAGACCGTCGTCATCTACGCCAGTGCCGCGCCCTACCCAATCCGCGCCAGTTCCACCGAACAGAGCGGCATAAATAGCGGCGGCGGAAGTAGTGTTGCCAATGCCCATTTCGCCGATGCAAAGAAGATCAGGTTTTCCAGCGATCGCCTCCATCCCATACGCAAGGGTCGCGGCGCATGTTTTGTCGTCCATCGCGGCAGCTTGGGTGAAGTCCTCTGTGGGCAATTCAAGCGCCAATTCAAACACCCGCAAGTTAAGTTCGTTCAACGCGCAAATCTGCGAGATTGCAGCGCCGCCATTGGTGAAATTGGCAACCATTTGCGTTGTAACTTCTGGTGGAAAAGCGGAAACGCCCTGCTTTGTAACCCCATGATTTCCAGCAAAAATTGCGACCATTGGATTGTTCAATGTCGGTTCGCTTTTTTCCTGCCAACGTGCCAAATGCTCGACCATTTTTTCCAACTCGCCAAGCGAACCTGCAGGCTTTGTCAATTGCGCGTCTCGTGCGCGAACCC
Source organism: Maritalea sp. YIW29 (assembly GCF_057219265.1). Classification (NCBI taxonomy): domain Bacteria; kingdom Pseudomonadati; phylum Pseudomonadota; class Alphaproteobacteria; order Hyphomicrobiales; family Devosiaceae; genus Maritalea; species Maritalea sp. YIW29. The sequence goes on from NZ_JBXVVF010000001.1 coordinate 1,393,336, forward strand.
CTTCAACGGCTTGCTCGCTGCCGTGTGGCAATAAGGACAATAGTTCCTCAAAATCAGCAAAAGGACTTTTTTGTGCGTTGGTGGTCATGCTATCGACTCGTGGATGATGTAATCGGGGCGTTCTTCATACCCCACTGACAAGGAATTGCAATTGACCAAGCTTGAAAATTCCAAGAAGCCTGCAAATTCAACGCAGCCGGCAAAAACGCCTTCCCGACCCGCTACAAATAACAATGGCGGTGGCGGCAATGTGCCACCCGAGCGTACCAGCATAATCAATGCGATAATTATGGGTCTGCGGTTTTATTCGCGTTTGCCAACCGGCAATCAAAATCATGGCGAATTTGATTTTGCTGCAATGGTTCGGCCGTTGGCGGTTCCAAGTCTGATTATTGGCGTGGGCCCTGCCTTCATATTGTTGATGCTGACCGTCTTTGGTGCCTCACCACTTTTTGCCGCGGCAGTCGCGGTCGCACTCTCAGCGATTGTAACCGGGGCTATGGCCGAGGACGCATTTGCCGACAGTATGGATGGGTTGTTCGGTGGGCAAACCATCGAGCGCAAACTCGAGATCATGCATGATAGCCGCCACGGCACCTATGGAACTTTAGGCATTGTCATACCATTTGCCTTGCGCATGGTTTGCCTTGGGACATTGGTTGCTGTTGCACCGGTCGCGGGAGCTGTCATTTGGCTCGCGAGCACCGTGTTGGCCCGATCCGGAGCAACCTGGATTGCCCAACAGCTGCCCCCGGCGCGCGCCGACGGCATATCTGCGAACGCTGGCATTTTGCCCGCAAGCGCTTGTTATCTTGGCATCGCACTTTCCGTTGCTGTTTCATTTTTGCTTATGGTGCCATTTGTCGGCTTGGGACGATGGATTATTGCGCTAGCTGTTTCGGCTCTTGCACTGGTATTGTGGCGACAATTATTGTTGCGTTTGATCGGTGGGCAGACAGGCGACACAATCGGTGCTGCGCAGTTGCTACTTGAAATTGCCATATTGTCTTCCTTTATATTTGGTATGGGGCTTTAACCGCGCATTGTGCGCCCAAGGAGACGATATGCTTTTTATCGGTATGGCCCTGATCGTTTCAGTTGCCCTTGCCTTCCTCATATCTGCGGATGTCGGCACATTGATTGGCTTGGAGCAAAACCAGTTCGGCCAATTGGTTGTGCTGATTGCGGTGCTCGTCTTGGTGGCAGGGGGCAGCTTTGGCCGTCGTATTCGGCTGAACGAGATGCTTTCTGGTGCAATTTTGTGGGTCGGCATATTTGCGCTCGTGATCTTTGGCTACAGCTTTCGCACAGAACTCGAACAATATGGCTCGAGGTTCCTTTCCGAGTTAAATCCGGGCACCGCCTATGTCAGTGAAAATGGGGATGCCGTTCGGTTTCGACGTTCAATGGGTGGATCATTTCTCGTTGCTGGGGATGTGAACGGCGGCGAAGTCAAATTCATCTTTGATACCGGTGCCACGGCGGTGGTGTTGACCGTCGATGATGCACGCCGTGCCGGAATAGATATTGAAAAACTGCGCTATACAGTTCCTGTCAGCACCGCCAATGGCGAAGCCAAGGCAGCATTCGCACGGCTCGACAATATCAAAATTGGCAGCATTGAACGCAGCAATATTAATGCACTGGTTGCAGAACAAGGCGTGTTGGAAACCAGCCTGCTTGGCATGAGTTTTTTGGAAACGCTGGCATCATATACGGTTTCCCAAGATGCCTTGGAACTGCGTGATTAACTCGCTTGAGCCAAAACTTCACCCTGATGCAAAATTTCAAATGCTTCTGCAATGAGTTCTGGCGAAGCACCAGGCGTAACCGCCTCGACCGTCAGCAGTTGCCTATATCGACGGGCACCGGGCTTGCCGTATCCAAGGCCGAGCATATGGCGCACGATCTGATTGAGCTTTGAGCCCTTAGTCATTTGAATTTCAGCATAATTCATCATGACTTCACATAATGATTCAAGTGAAATTGGCGCCTGATCATCACCATAAAACTGAGCGTCTACTGCGCGTAGAAGACCTGGATTGTGATATGCCGCGCGCCCTAGCATCACCCCGTCAACGTGTTCTATATGTGAATTGCACTGCTCAATCGATTCAATGCCACCATTGATAACAAGCGGCAAATCACCGACATGTTTCTTCAAGCGATATACACGGTCGTAATCCAGAGGCGGAACCTCGCGGTTCTCTTTTGGCGACAGGCCTTTCAGCCAGGCTTTACGTGCGTGCACATAAAGCGCGTCGACCTTTGCATCGAGCATGTGGTCAACAAAATGTTTGAGGTCCGTTTCGCTATCTTGATCATCAATACCTATGCGGCATTTGACTGTGATTGGCCTGTCGGTTGCGTCGCGCATGGCACGTACGCAATCAGCCACCAATTCCGGTTCTGCCATCAAACATGCGCCAAAACGACCTGACTGAACACGATCAGACGGGCAACCCACATTTAGGTTGATCTCGTCATAATCAAACTTTGCGCATAATGCCGTGGCAGAGGCCAATTCTTGCGGGTCTGATCCACCAAGTTGCGCAGCGATTGGATGTTCGACATCATCATTGTAGTTGAGCAACCAATCCGCCCCACCGCGAATGAGCGCGGCGCTCGTCACCATTTCAGTGAACAGCAACGCATGACGCGACAAATGGCGGTGGAAAAACCGGCAGTGTCGGTCAGTCCAATCCATCATGGGAGCAACGCTAAACCGCCTCACGTCGCAAGTCATTGTTTTTCTGACACTTTTCACTTTATCTTGCATCTAAAATCTTGTCTCTGTTGTTCTCTTTTTTGCTTGTTTTTGCTCGTTTTGTGCTGTTAGAACAACATTTGTTGTTCTCAAACTTGGAATGTTGTTCCGATATGCCACACATAAAAGAGCGCAAACGCAAAGACGGTTCAATCGCCTATCTCGCACAGATCGCAATAAAAAGAAACGGGAAATGGCAGCACCGCGAAGCACGAACTTTCGATAAGAAGAGTGCGGCAAATGCTTGGCTCAAGAATCGTATGGATGAAATTGATGCTGCAGGAGACAATTTTGCAGCACTTCGTAACCGTGGGCGAAAACTGTCGGATGCAATTCAAAGGTACCAACGCGAAAGCGTTAAACAGATTGGCAGAACAAAAGCCCAGGTTCTGAACACAATTTTGGAACACGATATTGCGGACATGAAGTGCAGCGACATCCAAAGCCACGACGTAGTAGCATTTGCTAAGGAACTTGCAATCTCTCGAATGCCTTCCACTGTCGGAAACTACCTCTCCCACCTTAGTGCAATATTCGCACTTGCCCGCCCTGCGTGGGGCATGGAGCTCAATCAACGGGCTATGACAGATGCGTTTGTCGTGTGCAATCGACTAGGCATAACCGGCAAAAGCCGAGGCCGTGACCGCCGACCGACACTAGACGAACTCAACAAGTTGCTGGAACTATTCGAGAAAAAACACACATTCAGGCCCAAAAGCATGCCAATGCACCGCATCGTCGCTTTTGCGTTGTTTTCCACTCGCCGCCAAGAAGAAATTACCCAAATAACCTGGGAAGCCCTAGATTCAGAGCAAAGCCGGGTACTTATTTCAGACATGAAGCATCCTGGTGACAAAATCGGCAATGACGTTTGGTGCGACTTGCCCGAACCAGCACTAAATATTGCAAAGGCAATGCCACGCTTGGAAAGTCAGGTGTTTCCTTATGATCGCAAATCAATTAGCGCAGCATTCACGCGCGCTTGCCATCTCTTGGGCATCGAGGATCTTCGCTTTCACGATTTGCGCCACGAAGGCATCTCCCGGCTTTTTGAACTCGGCATGACAATTCCGCATGTCGCCACCGTGTCGGGACACCGGTCTTGGTCGTCTTTGCAAAGATACACGCACATCAAACAAGCTGGCGACAAATACGCAAATTGGATCTGGTTGGAACGCCTGTCCAAACCAACCAGCTAGTGCCGTATGGGCTTTTCGCGTTGCAACGGGGGTCAAAAGGCAGGAGAACAGAGCTAGAGCTCTCATTCATTTTACACGCTCCGGCCAAGGCCCAATTCGGCATAAGTACTTTTCCGGATTGCAGTTGACGAATGTGCATTGCAAAACGCGGTAACCACACTTCTTCCATTACGCAGCGAATCTGTGGCGATCAACTCGGACAACAAAACAAGGGACTTGCACCGGTGGCCAACTCAAACGAAATCGCCAAGTTGAGTTTGAGCGAATGTGAACTATTGCGCCTTCTAGCGTATGGATATAGTACGGCGCAGGCTGGTGCAATTCTCGGGATTGACCCGCAAATTATAGCAAAGAAGGTTGAAACACTCCTGCTCACGTATTCTTGCGAACGCCAAATTGAATTGCTTGGTGTTCACAATGAGATTTCACATAAGATTGATCAAAAACTTCAAGAATCTTGCAGCAAAGTCAGAGGCTTAACAGGTGGGTCCATTTGGCGACGGAAGATCAAGGGGTTTTCAAATGAAGATCTCGAAACAGCAGTCAAGATTTGCGAAATCATCGACGGTGCAATAGCACGCGGCATTCGACTCGACGATGATCTCAGCGTTCTTACAGTTGAAAAAACGGTGCATTAAGCACACTCAAATGGCTGATTATAGCGACAGAACGAACACGCCGACTACGTGTTTTCTTTGACAAGGTTGAAGATCAACGTTCTAATAACGTTGCGATAGGTTTTTTATTTTTTTTGTGCACCCGTTCTTTACTAATGGGACTTTCGAAAATGAATTTTGATCAAATATTAGAAGTAATCGAGCGCATCAAACACGCATCGGTAACCGAAGAAATCCTTGATGAGCTAAAGACTACCTACAACGCTTTTGGTTTTGAAAACTTCATCATTTCAGGACTACCACACAGCGGATTGAATTTAGCACCTTTTGTGCTGCTTGAGAGTTGGCCAGTTGAGTGGTTTGACCGCTATGTTTCTAAGGACTACGTCCACAAAGATCCAGTTGCAAAGCATTGCTTCACGACGAACAATCCGTTTTTGTGGAGTGAAGTAGCTCTGGAAAGCTCAATAAATAAACATGAAATGCGCGTAATGAATGAGGCGAAAGAATTCAGCTTGCTAAACGGATTCTGTATTCCAATTCATATGGAGAACGGAACCCAAGGTTGCATTTCGCTGTCTGGTGACCGAAGCAATATTGCGGAGAGCGAACGAACACTGCTCCATATGCTTTCATTCTTTGCTCACGGTCGGCTGAGGTTCCTAAAAGAAAATCCGCAAAACACTTCATCCGCATTGCTTACATGTCGCCAAAAAGAGGTCATACAGTGGACAATTCTTGGAAAGACTTCAGATCAAATCGGAGAAATCCTGTCGATTTCACCAAGAACAGTTGAGTTTCACTTTGCAAGCGCAAGTGAAAAGCTGGGCTCTGGCAACCGAATTCAAACCGTCGTCGAAGCAATAAAATCCAAGCAAGTGACCCTGTAAGTTTTACGAGTATCTGCGTCACGATTTTTTTGATCTCCTTTTCGATATCACGGAAAGGAGGAAAACATGGTTGTTCACATAATCACAGATTCAGTTAAGCAGCGCTACAAGCTTGAACTCGAACAAAATTTTAGCCTTCGACATAAAGTTTTTGCCGAGCGGCAAAACTGGCGAGAAATACAAAGACCAGACAAACGCGACATCGATCAATTTGATGATCAAAATGCTACCCATCTGCTTGTACTCGAAAATGGAAATGTCGTCGGAGGATCTCGCCTAAACAGCCTTACTGGCGCAAACCTTACGGTTGACGTCTTCCCAAATCTCTTGGAGCGACCGTTTCCGGACACGCCACAGAATGGCGCTGATTGGACGCGGTTCTATGTCTGGCCACAGTCAAGTGGCAGCACGAAGCGGGGCGAAATATCAGCACAAATTTATTGCGGTATGATGGAGTTTGCGATCCTGCAGGGATACACATATCTAAGTTTTGTTTCCACAATTTACATGCTTGAAATACTCACGTCACTTGGCTGGAATGCCTCTCCGCTCGGGATGCCAAGGATGATCGAAGGCAAGCCCACAGTGGCGGGTTGGATTGAAGTTAGCAAGGGTGCGCTTAACACAGCAAGAAGTAAGTTTGGCATAAATGGCAGCTTACTTGTCCAGCGCCCCTGTCAACCTGTCATCCCGTCAGACATCACAGACCCAGAACACACCGTATTGTTGAACTAGCTCAATTCTCTCAGGTCAATCGAACCACACCTATCGCATGGCAGTGCACGGATAGACTTGAGAGTGGAGGAGATTACACGTCTCCTCCAAACTGGTCCTTGGGGGGGGACATAATGAAAATTAGTGTTAACGTAATTTCATCCGACATTGTTGCTCTTCAGGAGTTGAGCGACGCATTGGCCGATAGCGCGTTTAGTATCACCCAACACTACTCATTCGCACAGTTCGTTGCCGAGTATAATCGATATGAGCACGCCTACGCCGTAATGGTGCCTAACTATGACTCAGATTATCAGGTTGTCGAGTTATTGGGAATTGGATTGAGCGCCGTTAGTTTCTTGGAAGCATTTTTTGTGTTCGCACAGCCTGGCATTCGCATTCTCCGCAAGTCAAATCGGCGAGAATGCGTTGTTTTTTCCGACAATCCAAACAACATCAGAAAGCAGATTCTGCGTCGCGAGATTGCTCCAAGCGTCGTAAGCCCCATAACTGTCGACAGCAGGGGTGAGGTCTATTCCCAAATCATTGATCGTCCAAGAAACATAACTAATCGCGAGCATGAAGTTGGATTGAAAATCTGTGAGGGCCTTTCTAACAAACACATTGCCCGAGAACTAGGCATCAGTCCACGCACCGTAGAGGTGCACCGTGCTCGCATTATGCACAAGCTTGGGGCACGAAATTCGGTGGACCTAGCAATAAAGTACCTTAGGCACCGATCCAGTGACGTCCAATCATCGAGCTAAATATGCCCAGCTCTCTGCTGATTTGATGTTCCAAAGTTATCCCCGCTCCCGAATTGCACACTATTCTAGCAATCGTAAGATAAAGCAGGAGCGAAAAGATGCTGGAAGATGCAATTGCGAACTATATTGATCAAATCGGCAACGAACTAGGAAATGACGATCTTGTGGTCAGGCAACTTATGTTGGATGCAACGTTGATCGCCTGCCGGATTCAGGAAGAACGGGCGATCGCAGATTGCAGCTCCTTTGTGGATAATGATAATTGATCGAAAAAAGCCTACATTTTTCCACTTTTTTTGCACCGCTTATCCGGTCAATAGATTTGACCAAATAGTCATGCCTGTCCTCAACATCTGATGTCCCGTTCGCAATCGTTTGGGTTGGGTCACGCCTTTCAGCAGCCAACCGCTCAGCGACCGGCACGTTTATTTTTGCAGTTCGGCCTTCACCGACCAAGGCACTCGCATCAATTGTACGCTCATTGATGTATTGGATTACACGCGCAGCACTAACGCCGATGTGCCACGCAAACGCGGATTTACTCATCGTCGTTTGATCCATGATCGCGCACTAAATCACCAGCTTTTAAGCCTCCTTTTAAGCTGGCTTTTAAGGCTCCTAAAAATGCGTCAGACTGGCTAAACTACGGGCGGCAAGACCCCCGTGTGGCAAAGGGGCATTTATACGGTCCCTAATCGGTTCAAGAGAACATGCCGCCTGATATGCGGTTGATCTCGTGAATAGTTCGTGCGGGCAACACTTTGTCGACCACACCGTCGAACACTTCGGTCGTCTCGTGCTTCATCATCTCGACTGGCAAGACAACGCCGGACTTCACCTTGGCGATACCCAACCGCGCCGAGCCTGTACGCTCGAACACGTTACCACCCATGCTCAAGTCTTTACGAGCGGGGAACCGTCCGCCCTTGATGAAGCTGCCAGCAAATACCTTGCGCTCCCCGAAAGGTGCGGCTGATACGCCTTTGCGCGTCTCCCTTGCATCAAACATGCGCAGCGGCACATCACTGCCACTAGCCCTGATGATGTATCGTTTGTCCGCAAATGAGGGATAGTATGGCTTACCAAGAATGCGTCTTATGTTTTTTTGGGCCATACCCAAACGACCAGCGAGCAATTGAACAACGGCTGTCAGCGCCTTGTCACCCGTATGCCGAAGGGCGCGGACTTCAACCAAATCTACTTTATGCGAGCCAAGCACCGCCAGCATGTTCTCGAAACGCTTTAGGTCTGAGATGTCCTTAGCAGTCAATTCCAAGAACATTGGAGGATCTCCAGAAGCAGCAAATTTACAGATTTCGTAACGACCCACGAAAAAGGCGCTCCCCGACTCTTAAGTCGTGAGCGCCTCTTTTAAGACCTTTTAAGTTATGCAATGAATCAATCAAACTTTATGAATCGTCAATAGCCCTCAACCAACTTTTTTGACGTCAAACAACCACGGCTCGCGCGAAACCCTTGGTGAGTGCGGGATATGATCCTCCAAATTATTTTGCAGATATGCCGCCAATGCATCCAACCCTTCCCACCAAACCACATATTGCGCCCTTGCCCGCTGCACATGGTATGGCGGTAGGCCATCCCAGTCATAGATAACCTGCTTGGACCCATCTAACAGTTTGATTGTCGCCGGACGCCCAGCTCGACCAATCCGCGCCACCCGCTTGCCCGCTCCCTCCGGACACCAATCAGGCCGGTTGCCCAAAGCACCACAGCCCAACACCAAAGCCGACGCCTGTCTTGGCAGCGCTAACATCGCATCATATGTGCTAAATGCATCCATATGGCAGTTGCTGGCGATTAAACGTTCAACAACCCCATCTTGGATCATTTGACCATACTCTTGCACTTGCCCAATTGCGCCCTGTCCAGATGCAAAGTCCAAAATGCCAAGATCATTCCCGGCAGCAGCTCGACCTACCTGTTGATCAGCCAATGCCCAATGCACCAGTTTTTCAATATCGATAATTTTCTTGCTCATTTGCCGCTGTCCTATGTGTCCTATTGCCACTCAATACGTTGGACGCTGGAAACGCCCGCTCACCATGGGTTTGTCCTATGTGTCCTATTGGTCCTACCTAAATTTGAAATTGTAAGAGAAAACATCAGCTCTCACGCGCACGGGGCACCAAAAAACATAGGACACATAGGACACATAGGACTCCACTTTGAATTCATTGTGTTTTTCGTGTCCTATTGAACGACTTTTAATAGGACTGGTTGGACATTTCCGTGCCTAAAAACAGGTCTGGACGAATTTTTTAACCTTCGAACGCTTTTGAATGGGCAATTGCTGCCACACAAAACGTCCTACAATCCAGCTTCACCCCATCGCGACCTGTTTGCCTTCGCCATGGTTTATGCGGCTCGTTGATCAATTACTTGCCCCACTCTGTGGCCAAATCACCTCTTGATTCACCGCTTCAGCAAACGAAGCCCGGCATTCCTCTAAAGAGGGAAACTGATAACACCATGCCCGTTGGGTATATTGGTCGCCATTTGGCGGCACAACGCGCCGTCGTTTGAGATTGGGCACAAGTCTTTGAAGCGCCTTGCCCACCGTGCTTTCATATGATCGACGTTTAATGCCCACAAGGTCTGATAGTTTGATGTAGTCGTCATAAATAGCGCTGCATTTCACGACCTGTTCCCATTCTCCCGAGCCAGACAAAGTCTCGCTGTTTGATAGATGGGTGAACCACCACGCCTCCGCACTATCCAGCGATTGTATCTTTTGTTCGAGTAAAGCTGTTGTTTTTGGAATCGTCCAGAAATCAATAGTGCTGAGATCAAAGTGCTGCAGATCATAAAGCAACGCCTCACGCCCCCCATTGTCCAGTTCAGCATGCATTTCAGCAAAATAGGCGTGATTTTGCATCGCTGCATCACCAACGTCCAACACACAAAAACGCCGTTCATCTTTACCGGCTGGCACCACCCAATCTTCGTTTGAAGTCATCACCAACCGGACTAAGTTTTTCATCCTGATCGGATCAACGCCCTTGGCTTCGATCATCTGATGCTTTGAGGTGATCATGCCTTTCAAGCGTCCCTCGGCATTCTTATCCCCCGCCCAAACAGCCTCTTCAGCCATCAACAGCAAACACTTTGCCATGTGAGCGTTGAAATTTCCGGTGATATAACGCGGATCATCAACCTGGTAGAAATGGCTAGCGATCAGTTCACCCATCACTTCACCCACGGTGGACTTACCTGCGCCCATTCGCCCACGAAACACTAACGCCGTGCCCGTGCGTTCCCTTGGCCGCTGCACCATGTGAGCAAACCAGCCAAACACCCAATCCCGCAAGGCTTTGTCGGCTGCACAAACATTGTTCAACAGATGATCCTCAAAAATCGCATAGCCATTCTTTTTTGGCACAGCCTCGCAGGAAAATCCTTGCCACAAATTGAGGTATCCGGGCGAACCACCAAGCCCATCGGGGTTTGGCAAAAACTCCATGCCGCGATATTGCCGACGATGCTCGGCGTGGATCCACGCCTTCGCCCATGTCATTGGCTTTCGCTTCCCGTCCGCCCCCGCATAAAAAACAAACCGATTGTCATACCAGCGGTTGAACGCTTCGACTGTGCGGATTTGCAACCGATCTTCAATCTCGTGGGCGCTAGGCTGCTCATGCACCATCACCGCTTTGGAGCCAAGCAACACCAAAGCCCATTCTTCATTCATGTCCTCAATGGAAAAATCCCCCACCTCGACCTGTTCTTCGTCGAAGTGGTTTTCGGCAATATTAGGCGGCTCAAGCGGGCTAATCGGTCGCGCGCCATCAATCGCGTCCTGAATTTGATTGCTCATTCATTGCCCTCCACCAACATGTCGTTAAAGTCTTTGCCTGCAGCCGCATCGGCAATGCTTGCCACCAGCCCCGGCCTAAGCGCCATGGCCCGGCGTCCACACCGCACCAACTGTCTCTCGGTTTTCGCGCTGTCGCTGTCCGCATCACGCAAAATCACGAATTCTTTGCACCACACGGGCGGCACAAATGCTTCAGCTTCTAAATCAGGAATGTCATGGCGGCGTGTTCCTTCAGCATCTGTGCCAGTTGGCCCAGCCATGTTGGAAAGGCTAACACCCGACCAATAGGCCGTGTTGCGCGCATAGGCTTCTTGCAACGCAGTCAGCGTTGTTTCAATGCCTTCCCCCATCACCAACCGCGTTGGTTTTTTGGGAGTGTAAAGCAAAATGGCACCCGCCCTTGCAGATCCACGCACGACCTTCATGGGCATGGGCTCACCAGTATTTGGGTCATCAATTTGCCGTTTGCCCTTTGGCGCATTGATATCAAGATAGGTCATATGCACCGCGCCCAACGAACCATCAGGCAACATCACCGCACCCACCATAGCCGGACAAGTGTCGATCACTTCCCACTTGGCCTTCTGACCGTTCCTAACCTGGCATCGCCGTTCAAACTTCTCAATTTCACCTAGGCGAATTTTAAACCGCCCCGCACCAATGCCATCGGCCAGCTTGCCCAATCCGCGTTTGCGTAGATAGGTTTCCACGGCACCATCAGGCCTTGGTGGGCATGCAGTTCTAATAATCGACTTTGCTGCCCTCACTGCTTTTTGTCGCTCGCGTTCGGCAAATTGTTCCTGCTTGCGGCGGCGTTCTTCGGCCTGTTTTTGCAGCTCGGCCGCACGGGTGGGATCAACCGGCTCAGCCGCCTTGCGGCCCGTGATGCGCTCAAGTGCATATTTAAAATCCAAACCTTCCATATGCATCACAAGGGCAATCACATCCCCACCTTCAGGGCGGCAACCACGACACAGCCACACATTCTTGGTTAGACTTATACTAAACCGGTCTTTGCCCCCGCACTTAGGGCATGGGCCAGATCGATCGTTGCCCCGCTGGCTGATTGGCCAACCTTGACGCGCTGCCCAATCAATGCAGCTTGTATTTTGCGCTTCGTGTTTGAGGTGCGTCAGGTTCATATAGGCACCTCAACAGCATCAAAATTGACCCTCTGCTTTAACCACCCATCAACAAACGCGTGGCACAATCGCGCCATACTTTGGTTATTGCCTTTGGAATTACCCTTAAGCCCAAAATGCGGCGGACCGAGTAGCTGCGCTCCCAATTGGTGAGCCGGTAATTGGGTCGTGCGATATGTTGTGAGTACGCACGACCCAACACTTGCCGTCAAAAACCCAGTTCGGCTTACAAAATCGCCCCAAAAAACAGACGTTGCCTGCTGCCTCGTATTGACTTCCGCCCTCTCCCAATCGACACTTTGTTTTTTTACTAATGTTTTTTGAGGATATTGAATATGAAGCCCATTATTGTTGCTTTCGCACTTGCACTTCCAATCTCGCAAGCTTTTGCAGATGACTTTGAAATGATGCAACTCAGTCAAAATCTGGGCAATATTCTTGCTTCTGAAACCATTTGCGAGCTGAGTTACAACCACGAGGCAATAGCATCTTTCATCGAAGAAAAAGTGCCCGCAAGTGACATGTCTTTCGCTTCGCAGTTGCAACTGATGACAACAGGATCGGAGTACCAACTCAAAGATCTCACCGCCTCTTCCAAAATCGCCCATTGCACCCAAATTGCCCGCGTGGCGAAAAGCTATGGATTTACACAGTGAATTGCACCTCAACCGTAGCGGGTGGTTGACCTCACTATGGCCCCAGACGAAATAGCTGTTTTGCTTGGCTTTTTGGTCAGCATTGGCATCGTAATCGCCATTTTCTGGAAGCGACCTGACTGAATGTGTTCGCATCACTCGATCCCCCGTACCGCCCGATAAAGGCGTTCAGTTGGTCGCCCATCTTCAAAAGTGATCTCTGCAATGCCACGTTCCAGCAATTTGATGGCGCGGCGAGCCTCGTTTGGCGTCATGTCCATTTCGAATGGCGCCCCATCTAAATGTAACTTGATCCGGTGGTCGCCACTTGGCTCCAACACCACTTTGCCAAGCACCTGCCGACAATTAGATCTGACCATGCGCAAATAGGGCTCAGTCCTCATCCTGCCACCCCCGAATATGCTCTATTGTGATGTTCGGCGCAGTAGCTAGACCCATCTATACAGTCCACTGCACAAAAAAATGTGCCCTGCTCATCCTCATATGGCCAACGGCATTGTGTTTCATTCAAGTCGACCAACCGGATCCTCGATTTGGGATCGCATTTAGGCGCCTGAAATGCTGAAACGAGCCCCTGCATTTCCATGCGTTCAGCCGCAGCTTTTTGCTTGTCTGTGTCCAATCGGAACCGTAACTTATGCTGCCAACCCACATCCTGTGCGCCAGACAGTCTTTTGATTGTCGTCGCCTTTGCCTGCGCCAAATCAACATGGGCTGCCAACTGACTTTTCTTCAGGCTAATGCCATTGCGGTTGGCACACGCGGTAATGGCAGCACGAGATGCAAAGTACCGCTGGCCAATCTGCTGCCCGCTCAACCCCTCACGCAATCCCAGCCTTATTGCTGCCAGTTTCGTTTCTAATTGCATGTGTTTCCAAACCAACGGTGGCTTTTGCATCAGGCTCATTCACCTTCACCCACAACCTGACGCAGCACCACAAGTGCACCAATCGCCTCATTGATCTCGAAAGTGGTGGCGCGGCGCTCGCCTTTGTCAAACGTACCATCCGCAAGGCTTTCACCAATTCGAGTGAATACTTCACCCACCTCTTTGCTGGTTCTGCCCATGGCCATCTGCAATTCAGCAAACCCTTGCGGCATATGCGGCAATTGCACCACCTCGCAGCCAACAATCCGCGCCATAGCCTGCAACAGGGCAATGTCACCACTGTCCAACATGAGATCACTAGCCACATCCACGGGGATAAACTGGTCTTTGCCCTTGTTGCCATAATCGCTCAGCGCTTGGTGCCGCACACGGGTAATGCTGGCCGCAGCCTCTTGCCCGCCACTGCTGCGCACCAGATGGCGCGTGGCGGCGCATAATTGCTCAAGAATGGGCTTGTTCACCATCCGGCTCACGCGCAATTCTCCTGCCCTTGCCGTGTGACAGTATTGCCCGAGCGTGTAACGCTCGACACATGAAACAAATCACCACACCTCAATTGAATTTGGCCCTTGCAGCGCTTGCAGCAGCTGAACAAGAAATGAGATTGGCGGCAGAACCGAACAGGTTTGGAGGAACGGGAGATAAGGGGCAACCCACCCAACCCGGCTCCACCGCCATTGGCTACGTTGCGCTCACAACGGTCCAAATCAAAAAACCGGCTTTGCAAAAAACTCGCCGCGATGTCCAAGTGGCAACACACAAGGAACGAGTTCTCGGAGGTCATAAAACGTGAGGCGTGCATGCGCGCACCTCGTCGCCAGCGATCTCAGCACCTTCGTTGAACTTATTTGCCCGAAGCCAGACCAACCGTGTTTCGTGCATATCTTGCGCGGTAACAACACCGTCCGTGACTACGACAATTCTCTCAATTATCGGGGCATCCGCTCGATGCTCCCCAATTTCATAGCGACGGTAAGTCACTTGATTAGCGAGACCAAGTCGGCTGGCCATTCGATGCAGACTGAGTTTTTGCGTTAGTCGCCACTCACGGAGTTTCATAATACGATATATAACGCAAATCGATATATTTTTGTCAAGAAAAAATTACGATCCCCATTATATTACAATATTTCGGAATTCGTTATATGAGTGGAATGCAGACATTTCTGAAACAGATGCGCAAAAACGCGGGATTAACCCAACAACAAGCTGCCGAGCAACTTGGCATCGCTTTGCCAAACTACAACCATCTCGAAAACGGCAAAACCAAACTCGACGTTGATCGCATGGAAGAACTTGCGAAGATCTTCAATTGCGACCCTGTTGACTTCCTTATCGAGCGACTACCAACCAGAACAGTGACGGTCAAAGCATTCGTCCAAGCGGGTGCCTGGGCGGAAACCAACGAATTGCCAGAAGACGACCAGTACACGGTGGCAGTTCCGGCTGATGAGCGATATGCAAAATACTCACTGACCGCCGCTGAGGTGCGCGGCCCATCAATGAATCGTCGCTATCCTGAGGGCACTGTTCTGGTCTTAACGAATGCTATCGAAACGCAGGAAGAAATCGAGCCGGGTAAACGCTACGTCGTGGAACGCTTGCGCGCTGATGGTCTTCACGAATGCACAGTAAAGACGCTACATCGCGACGAAAGCGGGCAAGTTTGGCTTTTGCCTGAATCAGACGACCCCCGCCACCAGCAGCCGATTGAGGTCAACGGCGACATGGGAGACACAATCCGGATTATCGGCCGCGTCGCTTATGCATTGATGCGAGAGGACTAACTACCAATTATATCCATAACAAATGAACTGAGACACTTTTGAAACTTTACAAGCCATACTTTATCTTTGCCATTTCGGCATTTTTTGTCACACTTAACTCACTAGCTTTCGCCTTTGTTCCAATCATACAAGCTGGTCATTTCTTCGAGTGCACCCCTACTCATGTTTGGGATGGAGACGGCCCCATCTGGTGCAAGGAAGGCCCGCGTGTACGCCTTGCAGGTGTTGCAGCGCGAGAGATGGATGGGACCTGCGCCAAGAACCACCCTTGCCCACAAGCCACCGCAAAAGCTTCAAGGGATGCATTAGTCGAACTAGTGGGGGCACCAAAAGGAATGAGCCAGCACGGGCACATTCTAATTGTTGGTCCGACTATGCAATGTCGCTCAGTTGGCCGAGCCAAGGGCAACAGAACGGCAGCGTGGTGCGTATCTCCCAAGAGTGGGGATATAAACTGCGAAATCGTGCGTCGCGGTTGGGCATTGCGATGGGATCGATACTGGAAAGAGCATAAATGTCCGTAACTGCGACTATGCAATTTCGTGGCATTTCTCGCTCGCGGCCGATTTGAATACTATTGTTTCAGGCCGATGCAAGCAACCGCTTTGAGTCCAGTTACGACACTCGATTTTTGATGGCGATCGACACTCCCGGCCCAAAGCTGCCATCTGTCGCCCACTTCAACGCTGCAGTGCAGCTTTCCGAAAGCGGACCTCGAGGCCAGTGGGCAGTATTTGGGTTGGTCAGATGGCGGCAACGCAATCACTACATCAATTTCTTAACTCATAGTCACGCAATGGGCGTGTATCCCCGTTAGTTTGCCTTCGCTTCCATGTTTTAGGTGTTCAATCGAGAATGACGTGTCCAGTAGCATTTTCCCAAGACTTCAATTGCTTGTATGCGTTGGTTTCGCGGAACATGTCGATTCCGTACGCGAGGCGAAGAGTTCTTTCCAAGGTTCGATGACCGTTTTGACTGTTGAATTCGTTGGTGTTCCCAATTGTGCTTCTGAGCGCACGGCCCAAAACAGCTATACAATCGTGCCCGTGAGCCACTTCCCAGGCCGTGTAAGTCGCTAAGATTTCGGTGACTTTAGTTGTTGCGGCGTCAAGCGTTACATTAGCGTCATTTTGGGATCGGCCAATGACATGAGTTGCTGTCTTGGTCGGGCAAATTTCAGGTGATGTATTCGAAGTGTATTTGTATGTCATATCGGAGAAAGCAAGGGCCCATTCATTGAGCTTTGAAGACACCCGAAGTGCACCGACTGCAGCTGCCCAAGAGGCAAGTAGCAAGGCGGCATTAGTTTTTTCTTCGTCTAAACAAGCAGAAATTTTCGAGGCACTTCCAAATTCATCGAGTAAATTTGTTAGTGCTTCCGAAGACAACATTTGCGTTTCTAGATCATTCTCATCCGTAAATACGACGCTGCCTTCGTACTCAGGGTACCCAACGATATCGGCAAAGTCGCGGTCTGCAAATCCGACAACCCCCTCAAAACCCTCACGCTCCAGTATTGTGATTGCGCTCAAAAGGTTTTCTCTGCCTTGGCAAACTATGACTGAACAATCATCACTTCTAATAAAACGAGATAGGAGCTGAGAGTCGGTCGAACCTTCGACAAGTAAGAAACTGCACCCAGAGGTGGCACGAAGTAGTCGCACTTCATTTCTAACAGTGTACCCTGAAATTTCACTCTTGATACTACTCATGGACCTATTTCGTCAATTCTTGTACTAGGTCCCAGTTATCATTGATGATTTGGGGCGAGTGCGTTGCAATGACCGCTGTCAAATTCCGAAGTTTTTGAATTTTGTTGAGGTCGGAGATAAACCTCTTCTGCCATGCTACATGGAGCGATAGTTCAGGCTCATCAATAAGGATCAAGGAACCTTCAGGTATTTTAAATAGCAGTTCGTACACAAGAACGAGTTCGTGTTGTTCTCCTGAGGAAAGGTCCGACAGGGGTATTGGCTCACCTGTGTCTTTGTCGACAATAGTAATTCCGTTTTCGCCACTTATCCTGACTTCCTTGAAAGAAAAATACTCATCTAAGATTTCTTTGAAAAGTCGAATTCGATCATAAATATCGGCAAAAACTGACAACTTACGCTCTGTATCGTCAGCGTAGATCGTTAAAATTCTTCGGACGCTATCTTCCTCAAAAATTTCGCTGGGTTGTATAGGCTCAGATACCGCTTCATCGATTATGCCGACGTCAACTAAGGACCGTCTGGTTGCTGACAACGATTGAAGTCGGTCGCGAATCTCACTCTCGCTTATAGCGTCAACATCATGACCTTCGATTATTCGCTTTGGAAAAGTTTGGTCGAGCTTTTGAGATTCATTTGCATACTGTTGGAGAACCCGGTTTATTCGGTCGGCCAAGTCTGACGCGTCTTTGTCAACGACAGAAGTCGGTTGCAGTTTGCGGCGGCGGTGTGACGGATGTCTATCATCGCTATCTTCGATAGATAAGAGGCGTTGCGTCTCAACCAGACTGACATGAAATTGACTGGTGATTTCTTGTAACCACGTTGGCATTTCTATGCCGTTGGCAAATTCGTCAGGAAGCTGTTCGACATATCTAGTGACAAGCTCTGTCGTATTGAGAACTTCGTCGGTCGCATAGTCCACCCATTTGTCTGAACCTATTCTATCTACCGGTAGACTGTTTTCTAAATATCTGTAACTAGATCTGGGTATTTTGGGCCTTAGTGAATAAGGATCTTTCGAGTTCTCAAATCCTTGGCCCTTCACAAAGACGACGCTACTTTGCATGTCTTCGTCTTCAAAAAGTGTCCCAAATTCTTTGTAGATCGAAACAGATTGACCACCCGAAAACCGAATAATGATTTCATTAAACTGTGTTTTCCAAAAGAAACTGAATTTCCTACTAAAGAAGGCGTCAACTGCCCTTAAAACTGCAGTTTTCCCATATCCGTTTGGTGCAGTGACTATTGACAAGCCTTCGCCATCACTAAAAGAAACTTTGTGATCGAATCTCTTGAAAAGCCCATTAACTTCAACACTCTGTATGCGATTCTTAAAAGGTGTCTGGGGCATTTAGATCTCTAATTCCTTACGATTTTTCGTTGGTATTGTTCGTTGCTTTTCCAGGAACAGAACATGTTTAGAAGTGGCTGCATAGTTGTAAGCATTGTTTCAATTACTAAAATTCCACAGCGATAGCTGTTCCATATCTTTCTGGTTGTGGCCATTTGCATTGGCTGTGGGCGCACACGTCAGATAAGCATGCGTTTCAATTTTTGTTCAACTTACAAGTTTCAATGATGGAAGCAAGCATTACCCAGTTTGCTCACCAGCATCATGACCCGCGAATAATACATTTTGGCGGTTCCCTCCCCTTAGTTGCATCGATTGCATCGACCAGCCCAAAACACGCCTTGAGAAGTGTTCGATTACAACAGCCAAATATGACCAGCCCTCGTGAGTTTTGGTGTAGGTTATGTTGGTCACCTAAATGATTTCTGGCCTTTCAACTTCAAACTTCCGAGCCAGAGTGTTGCCGGAACCACTGCGGGTTTGCCGCCGTACCTTGCTGGGCGACGCTTGTAGCCAATCTGTGTCCGATACACCTGCCAAGCGCGCCAAACGGTTCTCACAGCAGGTCAGTTTATTCGCCAATGTCTGCTTTCGCTGGTGCTGCCATTCAAATTCGCACCCGCAGCGAAGGTCCGGTTTCCGCCTACTTGAGAAGTTGGCTACAAATCGCCCCATGGACAAAAAATTCCGCAATGCTGTCATTTGGAAAATTAATGCCAGAGCCCTACTTCGTGACAACACATCAACAAGTAAATGCGGAATGGAGAATTGGGTAGCGCTGCAATGGGCCGAAACCGCCAGCTAAGAAACAGCCTCGGCAGGCCCATAACGCTCAATCATTAAGAAGGGCGCCTTCTTCGAGCTTTATAACGGTAATCGATATATTTTTACTTGACATCTATATTATGAAAATCATTATATACGCATCATCCAACACGGAGATGCAAAATGAACAACAACCTGATTTTGAGCTTCGACCCTTTTGAAAAGCCATATGCTGGCATGGATATGGACGATGAAGCGCCAGCCGCCGTTGAACAATGTGATGGTGCGGCAATCGCTGATTGTGATGTGATTGAATATGGTCGGCGCATTCTGGAAGGGTACACAAGCCCAACAGAAAAGGGCGTGGTACTTATTCTCAGTCAGTCGCTTTTGTCCAAAAAGCAGATTGAAAAACACTTCGCCGCCATCCTGTTTGCTGCAGGCAACCGCTTCGCCCACATTTTTGGTGGCGCACGCCAAACGGGTTTAAACTAATGTTTGGCCTCCCGCTGGACGAACTGGCAGCAGGCGCAGCAGCAATGGCCGCCATCGCCCTCGTCTACACCTTCACCTGCACGCAATATTCTATTTTTCTATGGAGTTTGGCATGACAAACCAATTCATCGCCAACATGGTTGTGGGCCAATTATGCTTGGCGCAGCCAATCTTCGGCCAGTTTCTACCGGAACCAACGTTTCGTCAACTAAGCTTCATCAACCGTTGGGCGGGCAACCTCACACGAGAATATAGCGTATTGCACCATTCGTTGATCGTGGCAGAAGCCATCGTCGAACCATACCTGAAAATCTATGGACTACTGCACGACGTACCAGAATGCGGGACAGGTGACGTAACAGGGCCATACAAAGCCTTTGTCGATCAAATGACAGGCGGTCGCGTGGAGGCTCACGAAACCACCATGCTCAACCAACTCTGCTTGTCCGTCGGGCTCGCGCCAATCGACCTAACCACAGGCCGCAAACTCCATCGAGCGGATATGACCGCCCGAGCCACAGAATTGCGCGACGTTGTCGCCAACCCAACCGGCATCCTGATCGATCATGACCCATTACCCCACACCATCCCCATTGTGCCGCGTGAGGAACTGATCATCCAAGCTCTAGACGCGTACCACACATATCTGGACCTATATCATCAGGCCCATCCGGTGGCAGATCATGCCTAAGCAACAGCAAAGAAGGAAAGTAACGTGAACACCGCATTTCTTCTGATGGCCAGATATAACGGCACACCAATCATCCCTGTTCGACAGGTCTGCGAAGATTTCTTCCCGCACCTAACGCCTGCAAAATTCATCCGCAAAATCAGCGACGGGCAAATCCCCTTGCAGCTCGTCCGCATCGAAGACAGCCAAAAAAGCGCCAAAGGCATTCACTTACAAGACCTTGCTCAATATATCGACAACCGCCGCACCGCTGCTCAACGCGAATACAAACAAATGTATGGGTGAAGTCGAACCATGGTAGAAGTGTGGACAACGCCGCAGATACAAGGACTTTATGGTCGGGATAATCAGTCACGCGGATTGGCCTTCCAATTAGCAAACTCAGAACGTTAAATGGTAGAATTATCCATTCGCGTTGATGGCACCGTTTCTAGTGTTAAAAAGTATAGCCCTGCAAGTAGATATGCCGCCGTCCAACCACCGATCCGATCGTTGCGGTAGGAGGCTTGTTCACCTTGCACTCCTCAATGACTGACAGTTTGGTTTCAAGACCATTTCATAACGGAGTATTGGTATAGAATCATCTCGATACAACAAGCACGCCGCGGTTTCGCACGAACTCAACGTTGGCATAGTCGTAGTCTTTCATTTTCCCTGTATACCCTGTATGCACCGCCGCAAACTTGAGAAAAACCTGGCCGTGCTCACCGGTTTGAATCGTAAAAATGGGCGCCCCGCTTGTACCCTTGTCAGTTTGACAATTGTGAAACAGAATGCCGTCCGATTTTTCGAAAACACGGCAAGTCGGCGTGTCGTCGAGTACAAACACTCCAGCATTGCCAAGCATCGCTTTTTCGTTCAGGTCAAGGATCGGTGAGAACTCCGAAAGATACACTGTTTTGAAAACCACAAGCAATTGCTGCCATTTCGGCGGTACCGGATCAATGGGAATTGCAACCATACGAGAGATTACTGGAGTTTTTGACGCTTTATCGGTTGCCTCACAAATATCGAATTCAATATAGTCATTTAGCGAAGTTAGCACTGGTAGAACTTTTTCAGTTGTTGATGGACATTCGACAAGAGTTAGGTCTTTGCCCGTCATTGTAGTGACATTAAGTTCCGTCGGGAATTTTGCAGTTGTTCGTTCTTCATTCTCCATCATGCAGTGCCTTGCTGTGTGGAGAATGAATTTTCGTTCAACTATATTTAACAACCCATGACAAGGACTGGTCGCATCCACATTGAAATGCACTACTTGTTCGAAGATTGGTCGCACTGCACTATCGACCACTCGGTCGAATTCAGGCCTTAGACCTGTCGACGTAAAGAACTGCTCATACCCATTTTTGTTCAGCGTACTCGTGTCAATGACATCCAAGCAATGTCTAAGATAGGCTAGCATTTTTTTTCGTGCGTTATTTGCGCCTGCGTACCCTGTCCAAGCTTCAGCACTATCAAAAAATGCGGTCTTGCATGCAAGGCCTTCAGCAGCGTCCGCATATGCAACAATACTCGACGAAGCATCGTCTGGAATTCCAGAATATGCGCCTTGCTTGATGCCAACAACGACTGTCCCCGGATCAGTTGTTATACAAGTTTCACAGTTGTCGAGAGGCAACAAATTCGGCGTCCAAGTTTCTGGTTGAAGGTTCGATACATGAGCGCATTTTGTCGTTTCAATATTGCCACCATTCAGATGTTCAATGCCACCAAGAGCATTCAGGATGGCATCATAGTCTACCTTAGGTTCGATACTTGAGCTGGTTTCCATGCCAACTCCAATTAAATCATTATAGTTTTTGAGTGTCGTGAAGTCTGAAACTACAGAGTTTCCATTAGATCCAAACGTGTCCACCGACATGCCATTTGGAAACCCTGAAACCTCTGCATTTATATTGGCGCCTGATCCCATCAAACTGCCGCTAATACCGCCACCTCCAAACATTGGGCTACCCAAACTCTCGACAAAGTTATTTTTGCTGAGATACTCAGGTGTGTCGAAGAATATCGAGCTGGGTGACGGGTTTAGGACGTATGAAGGAACAATATTTTCAAATACTTCAAGACTAGAATTACCCGGCAACGAATAGTCAATGCAGTCAGATGGTGTTGCCCAAAAAGTTGATGACAGAATGTCTTCCACGTCATTAGGAGCATAAAGATTAGATTGTCCATAAACGATTGAAGTATGGAAAGCGGCAAAGACTACAAACGATGCATAAATCAGCACTGAGGTAATCCTATTCATATTGGCACCATAAGTAGTTTTAAAAAGTGTTTACCAACTTATCGGTTCACCCTATTATGTAAATGAAAAAATTACTTTACATTGTGCTTTTGGTTTATTGAGGTACCGAAATGAAACTACTGAGACTCCTCCTTTCTTCGTTGATACTTGTAAATACACTCTACAATCCGAGTGCAGTGTTTGCGCAGAGCGTAACTGGCATCGACTATATTAGACTTGCTTACGATATGTTTGATGATGAACTGGCATCCGAGATTGAGCAAGAAATTGCACGTGAAATTGCCGAGTCGGATGATGGTAACGAGTCAATTCTAACATTTGGCGCTGGCAACCGACTGTATGATGAATTGAACCTAGGAGAGTTTATCGGCCTACCGAAAATTACTTGGAACGGTTACGACCCTGTCTCCAAAGCACCTTTGTTCGTGTACCAACCTGAAGATTTTTCATACCGAACTTCTGCGGGCAGGCTTATAAAGCCCGGCATCATGAACACCGACGGCGGTAGCGTTCCACAGTTTCTGCAGGGCAAGCTGGAATTGTCAGCATGGTATTATGGCGCGGCATTCATAATACATGACTGGATTTTTGTATCACATCTTTGCGACCTCTCACCTGACAATGATATCAGTTTTGAGGAAGCAGCAGAAATCATGAGCGAGGCTATTAAAACACTCACCGAGGTTGGGTTCACGGACTATGATGGCAATGTAGTTCACTACCCAAAGAAAGAAGATGAGCTTTACGTGATCAACAAGGCTGTCAAGTCGAGAATTGCGCGAGCAATTTGGGACGACCAAAGTGAGCCCAAATGCAGGTAAAGCGCGACCGAGGTTTCGTGGCGACATATGAAATCTTCAATTACGTATGACGAAGGAAAGGTAAGAAAATTCAAACTACAAACGTCAACCATTGCCACGCTCGCAGTGTCAACAGGCTATCAGGAATCTAACGGTGAAATCTTGAACCGCAGCTTGGCTCGCAGTTGTGATAAATCAGACGGCGAGTCAATTTTGTGGATCATGCGATGGCATGTCGGGCAAAGTACCATAAAATCATCCGGGACTCGATAACGACGAGTTTCACCTTCAGCAAGACTTTGCAACGGAGCCGAATGATGAACGTCGAGTGGGGTTTCATTTATTTGTCCCTCAAAACCATAATCTCGCGCTGGATCCAGACCACAGCTCTCACAAATCGCTGGTTTTACATTCAACACTTCTTTTCGCACCCTCGGAGAACGTTCAATTCTTCGCGCCAGTAAATAGCGTCGAGTTTCATCAATATCACGGCCACCCGCAACCTCTTGCATTACCTCGCTTGGTGTGGTGCCACCACGGTGGACTAACGCATCGTAAGCCCTAAGCATTTTGTGCAGGTCGTTGTTGATGATTTCCTCGGAAATTTGGCCAACTGCGTAGGTCCTGCCGAACGAGTGCCCCGCCTCATAACCACCAGGAAGGCCACTTGCAGACCCCAAATTAATGGGCTCCGCACTAAACTCCTTTGCAAATTCAGAAACACGATCAGCCATATCTCGAGCTCTTCGCTTCAAGACATCACGACCCCGCAAGGAACCATATTCAGCGTATATCGCCGTCGTTCCTTGGTTCATTGAAAGGGTAAGTGTCTGCCGTTTGGGGTTAATTAGAAAAACAACATAATAACCTTGAGTAGCACTTTCCGTCACGAGCGGATCGAAAAATGCCAACCATGGAACTTTTGCCCAGACACCTTGCCCAACACTGGATTTGACCTTTAGAGCAATTGAGTATTCTTCCAGAAAGCTTTTTGCAGTTTCAGCAAGATCCCGTCGCACCCATTCGCCAAATTCGGAACCACTGAAAGATCTAGTTCGCTGGTGCTTGTACTCCCGAGCAAGCCGTGCAAGTTGGTCCGCTAGCATTGAAAAATCTACCTTTTGCAATAGTTTTGGCAGCTAATATCCCTAGCAACCATACTGGCGGCAGCTATCAATATACTGCGCTCAGTATCATTTTTTTTCGGCCGATTAATTTAATTGGACACAGGTATCAATGCATACAACAAACGATCCAATCTGGTGCATTCATCTTCGAAAACTCCTTACTTTGAGATACTTCTGGCCTTTTTACTTCGATCTTGAAAATCCCAGTAAAACCTAATCAAACCAAAGAGCCAAGCCAGAAACCCAACAAACATCCCCCCGGCCCAAAGAAACCCTGCGAAACTGGTCTCGCCGACAGTCGCGATGATTGCAATTTTTCGCTCTTCCGATAAAAATTCGAACTCAGATTTCTTTCCAGATTGAATTTCACCGAGCGCAACAAAACCTTTATGTTCCCCAGAATTTTCTAGCTCCACTGACCATTGTATTTCGGCGTCGACATCAATGGGGTGCGAACCTATCGGCGTAATATTTGCGCCTGCAAGATGTAGATCTGCGCCTAGATTTCTGAAGATTTGTGATTTCGTTTCCTCATTTGAAGTTCCCGTTATTTCAAATCTCGCTTCCAAAAGGAAAGCCACTCCAACCTCAACTTTCTCTGGCACAACAACCACCGTTGTCACTTTCAATTTTTGGGGACCACTGAAACAGCCGCGGCAGAATACAATGTCTACTACCTTATTTTCGATGCGCGGCTTGGCAACAAATAGAGTTTCCTGTTGAAACATTGTGAGTGAAAACACACCAACAACCAAGCCAAGAACTAGCAACCATAAGTTTCCAGATAGTACATTTCTCATATCTGAATTTTCTCCAGACCATCAAAGTTAAAACGAGCGATCCGTGTAACCCAATATCAATACAATATCAGCAATCGACGGCAGTATACCTGTCTTGAAAGAGCTGAATAAGCCCCGCGAGATTATCCGATAGCAATTGGGCATTTTTTCGATGAGATTTTCGCAACATAAAAATGTCTGGATCCGGATATTCGAGCCTGTTAACCGCGGTGCTGAGCCTGCATTTCAAACTTCCGCGAACAGAAACACTGTCCGACGCATTATAGGCATGAATGACGCGCAGAGCATCAATTGTTAACATCGGCGGATAATTGGACTTTTGGAAGGTTTTCCATGAAAAGTCATCTGCCCACTCTTCCTCTGAAAGATCGTCATTTATTGCGATCTTATCTGCGCAATTTCTGTAAACATGATGACCTGCCTCGTGAAACAAGACAAATATTATCACAGCACCATTTAGCATGTCGGCAGCATGCCTTATTTGATCAGGTGGAAATTTCTTAAATGATTGGCCTAAGGCCATCTGAAACGGCCTGAGATGGCTATCGTCCAAAAACAATGGAGGTTTTTGCGCATCGCCCCGTAGATATGCGCTGTACTCCGCACCGCGTTTTTGGAGCACATTGTCATGTTGTTCCAGTACTCTTGGCAATCGGCCTTCTGGAATAGCCCCAAACATCGTGAAGAACGTAAAAGTCGTTGCTTGACCTACAAACTCAATAAATCGACGAGAGAACACTATTTTGCCATCGTCATATCGTGCGGTTAGAGCACGATCTTCCGTAAAGACAATCTGCGCAGCCACCACGCATTCACGTACCTCATGTGACCATGCAAGTTCAACCGCCTCAGCAACTTCAGTTTGCCAAACTGCGGTTAGCCCCCTGATCGCGCTGTCTATTTCTGTATCATAAGCCTCTTCGGTTTGGGAAAAGACAACGCTACAACAACAAAAAGAACAGTAAAGAAAAACTGCGAACGCTCTGGAAGCACGATAAAACATCAAAAAAACCTATTAAAATAGTTCTATAAATTGCACGGCTGCTGCTTCTACTCTTAAGTCGTAATTACATTTTACGTCAAACAAGCTCTAATAGATTTTTGTTTAAAGCCCCGACACAGAACAACAATTAGAACAACAAGAGTCTTCGTTAGTGCTAAATAATTGTTTTTTATTACTTATTCTGCCCACTTACCCAATCCATCATCGGTGCAACGGAAAATGCGCGTGTTTCTGTGTTCACGTTCAGCTCATCAATATCTAAGAGACCATTTGGCGGCGTTATATAGCAAATTTGGTGAATTGCCAGCCCAGCGCAAATTTGTGATTACCGACACGCATTGACGAACGCCGAAAATATCTTGTTGCCTGGTTGGTCCGTATCCGCGAATTTTTCCGGATGCCACTGAAGGCCGAGCGCAAACTTATAGGCGGGTAATTCAATCGCCTCAACAATCCCATCGGGAGATGTTGCGCCCATGACTATTTGATCTGACAGTTCGACAAGTGCTTCTCGATGAAACGTGTTCACTTCCATCTCATCTACGCCAACGATTTTATGCAACAATGTGTTTGCCAAAATCATCACATTGTGGCTGCGTCCAACCTCATCGTGTGGGTCAGCGCCATCAATTGTTGCCCGCAGGTCCGGGGTCATTTTCGCGCCGTGCAAGCAGGCCAAAAGCTGCATACCAGCGCAGATGCCCAATACCGGTTTGTCGTCGGAAAGAAAACCTTTGATCAATGCAGTCTCAATCGCCAAACGATCGGCGGTCGGCGAATTGGACTTTAGGTCACCTATATAGAAGTCATCGGGATAGGCGAACCGACCGCCAGGGCAAAGCAATCCATCCGACATGGCAATGATCTCATCTAAGATTTCAAATTCGTATGGCAACCCGAATGGCAATCCACCAGCCGCAACAACTGAGCGAAAATAGCCTTTGCCCATGGAATACTGATCGCCGCCAGCACTGGTATTTTCGTCCAACAGGACGGCGATGCGTGGTTTTCTCATGTTACTTCAAATGCTCAGCATGCCAAGCGATGTGCTTGTACATGAAGGATGAAACAAACGGATAATAATGGTCGTACCCCTGTTGTATCCGCATGGTGAGGTCAATGTCGGTTCCGTCCACTGCCTCGACCAGAGCGTTTGGCCGACAGCCCTCATCTTTCCACTCATCAACGTCGCCTTGATCAACCAAAATCGGTGAGAAATGCGCTCCGTCAGCGACTAAGTCGCAAGCATCATATTGCCGCCAAGATGTTTTGTCGTTCCCGAGATATTTCTCAAATGCAGGTTTTGACCAGCTTGCTTCAGACGGGCGGCAAATCGGTGCAAACGCCGAGCAACTTTTGAATTGATTTGGATTTTTCAGCGCGATTGTTAGAGCGCCATGGCCGCCCATGGAATGCCCCATAATTGATTGGCGCGACATATCAGCGTTAAACTTTTCACCGATCAATTTGGGGAGTTCATCGACCAAATAGGTGTACATATTGAAATGTTTTTTGAACGGTTCTTCAGTCGCATTTAGGTAAAAGCCTGCACTTTTGCCGAACTGCCAATTGTCAGGTTCATCAGGCACATCGTCGCCACGGGGCGACGTATCAGGGCACACAATAATGATCCCCTTCTCAGCCGCCGTTTGTCGATATTCGCCCTTATCCATCACATTTTCATGGGTACAGGTTAGGCCTGACAAGTACCAAAGCACTGGACATGTTTTTGTTTTTGCCTGTGGTGGCAGGAAAACCGCAAAGGTCATTTCGCAGTTGCAGGCCGAAGAGGCATGGGAATAGACCCCTTGCACGCCATCGTGGGCGCGGGTTTCAGAAATAGTTTGCATCATATGCCTCTTAGTATTTCACGACGCCGCGGATGCTTTTGCCTTGGCGCATCAAATCGAACCCGTCATTGATTTTATCAAGCCCCATAGTGTGGGTGATCATTGGGTCAATTTCGATTTTGCCATCCATATACCAATCAACGATTTTTGGCACATCAGTACGTCCTTTTGCGCCACCAAACGCGGTACCGCGCCAATTGCGGCCTGTCACTAATTGGAATGGACGGGTTGAAATTTCTCGTCCAGCCCCAGCAACGCCTATGATGATAGAAGTGCCCCAGCCCTTATGGCAGCACTCCAGCGCTTGGCGCATGACATTCACATTGCCGATGCACTCAAAGGAATAATCCGCACCGCCTTTGGTGAGGTCTACAATGTATGGCACCAAGTCGCCTTCAACTTCGTTTGGATTGACGAAGTGAGTCATACCGAAACGTTCGCCCCATGATTTACGATCTGGATTTAGGTCCACACCAACAATCATGTTGGCACCTGCAAGGCGCGCTCCTTGAATAACGTTGAGGCCGATACCGCCGAGACCAAACACCACGACATTGTCGCCGGGTTGCACTTTCGCGGTGTTGATTACCGCCCCAATGCCAGTCGTTACGCCACAGCCGATATAGCAGATGCTTTCGAACGGCGCGTCTTCGCGGACTTTCGCAAGGGCAATTTCGGGCACAACGGTATGGTTGGCGAAAGTCGACGTGCCCATATAGTGGAAGGCTTTTTCGCCCTTGATAGAGAAACGCGATGTGCCATCCGGCATAAGGCCTTGGCCTTGTGTGGTGCGAATTTTCTGGCACAGATTTGTTTTGCCCGATGTGCAATAATCGCATTCACGGCATTCTGGGGTGTAAAGCGGGATAACGTGATCGCCTTTTTTTAGGGTCGTTACGCCCGGCCCTACATCAACGACAACACCCGCCCCTTCGTGGCCCAAAATGGCGGGGAAGATGCCCTCAGGATCAGCGCCGGACAGTGTGAACTCGTCCGTATGGCAAATGCCGGTTGCACGGATTTCAACCAGCACTTCGCCCTCTTTTGGGCCTTCAAGGTCCACATCACAAATTTCGAGCGGCTTTCCCGCTTCAAATGCAACTGCTGCTTTGGTTTTCATCCTCTTCCTCCCAACAAGAATTCATGTTTGCTTCGTGATCATGCTCACGTAAGAATCTGATATCTAAGATCATGCTAGCAATGTGCACGTCAGATAAACAGTAAAGATTGCGCTGTTTGGATAGAAAGATTTGAAGTTGAAGCACGAAAAATCACGTTTCATATTCAAACAGGTGTCGTGCTTGATGCAAATGCACAAGGCCGGTGCATTGGGTGGCGAACACATGCCCGAGGATGTGCATCCAGATCTGTCACCCGACAGCGCAGAGCTGTTGCATTATTTTACGCTGGGCATGTGCCTCAATTACCAACGAAACGCATATCAACTCTGGGATGCCTGCACCAAAACGTTCAATGACCAGGAATTGAAGTGGGTATTTGATCCGCGCCGGACGGCCGAGGCTTCCGCGGAAGAATTGCGCCATGCACTTTCAAGGTACAAGATTGCGTTGCAGCCGAACCGGCACGTTCAAAATTGGCAGCGGGTTGCTGCCGGAATTGTAAAACACTGCAATGGCGATATGCGCTTTCTGTTAAGAGGCGAAGCGTACGATATAGAAGAAATTCGAAAGTTTGTCCAAACGCATAGGGGTGACTTTCCTTATCTCGCGGGCCCAAAAATCTGCAACTATTGGCTCTATGTGCTTTTGCAATACACATCATTTCCTTTGCGAAATCGTGCAGCGCTGTCTGTTGCGCCAGACAGGCACGTGATCAATGCAAGTTTGAGACTAGGTTTGATATCGCAAGCGCAAGCTGAACATGCTGACATTGCGCAAATCACGGCTACAGCTTGGAATGATTTGTTGATAGGGTCTGCCTTGGATCCGATAGATGTACATACCCCTTTGTGGCTTTGGAGCCGCTCCGGCTTTGTTGAATTGATAGGTGAGAAATGAGCGTAGCGATTGAAACAATTGGCGAAATTGACAGCGAACCGTTCAAACGCGCGATACTAACAAACGAGCATGCTGAAGTCGCTATTTTGTCGCTTGGCGGTATCACCCAAAGCTGGATCATTTCTGGACCAGATGGTCCGATAGATGTGGTTTTAGGGTATGATGATCCAAACGAGTATCTAGACAATCCAGATTATTTGGGCACCACGGTCGGCCGCGTCGCCAACCGAATTAGCGGTGCGCAGTTTGAACTTGATGGCGAAGTCTATCGGCTCAGCGAAAATGGCCCCGGCATGACGCTGCATGGCGGAACAAAGGGTCTTTCGAAGTGCAATTGGGATTTGGAAAAGATTGACGAGAACGGCATTCGCCTCACCTATTTCTCACCCCATTTGGAAGAAGGGTTTCCGGGCAACGTTGAATTTGAAATGCGCATTTGCCTAGATGGCGCCAAGTTGAGTTATGACATCACAGCTAGGCCTGATCGCCCAACGCCGATCAATTTTGCTCAACATAATTACTATAATTTAGTGGGCGGAAGTTCCAATTGGGAACACGAACTTCAAGTTTTTGCAGACCGATATACCCCGCTGGGCGATGATCTATTGCCAACAGGGGCGATTAATACCATCGCAGGCACTCGGTTTGATTTTCGCGATGCGAAAACATTGGCTGAAGCTGACCCTGATCGCTTAGGCGTCGACATGGCGTATGTGCTGCCGGCAGATCGCAATCTAGATGATCCAATTGCGCAAATAGTTGCTCCTAATGGCGTAAAGTTGAAGATTTGGTCCGACCAGCCGTGTTTACAGACCTATAGTGGCAATAACCAAAGCGTAGTTTCAAACGGCGAGCATGGCAGAAAGTTTGGTCCATTTTCTGGCATCTGTTTAGAGCCGCAAAAGCACTCCAACGCCGTGAACACGCCTAGTTTCCCAAGCATTATTTGCACGCCCGACACGCCCTACAGCTACCATACGAGCGTAGAAACAACGTTGGGCTAGGTCGCCAACCCCGATGCGCCATTTGTTAGCGAAACCATATTGCGCTCAGGACATGGACCTATTCTCTTCATGCCGTAAACACGCTAGGCTGATGAATGCCTGTAATAAACTCTACTGGTCAAAATGATTCAAATCCTGTCGATAATTCATCTGTTTGTTGTACTGGTGGTTTCCGTTCGGATATTGGCACGAGAAGATATATCTGGGGCCGCACGGCTTGCTTGGTTCATTGTGATCGTGTCTTTGCCGCTTGTCGGTTTAGCGGTTTATTTGATCCTTGGTGAAATTTATATCTCGCGCGATCTCGCCAAGAAGCACAAAGCGCACTTCGAGCAGTTCCGTGCTCTCCCAGACAGCATAATCGGCAAGCTTTCGCATCTTGATGGCCTCATTGCGCAACGCAATCAACCTGCATTTCGTTATGCTGCTTCAATAAACGGATTTAAGCCGACTTTAGGCAACAAAGCGGAGTTGATGAAAGACGCGGACGAAACGACACAACGGCTACTGCAAGATATCAGAAATGCAAAGAGCCATGTCCACCTGCTCTATTACATTTGGCTGCCAGATGTTTCCGGCACGCAGATGGCTGAGGCCGTTATTGATGCGGCCGAACGAGGCGTCACCTGTCGGGTTATGGTGGACGCAATAGGATCGAAGCTGTTTTTGAAATCTGAACTTTGGAAGCGATTGAAGGCATCGAAGGTGCAAACGACAATCGCAATGCCATTCAAGAGTCTCATCGCCACTCGCGTTCTCAACAGATATGACCTGCGCAATCACCGTAAGATCTCAATAATTGACGGCAAAATCGCATATTGCGGCAGCCGAAACTGTGCGGACCCTGAATTCAGTGTTAAAAGAAAATATGGGCCTTGGATCGACATCATGACTCGTTTTGAAGGGCCAGTTGTCAATCAAATGCACTTGCTGTTTGCCAGCGATTGGATGACTCATAATTCAGATAGCACGCTGGACGACTTCCCCCTTAAAGGCAGGTCACGCAAGCAGGGGATTTTGGCCCAAGTGCGCGGTGACGGTCCAACAGAAAGGCGCTACAACGGCTCTGACCAGTTTGGCGTTTTGATCCAACAGGCGCAAACAGAGTTGATCATCACCACGCCATATTTTGTGCCCGATAATGCAGTGCTGCATGCGCTTTGCTCTGCAGCCTTGCGTGGCGTCGATATAACTCTTGTGTTGCCGCGTAAAAACGACTCCAAGATTGTAGCCGCCGCCTCGCGCAGTTTTTATCGACAGCTTTTGTCGTCAATGGTCAAAATTGTTGAGCATCAAGGTGGGCTGCTGCACGCGAAGACCATTACCGTTGACGGTGTGGTGACGATGCTGGGTTCCTCGAACATTGATCTGCGCAGTTTCGATTTGAACTATGAAAACGACATCCTGTTCTATGATGCGGATTTAACTGACCAAGTCATTGAGCGACAAAAACAATATATCAGCCAGTCAGTCTCCGTTTCGCTGGAAGATGTTGTGGGTTGGCCCTTATATTTGCGGATATGGAACAATATTGTTGGCACGCTTGGGCCCGTCCTCTAGTTCTAGCTGTTTTACGCCCTGCCGAATTGGCAGGACGTAAATACTTGAAAATATTGTGTTAAGCAGGCATGCCTTTTTCGACAAGCTTGACCATATAGGAGCAACCGGTCGGTATGATTTCATCATTAAAATCATAGTCGGGATGGTGCACACCGGCCGTGTCGCCCTGCCCCAAAAAAATGTAAGCGCCCGGACGTGCATTGAGCATGAAAGAGAAATCCTCTGCACCCATCACTGGAGCGGTGCTTTCCTCGACGCGGTCTTCGCCGACGATTTCCTTGGCCACTTGGGTGGCAAATTTTGTCTTCTCTGGGTTGTTCACTGTGACTGGATATTCGCGGTTATATTGAACGGACACATCTGCGCCGTGCATTTCGCCGATTGACTTGCAGATTTGTTTGATCCGCTCCTCGGCAATATCGCGGATTTCTTCGTCCAAAGTTCGCACCGTGCCGGATAGTTTGGCCGTGTGGGGAATGACGTTGTCCGTATCTCCACCATGGAAAGTGGTGACAGAGACAACAACAGATTCGAGTGGATCCGTATTACGCGAAGCGATCTTTTGAAACGCCTGAATTAAATCGGTACCAATTATGATTGGATCAATACCTGAATGTGGGCGCGCAGCGTGAGAACCTTTGCCCACGATATCGATGTAGAATGTATCCGCGGCGGCCATTAACGAGCCCTCGCGAATGCCGAAATGTCCAGTTGGCCGGCCTGGCGAATTGTGAAGACCATAAACTTCATCAATGTTGAAACGGTCCATCATGCCATCCTGAACCATCTCATTACCGCCGCCACCGCCTTCTTCAGCTGGTTGAAATATCATTATGGCCGTGCCGTCAAAGTTGCGCGTTTCAGCCAAGTATTTTGCAGCACCCAGTAGGATTGTCGTGTGCCCATCATGGCCGCAGGCATGCATAACGCCAGGATATTTTGATTTGTGTGCGTGTGGCTGCGCCTCTTGGATCGGCAATGCATCCATGTCGGCACGCAAGCCAATTGTCTTACCCGAATTGTTCGTCTTGCCTTTTATCACCGCAACAACGCCGGTTCGGCCAATGCCAGTTACCACCTCGTCGACGCCGAATTCCTTGAGTTTCTCGGCCACCAACGCCGCTGTGCGGTGTTCGTTGAAGCCAAGCTCTGGATGAGCATGAATGTCTTGGCGAATTTCTGTCAGTTCATCATGAAATTCTGCAATACGATTGATAATCGGCATCTTCGTCCCCTAAATGTTGCGCACCCTAATTGAAGCAACCAACTATTGGTGCAACCAATTTTGAGGCCATTCGATCACGACTTTTTTAGGAATGCAATTGCTTTAACTGCACAAAATTTTGGTGGTTAGGCCGGCAAGCCTTCCTCGACAAGCTTGACCATATAGGAGCAGGCGATTGGAATGATTTCATCATTGAAATCATAATCGGGGTGATGCACTTGCGCTGTATCTCCTTGGCCCAAAAATATGTAAGAGCCCGGGCGCACATTGAGCATAAATGAAAAATCTTCAGTCGCCATAATAGGTAAGCAATTATCATCCACACGATCGTCGCCAACAATTTGGCGGGCGACATTTGCTGCAAACTTGGTGCGTTCAGGCTCATTCACAGTCACCGGATATTCGCGGCTATATTTTAGGTCAATTTTTGCGCCATAAAGATCGCCAACACTTTGGCAAATTTGGCTCATCCTTTTTTCAGCAAAAGTGCGAATGTCTTCATCTAAGCTGCGCACGGTGCCAGATAGTTTTGCCGTTTGGGGGATAACATTGTCCGTTTCACCAGCGTGGAAAGTTGTTATTGAAACAACGACCGACTTAATCGGATCTACATTGCGCGAAGCGATGGATTGAACCGCTTGCACGAGGGCCGAACCAACCAAAACCGTGTCGACACCATCATGGGGTTGAGCTGCGTGGGCGCCCTTGCCTTCAATTTCGATGTAAAAAGTGTCGGCTGCGGCCATGATTGAACCACTGCGAATGGAAAAATTACCGACGGGTTCGCCAGGAGAATTGTGCAGACCATAAACTTCGTCAATCTTGAAACGGTCCATCATCCCGTCCTTGACCATTTCGTTGCCGCCTCCGCCACCCTCTTCAGCGGGCTGAAAAATCATGATGGCCGTACCGTCAAAATTTCGCGTCTCGGCCAAATATCTGGCAGCACCCAACAGGATTGTCGTGTGTCCATCATGACCGCAAGCGTGCATGACCCCGGGGTTTTTCGATTTATACTCGTGCGGTTGTGCTTCCTCAATCGGTAATGCATCCATGTCGGCGCGAAGGCCTATCGTTTTGCCCGAATTGTTCGTCTTGCCTTTTATCACCGCGACAACGCCGGTGCGGCCAATGCCGGTTACAACTTCATCGACGCCAAACTCTTTGAGTTTCTCGGCAACTAGGGCTGCAGTGCGATGCTCGTTAAATCCCAATTCTGGATGAGCATGAATATCTTGGCGGATGGCCGTGAGTTCATCGTGAAATTCAGCAATACGATTGATAATCGGCATTTGTATCCCCTAGATGTCTGGCACTTTGATTGGTGCAACCAATTCTTATTGCATTCGATCACGACTTTTTGGGCAATGCAATTACTTAAATGGCGTCAAGTTGGCGTGATCACGCATTGTTGCCTTGAAGCGCGTGGTAGCAGCACTTAGATGGTAGGCATGCGATTTACGATAAGTTTAGGCGAATCATAAACTGTTCGATTAAAAATACATTTTGCCTTAGTTTGAGCACCATAAACTGGGCATGACACGAAGCAGAACATGGGTTCGCAGGACAGAGTTGTTAGCGAACGACCCGAAGCTGATTACAGGATGAAGAATTATGGCTGACGAAAAAGATAAACCGAAAGACGAGCAAGACACTGCCTCGGTCGAAAAACTGCTTTTCAAAAGCCGGAATGTTTTGATCACTGGCGAAATTAACGACAAGCTTGCACGTGAAGCGACAGCTCGCTTGTTGGCCTTGGCCGAAGATGGCGATGACCCGATTAATGTCTTTATTTCTTCACCAGGCGGCCACGTTGAAAGTGGCGACATGGTGCATGACATTATCAAATTCATCAAACCAACCGTGCGCACCATTGGCTCAGGCTGGGTCGCAAGTGCTGGTGCGTTGATCTTTATTGGTGCCAAGAAGGAAAACCGTCTTTGCTTGCCCAACACGCGTTTCTTGATGCACCAACCTGCTGGTGGCGTTGGCGGACAAGTTTCCGACATCCAAATTCAAGCCGATCAGATCAAGCAAATGCGTCGTCGCTTTGAAGAGCTGTTTGCATTGGCAACTGGTAAAACGCCTGAAGAAATCGAAAAAGATACCAAGCGCGATTTCTGGCTGAACACTGACGAAGCTCTGGCCTATGGCCTTCTGGGCAAAGTCATTTCAAGTGCATCAGAGTTGAAGTAATATTCAATTGCACATTTAGAATTAGAACGC
Source organism: Maritalea sp. YIW29 (assembly GCF_057219265.1). NCBI lineage: Bacteria > Pseudomonadati > Pseudomonadota > Alphaproteobacteria > Hyphomicrobiales > Devosiaceae > Maritalea > Maritalea sp. YIW29. Next base: position 1,429,480 of record NZ_JBXVVF010000001.1, read on the forward strand.
GCCCTAGTGGCGCGTTTTTTGTTTGGAGACTTACAAATGAACAATTTCATTGTCGATTTAGAATATGTCGTGCCGTTGGAACAAGTTGAGCCACACATGGATGGGCACATGGCATATCTCAATGATGGCGCAAGCAAAGGATATTTTTTGACCTGGGGTCGAAAGGTTCCGCGGACTGGCGGTCTCATCGTTGCTCAAGGTGACGACAGAGCGAAACTTGAAGCGTTCTGCGCCACTGACCCGTTTGTTACGTCAGGCGTTGCGAAGATGACCATTACTGAATTTTTTGCACGACGTGAATTGAGCGCGGCAACGGCATAACTGCCGCGCTCACCAATATTAGCGTTTGGTCAGCATTTCAATTTCTGCGCCGGAAATCGAATTACCCAGTGGTGAGAAGTCACCGCCGTTGAACATCGCACTTGCCGCATCATGAATTGCGCGATGGGTAATTCGCGCGAGGCTAGAACCTAGGCTGATCCGCGCAGCGCCTGCATTGGCGTAATCTTCGACTGTGTTTAGGGTAAACGGTCCGGCGCAGATGGCGTTGACTGGCCCGTCCACTTCTCGGCAAATACGTGCAACATCATCCATTGTGCCAGGCATTGGGGCAAACAGTACGTCTGCACCCGCTTTTTGGAAGGCTTGCAGACGCCGAATTGCTTCATCCAAGTCATATTTGGCGTGCATCACGCCATCCGCACGTGCTGTTAATACGAAATCATAAGGCAGTGCCCTCGCCGCCGCTACCGCCGCCTCAATTCGCTCAACGGCCTGCTCAAATCCATATGGTTCAGTAGTGGGCAAGGCCATATCTTCGATGCCGCACCCAGCTATGCCAATTCTGCCAGCTTCCTGAATGGTTTGCACAACGTCATCAAGCGTTGGGCCAAAACCATTTTCAAAATCACCATTAAGGGGCAACTCAACCGCTTTGTTGAGGGTATCGGCATGGCTCAGGGCATCGCTGCGTGAAATCTCACCAAGATCACCAACACCATTTACAAATGCCAGCGCGGCGGATGAAGTTGCGACCGCTTTTGCACCCATCGCCTCCAACATCCGTGCGGAACCAATATCCCATGCGTTTGCCAGTATGAATGGATTTCCCGGCTGGTGCAGTTTTCTAAAAATTGATTGCTGCGTCATTTCATTCTCCATGGAATTTAGGTCAGTATCATTGACCCAATACTACCACATAGAGAACTTCGTGCAATCTAAGATCAGGCGTTGATCGTAAAATCTTGCCAATCTAGGCTTTCTAGCTCTTCACGAAAGGCAAAACGCACAAGATGGCTTTCAATCACACCCTTTGTGCGTGCCAAGGATTCATCATCGGCGGCTTCGACGGTAATATGAAGTCCGTCCACGTCTGAACTCATATTGGCAATGCCAAACACAAATTGCGCGTATCCACTGTCACCTTCGTGTTTTGCATCTGTTTTGTGCGCAAAATGGTTGCATAGTTGACCAAGAAACCGCTTGCCTTTTTCTGTTTTGAAAGTTGAAGTTGATTTTCTCATTTTATTTCCTTTTCATGCCCCCAAACAGTGCCAAGAGCGCAAGGAATATTATCCCTTGCGCTCCAGACTATATGTTGCCGACCGATGGTCGCAACGTCGACAACATAATCTCAAAATTGTCTGCCCACCCATTCGGTTTACACTTCCCAAAAGGCAACCTAATAAGTGGACTATTAAAATCACCTTAAAACATCTAACTGACTCAAAAATCAAAATCAACATGAAAATCAATAGTTTAGAACGATTCTAAATTACAGGCATCCGATTGCATCGCTTGAAGTACATGATCAAAACGATGATTGGTCGCGGCGGGAACTTTTGGGCTCGATGCATTCCATTGGAATTACCAAGAATTAATCCGAATGGCGTTATGGTGTTTTGCCTGCGTGACACGCGCAGGTACACGAGTGCGCCGCAAGTATAGAGGCAATTATTCAATGGGCTTACGCCAACAACTCGCTTCAAAATCGGCTATCCTTTTCGCCGTACGCATTGCTGGCGCGGCAACGATTTTTTTAGCCCAGGCAGCCATCGCTCGATTTTGGGGCACTGGTGCGCTTGGTGAGTATCTGATTGCTATCGCAACGATCAACCTGATGGCAATCGTGTTACCACTGGGACTGCAGACTGTTGGGTCCTATTTCGCAGCTGAATATGCGGCCAAGAATGACGGTGCTAGCCTCGTTCAATTTGCCAAACTGACATACGGTGTCACTGTTTTTCCCGGCATTCTGATCACCATAATTGGTGGCATGTTGGTGCCAAACTTGGGTGATATCGGACAGACAATGTCTGTGTTTTGGTTACCCATAAGCCTGATGTCTATTGGGACCGCGATCTATTTTGTCAATTCTGGAATATTGGTGGGGCTAAAACGCCCATTCGTTGGGCTCTTAGCTGACACTATTTTTCGCCCATTGATTATTATTGGCGCCCTAACCACAACCTACTTCATTGCAGCCCCGGATGATCGCGTGTTGATGCTTTTGTGGATATTGGCCGGCTTTTATTGCTTGGTAATTGCCATTCAACTTTTGATGACCATCAAAACATTGAAAAGCCTACCGCAATCCGCGACACAAGTTTCACCACAATTGCGACGGTGGTTCTACTTCGCCCTACCTTGGGTCATCGTCACCCTATCTACTGATTTTTTCTTTGATGCAGATCTTTTGATGCTCACGGCTTTTTTGCCGAAAGATCAGATCGCCGTGTTTGGCGTTTGTACACGAATATTCGTGCTCGCTTCATTCGGGATAAGTGCCGTCTATGCGGTTACAATGCCCAATATTTTGGAGGGCGTTACCGCTGGCAACAAAGACAAACTAGGCAAAACTATCGCGGACGCAAATTTGGTTGCGAGCGGCTTGGCTATAGTTCTAACCATCGGGGTCGCAGTCGCAAGCCCACTCGTGTTGACGTTGTTTGGCAAAGACTTTTCCGGCGGCTATTGGGCGCTTGTGATCTTGTGCATTAGCTTGGTGGTGCGCACCATATTCGGCCCCGGCCCGCTTATCCTGTCGTCAAAAAACAAGCCCTATGCTGTATTGCCGTCTGTCGCCATCGGCTTAAGTATGCTGCTGATCGCAAATATTGTGTTGGTGCCATCTCTTGGCATAACTGGCGCTGCAATTGGTGCAGTTCTTTCATATTTTGCTGGCTCATTTATGGTCTGGCGAACCACCAAAAAACTAACCAATATTGATGTCTCAATATTCCCATTGATCGGACGGTTTCTGGGACGAACGTAGATCTACTTCGAGCATCAATTGATTGGCCTAATTTTTAGGCACGTGGCAGCACATTGGTTCGCAGCGCAGTTCATTCTTAAGTCGGAAGAATTACCAAAATTTGCAATGCCATTGCGTGGCGAAGTACGGCGTTATCTGCTTGGTTAGAAATAGGCAAGCGGACTAACGCCGATCACGTGTTCATGGGCAAATAGCAATATTATGAACGCCAAAGTACCAGCAAGAATTTCCAGGAAAAACTTCAAGCTTGCTGCACATTTTATTCGTCCAGACAGCGGTCCCGCTGAGAGAGAGGAAAACTTAGCAAAATCCTCAGCACCCAGTTTATTGCGTGCACGCTTCCCAACTGCCTTCATGCCGATAAAGCTAAATACCAGCATGCCACCAAACAGGATTAAGCCGATTACATCTCCATTCACCAGCACATGTGCCATCGACCAAAGCAAAAACGCCAATATGATTGGATGACGCACCAATGCCAGAATTCCGGGACGTTCCAAATCGGTTTCACCACCAACAAACGAGATTGAAAGTGAGTTGGCTCGGGCTACAGCAGTTGCAATCAACACGCATGACGCCAACATAAGCGCCATCGCCACTAAAACCGTTAGTTGTGTCGTAGGCCAAAGCCCAATGTAAGGCGCACTTTGCGCAGCGACTATCAACCAAACCAACAGCCCAATGGATGCAAGCGAATAGCCGGCCATATAGATTCTGCGGCCAAACTTCTCCATGCCCCAATCTCGAAACCCAGTTGCCCGCGGCAAAGTATGTGTGCCAAGAAAAGCAATCAGCGCGGCAATAAAATTGATCATAGTCCACCTATCTCATAATTCACCCATTTGCAGCGGCTGATGGGCCGTCGTCAATGCGGCATTTCACCTTTTGATATTAGGTGCTATAAAGATGAGCATTACAGTAGGGATTCATCTATGCGCCTCACCAAACAGTCCAATTACGCCATCCGCATTTTGATGTATTGCGCGAGCAATGACGGCTTAAGTCGCATTGGGGAAATTGCTTCTTTCTATGATATTTCCGAGACGTTTTTGTTCAAAATCCTGCAAATTCTGAATCACTCTGGCTTTGTTCAAACTGTACGCGGCCGCCACGGCGGTATTAAACTTCAACGGTCGGCCGCTGAAATGAAATTGGGCGACGTTGTTCGTGCAACTGAAGACAATTTTGCGCTTGCGGAATGTTTTGAAGGCGGCGGTGACATTTCATGTCCGTTGACCGGCACTTGCGGCCTAAACCACGCATTGCACCGGGCGTTGGATGCATTCTTGTCGGTGCTGGACGAATATACTATTGAAGATCTTACGGACAATCGTCGCAATATCAATGTTCTATTGCAGTTTGAAAACGCCATTCGCGAAGCGCCTAAGAAGGTAGAGGCGTAGGGCCACTTTGCGACTTGTCATAACGTGTTAGCGACTCTCCACATGAGCCAATAATACCACCCCATCACGTCAAAAGCTTTATGGTTACTCGGGCGAAGCCCGAGTATGACGAGAGAGGTTGGTCGAGCTTAGTCCTGCATCGGCCATGTGTCGCTGAGGCGATAACCTTCTGGCCAAGGGTCCTCCGGATCAAGCATATGTTGATGGGTGCCGGTGATCCAAGCACGGCCATTTATGCGTGGCAGGATCGCGTCTCTTTCACCACAAGTTGTGACTTCTGCAATATCACAGTTGAACTGTGACCCGGTGATTGACGTTGCGACATATTTATCATTTCGCTCCATTTCGCCCTTAGCAAACATCAGCGCCATACGTGCAGAACAGCCTGTTCCGGTTGGAGAACGATCAATTTTACCCGGGCGGATTGCAACGGCGTTTGCTCCGGTTAAATTGGTTCCATCCCGCGTGATATTGCCCATAAATTGGCAGAAGGAAATGTGATCCCAATCGGCATTTTCTGGATGGGTAAAACCCAATTGCTCATTTGCTGCCGCTGTGATGCGCATGCCTAATTCAGCGATCTTGCGCGCATTCTCGGGCTTTATCTCAACGCCAAGTGCTCGTGCATCAACCATCACGAAACTATCGCCGCCATAGGCGGTGTCGACAATTAGTTCACCCAATCCATCGACTTGCAGCGGCACTTGCAATTGATCAACAAAGCTTTTGACGTTGGTGACCGTTATGCTTTGGGCCTTGCCATCTTTGCACTGCGCCACGACGTTGATTAGCCCACCGGGGGCTTCCAGCGTCAAATGGGTCTCAGGCTCCGTCATCGGAATAATGCCGCTGTCGAGCAGCACAGTAGAAACGCAAATGGAATTTGAGCCCGACATGGGAGGTGTGTCAGCCGGCTCCATGATGATGAAACCCATTTGAGCCTTCGGATTCTTTGGCGGCACAAGCAAATTGACGTGCCGGAACACCCCACCGCGAGGCTCGTTCAGCACAAAATTTCGCAAAGTTTCATCTTGCTCGATAAATTTGCGTTGTTCCCAAAGCGTTTTGCCCGGTGGTGGTGCAACGCCGCCGACAATGACATCACCCACTTCGCCTTCGGCGTGGCAGGACACAACATGGATTGTCTTTGAAGATCGCATTACATTGCCCTCAATTCGAATTCTGGTTCACCCAACACATCAAAGTCCGGTTCAATGCCTAAACCCGGTGCATCGGGCGCTGACATGAAACCATTAACACGTTTTGGCGCCCCGGCAGCGAAATCAACGGTTCCGTATGAGTTGAAATCTGTTGCAGAAAACGAAAATGCCTCAGGTGTTGACGCTGCAAGATGAGCGATTGTTGCGGTGACGATATCGCCGCCCCAAGTATCCTCAATGGTCATGGCCAAACCTGCATTTACGCACATATCGCGCATCAACCGTGCTTTGGTAAGGCCGCCAACCTTGGAAATTTTAAGATTGATGGCGTCCATCGCGTCGTCGGCCAACCCTTTGCGCAACATGGCCTCATCGGTGATGTTCTCATCTAGAATGAACGGTCGCGCCGTGCGGCGGCGGATCGACAAACATTCTTCATACGTCATGCAGGGCTGTTCAATGTAAACGTCGAGATGAGAAACAGCAGCGGTTACGCGCGATGCCTCATGCCGGTTCCAGCCTGTATTGGCGTCGGCGACAAGCACTTCGCCCCGGTCCAACACTTCCCGAGTGGCATGAATGCGGGCAATATCATCATTGGCATCGCCACCAACCTTAAGTTGGAATTTTGCGTATCCCTCTTGGCGATAGCCGTCTATTTTTTTCGCCATCACGTCTGGGTCTTCTTGGGAGATGGCGCGGTAAAGGGCCACTTTATCCTGCTGTTTGCCTCCAAGGAGCGTGTAGACAGGCAAGGCGGTTGCTTTGCCCAAAATGTCCCAACAGGCGATGTCGATTGGCGCTTTTGCATAAGGGTGGCCGCGCAGGCCCTCGTCCATGGCTTTGTTGACCACATTAAGGTCGCGTGGATCAAGGCCAATGACATGTTGGGCCAACTCTTGAAGACCCGTGCGAACGCCAAGCGCATAGCTCGGAAGATAGGCAGATCCAAGTGGGCAGCATTCTGCATATCCTGTGATGCCTGCATCGGTTTCCAGAGCAAGAACGGTTGAATCAAAGATTTCTACGAAGTTGCCATTTGACCAATTATATCTGCCTTCGCGTAAAGGCAGGTCAATTTGGTAAACCCGCAATGCTGTGATTTTCATGTTCTTTCCTCCCGAAAGACCTGCCTAGGGCAAAATGAAGCCATGTTTGAACGGGTCACGGTCATCAACAAAGATCGTGTTGTAGCCCGTTTTGCGCGCCCACCCGCCAACCGATGGAATAATCGCATCGTGGTCACCAACTTTGGTTGCTGCTTCAACGCGGCCTTTGAACAATGAACCAATAATGCTCTCGTGAATAAAGTCGTCTCCAACATTCAGGTCACCCATGGCGGCCCAATGGGCCATGCGAGATGAGGTACCTGTGCCACATGGCGAGCGGTCGATGGCTTTGTCACCATAAAACACAGCATTGCGTGCCGTTGCTTTAGGATCGCGCGGTGCGCCGGTCCAAAGAATATGGCTGAGACCATTAATCTCAGGATGTTCGGGGTGGATGAACTCATATTTGTCGTTCAGCGCAGTGCGCAACAATGGTGACCAGCGAATTAGATCAAGCGAAGACATTTCTTCGATGTCTTGGAAATTATCTTGTGGTTCAACAATTGCGTAGAAGTTGCCGCCATAAGCGACATCTACACTTATCTCTCCCAGTCCTGGAACCTCTGCAGCGAGCCTTGTCGCATGTAGATAACTTGGCACATTTGTAATGCGCACTTCTTCAACATACCCGTCAATCATGGTGTACTCAGCTTTTATCCGGCCAGCGGGAGCATCGAGATAGAGCACGCCCGGTTCCTTTGGCGTCACCAAACCCTCTTCTAGCGCCATCGTAACCGTTCCAATGGTGCCGTGGCCGCACATGGGCAGACAACCAGATGTTTCGATGAAAAGAATAGCGATATCGCAATCATCGCGAGTTGGCGGATAAAGGATCGATCCTGACATTACGTCATGGCCGCGAGGCTCAAACATCAGTGCTGTACGCACCCAGTCAAATTCAGCCAAAAAGTGCGCACGCTTTTCCAGCATGTTTGCGCCCTTAAGGTCCGGACCTCCACCTGCAACAAGTCGAACCGGGTTACCACAAGTATGTCCATCGATACAAAAAAAGCTGTGCTTCGCCATAAGTTCTTCCTAAAAACGAGACGGGTTAAAAGGTTCAATGTCGATTGTCGGCGTCCGGTTGGCCAAGATATCTGCGATCAGTTTTCCAGTTGCAAAACACTGGGTCAAGCCGAGGTGGCCATGCCCGAATGCATAGGAGATCTTGTCTGAATTCGGTGATTTGCCAATAGCTGGCAACGTATCGGGCAATGAAGGGCGGAAGCCCATCCATTGGCTGCCATTATCTGTTTTAAGGTCAGGCAACAAACGCTTTGCTTTATCAAGCATGTCACGCGATCTTTTATAATTTGGCTCCGCCTCCAACCCAGCAAACTCAACCGCACCGCCAACGCGGATGCCTGTTGAAAGTGGCGTCATAACAAAGCCATGACCGCCAAAAATCAATTGCCGCTTTAGATCAAATGCATCGACTGGCAATGTCGTGTTGTACCCACGTTCGCTTTCCAGCGGAATATTGTCGCCTACGTGTTTTGCGAGCTGGTGAGACCATGCCCCACACGCAACAACCACATTGTTTGCCTGCAATGTTTGGCCATCTTGCAGAACAACTTCGCCGGACTTTGAAATCGTGCGGACTTCGCTTTTGATCAATACGCCGCCATTTTGGGTCACGATGTTCCAGATGGTTTGCGCGAACTCAAACGGATCATTGACGGTTTGCCATTTGGGAATAAATGTTGCGCGTTCTATTTGGCTCGACAGGCCGGGCTGTAAGTCCGCCAGACGCGTGCCGTCGACATGTTCAAACTCAATGCCAAATTCTTCACGGCCCTTCCAGCTCGGCAAAGTATGGTTGAATTCGGCCTCGCTTTCATAAAGATGGAGCGCTCCGTCTGTATGGATTTGACTGCCAATTTGTGGGATTTCGCACATCCGGTCGACTTCTTGCGCGGCCAAATCAAGTAGTGCACTTTGCGCGACAATTGAGCGTCGATATTGGTCCGGCCAACTCGCACGGAAGAACTTCAACAGATATGGAACAATGTTCAGGGCATAGTTAGGTCGAATGGAAAGCGGCCCAAGCGGATCAAGCAGCCATTTCGGCGCTTTCATCAAAATACCGGGCGATGCCAATGGGAATATATCAGCAAGCGCGAATGCACCTGCATTGCCCATACTTGCTTCCTGCGCAATTCCTTTGCGGTCAACAAGCGTTACGCGGCGGCCTTCCTGTTGCAAATAATGCGCAATCGACAGGCCGATAATGCCTGCGCCGATAATAACCACATCATGTTGCAATTCTGCGTTGGACATAATGCCCCCGGCTTATCAAAGAAGAAATGCCCGGCGGCAAGGCCGCCGGGCGCTGTTTTGAATTATGGCTGTGTGTAGGACGTTTTCACACTTGTGTAGAACTCTGCCGCGTAGCTGCCTTGCTCGCGCGATCCAAAGCTTGAGCCTTTTGTTCCACCGAATGGCACATGATAATCAACGCCAGCAGTTGGCAGATTGACCATAACCATGCCTGCTTGTGCATTTGCCTTGAAGTGGCTTGAATGCTTAAGCGAGGTGGTGCAAATGCCAGAAGAAAGACCGAACTCAGTGTCGTTCGCGACAGCCAATGCTTCATCATAGTCTTTGACTTTGATAACGCTTGCCACAGGGCCAAACACTTCTTCTTGGTTGATGCGCATACCGTTTGTTGTTTCGGTGACCAATGCTGGTGCCATATAGAAGCCTTCAGTGTCACGGTTTAGGCGTTGACCGCCAATAACCTTGCCACCTTCTTTAGCTGCAATGTCGACATAGTCTAGATCTTGCTGAAGTTGGGTCGCATCAACAACAGGGCCAATATGCGTGTCAGCACGAAGCGCGTGGCCAACATTAAGATTAGACAAACGTTCTTCCACTGCACTCACGAACTGGTCATGTATGCCTTCCGTTACGATCAATCGTGAAGATGCGGTACAGCGTTGACCAGTTGAGAAATAAGCGCCATTGACGCTCGCATCAACGGCGATATCAAGGTTTGCATCGTCCAGCACAACCATTGGGTTTTTGCCGCCCATTTCCAATTGTACTTTTTTCAACAGTTGGCCGCATTCTGCCGCAATGCCACGACCTGTTTGCACAGACCCGGTGAAGCTGATTGCGTTGACTTTAGAAGAGCCGATAAGTTTTGGCCCCACTTTGGAGCCGCGTCCAAACACGAGGTTGAACACGCCTTCAGGCAAACCAGAACGCGAAATAATCTCAGCCAATGCATGAGCACAACCTGGCACCAATTCCGCGGGCTTTAGAACAACCGCATTGCCGTACGCCAAGGCCGGTGCAATTTTCCAAGCTGGAATGGCAATTGGGAAGTTCCACGGGGTAATCAGACCCACAACACCAACAGGTGAACGCGTTACATCGATATCAACACCCGGGCGAATAGAGGCCAAAAGGTCGCCCGTTTGACGCAATGTTTCACCAGCGAAGAATTTAAAGATTTGGCCAGCACGTCCTGCTTCGCCAATGCCTTCGGGCAAAGTTTTGCCTTCTTCGCGAGAAAGTAGTTCACCGAGTTCTGCCTTGCGGGCAAGAATTTCTGTGCCGATAAAGTCAAGCACGTCGAAGCGCTGTTGAGGTGTGGATTTTGCCCACTGCATGGACGCGGTATATGCCGCATCAATCGCACGATCCATATCAGCCGCTTCAGAAATCGCTGCGTGACCCAATATGTCCGACGTGTCTGAAGGGTTGACGTTTGGTGTGCTGGCAGACGTTTCTTCCCACGCACCACCAATAAAGCTCTTATATTCCATTTAGTTGCTCCAAATTCCGGGCAATTTGATTCAGATTGTTCAAGTTAAGCGGCAAGCGCCAAAACCTCGGGTTGTTGGCTCCAGTCCTGATACCAGCTCTTGAACAATTTATATTGATTTTCGACATAATTTTGTTGGCTGGCGGATAGCTTATCCGTTTCGTTGAAATGCAATGTATATTCTGCATCGCCGTTCAAAACCATCAGATGTTTGTAGTAAAGCACAAGATCTGCGCCTTCATCGAAGGACGACAAAACAGCTAGCGCTGCCTCAAGTTCTAGCGCCTTTGCGCGGGCCTTCGCGTTGCCATTAGCGGCTTTTTGGCAAAGATCAACAAGATGCAAAACTTCTTTTGGAATTGCGTTGCCGATGCCCGTGATCGCGCCACCTGCACCACAATTGACGAAACCGTGGAACACATTGGTGTCCACACCAATCATAAGGTTCACGTCTTCATCGGTGCTGGTGATGAATTCTGAGGCATAACGAAGGTCGTCGGCGCCACCGAATTCTTTAAAGCCGATCAGGTTTGGAAAGTCTTTGCGCAAGTCAAAGAATAGGTCTGCACGTGTCGCAAATCCATAATATGGGCTGTTGTAGATAACCGCAGCAAGGTCAGGGGCGGCCTCCAAAATGCCAGCGAAGTGCGCGCGTTGTGCGCTGTGTGATGTGCCGCGAGACAAAACGCGTGGAATAACCATCAGGCCTTGTGCGCCGACTTTTTGAGCGTGGGCCGCATGCTCGGCTGCGATTTTCGAATTTACAGCACCAGTTCCAACGATTGTTGGCACACCAGCTGCCACCAAACGCGCAACGCCTTCTTGGCGATCAGCATCGCTAAGAAGTGGCCAGTCACCCATTGAGCCACAATAAACGACGGCAGACATGCCTGCATCAATGAGTTCCTTGCCTTTACGAACCAACCCATCAAAATCGACGCTGCGGTCTGGGTTGCATGGTGTCATTAGGGCCGGAATGCAGCCAGAAAAAATGTTCGCGTTCATCGCTAAGTCCTTCAACTTTTCCTATATTGTCTGCCAACTAATCGGCAGCACATCTATTAGTTTCGGCGAAAGACCAACCAATTGGGTCTTCGCCAGTTCGCGTTAAATGTCTGCACGTTCAGTGCAATGCAAACATCCACAATTTCACTTCACGACCATGAAGTTTTGCTGTGGCCATTATTGCCTAATCAATTGGCGTCACGCACAAGATAACCCGAATTTTCGGCCCAGCTTTTCTGATATGACATATAAGAATCCAAAACTATCTGCATGGTTGTATCGCCAGCGTCTGCTTGCTCTGCAGCACGTGCAGCGGCCCAGTCACGGCCCGCTTTACGAAGCTCTTCGACAACATCCTTATCGAGTTGAATGAATTCGACGTCAGTCTTCTTATATTCCGCCATTGCCGCAATATCAGTGTGGCCGAAATGGGCAAAACTCTCATATGTTGTTAGTTTCGCTGCGGCTTCGATCTGAGATTGAAGATGATCAGGCAGAGCGTCCCAAGTCTCAGCTTTTACAACCACTTCCCATAGGAAAGATGGCTGATGCACGCCCGGCATAATGATGTAGGGCGCAACCTCGTGGAAACCTTCGTTTATGTTTGCACCCGGCGTTGACCATTCAATCGCGTCGACACCGTTGAGCTGTAACAGCGTATAAATCTCACCGCCGGGGACAACTGTTGGCACACCGCCATAGATTTCTTTAACAACAGCGGCCCACGCACCAGACGTACGATATTTCAGACCTTTAAGATCAGCAGACGTGCGGATTGGCTTATTCGAATGCGCCATAATCTCTGATGTTCCGACACCAACAACAAGTGAGTGAAGACCCATTTTGTCGCGCCGGAATTCTTGCAACATTTCTTCGCCGCCGCCATTATAAACCCAATGCAATGTTGCCTCGCCAGACATTCCGCCTGGGAAACTAGCAAACACAGCGTTTGTCGGGTCCTGCTCCACCAAATAAGATGGTGTGGAATGACCCGCCTCTACGGTCCCGTCTTGAACAGCTTCAAACACTTTGAACGCAGGAACAATAACGCCGGCACCATAGGGTTGAATCTCCAAGACACCACTTGTTGTCACCTCAACATTGGCTGCAAAACGTTCCATGAAATTTTGGTAGAAAAACGAACCTTCGGAAATTGCCGCAGGCATGCGCCAGGTGATTTCAGCAGAAAAAGCACTGAATGATGATAATGCCAACGCAGAAGCAGCCATTACTGCCCGATACAAATTGTTGTACTTCATTTCATTCCTCCTAATAACCCTCGGTTATCAAACTGTGCCTCATCCGATGTGTGCTGACACTCAAAGATTAGTATCGTCGCAATTCGACGTTCAACCTAACGTGCAAAGCCGACTCAAATTGATGACGGAACACAGCTCAGCTTTTGAAAATATCTATATCATAATTTTGGATACAATCTACAATATTCTTTTTGCATGCCGAATTATTGGCATGATTCACCACCTCACCACCCCAATCTGAGGCATTTTCGCCATCAAAGCCAGTGACGGCGTTTTCTGGCGTGAACATGGATGGGCGTAAGTTGGAAATTTCTGCGCTGGATCTGAAAGACCTGTTTCAGCCGCGCGATCTGTTGCTAACGCCAGAGTGATAATTCCCACACATCCGCACCGAGCCAATAATTGAGAACGGACGGCATGCCGCCATCTCTCGCAATAGGGAAGAGCCTGAGGTGATTAAGCACTATCTATTTGATTTTAAGTTCTTTCTGCAGATGAAGCCTAAGCTTCTTTGAGAACTTGCGCTAGCGTATCAAACACAACTCGAATTTTTTTCGATGTGTGCAATTCTTGATGCGTCACCAACCAAACTGGAAAATCAATAGGTGGAACATGCGACCAAATCCGAACAAGTTCGGGCTCTGATTTGGCAATTGCATCAGCGGTAACGCCTACGCCCAGCCCAGCCAGCAGCATCTCATGCGCAACAAGGGCACTTGTGCAAGGCAATGTGAATTGATCCAACCTTAAGCTCAGTCCGCGACTTTTGCACAATTCGATAAACTGAACAGGATCACTTGGCCCGATAATTTCAACATTCTCATGATCTTTCGAACCGGAGCGAAGGCCAATTTCGTCCAAATATGACTGATGGGCATAAAAACTAGCCGTCCAGTTTCCCACTAGTTTGGCGACCAAACTTGCCTGAGTTGGTCGCACATGGCGAATTGCGATATCCGCTTCGCGATGTTTGAGATCTTGAATCTGGTCGGACGAAAATATCCGCAACGTCAAACCAGGAGCGGACTTTCTCAATCGTTTGACGGCTTTGGTTACAAACTTCACACATAAAGTATCTACCGCGGTAATGGAAACCTCGCCTGACACTTCATTGTTGAACGTCTGCGCCACCATGGAAACGCGACTTGCCGCACTCCCCATATCGCGCACATGTTCGAACAATTGTTCTCCAGCCACGGTCATGGTCAGACCGCGGGTACTGCGCTCAAACAGCAATAAGTTTAAGGAACTTTCCAGCCCAGCTATTTGCCGGGTGATGGTCGGTTGGGTTGTAGAAAGGATGCGCGCCGCGCCACTGAAGCTACCTTCTTCGGCCGTAGCCAAAAAAGCGCGCACTTGATTCCAATCGAAATCGACTTCCTGCCAGTTCATGCATTTACGTATACCAAAGCCACGAAACTAGGCAATTCCTAATTTGTTGGCGCATATTTATGGTAGCGGATACCAATTGGATTGAAGGATCTACAATGACGAATGAAAAAGCACGCCAAGCCTTATCCGCTTTGTGGATATTCCTTATGCTCAACATCATATTCCGCGACATTCACGAGATTGGAACCGTCAAGTTCTTGAACGAAGCTTTGACTGGAAAAATCAACGGGACTGAGATTACAGAAGAATTGATGTTGATCGGATTTTTTATAGTCGAAATCCCACTGGCAATGATTTTGGGCTCGCTTTTTCTCCCGGATCGCATTTGCAAATGGATTACTATTCTTGCTGCAACACTGACCGGCGCAATCCTTGCGCTTGGATTACCCGGCGATCTGGACGATCGCGCCTTTGCAGTCGTAGAGTACATCACTCTAATCTCCATCGTCTGGACTGCGTGGCAATTGCCAGCAAAGTCCAACGTTAGTGCTCAATTTCAACACAATTGAATACTTTGCGTTTGCAAATCACATAATTCGCACCAGATCAGTACGCAGCAGACAATATGAAAGAACAGCGCATGAGTAGCAAAGTGGCACAATTTTGGGATAAACAGGCAAAAGGATATGCCGCCCAACCCGTTAAAGACCAGCAATCGTACGATCAGACGCTGCAAGCTATGACAAGTCAACTAAAGCCAACCGACAAGGTCTTGGAAATTGGTTGCGGCACGGGCAGTACAGCGGTGCGCATAGGCAAACATGTCGCCAGTTGGACGGCAAGTGACATTTCAGCCGAAATGATCGACATTGCGAAAGCCAAGGACGCGCCCGAAAACACCCAATTTGTGGTAGCAGATTCGGACAGTGAGTTTGAAAACGCGCCGTTCGACATGGTTTGCGCCTTCCACGTTTTGCATTTGGTGCCGGACCCGCAAGAAACGGTCACGAACATTTTCAATCAGATCAAACCGGGCGGCCTTTTCATTTCAAAAACCGTTTGCCCAGGGGAAATGGGGTTCCTACCGCGTTTGGTCATCCCTGTTCTGAACGTTTTCGGCGTTGCACCACCTGTTTTGCATTTCCTAACGAAGAAACTGCTTGAGAGAATGGTTCTGTCAGCGGGGTTTGAAGTTCTTGAACAAAGGACTTTCGGCAAGAACAAAGCCGTTCCATACATTTTGGCAAGGCGACCAAAGTAGCGCGACGGGGCAATTCCAAGCATATTGTGTGGGATTGAAGTTTAGTGTGCAACAATTCCACCCAATGTGATTTGACCCAATAGAGCCATCGCTCCTGGCATTTGCTTTAGTGCGCAATGTTGGATACAATCTGCAATATTCTTTATTTTGCATTGATTTTGTATATTGTGTAGGGAAGTTCAATGTTTGGACATATGAAAATTCCAGGGTTGGCGAAACTCGGGTGCCTCAGATATGTTGCCCGGCAAACAATTGCTGAGAATCGAGTGAGCCAATGAAATTGAGCACCGTGAACGTGCGTACCGCCGCATCAGCTGCAGACCTTATTTTTGAAGCGTTGCGCGAAGCCATATTCACTGGCGAACTAAAATCAGGCGAACATTTGCGCCAAGACGCTTTGGCAGAAATGTTCAATACGTCACGCATTCCCGTTCGCGAGGCCCTAACAAAGCTGGAACAGCAAGGCTTGGTCAAAACGGAGCGATTTAGAGGTACAACCGTAACCTCACTTTCTGCCGATGAAGTGAAAGAGATTTTCGAATTTCGCGCTTTGCTTGAAGGTGAAGTTATCAAACAATCTGTCGCTAATATGGACGACGAAACACTTGCTTCGGCTAGGAAACATTGCGATGCGTTTTCGAACGAAGTCGACTCTGCGAAGTACGGTGAACTCAACCGTAACTTTCATTATGGCTTATACGAGCGGGCTGACCGGCCCTATCACTTACATATTGTGAAGACCACGTTAGATCGCATTGAAAGCTATTTGCGGGCCCAGTTGGTGTTAACCGACGGCATGAGCCGAGCGCGTCGTGAGCATATGGGCATTTTGCAAGCATGCGTAGATCGTGACGGCGATTTAGCCGCGAAGCTGACCCAAGAACATATTTTGGGCGCCAGCGAAAGCTTGATAAATTATCTAAAAGAACAGGAAGCAAAATAAAAGGCGGGTAGAAACCCGCCTTCTTGTAACCTTTGACGTCGACAGGTTTAAGCAACCTCGTCTTTGGCAAATGGCTTGTTGTCTTGTATCCAAGTCAGCACATATTCTGGCGCTGAGAACTCATATGGATCGCTTTCAATATCATCCTGAAAACCAGCTTCTTCGAACCAACCAACAATTTCGCCATCTTCAACAACAGTTGCGTAACGCCAAGAGCGATAGCCAAAACCAACATTGTCTTTTTTGACAAGCATGCCCATTTTGCGTGTGAACTCGCCTGAGCCATCAGGAATCAATCCAACGTTTTTAACGCCCTGCGACTCACCCCATTTGTTCATCACAAACGCATCGTTTACTGACAAACAATAAATCGCATCGATGCCAGCTTCTTGAAAATCGCCAAACATTTTTTCAAAATTCGGCAATTGGTATGTTGAGCAAGTTGGTGTGAATGCACCTGGCAGGGAAAATAGCACAACGCGCTTGCCAGCAAAATAGTCAGCTGTTGTCTTATCTTCCCAGCGAAACGGGTTTGGGCCTTCAATAGATTCGTCGCGCACACGTGTTTTGAAAACAACGTTTGGCACTTTCATTCCAACAGTAGCCATGATCTTGTCCTTTGAGAAATTGTTATTTTTCCAACACTTCTTGCACAAACTTGACTCAGTACTGTAAGAGGAATTTCCCCTTGCAAGTCTTGTCTTGTTGTGACGCAGAAGCATCCGAAAATTGGAGCGAATTCTTTGGCTGACTGAATAGGACATTCACTCAAATTGGGCAAGTCAAAAGCCGCCAAAAATTGCAACAATGAGCGCATATGTCTCACTGCATGTCACCAATTGGCAAAACCCAACAATTCAAAAACTTGACTAAATGGTCAGAAAAGATTTGACCTTTTGGTAAAAATACAGAATATTTTATAGTGAAGGAAAGTGTTGGCGTTATGTTTGGGCCGCGTTTGGTTTGAGGAGACCAAGTGCACTTGTGCACCCATTCAGTTGCGACCATGATTTTGGGGAGGACTATAGATGAGCGAAACAGATTTCGTTACGCGAGATATTCGTTCTGGTCGATTGGACCAAATCGACTATGATTCAAATTTTGAAGATTTGCATGCGCCGCTGAACCACCATGAGGCGGTTGTGGAAGCAGAGCGCTGCTATTTCTGTTATGACGCGCCCTGTATGACAGCGTGCCCGACTAGCATCGACATTCCCCTATTCATTCGACAAATCTCTGTAGACAACCCGATTGGCTCAGCAAAAACCATTCTGAACCAAAACATTCTTGGTGGCATGTGCGCTCGTGTCTGCCCAACAGAGACACTGTGCGAAGAAGTTTGTGTGCGCGAAGAAGCCGAAGGTAAGCCTGTCAAAATCGGCCAGCTCCAGCGTTACGCGACAGACCATTTGATGGCAGAAACCGATGAGCATCCGTTCAAGCGAGCGGCATCAACCGGCAAACGTGTTGCTGTTGTTGGTGGCGGGCCCGCAGGCCTGTCCTGCGCGCACCGTCTTGCAATGCATGGGCATGACGTTGTCATTTTTGAAGCCCGTGAAAAATCAGGCGGGCTGAACGAACATGGTATTGCTGCTTATAAAACCACCCACAATTTTGCGCAGCTCGAAGTTGAATTTGTGTTGGGAATTGGCGGCATCACAATCGAGCATGGCAAGGCACTCGGCGCAGACATCAATGTCTCTGCACTTCGAGATGAATTTGACGCGGTGTTCCTAGGGCTTGGGTTGGGCAACACGAACGGTCTAGGTCTTGCTGGCGAAGACAATGACGGATGCCTTGATGCTGTCGACTATATCGAAAAACTGCGTCAGACCGACGACCTCTCAACATTAGAAGTTGGTCGCGACGTCGTGGTGATTGGCGGCGGCATGACCGCCATTGATATAGCGATCCAAACCAAGTTGCTTGGCGCAGAGAATGTCACCATTGCCTATCGACGTGGCCAAGACGCAATGAATGCCAGCCTTTACGAACAAGAACTTGCTCAAACACACGGGGTTGTAATTCGCCATTGGCTGCAGCCCAGCGCTCTCATCTCTAACGATCAAAATCAGATCACCGGCATCGAATTGGAATATACAAGCCAACCTAACGGCAAGCTAGAAGGTACCGGTGAAACAATTAAGATCGAGGCAGATCAAGTGTTTAAGGCCATCGGTCAAAAGTTTGATTCAAGCACTTTAAGTGATGCTGGCATCGACCTTGAGGCTAGACGCATCAAGGTCAGCAAGAATGGCAAGACCACCCTCTCCAAGGTTTGGGCAGGTGGCGACTGTATCGCGGGTGGCGAAGACCTCACCGTTGCTTCTGTTGAAGACGGCAAAGTTGCTGCACAAGACATTCACGCATTTTTATCACGCTAACCGATTAGGAGAACTGATATGGCTGATCTAACGACTACCTTTCTAGGCATCAAATCGCCAAACCCTTTTTGGTTGGCATCTGCACCACCAACGGACAAGGCATATAATGTCGAACGCGCATTCGAAGCAGGATGGGGTGGTGTTGTTTGGAAGACGTTGGGCGAAGAAGGTCCACCTGTTGTCAACGTAAACGGCCCTCGTTATGGCGCCATTTTCGGCCCTGACCGTCGTTTAATGGGGCTCAATAATATTGAGTTGATCACCGACCGTTCGTTGGAAATAAACCTTCAAGAAATGACCGACGTGAAGAAGCGTTGGCCGGACCGGGTGATCATTGCTTCCATCATGGTGCCATGTGAGGAAGAAGCGTGGAAAGCAATCCTACCCCGTGTGGAAGCAACCGGCGTTGACGGCATCGAACTTAACTTTGGCTGCCCACACGGCATGAGCGAGCGCGGCATGGGTGCCGCGGTTGGCCAGGTACCTGAATATATCCAGATGGTCACGGAGTGGTGCAAAAAATACTATTCCAAGCCCGTTATCGTGAAACTTACGCCTAACATCACAGACGTGCGCTACCCTGCCCGCGCAGCAAAGGCCGGCGGTGCGGACGCGGTGAGTTTGATCAACACGATCAACTCGATTGTTGAGGTAGATCTTGATAATTTCGCGCCCGTTCCGACAATTGACGGCAAAGGATCACACGGCGGTTATTGCGGACCAGCGGTGAAGCCCATCGCGATGAATATGGTCGCGGAAATCGCACGGGACGCGGAAACTGCTGGCTTGCCTATTTCGGGTATCGGCGGCATTTCGACATGGAAAGACGCTGCAGAATTTATCTCGCTTGGTTGCGGCAATGTGCAAGTTTGCACTGCGGCCATGACTTACGGCTTTAAGATCGTTCAAGAAATGATTTCTGGCCTGTCCGAATGGATGGACGAGAAAGGGTATGAAAGCATTGACGACTTTATGGGGATGGCCACGCCAAACGTGACCGACTGGAAACACCTCAATCTCAATTATGTCACCAAAGCCAAGATCGATCAGGATTTGTGCATATCTTGCGGGCGTTGCCATATTGCTTGTGAAGATACCTCCCACCAAGCGATTACAAACTTGGTCGATGGTGCACGCAAATTTGAAGTGATTGATGAGGAATGCGTTGGGTGTAACCTGTGCGTAAATGTCTGTCCGGTTGATAGTTGCATCACGATGGAGCAAATTTCAGGTGTCGACCCGCGCACCAACGAACAGATTGATCCAAATTATGCCAACTGGACAACCCACGCCAACAACCCCAGCGCGGTCACAGAACCTGCAGAATAAAAACCAGACCACTAGCTCCCCACATGAGTTGGTGATTAATGGTCGCGAAAAACTTCGCGGCCATTTTGCTATGATTTTATTTGCGATGTTAATCTCGGTATCATTTTCGCTGGGTGGACTTGCCGCCCCGCATATCGATGCTGGGGCACTTAGTGCATCCCGCTTCATGCTTGCCTCAATAATCATGGGGTCAATCGCATTTATCGTGCGTGTGCCACTCACCAAAAAACGCAAACTGCTGCCAGCTTCCCCGCATCGGTTCTTAATTTTGGGCTCGTTGATGGGGGTCTACTTTGTCACCATGTTTGAGGCGCTCAAGATTGCATCTCCTATTTCAACCGGCGCTGTGTTCACATTAATGCCGTTAATGTCGGCTGGATTTGGAGTGGTGCTATTGGCACAAATTGTTTCACCACGCATGATGATTAGCTTGCTAATCGCGGCAGCAGGGGCAGTCTGGGTGATCTTCCAAGGTGATTTGGACGCGCTTTTGGCCTTCAAGATTGGCAAAGGCGAAGCGATTTTCTTCGTTGGGGTTGTCTGCCATGGTGCTTATGCCCCACTGGTGCGCAAACTCAATCGTGGCGAGCCAGTGCTGCAGTTTTCGTTTTGGACATTGCTGGCTTGCGGGTGTGTGTTGACGATTTATTCGGCGTGGGGAATTGCCT
Source organism: Maritalea sp. YIW29 (assembly GCF_057219265.1). Lineage (NCBI taxonomy): Bacteria > Pseudomonadati > Pseudomonadota > Alphaproteobacteria > Hyphomicrobiales > Devosiaceae > Maritalea > Maritalea sp. YIW29. The sequence continues at coordinate 1,450,379 of NZ_JBXVVF010000001.1, forward strand.
CGACAGACTGGCTAAGCCTTCCGCCAATCGTTTATTGGGCGGGGCTTTACTTGACGATTTTCACCACCGCCCTCACCTTCTTCTTGCTGCAATATGCGACCCTGAGGCTGCCTGCATCAAAAGTGATGTCTTATGGGTATTTGACGCCTAGTTTTGTCATTTTGATCGAAGGGCTTAGTGGGCGCGGATGGGTTGACCCCAGTGTTGCCATTGGTGCGTTGGTGACGGTATTAGCGCTGCTTGTTCTTGCCTTCGCAAAAGAGGAAAAAACTAGCGGACCTTAAGCAAAGACGTGAACAATTGCTCTAGATAGGCCTTTGTTTGTTCAAAGTGGTCAGGATCATCGATGCCGCCACCTAAGACAACGCGCACTTGCACTTCAAAGTCAGCATAGTGTTGAGTTGTCGCCCAAATCGAGAATATCAAATGCTTTGGATCAACCTTGTTGATCCGACCGTCATCCATCCACTTGCTAATGATCTTGGACTTCTCTTCAATCAGATCGTTGATTTGCCCCTCAAGAATAGGCCTTATGCGAAGCGCACCTTGAATAATTTCATTGGCGAATAGGCGGCTCTCGCGTGGATAATCGCGCGTCATCTCAATTTTCAATCGGACATAATTGAGAATTTCTTCAAGCGGGTCGCCGTTTTCATCCAACTCTCGCATCGGGTCGAGCCAAGCATCCAGCAAACGCGACAAAAGCGTTTCGTGGATATCCTGTTTGGATTTGAAATAATAAAGCAAGTTCGGTTTTGACATGCCTGCTTCTTCAGAGATCTGATCGATTGTAGACCCTCGAAACCCGTGCTGGGAAAACACTTCGAGCGCCGCCTCGAGTATCTTTTGCTCATTCGCCCGCTGAATGCGTGTTTTACGCTGCGGTTTCTCAGAACTGCTGGCAGTCATTTATCGCCCCCGATTGTAAGCCCAACACCGCCAAGAATGATCTTCTTGACATCTCTTGTTGCGCTATTCCAAGCATCATCATCCAATGGCATGCCCCCATTGAGCGTTTCAACTTGATGGACAAAGTCAGCATAGTGCTGGGTTGTTGCCCATATCATATATAGTAGATGTTTAGGATCAACTTTATCGATTAACCCCTCATTTATCCAGCTCTGAATAACGACTTCTCTGGAAAGCGTCCACTCTTTTAACGTTGTTTCCAAGTAGTCCTGAATGATCGGCGCGCCATGCATGACCTCATTCGCCCAGACCTTAGACCCATTGGGGTGAAGCCTGGAAATCTCCATCTTTTTATCAATATAGCTGCCTAATGCTTCGGCTGGTTCCATATTTTGTTCAAATGAATCGGCTGCATCCAGCCAGATATCGAAAATATTCTGCACCACTTGGCTGTAAAGCGCTTCCTTTGTAGGAAAGTAGTAGTGCAGATTGGCCTTCGGTATTCCGGCTAAATCCGCAATCATCTGCGTTGTTGCGCCCTTAAACCCATATTCCGCAAATGTTTTCTCCGCGGCCTGTAAAATGCCAGATTTCTTCTGGTTTCTTGTGGTCGGCTTCCTAAAGTCACCCGCCTTTTCCCGAAGTAATTTGTTCAATTTCTTTCACCGCCACATATGGAGCTTCAATTGGATTTTCAGAATCTTTTGAACGCACACAAAATAAACTTGACCAACTGGTCAGATTAGTTAATGATTTTATCAAATAGTCAATTTTTGGGAAGCATTAAATTCGCTAATCACGAAAAGACTATACCGCAGCGAACGAGGAGGGGAGGTGCGGAGATGAACGACGCTACCACTGTACCTAACGATCTGAACGCGTTTTGGATGCCGTTTACGTCCAACCGTCAATTCAAAAAACAACCACGCATGTTCGTAGGTGCAAAAGATATGCACTACACCACCAGCGATGGCCGCCAAGTGCTTGATGGCACGGCTGGGCTATGGTGTTGCAACGCGGGTCATTGCCGTCCAAAAATTACGGAGGCCATTCAAAAGCAGGCCGCGGAATTGGACTACGCGCCAGCGTTTCAAATGGGTCATCCCAAGGCTTTCCAGCTCGCGTCGCGCCTTACCGATATTGCCCCTAAAGGCATGGACCATGTGTTTTTCACCAATTCAGGTTCAGAGTCGGTTGAAACTGCTCTCAAAATCGCCCTCGCCTACCAACGGGTAAAAGGCGAAGGCGCGCGGACCCGTCTGATTGGCCGTGAACGCGGCTATCATGGTGTGAATTTTGGCGGCATTTCGGTTGGCGGCATTATGCCAAACCGCAAAATGTTTGGCACTTTACTTACAGGCGTCGACCATATGCCGCACACCCACCTGCCGGACCAGAATAGGTTTTCGCGCGGCATTCCTGAGCATGGTGGAGATTTGGCGGACGAATTAGAGCGCATTGTTGCATTGCACGACGCATCCACCATTGCCGCGGTGATCGTGGAGCCCGTTGCTGGTTCAACCGGTGTTCTCATTCCACCGAAAAGCTATCTGCAGCGCTTGCGCAATATTTGCACGAAACACGGCATCTTGCTGATTTTTGACGAAGTGATCACGGGCTTTGGCCGATTGGGTTCGCCTTTTGCCGCTCAACATTTCGACGTAATGCCTGATATGATCACAACCGCCAAAGGGCTGACCAATGGTGTGATCCCTATGGGTGCAGTTTATGTGACCGATGAAATCCATGACGCATTCATGGAAGGACCAGAGCACATGATCGAGTTTTTCCACGGCTACACATATTCAGGCAACCCTATGGCCAGCGCAGCTGGTTTGGCGACGCTTGAAACGTACGAAGAAGAGGGTTTGCTGACCCGTGGCGCTGAAATAGCAAGTTACTGGGAAGATGCGCTGCACTCTTTGAAGGACGCCAGACACGTCATTGATATACGCAATATTGGGCTTATTGGCGCAATTGAGCTGGAGCCAATGGCGGGGCAGCCGACCAAGCGCGCCTTCTCATGTTTCATTGATGCCTATGAGCGCGGATTACTTGTACGTACTACTGGCGACACAATCGCCCTCTCCCCGCCATTGATTATCGAGAAATCGCAAATTGATGAGCTGGTAGATATTATTCGAACCGTATTGAACGAGGCTGACTAAATGTCGACCATCCAAAACGCAATCAATGGCCAAAAGGTCACTTCTGTTTCTCCCAACCGTGTGCCGGTGTTTAACCCAGCGACTGGCGAGCAAAGTGCTGAATTGCCTCTTTCCACAGTGGAAGAAGTCAATGCGGCAGTTGCGGCTGCAAAAGCGGCGGCACCGGCTTGGGGAGATACACCGCCATTAAAACGTGCGCGTTTTATGTTCAAATACAACGAGTTATTGAACAAACACGCTGACGAGATTGCCCGTGAGATTTCCAAAGAACATGGCAAAACTCATGATGATGCTTTGGGCGAAGTAACCCGAGGCATTGAAGTCGTGGAGTTTGCTTGTGGCATCCCTACCCTTCTAAAAGGCGATTACAGTCGCAATGTTGGCCCATCGGTCGATACATATGCTGACCGCAAGCCATTGGGCGTTGTGGCTGGTATCACCCCGTTTAACTTTCCTGCAATGGTGCCTATGTGGATGTTCCCTGTGGCCATCGCTTGCGGCAATACATTCGTGCTCAAACCCTCCGAGCGTGACCCATCGGCCCCCATGCTTATTTGGGACTTGTTCCAAGAAGCTGGGTTCCCCGATGGCGTGTTGAACGTTGTACACGGCGATAAACTTGCCGTGGATACGCTTTTGGATCATCAAGACGTCAAAGCGATAAGCTTTGTTGGGTCTACCCCAATCGCAGAATACGTCTATCAGCGCGGCACTGCAGCAGGCAAACGCGTGCAAGCACTTGGCGGCGCGAAAAACCACATGATCATCATGCCTGATGCGGACATGGACAAAGCCGCAGATGCCTTGATGGGTGCTGGTTATGGTTCGGCTGGCGAACGGTGCATGGCGATTTCTGTAGCTGTTCCGATTGGCGAAAAGACTGCTGATGCCTTGGTTTCTAAGCTGAAGCCACGCGTTGAAGCGCTTAAAGTTGGCCCCGCATCAGATAAAGATGCGGAAATGGGCCCACTGATCACGAAAATGCACCAAGACAAAGTTTCTGACTATATCGATCAAGGCGTCGCCTCAGGCGCTGACCTTGTTGTTGATGGCCGTGGATATTCGCCGCAGGGTTATGAAGGTGGCTATTATGTCGGTGGCACATTGTTTGATCGGGTGACCACCGACATGTCGATCTATGAAGAAGAGATTTTCGGCCCCGTTTTGTCGGTTGTTCGCGCAGGCGACTACCAAGAAGCCGTTGATATGATCAACGCACATCAATATGGCAACGGCACTGCAATCTTCACGCGAGATGGCGATGCAGCGCGCGAATTTGCTGATAAGATTGAAGTTGGCATGGTCGGCGTGAATGTGCCAATTCCGGTGCCGGTCGCCTACCATAGCTTTGGCGGCTGGAAGCGCTCATCGTTTGGCGCGCATGGCATGTATGGCCCTGAGGGTGTGCATTTTTACACAAGGCTGAAAACGGTCACAACAAGATGGCCCGGCGGCATTAAAGAAGGCGCAGTATTCACCTTCCCATCGTAAGAAATACAGATTGAATATTTGAGGGACGAGCAAATGGCAGCACCAGGAACCAATCAACGTATCAATAGCGATCGGCTTTGGGATAGCTTGATGGAAATGGCAAAAATCGGACCCGGTTTGCGCGGCGGTAATAACCGTCAAACTGTAACCGACGAGGATAGCGAAGGCCGCCACCTGTTCCGCCGTTGGTGTGAGGAAGCTGGCATGAGCATGGGTGTTGACCAGATGGGCAACATGTTCATGCGCCATGAAGGCACCGACCCAGACGCCCTGCCCGTTTATGTTGGTTCGCATTTGGATACGCAGCCAACTGGCGGCAAATATGATGGCGTTTTGGGCGTTCTTTCTGGCCTTGAAATCATTCGCACCCTCAATGACCTCAACATCAAGACCAAACACCCAATCGTTGTGACCAACTGGACCAACGAGGAAGGCACCCGCTTCGCCCCTGCAATGCTCGCTTCTGGTGTGTTCGCCGGCATGCACACCCAAGACTGGGCGTATGACCGTGAAGATGCTGAAGGAAAGAAATTCGGCGCTGAATTGGAACGCGTGGGCTGGAAGGGCGAAGAAGAAGTTGGCACACGTAAAATGCACGCTTTCTTTGAACTGCACATTGAGCAGGGTCCAATTTTGGAAGCCGAAGGCAAAGAAATTGGTGTTGTGACCCACGGCCAAGGCCTTTCTTGGACCCAATTTACAATCACTGGCAAAGAAAGCCACACAGGCTCTACGCCGATGCCCATGCGTAAGAACGCAGGCCTTGGCATGGCGCGCATTCTAGATTTAGTCGACAATGTCGCTTGGAGCCACAAGCCTGACGCTGTTGGCGCAGCTGGACACATTGATGTCTATCCAAACTCGCGCAATGTGATCCCCGGAAAAGTGGTCTTTACGGTTGATCTACGCTCACCAATCCTTGCGACCATTGAAGACATGGAACAACAAGTTGCCATTGGCGCGATGAAGATTTGCGAAGAGATGGGCCTTGGAATCGAAATCGAAAAAGTCGGTGGCTTTGACCCGGTTGAGTTTGACGAGAAATGCGTGACCGCAGTGCGCAACGCGGCAGAACGCCTGGGCTATTCACACCGAAACCTCATTTCAGGAGCTGGTCATGATGCATGTTGGATCAACCGCATGGCCCCAACCGCGATGGTAATGTGCCCCTGCGTTGATGGCCTAAGCCACAATGAAGACGAAGACATAAGCCAAGAATGGGCAGCGGCTGGAACTGATGTGCTGTTCCATGCAGTGGTGGAGACGGCGGAGATTGTGGAGTAGCGTGCACCAAACAGCACAAGAGAAAATGGAATCAGTATGACGCTTTTTACCCTACTCAGTTTCGCACTTATGGCTTCACTATTGGTCATTTCGCCCGGCCCTAACGGGTTGTTGATCGCGAAAATCGTGCCTACGTCTGGTCGTGCTGCTGGGTTTGCTGCGGTGCTTGGATTTACGACCTCATTCTACGTTCAGGGCGCGTTCGTGATTTTCGGCGTGGCGGTGTTGCTGGTCAAAAGCGCCGAACTGTTCTTCATCGTGAAGATGCTGGGCGCTGGCTATTTGACATGGATCGGGGTGAAAGCGCTTTATCAAGCTTGGAAGGGCACCGCGGTCGCGGCGGTCAGTTCGAAGTCGGGCAAGACGAGAACGATAATTTCCGCATATGGCGAAGGCTTTCTAACCAACATTTTGAACCCAAAAACATCAATGTTTTATTTGGCGGCGGTGCCCCAGTTTTTACCGATTGGCGAGGTTACAGCGGTAAACGTACTATTGTTGGTGTTCATTCATTCTACCATGAATTTTCTATGGTTTTGCGCAATGGTTATGTTGGTCGCTCGACTAACGCAATTTGCGAAAAGCGGCACAACGCAACGCTGGATCAAAGCGATCACCGGCACTATTTTTATTGGATTTGGGGCAAAATTAGCAACTTTGCAAAACTAGTCACATTTCTTTTGGGAGGGGGAACAAATGGCATCTAAAGTAATTAAAGGCGGCACGATTGTAACCGCAGATTTGACTTATGAAGCGGACGTCAAAATTGAAGGCGGCGTGATCACCGACATTGGCCCGAACCTTTCCGGCGATGAGGTGTTGGACGCTTCTGGTTGCTATGTCATGCCCGGCGGCATTGACCCACACACCCACCTCGAAATGCCATTCATGGGCACTTATTCGAGCGATGATTTTGAAAGCGGCACCCGCGCCGCGGTTGCTGGTGGCACCACCATGGTGGTGGATTTCTGCCTACCAGATCCAAACCAGTCATTGCTGGAAGCTATAACCCGTTGGGACAATAAATCTTCTCGCGCCAATTGTGATTATTCCTTCCATATGGCGATCACCTGGTGGGGCGAAAAAGTCTTTGACGAGATGCCCGAAGTCACCAAACGCGGAATCAACACATTCAAACATTTCATGGCCTATAAGGGCGCATTGATGGTGGATGATGATGAGATGTATTCATCGTTCAAACGCTGCGCCGAAATTGGTGCCCTGCCCCTCGTCCATGCGGAAAATGGTGACGTTGTAGCTCAACTCCAAGCGCAACTGTTAGCCGAGGGAAATAATGGGCCAGAAGCACATGCCTATTCGCGTCCGCCTGAAGTTGAAGGTGAAGCCACCAACCGCGCGATCATGATTGCTGATATGGCCGGCGTTCCGGTCTACATCGTCCACACGTCTAGCGAGCAGGCTCACGAGGCTATTCGCCGCGCTCGGCAAAATGGCATCCGTGCTTTTGGCGAGCCTTTGATCCAGCATCTCACACTTGACGATGGTGAATATGCGAACGCAGATTGGGATCATGCTGCACGTCGCGTTATGTCCCCGCCATTCCGCAACAAAAAACACCAAGACAGTCTTTGGGCTGGACTTCAATCGGGCAGCTTGCAAGTGGTCGCAACAGACCATTGCGCGTTCACAACAGAGCAAAAGCGCAACGGCATCGACAATTTCACGCTGATACCAAACGGCACCGGTGGATTGGAAGATCGCATGCCGATGTTGTGGACACATGGCGTTAATACCGGCCGATTGACCATGAACGAGTTTGTGGCTGTCACCTCGACCAATATCGCGAAGATCCTCAACATGTATCCGAAAAAAGGTGCGGTGCTTGAAGGTGCTGACGCGGATTTGGTGGTGTGGGACCCCAACAAAGAAAAAACCATCGGTGCTGAATCCCAGCAATCCGCCATCGACTATAATGTGTTTGAAGGCAAGCACGTGAAAGGCCTGCCGCGCTACACGTTGAGCCGAGGTAAAGTTGTTGTCGACGACGGTGCAGTGAACACTGAAGAAGGACACGGCAAGTTCGTTGGGCGGGAGCCTTACAGCGCGACCAACAAAGCGCTAAGCCAATGGAAACAAGTCACCGCGCCACGCAAAGTGGAACGGACCGGCATTCCGGCAAGTGGGGTTTAGCACCAAATGGGCGACAACACAGTCATTCAAACCAGCGGTCTTGACCTCACATTTGAGACCAACGATGGGCCAGTCCATGCGCTAAAAGGCATCGATTTGACGATTGATCGCGGTGAATTTGTTTCATTCATCGGCCCTTCGGGCTGCGGCAAGACCACGCTAATGCGCGTGATTGCCGATTTGGAGAAACCAACTGGTGGTTCCATTGAAGTGAATGGCATGACGCCAGAACAAGCTCGGATGAGCCGCGCATACGGATATGTGTTTCAGGCTGCAGCGCTATATCCATGGCGCACAATTGGCGCCAATATTTCACTTCCGCTTGAAGTGATGGGCATGCCGAAGGCTGAGCGAGAAGCGCAGGTCAAGAAGAATCTCGAACTTGTTAATCTTGATGGGTTTGAAAAGAAGTTCCCGTGGCAATTGTCTGGCGGTATGCAGCAACGCGCCTCGATTGCCCGTGCGCTTAGTTTTGACCCTGACATGTTATTGATGGACGAACCATTTGGCGCGCTTGACGAGATCGTTCGTGACTATTTGAACGAGCAATTGTTGGAACTTTGGGCAAAGACGAAAAAAACCGTTGTCTTCGTAACCCATTCGATTCCTGAAGCAGTGTTCCTTTCCACCAAAATTGTGGTGATGAGCCCTCGTCCCGGTCGAATTTTCGATGTCATTGACAGCCCGTTGCCTGCTGAACGGCCGCTAGATATTCGAGAAAGCGCCGAGTTTTTGGAAGTGGCGCACAGGGTCCGTGAAGGGCTTCGTGCAGGCGACAGTTATGGAGAACAAACCTAATGTTTTCCAAAGCGCTTCAAGGCAATGTCTTACCGGTCGTTATCGTGGTTGCTGCGATTGTGGCCATTTGGTATGCCGCTGCGATAAACATGAATGCTCCGTGGCAAACACGACTGAATGATCGGGCGAAGGTCGAAGTATCGTTTACAGAATTCGTCAGCCAAACTTGGTCGCAAAAGAAACCGCTCCTGCCTGCCCCCCATCAGATATTTGCTGAGATTTGGCAAAAGGTTTTTGCTACGGCCCCAAGCAGCAAACGGTCACTCGCCTACCACTCAGGTGTCACGCTTTCGGCCACGCTCTTAGGTTTCGCTTTCGGCACTTTACTCGGGATCGGATTGGCGATTGCAATCGTTCACAATGATGCAGCTGACCGATCTCTCATGCCTTGGATCATTGCCAGTCAAACAGTGCCAATTCTTGCCATAGCACCAATGGTGGTGGTTGGTTTGGGCGCGGTAGGCATATCCGGCCTTTTTCCCAAGGCATTGATATCGACATATCTCAGCTTCTTCCCAGTTGTGGTTGGAATGGTGAAAGGACTCCGCTCGCCCGATGCGATCCAGCTTGATCTAGTGCGCACTTACAATGCAACTGCAACGCAAACCTTCATTTATTTACGATGGCCAGCGTCCGTGCCATTTCTATTTGCATCAATGCGAGTTGGCATAGCAATCTCGCTCATTGGTGCCGTTGTTGCAGAACTCTCAAATGCTGCGGGTGGCGGACTAGGGGTTAGACTTCTAACCGGTTCCTATAACGGTCAAACGGTGCAGATATGGGCGGCATTGTTCTTGGCGGCCGCACTCGCCGCAACGCTGGTCCATTTGGTTGGGTTAGCGGAGAAGGTCACCAACTCGATGATGGGGGCGCGGGTATGACAAGTCTGCAGCGCATATTAGCGACCCTCGCCGCTTTCTCCGGACTTTTGGGACTAATTTCTGTTCTAACGTCAGATCAAATGTCCATCCCGTACTTGATGGTGTTCGGTGTTTCAACCATCTCATTTGCGCGAAAATTCACCGGCATCAACCTTTGGATCGACGGCGCAATCGGGCTGGCCACAGCAATTATCTTATTATCCACCCTTAACGATTTTGAAAGTGCACCAACATTTGTCTGGTTCGCACTCTCCTGCACTTGGCTATTCACGTGGTTATTCGTGGAGCGCCTTGCCCTTGCAATCAAGGAGGGTAAACTTTCAGCGCGCAAATTCGGGCTCGTCATTCCAGCGCTTTTTGGTCTCATATTGCTTTTCGCCTGGGAAGTGCTAGCCCGCGGTGCGAACATACCGCAAGTCATCTTGCCACCACCATCAGCTATTTGGGCACGCATTCTTGTTTCAGGTTCAATCCTCTGGGCGGACTTTCAGCAGACATTCCTCAAATCTGTTTTGGCTGGATATATTATCGGCTGCGGCTCTGGTTTTCTAGTTGCTGTTTTGGTTGATCGATCGCCGTTTTTGAACCGCGGCCTCTTACCGATTGGCAACTTCGTTTCGGCCCTTCCGATTATCGGCATTGCGCCGATTATGGTGATGTGGTTTGGCTTCGATTGGCAATCTAAGGCTGCAGTTGTTGTGGCGATGACGTTCTTTCCAATGCTGGTCAACACGGTCGCGGGTTTGAATGCAACAAGCGCAATTGAACGCGATTTGATGCGCACATATGCGTCGCCCTATTTGACGACATTATTCAAATTACGTCTGCCGTTTGCTGCACCATTTATCTTCAATGCCCTGAAGATAAACTCAACATTGGCTCTGATCGGCGCAATCGTTGCAGAGTTCTTTGGCACCCCAATTGTTGGCATGGGATTTAGAATTTCAACCGAGGTCGGCAAGCTCGCGATCGATCTTGTTTGGGCAGAAATTGCCGTGGCGGCCGTGGCAGGCTCGGTGTTCTACGGGCTAATTGCACTCATAGAGAGAGCAGTAACCTTTTGGCACCCGTCTGTCCGCGGTCGAACAATTTAAAATGAAAAGGGAGTAGGAAAATGAATAAGAAAATTATTGGACTAATGGCGGGGGCACTCGCAATGGCAGCCTCATCTGCGACATTTGCCGCAGATCAGCTGACGCTGCAGCTAAAGTGGACGACACAGGCACAGTTTGCCGGATATCTCGTGGCTAATGCCAAGGGTATGTACGCCGATGCAGATCTTGATGTCACCATTAACCCCGGGGGGCCCAACGTTGCACCAGAACAAGTAATTGCTGGTGGTGGTGCCGACGTGATCGTTGATTGGATGGCAGGCGCTGTGTCCGCGCGTGAAAAAGGCGTAGCATTGGTTAACATTGCACAACCGTTCAAACGTTCTGGCCTGATGATGATTTGTCCAAAAGAAACGAACATCGCGTCCACGGATGATTTTCCAGGACATACGCTTGGCGTATGGTTCTTCGGCAACGAGTATCCATTCTTTGCTTGGATGAACAAGCTAGGCCTAGCTACAGACGGCTCTGAAGGCGGTGTTTCTGTCCTTCAGCAAAGCTTTGACATTCAACCAATGATTCAAGGACAAGCTGATTGTATCTCTGTGATGACATACAACGAATACGGGCAAGCTCTTGACGCTGGGTATGGTCCGGACAACCTGAATATTTTTAACTACACCGAGTTGGGCAACGATTTGCTCGAAGATGGTCTGTATGTGATGGAAGACACATTGTCTGATCCAGCCCGTGTTGATGCATATGTGCGTTTCGTTCAAGCTTCAATGAAGGGTTGGCAATATGCTTTGGACAATCCAGAAGAAGCAGCGCAAATCGTAGTTGATGCAGACGAAACTGGCGGCGCAGAATACGACCACCAGCTTTATATGGTTGGCGAAGTTTCTAAACTTGTTGATGCAAGTGATGCATCGCTTGATTTAGCAACATACGAGCGCACGGTGAAGGCTTTGCTTGATCAAAAGATCATTACAAAGACACCTGAAGGAGCTTGGACATCGGCTATCACCGACAAAATGATGTAGAGTAGCCCCATATCAAATAAGTTGAAAGCGCGATCAAACGATCGCGCTTTTTTTTAGTTTTCCCAATCGATACTCGGCGATATTTTGGCTGCGTGTTCGAGCAAGATATCCAGCGTTTCAACAAATTCCGCTTTTTGCTCGTTCGTCAAAGCGGCGAAAAACAGTTGCTCATTTTCAGCCGCGATCTGCCGGCCCTTCGGCAACAATTCCTGCCCCTTCTTCGTCACTAGAACATTGAAGACGCGACGATCTTTGACATTTCGTTCTCTGGTCACCAACCCAGCCTTGACCATACGATCAATGGTGCGGGTAACTGCCGTCGGATCAGTCGTAAAAAAACGCGCCAGCTCAGCTCCTGTTGCCACCTTGCCAGTTTCTAACGCCCCTAAGGCGGCAAACCAAACAGGGGTCAATCCAATTTCTGCCAATTTCGAGCTTAGTCGCCCACGCAGCATTTGACTGAATTGACGCAGTTTAAATCCGGGTGGCGACTTTACAGGTCTTGAACTCATCAATTTCCACACTATTTCAATGCCTAGGCTATTATGGCCTAGGCTATTATTGTCACTAAGATTAGATAGGAGACTGATATGACAATCGGGATTAATCAAGCAATAAAGTGCGGTACCGTTGGCGTAGCGCTGGCAGTTGGGATGGGGGCTACATCCGCTCTTGGCGCAAATTGGCAAAATATTGTGCAAGCGGACGCGCCACGCTGTGCAAATGGCGATCCTTATTCTTTTTGGACACGATCTGCGGACCCAGAGAAACTCGCAGTCATTTTTTCTGGTGGTGGCGCCTGCTGGAGCGGTGACAGCTGCGATGCTGAAAATGAATATTCCAACTTTGACGCAACGAACGGTCTGAATCAGGACCCAAGCGAAGATGGCGGGATATTTGACTTTAGCAACCCCGAGAATCCGTTGAAAGATCACAGCATGGTGTTGTTGTCGACGTGTAACGGCGATGTTTATTTGGGGGACAACGTTATTGATTATTCAACTGATGAGAAGCAGTTCACGATCAATCACCTCGGCTTTTCCAATTCAATGTCAGCAATTGAGTGGACGGAAGCCCAATTCCCTGATGCGAAAGATATCACCGTCTTGGCTTGGAGTGCCGGGGCCATCAGCTCTCCGCTATATACACATATTGTTGCGGATAAATTTCCAGACGCGAAGGTTGCCCATATTGGCGATGGCGCAGGCGGATATCGTGTAGATGGTCGGCTCAATCAGGCTTTCGAGAATTGGGGAACGCAAAGCGTGTTGAACCAAGTAAAGGGATTTGAAGACCTCAATGCCGAGGGCCTTACATTCGAAGATCTTTACGTGCGGGCGGCGGAACTAAATCCAGATGTTACATTCCACCAACTCAACATTGCCAACGACTATACGCAGGAATTCTTCTTGCGCGCCATTGGTGTTGATCAGCCGAACGTATTTGAAAATATCAAAAATGCACAGGCATACATCAATTCAAAGGTCGCCAATTTCCGCAGTTACACCATTGGCGGTGCGGCAGAGAACATCGTTGGCGGGTATTATGATGGCATCTTAAACCACTCATTGCAGAACAATGGCAAACCTTACATCTTGGACCGGCTTTACACTTACCAATCCCAAAATGTTCGCGCTGTTGATTGGCTAAATGCGGCAATTCGACACCAAGATGTCAAAAACGTCACCTGTACCGAATGCAGCGCCCCAGAATATTCAGTTTCATTTGAGGATGAAGATTAAGGGTTAGCCCGTACTCAATCCCTCCATATCCAAAAAGGGAAGCGCGGTCCTTGGGCCGCGTTTTTTATTCCTGATCGCCAAACAGCGGTACGGCTGTGAGAAAATACGCCATGCCGATAAATCCAGCACCGCCAATCACATTGCCTACTGAAACCCAAACCAAATTATAAACACCGCCCCCAATCGAGACACTGTCTGGATGCGTCGTAAGAAGTGAGATCGTGAATACGGTCATGTTGGCGATTGAGTGTTCGAACCCAGCAGCAACGAAAGCAAATAAACACCAGAAGATTAGAATGCATTTCGCCGTATCATCTTTGGCGCGGGCCGTCATCCAAATGGCAAGACAGATCAGCCAATTGCACAATGTTGCGCGCGCGAGCAATTCGATGATTGAGCTATTCATTTTGGCGTCGGCGATCTCGTGCACCAACAACGCCTCTTCACCCATCCAGCCGCCGCTGTTTCCTGCAACAACAAGTACGGACAGCGCCATCGCGCCAAACAGGTTGCCCCACCAGCAGATGAACCAATCCTTCACCACTGTGAAAGCCGACATTTTTTTATAGAAGAAACCAAATGTCATAAACATGATGCGGCCAGAGAATAACTCTGCCCCGGCAAATACGATTAAGGTAAGAGTTATGCCAAACAACGCGCCCATAACCAGTTTGCGCGCGCCGAGATCAACATCGTTACCTACAGTGAGTATGAGTGCAATACCGACGCCAACATAAGCGCCTGCCATGACGGTGAGAATGAAGAACCCAAGGGGGTTTCGTTTCACATATTTGAGTTTTTCTACTGCGTCTTCAGCAAACTTCTCAGTAATGTCTTTGTTCAAACTATTCGCTCCGAGAGCGCCTCGCAGCAGAACGATAACAGTAACTGTTGCAACTATCTACGATGTTTTTGTCTGTATTGACTTTGACGGATTTGGCGACACGCGAAGTACCCTTGATAAGACAACAATCGCAAACGCGAGTGCTGCCACCAACACGAAGGCTGTGCGAATTGACGTTGCCCCAGCAACAAAGCCTATGAGCGGTGGGCCAAGCAGCAAGCCGCCATAGCCGAATGTGGAAACAGCAGCGATCGCGACGCCGGGTGATTTGGGTGAAAATTCAGCGGCCTTGGAGAATGCGATTGGAATAATGAGCGCATAGCCCATGCCCATCAGGCCGAAGCCAACCAGCCCCACGATGTATGTGCCACTTGCAACCGCAGCACCACTGCCAACCAACGAAAATATACCGCCCAATCTTGCCGACAGTTCGCTCCCGAACCGTGCAATTATTTGCCCACCCAAGAACCGCACGATCACCATACCGATTGAAAATACCGTGTAGCCGAGAGCGGCGTTCGCTTCAGAAGCGCTTGTTACTGACTTGAGGTAAATTGCACCCCAATCCGCCATACCGCCCTCGCCAATTGCAGAACAAAAAGCGATTACACCGATTGCTAATAAAGGCCCGCGCGGAATTGCAAACAAGGGCGGCTTGTTTGTCGTTTGGTGTTGGGTGGATGTCCAGGAGATATTGGCGAACAAAAAAGCGATGATGCCGATCGTTACTGCCGCAATAGCAAAGTGGATTGCTGGTGAAAGCCCTGCATTTACTGCGACAAATCCCGTGGCTGCACCTAAGCCGGCACCCATGCTGAACATTGCATGAAAGCTGCTCATTTGCGGTTTGCCGTTTGCCTTTTCGACCTCAGTTGCCCAAGCGTTCATTGCGACATCCATTGCCCCATGGGTCACACCGAAAAAGAATAGCGCCGCCGCCAATAGATAGATGCTGGGGCTGACGCCCAGCAAGATGAGCGCACCGATATAGAAAAATGCAGCGACCTTTGTGATGCGAAATGCACCTCGTTTGTCAGCCAAATGGCCAGAAATTGGAAATG
This sequence comes from Maritalea sp. YIW29, assembly GCF_057219265.1. Lineage (NCBI taxonomy): Bacteria > Pseudomonadati > Pseudomonadota > Alphaproteobacteria > Hyphomicrobiales > Devosiaceae > Maritalea > Maritalea sp. YIW29. The sequence goes on from NZ_JBXVVF010000001.1 coordinate 1,465,803, forward strand.
CAACAATTGCCCCTGCCGCCATGAGCAACAACAATAGACCGATAGAAGCGTGCGATAACTCAAATCGCTGCACAATCGCCGGAATTCGCGATGCCCAAATGCCGAACAATGCGCCGTTTAACGCAAACATGGCGGACACTGCATTCCAAGATTTTTGGCCATTAGACATACGCAACTTCAACTCCAATTTTTGCAAAGTCAGAAGCACTGTCCTGCTCTGCGTCTGTAACCAACAAATCAATGTAGGTGGCGGCCAATGTTTTGTGGCGGCTACGCTTGTCCAATTTGTCTTTCGTGGTCAGCACCGCCGTGAAATCGGAAGCGTTTGCCATCGCGGCTTTCAGGCTGCTTTCTTCAAGCTGGTCCGAACTCAGTCCAAAATCGGCGTGCAAAGCACACGCCCCTAAAAGGCAAATATCTGCCGCAATATTGCCCAGCGCATCTTCGGCCATTGCCCCGACGCTAATCCCGCCATAGGGACTGATTTTTCCACCAACTAAAATGGTTTCTAAACCAAGTGAACTCGTAGCATCAGCCACCAACGGTGCAGGTGTCACGATTAAGCAGTTTGGTTTTTCACCCATAAGCTGAGCAAGTGCCAAAACCGTAGTTCCGCCATCTAGCATCACCGCCATACCATCTTGAATGTGAGAAAGGGCCTGCTGAGCAATTGGCACGATGCCTGGATTTTTGTGTGCACTGCGGGCCTTGAGTGGCGCCATCGGCTTTGCTATGGGCACGGCACCTCCCCGCACACGTCGAACGAGCCCGGTGTCTTCGAGCGCCAATATGTCTCTTCTGATCGTATCAAGAGAAATGTCAAACTCTTGTGCCAATTCGTGGGCGACCAGTTGGGAACCGTTTTTGACGCGCCCAGCCAATATGGCCTGGCGGGTATCGGGATTGTTTAGCTCAACTGTCATATTGGGGTTTCCTGCGACTCAATGCAACTTTATGCAATTTTATGCAATTTTATGCATGAATTCGCATTAAATTGCAACAATTGGCCTCATTGCGAAACGCAGTGGAGAAACTCCCCGTGTTGGCGCGTTGCTAACTCACATCTCAACCACACGGTCAAATCGCTCCAAAAGTGCGTCGTCATGAGAGATACAGATCAGAGTGAGGTCGGTTTCATTCAACAAGTGGTCGAGAACCAAATCTCTGGTCGCGCTATCCAAATTGCTTAGCGACTCGTCGAATATCGTCACGTTGTTCATGTGGTAGAGCGCCCTTGCCATCATGATCCGCTTTCGCTCGCCACCCGAGATATTCCCGCCTCGCTCGCCGATATTTTCACCAGATTTGATCCGTTTCAGCATCTGCTCAGATAGGCCTGCGATGCCGACAGACCAATCCAATTTGGCATCATCATTTTTGCCGAGCATGATATTGTCGGCAATCGACAGGTTGAGAATGTTTTCGTCTTGGCTTGCATAGGTGATCGCAGGATGAACGTTGTGTAGACTAATACTTTCGCCCGCAATGGATTGAAAAACGACGTCGCCATCATCCGGCTCCCTTAGACCCGAAAGGACATTTGCAAAACTGGTTTTACCTGATCCGCTAGCGCCGCGCAGCAACAGTTTTTCGCCGGCCTTCAAAGACAGGTTAAAACGTTCGAGAACCGCCACATCTCCATGCTTAATTGTAAGATCTTTGACCTCAATTTGGCTTAGATCACCCAACGTTGTTTTTTGGGTCGCAATTGCGTGGTCGCCTTGGCCCTCAACCAGTTTTTCGGCCAAATTCTCAGCGGCTACCGCATTTGTGCGCAATCGAAGCAAGCCCCGATTAATCCGTCTGATGGGCATAAACATGGTCCCGGCCAAAGCCAATACCGTGGCCATATCACCGGCATTGAGTTTGCCCTGTTGTAGCAAGTAGACCGAAACAACCAACAATGCGCCCAACGTAACAGAGTATATCGCTGAGTTTCCAAGTCCCCATACTTGGTTGAGTAATTGCACCTTCAGTTGCAATTCACGCTGGCCGTCCGCAGCGGCATAAAAGCGTTCATCCAAGGAATAGTTTTTGCGAAAAATCTGAAACAGTTCTCTGTTACGCAACTGATCAAAGGCTTGCTCGGAAACTTCTTCATCGATCTTATTTGCCCGCCGGATCGCCGGACGAATGAAGTTCTGAACGAAGTACAACCAGACAAAATACCCCGCAGCACCGCCCAGCATGACGTAACAAAGCGCTGGGTCTAGCGCTGCAAACACAGCACCAAAGGCCAGCAACAGCGAGTAGACGGGCAGTGCAACCGAGTAGACGAGATGTTCAATAGAACTTTCAACAGCCGTCATGCCGCGAGACCAAAGCTCGATTAAGGTTCCAGTGCCATTGTCTTTTCGTGCAACCGAATGTCCCAAAAGGTGCCCGAAGCTTGTCTTCTTCAAAAGTAACGTGAACTTCGTCATGACCCGATCAGCCAAATGGTCGGCCACGGCGCTGAAGAGTTGGATTAAGAACTGCAGCCCTGCATAGAGCGCCACCATTTGCATAAGTGCCGAAATTGCATCTGGTTCATCGACAATTTTTTGCACGAAATCACCAAACAAGAATGGCTGAAAAATCGCCAACCCCTGCTGGGTCAGCTGCAATCCAATCGCTAAAAACAACATGAAGAAGTTTCTTGGTGACCGGAGAATCTCTTGAAACAGGCCATTTCGGTGGCAATAGGCGAACATGCAGCCTCACAATTGGAGATGGTTGGGCAAACGAGCATAAAGGCATTCGCATGCCTTTCCAATTGCCAATTATTCTTGCTGTCTAGCTCAAGGAAACCGAACTACGACGTCAGTCAAGAAGATGTCCTGTCTCATAGATTGAGTGGGACCAATACCCATCGCCACTGGTTGCGACATGGGTCCATTTTCGTTTCGTTAGCTCGCTACCAATTAGGCGATTGAATATGCCATGGCCTACGAGCAGCACCTTTTGGTGATGCTGGGCCGCATCGACCAGCATGTCAGTGGCCGTAGCCGCGCGGACTTTGGTATCTTTGAAAGGCACAGCGTTTTGGTTAAATCCAAACAACCAAATTAGGCGGAACAAAATGCCCCAAACAACAAGTGGCAATCTTAGAAATTGGCCATCTGTAAATGGCATACCGGCTTCGTTGAAAATTGGGTCTATGATTGCGCCCTGATTGTGCGCCAATCGCTGTTGGCTTGATTTCGCGCGATCAAGGTCAGAACAAAACTGGGTGCGAGTGGCGTCCGCAATGTTCAATGCTGCATTTGGTGGCATTGAATCGCTTGCCAAATCTCCAACTTCATAAGCCCTCACAACTTGGCCAAACTGAATGGCGGTTAGCCAGTTCCACCGCATTTCATCAAGGTCAAAATCGGGACGCCCATGGCGCATCAAAACGATTCTCATATCTGCTACCAAAGTGAGACGCCAAAAAAAGGAGTGTCGAAAAACCGACACTCCATCATAATTGAAAAGCAATCAACTCATTACTCTGCGTGTTTAGCAATCGCTGTTTGGGCTTTTTCTAGCAGACCTGCCGCATCAATTCCGGCGCCAGATGCTTCGTCGACCCATCGTTCGATCACGGGTTTCAACGCCTGCTCGAATTTGGCAGTTTCTTCTGGGTTCAACATTATATGTGTGTTGCCAGCAGCAACCGCTTGGGCAATTCCCTGCTCGTCCGTATTGGCCCAAACTTCACCCAACTCTTTCAACCAAGCTTCACCAGATGCATCGCGAAATGCCAACTTGACGTCTTCAGGCAATTCGTTCCATCGCGACTTATTCATCGACATTTGGAACACAAGCGTGCCGAAGCGGACCTTATCTGCGCCTTCAATCTGATACTGAGTTTGCTGTTCAAGTTTAAGCGCCGGAATTATCTCCCATGGCACAAATGCGGCGTCCACGGTTTTGGTCGCCAATGCCTGTGGCAAAGCCGGAACCGGCATCGCCGCTGCGGAAGCGCCAAGGGCTTCAATTGTCCAAGCGCCGGTGCGGGATGGCGTGCGGATCTTCAAGCCTTTCACGTCTTCGGGCGTACGAACAGGCGTTTCAACCGTGTGTAAGCCATTGCCGCCATGCACATGCAAGAACATCACCTCAAGGCCTTTATATTCAGCCGCAAGTTCACTTTCAAAAAGCTCTGCCATCGCCAAATTCGTCGCGCCAGGATTGTTGGTATGCACAAATGGAAGTTCAAAAACCTCGGTGCTCGGGAACACACCCGGCGTATAACCGTTTACCGTCCAAACGATATCAACAACACCGTCGCGTGCCTGCCCAACCAATTCTGGTGGCCTGCCACCAAGTGACATCGATGGAAAAATTTCAATGCTGACCCGGCCATTTGAAGCTGCTTCAACGGCTCTCGCCCAAGGCTCAATCGTTTCGGTTTGAGATGGGGTTTTAGGCCCAAGGAAGTGATGCAGCTTGAAATTATACTCGGCTGCAATTGAGGATGCCGCCGACAGAATAGAAATGCCAGATGCAAGAATTAGAGTTTTAGTGGAGATTTTCATGTTTGATCCTGTCCGGTCTCAACTTCAGTTAAGACAATTTGAGGGATATAGAATTGCGCGCACCATGATCAAAATGGATGGCACGCGCAACTATAAAATCAAATCTTGTTCTAAAGTTGAAGTCGGCAGGACTATGCGAAAAACTTTTCGTAGTCGCTCACAAGCAAGTAAAGAGGGTCTACATCTTCCTCAATCGTTGAGAAACGACCGATTTTTTCGCGGAAAACATTATCTGTTTTATCATCGTTCACGGTGGAGACTTCACCGATTAAAACATCGGCGCCCTCTCCCCAAAACGCATGCCAAACGCCGGGCATCAGCGTGACGCTTTCACCCGGATCAAGACGCAAAATTCCGCCAGCTGGCAGCGTGCGTAAAACACCATCTACTGGAACTGTCACGTCAGATTTTTCATCAATGGAGCCATCAGGCGCAGGCGCGAACAATTCCAAGGTCAGTGTGCCGCCGCCCCTGTTGATGATGTCTTCGGCCTTAACATTATGCCGGTGCATGGGGGAAAGCTGATCTTTGCGCGAGATCATAATTTTTTCTGCATAAAGCATGCCAGTGCCCTTGGTGAGATCAGCCGCATCTCCATTACGGGTGGTGAACAGGAACAAGCCAAGTTCGTCAAACTTTCCTTGGCCATAATCGGTAATATCCCAACCCATTCCAGCGTTGGCAAGACGCTTCATGTCGTCAGCGCGATCCTTCATTTGGCCGGGAGTCCAATAGGCGAATGGCGGCATGATATAGCCGAATGAGCGGATGAATTCGTCACCCTGGCGGATGATTTCATTAACAGTAGAGCGTTTCATATTTGTTCCTAGTTCTTATCGCTATCATCGAAAATGGCAGTCGATTGACGCTGCCGATTTACATGTAATTGTGTGACGTCCGGCCGCGAATAATGGCCAACAATGTCTAAGTTCTGCCGCTCCTCACGGACACGGGCATGATCAATTTCAACCACGAACAGGCCCTCATTGCCCACTTGCGGCTCCAAAATCCAATTGCCGTCCGGTCCGGCAACCCCAGATCCGCCATTGGCAAAATGTTCAGGTGCGCCGTTGGTCAGCTCCTCGAAAAATGGCAAGTCATTGGGAATATCTGATGGCCGCATTAGCCCGGAAACTGAAACAACATAGGATCTGCTTTCAAGTGCGATGAAGCGCGTGATGTCTTTAGTGTTGTGAAGTCCACCTGGCCACACCGCAACCCGCAAATCTTCGCCTTGTGCATAAAGCGCAGCACGGGCCAAGGGGAGCCAGTTTTCATAGCAGTTTAGGCCGCCAACCTTGAACGCACGCAAATCATGGGTGCGCAGGCCGTTCCCGTCGCCCTGTGCCCAAACCAAACGTTCTTCGTAAGTCGGCTGAAGTTTACGGTGAACGGAGCCGATTTTTCCATTTTTATCGATATACACCAATGAACAATAAAGACTATGGCCACCCCGGTCAGGCGCACGTTCCATCACGCCGATATAGGCTGCCATCGAATTCTGAGCGCAGACCTTACAGACGTCATCCAAGTCGCCGCGCTCGATGACCACGCCTTGCTCTAAATAGTGGGCATACATGCGCTTTTGAGCTGATGAATTGAACCGCGCACCATCGGTGAGTTCGACCCAAAATGGATAACCAGGCACAAGCGCCTCACCAAATGTGACAAGATCAACGCCTTTTGATGCGGCGTCGGCGACAAAATCGGCGACCTTTGCGATCGTTTTCGTGCGATCCAGCCAAACCGGCGCAATTTGAGCTAACGCGACCGACAACTCATCTCTGTCCTGAACCATTTTTGCGTCCTACAAACTGAAAATGCACCGCCATTGAGCGATGCATTTGGATTAATTTGTCAATTCGCGCAACTTGTCAAACGTCAGACAGGTTTTTTTGTCTAATTCAGTTACATTTTGTTGCCGTTTGTCGCATGGGCCAATTTTGTCTGATTGCAGGTTTGGGGTGCTAGACTGCAAATCGCCTGATATTGCGAAAGAAAAATTTGTCCGGTCAGGTGGGTCAAAAAATCGGTCTTCGCAAGCTTATCCATAACCGGGCCTTTGATTTCAGAGAAATGCAGTTTCACCCCAAGAGCATCGAGGCGCTCATTGATGGCCTCTAGGCTTTCAAGTGCCGACGTATCAATGTCATTGACCGCTGGGCACATCAAAATAACGTGCTCAAGCTCAGGCTGTTCTGCCACCAAATCATAGACGCTATCTTCGAGAAAACGCGCATTGGCAAAATATAGACTTTCATCAACGCGAAGGGACAAAACGCTTGGCGTGGTTTGCACGTCATGGCGATCGATATTGCGGAAATGTTCCGTGCCTTCAACCAGTCCAACAATCGCGGCATGCGGGCGTGACGTTTTGTAAAGATGAACCGCAATGGAAACCACAACTCCAGTACTCACTCCCAGTTCGACGCCCCATATCAAAGTTACAGCCATTGTTGACGCAACAGCGGCAAAATCTGCTTTTGAATAATTCCAAGTCCGCTTGAGTATCGAAAAGTCGACGAGCGTCATAACCGCAACGATGATGGTTGCTGCCAGCGTTGCTTTGGGTAAGAAAAACAATAGAGGCGTTAGCAGAATTGTCGCAAGCGCAATGCCAACTGCCGTGTAGGCACCGGCTGCAGGGGTTCGGGCCCCAGCATCAAAGTTGACCACAGATCGGGCGAAACCACCCGTTACTGGATAGCCACCACCAAATGCCGATGCGACGTTTGAAGCGCCTAGGCCGATTAATTCTTGATTTGGTTCAATACGTTGGCGACGTTTAGCCGCGAGCGTTTGAGCAACAGAAACTGATTCAACAAAGCCAATTATCGAAATTAGCGCAGCTGAGCCGGCCAATGAAATGACCAGTTCAAGATCCAACTTGGGCACTTGAATACTGGGCAGTCCTTGCGGCACTTCGCCGACAAGTGCGACCCCCTGCCCTTCGAGACCGAACATAAATGCGACCAATGTCGTGATCGCCACAGCGAATACAGGTCCAGTTTTGGCCAAAATGTCGGCCATCCGTTCTTTTAGCCCGAAGGAAAGCAGCAATGGCTTCAGTCCCTTGCGCACCCAAAACAAAAATGCGGTGGCGGCGACACCAATCACTAGCGTAAATGGATTAATCTGATTGAGGAGCGACACAATCGAAGTAAGTAGCTCCGCCAAATTGTGGCCGTGCGCGTCAATCCCCAAAATGTGTTTGAGCTGGCTGGTGGCAATGATGATGCCCGACGCGGTGATGAAGCCTGAAATGACCGGGTGCGACAGAAAGTTGGCCATGAAACCCAGCCGCAATAGCCCCATCACCAAAAGCATGAGGCCAGAAATTAGGGCGAGCGCCATCGCGGCAAAAATGTATTCTTCCGTACCCTGAAGCGCCAACTTGCCGACTGCCGCTGCCGTCATTAGCGAGATCACTGCCACTGGCCCCACTGCCAATGCTCGGCTTGAGCCAAACAAGGCGTAGGCAACCAACGGCAAAATTGAAGCATATAGGCCCATCTGTGGCGGCAATCCGGCCAGCAATGCATAGGCTAGCGACTGTGGGATCAACATAATCGTCACAATGACCGCCGCGACGAGATCGCTGGTCAGCGTCTCCCCGTTATAGGTTTTGCCCCAATCGAAAATCGGTAGCTTCTTCAATCGCTTGGTGATCTGAGCGACGAATTGATCTCGTTGAGACATTTATTTGCCCATCGGCACGTGCATGGCGGTTGCTTCTTGATTGAGCTCCCACAATGAGTGGGCACGCGCGCCGGATCGGCAATAGCCCAGAATTGGTTTTGGCATGTTGAAATAGCCTTCTGCGAATTTGTCGACATCAGTCTTGCAAGCTTGGCCGGGTAGAATTGGGACGTGCAATGCATAGATCCCAAATTTCTCGGCCTCTTTCGCAATATCCGCAAACAAAGGCTGATTGCCTTCTTCGTCGTCAGGGCGCGCGCAGATGATGGATTTAATCCCCTGCTCTGCCAGTTTGGGAAGATCAGAAAACCCGACTTGGCCGGACGTATAGAAGTGTTCTGAAACTTTATTGATGTTCATTTTTGATTTGGACTCCAATGACCCACGTTGCTGAACAAAGGGCAACAACACAGATTTGAAAACACTTATGACGGTTTGCATGGATAAAGGTTCGGCTTGCATAGCTAGAGCTTGTTCACCGGCACCTTGAAGAACACATCCCCTTGCTCGTCTGCTGGGGGCATATTGCCACCACGCATATTCACCTGCAAAGATGGAATGATCAGTTTTGGCATAGCAAGGCTTGCATCGCGCTCTTCACGCATTTTAACAAACTCGTCTTCGCTTACGCCGTCTCTGACATGGATATTATGATCCCGCTCGGCTTTAACGCTTGTCTCCCACTGGATGTCGCGACCGTTTGGCCCATAATCATGACACATGAAAAGGCGCGTTTCGTCTGGGAGTTGCAGCACCCGTTTTACAGATCTGTAAAGCGTGCGCGCATCACCGCCAGGAAAATCCGCTCTGGCTGATCCCCCGTCCGGCATAAACAATGTGTCGCCTACAAATGATGCATTGCCAATTGTGTGGGTCATACATGCCGGCGTATGGCCAGGAGTGTGCATGACATGAGCCGAAAGATTGCCGATTTGATACGTGTCGCCGTCGGTGAATAGCTGATCGAATTGCGAACCGTCGCGTTGGAACTCTGTGCCTTCATTAAAGACCTTGCCAAAGACGTCCTGCACAATGGTGATGTTTTCACCAATGCCCAGCTTGCCGCCCAGTTTGCTCTGGATATAAGGGGCTCCAGACAAATGATCGGCATGAACGTGGGTTTCGATCAGCCATTCTAGTTCAAGTTCATTGTCCTCAATGAACTTGATGATTTGATCAGCGCCGCCATATGAAATGCGGCCCGCGGCGTAATCAATATCCATCACTGAATCCACAACTGCACATTTGTTGCTCGACGGATCACGAACCACATATGATATCGTGTTCGTCGGCTCGTCGAAAAATGCTTCTACTTGTGGCTTCACATCCATCTGTGGAGCGAATGGCAGTTGCTCAATCATAATTCACCTTCCGACTTTAACTTGCTGATTTCATACTGGCGAAGGTTGTTCGCCCGCGTAAATATTTTGCGACCGTTATCCCCGCAATCATGGCGCCGACAAAAATGAACGTATCCGCATTTGCCAATCCAAGCGCGGGAATTGATCCGCCGGGACAAAAGCCCGTAATGCCCCAGCCAACTCCGAAGGTAGCAGAGCCCAAAACAAGCGGCGCGTCAATTTGCTTAGCAGCAGGTAGAGAAAACACGTCTTCAAGAACTGGTTTTGGGCGTTTTAAGACGAAGAAATAGCCAATGGCTGTCACCACAAGGGCCGACACCATCACCAACAACAAACTTGGGTCCCAAGCGCCTGCTATGTCGAAGAAGTTCAGCACTTTTGCAGGGTTTGCCATGCCACCAACGGTGATGCCGATGCCAAAAATCAATCCAATGATGAATGTTGAAATTATGCGCATGATCAAATGCCCCCAATGACGTGGCGAATGACAAACACTGTGGCGAATGTTGCTGCCATGAAAATGGCCGTCGCTGTAATCGAACGCAACGAAAGACGGGCCATGCCGCACACGCCATGGCCAGATGTACAGCCAGATCCGTAATTGACACCCATTCCAACGATTATGCCGCCAACAATTACTGCACCAATCGAGACGGGGTTTTCGAACGGAACGGGTGTTCCAGTGAATGCCGAAACCACAATTGGACCAAGAATGGCACCAACCAGAAACGACGCCCGCCAAGGCCAATCTGCTTGCACAGGCGGTAACATGCCAGCCAAGATGCCCGTCATTCCTGCAATTCGGCCATGGAAAGCCATCAGCAAAACAGACGCCAACCCGATTAGGCTGCCGCCGACAATCGCCTCAAAAGGCGTGAACTCTGTCATAAACCCTATCTACCTCAATACAAACTGTGCCATAAAAGGCGAAATTTACATGTTGCATTCGTATATGCTTATATTCTAATATAGTCAATATGGAATTTGAGATGGATATCGACGAGTTAGAAAAAAATGCTGACGCCGCGGCTGAATTGCTGGGCGCAATGGCCAATGCCAAACGCCTAACAATATTGTGCAATCTTGTTGGGTGCGAAAAACCAGTTGCAGAACTTGCTGACGCAGCAGGTCTGAGCCAACCAGCCCTTTCTCAACACCTTGCGAAATTGCGCGCGCTCAAACTGGTATCTACGCGACGGCAGGGCAACACAATTTTCTATTCGCTAGCATCTGGCGAAGTTGAAGAGGTGCTGGGCACCTTACACAGCATCTATTGCGCGCCCACAGACAAAGACACAAGCGATTGATTTAGTCGCCAAAGCGCATTATCAATCCCATGGCTCTCGTGGGGTTGAGCCTTTGTGTCAGGTTAAACAAGGTCACCAATATGAGTGCTTCAACCAACAAGAAACCCATCAGCGCGAAAAAAATCATGGAAATGAAGGGCCAAGAACCCATCGTTTGCCTCGCTGCATATACGACACCCATCGCACGAATGGCCAATGCGCATTGCGATCTCATTTTGGTTGGCGATAGTGTGGGCATGGTTTTACATGGCTTGCCGTCCACGCAGGGCGTATCCGTTGAAATGATGGTAATGCACGGTCAAGCCGTTCGCCGGGGTGCAGACCACGCCCTGGTTGTCGTCGATATGCCATTTGGTAGTTACGAAGCCAGCCCTGAACAGGCTTTTGAAACTGCATCCTACATCATGGCCGAAACGGATTGTTCAGCAATCAAACTCGAGGGCGGTGCGCATATGGCACCTACCGTCCAGTTTTTGGTAGAACGCGGCATTCCGGTGATGGCGCATGTTGGCCTCACCCCTCAATCAATTAAAGGCATCGGTGGATATGCAGTTCAGGGCCGCGGCGATGATCGCCAGCGCGTATTAGACGACGCGAAAGCGGTGCAAGATGCGGGTGCGTTTGCAGTAGTGTTAGAAATGGTAACAGAAGAATTGGCAATCGAAGCGACGAACCTCTTGCACGTTCCAACCATTGGTATTGGCGCATCCAACCAATGTGACGGACAGGTGCTGGTGGTCGATGATATGTTGGGCATGTTCCAAGATTTCAAACCGAAGTTCGTGAAACGTTTCGCGAAACTAGGCGAAGCTGCAGATGCAGCGATTGAAACATATGCGGAAGACGTTCGCGCGCGACGCTTTCCCGATGACAACCATATTTACGCGGATAAAAAATGAACCCGGTGGTTGTTCGTACCGTTGATGAGTTACGGCAAAAAGTTCGTGAGCTGCGAGACCAAGGATCAACCATCGGTTTTGTGCCAACTATGGGGGCATTGCACGAAGGGCATCTGAGCCTCGTCAAAGCTGCAAAGTCTGATGGGCATGCAGTCATCGTTTCAATTTTCGTCAACCCAACTCAGTTCAATGATCCAAAAGATCTGGAAAAATACCCACGCACAGAAGACGCCGATATCGCGATATTGGCGCCTCTTGATGTTGCAATTGTGTTCGCGCCGACAATTGATCAAATGTATGCGGACGGGTTTTCAACCAAGGTTTCAGTGACTGGAATTAGTGAGGTGCTTTGCGGCGCGACCCGCCCAGGGCATTTTGATGGCGTCGCGACGATCGTCAGCAAATTATTGCTGCAAGCCATGCCCGACACAGCCTATTTCGGCCTTAAGGATTATCAGCAATTGGCCATTATTCGGCGGGTTGTCGATGACCTGAACATTCCCGTAGAGATAACTGGCTGTCCGATCCTTCGTGAGCGTGATGGATTGGCCATGTCGTCACGCAATGCGCGGCTTTCAAATGTTGGTCGAGAGACTGCGCCCATACTGTTTGATACACTTACAAAAGCTGCCACCCACATTGAAAGTGGCAAAGACGCGAGTGAAGCGCTCAGCAATGCCAGACAAACCATTTTGGATGCTGGATTTTCAAAAATCGATTATTTGGAAATGCGCTCGAACGAAAATTTGTCACTGATGAACGATTTTGATCGCCCTGCTCGACTATTTGTTGCAGCGTTCCTTGACGATGTACGGCTGATCGACAATCTCGAAATTGGCGGCGCGTAAATACGCGCCACCAAACTAAAATACTAGGCAATCAACTCGTTCTCTTCGACAACCGGGTTGATGAAACCACCCGACTGACGCTTCCAGAGCTGCGCGTAGACGCCATCTTTTTTCAGCAGTTCATCGTGAGAACCATCTTCGATGATTTTGCCGCCATCCATGACGATCAGCCGGTCCATCTCAGCGATGGTTGAAAGACGGTGGGCAATCGCAATCACTGTTTTGTTCTGCATCAAATGCTGTAGCTGTTCCTGAATTGCTGCTTCGACCTCACTGTCCAAAGCCGAGGTTGCTTCGTCCAAAATCAAAATTGGCGCGTCTTTTAGCAAAACCCGGGCAATCGCGATCCGTTGACGTTGGCCACCGGAAAGTTTCACACCACGCTCACCCACATGGGCGTCATATCCTGTGCGCCCTTTGGGGTCAGTTAGCTCAAGAATAAAATCATGCGCTTCAGCCTGCTTAGCGGCTGCGATCATCATTTCCTCTGTTGCATCTGGTCGTCCATAAAGCAGGTTCTCGCGCACAGAACGGTGAAGCAGTGACGTGTCTTGCGTCACCATAGCTAGGTTTTCACGCAAGCTATCTTGTGTGACCGCAGCAATGTCACTGTCATCGATAACAATCGCGCCCTTTTCAACATCGTAAAAGCGCAGCAGGATGTTGACCAAGGTCGACTTACCCGCACCCGAGCGCCCGACAAGACCAACTTTTTGACCTGCTGGAATGTTCAGATTGAGGTTTTCTATAATGCCTTTTTCACTGCCATAGTTGAAAGTGACATCCTTAAAATCAATATCGCCTTTCACCGTCGGAATTGGCTTCGCATCGGCTTTATCTCCAACCAGACGCGGCAGTGAAATGGAGTTGATGCCATCTTGTACGGTGCCGATATTTTCGAACAAAGCTGACATTTCCCACATGACCCAATAGGACATGCCCCAAATGCGCAAGATAATGCCCAATGCGACAGCCACTGGACCAGGTTGAACCAACCCTTCAAGCCACAGCGAAATACCAATCCAAGCAACACCAAACAGCAAAGCCGAGTTCATACAAACAATGATGATGTCTAACGTCGCACCCAATCGCATTTGGCGATGAACGGTTTTAAGGAAGCCATCCATGCTTTCTTTGGCATAAGCTTCTTCTCGGTTTGAATGCGAGAAAAGTTTCACCGTGGCGATGTTGGTGTAGCTGTCCACAATGCGCCCGGTCATCAACGAGCGAGCATCAGCCTGCTCCGCAGAAATTTTGCGCATGCGCGGCACAAAGAAGCGCATAAGACTGATATAGCCCACGAGCCAGACAACGAATGGCAGCATCAACCGCCAATCTGCGGCCAAGGTAACAACCAAAATACCGACGAAATAGGTCACAACATAAACCAAAATGTCGAGAATTTTCATAACCGTTTCACGCACGGCGAGCGCCGTTTGCATCAGCTTAGTGGCGATACGACCGGCAAATTCGTCCTGAAAATAGGACATAGATTGACGGATCAAATAGCCGTGCACATCCCAGCGAATACGCATTGGGAAGTTACCAAGCAAGGCCTGATGCATCACCAACGAGCCAAATGTCGAAATCAGCGGTTTCGCTATGATGATGATGAAGCCCATCACCAAGAGCGAACGCCATTCTTCTTGAATGAAGGTTTTGGGGTCCGAGTTGGAAAGCCAATCGACGACGTAGCCTAGAAAGCCAAACAAAAGAACTTCGGTAATGGCGATCAGGGCGGAAACAAGGGCCAAGGCGATCAGCCACACCTCCATACCCTTCGTGTAATGCCGACAAAAAGCATAGAGCGTTTTTGGCGGGCGTGTCGGCTCTGTTGACGGATATGGATCTATCCTTGCTTCAAACCAATCGAAAATCTTTGACATTGTGACGATCTCTTATTTAATAAGTTTTATCTTTTTTTATGACAAGTAACTGCTTAGCGCAACCTTGTTCAGCATTCTATTCTGCAGCCTCAAATCCGCCAGACTGTCGTTTCCAAAGTTGCGCATAATGCCCATTTAGCTCCAACAGTTCTTCATGCGTCCCGTCCTCAACCACTTTACCGTCATCCATGACCAGAAGGCGGTCCATTGCGGCGATGGTGGATAATCTATGGGCAATAGCGATAACCGTTTTGTCAGCCATTAATTCTTCCAGTTGCTCTTGGATCGCCGCTTCGACTTCACTATCCAGCGCTGAGGTTGCCTCATCCAACACAAGAATGGGCGCGTCTTTGAGCAAAACGCGGGCAATGGCAATTCGCTGACGTTGACCACCCGAAAGCTTCACCCCGCGCTCCCCAACTTTGGCGTCGTAGCCCTTGTTGCCTTCTTCGTCTTGCAGCCCGACAATTACATCGTGAATTTTGGCGCGTTTTGCGGCTTCGACCATCAGTTCGTCAGTTGCATCCGGCCGACCATATTTGATGTTTTCGCCAACAGAACGGTGCAAAAGCGACGTATCTTGGGACACAAATCCAATCGCCTGGCGCAAGCTGTCTTGTCCAACACGCGAAATGTTTTGCCCATCGATGGTGATAACGCCCTTTTCCGCATCAAACAGACGAAGCAGCAAATTAACAATCGTGGACTTACCTGCACCGGACCGCCCGATTAGCCCAACTTTTTCGCCCGGCTTGATGTTCAAGCTAAGTTGATCGATAACCCGCTTAGCTTCGCCCCCATCATAGTTGAATTTGACGTTGTCAAACGCAATGGCAGCATCTTGCACCTTTAGGTCAGGCGCGTTCTCATCGTCAGTCATTGTCAGCGGTTTGGAAATGGTTTCCATGCCGTCACGCACAGTACCCATATTCCGAAAGATGCCGGAGGCGACTTCCAAAATCCACCCACTAATGTTGAGCAACTGCCATACAAACGGGACAATCATGGCGAACTGACCAGTTGTGATCAAACCCCTATTCCACCATTGCAAGGCAAGAAAGCCAGTTGTCAGCATCAGGATGGTATTGATGATGAACAATGAAGCCCACATGCGCGTAAAAATGCGCATCAGCATACGAAACTGCGTGATGTTTTCATCGACAGATGCGGCGACATATTTGTCTTCAATATTGCCAGTTGCAAATGTCTTCAGTGTTTGGATGTTGGTATAACAATCGACCATTCTGCCAGTCACGATCGAACGAGAATTCGAATTGATTTTCGACTGTTTTGCGATCGCAGGTAGCGCGAAATACATTAGCAGCAAATAGGCGATGGCCCACCCCAGCAGCGGAAACAGGAACACAATATCCTGATTGGCCAAAACGCTAGTCGCAACGATGAAGAACACTACCATGTACCAAACCGCGTCGATAACCTCCATGGCGCTGCTTTCAAGCGCAGGGCCCGTTTCAAAGACTTTGGAGGCAATCCTCCCGGCAAAGTCTTTTTGGAAGAATGTCCAACTTTGGCGAACCACATGCCAGTGCGACTGCCAACGCACCCGCCCCACAAGGGACGGCACGATGGTATGATATTGCACAAGCACATCAAGAATAAAGATGGACGGTCGCAGCGCCAGCGTGATGCCCATCGCCAAAAGCAGCGTACCTTGATCCTTAAACAGCGTTCCCGGCTCTGTGCCGGAAACGAGATCGACAATAGTGCCCAAGAAAACCGGGATCATACTGTCTATGGCTGCGCCAATCGCCACGATGACAATTTTAAACATGATTGGGGTTCTGAATTGCCCCAAAAAGTACAAATAGAACTTCACCAAGTCCATCGGCGGATGCGGATTAGGTTCAATATGAGTCGGCGAATAGTGCTTCTCGAACCAAGCAAAAATAGAATTTAACATGTTTGATACACTAGAATAGTTGGCAAGCTAACCTGAATCGGCCAGCTTTTTAGAATACATGGTGTGGACGGATATTGCTGTAGCAGACCAGCCACAGTAGCCTCACTAAAAAAAAGTGAAGTGATTCGCGCAACCTATTTCTAATCTGGGATGAGACCAAAAATGAGTGACGACCACGCCACCACCTACCTAAGTGATTATAAACAAAGCGATTATGTCCTAAAGACAACAGAATTAGACGTTGTCTTTGCACCGGATGAAATGGACGTGAAGGCGACATTAAAGTTTTCACTTCGTGAAGGCGTTCCGCTGGTAACAACCCTGAAACTGGATGGCGAGCGCATGGAATTGCGATCCATCTCAGTGAATGGACGTGAATTGCATGAGAGCGAATATATTGTTTCTGACAAATCGCTTGAGGTTTCAAACCCACCTGAAGAGTTCATTTTGGAGACCGTGGTTCGACTGCAACCCGAAGCGAATAAGTCGCTTGAGGGGCTGTATCGGTCCAGTGGTGTTTGGTGCACCCAGTGTGAGGCTGAAGGCTTCCGCCGCATCACCTACTTCTACGATCGACCCGATGTTATGTCTGTTTTCACAGTTCGTATGGAAGCCGACAAATCAGACGCGCCGGTTTTGCTTTCCAATGGCAACCCCATTGAAAAAGGCGACCTGGCGGGTGATCGGCACTATGCCATTTGGCACGACCCACACCCCAAACCATCATATTTGTTTGCCATGGTTGCAGGCGATTTGGCCCATATCTCTGACACGTTCACAACCCAATCTGGCAAACATGTGGATTTGGCGATTTATGTCGAGCACGGCAAAGAAGACCAGTGTGCTTGGGCGATGGACAGCCTAATTCGGTCGATGAAATGGGACGAAGATCGCTTCGGCTGTGAATATGATCTTGATGTGTTCAACATTGTTGCCGTTTCAGATTTCAATCTCGGCGCAATGGAGAATAAGGGCCTCAATATTTTTAATGACAAATACATCTTGTCCGACCCACAAACTGCAACCGACCAAGATTACGAGAATATCGAGGCCATCATTGCGCACGAATATTTCCACAACTGGACAGGTAATCGCATAACGTGCCGGGACTGGTTCCAACTTTGTCTCAAGGAAGGCCTGACAGTATTCCGCGATCAGGAATTTACAAGCGATGAGCGATCACGCGCCGTCAAACGAATTGAGGATGCACGAGATCTTCGCGCCTATCAGTTTGCTGAAGATTCTGGACCCCTGTCACACCCTCCCCGACCAAACCAATTTAAAGAAATCAACAACTTCTATACAGCAACCGTCTACTCGAAAGGCGCTGAAGTTGTGCGGATGATTTTGACGTATCTGGGCAAAGATACATTCCGTAAGGGTATGGATATTTATTTGGAACGCCATGACGGCGATGCCGCTGTCATCGAAGATTTCGTAAAGTGCTTTGAAGATGCGAGCGGGAAAGACTTATCCCATTTGCAGAACTGGTACACCGTGGCGGGACGGCCAGAAATCAATGTCTGCCATTCATATGATGCACAAAGCAAGCGTCTAAGCCTAGATTTGGAGCAGATCAACAAGCCGACGCCGGGAGATGAGAAAAAAGAACCCAAATTCATTCCCATCCGCTTTGGACTTGTTTCAGACAACGGCGCGGACCTCACTTGGGATAGTGTAACCGGTGCAACAGTTGAAGATGACTTGATCATCATGGATCAGGAAAATCACAGTGTTGTATTTGAAGGCGTATCGAGCAAACCAACCCTGTCACTGTTCCGCGAGTTTTCATCTCCAGTCAGTGTAAAATCCGATCTTACGATGGATGACAAGCTGAACTTGGCACGTTTGGACAAAGACCCATTCAACCGTTGGGACAGCTTGCAAAATGTTGCACTCGACATATTGGTGCCAGCGGCAAAACTTGGGGGCGAAGACCCATCACAATTGGAATTGGGCAAGCTCGCTGACGCATTCCGCGCAATATTGATCGACGAGAATGTAGACAATGCTTTCAAAGCCTTAGCACTGGCGCTACCGTCGCAGAGTGTGTTGGCAGAGCATGTTGGGTCCGACATTGACCCAGCACGCATTTATGATGTTCGCAAGACGTCACTAGCCACCATCGCTACGATGATAGAGACCGAACTGGCATCTACATATAAGTCACTGATCGACGAAGCGGATTACTCGCCTGACGCTAGATCAGCTGGCAAACGCGCTTTGAAAAACCAATGTCTTGGGCTGCTGCTGGCTGCTAATTCTGAAAAAGGCGGTCATGTCGCCGTCGCGCAATATCATGCAGCGACGAATATGAGCGATCGAAGCGCCGCGTTGGGAGCATTGGCAAGCGCTGGCCACCCGGCAGCGGCAGAAACTTTGAGCCACTTTAGGGAAAACCATTGCCACAATGTTTTGGTGTTCGACAAATGGCTGAGCCTAAATGCGATTATTCCAGATGATGGTGCATTGGACCGGGTCAAGTCCCTGATGGACGATCCGCAATTCAACATTGAGAACCCAAATCGGGTCCGATCATTGATTGGCGGCTTCGCGGCCAACCAAGTACAATTCGGGCGCAAGGATGGGGCGAGTTTTCAATTCATCACGGATTTGATTGCGGACATCGACACCCGCACCCCGCAATTGGCGGCTCGTCTTTTGACGATGTTCCGTTCGTTCAAAAAATACGAATCAACGAGAAGAAAAGCAGCGCAATCTGCGTTGGAAACGCTGGCGAAAAATGACAAATTGTCGTCAGATTGCCGGGACATCCTTGAACGGACGTTAAACGGATAAAAAAAATTCCGCATAAGTGATTCAAAAGACTCAATGAAATTTGCAGCCAAAAAAAGTTGCAATTTGGGGGCTCGACAGCGAGCCCCTTTTTGATTCAAGCTCTTAAAAAGCGAAGGTAGAATTGTTTCGCAAGGGCACATTATATTATACTGGAGGGCATATGTTGACGACGGAGCAATCCGACGGCACCGCTAAAGGATTCCGATCAAAACTAGATGTTTTGGAAGAAATCCCAGCCAGCTCGCCGCAAACCCTGTCAGTTAGCCCTTGGCAAACACTCTTTAAGACAGACACAAACGCGCTCTTTGAGAACACCAAACTGCTCGTCGTACTTGCCGCCCTAACTATTGCTATTTTCTCGACCCAAGATTGGCCGTTAGCAGTTCGGGCACCTATGCTAATTTGCGCAATAGCCCTCGCATTCGCCCTGTTCCGTTTAGTGAACTTGACACAAAGTGCGCGCCCTCAAGCCGCGCGACCGACGCCGGAACTTCTTCAAACCCTTGAACATATGCCCTATGGCTTGGCCCATTGGAGCAAAGATGGAAAGCTGATTTGGTGCAACGCGGCTTATCGAGAATTTATGGGACTTGAAGAAAGCATGTGCACCGGCGGCGCGTCATACGGCGACATTATGAGTGCTGCGCGTCGTCCAGTCATTTTTGACGCCAAACTTGATGACGAGCACCACCGCCTAGTGGTCGCCACCTGCGACAATGAAAAAGTAATCCAGATCGAGGACATTGCAGACCCCACCCAGAACTTTGTCACAATTGTCACCGATCAAACAGAACACCACCAAATTTCAAAGGCCAAGAAAAATCTTGAAAGCCAATATCGTGAATTGGCAAAACAATATCACGCGGAAAAGATTGCAGCAGAAGCGGCAAGCCGCTCGAAAACAAGTTTCCTCGCGCATCTTAGCCACGACATGCGCACACCGCTCAATCACATTATCGGCTTCGCTGACCTTGTGCAGCATGAGCCGTTTGGCCCGCTGGGTGACCAGCGATACACGAACTATATGTCCGATATTAAACGCTCTGGCGAAACGTTGCTGGACAGTTTTGCATCAATTCTGGACTTGGCACAGTTAGAGGGTGGAGAAACCGTTCAAACTAAATCTGATGTCGATATGTACAAGTTTGTCCAAGATTCAGTTCGACGCCACACGGCCCGTGCACATCGTGCGGGCCTTAAACTTGAGGCCTTGAATTTGTGCGATGGACATGTTGATGCGGACCCAGCGCTTTTGCGCCGCATGGTCGACAATCTAATGGATAATGCGATCCGTTTCACGCAAGATGGCGGCAATGTCATATTCAACTGCTGGTGCGGCAGTGATGGTGTCGTGCTAGAAATTACAGATAGCGGGATTGGCATTCCGCAGGAGCGGCTAGAGTTGCTTTCCCAGCCGTTCGTTTTGGGCGAGTCCGCATTTTCCAAAGAGCACAAAGGTCTTGGGCTCGGTATCGCAACTTCCCGTGCCATTGCTGAACTGAGCGGCGGTTCCCTCGTCATCGATAGCAATCCGGGCATTGGCACCACTGTTGCCATTACGTTGCCGACATTTGTTAAAGACAGTACACAGCAAAACACCAAAAGTGAAACATTAGAAAAAGCAGCTTAGCGATTCTAAAGTTTGACAAAATCGGCAAATAAGGACCGCATTGCCTGCTGCCGTTGCTCAAGTTCCTGCCCTAAAAGGTCAAGGTTGGGGAAGTTGCAAGTGCGGGTTAACAACTCAACAAACCCGTCGCTCCAATTATCAGCGGGGAGCGGTTCCACAAGACACGCTGCGCTTAACTGAATGACAACCATATAAAGGTGGTAAGTCATCGCGATCTGTTCAAAATCTTCCAACTTGTTCTGTTTTGCCAGCTCGGCAAAAACCTCAAGCGGCGGGGCTTGGGGCACGTTCAATTTTTGCCCCAAATTCAACTGGGCAAATTGGGCAATAAACTCAAGGTCAATCAATCCACCATCGGCCAGCTTGATATCCCATGCCGATTTTGCTGGTCTGTCTTTCAACAGCCGTTGCCGCATTTCCAGTACATCTGCAGTCGTCTTCTGGGCATCCCTTGGTGCCGTCAAAACCTCCTGAATTACTTCTGAGATTTTCGTGTCCAGTTTCCCGCCTGCAAGAACAGTGCGCGCGCGCGACAAAGCCATATGTTCCCATGTCCACGCATCATTTAACTGATAGTTTTTGAAGCCCTTCAGGCTGGTCGCCAATGGGCCTGCGTTGCCCGAAGGGCGCAAGCGCATATCGGTTTCATACAGCACGCCTTGGGCAGTCGGCGCTGAGATGGCCGCAACGAGGCGTTGGGTTAGGCGAATGTAATATTGTGACGTTGCCAGCTGCTTTTGTCCATTCGACTGCTCAACGCCCTCTGGCGCGTCATAGATCAAGATAAAATCGAGGTCTGACTGGGCATTCATTTCCTTGCTGGCAAGTTTGCCAAACGAAAGTAGGGCGACTTCAGCACCCTCAACTTTGCCGTGCTTAACCTCAAACTCTCGCCGCACCGCGTCAAAGACCCACTTCAAAAGCACTTCTGCAAGAGCGCTAAACTGTCGAGCTGCCAAATCTACGGCCAATGTGCCGGCCACCAATCCGGCGCTAATTAGGAATATTTGTTCCTGTCCAAAGATACGAGCTCGATCAATTAAGTCTTCATACGATCGTGCTTCACCTAGAAACTCCTGCGCCTTCTGATTGATTGTTTCTGGACTTGGCACATCATCATAAAAGGCCGGGTCGATTAACCCATCCACGATATGAACCCGCTGCAAAATCGCATCGGTCATGCGCGGCGCCGCTGCCATAAAGTCGATCAGCAGGTGCTGGAGCCGTGGATTGTTTTGCAGAAGCGCGAAAAGTTGAATGCCGGTTGGAAGTTTTGACAGGAAGAAATCGAACTGGCGCAGAGACTCATCTGCATTGCGTGCATTTGAAATGGAGCGCAACAAGCTCGGCACCAATGTGGTCAGGTTTTGTCGCGCACGATCGGCACGTGTGGCCGGATAGCTACCATTGTGCCAACGCCTGATCGTTTCGATTGTTTTGGACGGATCTTTAAACCCGATATCGGACAGCGCAGTCCATGTTTGAGGGTCATCGTCACTGCCAGTGAAAACGAGATTTCCCAGGTCCCCGTCATCTTCATCATCACTAAAGAGCTCACCATAATGCGCAACAACCGCATCAAGGCAAGCGCGGTAGGCGAGCTTAAAGCTTTCAACAGCGTCAAACGGCAAGAGCGCGACGATTGGCGCCAGTCGTTCGTCATTGTCCGGTAAATTGTGGGTTTGCTCATCGTTGAGCATTTGGACGCGATTTTCCACTGCGCGTAAGAACCAATAGCGGTCAATCAAGTCAGTTGCTATTTCAGCATCGATCCAATTGGAAGCCGCCAGCGCATTTAGCGTGTCGCTTGTAGAGCGAGTGCGCAACAAGGGGTCACGGCCGCCCGCAATAAGTTGTTGCACTTGAGCGAAAAACTCAATTTCCCTAATGCCACCGCTGCCCAGTTTCACATTGTGGCCAAGCACGGTCCGTCCTGCGATATTTTTGGCTGTGTTAATCTGGCGCTTGATGGTTTTGATATCGCCAATCGTTGCGAAATCGAGGTGCTTACGCCAGATAAATGGCGATAGCTCTTTTAAGAACGCCTCGCCCGCTTGAACGTCTCCAGCACATGGTCGAGCCTTTATCCACGCGGCCCGCTCCCAGTTTTGACCTCGTGATTCATAGTAGCCCATGGCCGCGTCTACTGAAATCGCAACTGGCGTTGAACCGGGATCCGGGCGCAAGCGCAAGTCTGTTCGAAAGACATAACCGTGCTCGTCACGGTCTTGCAAGATGCTGGTTAGATCGCGCACGAGCTTTTCATAGATACGGCCGACGCGAGGATTGTCAGCAAAAGGACAGCGAGAAAGATCGTAGAAAGCTACAATATCTATGTCGGAAGAGTAGTTTAACTCCAAGCCGCCATGTTTGCCCAATGCTAGAATACAAAGTCCTGATTGGCGCGCAGGCCTCGTTGCAACATCAAGATCAACGCCTAGCTCAGCGAACTTAACTGTTGAGAGGTGATCTAACGCAGCATCAAGGCATTTATCGGCAAATAGAGCCAAGGTTCTGGTTGTGACTTCGGCATTGATGGCGCCGCCCACTTCTGCAACTGCCGTGATGAGCGCGATGCGGCGCTTAAGTTGGCGGAGTGACTTGCGAAGATCGACCTCATCGACCCCCGGCGCTCCGACTTTGTCGGTTTCATTCAGAATTTGAGAAATGGCTTCTTCCGCCGATAGCGCTATCGCATTATCAAACCACTGCAAATTGAAGCGTGCACAATCCAACAGATAGGGTGCGGCATTGAAAATGGTCGTTAGGGCTCGTTTGCAGGACGAAAGGTTTGCGAGCGCTTCATCTGACTGGCTGAGAAGCTCATCAAAGGCCAACCCGTCTCCAAAGTTCTTTTCGAAAGTTTGGAGGTGGGCGGCGATTGATGTCATTTAGCGCTCCGTTGGCAATGTGAGCCGGATCAGGGCGCCCGGCTCGTTATCAAGAATCTCTATCGTTCCTTTATGCAACCGCGCGACGGCGGCGACAAGGCTGAGACCCAGTCCAGAGCCCGGTTCAGATCGACTTTTCTCCAAACGAACGAAACGTTCCAGCACTTTTTCCCGATCCAATTCAGGAATACCGGACCCATTGTCGGCCACTTCGATCACAATATTCGCCCCCGATATGCGAGCACTCACCATTATCGCAGGATCGTTTTTTGCCCCTTTGGCATATTTGATGGCATTTTCCACCAGATTGACCAGAGCTTGCCCAATCAGTTCGCGGCTACCTGAGAAGGCGGGCAACTTATCTACGTCAGTTGAAAGCGTAATGCCGGCATCCTCAGCGACTGGCTCATAGAGTTCAGTAATATCTGCGATTACCTCAGCTAAATCTAGTTCTGAATATGCACTTGATGGCGTGCCTGCTTCGACCCGGGCGATGAGCAACAGTGCGTTAAACGTGCGGATGAGCTGATCGCATTCTTCAATAGTATTTTCCAGCGCCGCGCGTTGTTGTTCTTCAGAAGTACCGTCTTTGAGCGCTGCTTCAACTCGATTGCGCAGCCGTGTTAGCGGCGTTTTCAAATCATGTGCGACATTGTCTGTAACTTCTTTCAGCCCCTGCATCAGCTGTTCTATGCGTTCCAGCATCGCGTTGAGGTTGGTGGCGAGCCCGTCAAATTCGTCATTGCGTTTTGTGACCGGTATGCGCTCGGACATTGAACCGGACATGATTTTGCGGGCCGTGTCGGATACTGTGTCGACGCGTTTAAGCACTGATCTGGTTGAAATAACCCCGACAATGATTGACAGGACAATGATCCATATAACGCCCCACATGAACGCCTGGAAAATTGCGGCACTAAACCCGCGACGTTCCACAATGTCTCGGCCAACAACAAGGCGAAACCCACTTGGCAATTGAAAGCTCTTGACCAGGGCAACACCATTCGCCCGTGGATCATCGGCGTTAAAGTTGTCACCCCGGTCATAGTTGAAGGTATGTGTGCCCGGGTTTTCCAGAACTTCAATTGGCACGCTCGGCACGTTGCCAGCGACGCCCAGCCCGGATGCGTCGGAAACATAATAGATGCCGGGGCCCGGTCGACCAGCAGCACGTTGTAGCGCAACGATTAACCCGCGCGTACCAAGCCGTTGATATTGCTTGTTAAGTTGATCAATCTCTCGATCAATGGTCTGCAGCTGCTGCCGCTGAATCATGATTGAGGTTTGGAATGCGATATAGCCCAAAATTGCAATTGCAAACACAACAAACATGGCGACCAGCAACGCTGTCAGCCGAAATGTTGTTGTTCGCCAAACCTGCCAAAAACTATGCACGAACCATATATCCTGCACCACGTATGGTGTGAAGCACCTGGGTCTGACGACCTTTGTCGATCTTTGTGCGCAGTCGGGACATATGGACGTCGATTACGTTGGTTTGAGGATCAAAATGATAGTCCCAAACATTCTCGAGTAGCATGGTGCGTGTAACCACCTGCCCGGCATGTTTCATTAGATATTCGAGCAGGCGAAACTCGCGCGGTTGTAGGGTGATTTTTTCGCCTTCCCGCTCAACGTTGCGCGACAAGCGATCCAGCGTTAAATCGCCCACTTGATAGGCTGTTGAAGCCTCTGCAGGCGCGGTGCGGCGTGCAAGAACTTCTATGCGGGCCAATAGTTCGGAAAATGCATATGGCTTTGTGAGATAATCATCGCCACCTGCGCGTAAACCGGTCACGCGGTCATCAACTTCGCCCAGCGCCGAAAGGATCAATGCCGGAGTCTCGTCGTTTTCGGCTCGCAGCGATTCAATAATTGAAAGCCCGTCGCGCCTTGGCAACATACGATCAACAATCAATATATCGTAGTCCATGGAGCTAGCCATGGCATATCCGGTTTCGCCGTCTGCTGCATGGTGGGTGATGTGCCCGGCCTCATCCAAAGCCTGAATAAGGTAATTTGCCGCTTCGCGATCATCTTCAATCAAAAGAATCTTCATGTTGGCAAATTACCTCTTCCTTGGTTCAGACACAAATGTTGGCCGCCCATTTTAGGCGACCAACAGCATTTTGCTATTCTATCGGCAGACCGACGAAGCGTGTGTTGCCGTCGCGAACGACTTTTACCAACATTGTACTGCGTTCTGCGCTGACCACTTCATCAATGGCAGCCTCAAAATCAGCGATTGAATTCACCGGATTTGAATTGGCTTGAAGAATGATATCGCCCGGCGCAAAGCCTTTTTCAGCCGCTGCACTTTCCTCAGCAATATCAACGATCACCAATCCATCGCCTTCCTCATTTGGCACCAGCACCAAGCCAGTAGCGGTTTCTTTTGGCTCCATTGGATCGACTGGTACTTCTTCAGGTGGAGGGGTCAGTGCTTGTTCTTCAGTCAGCGTTGCAAGTTTTACATCGACCTTGATGCGTTTCGCATCACGCCAAATGGTCAACTCAACTTCTGTTTCTGGGCTAAATTGAGCGATAATCCGCGCCAAGTCACGCGCATCATCAATTTTCTCACCTTGAACACGCAAAATGATGTCGCCAGACTGAATGCCTGCTTTTTGAGCTGGAGAATCTGGGCGTGGCTCAGTTACCAAAGCACCAGTTGCTTTGCCCAAACCAACACTATCGGCGATGTCTTGAGATACGTTTTGAATTGAAACACCCAAATAGCCTCGAGTGACGTTGCCGTCATCCATCAAGTCGAACACAACTTGCTTCACCACATTGGCGGGAATTGCAAACGCGATCCCGACATTGCCACCGCTTGGGGAAAAGATGGCCGTGTTAACACCAACAACTTTACCTGTTGTGTCAAAGGCAGGACCACCCGAGTTACCACGGTTAACGGCCGCATCAATTTGAATGAAATCGTCATAGGCGTTGGCGTTGATATCGCGGCCCCGTGCAGAGACGATACCTGCCGTAACCGTGCCACCTAAGCCAAACGGATTGCCGATTGCGACAACCCAATCGCCGACGCGGGCTTCAGTTTCTGAAAACTCCACATATTCCATGTCAGTGGCTGCTTCGATTTTAAGCACCGCCAAATCTGTGCGCGGATCAGTACCGATGATCTTGGCGTCCATCTCTGAACCGTCGTCCAGCACAACAACAACTTCTGCAGCATCTTCAACAACGTGATTGTTTGTTACAACAAAGCCATCCGCAGAAATGATGAAGCCTGAACCAACAGACTGTCCAAAGCGCGGACGCTGTTTGCGATTGTTGTTGCGACCATTGCGCTCGCCGAACTGATCCTCAAATCGCTTGAAGAATTCCTCAAACGGATGACCATCGGGCAGGTCTGGCATTTCAAAATTTCGATCGAAACGTGGGCCACGGGTTTCAATAACCTCTGTTTTCACACGAATTGAAACAACTGCTGGGCGCACAGCCTCGACCAGGTCGGCAAAGCTGAACGGCGCGGCATTTTGCACAGCGATTTGAGCATTTGCGGGCATTGAGGTTGTCGCAACACCGACAAGCGCCGATGTAGAAAGCAGCGCCGCTGCAGCGATGGCAGCTAGGCGTTTGTTTCCAGGCAATTTCTTGAGTTGCATAAAGTTATCTCCTGACAGATGCAATTCCCAATCGAATTGAAATCAATATGGATTATCGACCCTTTCTGCATCAT
This sequence comes from Maritalea sp. YIW29, assembly GCF_057219265.1. Classification (NCBI taxonomy): domain Bacteria; kingdom Pseudomonadati; phylum Pseudomonadota; class Alphaproteobacteria; order Hyphomicrobiales; family Devosiaceae; genus Maritalea; species Maritalea sp. YIW29. The sequence continues at coordinate 1,493,249 of NZ_JBXVVF010000001.1, forward strand.
GTCAGCTACATTACATTTTCGTAATGTTCGAGGCTAAACTGTGGTCCCATTTGGACGTTTGTATGCACATTTTCAGCGGTGCGATCGCCTTAAATTGTCACAACGAGAATTTAGATGGATCGATAAATCAGGATGAGAGCAATTGCAGTCATTGCAAATTTGAACGCCTGCCTGAACAGTTTTTCCGGCAATCGGTCCAACAAAAGACCGCCGACTGCAGTGCCTGCAAATCCAAATGCGACCATGGCAATCAGCAAAAATGCATAGTCGTAAAATGCAAATCCGAGGAAAATGAACACAAGGATTTTCGCGATGTTTTGGAAGGTCATCAAAAGTGCGTGTGTGGCGACAAGTGGCTTGCGTTCATCGATGAACTTTAAGAGCCCAGAAACGATAGGGCCACTAACACCAATTATCATGGAGATGAACGCAGCAAACCCGCCAAAACCAAACAGCGCCCAAGGTTGCCGGTTTTTGGAGGCAGGTTTTGGACCCCAAACTGAATAGAGCAAGAAACCAGCAATGAGGAGGGTGAAAAGTCGGTCTGGCATCCAAACGGCTACTTGGCCACCCAGAATTGCTCCGGGGATACCACCAAGGGCAAACCAAACGGCATATTGCCATTGAATGTCTTTGCGCCGCAAAATTGCACGGCCAGCATTAGAGCCCAACTGTGCGACCCCGTGAACGGGGACAGCGATGGCAGCAGGTAAAAAGAAGGTCAGAATGGCGATTAGAATCGTTCCGCCGCCCAAACTAAGCGCCGCCGTTACTGCGGAGGTAAAAAAGCTTGATATAACCAAAATGAGAGCGACCCAACCATCAAGGCCGGATGGTATGAGATAATTGAAGAACTCTGACATGGGCGCCTTCTACATGGCCGCCCAGATTCGCGCAAATCTCGAGGCTTATTGCTCGACAGCTTTTGTAGTAACTACTGAGCTTTTTTCCAATGTCTTGTGAACGGGGCATTTGTCTGCGATTTCAAGCAAGCGTGCTCTTTGTTCATCATCGAGATCACCCTCAATCAAAATACGACGATGGAATATATCGACACGCCCTTCGCGTCCCTCGCCACATTCTTCGCAGTCTTTAGCATGTTTCTTTGCGTGGTCGACCCACGTCTCAATATGGTCAACGGGCCATTTTTTCCTGTCCGCGTACATGCGCAGGGTGATGGTTGTGCAACTGCCAAGTGCAGCACAAAGCAAGTCATACGGCGTCGCACCCCGGTCTGTACCACCAACAGATAGTGGTTCATCAACACTAATGTGATGACCCGATGCGTTGATATTCAGATGGTACTTACCCTCACCGCTTTCCGCTGCGATTGTATGACCCTCATCATCAAGCGTAGGTGTTTTCGACGGGATAAACCGCTCTGCCCATGCACCAATTACTTCGGCAGCGTAGGATGCATCCTCAATTTTTGTGAGCAAATGATCTGCATTGTCCAGCGAAACAAAACTTTTGGGATGTTTCGCCGCCTTGAAGATACCTTCGGCGTTTTCGATGCCCACGGTTTGATCGACCGGGCTGTGCAAAATCAGTTTTGCGCCCTTAAATTTGGCAATTTGAGCGCCAAGGGATTGATTGCGCACATCATCAACAAATTGCTTTTTGATCGTGAAGGGTCTGCCGCCGAGATCGACTTCGCCCTCGCCATTTTTTTCAATATCCTCGACCGAGCACTGGAACATCTCAAGGATGTGTTCGACATCGGCCGGTGCGCCGATGGTCGCGACAGCTTTTGCGGAAGGAATTTGTGCGGCGGCTGCGAGAACTGCGGCGCCACCAAGCGAATGTCCAACAAGCAGCGTTGGTGCATCATAATGCTCATCAAGCCATTTGGCTGCGGCGATGAGGTCTTGCGCGTTGGTTGAAAAGTTGGTGTCGGAGAAGTCGCCGCCCGAGCGACCCAATCCTGTAAAGTCAAATCGAAGAACGGCGAAACCGTGTTCTGTAAGGGCATTTGCTACACGTCGGCTGGCGACAAAGTCTTTTGAACATGAGAAGCAGTGCGCGAAAATGGCAAATCCACGCGTTTCACCAGTTGGCCAATCAATCGAAGCGGCTAGCTGTTCACCTAACGAGCCGCTAAATTTTGCCTTTGGTTCCCTGCTCTTCTTCATTTTCACTGTCTCCATCGTCCAACAACCGCGCCAACTTCTTCTCCTCTTGAGGAGACAAGGGCGCGGGCTTAGCTTTCCTTTTTCTTAGAACAGATAAAGACGCTAACGCGCCAATCACAAATAGGATAGGAGCCGTGAGCCAGAGGACGAGGTTATGACCAGCGAATGTGGGCTTAAGCAAGACGAACTCGCCATACCGAGAGACAACGAATTCGACCACCTGAGTGTCGCTGTCGCCAGCAACCAAACGTTCGCGCACTACAATGCGCAAATCCTTGGCTAGTTCCGCATCGCTGTCATCAATTGATTGATTTTGGCAGACCAAACATCGCAACCCTGCAGAAATTGAACGCGCCCGTTGTTCAAGAACAGGGTCGGACAAGATTTCGCTAGGGTCAACGGCAAATGCTGGCGTTAACAGGCCTAGAAACAAGGTGAAGATGATCAGAAGTCGATTCATGAAGCTTCACCAACCATTTGATTTTTAGCGCCTTTTGGCGCAGCGACGCGCATACGTCTATCAGACAATGAATATGCACCGGCAAGAGCCATAATAAGAGCGCCAATCCAAATAAGCGTGATCATCGGCTTGTACCAGACGCGCACTACCCTTTGTCCATCTTCAGTTTTATCGCCCAGAGAAATGTAAACTTGCGAGAAACCGAATGTTTCAATACCCGCTTCTGTAGTCGGCATTCTGCGGGCGGTGTAATATCGTTTTTCCGATGAAACGGTTCGCGCGGTACTGCCTGGTTTGGATACACTGAACGAAGCCCGCTCTGAACTAAAGTTTGGTCCCTTCAGGCGCTGCTCTCCGTCAAATTGAATGACATAACCAGAAAGTTGGGTTTGGTCCCCTGCACGCATTGTTGTTATCAGTTCGGTTTCAAAACCGCTGACCATAACGACACCCAAAACACTTACGCCAAGGCCGAAATGGGCTCCAGCTGTTGACCAAACAGATTTCGGCAGGCCCGCAAGTCGCTTCAGGCTTGTTGAAAACGTGGTCCTGAACAATTTTGAGCGCTCCGCCAAATCGGCCAAAGCGCCAACCATCACCCAAAATGCCAACAGGAATCCGAGCGGCAACAGGTTTGCGCCTTGCCAAACATAGGCTGAAAAAATGACTGTCGCGATCAATGCCACAATAACGGCCCCGAATAGACGTTTGGTGATGGTGAACAAATCGGCGCGTTTCCACGATAGGAATGGACCAAAGGGCATTACCACCAGCAAAGGAACCATCAACGCCCCAAATGTCAGATTAAAGAATGGCGCGCCCACTGAGATTTTAATCCCGGTGAATGCGTCAAGGACGAGCGGGTACAGCGTACCAACAAGCACCGCGGCAGTTGCCGTTGCCAAGAAAAGGTTATTGACCACCAATGCTGCCTCGCGGCTGACTGGGGCAAAAAGGCCACCGGACCTAAGGCTCGGGCCTCGAATAGCAAATAGGATAAACGCGCCGCAAATGAAGAAAGCAAGTATGCCCAAAATGACAAGACCACGTGATGGGTCAGAAGCAAACGAATGCACCGAAGTCAAAATGCCGGAACGGACCATAAATGTGCCCAGAAGAGAAAGTGAGAACGTTAATATGGCCAGCAGGACGGTCCAAATTTTCAATGCGTTGCGCTTCTCCATCACGAGGGCAGAGTGCAAAAGAGCTGTGCCAGCGAGCCATGGCATGAAGGATGCGTTTTCAACTGGATCCCAGAACCACCAGCCGCCCCAGCCAAGTTCGTAGTAAGCCCAGTATGACCCCATCGCGATTCCCAGTGTTAAGAATATCCAACTTGCCATTGTCCATGGTCGAACCCAACGCGCCCACGCAGAATCAATTTTGCCGGAGATAAGCGCGGCCATGGCAAATGAAAAGCAAACTGAAAAGCCGACATAGCCGATGTAAAGAAGAGGTGGATGGATGGCCAACCCGATATCTTGCAAGATGGGGTTAAGGTCCCTTCCCTCAATTGGCGCCTCGGCCAAACGGGCAAAGGGATTGGATGTGAAGATTGTGAACCCTACAAAAGCCGCACTCAGCAACCCTTGGTTGGCGAGCACCAAAACATAAAGCTTTCGCGGCAGACCAGTGCCAAAAGCCGCAACCGCTGCTCCAAATAGCGTCAGAATGAGGATCCAAAGAAGCATGGAGCCCTCATGATTGCCCCAAGTGCTCGTGAGTTTATAGAGCATTGGCTGCTCTGAATGAGAATGTTCGTAGGCGAGTTTTAATGAAAAATCCGAAGATGCAAATGCCGCCATTAGCGCTGCAAATGAAGCTGCGACTAACACAAATTGAACAATCGACGCGTTGCGGATGAACGCAGAGCCGTTGGCGGTGCTGTTCTTCCAGATGAACGCTCCGACACCAACTTGGCCGATTGCAATTGCAAATGCCAAAATAAGCGCAAAATGCCCAAGCTCAATTGTGTACATCCATCTGTCCTATTCTAGGCTTCGTCTGTGTGGCCTGAACACAGACCCTTTTCTTCAAACTTATCCGCCATGTCCTTTGGCACATAGTTTTCATCATGTTTTGCCAATACGTTAGTAGCAACAAACTTGCCGTCAGCATCCAACGCGCCTTCTAGGATAACTTCCTGACCCTCTCGGAACAAATCCGGCATAATCCCTTCAAAATGAGCTGAAACATCCGCTTTACAGTCGGTTACTTCAAAATCATGTATCGTGTCGGTTTGCTTCCAGGTGTCCGATTTCACAATACCACCGAGGCGAAACGCCTGCCCCATTGCAATTTGACGCTCTTCAACCTCGCTCGGCACAACAAAAAATGCGGCCGTACTGGACATTGCGATGGCAATGAAAACAACGGCCGCCAGCACAACGGATCCAAGCCCTGCAATTATTGCTAGTCGTTTTTGTTTGCGTGTCATTTATCCATCCACATCTTCAATTTGTGATATCTCGGCTTCAGCGAGGCTTTCGAACTGATTTAGCATTGTTGTATCCGCAGCCAAACTGCTCCGCGCAGTCTCAAGGGCGGTTTTCGCTGCCGCTAAATCGCCCTGCACAATTCTGGCGCGCAACAATCGCTGCCACTCTTCTGCAGATCCGCCTTGTTCAAACAGTCGCTCTTCCAAACCGGACACCATATTGTTGATCATTTCGGCGCGGTCTGCATCTGACATTTCAGCGGCGGCTTTCACATCTTCGTCAGACGGGCCAGGTTGAGTTTCGGGTGAAATACCTAGTCCTTCCTGCGCAACTTGAAGGCCAGCACGTGCTGTTGGCAACCAAGGTTCATTACCAGCAGCTCCACTTAAGATCTTTTCCCATAGTTCTATTGCGATTTCATTGTCGCCAGCTCTGGTCGCCTCTCCTGCCAAATAGAATTGTGAACGCAGATGATCGGGGTCAAGAGACATTGCTTTTTGCAACAATTCGATTGGCTCGCCGGCGGCATCGCCTTGCTGAGAAAGCATAACCGCCTCAGCCAAATCAGTAAGGTTATCGGCGCTTTCCCCTTCAAGACGCGCGATATTTCGAAATGCTAAAGCGGCATTGTCATATGCTTGCTGGCGCATGTAAATGGGCGCGATGACCTTCCAGCCCTGCAAGTCATCCGGAACTTCGAAAAGCCGTTGTTCGATTTTCTGGATAGCGTCTCTTAGATCTATGTCTGCCCCTTCGGCAATTCGAGGTCCAAGCGGCGCATTTGAGAATCCCGGATTTCCAATACTGGTGTAAGTGCCGACGGAGATTGCTAGAATCGCTGCTATGGCCACCCCGACAAGTATGTTCGTTGGACCAAATTGGCTGGCCACTGACTTACTTGCTTCAGTTTGGCGCAAAAACTCGCGGTCAAGTTCAAGCTTTGCAGCCTCGAATTCTCGCTGTTCAATTTTTGATGATGCCAGATCATGTTCCAGCTCGGCCAATTGCTGCGCATAAAATGAGCGAATGGTCGATTGCTCATCATCCGCTTTTCCCTGATCACGCTTACGCAAAGCGCTTGCCAGCAGCAAAATAGTAACGGCGAGAACCGCACCAATACCGATCCAAAACAACATATTTCCAACAGTTCCCTATCTGAACGTTTAGATACTTATATTGAGTTGTTCGCAATTTTGCAGCAGATAATGAAAATCTTCGACAAATCTATCAGGACTGATTGACGCATGGGTTCAGAAATGGTGCAACTAAATTGCGAAAATGGGTGGGAATTGCGTGAATTACTATGATTGTTGAAGAAATCGACTTCGCCATCTATGGGAGCGATGTAGACGCCGCATTCTTGGCAGCTGAACTCGTCCGAAAACACGACGCCAAGGTGCTTTTGATACGCGATCAAGTCAACGACTATTCGTTGCATCATCTTCAAACATATTCCGTGGGTGCATTTTGTGAACCCGAAACGCTGAACATGATTGAGGAAGGCGCAGAATGCTGGCACAGCCAATTTTCGGGTAGAATTGGACGTGATTGTTTCGAGCGTGTTGACCTGTCGCTCAATGTCGGAGACCAAGGCAAACAAGATCTATTGCACTACGTAGAAGGAGCAATGATCGCGATCGATAGACAATGCGAACGCAGGGTCGACCCAAACAACCACGAATATTTGCATTTTCGTGACGTGATTTCACCGAACCGGAAAAAAACGCTCGAGTTTGTCCATGGCAAATATGTTGGTAGTGGCCTCAGTGTTTTTGATCGAACTCACTTCGAAGAAGCAAAAAGACAGCGCGGGGGGCCTCTCGCGCTCCGGTCGGCCAAGGTGCGATACAATGTTCAACATGCTGTATTTTTAGATGCTGACTTGGTCCAGTCACAAACCAACTCCAAAAACAACAACGCACTGCAGCCATATTTGGGCACAAAAATTGTTGTTGGATCAACCAGCGCGCGCGCGGCTCACTGGATAAATGTCGATGGAGAATTTGAGGCTAGGCCACATGGTATAGGCAAGGTATTGGTTAAAAGCAGCGGGACATTCACCAATTTGGCAGGCCGTGCTATTGGGATTGTCGACGGTTTCCAGGCTTGTCCGTTGTTGTCACAAGGGACTTATGCAGATCTCGCGACCATCGATGGCGGCCCCTTATTCGCAAACTTGAACGTACATCAGTCGGTTTTTGTGGGGGGCAAGAATCCAGGTGCTTTTTTGATGCCCAGTATCGCAGCGCTTTTGACAAACGACCGGGACATCGCAGCGAACCCCTATTGGGGCACGCGCTCCAGCAAAAACCGACAATGTGCGGATATTTTGCAAGTGGCTGAATTGGGTGGGAATTAAGAAGATGCAAGAATTTCGATTTCCTGATGACGACCGAAGCCCGTTCAAAGGCGAGATGATCGACCGCAACCAAATTCTTCAATTTCGTCTGAACAAGCGGCTTTTTCACGGTTTTGCCGGTGATACAGTTTTCAGCGCATTGCTCGCCAATGGGGTAAGCGTTTTAGATGGGCGCGACGGAAATAGGACTGCACTCAATCAGCGAACGGCATCACGAATTCGACTATTCTCAAAGTCTGGAGAAGAATTCAGTCAACGAGCTGACGAACTTCAAATCACTGACGGATTAGAGCTTCAAACTCCATCCGACAGCTCCTCCGGAGTTTTCAATAGAATTTTCAGGGGAACTCGCGCAAAGAATACGTTCCAATATGCCATACCGCCACAATCAGATATCGAAAATCACGCATATTCGATCGTTTGGGGTCAGGATCAAGATATCGTCATCATAGGTGGCGGCATCTCAGGCCTTCAAGCAGCTGCCATCGCGGGAAAAACAGGCCGCAACGTGCTGCTCTTGGAGAAATCCAATCGCCTTGGCGGCATGTGCGACTATTACGGTCGAGCTGAGGATGAAGAAGCGCCGAAGGACCTTATCGCACGGTTCCGCGTTGCAATATCTGAATTGGATAATGTCAGGATAGAAGTAAGTGCGGAAGTTATCGACGTTCGTCGCAACACAATTCTGGTTTCGAGTAGTGAGAAAGACTCATCCGGCATAAATCGTCGGGAATACGTCAAGTTCAACTTCGAAAAACTGATCATAGCAGTAGGTGCTAACTATGGAGATGACGACAACGCCACAAACGATTTAATTGGCATATCCAGTGCCGCCGAAACTTTCCGTTTGGCCGCGGACTTTGCAATTAAGCCCACCAATGGCGTTGCGCTCATCACTGGCGGGAATTCTGCATACCGCCTCGCGATGTTACTGAAAGAGAATGGCGTTGAAATTGATCAATTGTTGGACAAACGAATAAACCCCTCTTCGCGCCACATTGATTTTGCCAAAGCGGTCGGCGTTCTTATGCAGCATGGGCAAGTTCCGAAGTCTATTTCGAGCAACCGACAAGGGTTGGAAGTCGACGTGCAGGAAGTTGCAAACGGGAAACAAAAAACCAGAAGATTTACTTCACTAATCCTGTCAGATGCGCCGCGCCCTAACTATTTTTTGTGGGTCCGTGCTGGCGGCATGTCGACCTATGACCATAAGCGGAAGCAAATTCAACCATGCGGCCAGGTGCAGGATGTGGAAATCGTAGGATCAGCTAAAGGCAACATAACTCAACATGAATGCCTTGCTGAAGCGCAAAACGCCGTCGCTCGCCAACTCGGTTTGGGTCAACTTGCCTCAGAGCAGTATTCTGGAACCAATCAATATGAGTCGCTACCCGAGACTTTTGCCGGCGATCTACGACGCAATCCATTAGATACAATTAGAACGGAAGCTAATGTTCCCGAATTCGTTGAAAACGTAAATACTGACTCATTGAGCGAGTTTCAGTTTCAAAACATCTCGCCGAACAGATCCATTCGCCAGACGATGAATATCGAGGAAGAACAAAACGAGGCAGACAAGCAAAAGAAAACGGGTGGCACTGGCAACACTGACGACCTTGCGGCAAGGTTGGGCGCACGTTTTGCGTCTCCTAACCGTGCAATGATAGTTGCCAGAGACAACATTGTGCTACAGGTTGGACAGATGATCTATGATGGCGACGGCGTGGACAAAAGGCCAGCGCTCATCGGCATTGTAGCCCGCCAATCTGGGAAGCTTTGTGCGGTGCTGGAAGGCTCAGCAGTTGATGTTGGGCAAAATGTATTCGTGCAGACCAGGAGCGGACTTCACAGTGCGAGTCTGGGTGAATTCTAAAGTTCTTGTCTAGTGACTTTTAACTTCGGCACGTTTTTCGATGTTTGATTTGTTTTTGGCCAAGGTCAATGCATATTCACTGCCGAACCGGATTGCGCAAAACTTTATCAGAACGTCAAGCCGCGCGCTGGTTATCCGGTCGTTTGCAGCGACCCGCTTATAGTGCTCAAACACCCGGTCAGCCAAGTTTTCCAACGTATGGCCAACTTCTTTCCAATTCTTATCAACCATCGCATTTACGGCCAAAGATTCACGCGCGGAACGTGTCGCGGACAGAATATATAATCCATTGTATGCCTGCAAAACATCAGCCGGGTTCATTGCAGCGGAAGTTTCGCCTTTTATTGGTCGAAGAACATTGCTGATATCCACGACAACATCGCTGAACCGACCATTCAGTGCAACAGCCCCGCGTTTAATGAACCCTTCAAGCATAACGTTCCACTTTGCCGATTTTGGCAGATCAAGATGGAAATGCAGCCCGCGAGATATGTGATGGAAGCGGTCAATTGCCTTGCACATCAGGTCGACATCTTTAAACAACCCTGCTTGCTGTTCAATAATCTCGATTTGCTTTTGCGCCTCAAGGACCAAAGCATCTAGGAACTCGCCGTAGCCCGTTTTTTTGAAAGCTTCTTCAGTGTTCGAAAAACACAGTTTGGCAATTGTTGCTGCCAATGTGTCTGGCCGTGCAACACCGGCAACAAACGACAAGCACCACAGTTTTTTAATATCGGCCGACGGAAAGTCAATTTGCTCAAGCGCGTATTTTAGAGCGTCAGGTTCATCGATTGAACTTAGCTCTTGGCCGAACGATGCACCACTCTTTATGTAACCGACATAATTGAACGCCAACAATATTGTCGGCAATGAATCGTAGAACTCGACGCCACCCATTTGAATGGTCAGCCGCCTTTTTTGTTCTTCATCTTGAGAGCTTTTGGCATAGAGCGGTTCTACAAGCGAAATAAACTTGCTCAGATGCTCTTCAATCACTTGATCTGAAGGACTTGCGCCGCTGCCCAGCGCTTCATTCAAGTTTTCCATTGATGTTGGGTCTAGGTCTCGCTGTGCCCAATCCCAAATCTTTTCAAGCGCGATTTTGCCGAGCGCGCCGCCGTGAATTATGGGCGCCTGAGTCGTTACAACTACATCCAATGCACCCAGAATGCGCTCAATCGCCTGGTCTTTTTGGACCACAGCAATCTCTTCATTATCGATCTCTGGTTCGACCTCACCTGCAGACTGCCTAGCCGCCGCTTTGCGGTTGCTGCTTAGTTCTGCCAATTGTTCAATAGGAGAGCGATGCATATCGTTGTTCGGCTCATTCAATTTCTTAACCCGGCAAGACTATCAAGTATAAGTAAACAAACGATTTTTAAAATTCAGCATACTTATCCAGTAACAACACTCCATTGACCATCGGCTTCCCGACATGAAGTTCCCGTGTTGGATAAGCGTTCCCCACCTAGAATAACCGTGTGTGTAAACTCGCGACAATCGCGCGAGTTAACTTTTACATAGGGCCCTACACTTACTTCGCCCCGGGCAGAACTATCTGCCGACCATTCTCGGAATGCGCCGACACGACCATACTGCAGAGCGAAAAACTGTGCGCTTGCCGCCTCGTTTTTCTCTTTTGCTGTCAATTTACTGACTGCAGCTTTGGGCAAAAATGAAAGAATTTCATTCTGTGCAAAGTCTTGTGTTGGTTGGGTTACTATTTGTTGCTGCGCATTGGCCGCTGTCGAGAAATCCTGCGAGGTCGTGCGGATAGAAGACTGCTCCAATCTAGCACACGCAGAAACAAGGGCAATCAAGGCCATCAACGAAACTGCTTTAAAGATACTAGACATATTTACTGTTCTCCCGAACGCAACAATCACCGCTATTACGGCAAAATTATGATTTTTTCTTCTCAACCGCTGGCAATTTCAATGTGACTTGAAGCCCACCCATTGGCGATCGACAAAGCGCAATATCGCCTCCATAGACTGAAACGAGCTCACTTACAATTCCTAGTCCTAATCCAGTCCCAGGAACTTGTTGATCAAGCCGTTTTCCACGCTCTAAAATCGTGTCTAACTTGTCGTCCGGAAGTCCATTTCCGTCGTCTTCCACACAGACCTCGACCCAGCCTGAGGACGGGTTTTTTAACCCAACGCGCACGTTCGAATGCGCCCATTTGGTGGCGTTATCCACCAGATTGCCCAGCAATTCATCAAAATCGTCTGGATCACCACGAAAATGATCAATGTCCTTCTCGTCCAAGACCAACTCAATTTGGTTTGCCGGTTTGAGTTTTTTCATGACCGAAATTATTTTTTCTGATGCGGCGACAACATCCGTATTTTGGCCACGAACCGCCGTGCGCGCAGCCAGTTGCGCTCTATCTAAATATCGGCTCACAGTATCTTGCATTTTGTCCAACTGTTGTTGAACGAACTCCGAGCCAGACTTGCCTAGTTCATTGCGCATGACAGCGATCGGGGTCTTTAGACCATGGGCCAAGTCGCCAACTTGGTTTTTCGCCCGCTCCAGAATTTTGTCGTTCACGTCCAGCAATGCGTTGATCTCGGTTTTGACTGGTTCAACTTCTTTTGGAAACGCTTCTAGAAGTCGATCACTGCGCCCGTTTCTGATGTCCTCAACCGCTGAGCTCAATTTAAATAATGGCCCTAGGCTCAATCGGGCAACAACGGCGCACATTGTTGCCAATAAAAGCCCCACGGCCACTAAAACAAGAAGAGCTTGTTGCTGAAAAGCACTGACTTCTGCGGCGATCTCGTCCCAATCTGCGGTGACGGAAACTATGAAACTTACATCTTCTGAAATTGAAATCTGCCGCTCGAAAATCCTCAACCAATTGCCATCGTCGTCAAATGCATTAGCGCGTCGCATATTGTTGTCATCAAATGGAAGGCTAAGGGCCGGAATTAGAACGCCAAACGCGGACGTTGAGACGTTCACGACTTGGCCCTGCCCATCAAGTATTTGCCAATACCAACCAGAATTGGCCTGGGTATATCGAGAATCAATTGACGGCAGTGTTTGCAGGCTGGCTTCATTTTCAGCCAGCAGGCGCGCGATCAGTGCGTCGGCCTGTCGATCAGTTATGGCGTCGATATTTCGCGTAAGGGATTGCGAATAAAGCTGAGAGAGCAGCAGACCTGTAACGACGAGGCCGACAGAGAGCCCCAAAGCCGTCAACAGAAATACGCGCCAAACAATTGAAAGTTTGCTGAAAATCAAGAACCTGCCACTTTATAGCCCAGACCACGGACTGTCTGGATGAAGTCCTGTGGTAGTTTCTTTCTCAGACGCCCCACAAACACTTCAATTGTGTTGGAGTCGCGGTCAAAGTCCTGATCGTAAAGATGTTCCGTCAATTCTGTGCGGGAAATTACCTTTTCCTTGTGGTGCATCAAATAGGACAATAGCCGAAGCTCGTGTGATGTTAGCTTTAGAGCCATACCATCTACGGTCACTTTGCTGCCAGCCGTGTCTAGCCGCACTGCGCCAATTTCAATTTCGTTTGATGCAATGCCAGCTGATCGTCGCACGAGAGCACGGATGCGGGCCAAAACTTCTTCCATATGGAAAGGTTTGGCAACATAGTCGTCGGCGCCGGCGTCAATTCCTTGCACTTTATCTGACCAACGGTCCCGCGCCGTAAGCATCAACACCGGCATGGTTTTCCCATTCCGTCGCCACTCTTCCACGACAGATATGCCATCTTTCACTGGCAATCCAATGTCCAAAATCACAGCATCATATGGCTCAGTGTCACCCAAAAAATGGCCCTCTTCTCCATCAAATGCGTGGTCGACTACATAACCAGAGTCCACCAGTGCTGATGAAATTTGACGGTTTAGATCCACGTCATCTTCAACGACTAAAATCCGCATAGCCCCTCCTGCAAGGATTGTGGTTAAGTGTTTCCACCCAATTGCTGGCCATCATTAGCGCTCACGGCGACGCCCAAGGCATTGCCCTTCGCATCTACAACCTTAAAGAAATATACGAACTGGCCGTTTACCTCACAAAGGCGCTGCCCAAATGTCTTGGCACCCTTTTTCAATCCCATTATCCGCGTAATTTTGTTGAACGACAAGATTTGTTTGGACTTAACCAATTTATTGATCTCGCCGTGAGGTAAGCAGTTTCTCTGCTGAGCGAATGCCGCGCTTGGCACAGAAAATACTGCGCCAATCACGAAGGCCATTGCGACTAACCATTTGCGTCTAGTTTTAATCATCATGCCAGAAGAATTACCAAACTCTTCCTGAATGATAGATGAATGGTCTACGCATTTGCAATTTCAGACTTCATTCCTTTGCGCAGAAATAACACCGCCAATGCTTCCATTACCAACTGCAACGCATTTTGTGCTTCAATTGCTGGCACATTGATGCCCAACAATTCCAGCACACCTGAAATCAGCATGAAAATGGCAACCAAATATGTTTTGTAGCCTGTCAAAATGTTCAATTTAGGTGATCCTTTTGGTTTGGAGAACGAGTTTTTCAGAAGTTTTGAAGATTGTTGTTTGACTTGATTGATCCGATTACGCCAACCCGCTCCAAAAACAGAATAGGTTCCGAGCTTTCTCAAAAAGCTGTGTCTGTTTTCAATGTATTTGGCGAGCAAGGTTTTTTGGCCTAAACGTTCGCAATATTGCGCAACCGCTTGTTTTGTCTTTGGGCCAACGATGCCGTCAGCCGTTACGTTCAGGAGTTTTTGCAACTCTGTAACGGCCCTATGTGGCCCACTATTCACGGCATAGTCGAACATGGTAAAAGCTAGTGCTTCGGGCAATGCGTCCGCTTGTATTCGTTGCCAATAGTGTCGGTGGTAAATTCGCGCCGCCTCAACCCGACCCATTTGCTTAACCGCCGACTTGGGGAGTTTCCACCATGGCGAAATATCTCGAAATCGGGCAAGTGTTTTGCGCGTAATCCCAAACTTGGTCGCGCCGCCTGGGTCTTTTGGGTGATCCACATAACCACCCTCAAAGCGCAAAATATGGGTAAGAGCGGATTGAAAATGCTCATTGTTGAATTGATCGGACATCGCCTAGTCCACCAACATCATGGCAGGGATCAGTCCTTCATCGACCCCCACCCGCACAACGTCAGGAATGATTGCTGGCAGGCCAATAAGCAGTTCATCGCCATTTGAGCCATATGCGGGGAGAAGTTCAAAAATTTGATGTGATGCATAACGCACCGAGACGTCCGAACACGCACAAACATGTTGCCAACCATCTGCGGTTGTTATTTCAACAAATTCGGAGATCCGAACACCATCTACCCACAATTGATGGTTTGAAGCCGACAATCGAATAGTGCCGGTAAGTGCATACACATAAACGCTTAATGTCTGTCGCGAGCCGCCGATGAGATTATATGAACAAAGTTGATATTTCGAAGCAGCGCCTTGGGTATTCTCATATTGCGTACCCGCTCCCGCTGCGATTTTCGCGATCCAGAATTCCGCAAAGTAACGTGCCGCAGACGCTTCCCGGATTTGGTCCACCAATTGCTTGGCCACCGCGTCATTCGTTGTTCCTGCACCGCCATAATCAACGCTGTCAAAATGGAACTTTGCATGGCTTGAAATCGCTGCCCCATTTTCCATCTGCAAATATGTTGGGGTATTGAACGTTGATATCGTTTTTGTTTTCTCTGACGCAAAACGTCCGCTGTCACCCAGCGCATTGATTTTATGTGTCGTTCCTTTGCTCAGCGGCGTCAGCCCATGTAAAAATTCAACCTCGCTGGTTTGCGATGAAATTCGCAGCGGCTTAGTCCAAAACGAACCGTCAGCACTGACCTTGATCGCGAAATCATCGTCGCCAGCAATGCCCATTTCCGCCCGGCCAGACCAATTGTTTTGAAATGTCATGCTGGAGGTGTTGGAAGCCCCTGCCTTATTTATGTTTACACGGACGTCACCGGACCCCGCTTCATCGTGCGACAGTAAGATGTTGTTGGATTTGACAGCAAATCTGTTGCTCGCGTCGGCGGAAGTCCCGACCCCAACAAATTGCACATTTTGCAATTGCGTTGGCTGCTGGTCGAGACGCTGCCAATTGCCGGCTGAGTTAAGAAAAATTTCGCCACTTGACTTAACCCAAGCCAATGAACCTTCCACGGCATCAAGATATTGCCAGCCATTTACATCGTAGGTGGCAATTTTTCCTTCTTTGCCTGACCAGATCCCAGTTGGCACTGGACCAATCACCCAGGACTGACCGGGCGTTGGCGTGGCGGGCGGGTCATTGACTTGAATATCCTCAAAACATAGATGCATGAGCGCATCAAGCGCGCGAATTGCTTCATTATGGGTGATGTGTTTTTGCGCCTGATTGGTTTCAATCAGTGGTAATTTATGACGATCAGTATTTGTCATTGAAGACACCTAACGTGCTGTGGCCTGGCCCAAGGGCGAGGCTGATTTCGCTTATTCTGAACTGGAATGTTGAAGGCAGGCTGCCAAAGTCAGCGGTTTGGTCAACAGCGGCATACAAAAACGCGGGCGTGGCGGTTTCGACTGTGCACAGCACCCCCGCCTCGCCGATTATTTCGACTTGAAAACCGGATGTTTGTGGATCAATTGGAATGTCGCTCCCCACCCAACTATTCCCATTCGTCCGGCCGCGTCGTTTCCATAAAATCGAAACACTGTCATCTTCATTTCGGCCTGCCTTCAGCTGAACAGGTGCCAATGGAAGATTGGGACGAACAGAAGGGATATAGCTGATCGCCGTACCGGCGTCCGCCGGGCCCGCAATTGCGACCAAATCCGTCGTTTCGAACTGGGTGGACATCTCAAACGCGCCATCCATCAGCATGACTTGCGAACCAGTCGGCGCCGCTGTTTGGGATACAATTTCCGTGTTTCCCAACCCACGCAATAAATCAGAAATTCTAAATCGATTTGGCGCAATCAGGGATGCTTTGGCAAAGCCAACCACCTCCCATTCATCCAATCCATTTCGGACCAGAATGCGGTTTTGACCTGCGAGTACTTGGTTGCGATCAAGGGATGAAACATGGCCTCCAAATAGCTCAATCTCCAACACCGTTTGCGTATCCCAAACCGGCAATTTCTGAGCGACCGGCAACTCAGATTTCAATATACCTAGGGTGGCGGGCTTATTGAGCCGTGCGACTTCTTGCTGGAGCCCATCGACCAGACTTATGCTGCCCGGCCACGGCTTTGAATATGAGCCAATCAACAAGCGAGACTTGAACTCATTGGAAGAAGTAGAATTAGGAATCTGTGCCACATATGTAATGGGTACCAACGCGACAGCGTCAACAATAGCTGGCGCTGGTCGACCTGGTGAACTCGTGGTGCCGGACCGCATTTGCTGGCCGATTGAGCGTGCGGTCACCTGACGGGCAGTGCCATCAACAATCTTCTCAATTACATATTTCGCTGGGTCATTGGGAATTGAAATGACATCGCCGACTTCCAATGACAGCCGAGACATGGATACCGAGAGATTTATGGTTTTCATGTCTTCGCCTGCGGTTTCCAACTGGTAGTCCGCGATGCGCCCAGCTGCGCCTTGGTCAAGCGTGAATGGTAAATTGACGTTTGCAACCGTACCATCCTGTTCTGGACTATTTCGAAAGGTCGATGTCGAGTTGTAGTCAGCCAGCCGGTCAGCATAGCTAACATTTACGCGGCGGATGCGTTCGGCACGGTCTAAGTGTGATCTTTCTAATCTGCCATCCCGCTCAAGCACATAATCATCGTCGCTAAGTTGATGAACCACATTGTCACGCTGCCGCGTGAGTGAAAGACCCTCGGGTCGATCGCGCAACAAAAGCCGATCGGACTTTATTAGAAGCTCGACATCCTGCCGGGCCGCGGATGGCGAACTAACCAAACATCCTTCAACAAAACTCGGTGCGCTATCTTCGACTGTGAGATCAACGCCAATATCCTGCGCAATTGATGCGGCCAGTTCGCTCGCTGTTGCGCAGCCAAACCTACCGGTCGTCCAATGCCCAGTATAAAATGACGGGCCGTCAGACCAAACATCTTCACGCAGCGGAAATGCTGGAAATGGACGCGCGTCCCAAGCCCATAAATAAGTCCGTTCCGCGTCCAACATTTTGCCGCCATATAGCGGCGAACTTGGATTATTGACAGGTAAGAATTTTTGCTGATCTGACTGCCAATAATCATAGTGCGCCCGCAAAAACTGGCGCTGCATCGTCGGTTCAGTATGCCCGATCGAATGATATGGGGATTTGTCTTCGGCACTTTTTGGGTCTGTAAACGCGTTGGGCTGGTTCGCACCATTATTGACCGCGCCGCACCCCAATTCTGTGAACCAAATTGGTTTTGAAAATGGCACCCAATCTGTGGCCGTGCCCTGTCGAACACCACTTATTCGGTGATGATGAGGGTTAGACCACCAGCCTTCTAAATCTTTATATTTCCAGACCCAATCTTCATTGTGTTCGCCGTCAAATATTGGCGAACGCACCTGGGCATTCCTGTCGGCCTCGCTTGCATAATACCAATCAAAACCCTCACCACCGGCGATGTTTGACTTTAGATAATCAAGATCATGCACAATATTCTGCTGAGCGAAGTCGATATTTTTACCAATATCGCGCCAGTCGGAAAGCGGCATATAATTGTCGATACCAACGGCATCGATGTTGCTGTCAGCCCACAACTCGTCCAAATGAAACAATTTATCGCCGGGCGCGTCTGTGGGTTGATAGCCGTGATATTCTGACCAATCTGCTGCATATGTTATTTTCGTCTGTGCACCCAAAATCGCCCGTGCATCATGGGCTATACCTTTAAGTGCAGATACAAAAGGAAAACTCGTCGCACTTTCACGAACAATGGAAAGGGCAGCCATCTCGGACCCAACGATGAATGCATCCACGCCGCCTGCTGCCCGTGCAACATTTGCGCAATGAAGAATAAACCGCCGATATGTCCATTCGACAGGCCCAGAATAGGCAGGCATATTCCCGCTAACGGAGAAATCACTCGCAGCCGCCGTGCCAACGAAACTCGCCACTTGTGCTCCCGCAATAGATGACCGGTCAACGCTTTCACTCTGGCCAATGGCCGGGTTGCACGTAATGCGTCCACGCCAAGGATAATTTGCCTGGCCAAGATTGCCGCCATAGGGGTCTTCAAGTTGATTTCCGGCCTCGATATCCATCATCATGAGCGGATAAATCGTCACCTTTACACCGCGTGCCTTGAGGTCATTGATCGCCGCGATAACGCTTAGATCGCTCGGGGTGCCGCCATAAGCAGGCCCGCCATCGACCTGACTGCAGATTTCAGCTTGTTGCCTGCTTAATCCCGCGACACCCCATTCAACATCTTTGATATTCCGATCATGCCCCATAACGCGCGGCGTCACCGTGCATTCGCCACATCGCAAATCATCACCAAACCAACTCAACACCAGCGCAACATGTTTTAGATTGGGGCAAAGGGAAGTCAGTTCATTGATTGATATTTCCCAGTCAGACTTACCCAATGTCTGGTGACTATTTTCAGACAAAACTTCGCCGTTGCCCAACAGGCGAACGCGAGGTACCGGATCGTAGCCAAATTCTGTTGCCCCGGGGATCACACAAATGGCTTTCGTACGCTCCTCCAAATCACCAACAGGTCTGCAAAGTTCAACCGAGATTTGCGGAATACGGTTACCGTAGGGCGTGAGATCAAGTTGTTCAAAAACCAAATAGGCAAGATTTCGATAAGCCGGTGCATTTCCCGCCCCTTGTTTCCCCTCGATCAGGCTGTCTGGCAGCTGATCATTCGCGCCGGTATAAAATCGATGGTTCACTTGCCGGAGATCCATCAATTCGCCGTCGGCCCAAATCCGTCCGATATGGGGAACAACCCCTTCGCACAGGCCAATAGCGAAATTCGCGGCGATGACTTCATCATCTGAACCGCCAACAGACTTAATCCCACCGCCAGACTTGGTCATCCGTTCAAGTTCCGTCGCCCAAATGATATTGCCGGAGACGCGAGACCAACCGTAAAGCCGAGAAATCGGATAGCCTTCGCGCGAATTGAGAAGACGGATGTCGCTTGAAACCGGTTGAGAATGCTGGCCAAATAATTGGTTGTCGACCACATTGCCCGCGAGCGCGCCGACCGCTCGGCCAATAGTTGCGCCCAATGGGCCACCCAGCGCGCCGCCAATAAACTGGCCGCCCGCTGCAAGTAGTAATGTTGCCATAAATTAGGCTCTTTCTGGAAAACTAAATTGGGCTGCAATGCGCCGACGCCACCAACTGCTTAGCGGCACTTCAACGACGCCAACACGCTCTTGCGCGTGGATAAAGTGATTTTCATCGACGATTATCCCGCAATGCTTTGCGGCTGCATCTGCTCGCACATTGAACAAAACAACATTGCCGGGAACCAATAGAGAACCGCTTCTAGCGATTAAGTATCTTGTCGCCATGTCGGCCAACTCATTGGCGTGGCTTTGATCTCGCCAATTTGAAGAATATGGCGGCAATTCAATTTGAATTTCACCGAAAAGATCACGCCAGACACCCAAGATCAAACCAAGGCAATCACATCCCGCATGTTTGGTTGCGGCTTGATGTCGATAGGGAGTGCCGATCCAACTTCGCGCGCTCAAGACGATCTGTTTTTGCAGCGCCTTCAACGCACCAACACTTTCCCATCAAGCGGATTTTCACGCGTTGGATATTTCAAAACAAAGGCCTCCCCTGGGATATGCGGAAACCCTTGAAAGTTTAACTGGTTGGAGAACTTTGCCTTGCAGGTGCTAAATGATTTGTCGCATCCAATTATCACTTTAACCTGATCACCTATGGCAACCAGCTCATTGTCAAAATGCTCAATATGCAATTTCACTTCGCCCAATGTATTTGTGTGTTTTATGATCCGAAATGATCGGTTCTTGCGCTCTCCACTGGTCCACGTCAGCGTACCACCGTCGGCCCAACCAGCGTCACGTGCTTCAAGTCCGGTAACAGTTAGCGTATTGTTGACCGCCACTGCTGAGATTACGCATTGGGCCGAATAACTCGCCCCATCCACATCAATACCACATGCACGGTCGCCGAAATCTGCGTTGCATTCACGTTGATATAATCTGCCGCGCACCTGATTGAACGCAATGTGCTGTGATCTTAACTCTGCTTTGAAAACGCCATCTTTTTCCGTGATTTCACCAATCACGTCCCGCCGAAAATGATGTCTGACTGAGGGTTCTCGCCAGTTCACTTTCCACGTATCAACAACCGCCCCGGCAAATTGGCCATCGCGGATGTGCGAGGCGATAATTCTATTGTCGTCCAACCAGCCCATCACATCTGATGTATCAATCGAACTTTCGCTTTTTTGCACCGTTGCAGTGGGCGAAAATCCAGCTGTTGGATGAAACGCAATACCGTCAAACTCCAACGTTTGGTCATGATCGGTAAAACCAAGTTTTTGGTCGTTGGTCTTTGCAATAATCCAGCAATTGCAGATGCTCGCTTGCCCGGAACTGATATGTGCCTCAAATGCGGGATCAAATGTCCTCATGCCCGCACCTCGATCAGTTTGATCGTCGGCGCAATTGCTGCATTGAAACTTGTGATTTCCACGTCCAATCGATCAGACGCGAAGCGAACTGGCACATCAAATTCAAATCCAGCGGAAACAATTGCATCGTTCGAAGGTGCAGTATTTAGGGTCACAACACCAGTTGTTTCATCCACGCTAAACTGTCCACCCGTCAGTTCTACGCCATCAACGCCAATCACAACCGTAGCGGCAACCGGCTTGTTGATGGTGCGAAAATACGGATCAAATGCCGCGCCGTATTTCTTTTTCAGTTGAAATTGGGTCTTGATCCCGTCTCCAATACCAATCTCTTGGTCTGTCACCGTCGGACCGTCTTCAGAAGAGCTGTGATCAATTGGATCTTTAAACAAAAACCCATGGAAACTGCCACGCCTCTCTTCGAAGAATGTCAATATTTTGCGCAAGTCCGCTTTTGATTTCACCCCAAAACCAGCATCATAATGCCGGCGCGAATGTGCCCAGCGTGTGTTGCGATGTTCGGCCCCAGACGAAAGTTCGACAATATCGGTTGCCCATTGTGGGCCACCACGTGCACTCAGCGAAATATCAACCGGAAATCGAATATGGTGGAAGCCCATTAGCTTGCCCTCTGCCCTCTACGCACCGCACCAAGCAACGATGCGCCGATCTCGGCTTCAGCGTGATGAAAACTCTGTGCATCTGTTGCATTTACAGTCATCGAGATGTGGACCGGCGCTGCGGAGTTAGCGGCGACACCAAGTTGACCTGAACTGTTTCGGCTTAGGGGTAAAATTGCCTCTGCACCTGCTTCACCGGCAAGTCCAATGCCGCCCGAATTAGGGAAAAATGTCGGGCTGTTAATTACCCCGCCTTTGGCGAACGCTTGAACTTTTGGCAAGGTTGGGTTTGAGCTGGTCAGAATTCCCTGAACGAGATCAGAGAACATGCCACCGACCGGTTTCAATGCAGCTTTCAGCGCGATGTCTGCAAAGCTTTTGGCGATGCCGCTAAGAATTGATCTCAGTGAATTCCCCTCTTTAATGGCATTGCCAAGCCCGTTCGCCATTGCCACGCCGACACCATCGGCAAGTTCTTTTAAGCGCTTAAGTTCGGCCTTTGTTTCTTTAAACTCGGCGCTCAAATGTTCATCAGCTTCTTCTTCATCCATCAATTCACTCCTCATCCGGACACTTGTTGTCAGGGCCTTTGATGTCGGGACACTTGCGCGCAAGCTCTTCAAAGGCATTTCGATCTAGGTTTGGCGGAATGGCATTGCCGCTCGCCTTTGCAATCATCAGCAACTCACGGGGCGTCAGTTTCCAAAATTCAGTTGGCGATAAATGTAAATACCCAAAACCAATTCGGGCTGCGTCGCCCCAGGGAAACCCCGTCATTTTGTCGAGTTTTGCTCGCCAAATGCAGCCGCAAGTAGTTTCACCGCAATTAAGGCAGCGCCCCGCGCG
Organism: Maritalea sp. YIW29; assembly: GCF_057219265.1. NCBI lineage: Bacteria > Pseudomonadati > Pseudomonadota > Alphaproteobacteria > Hyphomicrobiales > Devosiaceae > Maritalea > Maritalea sp. YIW29. The sequence goes on from NZ_JBXVVF010000001.1 coordinate 1,515,551, forward strand.
CCGCCCTCAAAATTCATATTGGCAAGTTCAATATCTGTAACGGCGTTGCCTCCACCACGCAGTCCCGCACCGACTATGGCGATCAGGTCTCTGGCGGAAACGCGACCGCCTTCAAACCGTTCAGCGAGCCCGTTTAAATCACTGGATTGCAGCGCGGCTTCAAGCTCCGCCAACGCTCCAAGCGTTAGACATAATGTGTAGGTTTTGCCGTCAATTACAGCATCAACTTCGCCGCGCATTTGATTGGCCATTATGCCGCCGCCGTAAAGCTAATTTGCCCGGCGCTTTCCAATGCGATTTCGAACGACATTTCGCTCGTATGGTCAGCTGAAAACTCTAATGACGTGATTTGAAATAGCCCTTCAATCGTGCCGAAGTCAGGCAATATCAGCTGCCAATTTCGCAGTTCACCGGAGAAAAACAGTTCTCGAATACGCGCATCCGACGTTGCGTCTTTAAAGACACCGCCACCCGATATTGAGGCAGTTCGAATACCGCCGCCAGTCAACAGCTCACGCCATTGGCCGGCTGAATATGAATCTGTGGTGTCGATTGATTGGGCGTTAAATGACATTTGACGGGTTCGGATGCCTGCAACTGTGGCAAAGCCTCCTGCACCGCTCTCATCAAGCTTTAGCAGCATATCGCGTCCGCTCTGTGCGCTCATAATTGGTGTCCCTATATGTTTGAAATATCTAAATTAAACTGTGTTTGCACCACGATCTTGGTCCAGCCATTGCGTTTTTCAATTGTCGTTTGCGTGGCGATATGGCTCGCTTGAACAAGTGTATAGCTGCTGCCGTCTTTGTCCGCTGAAAGCAGCACGTCACATAGGCGGTCCGCAATTTCCAGTCCGCGCGCGCGATGAGGTTCTGCAAGCCAGATATGCCAATCAATCACGTGGGTTGAAAGCGATGTGTCCTGCGCTGGACGCCACCGCGCATTGTGCCGTGCAATCGTGACATAGGGCGGGTTTATCTGTTTGCCCGGCGCATCGAAGATCCTATTGCTGCCAAGCAATCCGGACAGCGCTCCATCGGCAAGCAACGCTGAAACCAGGGCCGTTTGCAGGTCTTTCATCGCTTTATTCATGGCGCGAACCTATGCTGGTTGGCTGAGTGCAATAACAACGCAAATATGCACGTCGCCCGTTGATATCGACAGCGTGGTTGATGTCATATTGCGCACCGCCGATCATCATGCGGTCACCACTGCCGATGTCTGAGCGAAACCGAATGGTGACTGTTTTGCTAACAAATGAAGTTGCCGCATCACCCTGCTCACCAACGCCTGACGCTTGGGTTTCAATGTTGGCCCAAACAGTCCCAAGGCTGGTGAAACTGGTAACTTGCCCACCACTTGCATCAATTTCCGTTTGGCGCGAGATAAGCTCAACCCGTTGATTGAGCGATCCCAATGCTGGAATTCTACCGCTCATATATTCATGACCTTGTAGGCTGAGATCAGCTGGTCAAATCCAAGCGGCACGATCGCGCCACTTCCGGCCATAAGGACCGCTTCGCGATTTTGATACCAATGGCCGATAAGCGTTAGCAGCGACTGCTTTAGGTCGGCGGGCACATCATCGCTGGTCGATCCGAAACCGACTTGATAGTCAATTTCAATCGCTGAATCTTGCCGCAATACGGGCTGGCCCGAAATGGTTTTCGGCAGTAAAAGCTTTGCTGGAGCTGAGTTTTCGGCGCCGATAAACTGCGCGAGCGGCAACGCAACAGGATCACCGCTTGGGTCGAACACGCGCACGGCAACAAGGTTTTGAAACGGTCCAAGCGGCAGCTCAACATGATCGTCGTCTGGCCAGCAGTCTAACGTCTTGCGCCAAACCTGAGAGATCAGTGCACGTCGGGTGAGTGTTTCAACATGCACGCGCGCGGCACTGATCAGGGTTGAGATCAATTGATCGTCAACATCGTCCGACACGCGCAAGAAAATCTTGGCGTCATCAAGCGAAACCGGCTCAGTTGCTGGCCCTGTTAGCAAAAATGATGTCATGGAAACTCCATAAAAGGGGGACCGATCCACCAAGCGGGAGGGAACTTGGCGGATCGGCAAACTCAGTTCGCTACAGGAGGCCTAGCTGGCTGAGTATTTGAGCAATTTGATCGCGTCGAAGTCCAACACGCCGCCGCCAACACGTTTAGTCGTGTAGAAAAGGACGTAAGGTTTTGCAGAATATGGATCCCGAATGACGTTTACGCCCAATCGATCAACGATCAGGTAGCCACGGCGGAAATCACCAAAGGCAATCGGTGTGGCATCGGCCCCAGCATCAGGCATGTCTTCAGCCTCAACCAGTTGGAAACCCATAAAGCTGGGGCGCATGCCCGGTTGATGGCTTGGCTGCCACAGGTAATTGCCGTCAGAATCTTTAAGTTTGCGCAATTGGGCTTGGGTTCGTCGGTTCATCACCCAGCTTGCATTTTGCCTGTATCCAGCCTTCAGGTTGTAAACGAGGTCAATCAACACATCGCTTGCGTTGGCAGATGGCAGGTCGCCAGCCTCTCCTGTCGGCACATAACCAATATTGCCCCACGACCAGCTGGTATCATCCACCTGAGGCGCATTTAGAAAGCCTGTTGGCTTTTTAACACCGTCACCAGAAATAAAGGCCGCTGTTTCTTGTTCGGCAAATGCGACTTCAACTTCTTCGGCAATCCACTGTTCTACGTCAACGGCGGCATCATCAAGGAAGCTCGAAGTGGCCGCTGGCATCGCGTAAAGCTCAGTTGTTGGATACTCAATTTCCGCTAAAGTCGACGCTGATGTTTCTGGTCGCGCGTCGGTTTCGCCAACCCAGCCAACGGACGGTCCGGCAATTGCGATAGGTTTTTTGTAAACTGAAGACGAAACTTGGCGCACGCTAGCAATTGAACGGATCGGGGAAATAGAGGCTAAACGTCGGCCAATATCTTGGTCCGTTTCCGCTGGCACTAAATAGCCACCTTCAGCATTCACGCCAACCGACAAAGACTTTTCTTCGCCCTTTCGTACATAGGCTGAAAACGCATCCTTATATTCGGTATCGACAACCAATGGACCAGTATCTGCTGCCAAGCCTGGGCGCATTTTTTGACCCAACAAATTGTCCATCGTCGCTTTTTGACTGTCCATTGCAGCATTCAAACGATCAAGTTTTTGATCGAACAACACGTCCTCATTTTTGGCTTCAATTGCCGTCAAACGAGCATTGTTGGTTGATTTAAACTCGTCAAACGCGTGCATGAATTCACCAAACAAATGGGTGACGTCTTCGTTGGCGTCAGCACGTGCGTGTGCCTTCACCTCAAGGTCTTGAGACGGAGTGGTAGTCATTGATATTCCTTATTGAGTTGAGGTTAGTAGCTTTGTCGCCTGTTTGATATTTTGCGCCAATTTGGGCGCACTGATGCGCGCCACGTCCAGCATAGGGAAAGTAACAATAGAGATTTCCCAAAGATCGATTTCGAATAGCCGTCTAGAAACAGCCCTGGATTTATCTGATGCGCGAATGGTACGAAACCCGATGGAAAGACCGTCAATTCCCCCGTCACGGATGAGGGACGTAAGCTCCTTGCCACGGGCAACATTTGCGCTGAGTTGTCCAGTGACCTTTAGACCCACATCTGTTTCGCGGATTGAATGCCAAACGCCAACCGGCTCCTTAGGGTCATGTTGAAACAGCATCCGAATATTGTCGACGCCGCGCTTATTGATCGATTTTTCGAACGCCCCGCGCACGACAACATCCCCGCCCTGATCAATTTTGCCGAATATGCTCGCATAACCAGAGAAGACGCCGTCTTGGCTGATTTTTATGTTCATTTCGATTTTGCAGCAGCGGATTTTCGCACCGGACGACGCGATGTTGGTTTCGCATTTGGGGATTTGACCGCTGGAGATTTGGCAATGCTGGACACAATGTTCCAAGCAAATTGTTGAAACTCACCCTTGGTTTCTTCTGACATGTTGGACTTCCTTTCTCAAGCTGGCTTCAGCCCTTGCGTTTGAACAATTTGTTGATCGCGGTGATTTCGTTGACGAAATGGTCGAACCGACGATTGGCAACGGCCAACTCTTTCAGCGTCCAAACCAACAAAGCGCTTGAACTTGCGGCCCATAAAAAAAGCGCGAGGTGAGCTAAGTCGCCTCGCTGTGCAAATGTTTGAGCAATTTCATTCATTTAGTCCTCCCTTTGCTCCACTTGAACGGAGCTAATATTGCTTGAAGTAAGTTTTGGTAGGCCGATTAGCTCACGCTTTTCGTCCGGAGTAATTGAGTTGATGGCGTCGATTTGAGCCCAGTTTGCAAGGCGCTCGTCAGCAATGGCTTCGATCACCTCAAAATTGGGGACCAACCGCCAACCGCCAGGAATTGCATTTCGCAGACACCGGGTCAGCGAAGCGCAGGTTTTCACCATCTGTGGGATGATGGTTTGCCGCCAAAATGCGCGGTTTGCCTCGCGATAATTCGAGTATGTGTTATCGCCAGCGAGACAAAGCAACATTGGCGGAACGCCAAACGCCATCGCAATATCGCGGGCGGCGCTGTTCTTTGTTTCGATAAAATCCATATCCCGAGGGGACATGGACAATGCTTTCCAGTCTAACCCGCCTTCCAAAACCATGGGGCGTCCGGCGTTGGAGGCGCCTTGAAAACTGTCATTTAGTTCGGACTTTAGTCGTACAAACTGATCAGCGGTAAGGTTCCCTGCCTCAGCGCTATAGATCAATGCGCCCGAAGGCCGTGCTGCATTGTCCAACAGAGATTTATGCCACTCGCACGCTTTGTTGTGGGTATCAATCGCGTCCATCGCAGCGCTAATCGGCGCTAGCCCGGAATGGTCATTTGTCGGGTGGAAATTGCGCAGATGAATGACCGGCACTGGGTTATTTTTGCTCGGTGAAATCCGGCGCTTTTTCCCCCCAACCTTATAGTCATAGGCTTTGATCCAACCATCACTACCAACTACCGGAAAAACGCGGTCCGGACGAAGCGGATAAAGCTGAAATTGGGCATTATCGAACTGCAATATTTCCAAATATGCATTGCCGCTCAACTGTAGATGCGCAAACACAGTTTCCAGCAATTCTGGACCAGAACAATCCGGATTTGGGGCGCTTAACAAGTCGAGCACGGGATGTGCAGACAATCGCTCGCCCTCATCATCCACTAACAATGGAACCCGTGCAGCGCTCTGGGCGATCAGGGTCACCGCACGATGCGCAACCGGGTTTTTCATCAATCCGTGTTGGGCAAAAGAAGCGTAAGAACGTCCTGACCAGCTCGCAGATTGGGTGTCGACCATGGATATATAGGCATGCGCCGATTTCGTTTCGGCAGGCTGAGGCGCCCGACGCGATAGCAATCGGTCAAAAATATTTCCCATAAGAAACCTTCAAAAATTAGATGTTGCGGATGCGAGGGCGGTTTGAATTGACCAAAACCAATTCCGAAACTGCCCAAACCAGCGCATCCAGCCGGTCTGGCGAATGCCCATTTGACCGCCCATCAGCCGAAAAATTGCACATTTCGTCTTCCAACTCGGCGAACATGCCAACATGATGGACAAGGCCACGCTCGTAAAGCAGCGCCACAGGCTCTGCCCGCAGCCACTTCCCTCGTTTTGCATGCACCGTTTTCACCGGCAGCGCCGCATTGACCTGGTGTAGAGCGTTTACAACGAGGTCGCCGCCTTGGTTGACTTCAGCGACGACGCAATCCGCCTGAAACTGTTCAAAAAGTTCAACAACCCGCGTTGCCCATTTAAGCGGCGAAGCCCGCCCGATAGTGCCGTCCGCAAGCACATAGACTTCTTCCTGCGCAAGGCCGGCAATCACAATGCCGCAATTGTCCGATTTCTCATGACTAGAAATAGGCGGATCAACAGCAACGACAATTCGCTCAATCTCAGGTGCGCGCTTTGTGCGAAAACGGTCTATCTGCGCCCGCGTCCAAAGCGCATCGTCAGCGCTCTCCAGAATTTCGCCGTCCAGCTCCTGCCGACCAAGCGAAGTGCCATTGTACTGGCTCACAATGCTGGTCAAAAAAGTTGGCGAGAGGTTTTGTTTGTTTTCATCCGTTTTCACCTTTGTGACTTTTGACGTTTTGGCTTTAATCAGTTGCCTCAATAGCTTTATTGGCTTCGGTGTTGTGGTGACCATTTGCTGTGGTTTTTGACCAATACGAAGGCAAAATTGTAGCATGTTCCACGCCTCTTCTGGCGCAGGCCATTTGCATAATTCATCGCTCCAGGCGAGCGAGAATTGTGGACCACGCAAGCTTTCCGGATCACTCGCTGAATATAGCCGTGCGGTCGCCCCGTTCGGCCATTCCAGCAAATTTCGCGACCGGTGAAAGGTTGGTCGTTCATCCGTTGGATGAATTGCTAAAAGCCCGGAATGGCCCTCAACCATAATAGAGCGCGCATCGCTGATTGTTTCACCGATCAATGCAATAGGGCTTTTGGGCTGGCTGCCTGTAGCATTTTGCCGAACCCATTCGGCCCCTGCTCTGGTTTTCCCTGCGCCGCGGCCACCCAATAAAAGCCAGGTCGTCCAGTCGCCGTCTGGGGCGATCTGCGACTGACGTGCCCAAATTGACCAATCAAATTTCAACTGCAGCAATTCAGGTTCGCTGAGTTGAGAAAGCAGCTGATCAACTCTGTTCATTCATGCCTTTAAATTTTTGTACGCTGTTCAAATTTTGCGCCAACAATTCGCGGAGTGACTTCAATGTTTTACTATCAGATTTTTGAGCGCTCGACGCTTTGTCGTCGTCGCCCAATTCCATCAATTTCTCAAATATTTTTGCTATATTGCCCAATGCGACCACGTCGACTGGCCCATCCGGCGAAATTCTTTTATCGATTTGGTCCAATTGCCTGTTCAACACGTTGTACATTCGCTCGACGAAATCGGCGCGTTTGGTTTCGCGGTCTACCCGACGTTTTGGCCAATTATGTTTGTTGGCATGTCGGTAAAGAGAGGAACGCGTGATTGAAAACTCGTCGCATAACTCAGTGATCGTGCCCTCGCCGGCAGCATATGCGCGTGCGACCTCAGACCAATTTGGTTTGGGTTTGTTCAACATCTTGCCTAAATTAGAAACACAAAAGGCAACCGCGCTTTCCGCTGGTTGCCTATTTGGCCGCACTTCTTCGACCATATCCAGAACTTAGCAAACAACCGTCACGCAGTCAAGGATTATTTTCCTATTTCTGGAACTTTTTCTTATTCCGGGCCTTCGCTTGGGTCAAACTCAGGCCATCCCACCACATGATCTTCCCATTCATCTTCGGGCACTTCCTTCTCAGAAATCGATCTGCCTTTGACCGAAATTCCAGCATCGACAACAGTTTGCTTGTCGCCAGAAATAAGAGGATGCCACCATGCAAGTCCCTTGCCTTCCTGCAAGCGCCGGTAAGCACATGTTACTGGCATCCATTTGATTTCACCCACATTTTTGGGGGTGAGTTTAACGCAATCCGGCACACGAACCTGACGATTTTTATAGTCAGAACAACCGCATGTTTCTTCATTCATCAAAAAGCAATGCACGTCCGAAGTCACAATTTGGCCGGTGTCTTCATCTTCCAATTTCACCAAGCAACACCTTGCGCAACCGTCGCACAATGACTCCCACTCAGTGTCATTCATCTCTTCAAGCGATTTCGTTTCCCAAAAATTCATCGTCAATCGCCTTGTTTCCATTAAAAAATTGCGCCATCAATTGCTAAATGCTGACATATTGCTCACTTAATGCACTTGGCGTTAAGGCTCAAGCATTTATGCCAGTACTTACAATTTGAAGTTTGGACGAAAAACCAGTGTCGGATCCGTTTTATCAAAAGAAGAAAGGCCGCAAGACGTCTAAGTTTATCCGGCTAGATTCTTGGCTGGATTCCTCTTTGTATGAAATGTTCCAAACGCTGGGGGTTGGTTATCAGCGTTTTGGCGATTTCATGTCGCGCTTCCACGTATCAGGATTTCGCCGCTTCTTTGTCGAAGTGGTATCCGACGGGCTGACATTCTTTGCACTGGGGTTGGTCTTAATGACCGCCCTCGCCATACCCTCGTTTCAATTGACTGCCACTGGCGAGTTCAATGAGGTGGACGATTATGCGATCACGTTTCTTGATCGATATGGCAACGAAATTGGACGTCGTGGCATTCGGTCGGACGACAGCACGGAGTTGGCCACCCTTCCAGAATATTTGATCAACGCGACGCTCGCGACGGAAGACCGGCGCTTTTATGAGCATTTCGGGATCGACATATTGGGCATAGCACGCGCGATGGTGACCAATGTGCGCGCCAACTCATTTGTTGAGGGCGGTAGCTCGATCACCCAACAACTCGCTAAAAACTTGTTCCTTTCTTCGGAAAAGACCATCAGCCGTAAATTGCACGAGGCATATTTGTCGCTTTGGCTTGAAGCCAATTACAGCAAAGACGAAATTTTAAAACTGTATTTTGATCGTGCCTATATGGGCGGTGGCAACTTTGGTGTTGCAGCGGCGGCGGACTATTATTTTGGCAAGAAAGTGCAAAACGTAACGCTCGCGGAAGCATCGATGTTGGCGGGATTGTTCAAAGCCCCAACCAAATACGCCCCCCATGTCGATTTAGCTGCCGCAAGAGGCCGCGCAAATGATGTACTGACCAACATGGTGCAAGCTGGCTTCATGACCGAAGGACAAGTCACTGCCGCTCGATTTGCACCGGCGACCCCAATTGAGCGTTTCGATGATGTTGAATCGCCGAACTATTTTCTCGACTGGGCATTCATTGACGTCAAAGAAATCATAAAGGAATACCCAGTTGGCTCGGCATTTGTGGTGCGCACGACAGTAGACCCTGTTCTGCAAAAGCATGCGGAGAATTCAGTGACATCTATCCTTCGTGAAGAAGGTGATGCATATCGCGTCAAACAAGGCGCCATGGTCGTACTGGAACCTGATGGCGCAGTACGCGCATTGGTTGGCGGTTCAGACTATGGCAAGAGCCAGTTCAATCGGGCCACAAGCCCAACCAGACAGCCCGGGTCATCATTCAAACCATTCGTTTATGCTACAGCTTTAGAAACCGGCAAATTCAAACCAAATACCGTGATCACCGACGGTCCAATTTGCATTGGCGATTGGTGCCCCAAAAACTACGGTCGATCATATGCCGGACGCGTAACGCTTAAGAGCGCTTTGGCGCGATCCATCAATACGGTGCCGGTGCGGCTGTCTCAATCCACCGGACGGCAACCGATTGCCGACCTCGCCCATAAAATGGGACTTCAAAACTCTTTCCCCGTCACCCGTTCGCTTGCACTTGGTGTTGTGTCCGTCAGCGTTTTGGATATGGCTTCATCCTACGCCGTTTTTGCAAATAACGGGAAGAAAGCCAAAGCGTTTGGCATCAGCCGGATTTCCAATTTAAAGGGCGACGTCATTTTTGACGCCAAGACAGCTTACCTGCCGGAGCAGATTCTCAAACAATCCACGGTTGAAGGCATCAACGAAATGCTGCGCGCGGTCGTTACTTCGGGCACCGGCCGTCGCGCTCAGGTTGCAGGCACGCCTGCTGCAGGTAAGACAGGCACAACGCAATCCTACCGGGACGCTTGGTTTGTTGGATATACTGGCAATTATGTTGCTGCGGTTTGGTACGGCAATGATGACTACACAAAAACCAACAATCTAACCGGTGGCCGCCTGCCTGCCCAGACTTGGCAGAAGTTCATGTCATATGCCCATTCCAACACCAACATTGCAGAATTGCCCGGCGCGGATTTCCAGCGCCTTTCTGCGAGTGAAACGGCAACATTGGTCGAGGATGAGGATACTTTGCAACTCGTGCGCCCACCTTCCCTGACTGAAGCGGCAGGGGAAAAGTTACGTCGTTTGGAGCGGGTACTTGAAGATCTCGCTATTCGGCTCGGCACCACAAATTCTGCCAAAGCAGCGCCCGCAACCGACAAATCAATTCCGTTAGGCTAGCCTCTTGTTCGCAAAGTTCATCTATTCCAGTTTGACTTTGGCCGTGGCGCTGGGCGTGGGCTTTAGCTCTGCACATTTTATGCTAGAAGATGGGCGGCAGCTTTCGGCGCACAAATATGGTGTTTGGTATGGATGGCCAAACTCGGGCACAGCTGACGTTGATCCTTACCTAAAGGCCAGCCTCGCAAGGTCTGGCAATCTACAGATGGGCCGGGCGGAAGGTGTTGTTTTCTCTGCAAAGACGGATGAAGAAGACAATCCACTCAGGGCCGATTGCAACTACAATATTTCAGGCTCAACGCCAAATGCTTCTGTTTGGACGCTACGTATCCAGCAAGCCCAGACAATCAGCGCCACCGCTGATCCGTCCTATTTGGTGAGCTCGGAAATCGCTTACAATTCAGATGGCACATTCGACATCACCGCGTCAAAAATGGTTCAGTCGGGCAATTGGTTGACCATTCGCGCCGATCAAGAATTCACATTCATGATGACCTTTTATGACACCAATGCATTTCTAATCGTCGGCCATGAAATTGCTAGCCTGCCCAAAATTCGCAAAGTGAGCTGCCTATGAGCAAGTTCCTCGCCTACATATTCGCTGGCTTGGTTTTAGGCGGTATCATCCACTTAGCGGTCATTTTGATCTTACCCAGCCAATCCACGCACAATGCTTGGACGACAATTGACCAATTGGGCACAAAAAACCAAATGGTTGCCATCAATCCGACAAAATACAGTTCGTGGGCGCACCTTAGCCTTGACCCTGCCTTTGTTTATGCGACATGCCAAATCGATTTAGCAAATGGGCCCGTGTCCATTTCGGGTAAGCTGCCTTCGGCTTTTTGGACTGCAGCGCTGATCGCTAAAGATGGCAGCGTGCCCTATTCGACCACCAGTCGGACCAGCAACGATCGCGACTTCAATATTGCCATATTCAATCCATCCCAGTCGCGACAATTGGCCGACGCTGAATTTGAACTGGACCAAACACTACTCATCGTCAAGCTGCCAGCTGACGAGTACATCGCTATTATCAGGGTGCTACCCGGACATCGCGCATTGGCAAATACCTATCGAGAAAGCTTAAAGAACCTCAGCTGCAAAAGCCTTTAGTAAGCCGCGACCCTACGTTCACGCAGCTTATTTTAGATATTCGTCGTCAGTCGGCTTTTCCATTTGAGTGGCATACCGGGATTCCAACAATGGGAATTTCTTATCGTGATTATAACTTTCGTCAGAAAACGGATCACAGAACTCACCATTTTTGGCACGACCGACCAACACCGCAAGACGATTTAGATATTCATTTGCTGTATGTGCTTCTTCGTGAGGTGTTTCTACAAGCAGCCTATTTAAGGCGACATCATATGATTTGTATCGATAGTCTACTGCGCGCGCGAACCAGTTGATGATGTTCTTGTTTTCATATTCACGTGCCAGTACTTGTTTCTTGACTTCACTGTTCTTCGCATAGAGCCCCGTGAGTGCGACCTGACGACGACGTTCAATTTCCATAACTTTACAAATGCTGGCGAAGGCTCCTGGAATTGTTCCTATGTCATCGTTCGCATCTTCTGCCAAGCGCATATAGCGACCCCGAGACGATGCATACTCGTCCAGCCTTAGGTGACGATAATATCTGTCGGTGCGAAAATTAAGGTCAACTGGTTTGCCCAACCGAGTGCGTTGCATTTCAATCGCCGAATCAAACATCCAGTCACGCGCGTGGTTGGCTATTAAAAAGCGCCAAACTCTATCGCGCATCTCATTTTCTTCATTCGTCAAATTGAAGAGAGATACCGGTTCTTTATTTTGGTGCGCAATCAGCGCGCCTGCGCGCGGCAAAACTTCGTCGTGCAGCACATCCGACTGGGCGCGACCGAAATCACCCACAGGGCGCGCGCATGCAGCGACGGCCGCAACCAATCCAATCAAACCAACAATTTTTAGCAAATTAACGATGCTTTTTCCGGCCTTTGCGTCGTTTTGGTCGCAAACGCTCATCGTGAATTTGTCTTTCATACCGTACTCCGGGAAATATTATGACGTCGCCGTTCTTATCGACAGAATCCCTGTCCTTGCACGGTTTGCTCTTCTTCAAAAATGTTAGGATCTTCCCCATGGGAGACCTCACGAAACTGGGTTTAGTTGACTTTCTTGTTTACAAATATTCACACACTCTAATCCCCGATTGAAAAAGCGGGGACAAACCCATTAAGAAATCGTCAAGGTTAACAGTCTGCTAACGAATTGGTGGAATTAGTAAGTTAATTGATTTGTTTTGAACCAGTTTGGCGAATTTGGGCACTTATGATCGGCTTTCAACCATATGAGACGTTTCAGTTGCTAATTGAGACCGGCGGCGTAGATAGAGCTAACACATTGCTTATTGCAGCTTGTGACGCTTACTCGCGACGACCAAAGCCATTACCTACAGAACGTATGCAATTTGAAGCACTTGCACAGCGCCTGTTCCCGACCGCGGCACCGTCTGCACGCGAACGAGCTGCATCCAAGCTTGCACAGTCATCTCACCTTTCTCCCATTTTGGAGCAACTCGTTGTCGAGAATATCGGCGATGAGCTTGGTACATTCTTGGAAACCAACGAATCTATTTCTGATGAGTTACTCTCCAGCGTTGTTGAAGAAGGCAATGTGGAAAAAGTAGCCCTGATTGCAAAACGACCTGGTTTGTCCAAGAAATTGGTTAGTCAGATTTTTCCGGTGAACAGCCGCAAGGTCTACCGCTCCTTAGCTGAAAATCGCTCTATCCATTTCTCTGGCCCTTATTTGAGGGCAATCAGCAAAGCAGCAGGCATGGACCAGCAAGTCGCTCATTCGTTGGCAACGCGGGAAGATTTCGACAAAGCTTATTTGCTCACGGCATTCTTCGACCTTTCTGAAGCGCAACGACTTGATGTTCTAAAATCCTTCCAGGGGCGCAAAATCCCACGCACCAATATGCACCGTACCTACGAGCATATTTCAGTTGCGACAGCAGAATTCACCCAAGCAATGATGAAATTGCTGTCCAAGAATCGTCGTCCAGAGGTCACTCGACTGTTGGCGCAGATTACAGGCTTGGACGAAGTTCGTTGTGGAGAAATTGCCCATGATGCGAGCGGCGCGGCACTGTTTGTTGTTTTGCGGGCCTTTGGCTGCAATGAGTATGACGGATTGAAAGTGCTCATCCACGCCACAGCACACGACCAGAACAATTCAGCGGCCTTGGCGCAATATACCCGCCTCTTTAAACAGATAGAGCCTGAGGCGATGGTGTTTGCTATGTCCGTGTGGCGTGGTGATGTTGAGATTAGCGCGTTGGCAAGAGAAGCGAACTCTGCGCCTATTTCCCATAAGCCAGTTGCTCCATATAGCAAACGCACCCCAGATCTTGATCAGGCAGCAGACAAAGCATCAAATTCTGTCGAACGGGCGATGGAAGCTGTGCAAAAATTGCGGATCAATAAAGCGTCCTAGCCGATATTTGCAATGGTAAGGCCTAGGTCCGCGCTTCGCGTTTCTACAGAGATCACCCAAAAATCGGGGTCAAAGTCTATTTCTTTTTCGATTCGTTCGCGCACATCCATTGATGTGCCCGCCTCTACGCGCAGCATAAACTCCCGATCTGAAACATCTGGGTTTGTTGGTGCTGGGGCATAGAGTGAAGAGGTGCCGTTTAGGTGATCAACTTCCACCCAAATCTGCCCCGCGTCCACATCCCCACGCCGTGAAATGACGCAAAAATTGCCAATATTGTTGTGACGTCTCACAAACGCAGACACCCATATGTCTGCACGCAATTTGGACATGTCTAAAAGTCCGGGTTGGCCGCTTTAAGCAACGCAATTAATTCAGGCGTCACTTCGCCTGTTTGGTCATAATTGTTGAACGATTCAAACTTGCGAATTGCCGTTGAGGTCGATTCGCCCAAAATACCGTCGACAGTTCCAACCTCGTATCCCAAGGCTTGCAGTCCCTTTTGAACTCTGATGATAAGATCAGCACTTGGGCGTTGGCTGTCGGTTGCATTGGGATTTGCCTGCTGTGCGATTTGCAGTAGCGGGTCACCGCCTGAAACAGGCGCGGGCATGGATTGCGCGCTCGTAATCGCGCCGGTCGAAAGAATAGCAATCAGCTCGTCCGTGATCGCTCCCGATGCTTCTAGTCCATTATTAACTTCAAACTCGCGAATGGCCGTCGCGGTTTTCGGCCCATAATAGCCGTCGACTTTTTCTTTGAAATAGCCAAGCTCAAACAGCTTAGATTGCACCAGAAATGCGTCGGGATTGCCGGTAACTGGTCCAAATCCTGTTGGCGCTGCTGTACGTTGCACTGGCGTCGGCGTTGAAACGAGGGTTGGGCGGCTCGGCGGCGTGGTGCTCACTTCCACAGGTCGAATAGCCTGCACCGTCGGCTCGCTCACAAATAGCGGCGCAGGGTGCCCGTCGCTCTGAAGAAACAGCGCGTTTGACGCTGCCCAACCAAGCGAAATGCACATTGCACACGCAAAAACCGTGTTTGCTGGTGACTTGGAAATCAATTTCCAAACGGGTGCGAATGTTGAAATTTTTAGACCCTGCATTCTTAGCTCCGGCCCTTGATCAATGTTGGCGTAGTTTGCCATGTCTTTACTGGTCCCCAATTTAGCCCGCTTTTGTGTGCAAAATTTGATTTTGCTTACGATCTTCTGCCACAAACTGGCGGTCACTAATTTCTTCCAAGACGACCGTTTGCGGATCGGTCGCTGGCCCATCAATCGGCAAGGCGATTGTAATTTCAGTCCCCTTACCCAGTTTCGACCGAATATTTACGTCGCCATCATGCAGTTCGGTTAAACCGCGTACAATCGACAGTCCAAGCCCTGTGCCTTCATATTGCCGGGTAAGGCCATTCTGCGCTTGGAAGAACGGTTCACCCAATCGGTCAATATCTGCCTGCGCAATACCAATGCCCTCATCGATTACCCGCATCGAGACGGTTTTTCCAATTACACGCATGTCCAAACGAATAGTTGCGTCTTGCGGGCTAAACTTGATTGCGTTTGACAACAGGTTGATCAACACTTGGCGACAAGCACGTTCGTCAGCCACAATATCAGGCAAATATTTACCCAACGTGGCTTCAAGTTTGATGTTCTTTTTGT
The DNA here is from genome assembly GCF_057219265.1 of Maritalea sp. YIW29. Lineage (NCBI taxonomy): Bacteria > Pseudomonadati > Pseudomonadota > Alphaproteobacteria > Hyphomicrobiales > Devosiaceae > Maritalea > Maritalea sp. YIW29. The sequence goes on from NZ_JBXVVF010000001.1 coordinate 1,530,688, forward strand.
CAGCTGCATTTTTTACAATTGAAAAACACGGATTAACCAACGATTCTGGCGCAAACTGTTCGGCCTGAATTTCGAACTTTCCGGCCTCAAGCTTTGACATATCGAGCAACATTGAAACGGTGTCGAGCAAGTGGTCACCTGACTGCTTGATCAATTCAGCATATTCCAAGTGGTCCTTAGACAATTCGCCACCGATATTGTTGATCATCATGTCCGAAAAGCCGACGACGGCGTTCAGCGGTGTTCTAAGTTCGTGCCCGATTGTAGCCAAGAATCGTGATTTGGCATCATTTGCGGTTTCTGCCTGTTTCTTGGCATCCTCTAGGTCCGATTCTTGCGCCTTTCGAGAGGTGATGTCCCGCATAATCGCGATGACCTCAGCCCGACCTTCATCATTTGTCCGTTCATGAACTGCAGATAGCGCAACTTCAACCCATACGAATTCAGAATCATCTTCGCGGTCACAGCGAATGCGAACATCAACTGATTGTGCGTCGTGTCTATAGCCAACATTGGCCACCGCACTCATATATTTGGGCCGGTCCAGCACATGAACACGCTCTAACAGCCCATTGCCAGCAAGTTCATACCTGCGACAGCCGAAAAGCTTTTCCGACGTGTGTGAAAGATAAATCAATTGCCCGTCCGGCGAGTATCTAGCGACGGCATCGCGCACACTTTCAACCAAGTGCCGGAACGCACGTACCCTACCCTGATCATGTGCGGAGAATGCGCGTTTTAGCTCGATGAATGACACCGTTAGCAAAACATATGCAGACGCAACAACGATCAAGGCCAACGCTTGAGAAGATATTGGTCCCTCCGCAATCTGCAAGCGATGACCGCCATAGATAATGGCAAATACAGCCGTAAGTGCTGCAACAGCGAAAAGCACGCAAGCACCTGCCGTGCGCGGATGCCCCAAAAGGTAGGCGTAGATGGTGGCAGCCATTACAATTGTTACGCTGGCATAGACCGCGTATGGGTCCAAATATGCAGTGAATGGACCGATTAGGCAAAGCACCGCTGCTTGCACAAATACAGAAGCTTCCAATCCAACCCTACGGGCGACGACCATTGAAATGGAATACAAAACCGTCGTTGCGGCTACAACTGTCGCGAGAGCTGGTTGGCCCGAGGCAAAAAGATAAAGGGTCAACGGCAAGCCAGCAATTGCAATCAACACGCTTGTGCGCATGTTAAATTCAACTGCCCGGGTTGTTACCCGGTTGATATTGTCGCCAAGTTTACTGCATTTGGAAGGGCTAAGCCAATCAAACAGTGCAGCCAAGAGGTTACGCATTACAAATTGCCACTCGATGCAAATTAACTGATGGCCTAAACTCTCACGCAAGAAACTAAGACGACATTAAATAGACTCTATATGCAGTCAAATTGACGTTGGTTTTTCCCCGTGTGGTAAACAAATACTTTTCACGAAAAAGTGGCAGTTAGATAAAATTTTAGCTTTTTGTCGCACGCAGGATTTACATCTCACGTGTAATTTGAGGCCAATGAAATTATTGGTCGAGTTTGATGTTTTTATTACGTTGTACATTTTGGCTGGCTTTGGGCTTCTTGGTGATCAAACCTTTTACGTTGGATCCAAATGCCGCCGTAGCTGCTGCGAATTCTAGTTTGCAGGCCGGCAAGAACATTGCAATTGAACATGCACTCCAACTCGACTGCCAAGACACAACTTGCAACACCATTAAAACAGTTGCCGCGGTGAGCGCGATAACGTCAGCCCCTAAAATCGAACCAGTATTGAACAACAATTTTGAGGGCGGCGCTCCAAAGCCACCTCTGCGCCCGAATTGGGCGACCTGAACCAACAAGAGACCGCATCACTTCCCCGATGCTACTCCAAATGCGGTTTCTACTCGAGCCGACAACACTTCCCCGGTGTTGCGGCTCTTTTTTTCTTCATAGCGGAACCGCAAAACTTATACTAATAAGAGGCAATCGTTTTGGATTGAGTCTTTGTGGGGCGCATAATGGATTTCGACGAAATCAAAGAAAGCTTGGAATTTCTGGACGACTGGGAAGACCGGTACAAATTTGTCATCGATCTGGGCAATGAACTTACCCCCCTTCCCGAACCAGAAAAGTCTGCTGCCCACAAAGTTGAGGGCTGCGTTTCCCAAGTTTGGCTGGTTGTCGATGAAGCAGAAAATCAAAAACTCAATTTTCGCGGCGAAAGCGACGCCATGATCGTTAAAGGTCTCGTTGCAATTGTCGTTGCTTTATTTTCAAACAAAACGCCGCAGGAAATAATTGACACACCAGCTCAAGATATATTTCAAGAAATTGGACTTAACGAGCATCTAACGTCGCAGCGCGCCAACGGCCTGCGCGCGATGATTGATCGCGTCTATGCTGAAGCACGCTCACGGGCCTAGTTCGAATACGCACGAGCAACTTTGCTTAGTTTTCAACACCAATTGTTAACGTGGTTACCCGTTGCGGAGGTTTGCAGCTTTAGTATTTCGGCTACTTGCTCTAACCCGATGCGCAGGATCAGTTTGGCGCTCCTTCTCGGCCACGAACGTTCGAACTCGATTTGTTGCAAACCTTTATCGAAACCACAAATATCAATAACCACGCCGGCGCAATCTTTTGGCAATTGTCTGGTCAAGATTGCAAGGTGCGTGCGGCTGTCGATTGCCATGTCTGAAACATCGGCGCCCGCGCCCGACGATTTTTGCCGATATTGCGAAAGCGCTGACAGGTTTTGAGTGATGCTGGGTCTCAACTGACTTTTCTCAATCAAAACAGAGATGCGGTTTGCAGCCAAAATGTGCCGCTGAGACAAGAATGCTGTTTCTCCTCTACTTCCCTTGGCCAGTCGTAAGATCGTGTCGTTTTCACTTTGAACAGGTTGTGTAAGACTCACCATAACGTCTGCCGCCCGCTCGCCATTGACCATCAGCTGGTGCCGTTTTAGCCACGCCCGGGCATCCTTAGTTGGTTCAAACTCATCTGCTTTTTTCGACAAGACGCCCTGGGTCACGAGTGAATGACAGTCATCTAGCGACAACGAACAGCGGGACTTGCCGCTTATGAGTGTAACCAGTTCCTCATCACAAATTTGCATCGAATGTCCGAAGAGCATACGCACAAATTTCATTTGCCTTCGAACATCCTTCATTGTGCGGCGCTCCGCTTTTTGGATGGCCTACGCGAAGACGTAAACCTCAAAATTTGCTCAAATGACGTCAATACCGCATCGAACTCTTTGTTGTCGCGCAGATCTTCAATCCGCGCACATGCGTGGGAAACCGTGGTTCTGTCCCGACGAAACAATGTGCCGGTTCTGGTCAGCGAATAGCCGAGCGCGACATGGGCCAAATACATTGCAATTTGCCTGCAAAACGCAATGTGAGCCTGGCAGCGAGATGAACGCCGAATGTCCTGCGCGGAAACGCCGTTCACAGCCGCAACCATGTCGATAATCATATCGATGTCTTTGCAGTTTATTTGATGAGGCCCATCCGACAATGATGAAACGGTGTATTCAGAATTTGATTTAGAATTTGAACTTAAAACATGCATCATAATAAACACTTTCGTAATAGGTATATATTCCTATAACGTGTTTGCAATGAGGCGGGGATAAATAGGTATGTGGGATTTTATTCAAATTTGAATAAAACTCTAATTTCCTTAAGGAAATTTCGACGCGACACAACTCAGAGTAGAATAGAAAATGGGTCGCAAAGCGACCCATCCTGAAAATGTTCCTAGAGAACTGTATTTCTTACTTGCCAGCTTTGCGGCCCAAGCCCATCTCTCTAGCAAGGCGCGAACGTGCCGCTGCATAATTTGGCGCAACCATTGGGTAATCTACAGGCAGACCCCACTTTTCGCGATATTCGGCTGGTGACAAATCATAGTGCGTGCGCAGGTGCCGTTTTAGCGATTTGAATTTCTTACCGTCTTCCAAGCAAATAATGTAGTCAGGCGTAATAGACTTTTTGACAGATACAGCAGGTTTGCGAACTTCCTGAGCCGGCGCCGCATCCTTGGATGTCAAACTACGAAGAGTCTCATGAACATCCATAATAAGCTTGGGCAAATCGCTTTGACCGACGGCATTATTACTGACATACGCACAAACAATTTCAGTACACATGTCAATAACATCGTTACTGACGTCAACTTTACTTTCGGGAATTTGTTCCACGGTCCATTACCATTCGTTCGAAAAAGATAAACAACAAACTCTATTTGAATTTATTATCCGTTCTAGTATGCGCAAAGCATAAATCAATCAAGCTCAAACTACCGAATAGATAAATTATTCAATGCTACACATTAAATTAACAACTACTTGCCGTTTTCCATGTCGTTTGTACGTGTTATTTCAGACGGTCTGTAGCCAGCCGCATAAGCGGCCTTCGCCAATAGGTGCGCAGAAACTGGCGCGGTGAGCAGGAAGAACAAGAATCCAGCCAGTGCACGCAGCGCGACAGAACCATCCACCGCAAAAACCGCAATCGCAAGAAACGCCAGACCGGAACCCAGTGTTCCGGCTTTTGACGCCGCATGCATACGTGTATAAAGATCCGGAAGGCGCAAAATACCTATGGCGGCGACAAGGCTAAACACAGCACCAATGACCAAAAGTCCACCTGCGATATATGCAAGAATATCCGACATCATTTGGTTGCCTCCGCATCGGTTTGATTTTCCTTGATTTGCCAACGTTGTAGTACGAAGCGGGCGAACGCCACCGTGGCTAAAAACCCGACAAGACCCAATGAAATAGCAATATCAAGATAGAGCATATAGCCGGTCTTGATCGCAATAACCGCAATGTACCCGATCCCCACCGAAACCAGCATATCCAACGCAAGGATGCGATCAGGCAAGGTTGGGCCCCTGACAATCCGCACTATGACGAGCAACAGAGCTATGGTGAGAAGCCCAAGCGCTATGGTGACGGAGTAGTTTAAGAACTCTTGGCCGTTCATGCTTGAAACACCTCCAAAATTTTAGCTTCGAAGCCTGTTGCAATATCCTTGATCATCGCCTTCTTATCTGGCGCTGAAATGGCATGAACATACAACACCGATCGATCCTCAGAAACATCAATGCTCAGTGTTCCCGGTGTAAGTGTTATTAAATTGGCCAACAGTGTGATTTCCAAATCTGATTTAACAGTCAACGGAAAAGCGATAATGGCGGGTTCTAGTGACTTCTTCATGTTGGGCGACAGCACCAACAACAGCACTTTGACCGAGCTCAAAACCAATTCATACAGAAACAAAAGCGCGAGGCTGATAATTTTGGGGATCTTGCCCAAGAAAGCAGGTCGGTCGATCTGCATTCGAATGACCCAAAGCGATAGAATGCCGATGGCCCCGCCAAGCAACAAATTGCCCAAACTAAACGCGCCGGTAATGGCCGCCCAGGTGATGCCCAATAAGACCGCTAATGCGAGAAACGTCATTTCGCAACTCCTCCCAAAACGGGTTGGATATATGAGCTTGCGGCATTTGTTATGTCATATGCGGACCGCGCACCTGCTTCGATATATAATGATGGCCAAAGCCCCAGCAGCACAATACCTGCGACCAGAGCGCCCGTTGGCAACAAACCCCATACAACGCCACGTTGATCAAGAGGTTTCAACTTGTCGTTTGGCACTTCAGACTGTTTGCCTTCGCGCCCATTGCGCCAAAATACATGTGCCCAAATCCGCGTGCCTGCAATTGAGGTAAGGATCGAATTGACAAGAATTGCGCCCACAACCCACCAGTGATGAACTGCGAGTGCGCCCTCGCCAAGTGTTAGCGCTAGGCCCGATTGCACCAGGATGAGCTTTGGCCAAAAGCCAAGAAATGGCGGTAAACCAGCAGCTGCGAAAACTAAGATCAAGAAGATGATCGATAGAGGTGAACTCGCTTTGTATAGCCCACCAAGATGGCGAATATCGGAAGTGCCCCCAATACGCTCAATCAGCCCGACCGCAAGGTAAAGAGCGGTCATTGTGAGCATTGAATGCACCGCATAAAGGCTGGTGCCAAACACCCCAGATCGAGTACCGAAGGCAAGGCCCGCAAACATAGCCCCGATACCCCCGATAACGAAAAACCCGAGTGCACGGCGGATATTTGTTTGCGCCAGCGCCCCCAATGGAGCCAAAACAAGCGTCGTAGCGGCCACGACCATGATCACAATTTGCAACTGAGCTTGAGACTCTGGAATGAGCATCATGTGCACCCGCAAAAGCGCGTACACGCCGACTTTAGTCAAAAGCCCCGCAAACAGTGCAGAAACTGCTGGGTCGGGCGCGTGATAGGATGCGGGCAGCCAGCTATTGACCGGAAATGCGGCTGCTTTCATGGCGAATGCAAGGAAGAACAACGCCGCAACAGATGCAATAGCACCATTATCGACAGTGGGTACTTTTTGCATAATGTCAGCCATGTTCAGCGTGCCGACCAAGCCATACAAGTATGCAATTGCGATCAAGAAAAATGTAGTCGCGAGAAAGTTTATGAAGCCATATTTAATCGCCCCATCCAACTGAATTTTGCGCCCGCCAATCACCATAAGGCCGAAGGACGCGATTAGCATTACCTCGAACCAGACATATAAGTTGAACAGATCACCAGTCAGGAACCCGCCGGATACCCCGGCTAGCAAAAGCAGCATGAGCGGGTGATAGCCGTAGCTATTTTCGCGGTGTTCGATTTCGCTTTGAACGAAGAACAACACAACGATCATCACAATTGTTGACACCAATGCAAACAATGCGCCCAGGCTGTCCGCGGCAAAACTAATGCCATATGGGGGCAACCAATTGCCCATTGTCATGGACAATGTGCCGCCTGTGTAAACCTTTTGAAGCAGCGCGAAATTGCTCAACAAGACAGCGATGAGAATGACAAAGGAGAACGGCGCCTGCCATTCAGTGCGCTGTCGGAACATCAGAAGGATCGCCGCGCCAATTAATGGCAGTGCAATTGGCCAAACAATCACCCAGTCAGAAACAAGGGTGGCCGTTTCCAGCATTGCGGCGGGCAGATCAGAAGGTGTATTTGTGGAACTCGCCATATTGGTGAGACCTCTTTCTAATAGCTCAAAGGTGGTCGCGGGCTGTCTTCAGGTTCCGCGACACGCATGGTGTCAGTGTTGTCAGCATTAAGTTCTTGGTAGGCGCGATATGTCAGCACCAGCAGAAATGCAAACAATGAAAAGCCAATCACAATCGCTGTAAGAATAAGCGCTTGGGGCAATGGGTTTGCGATGCTTTCCAGTGGTTTATACAGCCCTTCTGGCACAATCGGTGGCACTTCACGTGTCACTCGACCCACTGTAAAAATCAGCAAGTTTACCGCGTTGCCCAAAATCGCAACACCCAAAAGCATGCGGATCAAAGATCGAGAAAGCAGCAAATAAATCGCGACGGTAAAGAATAGTCCAATAAGGACAGCGAGTGCGACTTCCATTAGTTACCCTCCTCATCTTCTTCCAGCGCCAACGCGATGGTTGAAATTGCGCCAACCACAACAAAATATACGCCGATATCAAACATCATCGGTGTCGAGAGCGCGAGCTCCGAGCCATCGCCCAACTGGATGAACAACCAAAGTCCCTTAAGGAACGGCGCATCGACGAAAAGCGACATAAATCCGCTTAAAGTGGCCATAAACACGCCAAACCCAGCGAATGTAACGGGGTGGAAAACCAATGCTTTGCGCACCTCTTCAACCCCTGCAGATATGCCATAAATCGCAATTGCAGACGCTGCAATTAGGCCGCCAATAAATCCGCCGCCCGGCTCATTATGCCCTCTAAGGAGAACGAAGATTGAAAACATGATCATCAGTGCTGCAAGATATGGAGCAACAGTGCGGAAAATGACTGTGTTCATGATGCACTCCTCGCGCTTGAACGCCTGCGGGTCGCCGCTTTGGTTTTCGCTTTGGGAACACCAATGCCACGACGTGGGCCGCCTACGCGAATGCGGATGAGTGCCAATATTGCGATTGCCGCGGTCATCACGACGCCAATTTCACCCAGCGTATCAATCGCACGATAGTCGACCAAAATCACATTTACGATGTTACGGCCATGGGCAATGGGTACGCTGGTTTCAATAAAGAAGTTCGTTAGCGTCAGGTCCAATTCGGTATTCATCACCGCGAGCAACAATGTGGTTAGGCCGATGCCGCAAATCAAGGCCAATCCGCCATCACGAACGGCCTCTTCAAATATCCGCGTGTCGCGTTGATCCAGGTGAAGTTTGGTCATGACCAATGCCAAAATGACCACGGACAGGGTTTCCACCATGAATTGGGTGAAGCCCAAATCTGGAGCGCCAAGCAGCAGGAAGATCAGGGCAACTGCAAAACCCTGAATGCCCAAAGAAACAATGGCTACCAAACGTGTTCGACCAAACACCACCGCAAGCAAGCCAAGAGCGGCAATAGCAAATATGCCCCATTCGTAGAAGCGTAGGTTTGGCAAATGTTGCGGCATATCAGGCAGGCTGCCTGTCAACAACATCGGCGCAAACAAAGCCGCCGCAAGGGCAACAAAGATAAGGATCAAATATTGCTCTAGTCGACCATGATGGATGAAGCGCGTAATCGCATCTGAAAAGCGAATAAGGCCGAACATGAACTGGTCGAACCCTTGGTCCGGTCCCCATGTCCAAACTTGAGCAACGCGACGCAAGAAACTGCGCACTTCATTGAGTTTCCAGAACACTAGTGCACCTAGCAGCCATGTAGCAATTGATAGAGCTAGCGGGATTGGGTCGTAATGAAGCTTGAGATGACTATGCAAATCTTCATTGAGCACCGCGCCAGCGGCAGGTGCGATAAAGAAATCGCCGAACTGAGTTATGTAAATACCGGCACCAATACCCAGAACCGCTAGGATTGCCGGGCCGACAAGCATAGATAACGGCGCCTCATGCGGTTTCTTTGGTGTTGATAAACGCGGACCAAGAAACGGCTTGATCGCAATCGCGGCGCCAGCCGCCATCATCAGCGCATTACCCAATAGAGCAACCCCGATGATCACATAATTCTGCCATTCGGGTACTTTGGCAAATAAGTACATTTCCTCTTTGGCGAAAAAGCCGAGCGATATGGGCAAACCGGCCATGGAGATTGCAGCTAAGGCTGCGCCAATGAATGTTACCGGCAGTGCCCGCCAAATGCCGGAAACTTCCGTAATGTCTCGAGTGCCCGTTTCATGGTCGATCGATCCGACCACCATGAACAATCCACCCTTGTAAAATGAGTGCGCAACCAAGAACAGCATCGCAGCAAGGATACCTTCTTCGCCACCAGCGCCGATGAGCATCACCAACATGCCCAATGAACCAAGGGTCGTGTAGGCTAACATTTGCTTCATGTCTGTTTGCCGCAAGGCCATGATTGCGCCAACCAGCAAAGTCACGCCGCCAAGCACAGTCAATGTGATGCCCCAAGTTGGGTTCCAACCCAAGACAGGGCTCATGCGTGCCAACAAATAAATACCGGCCTTAACCATCGTTGCTGAATGCAAATAGGCAGATACTGGCGTTGGGGCCTCCATCGCGTTCGGCAACCAGAAGTGGAATGGTACTTGCGCAGATTTTGTCGCGGCGCCGAGCAGAACGAGGATAAATATGAGCAAATAGGTCGGCTGTTCGCTCAAAAATTGAGCGCTGCCCAACATTTCGCTGATATTGATTTGCCCGGTTGTGAAAACAAGCAGGACCAACCCGGCCAATAAAGCCAGCCCACCGCCCCCGGTAACCACCAGCGCTTGAATGGCAGCACGGCGTGATGCTTGGCGAGAATGATCAAATCCAATCAGCAAGAATGACGTGATCGAGGTTAGCTCCCAGAACACGAACAGGGTGATAATGTTGTCGGATAAAACCAGCCCTAACATCGAGCCCATAAACATCAAGATGAACGCAAAGAAACGCCCATGATGCTTGTGTCCATTTAGGTAGCCGCCAGAGTAAATAACGATGAACGTGCCGATGCCCGAAATCAAAAGACCGAACACCAGGCTCAGTCCGTCCAAGAAGAAGCTCAACTCAATGCCAAGAATGGGAATCCAAGGCAGGGCAAATTGGATGCGCTCGCCATGGGCGACCAAGTCGATGAAGCTTGCAAGAAACAAAAAGATGCTCGCTGGGACGATGCCAAGAATCCAACCCACATGGTTTGGCGCGAAACGCTTCACAGCTGGTGCAACAAATGCGGCTAAAAATGGCGCAATTGCCACAAGCAGCATAGAGAAGTCCGGCGATGGAGTTGGTGTCATTATTGCCCCTTGAATGCCTCTGGCCACAATATCTGGTGCGGGGGCGCGTAGCGCAAATGCATAAGTCCGCGAATCATCCCACAATCTTTGCCATTTGACCCCTCAGTCCTTGATACGACAAGGGTGTCCGCTTGATTTCTCGTGAATAACCGCACGAAGTTGACAATTCGTCGTTCAAATCCAATTAAAGTGTTTTGCCCAACACCAAAGCACCAGAACGAATGATTTCTGCAAACCCAAGGGTTTTGTAAAACCCTACGGCATTGGGATTGTTTAGCGAGACGCCCAAATGAAGCTTGCGCGTCCCAAGCTCGGCCATCCGCCTTGACGCAGTTTCAATGAGTTTGCGCCCAAACCCGCCGCCCTGCGCTTCTGGCAAAAGATTGATATGAAGATGTGCAGGAAAATCGTCGGCGTAAGCTGGCGCCGGGTTTTGAGCATTCTTGAGGGCTTCTAAAAATTCGTGATCTTTTACGGTTGATGCTTCAAACTCTGCCAATCGATCGGATACTTCTGGCCACCAAACAGAACGTTGCCACGTTTCAAACGCGCGCGTGTTGTGTGTCGTTACGATATAGCCGACGACCTTGTCATCTATTTCGACGACAAAACAACTTTCTGGCGAGTGAGATAGATATGGCGTCGACCAAATCAATGCGGGCAGATCTGGCCTAGAATAAAGCCCAGAGGCATCTTGGCCAGAGTCTGCTGTTTTCAGGCAAACATGGGCCATTGCCTCCTCGTCAGACGACCTTGCTGTTCTAATTTTCTTGTGGTCCGGCGGGTGATACATGGATGCCAAATTGGTCAGTTCTGGTTTATTGCGTTTGCTTACAAGTTGATTAGTGTGAACAAAAGCAATTCGATTCCTTCAATTTGCTAAACCAGACCATATGTAATGGTATTGGTCGAGATTGATCGAACTGAAAAATCGTAAGAATTGGCGACATCAGCGCAAATTCAGAATTTAAGGCGCAATAGCGCGGAGAATGTTCAATGGGTAAATCCACCCCACCTATCGCAGAAAAACGACCTCATTCCGTCGAAAACCACGGCATTGTGCGCAACGATCCTTATCATTGGCTTCGTGATGACAATTGGCAACAAGTTATGCATGACCCGTCCGTATTGCGGCAGGATATTCGAGCCTATCTTGAGGCGGAGAATGATCATTTCAACGTCTTTATGGGTGAGCATGACGCCCTGAAGGACAAGATTTACAACGAAATCCGTGGTCGAATTAAAGAAGACGATTCTACGGTGCCGTTTAAGCATGGTGACTTTGCCTATTTCAGCCGTACGCTCGAGGGGCAGCAATATAATCAAATTTGCCGCACCGACCGCGACGGCAAGAATGAGCAAATCCTAATCGACAATAATGTTGAGGCCGGCGACGGCTATTTCCGTTCGGGTGGTGCTGCGCATTCACCTAATCACAAATATCTGGCTTGGTCATGCGACCGAAAAGGTTCAGAATATTTCACCATATTTGTGCGTGATCTAGACACGGCCAAAGAACGTGCCGATCAGATTATCAATACATCAGGTGGAGCTGTTTGGGCTGCGGACAGTCAGAGCTTCTTCTATGTCGTGCAAGACGAGAACCACCGCCCGCACAAAGTGTTCCAACACAAGCTCGGCGATGACGCGGCCAATGACCGTTTAGTGTATGAAGAGAAAAACCCGGGCTTTTTCATAGGTTTGCACAAAACCAGTTCTGGCAATCTCATTCTAATCGACGCCAATGATCACGAAACAAGCGAAGTGCATTATATCGACGCGCACAATGCCGAAAGCGATCCTATTCTGATCGCTGAGCGGCAAGAAGGTCGCGAATACGGCGTGGAAGATCATGGCGACACACTCTACATCACGACCAATGCGGATGATGCGATTGACTTTAAGATGGTCACGACATCCATCAAGTCGCCAGGTGTTGAAAACTGGCAAGACCTTATCCCCCATCGCCCCGGTATTTTGCTGCAAGGCTATTTTCTAAAAGACGGCTATTTGGTGCGGAAGGAACAGTTTGAGGGGCTACCACGCATTATCGTTCGCGAGCTATCCAGCGGCAATGAAGAAGCCATTAGCTTTGACGAAGAGGCCTACACGCTTTCCGTTGCAGGCGGCTATGAGTTCGATAGCACACAAATCCGCTACTATTACTCGTCACCCACAACGCCTGCGCAAGTGTTTGATTATGATCTAAAGTCAAAAGAGCGCACCTTGCTTAAAACGCAAGAAATCCCGTCTGGTCACGACCCTGCCAAATATGTCACTCGACGCTTGTTCGCGACTTCGCATGATGGCGAGCAGGTGCCGGTAACCATCCTTCATCGAGCAGGTTTGGAACTGGATGGTTCCGCACCTTTGTTGCTTTACGGATATGGTTCATACGGCATGTCGATGCCTGCCGGGTTCTCAGAAAGCAATCTCTCGCTTGTAGACCGTGGCATGGTTTACGCCATCGCACACGTTCGTGGTGGCATGGAAAAAGGCTACGCTTGGTACACCAACGGCAAACGTGAGCATAAGACCAACACGTTTGATGATTTTATTGCGTCGGCCAACATGTTGATTGAAAAGGGCTACACTTCAAAAGGCAAAATTGCTGCTATGGGCGGCTCAGCTGGCGGTTTGCTGATGGGTGCAGTGGTAAACAAAGCGCCTGAATTATTTGGTGGTGCCATCGCGCAAGTTCCGTTTGTGGATGTCCTCAACACAATGCTCGACGACACGCTTCCCCTCACCCCACCAGAATGGCCTGAATGGGGTAACCCCATTGAATCAAAAGAAGATTACGATCGCATCGCGTCTTATTCTCCCTATGACAATGTGGAAGCAAAAGCCTATCCGTCTATGTTTGTGATGGCTGGTTTGACTGATCCGCGCGTTACATATTGGGAACCAGCAAAATGGGTCGCCAAGCTTCGCGCCACAAAGACAGACAATAATCCGTTGATCCTAAAAACCCATATGGGCGCGGGTCATGGCGGCATGTCCGGCCGGTTTGAGCGCATCAAAGAGGTGGCAATGGCCTATGTTTTCGCGTTGGAAACGACAAAATAGCCCGGAAAACTACAAAATAGTTCGAATTTAAAAAGGAATTCCTTTCTCAAGTATTGTTGTCGCGGTCAATCGGCTTTATAAAGGTGATTGAACTGCGGCGCGTTCGCTTTAAGCAAATAATTTGGAGGCAACTATGTCTTTTGAACTTCCTGATCTACCATACGCATATGATGCGTTGACCCCTTACATGTCAGCTGAAACGCTTGAGTTTCACCACGACAAGCATCACCAAGCCTATGTAACAAATGGCAATAAGCTTCTTGAAGGTTCAGGCCTTGAAGGCAAGTCGCTTGAAGACGTAGTGCGCGAAAGCCACGGCAAAAATGCTGGCCTTTTCAACAATGCAGCGCAGCATTACAACCACGTTCACTTCTGGAACTGGATGAAAGCTAATGGCGGCGGCGCGATTCCTGGTGAATTGGAGGCTAAAATCAATGCCGATTTGGGTTCAGTTGCTGAATTCCGCGAAGCATTTCTAAATGCTGGCGCAACACAGTTTGGTTCTGGCTGGGCTTGGCTTGTCCTAAACAATGGCAAACTCGAAGTCACCAAAACACCGAATGGCGAAAACCCATTGATCCACGGTCAAACACCATTGCTTGGTTGTGACGTGTGGGAGCACTCCTACTACATCGATTACCGCAATGCCCGTCCGAAATATTTGGAAGCATTCTTTGATTCGATGGTGAACTGGGAATATGTAGCTGAGCTTTTCGACGCTGCCAGCTAATTCTCTCTAACACCATAAGAAATTCGGCCCGCTCTGCCTTTGGTTGAGCGGGCTTTTTTTGTAAAATTTTCGAAAAACTAGGCCTACTGATCGAAAAAACAGATATATTTTAAACTTGACAATAATACTCATATATAGCATTTGCTGCGCTCAGGACCGACCAAACTGGTCAAATCTGAACGGAGAATTCTTGTGAAGCTAATTATTAAGTCACTCGCAGCACTTGCGCTTGTCGCGCTGACAGTTACGTCAATTTCAGCTCGGAACATTCGACACGAGTTGGGGATAACGGACGTACTGGATGCACCAAAACGTATCATCGTGCTCGAATTCAGCTTCATCGATGCTCTGGCTTCTGTTGGTGTTGCACCGGTTGGCATTGCTGACGACAAAAAACGGGATCGTGTCATTGATGCTTACACCAAAGTCATCGGTGACGACTGGGTTTCGGTTGGCACCCGCAAGACCCCAAGTTTTGAAGTCATCGCATCCCTCAACCCAGACTTGATTATCGCAGACAAGAAGCGCCATGCGACAGTCTATGAGCAACTATCTGAAATTGCACCAACCATCGTTTTGGACAGTTTGGCGGGCAACTATCACGATTCAGTCGCACAAATGGTTGTGATTGGCGATGCGATTGGCAAAAGCGCTGAAATGACAACTCGCGTTGATCAGCATAAGGCCCGCATGAAGGAATTTGCGGCAGAAATTGCGCCAAAGGCAATGGGCGTAACAGCACAATTCGGGGTTGCGAACGCAAAGGGCCTATGGCTTCATTCACCGATTTCATACAACGGATCTCTTCTTGCTTCATTGGGTTTTGATAGCAGTATGAAGCCGAAAGAAGGCGGGGTTTATGAAGCGACATATGTACCAACAACGCTCGAACAACTTTCAGAAGTGAACCCGGATATCCTGCTGATTGGTGAGTATTCAGACCCCTCTTTCATCGACAATCAAATAGGTGAAACGCTTTACAAAAATCTTAGTGCGGTCAAATCTGACAAAGTATTTTTTGTGACCGCTCACAATTGGTCACGCCTACGCGGCATGTTGGCTGCTGAGCTGACAGCGCAAGATCTGATCGAAATCTTTCGAGGTATCGAGTGATTTCTGACGCCATGCAAACGGGGTGTGTAAAGCCACCCCGTATTGCGGCCCTTATCTTTTGTGCAGTCCTTCTTGCCGCCGGCATATTTTTCTCTTTATCAACTGGCGGGCGAACAGACTTCGGATTTTTTGAACTTTGGACACCAACCGGGGACGCTGTCGGCATTCTTTATGACATTCGTTGGCCGCGAACTTTGGTATCGCTGCTGTTAGGCGTTAATTTGGGTCTCGCAGGACTTTGCCTTCAGGCAATCACACGCAACAGCCTCGCTTCTCCTGCTATTTTGGGTATCAATCAAGGTGCAGCGCTGGGCATAACATTAGCTCTCATCTGGCCGATGATTTTTCCTTTTCCCATTGAAATGATGGCCATATTGGGTGCAGCTTTAGCCGGTGTAACAACATTTGCAATTTCCGGTGGGTTGTCAGGACGCGTAGAACCAACAAAATTGGTACTTGGCGGCATCGCAGTGGGTGCGCTAGCCTATGCACTTGTCCGGTTTTCCTTCACGTTGGAAGACGAGCTGGCCCGCTCCGTTGTGCGCTGGACCGTTGGCGATATTGCAGATACGCGATGGCCTTCTGTCTTCTTACTCGTCAGCTTTACCTTACCCGGCTTATTGGCCGCATTCCTGCTAGCGCATCGGTTTAATCTGCTGGCTTTGGGTGAAGGCTCCGCCAGCGGACTTGGGGCAGACCCGCGCATTACCCTTCTTTTGGGCGCAACGCTTTCCGCCCTCCTGACCGGCGTCAGCGTTTCTGTTGCTGGGCCAATTGCCTTTGCCGGTTTGGTTGTGCCGCATATGTCCAAATTGGTTTTCGGCAACGACCACAAATTACTGGTGCCAATGACAGCATTACTCGGGGCTGCTTTGTTGGTGACAGCAGACGGCCTGTCAAAAATTTTGGTTGCACCAATCGAAATTCCAATCGGAGTTGTTGTTGCGCTTATTGGCGCGCCTTGGTTTCTCTGGCAAACGCTTTCAACAAAAGACCTTTCGTAATGCGAAACTATTTGATCCTCAGCGCCCTAATATTATTGACCTGCTTCGCGGCATTGTGGAGTGTTTCTGTCGGCGCGGTACAAGTTCCCATCGGCGTGATTTTCAATACGATTTTGGATTTGGATGGACCGCAACAGGACTATATCGTCAATAAGTCCCGTCTGCCCCGAACATTGTTGGCGCTCATAACCGGCGCATCTTTGGCATTGGCAGGGGCGATAATTCAAACATTGCTACACAATGCGCTTGCCAGTCCAAAAATCGTTGGCATCAATTCCGGCGCCGCACTCGCTGTTTTGATATCTTCCATGCTCTTGCCTGCAGTCGCCTTGTCGTGGCACCCAATGATTGCGATTGTCGGCGGCTTGGTCGCTGCCGCTATCATCTATTTCCTTGCCGAATATCGTGCCATTTCAGTCAATCGCCTTGTGCTTATTGGCATTGCAATTGGTTTTATTTTTGATACGGGCGTCGATTTCATTCTTGTTTCAGCTGACACCTACTCAATATCAGCACCGCTGGTTTGGCTCACTGGCTCACTTTGGGGCCGCAGCTGGAACCATTTCAATTCTGTCTGGCCACTGCTTTTGCCCTTATGTATCTTAGGATGTCTTTTGTTTCATCGGCTCAACTTGATGATGTTAGGCCCGACCCTAGCTTCGGGTCTTGGTGTGAACTTGCGGGTAGAACGATTGGCATCGCTGCTGGTGGCCTGCCTGCTTGCAGCGATCAGCGTAAGTGTTGTTGGAGTGCTTGGATTTGTCGGGTTGATGGCGCCCCATATTGCCCGCAATTTGGTCGGCAATCGGCACGGTGCGGCACTGCCCGTTTCCATGCTTGTGGGTGCCCTTTTGGTTGTCATCGCAGATGGCGCTGGCCGCAATATATCACCACCAATCGAAATCTCGGCAGGCATCCTAACCGCTTTGTTTGGTGCGCCGTTTTTCATTCTCTTATTAGCCAATCAAAGTCGAGGGGTAAGACCATGAGCATTGAAATCAACAATGTGGAAGCTGGCTATAGTTCCTTTAAACTCAAAGGTATAAACACGCGCATTAATGCTGGTTCCTTAACTGCATTAATTGGCCCGAACGGCTGCGGTAAATCTACACTGTTGAGATCAATAGGTCGGCAGCTCACGATCAAATCTGGCAACATTCTCATCGCTGGCCAAGATGTGGCCCAACTATCGCGAAGAGAATTCGCCAAACTTATCTCAATCCTGCCGCAAAACCCACTGGTACCCGAAGGTGTTACAGTCGAACAGTTGGTTGAATATGGTCGTGCGCCACATCAAAACTTGATGGGGTGGAAATCCGCTGATGATGTAAAATTCATCAATTCAGCGATTGAACAAAATGAACTAGGCGAGCTGAAGAACAAGCCTGTTAATGAATTATCCGGCGGCCAACGCCAACGTGCATTTCTGGCCATGTGTATCGCTCAAAACACGCCCTACATTCTGCTTGATGAACCGACCAGTGCCCTTGATATCAGATATCAATATGAGGTTTTGGATTTACTGAAAGAACTCGAACAATCAGGCAAAACGATCATCGTTGTCCTGCATGATATTGCGCAGGCGGCACGATATGCAGAGGACATAATTGTCATGCGAGACGGCCATATTGAAGCGAAGGGATCGCCCACCCGGGTAATCACCACAGATCTCATCCGCAAGGTCTATGATTTTGAAGCAATGGTCTATCCAGATCCTGAAACCGGCCTGCCCGCTATCACGGCGGCACAGAATTCAATTCGGACTGCCGCGGTCGCTTAGCGCACCAGCTTGTCGGGTCAAAAGCTAAAACTTGGCAAATTCTAGCGACGTTTCGGCTTTTGTTTTGCCATCTTGCGGACCATTTTACCGAAATTTTTGTCTTTAGTTCGGCGCTCAGACAGGCTTGCGGAATTGAACGCTTCTTCGGCCGTTAGCTTGCGCCATCTTGCTAGCCGGTCCGCATCAATTTCATTCGTGTCCAAAGCTTCTCGCACCGCACATCCGGGCTCGGTCTCATGTTTGCAGTCGTTGAAACGGCATTGTGTCGTCAACTCAAGAATATCGGCGAACAGCTCATTTATGCCGTCGGCAACGTCGGTTAGCTGCAGCTCGCGCATGCCGGGTGTATCCAGCACAACGCATCCGCCGGGCACAAAATGCAATTGTCGCGTCGTTGTTGTGTGACGGCCTTTGGCATCACCTTCGCGGGTTGCTTGTGTTTGGATAGATTGAGACCCGGCTAAAGCGTTGGTCAAAGTCGACTTGCCAACACCGGACGACCCTAAGAAAGCAACCGTTTTACCTGCCTTGCACCATTCGGCCAGCATCTTAAGCGGCTCATCGGTACGTGCATTCAAGGTGACAACCGGCACAGATCTTGAAATGGCTTGAGCCTTTTCAACATACTCGCTCGCGTTGGTCACCAAGTCCGCTTTAGTCAACACAATGACCGGCGTAATCTGTGCTTCGAACGCCAATGCGATGTACCGCTCGAGGCGTGCGATGTTAAAATCCTGATTGCAAGATGAGACGATGAAAGCGGTGTCGATGTTGGCCGCGATCAGTTGCACATAAAATTCGACGCCTGCTGCACGCCGTTTAATAAGGCTTTTGCGTTCGATGACTTTGCTGGACTGCGGTTGGTTTTGGTCGACCAAAAGCCAGTCGCCGACAGTTGCATCATTCAGCGGCGGCACCATGCCAGCGAAATCTGCTCCAATGACATGCATGCCGCTGCGATGCACCTCAACGACGCGTGCGGGTGGCGTAATTTCTAAATCATCGACACTGACCTGTTGCGCAAAGAATGGTTGCCAACCCAACATTTCAAGTTGGGACAATTGTCGACCCGTTAGTGCATCCTCAGTTGTGGGCAAAAGGAATTTCTCGAAATTCCCCGTCATTGTGTTTTGGCTTTCATCGATCAACTTTAGTTCGTGCTGGGGCGCGGCCCGTTATGCGGCGCATAGGTATCACACTTTTGCACTGACTGCGTAGCGCAACTTTGGCGACTTGGTCATTTGCTTCAAACGCCATCCAAAAGATTCGCTGAAACAGATGTATCAAAGGAAATAAAAAATACCTCAAAACTGATGGAAGTTGGGGAAAGCCAATTCCACCCTTTTCATCGCACATCTTCAATGTTAACTCTTTATTAACGAATGAGGTGTCGTGTGCGAAGCTTAAAAGTTATTGGTATCATTGCACAAAATCGTGCACTGAGTTCAATTCTGTCGATGATGCTGCGCGACTGTGAGGATGTCCGTGTACGTGTATTCGAGAGCCAAGCGGCACTGAAATCATATTTGCGCATCGCCCCGATTCACCTTCTAATTTGTGACTATCAGCTTTCCGGTTTGAGTTGTCCGACGCTAATTGCCGCGCTTAAGTGCAACCCGCAAATGCATACTGAAAACATGCAGGTTATGGCGCTAACCCAAGGCATAGACCGCAAGATCCAAAAAGAAATCGGCGCTGCAGGCATTGACGAAATCATCGTAAAACCGATGTCGCCGGCCTATGTTCGCGAAAGAGCAGAAGCACGACTTATGCTGCCGTCAAAATATAAGCGTGTGCCCAAGCAATCTACGCCGCAAACGCAGGCGCCAACTTACCAAATTCAGTCAGTCGACAATGATGTTCAATGGGCAGACAATGTCATTCCATTATTCGGCAGCCGCGAATTTGTGCCTTCGCCCGAACTGAACTAATTTCGCCGTTGGGCAATTAACGCGCCAACAATTCGGACAATTTTTCCCAACCTTCAGCTTCCGTGCGCGCAAAAATCAACCGCTCTGCAGCCAATGGGCTTCCAACTGAAACTACATCTTGAACAAAACCGCGCAAAAGCAAAAACTCATCTCTGGGGGAAATGCAAACCAGTGGCCTAAATCCCGATGCAGTCCACGTCGTGAGGTAGTGATCAAGGTCAGACATTACGGGCGGCATAACCCAGAAATGGCCAATTTGGGTCAGAACATTTTGTTCGGCTTTGCTGCCAGCATCGATCAGTTCTGCCCCTTCGGGCATATTTTCACGGCCTTCAGGTGCATCACCATAAATTTTCACGGTCCCGCCGGTCGAAAGCGCGCCGGTTACCAATGCGGCACCAACCTCGCCTGCTGGCGGCGTGCACAAAATTGTTGTGCCCTTACCCGACAAAAACTCACCGCAAGAATGCGCTTCTTCAACATGAATTTGCTGTGTCGCGCGGCCTGCAGGCGCTAGAAAACCTGCAGGATCATCAAGGTCTTGCAATTTGGCCAGTTTGGTTTTTGATCTAAATTTGAACAATTGGAGTTACCGACCGCGTTTGAGGCTACCAAGAATACCACGTACCAATTGATTGCCCAACTGACGGGCAACTGTGCGGGCAAAACTGTTGATTGCTGCTTCTGTTGATGTTTGCCGACGAGAGCGGCGTTTTTTTGAACGGGAACGTTTTGTCGGCCGATCATCGCGATAGCTATCTTCGTAGCCTGAGCGTGGTCGGCGCATCCGGCCATAGTCCTCGCGCTCTTGCTCTTCGCGTTGCCGCTGCAATTCTTCCTCGCGCAGACGCTCTGCCGCCCGTTCTTCTAAAACTTCAGCGGCTGACACTCGATCTATCGTTTCATCATAGAGGTCGGCCATCGGGCTATCGTGCAAAATTGCTTTGCGTTCCTTCACCGTGATGGGACCCAACCGAGAAGACGGCGGCCGCATCATGGTGCGGCCAACCATTGAGGGCACGCCCTTCTTTTCCAAAGTCGACACTAATGCTTCGCCAACACCAAGCTGGGTAATCACTTCTTCTGTATCAAAGTCTGGATTTGGGCGAAATGTCTCCGCTGCGGTGCGAACAGCCTTTTGCTCGCGCGGCGTATATGCCCTAAGCGCATGTTGCACACGGTTGCCCAATTGAGCCAAAACTGGGTCCGGAATATCAAGCGGGTTTTGGGTCACAAAATAGACGCCAACACCTTTTGAGCGGACAAGTTTTACGACCTGTTCAACCTTGTTCAGCAACGCTTTTGGTGCATCGTCAAACAGCAAGTGGGCTTCATCGAAGAAAAACACGAGATGCGGTTTTTCAGGATTACCAACTTCGGGCAATTCTTCGAACAATTCGGACAATAGCCAAAGCAGAAATGTTGCATATAGCCGTGGAGACTGCATCAACTCGTCTGCCGCCAACACGGAAACAAAGCCGCGTCCATCTTGATCTACCCGCATGATGTCTTGGATGTTTAGGGCACGCTCGCCGAAGAAATTTTCAACGCCCTGCTGTTCCAACACCAATAGCGAGCGTTGAATTGCGCCAATTGAAGAGCGCGAGACACGCCCATAGGTTTTCGAAATCTCGTCCGAACGTTCGTCGATTTCCACCAGCAGCGCCCGCAGGTCTTGAAGATCAAGCAGCAGCAGGCCTTCATCATCGGCCAACGCAAATGCAATGTTGAGCACGCCTTCTTGTACATCCGACAGGTCGAGCAAACGCGAAAGCAAAAGCGGGCCCATATCAGAAATGGTGGCGCGGATCGGATGTCCTTGCTTGCCGAATAAATCCCAAAATATTGTTGGAAAGCTTTCATAGACATAATCGCTGAAGCCGATATCTGTCGCACGTTTTTCCAAAAAGTCTTTGCTTTCACCAGCAACCGCGATGCCCGACAGGTCACCTTTAACATCGGCGCAAAAAACCGGCACCCCTGCCCGGGAAAATCCCTCGGCCATGATTTGAAGACTCACCGTTTTACCCGTACCCGTCGCACCGGTAATCAGCCCATGTCGGTTTGCCAGTTTGAGATTGAGATATTCACCATCGGTGCTGGTGCCCAGATAAACTGTACCGTCAACAAATCGTTCCATTGTGGCCCTTTGTATTTCTTGTGCGGCTATATAAGACGCTCCCATGATCAATCTCAATAGATTTTGCTCAAATTTTGGCTGTCAAAACTGTTTTTGATAATTCTTAGGCCGTGCGCCCTTGGAATGTTGGCTAATCCGCCCTATTTGAAAGCTACATTGATTTTGGGGGCACCATGCTAACGACAACGACCGACTCACTTGAGGGATTCGAAATTACGGAATATTTGGGACTTGTGATGGGTGAAACCATTTTAGGTGCCAATTTCGTTCGCGACATCATGGCGACTGTGACCGACTATATTGGTGGTCGTTCAGGTGCATATGAAGAAACGCTGGCGAAATCTCGCAAAGCCGCCCTTGAAGAAATGACAGATCGCGCGCGCATGATGGGTGCTGACGCCGTAATAGGCATTGATTTGGACTATGAAACTGTTGGCGCACGTGGTGCTATGTTGATGGTCACATGCTCTGGAACTGCGGTGCGATTGCATAAAACCTAGTGCCATTTCAGCCGCTAACCCGTTAACGCCAATCATAAGCTTTGATTGCAACGTGAACTGATTAATGATCAATTTCCATTCCAATGAAATGGGAAAGATCGATCATGTTTACCCGGCGCAAGTTTTTTCACCTTGTTGGTGCTGCCTCAGCGGCGACGCTTGTCACAAATAGCCCAGCGCTCGCGCAGGTTGGCGTGGTTGACGCTGGTTCACTCGGACTTGTGCCGAACTCAAACACTGATCAATCCACCTTGCTGGCCGACATTTTAGCTCGAGCAAGTTTAGATGGGCAAACGGTCTATTTGCCAGCGGGTGAATATGTCGTCAGCGACGTTCAAGTGCCTTCAAATACTGGCCTTTTGGGCGCGAACGGTCGCACAATCTTGCGTTCGTTTGGCGATACGGCGCTATTGAGTGGGAATAATGCGACTAACATTGGTATAAAGCACATCGTTTTTTCGGGTCCGCGCACAGCTAGCAACGGCGACAATTTCGGACTGTTGGACTTTACCAATTGCAGCGGCTTGCAAATTGAGAATTGCACGTTCGAAGGCGCTGCAATGCATGGAATAAACCTATATGGCTCTGGCGGTACGATTGAAAAAAACCAACTCAAAGCCATCGCGAACGCGGCGATTATGTCGATGGATGCAAGTGATCTAACCATCACCAACAATCAGATCGACGGGTGTGGCAATAACGGTATTTTGGTTTGGCGTAGCGACAAAAGCCATGATGGCACGATTGTTACAAATAACCACATCACCAACATTGATTGGCGCAATGGCGGCAACGGACAAAACGGCAATGGGATAAATATCTTCCGCGCCGCAGACGTCATCATCAGCAACAATGTCATTACCGAATGCGCATTTTCAGCCGTTCGGGCCAATGGCACTGTCAATTGTCAGATTATCGGCAATAATTGTCGCAATCTTTCAGAGGTTGCCATTTTCTCAGAGTTTGATTTTGCCGGCTCCATTGTGGCGCAAAACATCATTGATGGCGCAGCACAAGGCATATCGATCACCAATTGGAACGATGGTGGCCATTTGGCAGTTTGCTCTGGCAACATCATTCGAAACATTTGGCCATCTAGTCCGACAAATCCAGATTCAGTGCCCGTTGGCATTGGCGTGGAAGCCGACATAGCAGTTGACGGCAACGTAATTGAAAATGTTCCCGGCGTTGGCATTGCAGCTGGTTGGGGGCCCTATATGCGCAATATCAGCATAACCGATAATCTAATCCAGGAAGTCGATTTGGGAATTTATGTATCCGTTGCTGAAGGTGTTGGTGCTGCACAGGTCAAAGACAATTTGATTAACAACGCTCGTCGCGGCGGCATTGTCGGCGCACGTTGGGACGATTATGTAGAAATGGACTTACAAAGCAACGCCAAGCGATACCCACTGCTCAGCGTCCAAGACAACCAGATCAACTAACTGAGTTTAGAAAAAGCTTGCGATTGAATTGGCAGACTGTAATTGGCCGACTTCAAAACCACGCCAGTTCTTTTCAGGCTGCGCGGTTTTCTTCGCCAACACATTCTGAACGGCTTCCGTGTGCCCACCAATAGCGCTCAATAGCCCAGCGACAATAGCATGGGCGGCATCCATGTTGCCGTCATCGCATTTAACCGCGAAACCCCAATTTCTGCCGCGCAATGCGCCGCAAAAAACACCAGCTGCGCCAATTTTCAACATCAAATCTCCGGCGAAGGCGTTCATCGCATCTGTATCGAAACCATCAGTACCAGCTACCAATTCCGCATTTGCAGCAGCTGCCTTGAACAACCGATCACTCGCTGTGGCATAAATGGACGGTAACTCGTTTGAGCCAGACGACATTTTGGCAAACGCTTGGGCAAAATTGATCAGCGGCGCGCCCCAAGTTGGGATTGAGCAGCCATCGCGTCCGCAATGGTCGGGTGATAGGTCAACATTCAGCACGCGTTCAACACATTCACGCACCAGTACTTGAACGGGATGATCGCGCTCAATGTAACCTGCTGGGTTCACTCCTAGCGCTTTTGCCACCGCCAACATGCCTGCATGTTTGCCAGAACAATTATTATGTAGCGCCGAAGGCTTTACGCCAGCGGCACGTAACGCGTTTCGCGCAGCTTTATTCATCGGGGGATGCACACCGCATTCTAAATCCGCGGCTGTCGCGCCGATTTTTTGCAAGAACAGCAACACGCCTTCAACATGAAATTCCTCACCAAGGTGCGAAGAACAAGCAAGCGCCAAGTCTTGATCATTCAGTTTGAACTTTTCGACCGCGCCACTTTGAAAAAGTGCAATAGCCTGCAAGGACTTAATTGCAGAACGTGGATAGATCAACGCATTCACATCGCCAGCACTGCTCACCACAGTGTCACTTTGGTCAACCACACAAAACGCCCCACGGTGGAGGTTTTCGACCATGTTGCCGCGAACATATTCGGCCAAAACTGGATTTGCGCTTTGCTCGGTCATCTCGAACCCTCGATCTAAAATTTCACATCCAAGGCACTAGCAGAGATTCCCGCTTGTTGAAATAGACATTAGGTCGAGCTTTTTGAATTCCAATAGACACCTGCAGGTTCGATAATTTGACCACCAACTTTTTCGGCCTTGGGTCCGTAATTGAAGTAGAATGAATGCGCCTGCGTATCGCGTCGACGTACACTTCCTGGCATCATTTCAGTTTCAATTTGCGCTTCTGTACAGGCATTTCCAAGCACGCGCACCAGAGCATCTTGATCCAACCATGCCCCAAAATAGATCAGGTTTTGCTGTCTCATCGCAACCGCAGCACCTTGTGCCGTGCGCTCAACGATTTCCGAATCCCCCGACAATTCTTCGCGCCACTTGCTCAACGCGCCACCATTTTCTAAGGGAACACTTATGGAGCCTCGCAGGCTTTCGACAAATTCAACTGTGCAATCAATCCGCGGTAAGTTTGGCGGCAATGGCGTTGGAATTGAAAATTCTTGCGTTTTCGAACCTGTTCTTGGTCCGGCAATTGCGATCCCCTCAAACCGTTCCAGCGCGTTTTTGAATTCTGTTTCAAGGGTCGTCAAACCGGGCAACAACACCAATTGATAGTCCGACAAATCAGCGCACGTTGGCGGCACAATATCCACGGAAAGCCCGAGTTTTCTCAGCGCGCAATAATGGTCAAAGACCAAATCGAAATAGTGACAGCCCTCACCTTGGGGCTGAACATCCGTCGCCCAATTGCTTTGATAATCAAATACCAGCGCGACCCGCGCTTGAACATGGTCATCTTCGGACATGTCTTTAAGTTCAGCCACTACTTGGGCTGCCTCGCCATAGGCGGGTGCGACCTCACTGTCAGGTCGCAGAAGACCGGAGTGCATTTGCTCTTGCGCGAAAGGTGCCTGCCGCCAACGAAAATACATCACCGACTCTGCGCCGTGGGCAAACGCCTCCCACGTCCATAGCCGAACCATTCCGGGCAACGGCGCCGGATTGTACGGTGCCCAGTTTACCGGACCGGGTTGTTGTTCCATCACCCACCAGCGCCCCTTGCCGACAGCTCGATATAGATCGTGATGGAAGGCTTGAAAGTCCGGATGGCCTTGTTTTGCATGCTCGTGTTTGAACTGGTCCGAAGCTGAAATCCGGTCTTCAAGAAAGCCAAGTGGATAGCTATCCCAACTGGCAATTTCCAAGTCATCTCCGACTTTGAAATGATCAAATTCGGTTACACGGCCCATGTAATTGTGGGCGATAGGAGCGTCTGTATATTTGCGAATGGCGTCAACTTGCTGCCGATTGAATGCCACAACTTGATCGGAAGAAAAGCGGCGAAACGCCATGCAGTGAGCCGGGTTCGCCTCTGTCACCGTCAAGTTCGGCAAATCAATTTGCGCGAACGAGGAATATTCCATCGACCAAAACACATTGCCCCAAGCCTCGTTCAATTCTTCAACGGTTTGATAGCTTGCTGCACACCATTTCTGGAAGGCGTGTTTGGCGGATGGGGAATAAGAAATGACCGTATCATGGCATCCATATTCATTGTCAGTCTGCCAAGCGACAACGTGTTGGTTGTGGCCATATCGTTGTGCCAGAAGTTCAACAATCCGGGCGCTTTCTTCTTGAAACCCAATATGGGAAAAACAGTAGTGACGGCGAGAACCGAACTTTCGAGGGTTACCCTGCTCGTCGACGGCCAACATGTCTGGATGCCGGTCGATCATCCAACGTGGGGGCGTTGCTGTGGGCGTGCCCAAAACAACCTTCAAACCAGCTTGTCCCAATATTTCAATGGCTTCATCAAGCCATGCCCAATCAAACTTGCCATATTCTGGCTCAATGCGGCTCCACGCAAATTCACCAATTCGCACCCATTCAAGGCCAAGTTCGGCCATGCGATGAGCGTCGTCTGCCCACTGTGTGCGGGGCCAATGTTCAGGATAGTAGCAAGTGCCCAGCGCGCGTTTGATCATGGTTACAAAATTACCTGGTGTTCTTTTTGGCCCTTGATACCAAGATCAACGATGAATGTCTCGCCTGCGTGATATTCGGTCTCGCTGAGGCCGACTTTGGCAGATGTAATATACATCTGCGTCAGGTTTTCACCGCCAAAAGCGGGGCACGTGATTTGGCTTGCGGGCAATTTGATTTCGCTGACAAATGAACCATTCTTGGCATATTGTGCAACTCGTCCCGCGCCCCATTGGGCGTTCCAAAGATTGCCTTCAGCGTCCACAACTGACCCGTCAGGATTGAGTTGCTCGTCGCTCAAATCGACAAATATTTCCGGCGCTCCCACCGGCCAGCCATCATTCTCATCCAGTTTAACCTGCATGATCTTTTTGGTCACTGTGTCGGTGAAATAGGCAAGTTTCTTGTCGGGCGAGAAGCAAATCGAGTTGGAAATTGTAATATTTCCAAATAGTTGCCTCACTTTGCCGCAATAATAACGATAAATGGCACCAGCCTCTGGCTCAGCGTTCTTGCCCATCGTGCCGATCCAAAACCCACCAAACGGATCCGCCCGGCCATCATTTGACCGTGTAACCGGATTGTCTTTTTCGATGTCGGCGATCCGGGTTTCTTCACCCGTTTCAACATTGAGTTTAAACAAGCCAAATTCATCAGCGACCAGAAAATGATCGCGATCTAGCCACCCAGCGGCGGAAACATATCGATTGAACTCGGTTTGTGTCGTTTTTGACCCGACACGTCGCAGCATCAGTTTCTTATCGATATCGAACCAGAAAAACTCGCCCCTTAGAGGATGCCAAATTGGCCCCTCGCCCAAACTGCAGTTGGTGTCATCAAAAGTTTCAATGTTCATTCTCAAACACCGCATCATAGGCATTTACAATTTTGTCGGCTTTTTCGCGAACGGTCGTGGCGTCATCACCTGGTTTGTAAATGGCGGTGCCAATGCCAAATCCATTTGCCCCGGCGGTTTTCCACGCGGCAAAGTTGTCAGGGCCAGCGCCACCAACTGCATAACAATCCATATCCGCCGGCAATACCGCCCGCAGCGCTTTAAGCCCTGATGTACCAAGCACGCTGGCTGGGAAGAACTTCAATCCATCGGCGCCTGCATGGATAGCGGCGAAGCACTCACTGGCCGAAAACACCCCAGGGTATGAATTCATACCTGCCGCTTTGCTTGCCTTGATGACATCAGTATTGCAGTCTGGAGAAACAACGAATTGACCATCGTTGGCTTTAAGATGTGCAACATTATCTACTGTTAGTACGGTACCAGCGCCGATTTCCGCTTGCCCATCAAATGCGCTGCGCATTGCTGCGATGCTTTTGAATGGTTCCGGAGAATTCAGCGGCACCTCAATCAGGGTGATGCCAGCTTCAATAATCTGTTGGGTAATTTCAACTGCTTCGCTTGGCTGAATGCCGCGCAGAATGGCGATAATTTTGCGGTGGTTCATGATGCTTGCGCCAATGCTGCTACGGCAACAGCGTGCAAACCGCCCATTGTCATCATATCACCATCGGCAATGGTGGCCTGACAATCATAAAGTTCTAGCGCCATATTGTAGTGCGTTGCCAATTTTGGATCCCCGATAATGCAGACGTCCATATTCGCCCAGAGATATTGAGTTGCTTGCAATTCCATACCGATCAACAAACCAGAGAGCCGAGCCCGCGCCTCGTTTGCCGGCAGGCCGTGCAACATGGATTGTGGGCGGATAGCAAACAATTCTTGACCGGACAATTCTGGCGAACTTATTGAAAGCTTTGCCCCGGCGATGAACGCTGCGTCGTCCCAACCTTTGCCACCAACCGAGTGGCGTAGAACCGACTGCTTAGACAACAAGCCGAATAATTCTCCCGTCATAAATGTTGTGAATTGTTTCACTTCGCCATCTTCAACAACGGCCCATTTCGAATGGGTACCGGGCAAACAAACAACGCCTTTAAAAGTCGGCATGCTTGCCAAGAAACCGGCGATTTGGGTTTCTTCACCACGCATAACATCTGCGGGCTTGTCTTGAGAAAGACCTGGCACAATCAACACTCGAACACGTGGGTCGTTTATTGGCGCTTCAACCAATTGTTCGTTACGCGGCGGCGTGCAGGGCGTGCTGAGATATTCGGCTTCAATCCACCCCTGTTTCGCACCGACCATGCCGCAAGCAAATGCCGTTACAGGATTTGTTCTGCCAACAAGCCATGGTTCGACTTGGGCAAGGAACACTGCTTCAAACTGATCTCGCTCGAGGTTGCCCATGCCTTGGCCACTTTTAACGTGATCCAAGATTTGGCCCGCAGGGCCCATTGCCCATGCCCGAAAATGAGTTGTGCCCCAATCAAGAGCAATCCATTCGATTTTATTGTTCATTTTGATTACCCTGTTACGACAGTACCGCCATCGACGACCATCGCTTGGCCCGTCATCATGCGGCTGGTTTTTGACGCCAAAAACAATGTAGCGTCAACAATGTCATCTGGTGCCAGATGTTCTTTCAAACATTGGCGGTCTAAATGTGCGGCTAGCCCTTCCGGCGTTGCCCACATATCAAGTTGTTTTTGGGTCAGCACCCAACCTGGCATCAATGCATTTACCCGGATCTTATCGGGTCCTAACTCACGTGCTAATGCGCGTGTTAAGCCAGTAATACCGGCCTTCGCTGCAATGTAAGAGGCGTATCCTGCGCCACCCATCATGTAAGAAATCGAAGAAAAATTGATGATCGAACCGCCACCAGCTTCTTTCATGCCCGCAGCAACGGCTTGGGTTGTAAAATAATGGGGGCGCAGATTTACATCCATCGCCATGTCCCATTCTTCAACAGTGTAGCCGTCCATTTCATGACGCTTGTCGTTTGCTGCATTGTTGACCATGACCGTAATGGGCCCGTTGGCTTTCACTGCCTGTTTGATGGCAAATCTGAGTTTTGGGATATCGGTAATGTCGCATTCAAGAAATAGAGGCTTATTGCCGTATTTCTCGCCCATTTCTTCAGCGAAATCTGACGCGTCGGAACGTTGAACGAAAGCCACGTTTGCGCCTTGCTGCAAAAAGCCTTCGGTAAGCGAAGCGCCGATACCTGAACCGCCTCCTGTGATGAACACACTTTGACCCTTAAGGTCATGAAACGTTACATTTTCACTCATTAGTGGCTCTCCCGTGTAACTGGCCGTGTATCCTTACCAACCAAAAAGTCAAGGTCTGCGCCTTTGTCGGCTTGCAGGACATGATCAATATATAGCTTGGCATATCCGCGTTCGTAATGAGCTGGATCAGGTTGCCAATTGCTTCGACGCTCTGTCAATTCGGCCTCATCAACAAGCAGTTCCAGCTCACCTTTTGACGCGCTGACCTTTATCCGATCGCCGGTTTTCACCAACGCCAAATTGCCGCCTGCTTGCGCTTCAGGGCTAACGTGCAAAATAACAGTGCCAAAAGCTGTGCCGGACATCCGCGCATCTGAAATCCGCACCATGTCCTTAATGCCCTTTTCAACCAATACACGCGGTATCGGCATATTGCCGACCTCCGGCATACCGGGATAACCTTTGGGCCCACAGCCCTTAAGCACCAAAATGGTGTCTTCGGTTACGGGCAAGTCTGGTCGATCAATGTTCGCCTTTAGGTCTTCGATGCTTTCAAACACAAAGGCCTCAGCTTCATGCTCAAGCAACTCATCGCTTGCCGCTGACGGCTTAACAATGGCGCCATTGGGTGCCAAATTCCCGCGCAGAACACGTAGGCCTGCAGCCGGCTTGAGCGGTTGATCCCAAGCGTAAATGACATCCCTATTGAAGCACTCCGCGCCTTCGGCGAAGGTGGAGATATCTTTGTTCAGAACAGTGTTGGCAGATCGAAGGTTTTCGCCCAACTCATTAAGGACAACCGGCATACCGCCTGCGTAGCAAAAATCTTCCATCAGATATTTGCCCGACGGCATACAATTCACCAGCAAGGGTACTTCGCTACCAAGTTCAAAATCTTGTAGGTTCAGGTCAATTTCAAGCCGACCTGCAAGGGCAAGCAAGTGCACAACAGCATTCGTCGAACCGCCAACAGCAGCGTTGGCCAAAATAGCATTTTCAAAGCTTGCTTTGGTGACCACTTTGGACATCAACAGGTCTTCATCCACCATCTCAACGATGCGTTTGCCCGTTAGATGGGCCAATGCCGTGCGGCGTGCGTCGACAGCAGGCAAAGCCGCATTTGTCGGCAAGCTCATACCCATAGCTTCGACAATGGAAGACATGGTTGAGGCTGTGCCCATTGTCATGCAAACGCCGGCAGATCGGCTCATGCCGCTTTCCGCGTTCATGAAGTCCTTCAGGGTCATATCCCCTGCCCGCACCGCTTCGGAAAATTTCCAAACGTCGGTGCCGGAGCCGATATCATCCCCTTTGAATTTGCCGTTCAGCATAGGGCCTGATGAAACAACAATAGTTGGCAAATCGACGGACGCCGCACCCATCAATTGGCCGGGTGTTGTCTTGTCGCAACCGCCTAAAAGCACTACACCGTCGATGCCGTAAGCCCGGATGCTTTCTTCAACATCCATCGCTAGTAAATTACGAAACAGCATGGCCGTCGGCTTCATTTGAGTTTCGCCAAGGCTCATGACGGGAAACTCGACAGGGAAGCCACCGGCCTCCCATACGCCGCGTTTCACCGCCTCAGCCAACACCCGCAATCCCGAATTGCAAGGTGTAAGTTCTGACCATGTATTGCAGATGCCAATAATCGGTCGTCCATCAAAAACGTGATCCGGAAAACCTTGGTTTTTCATCCAAGAGCGATGGATAAATCCGTCTTTATCTTTTTTGCCGTACCATCCTTGAGAGCGACGGTTTTTCTTATCGGTCACGCAAAGTCTTTCTTTGAAACATTATTGGACAACCATTCTGGCAACCAATCTTTATGGGCTTCTAGCAATTCGCCGGTCATGGCCCAAATTGTATCCAGATCCAATTCTGCTGCCGTGTGCGGATCGAGCATTGCCGCATGATAGACATGTTCAACATTCTCGTTGAGCAACGCCGCAACGGTTAGCTCTTGCACATTGATGTTGGTGCGCATCAACGCGATCAATTGGGGTGGAATGTCGTTCACGACTGTAGGTTGGATACCATTTGCATCAACAAGGCAAGGCACCTCAACCGCACACCCGTCTGGCAGTTGTGGGATGTAACCATTGTTGATGACATTGCCATAGATCACCGCAGGTTCGCCGGTCGCGATAGCATTCATGATGGTGGCCGCATATTCGCTCGATTTACAAACTTCGATTTTGTCGGCCTCTTTGAAGGCCGCCGCTTGCTCTTTCCAGCCTTCAACTTGCTCAATGCATCGTTTTGGATATTCGTCTAGTGGAATACCAAAGCGTTCAATCAGATCTTCACGCCCGTTCTTAATGAAATATGGCGTATATTCGGCAAAGTGCTCTGAACTTTCCGTCACAAAATAACCCACCCGATTGAGCATTTCATAGCGCACAAGGTTTGGGCAACGTGGCATATGCGGGTTGGTTTTTGGTTTCAGCGTACCGTTTGCATATCCGCTGCGTAATGCAGGATAGAGGTCCTTGTACGTTCCATCAGGCTGGCGTTCTTCAAAATTCAAGTAATACGCCATGTGGTTGATGCCAGCACATTTATAGCGAAGATTGGCAACATCTACATTAAGATCAGCAGCTAGTTCCTGGGCCGTACCTTGAACTGAATGGCATAGGCCAACTTGCTTGATGTCTGGGTATTTCGCCCCAAGTGCCCACATATTGATCGCCATCGGGTTCACATAGTTGAGCATCAACGCGTCCGGGCAGACTACGCGCATGTCATCGCATATCGCCCAAAGATGAGGCACGGTGCGCAGGCCACGCATGATGCCACCAATGCCAAGTGTGTCGGCGATTGTTTGGCGCAAACCATGTTTCTTTGGAATTTCAAAATCTGTGATCGTACACGGATCGTAGCCACCAATTTGGAAAGCAACGACAACAAAGTCAGCGCCCTGCAATGCTTCGCGTTGGTTCAAATGGGTTGAAACCGTTGCTTCAACGTCCATTGAAGAGATCATCTTGCGCGCAACTAGCTCAGATTCTTCCAATCGCGTTTTATCGATATCCATCAACGCGATATGCGCATCTTGCAGCGACGCGTAATGCAACGCGTCACCAATGATGTTCTTCATGAAAATCGTTGAGCCAGCGCCAATAAAGGCGATTTTTTTGGTCATAGTCTTACCTATTTAACTGCACCTAAAGTCAGTCCTGCGATGAAGTGTTTTTGCATCAAGAAGAACATTGCCACCGGCGGCAATGCGGCCATCAGCGATGCGGCCGAAACCAAATGCCAATTATTGACAAATTGACCGTTTAGCGCCCGCACACCAGCGGTAATTGGTTTTACGCTTTCGCCTTGGGTCAATACGTTTGCCCAGAAGAAATCGTTCCAAACAAATGTAAAAATAAGGACAGACAGGGCCGCGATTGCGGGCCTTACGAGTGGCAATACAACATGCCAGAAGATCTGCCATTCTTTCACCCCTTCAATGCGGGCACTTTCGATTAGATCGTAAGGCAATGCCCGAATGAAATTGCGCATAAAGAGTGTGCAAAAGCCGGTTTGAAACGCGCCATGGAACAGGACTTGCCCTTGGATCGTATCATACAGACCGGACTGCACAGACATATCGCGAACTGGCACCATCAAGATTTGATAGGGTACAAAGTTGCCCGCCACGAACAAGAAGAATAGCGGCAGCGCAACGCGGAAGCGATAAATGGCGAGGGCGTATCCTGCAAGGCAGGAAAGCGCCACCGAGATGATCACCGTCGGAATGGTGATCATAAACGAGTTCAACAGATATTGCGCTGCGGCGGATTGCGTGAACACGGCGATATAGTTTTCAACCAGCGCGATACGCGATGGAACGCCAAACACATTGCCCGAGTTAATATCAGCGGCTGGGCGAATTGAAGTTAAAAAGATTGCGATAAGTGGCAACAGCCAAATGAACAGCGCGATGGGCACAATGACTTGATAGCTAATTTGAGTAGCTCGACCGGAGCTCTTAATTGCACGAGGAAACATATTAGCGCCCTCCCTTTTCGTCTTGATACATGCGCCACAAGAAATAGCTGATGTAGAAAAGCATGATAACAAACAGCACTGTTGCGATGGCGGAGCCATACCCATAGCGTTCGCCATATTCAGAAATCGCTGTTTCGTACATGTAATAGGCCAAAACATTGGTGGAGCCGAACGGTCCGCCTTGTGTCATGATGGCAATCATATCGAATGAGCGAAGTGCGCCAATAACAGTCACGACCACGGCGATAAATGTCGCTGGGCGAAGTTGAGGCAGCACGATATACCAAAGCATCTTCCAGCCCTTCGCGCCATCTAGACGACCAGCTTCAATTTGGTCGGAGGCAACGTTGTTTAAGCCGGTAAGATAAAGGATCATGCAATAAGCGATTTGCGGCCAAAGGCCTGCAGCGATGATGCCATAGGTGGCAAATTCGGCGCTTGAAAGAATGTCAGGTGGCGTTTGCGAACACCTAAAAGTCACATTGCCGAGCAAGTTGACCGTCTCTTCGCAATAAAGCGCCTTCCAGATGGAACCAACAACGCCAAAATCTGGGTTGTAAAACCAGCCAAAAATGAGACCAACTACCACTTGTGAAATAACGAATGGGAAAAAGAAGAGCGACTTATAGAGCCGCATGCCCGGCGTTTCTTGATTGAGAAACAGCGCAATGAACAGGCCAGCTGGCACTGCCAACATGAACAATAAGAGCCACAACACGTTGTTCTTCAGGGAGGTCCAGAATTTTGGATCAGACCAGAGTTTTATGTAGTTGTCGAACCCGACCCAAACAGCCGTCGATGTGCCGTCAGCAAGGTAAAGGCCATTCCATTCGTAAAGAGAAAGCCAGATCGATTCAAAGATTGGGATTACGACGTAAATCGCGAAATAAATGAGTGCTGGTACAAGAAACAGCCAAGGCGCGATGTTGAGTTTGTTGCGAGCGAGCCAGGATGCTTGTGAAACAATTTTTGCATTATCAGTGACAGCCATGTGTCATCTCCCCAAAAAAGCCATCCTGTAAGATAATGGCGGGCGCATCAGCACCCGCCATCGCATGTTTTATTTGTAGACGTCGGCTTGAACTTCATCCAAACGCTCAAGGATCGCCATCATTTTTGATGGGTCAAGCATGAACTCTTGGAAGCCTTCCATACCGGCTTTTGCCATGGCAGCAGGTGCATCACGGTCATAGAACTGAGCAAGACCCGCAGCGGTAGACACGGTTGCGAAACCTTCTTGCAAGAACTTGTCGTCACCAACTGTTGCTTTTGAGTTGATTGGCAACTGACCGATGGTCGCATTCCACTTAGACTGAACGTCAGGACGTGCAACGAACGCTAGGAACTTGCGCGCATCTTCTTTGTTCTTGGCGTTAGTTGGAATGAAGAACGCATCTGCTGGCGCTTCTTCAGCACGTGGCAGACCTGGTGTAATTTCAGGGAACTGGAAGAAGTCGATTTGATCATTTGTCAAACCAGCATTCTTGTAACCGTCCACTGAGAAGTTACCCATGACGTACATACCCGCATCGCCGTTCGCAAATGGCGCAATCGCGTCCTGCCAGCTCATTGAAGCGTGGTTGTCAACAAATCCACATTCTTCGATCAATTGTTTCCAGTTCTCGAAGGTTTTTACAATTTTTGGATCTGTATATTTGATCTTACCAGCTGTAAGAGCGTTGTGAACGTCATAACCGTTGGTCCGAAGGTTGATGTAGTCAAACACGCCAGCGGCAGTCCAAAGGAACTTAGTACCGATGGTAAATGGCGTAACGTTGTTCTCCTTCATCACAGAACAAGCTGCAAGCAATTCGCTCCATGTTGTTGGCTCTTCAATTTTCAGAAGATCAAATAGGTCTTTACGGTAGTAAATGCCCCACTGATAATATGAATAAGGAACGCCCCATGTTTCGCCATCGCGAGACATAGTTGGCTTAATAGCAGCCAAATCTTCGTTGAAGCCCTGCTCTTCCCAAAGGTCGGTTACAGGTGTGAACAAGCCAGCATCCACGAATGGAGCCATGCGGTTGCCTGGGTACCATGACGTCACGTCTGGCGCGTCAGCTGTAAGGAAGTTACGAATTGCCGTTTTGTGCGCTTCGCGGTCGTTATTGTTTACAATGACATTGATGTCAGGGTTTTCAGCCTGAAACTGCGCTACCGCATCATCAAAGCCCTTTTTTGGACCTGGGTTCAAATCATCGAAGTTGATGACAAGATCCCCAGCAAAAGCTGTTGCCGACATCATTGTCGCCGCAAGCAATGCGGTTGCACCGCGTCCTAGTAGTCGTTTCATGAGTTTTTCCTCCCGATTGGTTCCAACATATGAAACTTGGTTTTAACTATTGAAATTATTGTTCGTTAATCCTATGGTTGTCAACAGGGTCGTTAGATAAAACTGCCAAAAAGCGACAATGGAGTGGACGAAGACCGAGATGACTAGTCAGACAAATAAAGACGGCACCGTCGGCAAAGCATTGGAAATATTGGACGACGTGGCGTCATTTGGTCGACCTGTGCGATTTAATGATTTACTCGCCAACAGCCGGCACCCTAAAGCCACGCTCTATAGGCTTATGCAGACGCTCACGAGCCAAGGCATGCTCGACTATAACCCGGACCATCAAACGTATGCGCCCGGTGTCCGGCTTGTTCGGCTGGCGCATTCTGCTTGGCAACAATCATCTTTGGCACCCATTGCAAAACCGTCGATCGACAGGCTGTCAACAGAACTAGGTCAAACGATCCATTTAGCTCAGCTTGACAATGGACAAGCCCTTTATGTGGACAAACGCGACTCGACCCGCCCAATCGAAATGTTTAGCCAAGCAGGCAAAGTCGGTCCCGGCTATTGCACGGGTGTAGGGAAAGCGATGCTTGCCTTCCTAGATAAAAACGAACAAGAAAAAGCGCTCGCACAGCAGGCCTTCTACGCCTTCACAGACAAAACCCTTACCAACACAGATCAATTAAAGACCGAACTGGCCGAAATAAAGAAGTCCGGTATTTCGTTTGACCGCGAAGAGCATGAACCAAGCATTATTTGCATTGCTGTTCCAATTCTTGCCCCGTCAGGCAGAGTTCTTGGCGGTATGTCCGTCACCAGCACAACAAATCGAACAACACTTGAGAAACTTCAAGAATATGCGCCGCAGATGAAAAAAACGGCGAAAGAAATCGCAACTGCATCTGAAAATTGGCAGTTCCCAAACCACTAATTAGTCACGCCCGAGGGGGGAATGAAATGTCCGGTGTAAAGATATCGAATGCAATAAAGAAGTATGAGAGCGTACAGGTTATTCATGGCGTCGATCTAGATGTTGAAGATGGCGAATTCTGCGTGTTCGTTGGTCCATCGGGCTGCGGAAAATCCACGTTGTTGCGGATGATTGCTGGATTGGAAGAAACAACGGGCGGCACCATTCAAATTGGTGACCGTGATGTAACAAATGCCGATCCTGCCGAACGTGGCATAGCAATGGTGTTTCAAACCTACGCGCTTTATCCCCACATGACCGTCGAGCAAAATATGGGCTTTGGTCTCAAAATGAATGGCGTTGAGAAAGACGTCATCAAGCAAAAGGTAGGGGATGCGTCTCAAATTCTCAAACTTGACGACTATCTAGACCGTAAGCCGAAAGCCCTTTCTGGCGGTCAACGCCAACGGGTCGCTATTGGCCGTGCCATTGTGCGTGGGCCTGAAGTGTTTCTGTTTGACGAACCCCTCTCAAACCTTGATGCCGAGTTGCGCGTTGAAATGCGGGTTGAACTTGCGCGGTTACACAAAGAAATTGGCGCGACCATGATTTATGTGACCCACGATCAGGTCGAGGCGATGACGCTCGCCGACAAAATCGTTGTGTTGCGCGCCGGTATCGTCGAGCAAGTCGGTTCCCCCATGCAACTCTATAAGGATCCGGACAATAAGTTCGTCGCCGGTTTCATTGGTTCGCCCGGCATGAATTTTTTAAACGCTACGGCCGTGAACAACACGGCGAAAATTGCTGCGTTCGCCAACCGAGAAGTTAGCACCGAAGCGAAGTTACCAACCGCTGGTTCCGCTGTTTCAGTGGGCGTTCGCCCTCAACATTTGATCGTCGACACCAATGGTGACGAACTAACTGTGAATTTGATCGAACATTTGGGCGGCGTCACTTACATTTATTTGGATGCAACCACCGGCGAGCGCATCATAGTAGAATCAAACGCGGATGAAGCTGTACCAGCAATTGGCGATAAGGTTTCGGTGACATTTGAAACAGAGCATATGATGTTGTTTGACGCTGAAACTGAAAAACGAATTCGCTAGGATTGACTGAGCAATCGATCCAGCGCTTGTAAAAAGTTGGATCGATCTGCTTTGGTGAAACCGGGATTATACCCTTTGATTTCACCACTTTCGCGCAGGTCTTGCTTAAGGCCCCGCATGGCAATCGCCATTCCAATATTTGCGTCCGTAAATGGCTTGCCGGTGGGGCCAAGCACGCGGGCCTTCTTATCCAAACACCTTTGGGCCAATGGAATATCCGATGTCACAGCGATGTCGTTTTCTTTGATATTTTCGGCAATCCAATCATCTGCGACATCTGCACCATGGGACACGATAATGTGCTGTACCATGGGGTCACGAGATGGCCTGAGACCGCCATTTGAGACAATGACGGTTTTAACATTGTGGCGTTCAGCCACTCGCAATATTTCAGATTTTACAGGGCATGCATCCCCATCAACATAGATCTCTACCATGGAGGTCTTTTAGCTAGGACAGCTCTTTTTGACTAGGCCACAAATGAACAAAACCAGGCGAAATCTTGCTTCCGCCTGGTTTAAAACTCTTGGGAGAGTTTGGGAGTTATTTAAGCAATGCGTGCGCCGCTGCCTGGTTCAAAAACTGAAGCTTTTGAAAGGTCAAACGCTAGCGATGATTTTTCACCAGCGGTTACTTCAGCATCTGCTCGAAGCCTCGCCGTCACCTGTTTGCCACCAAGATTTGTCACCACAAACGTGTCGGACCCAGCGGGCTCCACAACATCAATCTGGCAATCTGCAAGTTGGCCCGCTTGGGCAAGAATGCTTGCTGGATCAGTGATGTTTTCTGGTCGAAGTCCCAAGATAATGTCTTTAGACCCGCTACCATTAAGTCCGGATATATCGCGGTCAAAGTTGAGCACCAAGTCCTCACCGCTAGTCCGCTCAATGGCAATTTGCGCACCCTTTTCTGACGACACAGCTTTTGCCGGAATTAGGTTCATGGAAGGAGAACCCATGAAATCGGCAACAAACATGTTGGCAGGGCTATTGTAGATTTCGTTCGGCGTGCCAGCTTGCTGAATTACACCGTCCTTCATCACAACAATCTTAGTTGCCAATGTCATCGCTTCGATTTGATCGTGCGTAACATATACAATCGACGCGCCTAGTGTTTGGTGCAAGCGTTTGATCTCGGTACGCATTTCAACTCGAAGTTTTGCATCAAGGTTCGACAATGGCTCATCAAACAAGAACAAGAGCGGATCCCGAACCAATGCGCGACCCATCGCTACCCGTTGGCGTTGTCCGCCGGAAAGTTGAGAGGGCTTTCTGTCGAGCAAATGATCGATTTGAAGCAGTTTTGCAACTTCATCGAGCTTAGCTTGTTGCTCTGCCTCTGGCGTGCCCCTCACCTTCATGCCGAAAGTGATGTTTTTGCCTACAGTCATAGTCGGATAAAGCGCATAGGACTGGAAAACCATCGCGATATCGCGGTCC
Organism: Maritalea sp. YIW29; assembly: GCF_057219265.1. Classification (NCBI taxonomy): domain Bacteria; kingdom Pseudomonadati; phylum Pseudomonadota; class Alphaproteobacteria; order Hyphomicrobiales; family Devosiaceae; genus Maritalea; species Maritalea sp. YIW29. The sequence goes on from NZ_JBXVVF010000001.1 coordinate 1,570,542, forward strand.
TTTGGCGCAACGCCGTTCATAGAACGTCCACCGATATTGATGGTACCGCCTGTTGATGCTTCCAATCCTGCAATACAGTTGAGCAAAGTGGATTTGCCGCAACCAGATGGGCCAACCAAAACCAGAAATTCGCCGGGTTCAATCGAAACACCAATGTCTTTTAGAATTTTTACATTGCCGTAGTTCTTATCGAGATTTTCGATAGACAAAATCGGTTGTGTGGTATCTGTCATTTGATTATCCCTTCACAGAACCGGCGGTTAAACCGCGGATAAAATACTTACCAGCAACGACATATACGATGAGCGTTGGCAGTGCGGCGATAATCGCGGCAGCCATATCGACATTGTATTCTTTGACGCCAGTTGTGGAGTTTACGATGTTGTTCAATGCAACAGTAATTGGCTGAGTACCCGCCTGGCTAAACGAAACGCCAAACAAGAAGTCATTCCAGATTTGAGTGAATTGCCAGATCACCGTCACCACAATAATTGGTGGCGAGATGGGCAAAAAGATCGAAAAGAAAATCCGGAAAAAACCAGCACCGTCGACTTTGGCAGCTTTCACCAGTTCTTGAGGAACAGTTACGTAGAAGTTGCGGAAGAACAGTGTGGTAAATCCAATTCCGTACACGACGTGCACCAAAACCAATCCGCCAATAGAACCCGCAAGTTTAAATTTTCCAAGCATGATTGCCATCGGCAATATGACCACTTGGAATGGAATGAAGCACCCAAATAGCATGACTGCAAACAGGATGTTTGAGCCTTTAAAGCGCCATTGTGCGAGCACATATCCATTCACTGCGCCAAGCAATGTCGAAAGAAACACGGCCGGAACTGACAGCAGAACGGAGTTCCAGAAGAACGGACGTAGTCCTTCACATTGAATACCAGTACACGCGCTAGACCAAGCTGTTGCCCATGAGGAAAAATCAACTTCTCGCGGCAAAGAAAGCAACGAGCCTGAGCGAATTTCATCAAGGCTTTTAAGCGATGTGGTCAACATGACGAAAAGCGGCATCAAATAGTATAGTGCGAACACCAACAGAAGGGCGTAAAGGCCAAACCGCAGAGCAATTCGTTTTGCCAAGCGCGAGCGCGCGGCGTTTTTCTCTAGCTGAGCATTATTCATGGAAATATCAGTCATGACGCGGCCTCAGTTCGGAGTAAAGATAAGGGACGATGATCGCAGTTACGATAACCATCATGACGGTTGCAGAAGAAGCAGCTTGGCCGATATCGCCGCGAGAGAACGCCATTGCGTACATAAATGTCGCGGGCATGTCCGTAGCGTAGCCAGGGCCGCCGCCCGTCAAAGCGATAACAAGATCGAAGCTCTTGATCGCAAGGTGCGACAACACGATGAACGCGGATAAGAAGATCGGTGCCATCGATGGAATGATGATGCTCATATAGATGCGCGGTGTTGAAACCCCGTCGACCATGGCCGCCCGGATCACCTCATTATCGACTGAGCGCAGACCTGCTAAAAACAGAGCCATCACAAATCCAGATGATTGCCAAACGCCAGCAATTACGACGGTGTAAATCGCTAAATTTGGATCGACTAACCAATTAAAAGCAAAGTCGGTCCAGCCCAAATCATGCATCACAGATTCAATGCCCAAGCCGGGATTGAGTATCCATTTCCAAGCCGTACCAGTAACAATAAAGCTAAGCGCCATCGGATAGAGATAGATCGTTCTTAGCGGGCCTTCGGTGCGAATTTTTTGATCCAAAAGGATGGCCAATGCCAACCCGATCAAAGTCGCAAATAGAATAAATAGAATGCCGAATATTGCTAGATTAGTGAGAGCGACTTCAAAACGTGGTGAGTCAGCAAGTCGTTCATATTGAATGGTGCCCTTAAGGTCATATTTTGGCAAAAGTTTTGATCGGGTGAAGGACACATAAGCTGTCCATCCGATAAACCCATACACAAAAACAAGTATAGCAATGAAGCTTGGCGCCAACACCATCTTGGGCGCGTGTTTTTCAAGCCAATCGGTCATTTGATTGCTCCAATAACTCACCCACACGAATAGAATTTTCCGTGTGGGTGAAAAGTTTCAGTGAACGATTATAGTGAGTTTGCCACTGCTTGAGCCAATGCAGCAACAGCGTCTTCTGAACTCATGTCTGAGTTGAAGTGAGCTGTAATCACGTCTGTGATCGCACCTGCTTGCGCACCGCGCAATGCCATGCCATGGGCATAACTTGGCAACAAGAAACCTTGGTCAATTGCTGTGTTCAAGTCTGCATTTGACTGACGACCACAGAATTCAAATTCATCCATAGGAACATCAAGACGTGCAGGAACTGAACCTTTGTTCAAGTTAAACACTTTTTGGAAATTGCCGCCCATAACCAATTTGGCAAGCAATTGCTGGCCGGCAAGGTTATCTTCGCCCTCAACGTTGAAGAATGCAAAGCTGTCGACGTTGTAAAGGTACGCACCAGCGGATGGTGATGTACATGTGAAGTCTTTACCTGGCACTTTGCCGGCATTGATAAATTCGCCTTTGGCCCAGTCACCCATGATTTGGAAGGCCGCCTCACCATTGATCACCATTGCGGTTGCAAGGTTCCAATCGCGTCCAGAGAAGTTGTCATCAACGTAACCGCGCATTGTGCGCATTTGATCGAAAACAGCTTTCATTTGATCGGACTTCAATGTTTCCATGTCGAGTTCGATGAATGCCTTACGGTAGAATTCTGGACCACCAAGACCAACAGCTACTGCTTCAAATACGGTTGCATCCTGCCAAGCTTGACCACCGTGTGCCAATGGAATGATGCCCATGCCTTGTAGTTTTTCGGCAGCCGCATTGAATTCAGCCCAAGTCGTTGGCGCATCGATTCCTGCGTCAGCTAGAACCTTTGAGTTGCCCCAAATCCAGTCGATCCGGTGTACATTAACTGGAGCCGCACAATAAGCACCGTCACATTTCATGTGATCCGCAATTGCTGCAGGCAACAATGCATCCCAGTTTTCCGCTTTGGCAACTTCGTCGATATTGCCGATTGCGCCTTCTTCATACCATTCTTGAATTGAAGGGCCTTTTAGCTGAACAGCTGATGGTGCGTTGCCTGACAATACACGAGCGCGCAATGCAGTCATCGCAGCATCACCGCCGCCGCCAGCAACTGGCATATCGGTCCAAGTACCGCCGTTTGAAGCGAACTCGTCCTTCAACACTTTAACTGCTGCAGCTTCGCCGCCAGATGTCCACCAATGCAGCACTTCTGCTTGTGGGTCAGCTTTTGCAGCCGATGCTGTAAGGCTAAGCGCCAAAACACTGGTTAAAAGAACTGATTTTTTCATTACATTCCCCTCCCGAGAAAATTTGATTGTACCCCGCCGACTCTTGTCTGCGAAGTTAGAAGTAAAAGAAATCTTGGCGGACGGTAGTTCAATATGAAATCGCGTGCGAATACGTACTTCGGCCTTGTTTTTCGGGAGAAATGTTACGCTCTGTTACATTGGGCCTTGGCTTGTTACAGTTTGTTACTCAATATCCACAAAATGAATTCAAGTAGGAGTGCACATGGCCATTAGACGCATTTTGGTCATCGACGACGATCCCGACGTTTGCGCCATGCTCAAACAATATTTGACCCGCGAAGGTTATGCAGTCGAATCTGCGCACACCACACAAGCGGCTATGAATATTGTTGCCCAGCGCCGCGTTGATTTGATTTTTCTAGACGTAATGCTTGGCGAAGAATCTGGGTTTGACGTTTGTAAACAACTTAGAAAAGACAATGACGTTCCCATAATCTTTCTTTCGGCTTTGTCTGCAGACCATCACCGATTAACTGGTTATCAAATGGGGGGTGACGACTATATCGCCAAGCCATTTAACCCGAGCTTGTTGCTGGCGCGCGTGCGTGCCGTCGTTCGCCGAACACGCCGCGCCTCATCTCTATCCCATCGGCGAGACACGCAAACATACAGTTTTGATCGCTGGGTATTTCGCGGCGACCGAGAAGTGCTGATTGGGATCGATAATGTAGAAGTTATGCTTTCAAAACGAGAAACTGCACTGCTCAAAGTACTGTTGGCGAACTCGCAAATTCCGCTCGCGAGGGAGGAGATTGCAAGTGTTTTGGAAGACAAGGACACTGAAGAAAAGCCATTAAATGCCCAACAAAGTCGAGCAATTGACGTGCTGGTGGGACGCTTAAGGCAAAAAATTGAAGTAAATGCCAAATCGCCCAAATTGATCCGAACAATGCGTGGCATGGGTTACCAACTTTGTGCGAACGTGACCGTCGAATGAGCAACACAAATCGCTCAAATCCATCCAAGTTTCGTTGGGCAACTTCCGCCACAACAATTTCGGTCGTCATGTTGCTCTTCGCATTCTGCAATGGCCTATTTGCCGCTGTAATGTGGGAGCGATCAAACAGCTCGTGGCAGTCGCATTTAGATAAAGCCTTCAACGCTGGTGTTTCACTTTTCGGCTTAATCTCTGAGATCAACAGCCAGCCAAGTCTTGATATCCGCTCTGATATTTTTAGGGTTGCACTGGTTCGTCCGCAAAATCGCGTCGACCAAGGCGTGACAAAACTAATATTTGATGTGCCCAATTCTTCAATTTATGAAACCAGCCTGACTTTTCGTCGGCAATCTGCCTCCATAACGTCTAGTGGAGATAGCATGGCTGTTCGAGTTTTTTCTCCGCAATTCAAATATTCGGTTTCAAGCATTCAAGCCACAAACAACGGCCTGGCGTTTCAGTTTGGCGAACTTTCAAGAAGTATTGCCCGTCTATGTTCGGACGCGACGGTGTTTGTAGAGGTGGGTCCAACTGATTGGTTGAAAGTTCAAGCGCCCTCGATTTGGGAGTGTGAGTCGCACCCAGCAGATTTACGGTTGCTGGCATTGTTGCTGGCTGCTGTTGCTCTTGGTATATTCTTCAGTGTCGCCAATGGATTTTCACAGATGCTTGAGCGCTTGGCGAATGATATACGCACCGCGGCCAATAGCGGTATCATCGATGAAATTCCAGAACATGGCACAAGCGAGATTAAGCACCTAACGGCGGCAGTGAATGCGTTTTTTGCGCGAGAGCGTCAACGACTTGAGCAGCGAGCGCTTCTTCTGTCCGGCATTTCACATGACTTGGGCACACCGGCAACACGGCTGAAATTGCGAACAGCTCTTATTGAGGACGAGGAACTCAAAACAAAGCTCGACCGCGATATTGACCAGATGACTGACATGATCGACGGTGTGCTAAGTTATACCCGCCACGAAATGGACCAAGAAGAACCGCGCAAAATCTCAATGCGTTCATTGGTTGAGGCGATTGTTGATGATTATCAGGACCTTGGGCAACCGGTAAGTCTGGAAGTGCCGGAGGCTGTTAATTTGGAAAGGTTAGGCAACCTCTTTAGTCAAACCAGCGAAAGCACCCGCATTCTTGTGCGAGACCATCAGCGGATTTTGTGCAAATGTCGGCCAAATGCAATTCGTCGTGCCATTACAAACCTGATCGAAAATGCGTTGAAATATGGCGAGGAAGCCAAGGTTTCGTTGTCGGCAACGGCCGAGCGGTTCGAGATTACGGTGACCGACCGCGGCTCTCACGCGTCCTTCAGCAGTCCAGAAAAACTGGTGGAGCCATTTATGCGCGGCGACAATGCAAAACTGGTAAAAGGCACTGGTCTAGGGCTAACAATCACAAATTCTGTCGTGAAAAACCATGGTGGCGAAATAGGTTTCGTCCAAACTCCAAATGGGCTTCAAGTGACTTTGTCGCTGCCCCGGTGGATGTAAATTTTGAGCGTTCATGCCAGTTAAGTCCCACTACAGCGGCAACATTCCTGCCAAATCGTCTGGCATAAAATTTTTATGTCTAAGACCAAGTTTTGATTTTGAATATATTCTAAATCGGACTCAATTCGCCGGCGCGCAATTGCATAATTGAGCGTTGGCCCGCGCAAGCCCCTGACCTGCGCCAGCCCGGTTATCCCGGGCAAAACATCGTGCCTTTTGTGATATTCGGGCGCAATTTCTTCAAATGGCTTGTCGACAACGCGCATGTTTGGAACATGGCATCGAGGCCCAACCAATGACATTTCGCCGATGAACACATTCCAAAGTTGAGGCAGCTCATCGATGTTTGTGCGACGAAGGAAACGGCCGACCGTCGTGACGCGGGGATCATTACGCCTAGCTTGCTTTTGGCCCAATCGATCCTGCTGTTCGTGATACATTGTGCGAAACTTGAAAATCGTAATTAGCTTGCCATTTCGGCCAATTCTGCGTTGTTGAAACAAAACAGGTCCTGCAGAATCTAGCTTAATTGCGATCGCTGTGAGAGCGAAGATTGGCAGCAATAACAGCCCGCTCGACGCACCAATGACATCCATACAACGCTTTGAAAATTGCCGGACGTTTCCGCCAAAACCACCCTTTGAGACGGCCGAAACCTGCTTGTAGCGGACAAGATGTTCACTGAGAAAATCAACGCTCATAAAAAAGCCAAATTGCAAAAAATAAAAGTTAATTATTCATTAACACTACCCGCAATTCTACTTATTGGCAAATTCATCTTCGCGGATTTCACCATCGGCAAATTGTCAATTTCACGACATCAGCCTGCATATTGTGTTTTGTAGTTTGCCGAGTATGATTTTGACGGCCGATCTGCGCCATTGAGTACAGGCAAAACCGACAAATGTTTGTACTGATCCAAAATCTGATGCGCTTTTTGAACCTCGGATTGATCTGCTTTTCCGGATTTCACCGCATAAATCGCTGCATCCGCATATTTGAGAAAATAATTCGTATCTACAACCGGCAATAATGGCGGTGTGTCGATAATCACAAAGTCATAGCGCATTGAAACGCTAACAAGTAGCTTTTCCAACCCTGGTCCCGACAAAAGATTATCCGTGTTCGGGCACGCCGCACCTTGGCCAACCAACACATCTAAGTTGGGATCAACACGATTGTGAAAAGCCGTTGTCAAGGAACTGACATCAGTTGGGGATATTAGAAAATTCGTCAGTCCTTGATTGCTTTTTAAACCCATCAAATTATGCAGCGATGGTTTGCGGAGATCTCCATCTATGAGCAATGTGTTTGCCCCCAGACTCGCAATAGTTTTCGCAAGCGCGGCGGATATTAGCGACTTCCCTTCGCCCTCAACACTGGACGTTACCAACACAATCTTGCCGACATAATCGTCGGGTTGCTGATGTTGTTTTTGCCACGACAAATTGGTTTCCAAACCCAACCTAAGACGGCGGATAGCTTCTGCAAACTCTGCCTCCTTCATCGCATGAATGAGCGAGGCAGCGTTGTGGTTTTGTCCCGTACTAATTTGAGGCAAAGATATTTTTGGGATCGCTGCGCTTATTTGTGTGCCCATTAATCCGCTCAGCTGATCTTCAGTGTTCACGCCGCCGAAAAATCGATCATGATAATAGGCAATCAAGATGATCAGGCCGAGCAGAATGATGGCTGCGGCCGACATGATTGAAGTAGAACTCGGAAAATCGGCAATTGTGGGACGTGTCGCGAGTGCGGCAATACGCAAGTTGGGCACTTGCGCCGCTATATGCCGATCCATGCTCGACGCGCGTTTAACCAAAGCCTCATAGTGCTTTCTTGCGGCATCGGTTTCTGTTTTCGCCTGATAAAATCTTGAGATGATCGAAGACGGCAAACTGACTTGGCTAAGCTGGTTGCGGACCTGAGCGACCGCCGCATCCTTTTGGTCGGCCAGCTCCCTCAGATAACGATTGGTTGTGGCGCGTTCTACTTCAAGCAAGCGTGAAAAACCTGCTTTGAGCATGTCGAGGTCAGACTGTATTTTTACGAGTCCTTCTTGATCTGCACCTAAGGCCGCGCGGGCCGACAGTTCTTCTCGCTGACGCGCTAACGCCTCCAAATCAACAATGCCCATCTCGCTAGCAAACTCACCCCAGTCAGATGAAATATCGAACCCGTCAATCCGTTTAACCCGAGAACCAGCCCATTGTTCTCGACCCTTCAAATCAGACAAAAATGAATTGAATTCTGCTAGTTTTGAATCACCCGTTTGCGCTGAGATCTCGGCGAGATTTTCAATGACAAAGTCACTCAACTTATGCTCTGAATACACCAAAATATCTTTGGCCTGATCAACTTGCTCTTCAAGTAGTGTCTGGGCCTGCAATACGGCTTGAACGCGTTGCTGCATGCGCCGTTCAATATGCAATTGCGCCATACGGTTGACGATTTCGGTTGCCGTTTTTGGGTCAGTTGACTTGGCCGTTAATTCGATGATGAATGTTCGGCCGCGACGCTTGACCAACACGGCATCCATTAGTCGCCGAACAACTGAATTGTCAGAATTGCCCTCATCCGACGCCGACCCAGAGAATGTGGCTCGATTTTCTTCAAACTCCGCGCGTTGCTCATCTGGCAAAGTACGAGCAACTTCCTCATAAATCGGCGTGGATTTCAACAACTCCACTTCGCTATCAATTATGCCGCTAACCAAGCCAAATGCCAAAGGTTCGGCCTCTGGATCAATCAATCGTTGTCCATCAATATCAACCAGCAGCTTCGCTTTTGCCGAATAAATCGGCGGAATGAAATTGACGACCAAGAACACGAGTGACATGGCCGAAATGTAGATAACAAGAATTGGTTTTGCCTTGCGTTTCAGCAAAGCTATTACCGCGCGGAGTTCGGCTGTTGGTTGGTTCACTAAGTCACCGGCAATTGAATAAAAAAACACAATAAAGTATGCAAATGAGTATAATCACCTATCCAAACTTTGGATAGGCCCAATTATATTTCAGCATTGCCGGCGAGGGCAATGTGGCGTTCAGGCCTTACTGATCTGACCCAAATATGTCTCTGGTGAAAACCTTATGTCGCACATCATCAAGGGTCTCGTCGATGCGGTTGCCGACAATCAAATCTACATCTGTTTTGAACTTTGCGAAGTCATTTTCCACGCGTGAATTGTAAAAATGCGTATCATCAAGGTTCGGTTCATAAACAATGATCTCAATGCCTTTTGCCTTGAGCCGCTTCATGATGCCTTGCACTGAACTATCCCTGAAATTATCCGCCCCCGCCTTCATGGTCAGTCGATAAATACCAACGACAGACGGGTTTTTCGCCAAAATCTGTTCGGCAATAAAATCTTTGCGCGTTACATTTGCTTCGACGATGGCTTTGATCATGTTTTGCGGGACATCCGCATAGTTAGCCATGAGCTGGCGCGTGTCTTTTGGCAGGCAATATCCGCCATAACCAAACGACGGATTGTTATAGTGCATACCAATCCTTGGGTCATGGCCAATGCCTTCGATAATGACTTTGCTATCAAGGCCGCGGGCCATGGCGTAGCTATCTAGCTCGTTCATGTAAGCGATGCGCATGGCGAGATACGTGTTGGCGAATAGTTTGATCGCTTCCGCCTCACGGGACGTCGAAAACACCATCGGAATGGGAGATTTGATGGCCCCATCGGCAAGCAGCTGTGCAAATGTTCTAGCGCGTTCAGACGTTTCGCCCACAACAATCCTAGAGGGATGTAAATTATCAAAAAGAGCTTTACCCTCGCGCAAAAATTCGGGCGAGAAAATGATATTCTTTGAGTTGAGTTTTAGAGATACTTTTTCAGTAAAGCCCACAGGCACCGTTGATTTTATCACCATAATAGCACTTGGATTGGCTTTGATCACGTCGCCGATAACTTGCTCAACAGATCGTGTATCAAATGTATTCGAAACCGGGTCGTAATTCGTAGGCGTGGAAATAATCACAAATTCCGTACAATCAAATGCCGTTTCCCGATCTTGCGTTGCGTGCAGATTTAGCCGCTTGTTCTGCAAGTAATCCTCGACTTCACGGTCATTGATCGGGCTAATTTTTGCGTTGATTTGTTCAATACGTTGTTCAGAAATATCAAGCGCAACAACTTCGTTATGCTGTGCCAATAGAATTGCATTTGCCAGCCCAACGTAACCCATTCCAACAACTGTTATTTTTTTACTCATTGTGAAATTACCGTTTCAGCTTTGCGTTGTTATGAACTTGCATTTGTCTAAGTGTTTTCCTACTGGGAGAACAATACACGCCCATGACAAATCCGCAATTTTGGCATGGGCAAAAGTGATAGCAAAGCATGTTCTAGAACAGAAAACTTATCCCCCTTCATCCGCCATGACCCATAATTTGTGCATTACACAACAACATTGGACCAGATATGCTTGACCGTTTTGAAAGCCTTAGTACCAGCACAAATGACCCGGCTTCGCGTGCATTCGCCGTCACGCCCAACGATGCTGACGATATCGCAGAGGTAAGCCGTGCCCTTTATGTCGGGATTGGCGGCGACCTTAGCGTTCAAATGGCAAATGGCGACGAGGTGAGTTTTGAGAATGTGCCAAGTGGCGCACTCTTGCCGGTTCGTGTCCGTAAAGTGAAAACAGCGACCACCGCCAGCTCAATTTTGGGCCTATCCTAATGATCGGTTTGGGACTGAACCCACAATCGGCTAGCCCGCCCCCCTATCTAGCGATAAGCCAGAAATGGGAACAACATCGCACTGCGCTGCATACTCATTTTGCAACATACCCAACAGGTGACGGGCCACATGTACGGGCCATTGCGAGCAACGCGCCAACAATCACGACCAGTAATGGTGACATGTTGGGTAGCTTTCCGGTATTTATCCAGTTCGACAACACGACGCTCGTCCATCAACATGTACGTATTGAGGGTGGTTCTCCTACCATTGCAGCGGGGTCATTTCAGCGGCCCGAGCAGGCGAGTTTGAACAGCTCGCAACGCGGAAAATCCAGCTCAAAGTTGTCGGTAAATGTGACTTCAAATGCCATTGCATTTTATGTTCTTGGGTCTAACGAGCCCTACCGTTTCATCATAGACGGGCACTATGTCGATTTGGTTGGCACATTACCCGCCAACTCTTCGGGCACTGGCTCCAACTATATCATGCTGGATTTCGGCAGCGTTGCGACACGCCATGTCTCAATTGAATTACAAAATGGCCAAGGTGTTCGGCGCATTCTAACAAACAGCGCCGGATCGTTTGGCACAAAACCCGAAGCTGCCGCAAAGCGAATGATTGTTGTCGGAGACAGCATCGTGGGTGCCCAAGGGGCATCCCATTTTGGGGATGGATTTGTGCCCGTTCTCGGGGATCTGCTGGGCATTGCAGATTGCTGGGCATCGGGCGTTGGTGGTTCCGGATATTTGAACACTCAAGGTGGATCACGATACAAGCTAAGCGAACGTTTGGGCGACATAAACAATCATGGACCATGGGATGTGATTATAGTCGCGATGGGGTTGAACGATATTGGCCTAGGAGATGCCCAAACCGAGGCACAAACATGTTTCGAGTTGATGCGAACCGCCAACCCGAACACGCTTATTGCGGTGACTGGCCCATGGGATGGTGCAGCGCCGGCATCGGTTTCAGTTGATTATGCGACAACAAAATCTGCCATCATCGCGGCAATTGATGCACGACCGGGATTTAGGTTTTTCGACCCACAAGGTCTGAACTATGCCAAGGATGACAGCGTGCACCCAAACACTGCGGGTCATCGTACACTCGCCGAGTGGTTGAACGGCGAAATACGACAATGGGTTCAATAGGGTTGAACCTAACGCAATTCTCGTTTTTTGATCCATTTGGCGGGGTTGCCAACATAGACCCCGCCCGCGGTCAAAGTTGAAAATGCTACACTGCGCGCGCCCAAAATGACTTCGGCTCCGATTGAAACGCCGGGGCCGACGAAACTCTGTGCTGCAACCCAAGCGCGGTCGTCAATTTTGATCGGTGACATTTGCAAACTAAAATTCGGGTCCGTGATGTCATGACTTCCAGTGCATAGTTGCGCGCCTTGAGACACGACTACATATTTGCCAATTTCAATTTTTGCCATGGTGTAACAGTTTACGTTTGGGCCGATAATTGAATTAGCGCCCACTTCAAGATTTCGAGGCAACCAGATACTGGCTGAAGAGTAGATGCGTGCGGTTGGATGAACTTTGGCACCAAACCGGTTCAACAAAAAAGCACGCCATCTGTGCAGGTTGGGCGGTGTCCATCGCGCAATTAGAGCCCACACGACACAGAAAATCAGTCGCTCCATTCGATGCGAAATCGGAAAACTGGGCTTGCCGGTGAAGATGTTCTGTTCAGCTTTCAATCGCCTGCCCTCTTGCAGCACTTGCCGTCGGCTTGGCCAATATTCGCTCATATTGATCGATCATTTTTTCAACGATGCCTGGCCAAGCATAGTTTTTGGAAAACTCTTTACTCGATTGAATTTGCGCGGCCTTTTCATCACATGCGCTGCTCGATTGCGCCTTCAAAATGAATGATAGGTTTGAAAAATCAAACTCCAAACGTGTCGCAACCTTGTGCTTAAGAAGCTCAGGCAAGTTGCAATGGTCGGTGATCAGTGGGACGCAGCCATATTGCAGTGATTGCAGCACGGCCATCGGGAGGCCTTCACTTTGCGAGGGCAAAACAAAATATCGAGAGGACGCCAATGCGTTAGCCTTCTCCGCTCCATAGAGGGGGCCGATAAATTCAACGTTGTCGTGGGCTGCGGCCAAGTGTTTTACCGCACCTTCATATTGGGCGTCTCCCCAACCACCAATAGTCAGCGGGATGTTGATGTCAGCCGCTTGTGGCCAGTTATTGATCAGTTCAAGAACCTGCTTTTTCTCATGTAGTCGCCCCAGATAAATCGCACTTTCAGCCTTTAGGACACCGGCTGTTTCCTCAACCGCGTCTACGCCGTTAGGGACCACAAAACATCGGTCTTCTGCACCACTCAGAAACGTCGAAATTGCCTGTTGCTCTGCTTCGCAAAGTGCGTGCAAATATGCGTGTTTCATCAGGGGCCTTTCGAAAAGAAAAGCATGAAGCCGCTTTAAATTCGGGCGCCGCGCCACGATAAATTTGTCCAACATGCCGCGGGGAGAAACAACGATCGGGATCCCCAGCATCTGTGTAAGCCGTCCGATGGCGCTCGTTGCGCCCCAGATTCCATGAATGTGGACCAAATCTGGTTTGTATTTCATCAAATTTACAATAGTCGAAACATCGAAGCTCCATGCCCCAGCCCAACGCTCATGGGTGTGGAGCGTGACATTTCCCCAAACATGTTTGTCAGTATCAAAGTGCCGATCTTTTCCACCGACAACCAGCGTTTCAACCCCGCTTCTTTGCAGTGCGTTGGCCAGCCCAGATACCGAGAAATACAGCCCACCAGCACTGCGCGATAATGATGGTGTGATGTGTGCAACCCGCATATTAGGCCACCGACAAAGCTGGTGATGAGCGACGGGCGTGCCATTCGAAGAAATAACCAAATGCAATTGCGAGATAGAAATACCGCAGGCAATTGCGGATAGGATATTGTGAAGCAAAGAACAGAGCCAACAAAAATATTGCCATCACTACAAGATAGGCTGTTGGGCCATATTGCATGGACTTGAAAACAGATTGCGACGCCACGAACACGACACCCCAGAACAGCGCAAAATAATACGGCCCAAAACCCCAAGCTTCCCCAAAGGCGTTGAACGGCACGTGCTGGAGAACCCGTTGTTCGTTTACATGTTTGACAGATTGGAAACCATCGACCGCATCAATGGTGGGCATAAATGAAAGCAGTTTGAAGATCGTGTCGTAATTATCTGGCACGGCAGACTGAACGGAAGCTGAGGTGACCACCAAACCCGCCGACACATTCGCCGCGATTTTTTGTAGCTGAAGACCACCTTCGAATGAGCTGATCAGTTGTCGGACGATAAATCCCAAGCCCAGTTCCGGATGGGCGCGTGCTTCTAACACATAGGAAATTGGGACGATTGCGCAAACGGCGAGCATTGAAGCGGCAATTGGTTTCCGTGCCACCAGCAACGCAATTGACGCCACGCCGAAATAGACGCCGACAATTCGACTGGCCTCAACAAGGCCAATTGCGCCGGCAAACAGAATAGCTGGCAGAGCGAACCAAAAGAACGCTTTGTTTGCTGACAACAGGCTGTTTGTCGCCAGCACGATGAGGAGAATTGTCGCAACACGATAGGAAGTCGCGATCAACTTGCTGACTTTGTCGTCATCAAACAGGGCGTTGTAATCTTTGATGGAACCATAATTGGCGTATCCGAACAGCGACTCCCACCCGAGTTTAGAGGTGAAAAGCGCCGTCGCGATGAGGCAAAGCGCCAGAACTGACCGCGCAATCCAAGGCGGCAATTCGATATCCAAATTGGAATTCGGCGAAACCGTGCTTCTATTTGAGAACGAAGCGTATAGGCCCAACGCCAACAGCATTGCGCCGGTTATCACCTCGGGACCGTTCCAAATTGGTTGGTCGTTGATGTAAAGCACAATCGAACCAAGCAACTCGATTTGGTCCGTGGCTAATGATTGAGCAAATATCCAGTTGTTGCCAGCAGCGAAAAGCAACAATACACGCCCATATAAAGTCGCCTTAGGGATGAAAATGACACTAAGCAACGCGGTCAGGATGAACAGATGAAACAACGTCATGCTGCCTGCCCTCGCTCGGCGCCAGACAGGGAGGCGGCTCTTGAGATAAGGATGCAAGCAGCGACGATCACCAGCATATTGGCAGTGAGATCGGCAACTATAATGGCGTGCAGCCCCCAATGCCCAACAAATATGATTGTGACGGCCAAACCCATTAGAGTTGCGCAAAGGGTTAGAATGGCTGCAAGTTTGAACATGCCGAAGGCTGACAAAATTTGAACCAACAGAAGCGAAAGCGCACCTGACAATATCAAAATTGCGAATTTTGATACGAGTTCTCCGATACGTGACAGCTCTGCTTGCGCTACGTAAAATCCTGCCAATGCCGCGATGGCAGCAAAACCGAAAGCGGCCATTAGGCTCAGCCTTTGTGCTGCAATCATATCTAGCGGGCTTGTTCGATCATTCGAAATCGTTGTTCGAACCAAACCGGGAAACTCCACGCGCTTTATCAAGCCAGATAACAATAGAAAACCTGTGACGATTTGCTTTACGTAGATGAGCACTCCAGCAGGCCCGCTCCCTAAAACCGCAAAGCAAATGATAAGCTGTAGGCGGAAATAAACTTGTCCCGGCAACAGTGTCATCAGCGCTGCAAAAGAGTCAGAAAACATCTTCTTTAAAGCTGGCCGTGAGATTGTTCGTCGCTTGTACTTCATGCCGACGCGTCGGGCAACAATGTGCTGCGCAACCACCGCGATGAAGCACCCTATCGAGAATGCCGCGCCCAACAAAATGCCTTGAGACGTTTCAGGCAATTCAAGCGCGAAAGGGAATGCGAGTGCGGTTGTAACGTAGGGCGACGCTGCGGCAAATCCACTAGCGCCGCTCAGCCGCAAGCCGTCCAACAGGCCCGTGAGGTTGAAGGTCCAAATCAAAAACGCTGGCGCAACGCAAACCACAAATGCCTTGGAAAAGACCCAGTCGCTTGCGACAAAATACACCAGCATCGCGCTGAACAACAAAATGCAATACGTAATTCGAATGATTGTAGACGAGTAAAACATTTCGGCAAATTCTTGCCGTTTTGATTTGTCGCTCTGTGCCAACGCAATCTTGCGGGCCACAACAACCGTACAGCCGCCATCAACGAGCAGGAGTGCCAAAATTGCGAATGAAAAGTGGGTTCCAAACGTTGCTAATTCCACCAGTCGGTCTTGCGCAACTAACCAAGAGTTCGCCACAAAAATAGCGCCCTGCCCGAGCAAAAGTCCGAAAGCTAATAGAGCTAAATTGAACCATTTAGTCGTGAGTTGGATTTGGTTCAATTGGAACATAGGTGTTCCAACTCAGTTTCAAACCGCTTCAGTATGTTTGGCTTGCACCAACTCTCAGACGCACGTATTCTTGCGTTTCTGCCAATCTCATCGCAAATTTCTGGTTGATCAAGGAGCTTTTCAATTGCATGAGCAAGCGCCAACGCGTCCCCCGGCTTTGAGATCAACCCACAGTCCTTGAGTTCATTTGCAATGCCGGTTCCCGGATCCACAGTTGCAATTATGGGCCGACCAGAAGCTAACATGTTGGTCAACTTCGAAGGAAGCACTAAGTCCGCTGTACCGGCGGCCTGCGGCAGCAAATGAATGGACGCCAAATTTAGCAGTTGGTTCAGATCCGCGGCTGGCTGCAAGTCGCAAAATTGAATGTTGTTCAAGCCATCAGCGCGCAACTCTAAGTCATGGCGCGACGGTCCCTCACCACAGATTACAAACGTCAGGTCTTCGCGATGCTTTAGCGTTCGGGCGGCTTCAATTAGGATTTCGATGCCGTGCTTGCGGCCGAGGCTACCTGAATAGAGGGCAACGTTGGGAGTGTCGATATTCCAAAAATCTCGGAATTTTGACGGCGTATCCAATGGGTATACTTCCGACGTGTCGGTCCAGTTTCTGAATTCCGTCGATTTGGAAGGCAAAACACCTTTGGCATGCAGCTTTTTGACCATTTGGGGTGAAATTGCGCTGACCCGATGAAATCGCTGCAATATTGATTTCTCAAACCAGCCAGCAAATCTTGCCAAGGCCGATTGGCTTGAAATCATGCTAGTTGCTGTAGCTGCCTCTATCTCAAAATCCTGAATATGCAGCCACGACTTTGCCTTCACGAACCATGCTGTAAACCGCGTGGTTATTGCTGACAGCAACGACGGGGCGACACAAAAGATGCATGTTGGGCGAAAGGACATAGACTGGACCAAAACAGGGACCAAGCTGGCCAGAAGAAAGCTCAGATGATGTAGAATTCGTCTTAGAGCAGTTGGGTTTTTAGGAACATATATCGGTACGCGATGTACCATGACGCCATTTTCCGCTTGTGATGTCCAGCGCCATTTCGGATGCCCGTCAGCAGTTTGCCAATTCGGGTAGTAGGGCTGTGCACAGACCACGCGCACCTCGTGCCCGATTGCAGCCAAATATTCAGCCATTTGACTGGTATAGACAGCTATCCCCACCTCCTCTGGTGCATAATTGATACCGACAATGAGCACCCTCATCGTAAATACCCAATCTGCTGATCCAAGAATTTGGATTGCTCTTGTCCAGCGACAAATCGATCACAATAGTAGCTTTTGTACCAATCAACATATTGCCGAATGCCTGCATCAAGGGACGTATCAGGCACATAATCGATGAGCGACTTGAGTTGGGCTGTGTCCGCCCAAGTCGAAGAAACGTCACCTTTTTGGTTTGGCAACAAGTTACGCAACGCCGTTGTTTCCGTCGCTCGTTCAATTGCGCAAATAAGCTGGTCCAGCGAGACAGGATTTGAGCTACCTATATTCACCACGCGGGAAAACGCTGCGGATGGCGGCAAGTCAATCAGTTCCCGAATTGCGGTGGCCAGATCATCTATGAACGTAAAATCCCGTATTGCGTCCCCAAAGTTGTAGAGATCAATTGGGCGGTTGTTCAGCATCGCGTCAGTGAATTTTGCAACCGCCATATCTGGCCGTCCCCATGGTCCGTAGACCGTAAAAAAACGGCAAATTGTGGTCGGTATTTCATATAGACGCGCATAGGACTGGGCCATTACTTCAACCGACTTTTTGGTCGCCGCATAAAAGGATATCTGACGATCAGTATCGCTACCCTCAGCACATGGGGCGTCTTGATTATCCCCATAAACCGATGATGAAGATGCCAACAATAAATGTTTAGGCGGATGTTCCCTCGCGGCTTCAAGCAGCTCAAAAGTGCCACAAATATTGCTTTGCAAATGCAGTCTCGGATTTTCAATCGAATGACGAACACCAGCTTGAGCCGCCAGATGCACAACGATGTCTGGTCGATATTTTGCAAACAGTTCGGCTAGCGCCTCGGGCGCCTCGATTGATTGCTGGATGAACAAGAAATGATTGTTTTTGCGCAATAATGCACATCGACTTTGTTTCAATCCCACATCGTAGTGCGCGGTATGGGCGTCAATGCCTACCACACGAAAACCATCATCCAACAGACGTTTACAACAGTGAAACCCAATAAAACCCGAGGAACCTGTGACCAATGCAACCGGCTTGGTGTCCGTCATTTCAACACACTCCCTCTTCAAGGAATGAGGCATAGGTTTTTAAAATACCATCTCTGAGTTTTGTTTTCGCAACCCAGCCTAGTTGGGTGAGTCGATCAATACTCAATCGCTTTCGTGGTGTGCCGTCGGGCATGCTCGGATCAGTGGTGATTTCGCCACCAAATCCGACGATACCGCTAACTAATCTAGCCAGATCCATAATGCTGATATCTTTGCCAGTCCCGATATTTATGTGACCGCCTTGTTGAAAATTCTTCAGCAAAAACACCAGTGCATCAGCACAATCATCGACGTAAAGAAACTCGCGTTTTGGCCTTCCAGTGCCCCAGATCTGAAGAGAATTTTCGTTGTTCAGCTTTGCAAGATGCGCCTTTTTGATCAAAGCTGGCAGCACATGTGCTGTTTGCAGATCATAATTATCGTGCGGCCCATATAGGTTGCAGGGCATTGCGGTGAAGTAGTCGCGCCCATATTGCTTGTGATAGGCTTCGACCAGTTTGAGCACGGCAATTTTGGCAATCGCATAAGCTTGATTGGTGGGCTCCAAATGGCCGCTGAGAAGCGCCGTTTCGCACATTGGTTGGGCAGCTTGTTTGGGATAGACGCAACTGGAGCCCAAAAACAGCAATCGGTTTACGTCAGCCAGATGTGCTGCCTGCACAATGTTGGTTCCAATCACAAGATTATCATAGAGAAATTCGGCCGGAAAACGCTCGTTGGCTGCTATACCTCCCACCTTTGCTGCCACGATTATTATGGCGTTTGGCTGCGTATCGGCGGCATAAGCGTTCACGGCGTTTTGGTCGCGCAAATCGAGGCATGTTCTATCGATAGTCAATATTTCACAATGCTCATCGATCAGCCGTCGCGCGAGTGCACTACCGACCATGCCATTGTGGCCAGCCACCCAAACTCTCTTTCCACGCAGGTCGAAAATCATTCGGCAGCAATGTGGTAATTTGGAGCGGTGCCGGCCAAAGCATCAAGATCGCTCCGCACCATTTCGCGGATCAACTGGCCGACTGACTTTTTCGGCTTCCAGCCCAGTTTCTGATTGGCTTTTGTTGCGTCGCCGATCAGCAAATCTACTTCCGTTGGACGAAATAGGGCAGGATCAATTTCCACCAAACATTCTCCGGTTTGCCGATTGTACCCGCACTCTTCCATGCCTTCGCCGCGCCAAGCCAGCTGAATGCCGACCTCCCTGAAGGCTTGTTCGGTGAATTGACGAACGGACGTCGTAATGCCAGTCGCCAACACATAGTCCGAAGGCTCATCTTGTTGGAGCATCAACCACATTGCTTGAACATATTCGTCGGCATGCCCCCAGTCACGGCGCGCATCAAGGTTTCCAAGGTCCAACTTGTCCCGTTTTCCCATCAAAATTCCAGCGACCGCACGTGTGATTTTGCGGGTGACGAACTCTTCGCCGCGCACCGGACTTTCATGGTTGAAGGCAATGCCATTGGATGCATGTAAGCCATGTGCTTCGCGATAATTCACGACCGTCCAATAGGCTTGAAGTTTTGCAATCGCATAGGGCGAACGAGGGCGAAATGGCGTCAGTTCGTTTTGGGGCGCTTCGTTTACGTCACCGTACATTTCAGATGACGACGCCTGAAAGAACCGCGTTTTGTGTTTGAGACCCAAAATGCGAATGGCCTCCAACACCCGCATCGTGCCAAGTCCAACGATGTTGGCCGTATTTTCGGGAACTTCAAAACTCACCCCAACATCGCTTTGCGCTGCAAAGTTGTAAATTTCGTCTGGCTGGATGCCTTGAACGATCTGGATTATGCTCAACGCATCCGACATATCCCCGTGATGCAGAGTGAATGAGCGACTTTGTCTCGGGCACCTTAATAGATGGTCGATCCTTGTCGTGTTGGGCGATGAGCTCCGTCGAACCACGCCATGAACATGATATCCCTTTTCAAGAAGAAATTGGGCCAAAATGGACCCGTCTTGCCCGGTTACACCGGTGACCAAAGCTGTTTTACACAAAACATCACCTGATTTAAGTACAACTAAAATATTTATTCAATATAATACATATTCTGATACGTATATATTAGTACGTATACATAAATACTAATGACATTTAGGATTGTTTTGCAAGTGCCTAAAATTTGAAGTCTAAATTTTATTTATACTTTAGGAGTCAATGCTCATTGTGGCGCGCAAGCAATAACTACATTTCAGCCAAATAGATACGCACAGCTTCTTGTACATGACGGAACCGGTCGCCGCCCAAATGTTTCCCGCCATACCAGCGTGTTACAACCACCAGATGATTGTTGACCTTTTCACGTTCCAACATGCGCAAAATAATCATGCCCGCACCGCTTTCGCCATCATCATTCTTTATGCCGCCATCGGTGCATAAAACACCCCAACTATTGTGGGTCGCTTTGGCAAATTTCTTATTTTTCTTCAAAGCCTTGAGAAGGATTTTTGCGTCCGCTGCGGAATGACATTCAGCACCGGAGACTGCGTATTTCGAACCGCGATCTGAAATGATGTTTTCAATGATCCTCATGGCGAGCTTTCTCGTTCCAAAACATGCAGATCAATAATCTTGTTCAAAGAAAATGCCAGCTTTTGTATTGCCGTCGCCAGAAGTCTCGCCTCGGGCCTTCAGACTATCCGTAATCTCTAGATCAATGGTGATTTTGTCGTCTTCGGCCCCTGAACCTTTTTCCACGTTCACATAGGTTCGATCATTGAGATATCCGCCAATGCCAACCACCGTACCACCAGTTTCGTTCGATTTAACATCGATATTGTCAACGCCAGCCAGGTCGCGCAATCGATCCAGCAGGCCGGGACCTGAGTTCGAACCGTTCAAGGTGGCAATCGCATTCGCCAATTGTGCAATTTGCAGGGCCGAAAGGCTGCTCAAGCTTTTACCAAAGAATATGTTGGCGATGATTTCGTCCTGTGGAAGTGACGGTGACGAGCTGAATAAAAACTCCGGCTCCGACGCGTAACCCTGCACCAGTATGGAATAGATGGAACTGCCATCTCGCGTGTTTGCTCTAAAGTTCAACGTGGGATCAAGAGGGCCAGCGAACGCAACCTGCCCGGTGTCAAAATCGAATCGTTTGGTGAGCAGCTCCAATTTACCCCGTTGCAGGCCGATTTGCCCGGTCACATTAGGGTTTGACGTTGTACCACCAATCTTGATGCGACCGCCGAGTTCTGCATCCAACCCACGTCCACGAACATAGATCCGTCGAGGTGCATTTACATCGATGTTCAATCGAATTGAAGATCCTGAGCCGCCATCACTGCTGGCTGGCGCCAATTCCTGAGCTTGCCTGTTCACCAGGCTGGAGGCAGCCTTGTGGGTCACATCAACCGGCGAAACCGCATTTGGCAAATTTTCAGGTATGCTGATATTGGCTTGGTCAATAGTAACAGAACCACTGACGACGCCTCCGCGCGCGATGGGGCCTGACAATTTCAACGCCGCATTCATTGTTGTTGCAACAAGGCCATCATCATATTTTACACTGTTCAGATTGATATCAAAGTCGCTGTTCAATCCATCAGCAGCAACCAATGAAGTGTTGCCGCGAATGGTGACCCGCCCACCGGACACAACGTCGCCCGACAGTTCTTTCACAATTGCGCGATCATTGTTCAATTCAATCGTGCCGGAAATGCTACTCAACGATAATTTTGAAGCCACTTCTTGCAACCGTGCGCCTTGGGTTTGGACAACCCCGTTGAAACGCGGTGCGCCAAACGAACCTGAGACTTGCGCTTGGATGGATGCGGCCCCCGATAACAGAAGTCCAGCGCGTGACAAAGGTTGGGCGATATAGGCAAATGGCAAGTTACCCGACACGCCAAGATTGATGGATTGAGCGTTTAAGTTTACGTCTCCACGGACCTGCGCAGTTGCCCCACCTGAAAGCGTAGTTGCAACAGAAAGGCGACCATTTTGAAATGTCCCCGACCCTTCAATATTCAAAGGTGCAAGCTTGTTTGCGCGCGCAGCGGAAGCGGATGCACCTCGGAGCGAATATTGATAGTTGGCAGTCGGGGCTGACGCCGCACCCGATAAAGTCACGTTCGCAGCCAAGGTGCCCTGTGCGGCCTGTCCTGACTTAGCGATATTGTCGAGCTCAGCCACCGATATGCCCTCGGCTGAAATGTCTAAATCAAGCGATTCAGCGATACTTCCTGAAACCGAGGCCGTGCCGGAGCCGAAGCCAATTGCAGGAAAGCTGACCTGCATGTTGCCATTTGCGATTTCGATTTTGCCGGGGCGACGCAAGTTTATGGGCAAAGACTTGTAACTCAGCTTGAGGTCATCAATGTTCAGAGAAGTGTCTCCGCCCGCATTCTGCAATGTTGCATTTACGACAACGGGCGCTCCGCCATAATTGGCACCTAATCCAATCGCGAGGTTGGACAGCGGGCCAAATATTTGTGCTTGGATGTCGCTAACATTTTCACCGGCCGCATTAATCTTACCAACGCTCACCCTGCCGTCGAGCAGTCCATCGCCCAGCAGGTCAGTTGCCGACAGATTGACATTCAACGCTGCTATTTCTGTGCCTTGCACGTCGAGCGAAGGGGCAGTGAGTTGCAGTTGGGCGGACTGTTGCCCTCCTTCACCTGAAAGCTGCATTGCCCCTTTCACAGAGCCTGCAAGCCCATCTTGGAGCAGCAGCGGGGAAATCTGGCTCAGATCAGTTTGCGAGAACTGTAATTGGCCATTGGCCATACCCGAAACCTGGATTGCCAATTGTCCCTCGACTTTCGTCGCTGGTGCGACAACTGACAAATCACTCAAATTGTGCGACCCATTGTCATTGGCGGCATAAGTGGCAGAAGCGCTGACTTTCTCGTTTCGAAAAATGCCGGACAAAGCGACATTTATGCCCTCTTGCAACAGACCCGATATCTCGCCGGTTACGTCCTCAATTGGCTCCCCAGCAACGCTGATGTTCTGGCCTCGCAAATCGACTTGCGTTTTGGGATTGTCCATGTGGCCGGAGGCGACAATTTGCAAATTGATTGCGCCAACAAGTGTCGCATCAAACGTGCTTAGATCAGCAAGGGAAGCATCTCCGGTTAGGTTGATACCGTTCTGATCCAAGCTGCCGCTAAACGAGGCATTTAGGTTGTCACTTTCACTCGTTAGTGAACGCACTTCGTGCTTCACGCCATCGCTAAGCAATTGAGCGGAAAGCTTTCCACCGTTTGCCGCGAAGAGTTGTCTGTAAATGCCGCCAGCGCCCGGGTTGATCGCGGCATCTAATGTAAGATTTGCATTGGCATTGCTTAAATTATAGTCGCCTGCGCTTTGAATGGAAAAATTGCTTCCACTAATGGACGCCGTGTTGAGAGCGAGCTGTTGGTCTGCGATATTCAAGTCGGACCGCATGGACAATTGGCCCAACAGCAGTTCATCAATCTGCGCAATGCCGGTCTTTAGATTTTCAACATTTGATTTGACAGACAGGCCGCCAACACGCCCGAGGAGATCAAGATCGTTTCCTTCTAGGGCGAACGATGAATTGCCTAACTCGATTGCACCTTGGGCGAAACTGCCCAGCACGGCTTCAACGTCTAGATTGGCGCTCTGTAGTGAACCATCCATATTGGCGCGTACGCCAATGTTACCGAGGCGAAATTGCTCGTCGCTGCCTTCTCGCCCAAAGGCGACTTCAGTGCCCTCTTCGCTGAACGCACCCTCAAGTTTGAATTTCAGTTCATCACTGACTGCATTGTAAGCGCCTTGCAGTTGAGCTGTCGTCAACGCAGAGTTGAATGTCGCTTGTTGCAGCTGAACAGATCCGTCGGCGTCCCGCGTCGCGCTGAACGCAA
This sequence comes from Maritalea sp. YIW29, assembly GCF_057219265.1. Lineage (NCBI taxonomy): Bacteria > Pseudomonadati > Pseudomonadota > Alphaproteobacteria > Hyphomicrobiales > Devosiaceae > Maritalea > Maritalea sp. YIW29. The sequence continues at coordinate 1,594,474 of NZ_JBXVVF010000001.1, forward strand.
GTTTTGAACCTCCGGCAACAAACGGGACCAACTGGTCTGGCAGGAGCGGTGCTAATTGTCCGTTCAAGTCAACCGTCAGTTTTTGCTGTGCCTCGCCCGATGCCAGCAGCAATTTTCCTCGAACCGTTTGTTGATTGTTCAGCGCAACGCTCAACTCACCCGCAAGCGCTGAAAGCGGCCCGCTGGTCGCCAATTCCACTTGCAATGCCGGAAATCCAGGCACATCCAACAGACGTGCCAGCAATCCATCTGCATCTTCGGAAAACGAAATCTGCGCCGCCAAATTGTCACTGCTCGGATCTACATTCCAAATCGCAGAAGCCATCTGGGAGTTGGCATCCAGGTCGATAACGTTGAGGCTGCCCCCCGTTTGCAATGGTGCATTATTCGCCGTCAGGCTCCCCGCAACTTGAAGGCGTTTCGGTGCGCCAAAAACTTGTTTGGCAAACTTAATTTCGCCGATATTGAGTTCCGCAAGTGAAAGACTTTGCAGCGGCGCAGGCAAAAGTTGAAACGGACCAGTTTCTTGCGCAGACGGTGGAGAATTTGAACCGGCACTGGGCAGGCGGAATATTTCAATTGAAGCAATTCGCGCTTTCGAGAGGTCAACATTGCGGCCGATAAGCGCCCCAAAACTATAACCAATGTCAATATCGTTGATTTCTGCCCAAACACCGTTTTTATCTGAAAGCGTTAGTTTTTGCAGGACCAATCGGTTGCCTAGAACTTGGTTAAGGCCGGAAACTTGAATTGATTGGCTTGGTGAACTTGCGATTTGGCTAACCAAATTTGCGGTTACAGATCGGCCGGGGCCTGTCATTGCCAAAAGGGTCACGCACAACAAAAGCAGCGCTAGCAAAGAAGAAGCAAGGAGTGCTGCCCGCAGCAGCCAATTTGCCTTACGCGGCATAGAGCTTACCTTCGTTCAAGAATCAGGACCTAGAATGCCTGACCTATCCCGAAATATAGGGCATAATTGGGTTGGCCGGAAACATTATTCAACGGGAATGCAATATCGGCACGAATTGGCCCCAACGGCGTCAGATATCGAACGCCAGCGCCAACGCCTGTGTATAGCGTTCCGCCTTGCCCCGGCACGTTAGAAGTAAAGGCAGCGCCAGTATCAACAAACCCGACTATGCCGATTTGATCGTTCACTTTATACCGCGCTTCAACTGAAGCCTCGACAAACGACATGCCGCCTGCTGGGTTACCATTTATCGTTGTCGGACCTGCCGCGCGATATGCGTATCCGCGAATGGAACCTGCCCCGCCAGCGTAAAAGCGGCGATCAACCGGCACGTTATTTATTGACGTTCCAAAGATGCTGCCTGCAGCGACACGGCCAGCCAAAACGAACTTCTTTTCCTCGTCAAAACTATAATATGTGCTGGCGCTCGCCGACGCTTTGACAAAACTTGCTTGTGAGTTAAACGCGTATGTCGGTTCAGCCAACAAGGTCGCATGTATGCCTTCTGTTGGGTCCAAGGCGTTATCGCGATTGTCCCAGATCAGTTCAAACGGCGCGGAGACGATTGACGAATTGATCGTCGCGTTCTCGTCGGTGACAACCGCGTATTCTGCAGCTAATCCGCCCTTTAGCGTTAGCTCTTCGCGCAGCTGATTTGAAAGGCTAGCTTCAACTTTGCCGCCATATTTTTTGAAAGCATTGGAATTTTCAACGCCCAACGAAATCTTACCCTCAAAACTGGTTTTTGGGCCAAATGCATTTGGTTTGAAAAATACGAGTGCGGTATCCGCATCTAAATCGTTGATACCGCCTTGGCCGATCCGGCCAACCGATGCTTCAGCATGAAGCTTTTCCGCTCCGCCAAAAAGGTTGCGGTGCACCCAAAATGCCTCAATGCCAAGCCCTTCAAGGTTGCCTGCGGTGACGCCAACGCCAATGGTGCGCGGTTTACGTTCGCTGACCTCTATCACCAAATCAAGCTGGTCACCATCTCGCGCGTTCTCACTTGGCTTTATGACAACACTGTTGAACACACCCAGTGCCTGCAACTGACGGGTCGAGCGCTTCAAAGCATCTGGGTCATAGATTGTGCCGGACTTGAGGTCGGCGACCTGCAAAATCGTTTGTTCTTTGACATCAGCAGCGCCGTCGACTGTGATTTCGCCAATATAAGCGATTGATCCGGTAGCGAACTGCAAGGTGACATCGAGCTGATTTGTAGAATGGTCCGCCTGAATTGTTCTATTTTCCAGCGCCGCAAATGGATAACCCTGATTGCGCCATTCATCCAAAATTGTCTGTTGTGCGGACAGAATTAGATCAGATTTTGCAGGCTGCCCCTGCACAATACTATATTTGGAAACACTCAGCGGCGAGCCGTTTAATGTCGCGTTGGGTTGGGAAAATACAAACGTAGCACCAGCATCAACATTGATTGTCACTTCAACCAGTTGGCCAGAAAAATCTTTATCCAGCGGCACATCATCAATTGATTGGCCAGCAATGCGAATATCCAGCAACGCACCGTAATGAGCTTGTGCATATAGAGCAGCCAAAATGCGTTTTTGGTCAACGCGCGCGCGCGTAATCAATGCAATTGTGTCTTCGGGTGGCGTTGCTTGATCTGCGATCAGCAGCGAGGCGTTGGCAATGGTTTCGCTCAGGCCCGCGTTATCTGTTTTCAGTGTCGCCGAATAGGCTACGTAGTTGCCATTTACATCAATTGGCGCGGTTTGGGCTGCATCTGAACCGCCAAATTTAAACCCAAAAAGCTCAAAGCCTGAAGCAAACGATGTGCTGGACAGGCCTAAGACCAGCCCGAACATCCAAGCAGTTGAAAGGCGCGCGATTTTGGACAACTTGGTGCAACTCCATACATTTAGACCATATCCAGTCCAGGACGGGCTCTTTGTAGCACAAAGATATTACTTGTTCAAAAACGGAACCGACAATTATGTTAAATGGCAATTCTCCAATTTAGACCTGCACAAATGGGCGCCCATCAAGAATATGCACGTTTGCTGTAGTGCCATAAATGCGAGACAAAAAGTCAGGTGTAACCACATCCATTGGCGTGCCGGCTTGATCAATTTTTCCGTTCGCCATTGCAACCACATTGTCCGCGTAGCTGCTGGCGTAATTGATGTCATGCAACACAATCACAATTGTACGGTCGTGGCGCTCACATAGGTCGCGCAAAACACCCATGAGCGAGCGCGACGCGGCAATATCCATATTGTTCAATGGTTCATCCAAAAGCATATATGATGTGTCTTGAGCGAACGACATGCCGATATATGCACGCTGGCGTTGGCCACCGGACAGGGTTTCCAAGTGTCTATCTGCAAGGTCTGTGAGGTTTAGAACCATTATTGCCTCATCGACCTTTTGCCAGTCCTCTTTGCCCATCCTGCCTTTTGAATGTGGATAGCGCCCGAAACTGATCAACTCGCGCACCGTCAATCTAGGTTCAAGTTGAATGGATTGGGGCAAGATCGACAGTTTTTTGGCCAATTCGTCATTCGGGCAGTGACCAACATTTAAATCATCGACCCAAATTTCGCCCTGTTGCATGGGCATCAGCCGTGCGATCAGCGACAGCAATGTCGACTTACCCGCACCATTTGCGCCAACCAGTGCTGTGATTTTGCCCTTTGGGATCTGCAAGCTCAAATCGTTGAGAATGTTTTGATTGCCCAGCCTGTGTGTTACATCTTTGATGCTGATCATTTTTTCAACCTGTTTAGAAGCAGCGCCAAAAATATGATGCCGCCGACAAAATCAATAATGATGGAAAGTGGGGCGCTCAGCCCGAAGATGCGCTCGATTATTGTTTGCCCACCAACAAGAACAATTGCCGAGATCAAACCTGACGATATGAGCAAGGTGCTGTGGAATGGACTTGGCGTGACAAGGTGCGCAATTGAAACAACGAGCAACCCCAGAAATGCGACAGGGCCAACAAGCGCAGTCGACACCGAAACAAGAATTGCAATAACGGCCAGCGCGATAAGTTGAATCTGGCGGACATTTTCACCCAAGCTGACGGCTACGTCATGCCCCAACGCAACGACATCCAATCGTTTTCGGATGGTCCACACAAATATCAAGCAGACCAGAATGGCGGCTGCGCCCATATAGAGCAGATCTAAATCAAACTGATTGAACCGGGCGTAGGAATTCACCTGAATATGAGCGTACTCATTAGGATCGATAAGACGGACAGCAAAGCTACTCAACGCGCGGAACAGGACGCCTAAGATCACACCGGTCAGGATCATCCGAGTCAGATCTTTTCCGCACTCGAACAGCAGTGTGCCAAACAGAAGAGTTGAGGCAACAAGTAGAACAGTCGTGTTGATCAGGAAAAGCAGGTGCGGGCCGATTGCGATGAAGTTTTGCCCGCCAAGAAAAAACACCATCATGGTGATGATCAATATGTAAAGACTATCAAACCCCATAATCGACGGGGTGAGAATGCGGTTTTGAGCAATGGTCTGAAACAATAATGTTGAGGTGGAAACCGCGATTGCGACCATGACGAGTACTACAAGCTTTGCACCGCGAAACGGTAGTACAAAACTCCAATTTCCACGTGCACCAATGCTCATATAAAGAACACAACAGATGAGCAAGAGCGCGAAAAGAAAGATAAGACGCTTAACCGGCATGGCGATCTCGCGCATACAAAACCCAAAGGAAAATGAGAGCGCCCACAACGCCCATGATCGTACCCACGGGTATTTCAAACGGGTAACGAACAAGTCGTCCGATAATGTCGCATACCAGTACCATCGCGCCGCCTGCAAAAGCAGTGATGGGCAATGTGGCTCGAACATTGTCGCCAAAAAGGCGTGAAACGATATTTGGAATGACAAGCCCAACAAAGGGGATTGCACCGACGGTAACAACAGTGAGGGCGGTGACTATTGATATGATCACCAACCCCAAAATAACGACTTGATTATAGTTTAGGCCAAGACTGATGGCGGTTGAACGCCCCATGCTGACAATCGCAAATTGATCGGCGACGAAATATGCCAAGGCAGCCGCAATTGCTGCAAGCCAAAGGGTTTCGTAGCGACCCTGCAAGATGCCTGAGAATTCGCCGGTCGTCCAAATTTCCAAATATTGGAGCAGGTCTGCCTGGTAGGCGAAAAATGCAACACCAGCGCCGATGATGCCACCGTAGATCAAACCAACCAGCGCCACATATAAGGGCTTGGTAGGAGGCAATTTGGCCGCGATGACCATCAGGCCGATGCTGGAGAGCAGAGCGCAAGTTGATGCAATTAGGATTTGAACAAATAGAGATGAAGAAGGGAACACAAGGACCGCAACTAGAATGCCCAACATAGCACCCTGCCCGGTGCCTGCGGTCATCGGTTCGACGAATTTGTTACGCACGAGCGATTGGATAATTGTGCCACAAACCGCCAATGCGCTTCCCGTGATAAGCGCGGCGAGCGTACGTGGCAGTCGGCTAACCATGAGAAGTTGCAGTTCTTCAGCATGGAATAGGTTGGCGAAATCCAATTCGATAACGCCAACCAACATAGATATTGCTGCAATCACGATGAGCGCAAAAAGCGCCAATATGTTTGCCGCCCAGCGTGTCATCTTAGTTGCCTGACATTGTCGCTTTGATTTCGTCCAGTGTGATATTCATAGACTGGATACCGCCGCCAGCAATGTATAGAGGCGCAGAACTCAAATAGATGACCTGGCCGCTTTTCCAAGCGTTGGTTTCTTGAACAAGTGGATTATCAAGGGTCTTTTTCGCGCTATCACCATCTTTGCCAATCGCTGCAAGTCGATCGATCACAATCAAAATGTCAGGGTTTGTGTCTTTCACAAATTCAAAGCTTGCCGCTTCGCCATGCGTTGATTGCTCAACACTCGCTACCGCTTCTTCAAGATCGAGATTTTTGTGAAGCCATCCAAATCGGCCTTGTGCACCATAGGCTGAAATCTTGGGACCGTTGGTCATCAAAATCAGGGCTTTACCCTTGCCTGTGAGAACAGCTTTTACGTCCGCAATTTTGGCGTTAAATTCGTTGGCGAGCGCGGCAGCTTCCGCTTCTTTGCCAAAAATCTCACCATATGCTTCAAGCCGTTCCAGACCTTGTCCAACCGTATCTTCCCAAATGGTCATGTCGATTGCCGGCACTATTTTCGAGAATGCTTCTATGTGTTTTGATGCGCGGCCACCGCTGACGACAAGGTCAGCATTAAGAGCGGCAAGCGCTTCAAAATCGGGCTCAAAGAATGAACCGACAGACGTTCCGTTAGCGATGACATCGTCTAGATAGGGCACAAAATGTGGGCGAACGACACCGGTGACGGTTACACCAAGCGCGTCTAATGTATCAATTGCAGCCACGTCATAAGCAGCAACAATTGAAGGGCTTTTGGAAACTTGGACGTCGCCGGCATATGTTTTGATTGTGACTGTTTGCGCCAAAGCAGGCGTGGCAAAAAGTGCCGCAGCACAGAGAAGTGAGCGTAGCATTTCGATCTCCGCGAGGAATTTTTACAATGTGAATTGTTGCGACACGCCGAGGACTTATCGCAATAGGTGATGGGTGTCTAGTATTAATATGATTATTATAATCATATAAAAAGATACACGCTCAAATTTGCCTTAGAGCTCAACCTACGAAGCGTTTTTTCGCCAGCACGTATGCACCATCGAGCGCACTGCCTTGTGGGGAACAACAAATGTCCTGATATTCCCTCGGCATCCATTTTTGGTAGATTGGTCCAAGCCCGCCAACCAAACAAAACCGTTTCTCTACAATCTCTCGCGCAGGGCCAATCATGTCGCTCAATATGGTTGTCGCTCGGGCAATGATTTGCCGCGCCACAACATCCTGCTCGTCATATGCCGCCACAATCTGTGGTGCCAGCTTTGCAAAATCTGATGCAACTGATTTGCGTGCAAATTCAATCATTTGATGGGGCGAGCCGCCAAAGTTGGCAAGCGTGTTTCGCGTTAAAGGAGAGTGATCGAACAGGCCATCATATGCCTTTATCGTGTCTTTAAGCAGCTCGCGCCCCAACCATGCGCCGCCACATTCATCACCTAATTCAAAACCCCAACCACCAACGCGTTGTAATTTACCAGCCTGTTGCCGCACAAGAAACGAACCGGTCCCCAACATGGCGACAACGCCGTCATGTTCACCCAAGGCTGATGCGACCGTTAGTTCAATATCCGTTGCGACATGTGTTTGCTTTTGCCCCATTGAAGCTCGCAGCTTTTCGAGGTCAGATGGTTTGCTTGCCCCAGCGCCGGCTAATCCGATCAACGCAAAATCCTGCGTGCTCAAATTAAAGTCGCGCCCTGCTGCGGCATAGGTTGCGCGTTTAAGTTCGACCAGATTTTCAATAGTCTGATTGAGGTTGGTGCAAATGTTCGCTGAGCTGCCTTTTGCAACGCCGAGTATCTCGCCGTCTAAGGTGCAAAGCCGTGCGCGTGACCCACTGCCGCCGCCATCAATGAGCAACAAGCATATTTCTTCATTCGCCATTGCCAATTTCACTCGTCTTGTTCAGCGCGGCACGCAAATGACCGCCAACACTATCCAACATCGCTTTGGATTGTTGGGCATCAGCTCCGGTTTCGCAAATCAATATTGCGACTTTTACATCCCAATCGGCAGCTCTAAGCGCGTCCAGAGATTTCGTTTTTGACGCGGAAGTCAATTCACGAACAAGATTTACAGCACGCGCCCGCAGCTTCTCGTTGGTGACATTAAGGTCCACCATGCGATTACCAAAGCATTTCCCAGAGCGAACCATCGCCCCGGTGGAAATCATATTGAGCACCATCTTTTGCGCCGTGCCGGACTTTAACCTTGTTGATCCCGCCAAAATTTCAGGGCCGACCAGCGGTGTAATCGAAATTTGAGAGGCGTCTTCAAGCGGGCTGTCTGCGTTGCAGGATATGCCAACAGTCGTGGCGCCCATTTTGGTTGCATAGTTTAAAGCTGCGATGACGTAGGGTGTGCGCCCAGAAGCAGCAAGACCAATAACCAGATCATTCTCGCTTACGTTTGCGCCTTCGATATCAGAGGCACCGCGTTCCACATCATCTTCAATTCCCTCTTGGGCCTGAAAAATGGCGTCAGTACCGCCCGCAATGATGGCGTGAAAAAGTTCCGGAGGTGCGGAGAATGTCGGTGGAATTTCTGATGCGTCTAATACGCCTAACCGGCCGCTGGTTCCAGCACCTACATAAATAATTCGGCCGCCGGCATTCAGCGAAGATTTCGCCGCTTCTATGGCCATGCCAATGGGTTCAAGCACCTGCTCAACTGCCAAAGCAACTGCCTTATCCTCGGCATTCATCAATTGCGCAATTTCGAGCGCGGACATCTCGTCCAGCCTTTCTGAGCGCGCATTTGTGCCTTCAGAAGTTAAGCCCATTAGGGTGGAAGACAAACGTAATAGATTATCTTCAGCGATTTTGTTATGGTCAGCCGTCATGTTGGAATTATGTATTCCCAATTAGGCGTCGTCAAGAATTTAAAATTCTTTATCCGACTTTTTTTATGATATTGGTGCGAGACGCCAACTAAAGGAAATGCCGACTAAATGCAAAGTGCTCAAAACCTTATCGCAAAGCTGAGCGCAAATCTTGAGGATTTGTCACAGAATGAACGCAGAATTGCCCAGGGGATTTTAGAGGACCCTACGCTGGTGACGACCATGACGTCTCAAACGTTGGCCAAAAGGTGTGGCGTTAGCCAATCGAGTATCATTAAGTTCTGCAAAAAAATCGGCCTGCCCGGCTTCCCAGCCCTCAAAATTGCGTTGAGCGCAGAGATTGCTCGAACACAGGGTGCGGAGCAAATTCATGGTGATATTTTCAGCGACGATCCGCTGAACGCAGTTGCCCAGAAGATGTATAACAGCAAAGTAGCGGCACTTTCTGAAACCCTAAAACTAAACTCACCGGGCGATTTTGGCATCGCGGTCGAGAAACTGATTTCTGCAAATCGCATCATAATATTGGGCGTTGGTGGTTCGGCGCTTGTCAGCAGCGATTTCGCTTCCAAACTCACGAAGTTAGGTAAAGCTGTAATTTCGGGCGGCGACGCCCATGTCCATTTGGCAAATCTTGCGCGCTTTGATGGCGATGATTTGTTGATCCTAATTTCATATTCCGGAAACACCAAAGAATTGCTGGTGGCGGCAGACTATGCCCGACAACACGGCATCCCTATTTTGAACCTAACCGGCCCGAACACCTCCAAGAGCATTGCCAAAAATGAATTGGCGCTCAAATGCGTGGCCAGTGAAAACCTTGTACGGTCATCTTCAATTGCAACCAGAACCGCCCAACTGGCAATTACCGACTTGCTGTTTATTCTGTTCGCTCAAAAAGAAGCAGACATGGCAGGGAAAATTCAAGATAGCCAAGATGTTGTAAACCAGCTTCGATAGAATGACTAAATTATTCACAAGTGCTGATTTAGTGATTTTTTATTATTGACATGAGATTTTGAGAATTTTATATTCCTTAGCAGAGGAATAGGCCCTCATCCAGCGATTAGCTATTTGAACATGACTTTGATCATGTGCATTCGCCGCTGATGTTGGCGCTAAAAATGTTGCTCTTCGAACCTATTCATTGGCCAAACGCCAAAAATGTTTTTCTAGGGAGGGAACAAAATGAACAATCTTAAAAGACTTGCTACATCAGCCGTGCTCGGCGCAGCCACGTTGGCCTATGCAGGCACCGCACTGGCTCAAACACAATTAGATTTCTGGTCATGGCGCCAAGAAGATGTGAAGGCCTACAACCAGATCATCGCAGCTTTTGAGGAACAAAACCCAGATATCAAAGTCACTTTCACGGCCCACGAGGCAACAGCCTACAACACAATCCTAACGACTGCATTGGCGGGCGGCGCTGGCCCAGACATTATGCACACGCGTTCATATGGATCATTGGAGGCAATCGCTGCACCGGGTTACCTGGAGCCGCTGGACGGTCAAATCGATCTGTCTGCACTAAGCGCTAATGAGTTGCTTGGTACAACATTGCGTGCAGACGGACATGTATATGCTGTCCCATTCGCGTCCCAAACAGTACTTGTTTATTACAACAAAGATCTCTTTGAAAAACATGGTGTTGAACTTCCCTCCACTTGGGACGAGTTCAAAGCAGCTGCAGAAACGTTCAAGCAAAACGGCGTAACGCCGCTCGCAAACGGTATTGCAGATGCATGGACTGCTGAAGTTATGTCAGGTGCATTCATGCCAAACTTTTATGGCAAGGAATTCTTTGGTGAAGCAACATCTGGCGCGGCAAATTTTGAAGATGCCCGTTATGTTGGGGCTTTGGAAAAGCTAGCAGAGCTTAAAGCTTACATGCCAGTTGGTTTTGAGGGTGTTGATTATGCGACCATGAAACAACTCTTCACTGCTGGCCAAGCTGCAATGTTTGTTGGTGGTTCTTGGGAAATTCCTGGATTTAAAGATAGCGGCGTAAACTTCGACATCATGGCGGGTCCTTCTGCAACTGCAGGCGGTTCGCGTATGGTTGCGACTTGGCTTGACGGTGGCTATGGCGTGAATGCTTCATCTGAAAGTAAAGATGCTGCACTTAAGTTCATCCAGTTCACAGCCACTCAGCCGTTCGCGCAAATGTTGTCCGATAAATTGGCAAACGTACCAGCTGTCGACGGCGCAAACATTTCTGATCCATTGCTTGCAAAAGTGTCAGCCTTCCATGCTGAAGCTACGCCATACATCATGCTTGTGGCTTTCCGCTTCAACAAACCTACTGGCTCTACATTGTTGCAGAACGGATTGCAGGAACTATTCACTGGCAAAAAGTCTGCAGCCGAAGTTGCTAAAGACATTAGTGATGGCATCAAGAGCGCCGAATAAGCAAATCCCGGCTTAATCTGGCACCCTTTGGGGCTCAACTCCCTGCCCCAAAGGGCCTACAACCGAATAAAATACCTTCATCATACAAATGCAATTCCCCGTATTCAGGACAACAAAATGGCTCAAATTGAACTGCGCGGCGTAGCCAAACAATTTGGTGATGTAAAAGTAATTCATGGTGCTGATCTCGTAATCGAGGGCAACGAATTCGTTGTTTTTGTGGGCCCATCAGGCTGCGGAAAATCCACCCTTCTGCGCCTTTTGTCTGGATTGGAAGAACAGACTTCAGGCGAAATCTATATTGACGGCGAACGGATCGACCATTTACCGCCAGCCAAGCGTGGTTTGGCAATGGTGTTTCAATCTTACGCGCTCTACCCACATATGACTGTTTATGAAAACATGTCTTACGCCTTGCGCGTCGCCAAAAAAAGCAAAGCATTCATCGAAGAAAAGGTAAGAGCCGCAGCGGAAATCTTGCAGCTAACTGAATTGCTGGACCGCAAACCCAAAGCGCTGTCCGGCGGGCAACGTCAACGGGTCGCCATTGGACGGGCCATTGTTCGCGATCCTCGGGTTTTCCTTTTCGACGAACCGCTCTCCAATCTAGATGCGAAGCTTCGCGTTCAGATGCGGATTGAGCTAACAAATTTGCACCAACAACTTAAAACAACGATGATTTACGTCACCCACGATCAAGTGGAAGCCATGACAATGGCAGACAAAATTGTCGTCTTGCGCGCTGGCAACATCGAACAAGTTGGCCCACCCCTTGAACTTTTCAAGAAACCAGCGAACAAATTTGTGGCAGGGTTCATTGGCTCGCCTGCAATGAATTTTTTCCCGGGAAACGTGAAAAAGATTGATGGCGATCAACACCATGTCCGGCTAGCGAACGGCGTGGAGTTTAAATTCAAAGCTGCTTCAGGCTCGCTAAAAGCAAACGACAACGTAAACTTAGGCGTGCGCCCTGAAGATCTATCACCGACGGCATCTGGGGATGGCACGTTTTCTGGTGCCGCTAGTACTGTCGAACGCCTTGGGGCGCAGACTTACATTTACCTCAAGACTGAAGCTGGCGAAGACATCGTCGTGCATCACCTTGGCGATTTAGAAGTTAAGTCCGGCGAAAACATCCAAGTCAGTTTTAAAGTTTCCGAAAGCCATCTATTTGGCCCTGACGAGCAGCGCATTAAGATTGGCGGGTAAATGAATATGGCCAATGTTACTGACATCGATTTCCAGAACGCCATCAAACGGCGCAAAAGACTGCGGCAATTATGGATCGCGTTCTTGCTGTTCCCCGCCGTAGCCATATTAGCGACATTTGTCTTTTTGCCCATGGCGTCAGCGATCTGGTATTCTGTCTATGACTGGGACGGACTTGTCCGTGGCGAATTCGTCGGTCTTGCCAATTTTTCAGAGGTTCTTTTCAACCCGCAAAACAACAAGTTCTTGTTCAACGCATTTTTCAACAACATCAAAGTGTTTGTCACATTGATGATTGTGCAAAACGGATTGGCCTTAGTTTTGGCGCTGCTGCTCGCACGTGAACCTAAGGGATACCGGTTTTATCAAGTCGCCTTTTTCCTCCCCGTAATACTCTCCACTGTGATTATCGGCTTTCAATGGAAATTGTTCCTGAACCCGATATTTGGCCTTGTGAACACGTTCTTGCGCATGGTGCAGCTCGATAGCTGGGCATTGCCTTGGCTTGGACTGCCAGAAACTGCATTGGGCTCCATGCTCATCGTAAATGCGTGGCATTGGGTGGGCTTCCCAACCCTAGTGTTCTTGGCTGCCATTCATCGCATTCCGAAAGACCTAATCGAGGCTGCTCGTTTGGACGGCGCAAACGAATGGAACATTGCGCGCGACATCATTTGGCCCCTTATGGCGCCTGCGGTCACCATCATTGTCGTTTTGACGTTTATCGGTTCGTTCAACTGGTTTGAAATCCCCTATATTATGGGTGGGCTAGAAGGCTCTCCTGCCTATTCCACCGACATGTTGGGCCTATTGTTTTATCGGACGGCCTTTGGCTCGGTTAGCGCAGGTAACTCAGATTTTGGTACCGGTTCTGCACTCGCGGTTCTGATCTTCATTTTCATTTTCACCTTCTCAACCATTGCGACCCGGTACTTGACCAGTCGCGAAGTTGAATTGAGTTAGGGGCGGATCATGATACAGAAAAAGTCAGGCGATTTCGGCACATGGTTGATGCACATATTTTTGGGCTTCAACGCGCTCATCATGCTTTACCCCATCATCATGATGGCGCTATCAGCATTTAAGACCAACAACGAGATATTCTCCGCACCGTTCTCATTGCCAAGCAGTTTTAACCTCGACAATTTCGCGGTCATTTGGAACGAAACTGATGTACCGCGCTATTTCTTGAACTCGACAATTGTAACTGGTGTTTCCGTGTTGTTTTTGTTGGTGATTGGAACGATGGCGGCATACGCGATATCTCGCTATAAGTTTCGTGGCAACATTATGGTTTCGCTTTTCTTTTTAAGCGGCTTAATGCTGCCCTTACGCCTTGCGATCATCCCCCTTTTCATCCAACTCAAAGCGTTAGGATTGGTGGATAATCTCATTGGCCTTATCTGCATTTACACCGCCATGTCATTGCCTGCGACCGTGTTCATTATGACAGGTTTCCTGCGTTCTCTCCCTTCTGAACTTGAAGACAGTGCGCGCATGGATGGCGCTAGCGAATTCCGCATTATGGTTGAAATTATGGTGCCCCTTATCACCCCCGCAATGGTTATTGCTGGCATCTATAATGCGGTCCCTATTTGGAATGATTTCTTCTTCCCGTTGATTTTCATTCAATCACCAGAATGGCGCACAATTGCGCAAGGGCTTACTTCATTCTTTGGCGAATATTCCGTCAATTACGGGGTTCTATATGCGGGTCTAACGCTTGCGGCGTTGCCAATCATGGTGATTTTCATCGTCCAGTCAAAACGCTTCATTGCTGGCATGACTGCCGGCGCGATCAAATAGCGGTCGGATGCTGGATGACCTCGATAAGCTCGTGCAAAAGGCTATCGCCGAGAAGACTTTCCCGGCGATTGAGATCTTGGTGGCCAAAGGCAGATACCCGATAGCGCACGGGGTGTGGGGCAACCCGGCGAATGATGGCAACGCGCTAAAATTTGACTCTATTTTCGACATCGCATCCATCACTAAACCCATGGCAACCGCAACTCTTCTTCGCCACATGACAAAAAATGGCGCTGTATCCTTGGATGATAGATTGTCCCGCTATTTTCCTGAATTTGTTGGAGACGACAAAGAATCCATCACGCTTCGTCAGCTCGCATTTCATACATCAGGCCTTCCCGCAGATATGCCTTTGGCCAAAATGACAAATGACCCAGTTGCCGCCCGACAACTCCTGATGAATGCGACGCCAATCCAAAGGCCAGGCATCCAAATGGTATATTCCTGTATTGGCTACATATTGCTGGGCTATGTCATCGAGCACGTTTTGAAGATGCCCCTTGATCGCGCTTTCAAACAGTGTGTTGCTGCCCCAATGAACCTAACAGATACGCAATTTGCGCCGTCAAAAAAAGGTATGGACGCTCCCCTTTTTGTACCGACAACAAATCAGCATTCGTCGGCCGGTGTTGTGCATGACAGCACTGCTCGCGTGCTTGGTGGTAGGGTAGGAAATGCAGGACTTTTTTCTACAGCACACGACTTGCACAAGTTTGCAGTTTCGTTGCTCAACGAACAAGACCCACGTTCATTCGAAAATGGCAATGCGCACCCGCTCGCGGCACGAACGTTAGGCTGGGAACTCAAAACCTCAAAGGATGATGATTGTAGTTGCGGCCCCGAATTTCCCATTGGCTCAATTGGACACACTGGGTTCACGGGCACATCGCTTTGGATTGAACCCAAGTCAAAACTCATTGTGATCGCATTGAGCAACCGAACATTCTTTTCTCATCGTGAAAATATTCCCAAGATGAAGCAGTTCAGATCACAGCTACATGGCCTTGTCGCCAGACACGAACTTTGTACACTTGGCACTCACAACAATGAACATGACCAACCTTTTCTTGCGTGGGCTAAAAAGTGAATAATCAAGAATTGATCAAACAGCTTAGAAATGTCGTTGGAAAACGTCATGTTTTAACCAGCAAAGCTTCGACCCGTCGCTTTGTGACCGGCTTTAGATCTGGAAAAGGCCAAGCAATTGCTGTCGTGCGCCCCGGTTCCCTTGTGGAAATGTGGAATGCGTTGAAACTGTGTGTCGAAAATGGAAAGGCGGTCATTTTTCAAGCTGCCAACACTGGACTAACTGGCGGGTCAACGCCCGATGGGCAGTATGAGCGCGATGTGGTGCTAATCAACACGCAAAGAATCCGGACAATTCACACATTGAACAATGGCGAGCAAATTCTAGCCCTGCCCGGCGCTTCGTTGTTTGAGCTAGAGAAATTGCTAAAACCATTGGACCGGCAACCGCATTCAGTTATCGGTTCATCTTGCATCGGCGCATCAATTATTGGCGGGGTGTGCAACAATTCCGGCGGCGCATTGGTCGAACGTGGACCGGCTTATACCGAGATGAGCCTATACGCACAAGTGAATGAGAACGGCACTTTGGAATTGGTCAATCAACTTGGCATCGACTTGGGTTGCAGCCCCGAAGAAGTACTATCAAATGCCGAAACGGGCAACTTTTCCAACACCGTCCTGCCAAGCAATAAAAACGCTTCTGACACCAAATATCCTGAAATCGTTCGCGACATTTCCGCGCCAACTCCCTCGCGTTTCAACGCCGACAAACGATGCCTGCACGAAAGTTCGGGTTGCGGCGGCAAACTCGCCGTGTTTGCCGTGAGGTTGGACACATTTCAGAACTACAAGCGTCAAAAAACGTTCTATGTCGGCACGAACGACCCGGCAGACCTTTCAAATCTTCGCCAGTCAATCCTTTCCGAATTCAAATACCTCCCAGTCAGCGCCGAATATATGCATCGGGATTGTTTTGACGTCGCTCAAAAGTACGGCAAGGACACGGTGGTGATGATCGACAAGCTGGGCACCGACAAATTGCCCACATTTTTTGCCTTAAAAGGCGCGATCGACTCTCGGCTCAACAAGTTGCCTATTGCACGCGGCTTCACGGACAAGTTTATGCAAACGCTCAGTGGGTTATGGGGTAATGTGATGCCAAGGAGATTGGCAAAGTTCCGTGATCAATTTGAACATCACCTTATCCTCAAAATGGCTGACGCTGGAATAGACGAAGCTGCACAACGTTTACCCGAAATTCTCTCTGGCAAAGACGCGGCCTTTTTCGAATGCGGGGAACGAGAAGCTCAGCTAGCCAGCTTAAATCGGTTCGCAGCTGCGGGCGCAGCCATTCGATATGCTGCAGTTCATCGGGAAGAGGTCGAAGACGTGTTGGCATTGGACATCGCGCTACCCCGAAACATGTCAGATTGGTTTGAAAAGCTTCCGGCAGAAATCGCTGACAAACTTCATCACCGTCTCTATTACGGTCATTTCATGTGCCATGTGCTGCACCAAGACTATATTGTCAAAAAAGGCGAAGACCCGGCTGCGATCAAAGAAGCAATGCTTGCACTCTTAGATGAACGGGGCGCTGAATACCCCGCCGAACACAATGTCGGCCACCAATATGTTGCGAAGCCTGATCTTGCCGAGTTTTACAAAAAAATTGACCCAACCAACACACTTAATCCCGGCATAGGCAAAATGTCGAAACGCAAGAACTATGCTTCTTCAGACTGAAATTGTCGGCATATGAGCAAAAAAAAGGGCGCCCGGTTGAGGCACCCTTTTCCAATGGATGTGGAACTTAGGCTGCGGCGACTTCGTCAAGGAATTTATCAACGGTTCCTTTTAGCACATGAGACTGTTTTGAAACATCTTCTGACGCCGTGAGAACTTGTTCTGCGCCCGCGTTGGTTTCACTCACAGAGGCCGATACGACATCTAGGGAGCCAACAACTTGTTTTGTGCCATCAGCCGCTTGAGAAACAGCCTGGGCAATTTCGGCGGTGGCCGCGCCCTGCTCTTCTGCAGCAGTGGCAATGGAGGCTGTGAATGAATTTACTTCAGCCATGGTGCGCACAATTTCTTGAATTGCAGATACCGCATCCCCGGTGGATTCTTGTATATCGGCAATTTGGTTTGATATCTCGACCGTAGCGGTCGCGGTTTGATTGGCCAAAGACTTAACCTCTGTGGCAACAACCGCAAATCCTTTGCCCGCCTCTCCCGCACGCGCTGCTTCAATGGAAGTGTTCAGCGCCAGGAGGTTGGTTTGCTCAGCAATATCCTGAATGAGCGAGATCACATCGCCGATCTTTTGCGCCGCGGATGCGAGATTTTCGACCTTCTCATTGGACGCATTGGCCGCGGTGTTTGCTTCGCTTACCAGCACGTTTGTTTTGGATACTTGACGAGAGATTTCTTCGATAGAGGCCGCAAGTTCTTCCGCCGCAGCTGCAACAGCCTGAACATTTTCCGATGCCATCTGCGATGCACCGGCGGCGTCGTTCGTTTGAGTTGAAGTGCTATTAGCGATTGTTGTCAAGGAGTTAGCCGTTGCACTCATTTCAGAAGTATTGTTGGCAACAACATCCAATGTCGCTGTAACCGAACCTCTAAACTGAGCGATCAGCTCTTCGATGGTTGTCTGGCGTGCATTTCTGGACATCGCTTCGGCCGCACTTTCTTTTTCCAATCGCGCGCGTTCAATGCCATTTTGCTTAAACACTTCAACAGCGCGTGCCATGTTGCCGATTTCGTCGCTCCGGTCGCGTGCAGGAATTTCTACCGACATGTCCCCATCTGCAACAACCTTCATGGTCTCTGTCATTTTTACGATTGGCCCTGAAATCGCGCGGCCTGTTACAAAGGCCAACAACGCGCCCAATATCAAAGCAAGGACGGAAACAATTGCTGTTGTCACAACCGTCGTATTAATTTCCTGCGTTGCCCGTGGACCAAGTTCGTCCTGCAATGACTTGTTTTCAAGCTTAAGGTGCTCCATTTCGGCGGCGACAGCGGGTCCAATTTTGTCCAACGTATTTTGGATGATGTCGTTCCGCTCGTTTATGATCGCAACCGTCTTATCAAAAGTTGTTTCATATATTTGTGCAGCCTCGAGTACAGCATTTGCAAGTTTGCGCCTTGTCGGGTTTTGCAGCTCAGCCAACATGGATTGCGCCAAACGTTTGAACTCAGCCAGCTCCAACTTCGCACGCTCCGCACTCGCTGCAGTGTTGTCGACCAAGAACCGATTTGCATAAAGGCGCGCTAACAGCAAGCTGCGCAGGTCCACGCCCGCCAAATAACTGGCGGTGGCATCTGAGTCAGAAAACGCGCTTTTCATAATTGCAGACAAGTCTTTTTCGGCTTGTGGGCCAACAAGGTTCATTTGATCGACCAGTGCATTGCGCTGTCGCACCAGTTCGGTTACCTCAACAAAGGCGTTCTGATAGGTCACAACTTGATTGTATTCCTCCGCCATTGCAGCAAGTGCTTCTTCGCGGGTGAACAGGCTTGTCCCCTCAGTAATTAAGTTTTCTGTAGCGATCAGCCGATCCTGCACTTTTTTCGCCGCTTCTTCGGAGTTTTTCAAAATGAAGTCTTTTGCATTCAGTCGTGCGGTCAAAAGATTTGCCTGAATGCGGCCTAACTGGTTCGTTTGCAGGGCATAGCTGCGATATTGCTTAAAATTCTCGTTCGCACCTGAAAGTCCAAAATATCCGAACGCTGCGACGATCACCAAAAAGACTAAAATCGTTGCCGACCCCAATCCAATTTTAACCCCCACACGCATGTTTTTGAGTGGGTTGTTGAAACCGCCACCTGTCTTTTGTTCCGTATTTTTCATGATCGACAGCTTTCTAAAATGGAAAAATCAAAAATTTTGGATGTGCGTTTTGGTGCGCAAAACGGCCATCAACGCTTCAATATACTTTTGTGGACTAAACCCATCAGATTGATGTGATCGGCCACCAACATAAACATATGGATTTCGGTCATAAGCCTGGCCGATTACCCTGCAATATGTTTGAGGGTTTTAGGTTAAGCCCCAGTAACGGATAATGTGGGTGGAAATACCTAGTGAGTGAAAGGTGTTTGTTTCCAAGGGCGTACTGACGGTTGAAGTGAAATATCATCAGTACAAGCGGCAATTGCGTCGCAACTTAGCACATAACGCGGCTATTTCACCAAACGGCCGCCAAGCAATGGTCTTGGCGCGCCGGTTGTCGTAGGAAAACTGATCGGCAGCCCGCGCAAAGTTCGAACGGCCAGCAGCGCGAAACATTCAGCTTCCACTGCATCACCACGCCATCCGTGGTCTTCTGCGAACTCAACCATGCAGCCGGTTCGGTCCCTAAGCGCTTTCATCATAGCCGGGTTTTTGCGCCCGCCACCGCAAACCACCAATCGCGTTGGGCGCGACGGTAAAAGGTTAAGCGCTTTATCCACAGCACCGGCTGTAAATGCAGCTAGGGTTGCGGCACCATCCGCATCACTTAGTCCATCTGCCATTTCAGTACCAAAATCAAAACGGTCAAGCGACTTCGGATAGGCTGCGTTTAAATAGGGATGCTGAAGCAACTGGTTGAGCCTTTGCTCATCAACATGTCCGGAAAGAGCCAATGCCCCGTCCAAATCCATCTCCCCAAGACCCCGAGCTTTCATAAAATCGTTTGTGGGTGCATTTGCTGGGCCAGTATCAAAAGCAATCAGCTGGTCAGCGCCGTCCGTCCAAGAGATATTGGCAACCCCGCCCAAATTTAAAACGGCGACATCTCCACTTGCATTGATGCCGCGCAGCAATGCTGAGTGATAAATCGCAGAAAGTGGAGCGCCCTGCCCACCCGCTTTCATGTCAGCTGTGCGGAAATCATAGACGATTGGTAGCCCAAGCGCTCCATGCATTCGCGCGCCATCGCCGAGCTGCCTGGTTTGCCCTAAACGGTCTGGTTGCGGTGCCCTGTGGAGCACGGTTTGGCCATGAAATCCAACAGCCCCAATCTCTGACATTTGCATGCCTGCATTTTCGACTTGCTCTCGAACGGCTTCAGATTGAGCGTCGGTCAGCATCGCCTCTACTTTGGCGAAAATTTCCGGCTCCGCACCTTCAAAGTTCCAGTCGCGCGCCTCGGCGAGTGCTTGGGCAAGCAACATGTTGATCTCATCTGCATAAGGCGCCAACGTATAAGGGCCAAACTCGGCAACATCTTCGCCATCCGTGCGGATTAAGGCCACATCGATATTGCCGTCCAGCACTGTGCCAGTCATCAGGCCTACGGACCAAATTGAAGACATATTGTATTCCTTATGAGCCAGTTATGAGATCGCCGACCGAGCGGCGCAATTGCGCAATGTCAGAGTTAAAATGCCGAGTTGGGTGAATGCGATTGGTCAGTAATGTCCAACTCAGCCCAGCATCAAAATCAACCCATAAGCCGGTGCCGGTAAAACCTGTATGACCAATTACATTTGGTGAACATTTGTCCCCACCAGACCAACCGATATGCGCGCGTTCAAAACCATGTGCGCATGTTTCAGACAATGGAGACCGCATCAATTTCACAGCCGGACTATCAACGTTGTTCAGAAGCCCTGCCGCGAAATCGAGCACCGCATCGGCTGTGCCGAACAGGCCAGCATGACCTGCGCCTTCTAATGCGTAACAATTATCGTCATGGACCTCGCCGCACATTACTTTGTGTCGCCAAGTACAGTCCTCAGTTGCCGCGCTTTTCGCTGGATCAGCTTTGAAAGCAAACCCGGATGGTGGTTCTATTTCACGAATAGCGCATCCATAAAGGCGCTCCAAGGCAAATCCAAGCAAGATGAAATTGATGTCTGAGTAAACCGGCGATCCATGCCGCCACTCCCGTTGCAATATGAAGCTGCGCAGCAAATCAGGGTCGCGACCATAGGTGTAAATAGGCTCGACCGCCGGAAATGGCGTTTGATGACCCAAACATTGGCGAAATGTCACCTTTCGTTCCCACGCATTTGCGTCATACTGCCGGAGGTCGGGCAATAGGCTGGTCAATGGTGCGTCCAAATCCACATGACCATCAATCGCCAGCGAGATAATTTTTGGCGTTGTAAAAATCACCTTGGTTAGGGAAGCCAAGTCAAACCAGGTGTCGGCCTTCATTGAACGTTCAATTGGCACAGTTTGCGCCCGACCTTCAAAGTGGATAGCTCGATTGCCATCTGCACCCACCACACCCAAAACGGCCCCAGGAATTCGCCCCGATTGGATCGCATCCGAAACCGGCCTAAACGCGTTTTCAACGATCCCTGCAACGCTCGTCATTACGCAAAGAGGTGACATGCCACCTGCCCTTTTTGACCAACATCTCCGACGCCCAGTTCAGGTCGAATTGACGAGCATATATCCATCACATTGGGACAACGGGTGTGAAAAGCACATCCCGTAGGCGGATTGGAAGGGTCAGGCACTTCGCCACCCAAGTTGGTTCGGCTGCGCTTCTCGCCTACTCGCGGAATGGCGGACAAAAGCGACTTTGTGTAGGGATGTTGAGGGTTCGCCATCACTTCTTCAGTTTCACCCAATTCAACAATGCGCCCTAAATACATGATCGCAATCCGATCACTCACATGCCGAATCACCGAGAGATCATGGCTGATGAAAATGATCGATAGGCCGAGGCGTTTTTGCAAGCTTGCGATCAAGTTGATGATTTGGCTTTGAATGGACACATCCAGCGCTGAAACGGCTTCGTCCGCAACAATCAGTTTTGGGTCGAGCGCCAGAGCGCGAGCAATAGCGATCCGCTGCCGTTGTCCACCGGAGAATTCATGCGGAAATCGATCAATGGAGTTTTGCGGCAAGCCGACAATATCCAATAGTTCTTTGACCTTCTCTAATCGTTCTGCACGCGTACCGATTTTATGAACATCGAGCGGCTCGCCGATCAGTTTACCTACTTTATGGCGCGGGTTGAGGGAGCCGAACGGGTCTTGAAATATGATTTGCAAGTCACGGCGGATGTCTTTGAGTTCTTTACGGCTAATCCCAACAATATCTCGCCCTTCAACAACAACTTCACCTGCACTTGGCTCGATCAGTCGCAGAATAGAACGCCCTAAGGTGGATTTCCCGCACCCAGATTCGCCGACAACACCCAGCACTTCACCGTCTGCCACGTTGAACGACACGTCGGACACAGCTTGCACGGTCGCGCCCTTTGGGCCTGAAAATGTTTTTGATAGGTTTTTGACTTCAAGCAAGGCCATTAAACGGGGTTCCAGCAGCGCAATTTATGGGTTTCGTGGGTGAGTTCGGGCATCGCTGTTTTGCAAACGTCGATTGCTGCCGTGCATCTCGGGTGAAACGCACAACCCGTTGGCCGCGCACCGGGCGGTGGCACGGTGCCGGGTATTGCAGGCAAGTCGGTGCCGGGCGGGTTCGCCGCGGGAATGGTTTTCAACAATGCTTCTGTGTATCGATGCCGCGGTTGAGCAAAAAGTTGATCGGCAGGCGCTTCTTCAACCACCCGACCGCCATACATAACAGCAACCCGCGCACAATATTGCGAAACGACGCCCAGATCATGGGTGATCAGCAGAACCGCCATGCCCAATTCACGACGCAGATCTTCGATCAGTTCTAAGATTTGCGCTTGTACCGTGACATCAAGGGCAGTCGTGGGTTCATCCGCAATCAACAATTCCGGATCACATGCCAATGCAATGGCGATCATCGCACGTTGCCTTTGTCCGCCTGACATTTGGTGCGGAAATTTCATCGCCGCCTGCTCTGGCGCAGGAATGCCGACGCGCTCCAATAGCTCGATTGTGCGTTTTGCTGCCGCCTCTTTATCGGTCCCGCGATGCAGCAAAATTACCTCGGCGATTTGGTCGCCAATGGTAAAAACCGGGTTGAGCGAGGTCATAGGTTCTTGAAAAATCATGGCAATTCGGTTGCCGCGTAATGCTTCTAGTTCCGTTTCGGACTTGGACAAAATGTCCTCACCCGCAAATCGAATGGCACCTTTTCGAATATACATTGGTGGTTCATCCAGCAGCCGCGCGATCGCCAAAGCCGTAACGGATTTGCCGCAACCAGATTCGCCAACCAAACCAAGCATTTCGCCCGGATTAACGGAAAGGGACACGCCTTCAATTACGGGTCGGGAGCCAATGTCGATGCAAAGATCGTCAATGGTTAGAAGCGGTGCTTGAGCCAAACTCATCTCCCAATTCGCACGCCTGCGGACGCAGACATGCTACATATTATTCCAAGTTACTGCACGAAAGCGGCAAACCAAACTTCATGAATCGCAACCCTCTTGTCACAATCAAAATAATACCATACCGTCGAAAATGTCCAGAGTGGTCCTATATTGGATATATCGCTTAAGAGTGTTTTGACCTCATTTGCCCAAAAAGCGGACGCCTGGGACTAAACCGATGTCCTGCATCGGAAGCAAAAAACCACAGGAGGCATCATGTCTGTCAAAAAATTTGGACTTGCATTATCCGCTTCGGCCCTTTTGGTCGGAAGCGCTACGGCCGCGACACTTAATGTTGCGATTGATTCTTCGCCCGCGGGGCTTGATCCGCACCTTATCACCGCCTTTAACTCCGTCGTTATCGTGCAAGGCAACATCTATGAAGGCCTTACTGACATTGACGCTGGTTTGAATGTTGTGCCCGACCTTGCTGCATCTTGGGACATTTCGGCGGACAATTTGAGCTATACTTTCAAGCTCCATCCCGGCGTAACTTTCCATGATGGTTCTGCGATGGACGCACAAGATGTTGCAGCGTCAATCCGGCGTGTACAAGCTGAAGCGACCGCGTCGCCAAAAGCGGCAAGCGTTATGCCGATTACTGGTATCGAAATCATCGATCCACTAACCGTGAAGCTCTCGCTGGACGAGCCGTTTGCGCCGATCCTATCTTCGCTCGCAACCATTGCGATTGTCCCGGCCGAACATGAAAGCGATGTCGAATCATTGCAGCAAACACCTGTGGGCACCGGGCCGTTTAAGTTTGTTGAATGGCTACCGAACAACGAGATCAGCTTGACCAAATTTGATGGCTATCGCGAAGCTGGTTTGCCAAAATTGGACGGCGTTACGTTCAAATTTGTGCCAGAAGCGACGACCCGCCAAGTTGGTCTTACAAGTGGCGATTACGGCATTTTGCCGGGTATTGACCCAGCAACGGCATTGCAACTGCAGGCGCAGCCGGGTGTTGATCTACATGACACGCTTAATGTGTCTTACACATTGCTCGGCATGAACGTTACGCGTGAGCCATTGGGCAACGCCAAAGTTCGTGAGGCGGTCAATATGCTCTTAAACCGCGATGAAATCATTGCGGGCGCGTTGTTCGGTGCAGGCGTACCTGGCGGACCATTGTCTCCTGCATTAACAGGCTGGGCATTGGATACCAATGAGTTTGCTTGCTACACAACCAATGTAGATGGCGCAAAAGCGCTGTTGGCAGAGGCTGGTATTGAAACACCTTTGAAACTCTCCATCCTCGTGTTGCCGCGTCAAGACGCGCGTGACATTTCTCAAGTCATCCAACAGCAATTGGCAGCTGGTGGTATTGAAGTTGAGCTTGTGAACAAAGAAATCGGTGAATTTGTTCAAGATTGGCGCAATTCCAACTTTGATATGTTTGTTTCAGCCAATGGTGGCAATCCGGATCCGGACCAATATTTCTATCGCACATTCCGCACTGGTGGACCGACAAATGTGTTCAAATATGCGAATTCAGAATTAGATGCATTGCTCGACACTGGCCGAACTGAGACCGATATTGCAAAGCGTAAAGCTGCCTATGACGCGGCACAGCGCACATTGGCGTGCCAAGGACCGATTGCACATCTTGCATATGGCAACCTGTTCACTGCAGTGAATGCCAAAGTTAAAGGCTTTGAAATTTACCCAACCGGCAGACTGACCAGCTTGGTCAATGTCAGCATGGACGAGTAAACCAAAACCCATGCGGCGCCCATATTGTCGGGCGCCGCATCACTAATTTAAATTGAAACGGTCCTCCTTATGCGCCCTACCCTCGGCCCGATCACAAACCGGATGATCGACCTAGCTGTCGTCCTAATTGGTGTTTCGATCATCGTATTTTTGATGATTAGACTCATTCCGGGTGACGCCATCGCCATTATGCTTGGTGCCAATACAGAAATTACACCAGGACGTATTGCCGAGCTTGGGGCGCGCCTAGGCTTAGACCAACCCATTCATGTTCAGTATTTCAACTGGATTGCAGGAGCTGTTCAAGGCGATTTTGGCACCTCAATCTGGACTGGTCGTCCGGTGATTTCAGAGATCAGCGCCAACATCTGGCCAACACTGGAACTTACATTCCTTTCCGTTCTCGTTGGCGCAGGGCTTTCCATCCCCATTGGCTGTTTCATGGCAGAAGCGCGTGGCAAGAACTCCGAAGTTGCTGTTCGAGTTGCCGCCATTGCCGGCCTCACCATACCGTCATTTTGGCTAGGTATTGTTTCCATCTTTTTGGTCTCCAAACTTTTGCCCGGCGTTTCAACCCTTGGCTATGTGCCATTTAGTGAAGACCCATTGGGCAATCTGCAGCGGATGGCCTTGCCCGTGCTCGCGCTTAGTTTGCCAATGCTTGCGAACCTGTCACGGCTTGTGCGTTCAGCCATGCTTGATGCGCTTGGGCAAGACTATATTCGCACCGCCCGCGCAAAAGGTGTGCCGCGCCGCGGCTTGGTCTATAAGCACGCGCTGCGCAATGCGCTTATTCCCTTTATAACCAGCGTTGGGGTCGCGACCGGCTATCTGTTGGGCGGCGCGATTGTGGTTGAACAGGTATTTGCAATTCCGGGCTTGGGACGTCTGGTTTTGGGCGCGATTGCTGAGCGAAACTACCCACTGGTTCAGGCCTCGATATTGGTTATGACCACGTCATTTGTACTGGTGAATTTTCTCGTCGACATTCTTTACGCCTTCATTGATCCGAGGGTTTCACAATGAGAAATTTCCTATCTCAAAACAAACTCCTCAGCTTCGCGATCATATTTGTGGCAATACAGCTATTCTTAGCAATCTGCGCACCGTTTTTGGGTTTTCAGGACCCGTACCACCAAGTCATGGTCCAGCGCATGAAGGCGCCTAGCGCATTGAACTTCTTGGGCACTGACCAATTGGGTCGGGATGTGTTGTCACGCATCATATATGGGTATAGGACCTCGCTAGTCACTTGCCTTTCAGCAGTTGGCATTTCGTTAGGTATCGGCGGGCTGCTTGGTATGCTGGCGGCGTTTTATCGTGGTTGGTTTGATCGCATCATCATGCGGCTCATGGACATATTGTTTGCCTTCCCCATCCTGCTTTTAGCCATCGGCGTGATTGCGGTTATAGGCCCAAGCACTTGGGGCGCTGCAATTGCGATTGCCATTGTTTACACCCCCATTTTTGCCCGTCTGCTGCGTGGTCCATCTTTAGTGATTGTAGAAAGCGAATATGTGATGGGTGCGCGCGCCATCGGTGCAACAGACATGCGCATTATCTTTTCGCATCTGCTGCCCAACCTCGCTTCCGTCATATTGGTGCAAGCTAGCCTTTTGCTTTCAGCGGCAATTCTTGTTGAAGCATCTCTTTCATTCTTGGGACTAGGCGCACAACCACCAACACCCTCGCTAGGGCTAATGTTGTCAGAGGGTCGAAACTTCTTACTTTTATCGCCTTGGCCCGCAATATTCGCCGGATTTGCAATTTTGTTTTTGTCTTTCGGGTTCAACCTGCTAGGCGACGCCTTGCGCGATACGCTGGACCCGCGCCTGCGCACGGAAACCTAGGAGCACTTTATGAAAGACAAATTGAGCTCCGCTCCTGCGGAAAAAAAGAATTCAAGTTCAACCCAGCCAAATGCTGCTGTTGGCGAAGATTTGATCGACGAAATCATTGCCCGCCTAAATCGCACCAACCGAACCGCTGATCCACTTTATCGCCAACTTGCATTCGCCATTAGAGAGTTGATTGAAAGCGGATCTTTGAGGGGCGGTGAGGCCCTTCCTTCAGAACGCGACATGGTCAAAGCCACAGGCCTTTCACGCATCACGGTGCGCAAAGCAATTGAAGAGCTGCTCGGGGACGGCTTGATCTCCAAACAGCGAGGGGTTGGGACTTTCGTTTCGCCGCAAATTGATCAACCGCTGTCGATTTTGCTTGGTTTTACCGAAGACATGCAACGCCGAGGCGCGAAATCCAGCTCCAAGTTGCTGAGCAAGTCTGTAGGATTGCCGGACTCTGCCGAAGTTCTAAAGCTAGGTATATCGCCAAACGAGCAAGTGTTACGCCTTTCGCGGGTCCGTCTGTCCGCGGATGAACCACTGGCAATTGAAAATGCGACCGTGCCGCTATTTGCTGCGGGCCCAGATACACTTGGCGAATCCCTTTATGACGCGTTGGAAGCAAGCGGGAACAAGCCTGTGCGGGCACTGCAACGCCTTAACGCAGCTGTTGCAAATGAAGAGGAAGCGGCCCTGCTCAACATTTCTCCGGGAGACCCCGTACTTCACATCGAACGCCGCTCATTTTTGGCAAATGGCCGCCCAATTGAAGTAACTACTTCTGCCTATCGGGGTGATCGATATGACTTCATTGCAGAACTCTCGATTGATCCATAATCAGTCGCGGTTAGCATTGGTCCAACGCAAAATCGGCAAAAACTCCTTGAGATGAAAGTTATTTGACCCAATAGTCTTTGGTAACCAGAAATGTACCGGCGGAGACAATCGTGGCAATTATTGCATTGGGCTATCTCGGTGTACGCTCAGACAAACTCGAAGACTGGGGAATGTTTGCTGAGAAGCTGCTCGGCATGCAGAAAATTGATCGCGGCGGCAAATCTGTTGCATTCCGGATGGATGATAAGGTGCAGCGCCTTTTGGTCTCAGATGAGCCAGGCGACACATTAGCATTCCTTGGCTTTGAAGTTGCTAGCAAAGACGATCTACAAATGTATGCCGCACGCCTTGACGCTGCAGGTGTGGCGGTAAATTTAAACAGTGGCGGACTCGCGGATCGCCGGTTTGTTGGGGACATGATCTGGTTTACAGATCCAGGCGGCAACCGCGTGGAACTGTTTCATGCGCCGATGATTGCGTCTGATCCATTTGTGCCGGGCCGCCCAATTGATGGGTTCAAAACGGGGCCATTGGGTATGGGGCACGCAGTCCTACACGTCAAAGATATCGATGTGATGCTGCCGTTTTATCGCGATTTGTTAGATTTCAAGGTTTCTGATTACGGGCTTAAGCCCTATGGGCTTTACTTTTTCCACCTCAACGAACGTCATCATTCCTTCGCCATGGTCGGTTCCGGACGGCATGGCTTCCATCATTTTATGGTGGAGTTCCAAAATCTTGATGATGTGGGTCAAGGGTTCGATCTAGCGCAGCAAGATGAGGGCCGCGTCGCCTACACGCTCGGTCGCCACACGAACGACTATATGACGTCATATTACGCCAACTCACCTTCTGGATTTTTCGTCGAAAATGGCTGGGGCGGTCGTTTGATCGAGCCCGAAACTTGGGAGCCGCACCAAACCCATGACGGTCCCAGTTTTTGGGGTCACGAGCGTCTTTACCTGACCGAAGAAGGCGGACGCAAAGAGCTGCGCGACATGCGTTTGGATGCTGCGTCGCGCGGCAGGCGCGCGCCACCTGTGGCCGAATGCCCATGGTTGTTTGGCGAGCTCAAGAAACAAGAGAGATAGCAATGACACATTACGACGTTGCTATCGTCGGCTATGGGCCAACAGGCGCAACACTCGCCCATCTTTTGGCCGCGTGTGGCGTTAAAACGCTCGTGCTTGATCGCGAGAAAGCGCCCTATCCTCTGCCACGTGCCGTGCATTTTGACGCGGAAATAATGCGAGCTTTCCAGTCGATTGGCATAGCTGATGAATTTGCTCTGAAAACCCATAGACATCCTGGCATGCAGTTTTTGGATCAAGACAACAACTTACTGTTGGACTGGCCGCGTCCGCAGGGCGAAGGTCCTCAGGCTTGGAACGCAAACTACCGTTTCCATCAACCAGACCTTGAAGAGATTTTGCGTCGTCACATGTCAAAACGCGAAGAAGTCACCGTGCGTTTGGGTTGCGATGTTCACGAGGTTGAAGACAAGGGCGACAATGTCGAGTTGAAATATAAAGGCACGTCTCGTGATACGGTTGAACAAATAACAGCAAAATACGTTGTTGGATGCGATGGAGCTCGCTCTATTGTGCGTAGCTTTATGAAAAGCGGCATGGAGGACTTTGGTTTTCATGAGCGTTGGCTCGTCGTGGACGTGATCTTGAATAAAGACATGCCTGAACTTGGGGAGCATTCGATCCAATATTGCGTGCCAGAGCGCCCTGCAACATACGTTCGCACCCCGGGACTGCGCAGGCGTTGGGAAATTACAGTGCTGCCGGACGAAGCAAGTCATGAGATTTGTATGCCAGAACATGTGTGGGCATTGCTGTCTGATTGGATCAAACCTGACGAAGCAGAGATTGAGCGCACAGCTGTCTACACATTCCATTCGCTCGTAGCAGATGACTGGCGAAAGGGTCGACTTTTTTTGGCGGGCGACGCTTGTCACCAGACGCCGCCCTTTATGGGGCAAGGCATGTGCGCAGGCATTCGAGATGTGATGAATCTTTACTGGAAACTCGCGCTTGCCTGCAAAAACAATGTGGATGGCGATACAGGCGAAAAACTGCTCGATACATACGAAAGCGAGCGCAAGCCAAACGCTACCGAATATATCAAAACAGCGGTGCGGCTAGGCGGGTTGATCAACACGGCCGGGACCGAGGAGGCCCTACGTGCTGCCCTGCCGTCTGCGGATGGCTCTGCGAAAATGAAAAGCATCGCACCGCCAATTGGCCCCGGGCTTGGTCATGGCAAAAACGCCGGCCAACTCTTCGGCCAACCGCGCATGTCGAACGGCCAACGGATGGACGATAAATTTCCACATGCATTCGTGGTGGTCGCCGAAGCGGACCTGGCCAAAGGGCTGAAATTGCCCGGTGGTGTTGGCCTTGTGACGACGGAAAATTCTAATGCGGCTGAACACCTGCAACAACACGGATCTCGCACCACATTATTGCGGCCTGACCGCTATACGCTTGGCAGCGCCGACACAAAACCTGAGCTTGAAAGTCTGTTGAGCCAAGTTCTCCCAAACCCCATCTAGAAGCAGCGACAGCACACGACATAGATACAAATTGGGTTCGGTGAAAAACCCATTTCTTCAGCAACAAAGCAAGCCGCCATTCTTCTCTGTTTTGCCAAAACGTGCATTGGGCAAAAAACTGCGCTAGTCTTGCAATTAACGTTAGGGCGAATTGAGGAAAACGCTCAATGAAGAGGCAACAAGCTAGTGTATTAAAGCTCGTGGGCAACAGTCTCCTACAAATGATTTTGTGGGCTTTTCTGTTTCTGCCAACCGTGCTGACCAATCAGATCTATGCACAAAACTTGCCCGGCGTGCTGATCTCAGATGGAAATATCATCGCGGCACCCGGATGGGAAAATGTCCGTATCAACAATGTGCTTGGCGATATGGAACTCGCAATGGATGGCGTGGCAGAGTTCGCAGGAGATTATGCAGGAGACTTGCCGCAACAAAGCTTTTCGGGCGGATTATGTTCTACCTTCGGGGACAATTTGTGGCGTGCGGTAGAAGCTCCATTCAAGGCCTGCATCAATCCCGCATTAACAAAAGTATTGGGCGATTGCTCGACCTCCTTCAAGATGGATACATCCAAACCCGCTGAGACGTTGGCGGCAATATCAGCTTGTGGGCGCCAGCTTTCAGGATATTCAGAGGGCAATTTCAGCGCCAACCTTGCCTCAGCTGTCGGCAACAAGATTATTGGCAGCGGTCCGCAAAAGGTCATCATGAATTCGCTTTCATGTATGACAAATACATTGATTTACGCCGCTGATATTCCCGATGCTGATCGAAACGCGGCATTGGCTGCAACGAGTGCCATCGACACTTTCGGCGACCTCTACGCGCTCACAGAAATTGCCGAAAAGATCGTAGAAAATGGCCGCGCCGCCATTCCAGATTTCTTTAAACACGACATTTCTGGTCACGACGGAGATAAAGGCGAAGTTAGCCTGCTGGATTGGGCCGTCGAGGCGAACACAATCGCTGAGGACCCGCTGAAATATGCACGCGAACGGGCTGCGGGTCAATTCAAGAACACCACCACCGAACTTTTGGCGGAAGCTGCACTAAACTCGGATAAAACAGCGGAGCGATTACGCGCCCTCGCCCACCCCGAAGCATGGCGAAGAAACGCAGAAGAACTCAAAGATCAATGCGCGTTCAACCAATCTGAAGCGTTGTGGACTTTGCAACGTGCTCAACTTGAAAAAGACCTCAAAGACGCTCGCGACAAGATGGACTTTTATGCACATCGCACGTCCTGTCTCATGATCGAAAACAATTTTGACGGCTTAAGCAATCCGGTTTGGCGCGCACAGATGTTGCTAAATCCCAACACGACAACACCCTTTGAGAACTGGCGCAACGAAATCGCTGAATATGAAGCTCTCGCGGCTCAATATAAGATTTTTCGAGAAGACTTTAAGGCGTTTGAAGAACGGAAGAAGACACGCAAGGAGAGTTTGGGGTCCTATTTTGATGACATCGCCAAGCTGGAAAGCGAAAGCCGCGCTAGTGCTCGGTTTTGCAACCAGACAGATGGTACAACGCCAGCATTTTCGAATGCCCAACTCGCACAACGCAGGGATGAGTTGGTTCAATTTGCAACCCAGGCATCCTGTTCAACAGACGCGAGCAAAATCCACCTTGCCATTGCAAATAGTGCCATTCAATCACCGCAAAGCGTTTGGTCGGGCTTTAGCCGCAAAGTTGCTGCGCAGATCAACGAAGGTGCCTTATGCGAGCCAAAACAGGTGGCATCCATTCGCCAAGAGTTAGACGAAATCGCCATGGCCTCATTTGGTACAACAGACGTCGACGTGCTCAAACAATGCTCATTTTCGATTGATATGGCGACTTGGCTGCCCGACATTTTAGACGCGGAAAAGGCCACAACTTCGCTCGCGGCCGTTATGGCTAGCTTAGGCAAAGCGGCAGCTGCCGTTGACCGATGCGACGCTGCAAGTGCTGACAGCCTTATCAGTTTAACTAAGACCGCGCTTCTGAAGGTCCCTTGCAAGGCCCACGCCAAATATGGCGCCGTGCAAAAAGCACTGCAGCAACTCGAAGAGAAACTGGTTGTGCAAGCAATGGATGCTGGTTCGACAAGTGATTGTCGCGTTAAAGACAGCGAAGAAAATCTCGTTTTGATAACCATTGCCGGCGGTGGTTTCATTCCTCATTGGGCAGGTGGCAGCTACAAATCTGACGGCAAGAAAACCAGTTTAGGAAAGCTCGCCGATGGGGAAACTACCGGCGATCGCGTCGCCGCGGTTTATGACCAGCTATTGGAAAGCGCATGCAAGTCGGAACTGCCGCGCGGCATCTTAAACTACGCGACGCCAGACATTTGGCAAACGCTACAAGTCAACGTGAAGCGGGTCACGCCCGAACAAGCCGAAACGGCCCAAAAAGGCAGCACGTTTGAAAAGGATGATGGGGAAAATAAGGGGCTAACTGCCATTCGGGAGAAAGTATGCCGTTAGCTCTTCTTCAAAAACCGTTTTCGATGATTGCTGGCATATTGGCCATTATTGCTGCGATGTCCGGCGTAAATGCCTTTGCAGAAGACGCCATCATATTTGAAGAAAATGGCCAAAAAATTTCAATACTTGTGCTTGATGAGACACAACTAAATCGCGGCGCTATTATCCAGCTCAATCAAGAAATCACCAGCACGTTGGCGCAGGCCAAAGTTACCGGCCCGAGTGGCCTTGGCTTTAAGGTTGAATTGTT
Source organism: Maritalea sp. YIW29 (assembly GCF_057219265.1). Taxonomy (NCBI): domain Bacteria; kingdom Pseudomonadati; phylum Pseudomonadota; class Alphaproteobacteria; order Hyphomicrobiales; family Devosiaceae; genus Maritalea; species Maritalea sp. YIW29. The sequence continues at coordinate 1,627,324 of NZ_JBXVVF010000001.1, forward strand.
GTCGGGCGCAGAGTTTGAAATCGGCCCCGTAAGCTTCTCCATTACGTCCAACCCAGATGCCTCAAGTAAGGGCGACGACGAAGCGACAATGGGTGACCTCAACACACCATTGTTTGAATTGGATGACGACAATGCGGACGGTTCAGGCACGCCTCCCGGGGGTAGCCCAGAAGAAGTAATGGCAACCACACTTGGATTAGTGCGGGAGTGGATCGGCGTGGCAGAACCGCCGGAAAATGGTCAGCCTGGCTACCAGCTGCAATATTCCCAATGGGGCCAATTTTATGGCACCACACCGACCGGCACAGTCACACGGAATGCAAAACCAGATGACGCCGTTGGGTTACAATATGATGAATTCCTTTGGACCCGCCGCACAGATCTGCCATCGCTAAATCACTGCTCCTTGCGCCAATATGTTGAACGTAGACTTGCTGACGAAGGTATTGAGGATTGCCGCAACGCGAGCGGTTCGGGCAACTCAGGCGGCGAGGACCCGGCACGAACCACCGACCCAAATGCAGGCACCAGTGCACAATCATCAACTCCGGTGGGTGTAACGCATAGCGAAGATCAAGAAGCTAATGGCCCGATCCGCATTGAAGGCAACACAGACCTTACCGGGCAGATTGGGTCCGCTGGCGACAGGGATGAATTCATATTTTCGGCACACAGTCATGGGGAATGGGTCATTTCGGTCGTAAATGCCCCCAGCGGTGTCGACTTGCATATGGGTGTATATCCAGCACCAAACAGCGGCTGGTTGCCCAACCTTTCATCAGAAGTACCGGGCACAGTAACTGTCGATCTGCCAAAACCAGCGGATTACATTTTGCGGATAAATGCGGCAAACGGCGGTATGAAATCGGATGAAAATTACCGCATTAGCATCCGCTTCAACCCAAGCCCAGACGCCCACGAGCCGAACGGATCAGTTGCAGATGCAACGCCAATCTCCGGGACTGGCACTCTACTTGGCACACTCCTACCACAGGGCGAACGCGATGAATTTATCTTTGACGCACCTCATCACGGTGAATGGAAAATACGAATAAGCAAATCGCCAAACGATGTTGACCTCCATATGGGCGCTTACCCAGCGCCGAATGGGAGCTGGCTGCCCAATTTGAGTTCTGAAGAACCCGGCACGCTAACGGTTGATCTGCCAAAACCGGGCAAATATGTGCTGCGGATAAATGCAGCAAACGGCGGCATGCGCTCGGTTGAGCCCTACGAATTGGACCTGCAATTTACCCAAAGCCCCGACATGCATGAACCAAACGGAAAGGTTGCACAAGCAACTGAAATACCAGGAAGTGGTCAAATCCTTGGCACGATCTTGCCGCGAGGTGAGCGCGATGAATTTATCTTTCACGCACCTCATCACGGCGAATGGAAAATACGAATAAGCAAATCGCCAAGCGATGTTGACCTCCATATGGGCGCATATCCAGCGCCGAATGGGAGCTGGCTGCCCAATTTGAGTTCTGAAGAACCCGGCATGTTAACCGTCGATCTGCCAAAGCCGGGCAAATATGTGCTGCGGCTTAACGCTGCAAACGGCGGCATGCGCTCTGTTGGGCCCTACAATTTGAACCTGCAATTTACCCAAAGCCCCGACATGCATGAACCAAACGGAAAGGTTGCACAAGCAACTGAAATACCAGGAAGTGGTCAAATCCTTGGCACGATTTTGCCGCGAGGTGAGCGCGATGAATTTATCTTCGACGCACCTCATCACGGCGAGTGGAAAATACGAATTGGCAATGCGCCCGAGGGCGTTCAGTTGAATATGGGCGCATATCCAGCGCCGAACGGCAGTTGGCTGCCAAATTTGAGTTCTGAAGAACCCGGCATGTTAACCGTCGATCTGCCAAAGCCGGGCAAATATGTGCTGCGGCTTAACGCTGCAAACGGCGGCATGCGCTCTGTTGGGCCCTACAATTTGAACCTGCAATTTACCCAAAGCCCCGACATGCATGAACCAAACGGAAAGGTTGCACAAGCAACTGAAATACCAGGAAGTGGTCAAATCCTTGGCACGATTTTGCCGCGAGGTGAGCGCGATGAATTTATCTTCGACGCACCTCATCACGGCGAGTGGAAAATACGAATTGGCAATGCGCCCGAGGGCGTTCAGTTGAATATGGGCGCATATCCAGCGCCGAACGGCAGTTGGCTGCCAAATTTGAGTTCTGAAGAACCCGGCATGTTAACCGTCGATCTGCCAAAGCCGGGCAAATATGTGCTGCGGCTTAACGCTGCAAACGGCGGCATGCGCTCAGTTGACCCGTACAATTTGAACCTGCAATTTACCCAAAGCCCAGACATACATGAACCAAACGGAAAGGTTGCACAAGCAACTGAAATATCCGGAAGTGGTCAAATCCTTGGCACGATCCTGCCGCGTGGCGAACGGGATGAATATACGTTCAATGCCGCCAACGGTCAGCAAGTCGAAGTTAGAATTCTCTCCAACCCTTCGGATACGCCCATTTCAATGGGCATCTATAGGGCGCCTAACGGCAGCTGGTTGCGAAATCTAATTTCTGAAGACCCGAGCAGGTTGCTTGTTGAGATCGGTGCGGGTGGCCCGCATATATTGCGCATCAATGGCGTAAATGGCAGTGTCCGCTCCGTTCAACCCTATCGGCTCAGCATTTCAGTTCGTTAACTGCCCAGCGCTCGTCGGACCTATCCCGATTTCATCTGCTTCAACGGCGCTTGCAAATGGTTTCCTGCGTTTAGCCAGTTGAGCACCTGGCTTGCCTCCATTGGCTTGGCGAAGAAATACCCTTGGGCATGGTCACAGGTTGTCCCTTCTAAGAATTCGAGCTCCTCGGGCGTCTCGATGCCTTCAACCAAGCAATCAATTTGAAGATCGTGCGCAAGATTGATCATTGTGCGCAATAGTGTTTTCTCTTCTTCTGAAGAGGAGTGGTCACACACAAATGCACGGTCAATTTTGATACGATCAATAGATAGGTGTTTGAGCGACGAAATAGAGGCACTTCCAGTTCCGAAATCGTCGATTTCGATACTCACGCCGAGTTCTCGCAGTGCCCTCAAATTCTCAAATACGGCTGCACCTTCCACTTCAATCATTAGCGACTCTAAAACCTCAATTGACACAGTAGATGGCGAAATATCGAATGACCTTAGGTTTTTCTCAAACCGCCTTGCATAATGTTCGTCCCGCAGCTCGCTAACTGATGCGTTGAATGAAATCTTAAATTTGTAAAAGCTGTCATTCTGCCAACGACGGAACGCTCGAAGAGATTGTTCCACCATTTGTTGGCCAATGCCGGCGACCTGCCCGCTAAGATTTGCGTGATCAAGGAACGCGGTAGGCGCTAGCAAGCCACGTTTGGGGTGGTGCCAACGCGCTAGCACTTCAAACCCAACCACCTGGCCTGTTTTTAGGGAAACTTGAGGCTGGAAGTATGGCGCAAATTGAGTTTGCTCAATTGCGATTTTCATGTCGCGCGACAATTCTTCCTGTGATCGATGTCGCTCTAAGAACTCTCGCTCAAAGTGAACCACCCGGCTACGCCCAGAGTTTTTCGCGTTGTAAAGCGCCAGATCAACGTTAACGAGCAATTCATTGGCGCTAACGCCGTCATCGGGCACACGCACAATGCCCACGCTGCCGCCAATTCGAATGGTCGCGTTAGGCAATTCAATCGGCGTCTCTAGTGCATTCACAATGGCATGTGCAGTTTGCTCGACTTCTGCCGGGCTCTGATCGAACGCAAGAACTGCAACAAATTCGTCGCCTCCCGTCCGAGCGACGAAATCGTCCTTTCCAAACACGTTGTTCAAAATGTCCGAGACGACGACCAGAACTTCATCCCCGGTCGCGTGTCCAAGTGAATCGTTCACTGACTTAAACCTGTCCAAATCAATTTGAATAATTGTGAAAGGCACCCGGCTTGTGCGGAATTCTTTCAACATTTCCTCTAAACGTTCGGATAAGTACCGCCGGTTTGGCAGGTTGGTCAGCGGGTCATGCCACGCCAAATGTTTAATGTGCGTTTGGGCGATACTCAGGCGCCTTAGGCTTCCGGCAAACTTTTGAAGAATTCTTGCCATCATGCCAATTTCATCTCGGCGGTCTTTGCTTGGAATGCGCGTATCATATTCGCCTTCGATAAGATTGTGCATTGCCCCCTTTAGGCCCTCGATGGACTTAACTATCGCGTTTGCCTGTCTAAGCGCGACAAAGGCCGCCATCGCAATTACGGAAAGTAAAATTGCGAAATACTGGATCAAACTTTCAAGAAAAGATTGTCGGACTTTCGCTGCAATACGTGACGGCTGGACTTCAGCCATCGCCAGCACTTGATCCAGCGTGGTCGAAACTAGTTTTAGCTGCCGCTCGATTGAAAATTTGGTCGGAATGTGTTTGTTGGGTTCTGATCTTAGGACAATGCCAGCTTGTCCGAATACGACAAGAATTTCTTTCCGAAGTGTATCAAGGCCCGCGCGCAGAGCCCGGTCGTCTGCCCGAACTTCAATCTGTTCAATTATGATATCCAGCTCGAACTTGATCTGTTCGAATTCTGCAGCAATCTCTTGCTTGTCGTCGATCTCGACCATATCAACGACCTGAAAAACGAGACCACGAAGCTTTTGAAAAGATGTGTTTGCATGACGCGCAAGTTGAAGAGATTCCACAGCATTTGCGGAAGATTGGCTTCCAATTTCATAATTTCTGAATGCTGAGTAAGCCAACCAACCGGACGCAATCGTACTAACGGCAGCTAGGAAAAGAATTGGCCCCAAAAATTTGGCTTTAATTGACATTCGCTTCGGCCTTAAGCGGTTCAAAGAAATTCACTTTTTTGGGGGTGGATATTTGCGGAACATTACGAGCGCTCGTTAGACATGGAAAATAGTCAGGACGTTTGAACTGGGCTAAACCAACCGCACCGTTGGACCGTGCAGTTGATGCCCAAGCGCCAATCAATGCGATCTTGAGACCTGCAATTGTTCTCATCGTCAACACCAGACCTCCCCCTCTAGTATCCCAAAAATATAAATTCTAAGTCATCATGGTTTACTAACCTCTAATTTTACGTTCACAATCTCGTACGACAATCCCTCGCCCTAGCTGAGCACCGCGCGTATGGCCGAGCTACTAAAATGAGATTGAAGTTAAATATGTAAGTCAATCCCACCCGTATTCTGATTTGGTAAATGTGACCAAAAACGAGTGTTCCCATCTCTGTCATTGGCTGAAGATGGATGCAGATCGCCCCTTGGCCGCGAACTATTTCTTTTTGAAGTATCTCGTCGCTTTTGATCAATGAACCAGATTCAAATACTTGATCGAGAAAATACTATGGCTGGCGCTCGACGAGTTTCTCTCGCGCAGAGCAACGTTCAAGTCAGATATCACATTGATAAGGATTTTGAGTTCTTGGGTATCGCATTTTAAAAGCCAAGAAATGATGACGCGTTTACGAAAGATTTGAACGACGTAAAATCTGAAAAGATGGCTGGGGCGGCAGGATTCGAACCTGCGAATGGCGATACCAAAAACCGCTGCCTTACCACTTGGCGACGCCCCATCAATGTTCAGTAAAATTTTACGACCGAACGGTGCGGTCTATACGCGTTTTAGTCTCAACGTGCAAGCGTTCTAGCTGTGGTTTTTTGTACTTTTTTTAAAAGATCAAGAATTTTGGAAACTTTGAAAAAAACAGGGCCCGCATCTACATGCGAGCCCCTCAAATTCTTACGCTATCTCGTTGCAGCCAACTACTTTTTTGTCAAAGTAGTTAGGCCAGCAAAAACAAGCGATGCAGCAATAGCTGTTTTAAGCAAATCACCCAAAATGAATGGCTGAACGCCGAACATCCAAGATTTTTCAGCGCCAATAAGATTTGCCAACCAGCTATAGCCCATTGCGAACATGATCACTTCACTCACAAGCATCACAGCAAACAAAGCGATGATGTTTTTGCCAACGCCACGGTCCACTGCATAGCCAACGATTGCTGTTTGCACAACGAAGCCTGCCAAGAAGCCACCGGTTGGACCAGCCATATAAGCAAGACCAGCACCAGATGCGAATACGGGAATGCCCATCGCGCCTTCAAGCATATAAAGAGCGATTGTTGCCATACCTAAGCGAAAACCATATGTGCCTGCAATTACGAGTACCGCCACAGTGGTCAACGTCATAGGAACTGGGAAGAAGGGTACAGCCACTTTAGCAGCAGCAGCAAGCAGGATAGTACCTGCCAATGCCATTAAGGCGTAACCTACAAGGCGAGCAGCGCCTTGTGCGGGTAAAAGCTGTTCGGCTAATGATTGTTTGCGTGAAGCGGTAGTTGCAGCCATTCTCATTTCCTTTTATTGAATTGGTTATCGCCCTTTTAATCGCTCAAACGTTCAAGAGCAAGCTTGGCAAAACATGCAAACCCAATCCACGCCGAATTACAATACGACTTTTGATCCAAAAGTTGGCCAACCGCAAATATTGGCACCCGGCATTAAGCGCATTGTTGCGCCAAACGCGGGACCGTACACCTTTAGGGGCACCAACAGCTACATTGTGGGTTTTGACGATGTTGTCATTATTGATCCGGGCCCTGATGATGAGCAACATTTGCAAGCATTGCTGCACGCGGTGAACGGGAAAAAATGCAAAGGCGTTTTGCTCACTCATACGCACAAAGACCATTCAACGATTGCGCCTAAACTGGCCGAAAAACTGCGGGCCCCACTGATATTTGAAGGGCCCCACCGCCCATCTCGTAAATTACGGCCTTTTGAACAAGACCCGCTTAAGAAATCAGGGCATTACGGGTTGAAACCGCAACATGTCGTGCTCGACCGTAGCAAAATTGACCTTGGGGAAATGGGGTTGGTTATTCACACAACGCCTGGGCATTGCGCAAACCATATCGCTGTTTCTGTTGAAGGCACAGATCACCTGTTTACGGGGGATCACATTATGGGGTGGTCATCAACTTTGATATCAGACCCAGACGGCAGCCTAGAAGATTATTTCACATCGATGAAAAAAGTAATCGCCTTGCCCCAAAACTGCTACCTGCCCGCCCATGGCGGGCGAATCGATGAAGGCCGAGCGTATGCCATGCAACTGCTCAAGCACCGGCAGCACCGAAATGAACAAATTCTGGAGGCACTGGGCACGGGCCCTAAATGGACCATGCAACTATTGTCCGCGGTTTATCCTGATATTAGCGTCAGTTTAAAGCCAGCTGCCCTGCTCACGCTTAACGCGCATCTGCATTTCCTCAAAGTAAAGGGCGACATTCACGCCAAGAATTACCTATTGGGCAAAAGATATTCCTTGTGACCAAACGCCCATGCGACAATCGGCTCACCACACATGGCGCCAACTGAGGTAAGCTTTCCTTGTAAATTGAGATAGGGAAAGCTCATGGCCAACAAATCTTCATTACCAATTGACAGTGTCCTGCACAGCTACATACGCAAACAGGATTATGTCGATAGTTTTGCGGTAGATATCAGCGGAAAAACAGACTTGCTTGATTGCGACATGCGAGAGCTGGCGACGCAATTTGGCACCATTGAATTGGGATGGGCGCAAGCGTTACTAAAGCTACGCAACATATTAATGCGCCCGCTGATGATGAAGACCACGGATGATTTGGCCGCTGAAGCCGTCGATAAACCTGTATTGGAAAAGCAAGTTGGCGACCGCGTCGCGTTCTTTAGAATTTTCGCCATCCATGAAAATGAAATTATCTTGGGCGAAGATGACTGGCACCAAGACTTCCGCGTTTCGCTTTATCGAGAAAATGGTGACCGGCCAAAGGTGATCATGACAACTGTTTGCCAACGGCATAATCTTTTTGGCCACGCCTATCTCGCTACGATTTTGCCCTTCCACAAACTGATTGTTAAATCGACTTTGGATGACGGCGCCAGCAAGCCGCTTGTTACTGCGCCTCAATAGGTTCGGCTTCACTAAGCACACGTTCTGCTGTGAGTTCGTCCAAGCGAAGCAAAAACCTTTGAATACGCATCGCGTTTCGACCAAAATCATACTGGCCGAACCTTGAGGCGGAGCGCACGTCTATAATGACAGAGCGCTCGGTTTTGCGCACCCGCAACGTCACTTCATCAATGAAGCCCAGAAGGGTTTTTGCTTCAAAATATCGATAGGTTTCTGCGCTGCTGCCCTGCCCCGCACCAAGCTTTACCCATCCTAGCTCTGCGATGGCTTGCTGGATCACTTCGTTAGCGGCGGCTCCCACCAATTGGAGTTGGCGCGTAGCCGCATTCGGGAAAAGACCGACATCAATATCGTCCGGCACACTGGCTGAAGCCGTACTTTGATCCCAGCGCGGCACATTCGCTTGCGTCGCGACATCTGCTGTTTGCGGATACTTCGCGCCATAAAACACTAGAACGCCAACGAAAATCAGCGCTGGGATGCCAATCAGCACACCACCACTTGCTGTACGCCATCCGGCGTCCCCATTGTACCAAATGCGGATATAGGCCACGATCCCAAGTATTAGCGCACTAAGGCTGAGCGCGATTGCCAGCGCAATCACCGTAACAAATACGGCACTAGATATAACGCCAATATAGTGCAAACCCGTCGATAGTATCACGAGCGGCAATACTGGTCGCTTTATACGAGCGGCCCAAATGGCCCAGCTCGAAGTTTGAATGAAAAAACGCATATTTCCCTGACGTGCTCTTGCAAATGAGAGACTAAGGGAAAAGGCGTTGTCTTGTCCAAGCCTGGTTTAGATTTTCACGGGAAAATCGCACACGATCATGCAACCTGAATTCGCCGTCACACCAAAACTCTATTTCGACGGGTTCAACCGTAAACCCGCTCCAATGACTAGGCCGTGGAACATCTTCGCCAAATTCAGCCTCATATTTGGCGACGCGATCCATCAACTCTTGCTTTGTTTGCAAGGGTCGAGATTGATCTGAGGCGTGAGCGCCAATGCGCGAACCATAAGGACGTGAGTTGTAGTAGGCATCTGCAACTTCGTCCGTCACGGGCACTACATCGCCCCGGATGCGGACTTGCCAGTTCAAAGACTTCCAGAAAAATCCAAGTGCTGCCTTTGGCGTCGCGGCGAGCTCGTCGCCCTTCTTGCTCTGTTTGTTGGTGTAAAACGTAAAACCATTTGCCGCACGTTCTTTTAGCAACACAACACGCGTGTCCGGCAAACCGCTTTCATCAACCGTTGCCAGCGACATGGCGTTTGCCATCGGCTCTTCCTCAGAAGCCAAATCAAGCCAATTATCGAACAAGAGATAGGGATCGATCTCTCCATCAAACTCATGGTCAAAAAGCTGCCTATTTAGACTGGAAACATCAGACATGAAAGTGCTCACCTAAGTTAGCCCCTGTGATGCGGTCAACCGTTATCTCTAGCTAGCAAACAGCGGCTTTCAGTTCGTCGGAAAGGGCCACTTCACTTTGGTGCAGATAACTTCCGGTTGCTTTCACAAAGACATAATCATCGACATATTTGCCTGCACTATTGGCCAATTCAGCAACAGATTCAATGATCAAATTTGCTTTTTCATCATTGAGCAAATAGCTAAAATTCAGCCGCACCCATCCTGGGCGCGCTAGCGCATTACCTTGCTTTATCTCATCACGCATTTGAGCTGATTGATCCGCATCAATCGCCAACAAATCATGTCCATATGGGCCCGCGCATGCACAGCCGCCGCGCGCTTGAATGCCGTACATATCCGAAAGCATCCGCGTAAACAGCTGATGATGAATTAGTCCGCCATTATTGTCCCTGATTTGAAAAGAGAAGATTGGTAAACGTTCAGCCGATTGATGACCAAGAATGTTGATCCGGTCGTGATTTTGCCACCCGTCGAAAGCGCGGTCCTTCAACTCTTTTTGGCGTTTGGCCAAAAGGTCCGCGCCAATTGCGTCTTTGACAATAAAGCAAAGCGCTGCACGGATATCCCCGATCACATTGGGGGTACCAGCCTCTTCGCGCGACGATAGAGAAGAAACATAATCGTGGTTCCAGGGCGACACATAAGTCACCGTGCCGCCACCGGGCCAGCTTGGCCGATTGGTTGCACTCAATTGGTCCTTCACCACAAGAATGCCTGACGCCGCAGGACCACCTGGAAATTTGTGGGCTGACAAAAATATAGCGTCGAGCTCTACGTCATCTGGCTTCACGCTGACCGGCAAATATGGTGCCCCGCCAGCATAATCCCAAACAGCAAGTGCCTGATTTTGCTTCAATATCCGTGTAACGGCTGCAACGTCAGTTACGATACCAGTAACATTCGAAGCAGCAGAAAATGATCCGATTTTTAGCGAGCAATCGCTGTGTTTTTCCAATTCAGCTTTCAACACTTCTAGATCAGGGCCGCCATCTTCAGCTTCAGGAATGATCACAACCTGAGCGCCAGTTTCGCGCCATGGCAATATGTTGGAGTGGTGTTCATAAGGCCCGATAAAGACTACCGGTTCGATGCCCGCGCGCACGGCATCTTCAACACCCAACAGCTTCACCAGACGGTTGACCGCTGCAGTTGCACCCGCGCCGGTGAAAACAACAGAATAGTCGTCGTTCGCATTGATCGACTTGGCGATTTCTGCCCGGGCCAACTCGCGCATTTGCGTCATGTAGGCACCACAATAGGACGAGCGTGTGTGGGAGTTCGCGTAATAGGGCAAAACATTATCTGCAATAAAATCTTCGATTTGGCGCAATGCCCTGGCAGAAGCAACATAGTCCGCATAGATGAGTTTTTTTGCCCCATACGGACCGGGAATGGAAATGCCGTCGCCGATTAAACCGCCTCGCAATTCATCGAGAATATTCTCGTCCGCCAAGTCTGCTTTAAACTGCTCGAACATGTTGCACTCCCTCGTCAAACAACATTTGAATGTCAATCTGCGTGGCAATCCCCTCGCCACGCTTTAGGTTGATCAATGAATTTGGGCTGATTTCTTGCCAATTTTGAACTTCCCCATCCAGCGGCTCGGAAGCCAAAAGAATGTCGCCGTCCAAATTACGCTGATAAAGCGAGGGTGCATATTTGTCGTTTGACCACCTTACTGCCCAAATCTCATCACCATTTGAAATGGCAAAAGTTGCGCGAAATGCCTCAGCCACGTTCAGCTTCTTTGACAATTCATCGATGGTCGCGATGGTTTTGCGAATGGCGGCGGCAGGACGCTCGAACAAGCCGTTGGTCACCAACAATGCGAACATCAACTCGCTATCCGTGGTGCCTTCCAACGTCGCATATGTTTTGTCGTCCAGAAGTTTTTCTATCTCTCGCTTAAGTTTGGAAAATTCGCCAATTTGCCCATTGTGCATGAACATCCAGTGGTCCATCCGGAACGGGTGACAGTTCACAAACGTATTTGGAGCGCCAGTAGATGCGCGAACGTGCGCAAAAAACAGCTTCGCTTGCACCTGCGCCGTTAGTTCGCGCAGATTTGGATCAGCCCATGCCGGACCCGCATTCCTATAAAGCCCAGGACATTCATGATCGCCGTACCAGCCCAAGCCGCCACCATCACCATGCACGCCCAGCTTTGCCTTATGGGAATGCTGTGCTTGGGCGCAGAGCGAACGCTCGCCGTCATACAAAAAATCATGAATGTAAGTTGGTTGACCCAAATAGGCGATCCAGCGACACATATGCCCTCTTTCCGTTGAGAACCAACTTATCACCTAATTATGCAACAAAATTACCATTTTACTTGCAATTATGTGTGATTTTGTTGTCATATGATCGAATGAGTAGCGTAAAACTAGATCAATACGACATCAACATCTTACGGATTTTGCAACGGGATGCTTCAATATCCCAGCGCGAGTTGGCCGATAGAATCAACCTGTCGCAAAATGCATGCTGGCGGCGGATAAACGCATTGCGCGAGGCTGGTCTCATTCTAAACCAGTCGATGATGCTTAACCGGCGACTACTGGGTCTTGGCTTGGTGGTCTTTGTTATGGTCAAAACACGTCACCATTCTGCCGAATGGTTGGAGAAATTCCGCAGCCATGTTTCAACATTGCCAGAAGTGGTTGATTTTTACCGGATTGGCGGGGATTACGACTATTTCTTGAAAGTCGTGACCAACGATATGGACAGTTATGATGAAGTCTATCGGCGCCTGATCGCAAAGGTCGAGCTGGACTCGGTGACCTCTTATTTTGCGATGGAGGCTATCGAGGAACAACGTCCGTTGCCGCTCTAAACTTGTTATCACCCCTGTGCACTAGACAATTTGACCTTGGATCGCCATATATGGCGCAACAATTGAATATATCCGCGCCAGTGCCCACAAATGTTCTGATTGCGCGTTGATCGGAGATGATTGAAAATGCGTGATCCTTACAGCGTATTGGGTGTGCCAAAATCTGCGAGCGAAAAAGATATAAAATCGGCTTATCGAAAACTCGCCAAAACTTACCATCCTGACCAAAATAAAGATGACCCAAAAGCACAGGCGAAGTTTGCTGAAGCGTCTAACGCATACGATTTTTTGTCTGATGGGCAAAAGCGTGCCCAATATGACCGGGGTGAGATTGACGCGGATGGCAACCCCAAGATGGCAGGCTTTGACTTTTCTGGCTTTGGTGGCGGCGCGCAGCGCGGCCAACGTGGTGGCGGTGGTTTTGGTGGCGGTGCAGGCATAAACCCAGAAGACATCCTAAAAGAGTTTATGGGTGGCATGGGCGGCCGCGGTGGTGCTGGACCCATGGGAATGGGGGGCATGGGTGGCGCTGGCGGTTTTGGCGGCGGCGCACGCGCAGCCAAAGGCCAAGACTTCAAAGTCGGCCTGAAAGTTACACTTGAGCAAATTAGCGCCCGCCAACCTGTGCCGGTGCGCCTGCCGAACGGCAAAACCCTTTCAGTTAACCTGCCCTGGCCATTGGAAAATGGTCAACAGGTTCGCTTGAAGGGACAAGGCGAAGCCCCTGCTCTTGGCGGCAATAAAGGCGATGTATTGGTGAATGTGCGCATTCAGCCCCACAAGCATTTCCGCAAAGATGGCGACAATTTGCGCGTCGATGTACCTCTTGCACTTTACGAAGCAATTCTTGGAGGCAAGGTGCGCGTGCCAACCCTTTCCGGGGCTGTTGAACTCAACATTCCCGCAGGCGTCGACACAACCAAAGCGATGCGCCTGAAAGGCAAAGGCTTGTTTGGCGAAGGCGACCTTTATGTGAACTTGCGCATTCAACTACCTGAAGAAAGCGATCCGGATTTGGAAAGCTTGATGCGTTTTTGGCGAGATCAAAAACCTTACAACCCACGTAGCTAAGGTCTAAACCCTAGCTGCTTCGGTCAGCAGCTGCCCGTTGCAGTCGATCGTTTATCGCCACCCCAATCCCAACCATAGGAATTGGCGCAACCGCGATGGTTGGCATGCCTGTTTCGTCCAGCGCGCGGAGATGCGAAAATAGGTTCTTAGCAGCCTCGTTCAGATCTTCATCTTCTGAAAGATTGAGAACTGCTGGCCCCGACTTGTCAGTTTTGCCGAACGCCAGAAAAGCTTCCCCCGATTGCGGCTCTGCTGCATTCAAGCGAACCGCTGCGTTTGGTGCATAATGGGATTTCAGCATGCCCGGGGCGACGATTTTGCTTTCATCAGCAGTTGCAACCTCAACACCAATCTTCTCGCTGACCGTCTCAGCGGTGATGCTGCCGGGGCGCAGCAATGTGATTGTTTCATCCGATATGGCGAGAATGGTTGATTCAAGTCCCGTTTCGCAAGGCCCACCATCAACCACCGGCACCTCACTCTCAAATGCACTGATGACATGTTTTGCCTCTGTGGGCGATAGTTTGCCAGACGGGTTGGCCGAAGGTGCCGCCACAGGTTGCCCGAGTTCACCCAGAAGTTTTTTGGCGACGGGATGGCGTGGCAGGCGCACCGCGACGGTTTCAAGGCCTGCAGTCACGAGATCCGATATTTTTGCATCTGGGTGCTTTGGCAGAACCAAAGTCAGCGGCCCCGGCCAAAAGGCATCGGCCACCTTTTTGGCCAAAATATTAAACTGGGCGATTTGTTGCGCCATCGCCAAATCAGCGCAATGCACGATCAATGGATTAAACCGAGGCCGACCTTTGGTCTCAAAAATTTTAAGCACAGCGTCATCACTCGCCGCGAGCGCAGCCAATCCATAAACCGTTTCGGTTGGCATGGCGGCGACTTGCCCGTTATTCAATTGTTTAACAGCTTCATTTACTGAAACCGGAAATGGGTATAGATGACGTTGCTTCATTTGCGCTGTTTGGCAATTGAAGTTCGCCGCGTCAAGGAACATAGTGCTTATGGCGGAAATTTTAGGGATGGCCCTGTGGGTGAATTGAAGACAGATTTCGTGAGACAATTGGCAAAAAATAGACTTAAAAGCCCTGCAGAGCGTATCTTGTATACGGTCAAAGGGATTTTGATGCTCGTTTGCAGCAAATTGCCTCACCCGTTGGGCCGGGCACTTCTTGCCCAATCTCTGGTCAAAACCTTCTCACCGATGCTATGGCATCGCTTTCGCCGATTTTGCCTGATCTTGAACAAGGATTGCTCCGGCGAAATCTATCTCCAATCCATCCACAGGGCCTAAATGTCGACAATTTTAATAACTCAGCCTCAGGGATTGGACCATGCCACACCAGCAGGTCATCCTGAACGCGCGGATCGTTTGCGACGGCTGAACAAGGTTTTTGCGCTGCCTCAATTCACCGATATTGAGACCAAAGAAGCCGCGTGCGCAGGTCTAGATTTTGCACTTGAAGTGCACCCGAAAGAATATGTCGACAAGATCAAGTCTCTTCGTCCGGTGGAAGGCATGTCGCCCATTGATGGCGATACTTATATATCAAAAGACTCCCTCGGCGCCGTGATGACCGGCATCGGTGCAGGTTTAAGCGCCTTGGATGATGTCGCTACGGGGAACTTTGACAATGCATTCTGCGCCATTCGCCCGCCGGGTCACCATGCTGAGCGCCTGACGCCAATGGGCTTTTGCCTGTTCAACACAATCGCAATTGTCGCGCGTATTGCACAGCAAAAAGGCTTTGAGCGCGTCGCCATTGTGGATTTTGATGTTCATCACGGTAATGGCACGCAGGACATTTTTTATACCGACCCGAACGTTCTTTATGCGTCTAGCCATCAAATGCCACTATTTCCGGGCACCGGAGCGCTCAATGAAACAGGTGCCGGTAATATCTTCAACGCTCCGTTGTCAGCAAACACTGCTGGCGACGAGATGCGGCTTGCCTATAATGATGTCATTCTGCCTGCGGTCGACAATTTTAATCCCGATATAATTTTGATCTCGGCTGGGTTTGATGCCGATAGGCGCGACCCATTGGCAGGCCTAAATTGGGAGCCTGACGATTTTGCGTGGATCACTGGCAAATTGATGGACATTGCCGGCAAGCGTTGCGACAATCGAATCATATCACTTTTAGAAGGCGGATATAATCTTGATGGCTTGGGTCAAGGTGTCGCTGCGCATTTATCTATGCTGGCACACGGCGTAAATGGCCCCGCAATCGATCATATCAGTTTCAAACATGAGGAGTAGTTTGAGTGAGCGAAGATCAAAAAGCCGTTATTGAAGCGCTGAGCTTTGAAGACGCATTGACCGAACTTGAACAGATCGTGGGCAAACTCGAAGGTGGCCAAGCGCCATTGCAAGAATCCATCGACATTTATGAGCGTGGCGGACTGTTGAAAGCCCATTGCGAAAATCTATTGCGCAAGGCTGAGGCACGGATCGAAAAGATCACGTTGGACCGCGATGGCAATCCGACCGGCACCGCGCCACTGGACAGTTAGAGATGCGCGAGAATTTACGTCAAAAAGTCATTGAGGTTTGCGACGCAAAAATGGCACAAAAGGGCGACAATGTTGGCCTTTCATTTTATGCGTTTTTCAAAAACAGAAACGATAACCCAGAAATGCTGATGGAAGCTGCAACCTGGTGGATATCAACCCACAAGCTTGATCATTTTGAAAAGGCGCACAAAATCAAATCTATGATTTTGTCTGGGGCATAGTTGGGTTTTGGCTGACGAATAATTGAAGAAATTTGGCCTTTTCGCCGCATCGCCAATGCGCATTTTCTCAACTAAGTTGATTTCCAACCAAGTTGGCGAAATTCAAGTTTAGTAGGAATAAGATGTCACTATCCCGCGTTCGTATGATCCTTTGGGGTCTTGTTGTTGCTGTTGGAATAGCAGCAACATTGTTCACCGTTTATCAGCAAACCCAACCCAAACAGTCACAGATCGTGCAGTTTGGTGGCGACTTCACCTTGCAGCAAACAAGCGGCGGCGAATTTACCCAGGCTGACTTTGCTGGCAAACCGACAATGTTGTTCTTTGGCTATACCTTCTGCCCAGACGTTTGCCCCACAACGCTTTTTGAAAGCACAGGATGGCGCAATGAACTAGGCCTTACCGGTGAAGACGTTCGCATTGTGTTCATTTCTGTTGATCCTGAACGTGACACACCCGAACAGCTCGCAAGCTACCTTTCCTCATTTGGCGACGACTTGGTCGGCTTAACGGGCACTGTTGAGCAAGTTGATCACGTCAAAAAGACATTTGGCATTGTCGGCGAACGGGTCGAAAGCGAAGGCGCATCGGACTATCTGGTCAATCACACCGCCACGCTTTTCTTGCTCGACAAATCTGGTGATCTATTTGGCACCATAGGATATGGCGAAGCCAAAGACATTGCGATGGCCAAATTAAAACGCCTGATGGAAAATAATGGCTAGTGAACCGCATCGCTTAGATGTTGCACTTGAAGCGCGGGGGCTTTCCCGCTCTCGCGCCCGCGCACGGGACGCAATTGTGCGCGGTACCGTAAAAGTCGACGGTAAGGTCGTGACCAAACCCGGTTTCCGCGTCACTGCACAAATGCAAATCGCGGTTGACGACCCCGCACAGAATTATGTCTCTCGCGCGGCACTGAAACTCAAATCAGCGTTTGAAGCCTCCAATATCGATCCGGCAGGTAAGACCTGTTTAGACTTAGGTGCCTCCACCGGCGGGTTTAGCCAAGTCTTGTTGGAACATGGTGCCGCGAAAATCTACGCGGTGGATGTTGGACACTCTCAATTGGCGCCTGAAATTAGTGTTGACAGTCGAGTTGTTCAACTCGACAAAACCAACGCTGTTGATTTAGATCGCGCCCTCATCGGCGAGCAAATCGATCTGCTAGTTTGTGACATCAGTTTTGTGTCCCTCGAGAAAGTTCTGTCCCCAGCGCTTGATTTATGCGCGCCAAATGCTGATGCTATTTTGCTGTTCAAGCCGCAATTTGAAGTCGGACGAGAACATGTTGGCAAAGGTGGCGTCGTTCGGGACCAAACCGCAACCGAAGCGGCACTAGACCGCTTCAAAACCTTTATGTCCCAAGCGGGCTGGAACGATCTCCTGATACAAAAATCACCGATTACGGGTTCCGATGGCAATGAAGAATATCTACGAGTCTTTTCAAAGGCCTAGCCGCCACACCTCAACTTCAGATTCAACATGAGCTAAATCGATTTAGTGATTCAAATAAATCACTTATCCGACTTTGCGCATGCAGAATATTTGACGAAAAATCACGATTTAGCTGTTGGAATTCCGGTGACCAATGCCACCTTCTCTGCCCGTTTGACCGCGATGGCGCAAGAAGTGATCAGCCAGAACCAACGCCATCATAGCCTCCCCAACCGGAACCGCTCTGATACCCACACAAGGGTCATGACGGCCCTTGGTGATGATGTCTGCATCTTCATTTTTCTCGTTCACCGTTTGACGCGGAACAAGAATTGAAGATGTCGGTTTCACCGCAAATCGAACAACCACCGGATCGCCATTTGAAATACCGCCCAAGATGCCGCCAGCATGATTTGAAAGGAAATAGGGTTTGTCTTCCCCTGCCCGCATTTCATCTGCATTGGCCACACCGGTCAATTCTGCAGCTTCAAACCCAGCGCCAATCTCAACGGCCTTCACCGCGTTAATGGACATCATGGCAGAGGCTAAGTCTTGATCCAGTTTGCCGTAAACTGGTGCGCCTAAACCAACAGGAACATTTTCTGCGACGACTTCAATAACCGCACCAACTGATGAACCCTCTTTGCGAATGCCATCCAAATATGTTGCCCATTCTTTTGCTGCAACAGGGTCCGCACAGAAGAATGGGTTATTGTCGACTTCATTCCAATCAAAGCGTGAATAGTCAATTTTGTGAGGACCAACTTGTACGAGCGAAGCGCGAATTTTGACTTCTGGAACCACCAGTTTTGCCACTGCCCCCGCAGCAACACGTGCCGCAGTTTCGCGGGCCGAAGAGCGACCGCCGCCGCGATAATCGCGAATGCCATATTTTTGATGGTAGGTGAAATCAGCATGACCTGGGCGATATTTGTCACGAATTTCGCCATAGTCTTTTGAGCGTTGATCGGTGTTTTCAATCATCAACGAAATCGGTGTACCTGTGGTTCTTTGGCCGTCGGAACGATCATCCTCAAACACACCGGACAGAATTTTCACCTGATCCGCTTCGCGTCGCTGGGTGGTGTATTTGGATTGGCCGGGCTTACGACGATCAAGATCCAACTGGATTGTCTCCGCATCGATTTTTAGGCCAGACGGGCAACCATCAATGACCACGCCCAATGCTGGCCCGTGGCTTTCGCCCCAAGTTGTAAATCGAAAAAGGTGTCCAAAGGAATTATGTGACATTTAGCGCCCAGACGTTGAAAATTCTTGTGGTGCAACGGTTCTAGGGTTCGCTGCGATTTTGGTCAAGCGCGTGCAAGATCATTCGGTTCAGCATCGACATCGTCAGTTTCAGCCAAATTGAGAGAACTTGCCGCCTTCAAAGCACATCACTTTGTCTTGGGGGGCAGGCCAACCGTCGAGCTCAGGGCCCTTTTCGCCAGTTAGGCACCCTCTGAGCGCACGGACGACGCCGCCATGGGCCACGATGACGGATGGGCGACGCAATTGTGATCCAAAATCAAAGAGACGCTCCACGAGCATTTGATAGTTTTCGCCCTTCGGTGGCAAATGATCCCATTTTGATTTGTTTCTGGCAGCAAATTCATCAGGGTATTGCTCTGCCATTTCAGAAAGCAATACGCCTTCCAAAATGCCGAAAGAAATTTCTTTCAATCGATCATCGTAAGTAACGGTGGGAAGTTGGGTATCAAATTGGGCACGCACCAAGTGCATGGTCTCGCGCGTGCGGCCAAGTGGTGAACAATACCAATCTAGAGAAGATGGGTCGGTGTCGTGCTGAGCCAGCAAGGCGCTGAGCGTACGACCATTGCCCTTGGCCTGTTCGCGACCAAAGTCATTTAAAGGGATGTCGCGCTGCCCTTGAAAGCGCTGCGCGGCATTCCAATCAGTTTGGCCATGGCGGATAAAATAGATAAGCGGCCAGCTGTCACCGGACATAGGATACCAATTCATTTAAAGGGGTTAAAGCCGAATTGGCTGCCCCGAAACTACTCTTCTTCTTTTTGAAGAACCGACATACCCATAACGTTGTAACCTGAATCAACGTAATGGATTTCACCTGTTACGCCTGAAGACAGATCAGAAAGCAGGTACATGCCAGCGCCACCCACTTCGTCTATCGAAACATTACGACGAAGAGGTGAATTGACTTCCCCATAAGACAACATTTTTCTGAAATCACCGATGCCTGAAGCGGCAAGTGTTTTGATCGCGCCGGCTGAAATGCCGTTCACCCGAATGCCTTCAGGGCCAAGATCAGCAGCAAGGTAACGAACTGATGCTTCCAATGCGGCTTTCGCCACGCCCATCAAGTTGTAGTTTGGAATAACTTTTTCCGCACCGTAATAGGTCAGTGTAAGAATTGAACCGCCTTCGCTCATCAACGGCCGTGCACGTTTGGCAACAGCGACCAGTGAATAGGCTGAGATATTCATTGAGTGGGTGAACTGATCAACAGTTGTGTCGATGTAACGACCTTCAAGCGCCGTTTTGTCAGCAAATGCAATGGCATGAACAAGAAAATCGATTTTACCCCACTTGGCCTCAATTTCACCAAATGCTTTGTCCATGGCGTCCGCATCAGTCACGTCGCACTCGACGACCATGTCTGAGCCAACTTCTTCGGCCAACGGTTCGACCCGACGCTTTAACGCTTCGCCCTGGTAGGTGAAGGCGATTTCAGCGCCTTGGCTGGCTAATGCTTTTGCAATTCCCCAGGCGATCGAACGTTTGTTTGCCACGCCCATAATCACGCCGCGCTTGCCCTGCATCAAATTGCCATCAGTCATATATGCACTCCGAATGTAAAAACCTCAATTTGGGTTTTGACACAGGCTGATCAAACGGGCAAGTTCTCGTGCGATTGTTCCCACAAAAGATGCGGCCCTTATCAAATGACGACACCTGCCACAATGCTTGACGCACTATCTGAACTTATCGGTTCAGCCAACGTCATTTCTGAACCAAACAAGATGGTGAATTTTGTCGAAGAGCCGAGGCGTCTGTACAACATATCTCCTGCGCTCATCGTAACACCAACGAGCGTTGGGGATGTACAAAAGGTCATTCGGTGGGCAAATACCAACAAGGTATCCGTCGTGCCGCAAGGCGGCAATACGGGGCTGGTCGGCGGCCAGGTTGCTATGGACGGCGCAGAGATCATCATTTCCTTACGAAAACTGAAAACAGTACGTGACGTCGACCCAGCAACGAATGTCATGATTGTTGAGGCGGGCACCACCGTTTTAGAAGCACAGCAAATTGCTGAAAATGTAAACCGCCTCTTTCCCCTATCGTTGGGGTCAGAAGGATCGTGCCAAATTGGCGGCATTCTTTCCACAAATGCGGGCGGCACAGCGGTTTTAGCCTATGGCAATTCGCGCGACCTTTGCATGGGTGTGGAAGCGGTCTTAGCAGATGGTAGTCTTTACAACGGGCTATCAAAACTGCGCAAAGACAATACTGGATATGACCTGAAAGACCTTTTGGTTGGTGCCGAAGGCACCCTTGGCGTCATCACGGCGGCCTCACTTAAAATGTTCCCGCGCCCAACGACGTTTGAAACCGCGCTGTTAAACATTGAAGGCCCAGAAGCCGGGGTGAAAGTGCTTGAAATGGTGCGCCATAAGAGTGGCAACAAAGTCACGTCTTTTGAAATCTTGCCGACGTTGGGCATTGATTTGCAGCTCAAACACGGTTTGGCGGAACGTGACCCGAGATCTGACAGCAGCCCTTGGCATATTCTGATTGAATTTTCACTATTTGATGGGGAAGAAGCAGGTGCCCTCACCGACACATTGGAAGCCTTATTTGAGGAAGGTCTGATCTCAGACGCATCGCTTTGCAATTCTCTGGCGGATCGCAAAATGATGTGGCTGATGCGCGAAAATTTTGCTGAATGCCAAACAAGAGAAGCTGACGGCATCAAGCACGATATATCCGTTGCCGTCCGCGATATTCCTGAGCTGATTGAACGTTGCGACAAAGCTGCGGAAAAGGCTGTTCCCGGCATTCGCACATTTGCATTTGGTCACATGGGCGATGGCAATATTCATTATGACTTTTTGGCCCCGATTGACATGCCAAAGGGCGAAATTAGAACCCATGCCAACGCGGTTCATGACGCGATTTATGCGATCGTTGATGAACTAAATGGCTCGATCTCAGCAGAACATGGTATCGGCCAAATGAAGGCCCACTTGCTGCAAGAAAAAAAAGACCCCGTCGCGCTCAACATGATGTATGCGATTAAGCAGGCGCTTGATCCTAAGGGGATATTGAACCCCGGTAAAGTGCTGGCAAAACGAAACTAGGGTCTAGACCCCAGTTTGTGGTTGTTAGAAAAGGTCGAGCTGGCCTTTTGGCGGCGCAGATTTCACCGCCTTCTTAGCAGAGGTCTCATTTGACACGTCCTCCAATGGGACTTCTTTCAACAGTTCTTTGCCTTCGTTGCGTGCATTGTTGACTTGCTTAGACACTGGATAGGTTTTCATATCTGTGCGCTCTAAAGGTTGTACGAGCGTCAATGCTTCTTTGGCGGTCACACTTTTCGTATCTAGCCAGAGTTCGGTTTGTTCTTCGTCCAAATGTACAGGCGTGCGATGGTGAATTTCGGCAAGCTTTCCCGTTGCCTCTTGGGTCAGGATTGCCATCGTGTCGACTTCTTCGCCATTTGGGCCTTCCCAAACCGAGTAAATGCCGGCGAGCGAAAGCATCTCGCCATCTTGGCGGGAAATGTGGAAAGGTTGTTTGTCGTCGCCCCGGCGCAACCATTCGTAATAGCCACTGGCGGGCACCACACAGCGTTGGTTCTTTATTGATGATTTAAATGACGGCTTTTCCAATATCGTTTCAATTCGCGCATTAATGAGAATTGAGAACTCGCGCGGATCCTTGACCCAATGCGGTACCAACCCCCAACGCATCAAAGCCGCGTCTCTACCTGCTGGCTGGTCAACTACCGTTAGAACAGGCTGAGTTGGCGCAATATTGTAGCGCGGCGGAAACGGTAACCCGGCCTTGGTCTTAAAAACCTTGGCAACTTCTTCTCTTGTATTGTTGAGGTCTAATCGTCCACACATCGCATTTCGCCAAATCAGTTTTGCATAGGCTGAGCGAAACAAACGTTCAGATCAAGCATTGATTGGGTCATCCCGATGTTTCATTTAGATGATTCAATCAAATCCCATTTGTTGCCAAACGGGTCTTGGAACACAACAACCGTGCCATAAGGCTCTTTTCGCGGCTTTTCCAAAAATTGCACACCAGCAGCCTGATAGTTGGCGTAGTCCCGGTCAAAATTGTCGGTATTTAGGAACAAAAAGACGCGACCACCTGCTTGATTTCCAATTGCCGACTTCTGATCTTCACCGTCGGCCTTCGCCAACAACAAGCTTGAGCCGTTTCCGCCTTTAGGCGTGACAACAACCCACCGTTTGGTGGCGGTAAGGGTTGTATCCTCACTCAGATCAAACCCAAGTTTGCTGACGTAAAATTCAATCGCCTGATCATAATCAGGGACGACAAGCGAAATGGCGCCGACAAATTGTTTCATCTTGTGAGACTACTAGATTCGACTTTTATTTGCACCAGCTTGGTTCCCGATAAATGGCAATTGCCAACCCAAGGTCATGGCGCATGCCGCGAACAGAATTGCAGCTGAACCAAACCACTGACCCATGGTGAGTTGCCGGTCAAATGCCACATAATCCACAATAATTGCCGCCACTGGGTAGACAAATGACAGTGCACCCGTGAGCGATGTTGTCAGCTTTTGAAACGCGTCATACATGATCGCATACATGATGGTGGTGCATAGAATACCAAGCGCCAACACACTGATCCATTGCACCTGCGTTTCTGGTTGCACCGCCCAATTTGTTAGCGGCGCTAGCATCAGCGTGCCAACACTAACGTGGATCATGGCCACCAATTGGGGTGGTGTACCCTTCAACCGCTTCACAATGATGACCGTGATTGCGTAAAGAAATGCAGCCCCAAGAGACATCAAAATCCCAAGCAAATAATCAGTTCCACCTTCACCGCCAGCGGCGCGCGCTTGCACCACAAAGATCATTCCAACAAATGCGACGCAAAGCCAGACGACCTTTTGAGCGGTCAATTTTTCAGAAAGGAAAATTGCGCCCAATGCCACCAGCATAAAGGGTTGGGTGTGATAGGTCACCGTGGCGATGGTGATCGACGCCTTTGAGAATGCCGAAAACAACAACACCCAGTTTATCACCACAGTGACACCGCTAATTAGGCCCAACACCACGACGCGCTTGGTGAAGTATTCACGTTTGACGAACCCTAGTGTCCAGCACAAGGCAAAAAGCGTCACTGCACCGAGCAAGCAACGATAAAACACCACATTAAAAATTGGCAGTTCAGAAACAACGACGAAATAGCCGATGGTGCCGGATATGAGCATGGCGGCGACCATTTCAATTATGCCGATTGATGAGTTTTTCATTTTCCAGTTCCTTTGTTGCGTTCAATTTAGGCGCATACGGGCAACTTGAAAATGGGAAATAAAAGGTATAAAGTCGAATTCAACGTTCTAAAATTAGACAGTAATAGAGTTTGACCTAAATGGATAATGTTGACCGTCAAATCGTCAAAATCTTGCATAAAGACGCAAAGACACCTCTGAAACTGCTTGCACAAACTGTGGGCCTTTCTTCACCAAGCACGTCGGAACGGCTAAAGCGCCTAGAAGAACGTGGCGTCATTGGTGGATATACGTTGCGGGTCGACCACACTCAAATTGGCTATCCGTTGCGGGCGGTTGTGCGCATCAACCCAATGCCAGGCAAGCTCAAAATGGTGCAGCAACTGATTATGGACACCGCAGAAATTGTCGAGTGCGACAAAGTAACGGGCGATGATTGTTTTGTTTGCAAACTCTATTTGAAGTCGATTGAACAGCTCGATTTGATCCTTGACCGGATCTCAGAACATGCACGCACGAACACTTCGATTGTAAAAGCTTCGCCCGTCAAACGCAGATTACCGCCCCTATGAGCGGCAAACCTGTTCATACGGTGAGTGCAGCATTGTTTGACGGCGAACGCATTTTGCTGATCCAGCGTGGCAAACAACCCTTTAAAGGGCTTTGGAGCCTTCCGGGCGGTCGGGTTGAGTTGGGCGAAACATTTATCGCCGCCGTAAAACGCGAACTGCTTGAGGAAACCGGGCTAGTGGTCCCGGTGCCCAAGTTCGTCCACTCCATCAGTTTTGAAACGCCACGACACGACCTTCATGTTTTCGCCGCCTATGCAGATATTGGAAGCGCAAAAGCTTTAGACGATGCTGCAGATGCCCGCGTAGTCGCCATTGGCGATGTCGCCAATTGGCCGACAACCCCAAATTTGGATGCTTCAATTCAAACGGCAAGAACAGTGCTTAAGCAAAGCAGCGCCTGTTGATCCTCACATAAGCGTTACGAGGTTTGAATTGTCTTATTCACACCAGCCGTTATCGTTGAGCAACAATAGGAGGATGGCATGGTTTTAAAATTTGCAAAAATACTCGCCGTGATCGCAATTAGCGCGGGCGGTTTTTCCACTGCTCCAGTATTGGCGGACACAATTCCACTTTGGGAAGCTCAGGAGACACCGAGACGCTGGGAACTAGAAGGGTGGAAGACGGACTTTACGCTCGCCACCATCCCCTATTGGGATGTTACAGACGTTATTGGCCGAGACAATATTCCTTCAATCGACGATCCAAAGTTTGGTCTTGCATCTGATGACACCGTCATTCCGGGCAATGAACCCGTGATTGGCTTTGAACTGAATGGCATTGCACGGGCCTACCCGCTGCGCATTATGATGTGGCACGAAATCGTAAATGACAATTTCGGCGACACGCCGGTTGCGGTAACATTCTGCCCCTTATGCAATACATCCATTGTGTTTGACCGCCGTATTGACGGGGAAACCGTCGAGTTTGGCACTTCAGGCAAGCTACGAAATTCTGACCTGATTATGTATGACCGCACCTCGCAAACATGGTGGCAGCAATTTGATGGTGCTGGGTTAGCCGGTGTTCATGCTGGCGACAAACTCAAGTCCTACCCATCACGCTTGATGAGCCTTGATCTGTTTAAAGAGACTTATCCTGAAGGCGAAATTCTCATTCCCGATAACCGTCGCAGTTCGCAATTGGGCCGCAATCCCTATGCTGGCTATGATAGCTCGTTTCAACCATTTTTGTTCCGTGGCGAATTGCCAGAAGACATAAATGGCATGGTGCGGGTTGTGCTTATCCAGGGCGACGAGCCCTTCGCCGTTGCACTGCCTAAGCTGAGTAAGGAAGAGAACTTTTCCATGAATGGCATCGAGTTCCGCTGGAGCGCAGGCCAAGCCTCAGCACTGGATTCATCTCGCATTTCCGAGGGGCGCGACGTCGGCAATATAGAAGTGGTAGATGCAAACGGTGATCCCGTTGTGCATGAAATAACATTCGCATTTGCCGCGCGCGCCTTTTTGCCGAACTTGGAGATTGTGCAATAATGATTGCTTGAGATTGCCACATTCCTCTGGCAAAAGTGAGAATAGAACAGTTTGGATTTGGATTTGTTTTTCTCACGTCTCAAAATATTGGTTTTAGCCAGTTCGATTATGTTGTTTTCAACACCAAACGTGCTGGCTATTGACCCGCCTTACCAAGAAGACCTAGAGCGCTTTGCATCAATCATGGGCGCTCTTTATCATTTGGACGATCTTTGCATTCAATCAGGCAATGATTGGCGGGCGGAGATGAGCGAATTGATGGAGCTTGAGGAAGTTGACGAAGACCGACGCGCTCGGCTCACAGGTGCATTCAACGACGGTTACTTTGATTTTAGCCGCCTTCACATAAAATGCACCCAGAATGCTCGTTTAGCCATGGAACGGTTTGTGGATGAAGGTGCGCAAATCGCCAAAAACATCCACTCTAGATTCGCTGAATAAAGTTTTCCCCTGCGCGTTAACCTTTTGATCATTTGTTTGGTTACCTTGCCAAATTCGCATGCTACATCTCCCTTGTCAGGAGTATTGCATCTATGTTTCAGTTTGAGAAAAGTCAGGCGCTTTTTGAGCGCGAGGACGCAGCACGTAAACGTGCACTAGAATATTTGGCCGAAGCATGGCGCAATGCCGAAGACGAAGAGGTCGAAACTGAGGCACTGGCTCATGCTGCGCTTTTTGCCGGACTTGCCACATTGGTTGAGCATTACGGGGAAACGGCAATCTCAGAATTGATGAAGCGCATTCCAGACAAAGTTATTCAAGGCGAATATACAGTCGATAAAACCTTGCAATAGTTCTTACTTCTGACCCAATTTGTGTCACTATCAACCAGAACCGTCGGGGAGTATCTGCGTTGAGTTTAAGATCTAAAACAAAGCACGGCATTTTTTCGCCCCTTTTCGTTTCGTCTTTTTTGGCGCTTGCCGTTCTAGCGCCCCAAAGCGTCTATTCTTATTCCACATCCCCGGACAATGTCCAAAATGCTCAACAGCTAGACGGCGATGCGTTCGATCCGAATGAGCGCATCATTTTGCCGGACGGGCCAGGAAAAGATACGCGGCAACCGTTTCAAAATCGGGAAATTCTGCGCGACCTCTCGCAACTGCCCGAAACTGTTGCGCAAACGCGTAACACACTGATGGATATTGCAAAATCGGGTGATGTCGAAAAGTTTCGCGCCCTGATCATGCGGCAAACGAACCCGCCTGTTCTCACCTTTGGCGATACAGCAGAGCCAATCGAATATTTGCGATCCTCGTCAAATGATGGCGAGGGCCGCGAGTTGTTGGCCATCATGATTGAGCTGCTTGAAGCGCCTTATTCGATCGTACCCGCACAAGATGGGGAGCCAGAGATATTTGTCTGGCCTGCCTACGCGACACATGATTTGCAAAATCTAAGCCCGTCCGAACTGGTGGATGTCTACAAAATCGTCAGCCACCTTGATCTTGAGGAAATGCAATTGTTTGGCGGCTGGTATTTTTATCGCGTTGGCATCGATGCAAATGGTGAATGGCGCTATTTCGTCGCTGGTGACTAGCGCCTAACCCGGATCAGTTTGCTAGTGATTCTGCGAACAACATTGGTTCACCCTGATTTGGCGTAACCAGCTCTGCTTCCCACATCACTTTGTTGCCGCGAATGATTGTGCCTACCGGCCAGCCCTGAACTTCCTCGCCATCATAGGGCGTCCAACCAGGCTTTGAAGCGATCCAATCATTTGAAATGGTCACCTTTCGCTTCATATCCACAATGGTCAAATCCGCATCATACCCAACAGCAATGCGCCCTTTCCCAGCGATTTGAAACAGACGATTTGGGCCGTGGCTGGTCATATCGACAAACCGCTCAAGGGTCATTTTGCCCTTGTTCACATGGTCCAACATGACCGGCACCAATGTTTGCACTCCTGTCATGCCAGAAGGCGAATTTGGGTAAGGTTGGTCTTTTTCTTCTTTGGTGTGTGGCGCATGGTCAGAGCCCAAAATGTCCGCAATGCCCGCATCTACACCTTGCCAAATGCCGGCCCGGTGGGTCGCGTCGCGCACAGGTGGGTTCATTTGCACATAGGTGCCAAGTTTATCGTATGCCGTTTCGTCCAGCGTCAGGTGGTGCGGTGTTACTTCGACACTCGCAAGGTCCTTATGTTCAGCCAATAGCGCCATTTCGTCTGCTGTGGAGATATGAAGTACGTGGATACGTTTGCCGGTCTTTTTGGACAAAGCCAAAAGACGTTTGGTGCACTTCACCGCTGCTTCGACATCGCGCCAAACCGGATGGCTTTTCGGATCACCATCCGCGCGCAAATGTTTACGTGATTCTAATCTTGGTTCATCTTCCGAGTGGAACGCCGCACGCCGAGAAATCGCGCGGAGGATTTTTTCCACCCCATCATCGTCTTCAACGAGCAATGAGCCGGTGGACGATCCCATAAACACTTTTACACCTGCGCAACCGGGCAATTTCTCGAGCATTGGCAATTGATCCACATTGTCGTGGGTGCCGCCAATATAGAATGCAAAATCACAATGCATACGGTGCGTTGCGCGTGAAATTTTGTCTTCAAACGTTGCCTTATCGACAGTTAGCGGGTTGGTGTTGGGCATTTCAAATACGCCGGTCACACCGCCCATAACGGCTGCAAGGGAGCCGGACAGAAGGTCTTCTTTATGCTCGTTGCCGGGCTCGCGAAAATGCACCTGCGTATCAATGACACCGGGTAAGATGTGCAAACCCGCACAATCAACTGTCTCGGTCGCGTCCCGACCCGCAAGATCACCGATTTCCGCAATTTTGCCATCTATGATGCCAACATCGCCTTTGGTGACACCATTGTGATTGGCAATAGTTCCATTAAGAAAAATAGTGTCAAATTTGGCATTCATGCTGCTGCGTCCTAAAGAAGCTGATATGGATTGGTTTCATCGGGTGTAGCGCGATGCTCGACTTAAGAGCAAGACAGAAGGAGCGATTGATGGGGAAAATTGTCAAACTAGACCGATGTGTGGTCGAGATATCTGGCCCAGATGCACAAAAATTGCTGCATGATACACTCACCTGTAACCTTTCGACGCCGCTTGAAGATCAAGCCCGTTGGTTTGCGCTGCTAGCGCCACAGGGGAAGATCTTGGTTGAGGGTCTGATTTCAAGTTTTGATGAGGGATTTCGGCTTGATATTCCGACCAGCGAATTGGAAAGTTTTTCCAAGCGAATGCGGCTCTACAAAATGCGGGCGGACTTGACGATTGCGCCGCGAGAAGACCTCAAGGTGGGTTGGTGTGCAGAACCAATTGAGGGCGGTGTTCAAGACGCTAGACCAAAAATGGGTTACCGCACTTATTCGGAAGTAGAAATAGATTGGGACGCGGAACCAGCCAATTATCACAAGGCCAGGATTGACCAATCCATCATGGAAATGGGCCCTGATTTCGCGCCAAACAGTGTGTTTCCTCATGATATTGGTATGGACCAATTGGCAGGCGTCGACTTCAAAAAGGGTTGCTATATCGGCCAAGAGGTTGTTTCCCGTATGCAGCATCGCGGTACTGCACGAAAACGACCTGTTCAGGTCGTTGGTTCATCGTTGAACTCAGCAGAACCCATATTGAGCGACGAGAAATCTGTCGGCAATGTTACATCACTGTCACACGATAAAGGCATAGCTCTTGTCCGATTGGACAAGGTTGCTGACGCTGAGAACTGCACGAACAATGGCGAAGCGGTTCAACTTGCGATCCCTAAGTGGGCAAGTTACGGTTTTAGCGATTCTTAATACGCAAACATTTGCTGGAAATTTCTATGGCACGTTCTCCACAACGAGCTTGGCAACGCATGTTGTCGGGCCGTCGACTTGATCTTTTAGACCCCTCGCCACTTGATGTGGAACTTAGCGACATTGCCCACGGGCTCGCTCGGGTGGCCCGTTGGAACGGACAGACCAATGGCGACTATGCCTTTTCCGTTGCTCAGCATTCCGTGCTCGTCATGCATTTGGCCATTGCTGCAAAGCCGGATCTCGACGGCAGCGGACGGCTATACGCATTGCTACATGACGCACCGGAATATGTAATGGGGGACATTATATCTCCCTTAAAAGCAGCGATGGGTGGGCAATATAAGGAACTCGAAGACCGCCTATTGTCCGCAATCCATGTGCGCTTTTCACTCAACGCAAAGGCCCCAACTGCTATCACCAAACTCGTAAAAAAAGCAGATAAGGAAGCGGCCTATTTCGAGGCGGTCAGTTTGGCCGGATTTGGGCCTGATGAAGCGCGCAAGATATTTGGCGAACCGACCATGGCGAGCTTCGATCTACCTGATTTTGAACAGTTAATTCGCCCATGGCCCATCCACGTCGCCCATGAAAACTTCGTATCTGTGTTCACCCAAATTTTAGGGCCGATTAACGAGTAAACATTCAATTGTTTCAATATGAAACTGGAATTAACCTTATGTTAAGCATTGCTTTGACCTGAGGGGCGATTGGTTGATAAATCCTTAAAGCATACTGAGGCTTAAGGATTTTGATATGTTTGGAACTGTTCGCAACAAGGCTAACCTTCTTCCGCTCGCAATTGCGCTGGCTGCAATTTCTGGCGTTTTTTTCGCGGAAAGCGGCGTGAAATTTTCCACACCTGCTCTAGCGTCGAACATCTTGGATGTTGCTAAGGGAAGCGATGCAACCCCTGATGGTTCGCTAGACTTGGATAATCTAGTAAAGATTGATGGTCGCATGTTCCGCGTAACAGTAGACGAGACCGTTGATCTCAATCCTATTTCGTCGACGAGAGTAAAAAAGATAAGCGGCGGCCGCGTTATCAATGTTGATATCGCGACAACGACGACCGGCACGTACTCGACAGACTCAATGCAATCCAAGCATGTGCTCTATCCGGGCATGACTGTTGAGCGCACGCACCCGATATTATTTGCAGATGGCGGTATCGTCCATTTGACAAAAAAGCAGACCAGAGATCTGAAACTGTTCTTCAAAGACTTGGATGGGTTCGCGATGGATAGTGCGGCCAAAGGTTGTCGGGCACTGGGCAGCTATTTGGGTTGCAAATAGCTAATCCGCTCTACCCGTTTTTAAAGCGATAAAAGATATGGACGCCAATTTTAGTAAGTTTCTTCAGCTTTGGTGCCCATTTCGGACGAACATAGTTCGCGTGATAATGCGTTGCGTTCGCCACTTCGGCTAAATAGATATCGCCATCAATAACTTTAGTGGCGATTTCTTCGGCTTGCTTCCAAGCCGTCTTTTCATTGACCCGTTCCGGAATACCGTCGCAAGCAAATGAGAACTGGCAGCGATTTCGCCAGCTTTGATTTTGAAACACCACCGAACAAATTGAATTTGGATAGGCGCTGTGTTTAACGCGATTGCGCACCACTTGGGCCACAGCCACCTGCCCGCGATAGCTTTCGCCACGCGCTTCAAAATAGATAGCAGTTGCCAAACACCAATGTTGTTTTTGGCTGGCAATCATTGAAGCTTGGGTCAATGGACGCGATAAATCTGTTGTTTTGGGCGCGTTGTCCCGCGCGTAGGCAAGCTTGATCGGCACATCCGCTGGGAATGGCAATGATGGGTCACGCGCAATAATCGATTTTTCGACATCACCAATGTTTTCGATCGCGTCCAACGCGGCCAATTTGGGCATCGGCTGATTGGCAAAACTCATCGCCTTGTTTGGTGCAGGACCATCGGTGTTCGATTTTGTGTTTGGCGAAATGGCCGCCACCGCGAAATCGTTCGCCATTTTCATAACTTGCGCTTTGGAACGCGTTTCCTGCATCGAAAACCGTTGCAGATTGAAGCTTTGAGCAATTTCGATCGCACTGGGATATTCAAAATCAGTGAATGTTTGGGGCTGGTTGGCCGCATCAAATACACTATGTGCGAACATGGCTTGCACGCCAGAAGGCGCAACAAGTTCCGTGTCTAGTTCAGCAGAAATGAGGACTGGGTCAATCTTTGGCTCGCTGCGTTTTTCGGCAGGCCAAACTGCCAGCGCAACCATAAAGGTCACGGAAAAACTCACCAATGCAGACATGCTATTGCGCGCAATGGTCCGTTTTCGCCGGGCGCGCTGAAGCCTTGCGGCTACATAGATACTCATACTCAACTCAATGCTACTCAATCGACTAAACACATGCCGACCCCGCTAGTATCTCAAATCTTGGTTTATGGTGTGTAAACAAAGCGTATGAGCACATTTAGCCGACATCCAGGCATAAGCTCGGTCGTTTCAGGGCCAAATTGTGATGGGGCTATTTTAGCGTTCAGACTGAGCCAATGCCAATCGAGCGATGGGCAATCTAAATGGCGAGCAACTGACATAGTCAACGTCTAGGCTGGCAAAATATTTCAGGCTTTCTGGATCACCCGCATGTTCGCCGCATATGCCGATTTTCAAGTCAGGGTTGGCTTCTTTACCACGTCGAATTGCGGTTTCGATGAGTTCGCCCACACCCTTTTTATCAATAGTTACAAAGGGATCGGCATCATAGAGGCCACGCCGTTGATAGGCAGCCAGAAAGGCAGGTGCGTCATCGCGCGATATGCCGAACGTTGTTTGGGTCAAATCGTTGGTGCCAAAGGAGAAGAAGTCCACATGCTTGGCAATTTCATGGGCCCTGAGCGCTGCACGTGGTAGCTCAATCATCGTACCGATAGAGAACTTGAAGCTGTCCGTCTGATTGGCTGAAATCCGCTCCATCAGTTGCAAAATTTTATTGCGCACCCAATGTACTTCCCGCGCGGAAGAGACAAATGGCACCATAATTTCCAAATTTACGTTGGTATCATTCAACTCAATCGCGGCGCGCGCACCAGCGACCAGCGCCCGAATTTGCATGTCCAAAATTTCCGGATGGGAAATTGCCAAACGGCAACCACGATGACCGAGCATTGGATTAACTTCTGCCATTCGCTCCAACCGGTTGCGTAAGCGTTCCGCATCGATCCCAAGCGAGGAAGCCGTATCTTCCAACTCTTCGTCCGTACGCGGCAGAAACTCGTGTAGAGGCGGGTCAAACAATCTAACGGTGATGGGCAACCCATCCATGGTGGAAAATAGGCGGGCATAATCGTCAGCTTGATATTCGACCAACCCATCCAAGGCCTGCATTCGGTCTTGATCATTCTGCGAAAAGATCATCCTGCGCAGCGCAACCATGCGCTCCGTCGAGAAAAACATATGCTCTGAACGGGCGAGCCCGATGCCTTCTGCGCCGAACGACATCGCAATTTTTGCGGATTCTTCGGTTTCCACGTTGGTGCGCACTTCAATGGTGCGGCTACCATCGGCCCAATCAAGCAGTGTGCGCAGGTTTCCGCCAATATGAGGCTGTGTCAACGGTAACGCACCAGCATAGACTTCGCCTGTGCTACCATCGATGGTGATTTCGGCACCGGCCAAAATCTCGCGTTCGCCAATGCGCACTTTTTGTTGGTCAATATCGATAGACAAGGACCGAACGCTCGCGACACACGGCTTGCCGGTTACCCGGGCAATCACCGCAGCGTGGCTGGTGATCCCGCCCCGGGCGGTCAGAATGCCAGCGGCGGCTTGCATGCCTTCAATATCTGAAGGTCCGGTTTCAATGCTCACCAAAATACAGTCCTTGCCGCGCGCACGATATCTGGAGGCGTCTTCAGAAGAAAATACAATTGAACCACTCGCAGCCCCGGGCGAAACGCCCAACCCACTGGCCAACGGCACCACGCGTTTTTCACCGGAAAGCCGCGGGTGCAAAATTTGGGGCAATTGCGCAGGGTCGATGGCCGAAACCGCTTTGCGCGGTGTCCAATCCCCGTTCGATACCCTATCGATCGCTGCTTCCAAATTCGCCGAGATGCTTGCCTGTGCTGGGCGAGCGGACAAAAACACAAGATCATCATTTTGCTCAGCAACCAAACAAACCATGTGTGCACCAGCTAAACCGTCCAACCGCCGGCACAATTGCTTGGCAGCAACCGGGTTTTTGAATTGATCCGGCTGAGATTTGTCTGTTGTCGAAAATGGGCCAAGTTCGCCAGTTGAAAGGTCCCGCGTCAAAATTGAAATTGGTTTCTCGTCTACGGCGGCCTGCACCAACACAATCTGCTCGAGCGACAAATCGCGTCCCGTATCCATCGTCCAAACTGGTGTGCCATGCAAATAAGAATCAAAGGCCCTCTCAATCGCCCGCCCGAGTGGCTTTGCGGTATTCGCCGCGTCGCTTTCCTTCTTGGGCGGATCAATCTTGCCGCGCACGCGGGCAAGCCCAGCCATATGCGCTCGAGCAGCTGTACGCACCACGAGCGATGGTGGCTCCATTCCTTTGGGAACAAGCTTAAACAGTGCTGCGACCCAACTCGTGTGCAAGCTGGAACCGGGCTTGGCGTCTTTCACCGCCTCCCATGCTTTTCGGGTGATGCAAATTGTGGGGCAAACAGGATGGCCAGACTTTGCCATCGCAAAAATCCACGCCGCTTTGCCCGCAATCAGCCGTTCTTGCTCACGCGACAAATGCGGACGTTCGTTCGCCGGGGCGATCGCGAACATTTGTTGTGATACATTTATCTGCACAGCTAACTTGACCTAGATTGCATTCAAGATTCGGTTTAGTATGGCTTAGTGTCGCCGTAAAGTGCAACAAACATGACACCGGTCCTAAAACAAAGCATCTCACATCTATGGCAAAAAAAAGTCCTTTGGAAATCTTACTTTGTGCGCCGCGCGGTTTTTGCGCTGGCGTTGACCGTGCAATTCAAATCGTCGAGTTGGCGCTGCAAAAATATGGCGCACCGGTTTATGTGCGGCATGAAATTGTTCACAACAAATATGTTGTCGATGGATTGAAAAGAAAGGGCGCAATTTTCGTCGAGGAATTGGATGAAATTCCAGACACCGACGCGCCAGTTATCTTTTCTGCCCATGGCGTCTCGAAAAGCGTCCCCAAGGAAGCCAAACATCGCAACATGTTCTTTTTGGACGCGACCTGCCCGCTTGTTTCTAAGGTCCATGTGGAAGCGCAGCGCCATTTTGAATCTGAATATGAAATCATACTTATTGGCCATGCTGGGCACCCAGAGGTTGTCGGCACAATGGGGCAACTTCCCGATGGTGCGATCAGCTTGATTGAAACCGTGGCCGACGTCGCCCATTTTGAGCCCAAAAGTGATCAGAAGTTGGCCTTCGTCACCCAAACGACCCTCTCGGTAGACGATACCGCGGCCATTGTTGAAGCGCTTCGGGCTCGTTTCCCCGAAATTAGTGCGCCACATAAGGAAGATATTTGCTACGCGACGACCAATCGCCAAGAAGCGGTTAAGGTGGTTGCACCGCTTGTGGACGCAGTGATCGTTGTTGGTGCACCCAATTCATCCAACTCCATGCGCCTTGTTGAAGTGGCTGAACGCGCGGGTTGCCCAAAGTCATTCCTCGTTCAGCGCGCGCGTGAGATCAATTGGGATGATTTCATGGATATTTCGTCCCTCGGCATCACCGCCGGTGCATCTGCACCAGAATCCTTGGTCGACGAAATTATTGAAGCGTTCGGCGAGCGCTTTGACATTTCGGTTTCAGCCAAAGTCACCGCAACAGAAAACATTGCTTTCAACGTTCCCCGTGAGCTTCGAACCACCTAATGAGTTCTAATGTTATTTTGACGTCTGAGCGATTGTCGTTCAGCACTTGGCTGCCCACTCAAATAGATGATGTGGTGGCACTTCATGGCGACCCAAAAGTAATTGAACATCTTTCTGGCCGGATCGAAGACAAGGCCGACGCTGAACGTCGCATGGCCGGCTGGGCGAGAGATTTTGAAGAACATGGATGGTGTAAATTCCGCGTAACACGAAAATCTGACGGCAAGTTTTTAGGCCGTGCTGGTTTCGGCATGCATGAAGGTGAACCGGAAATTGGATATGCCATCTTGGCGTCCGAATGGGGCAATGGCTATGCGTCAGAAGCCGCGGCGGCTTTGCGCGATTGGATGTTTGAGAAAACCGACCAGAGCCATTTTATCGGCTTTGCCAATTCCACCAATACAACGTCTATCCATATTTTGCGCAAGATTGGTATGCAATTCACCCACACAGATGTGGACGACTCAGGTAAAGAAGTCTCTTTGCATAAACTGACAAAAGAGCAATGGCATGCCAGAGAGCGTTAAAATCTATACAGACGGTGCATGTTCAGGAAATCCGGGACCAGGCGGTTGGGGCGCTTATTTGATTTTCAACGGCAAAGAAAAAGAACTTTGCGGCGGTGAAGCGCTGACCACCAACAACCGCATGGAGTTGATGGCTGCTATTGAATCTCTGAATGCGCTCAAGCGTTCCTGCACGATAGACCTTTATACAGACAGCCAATATGTCAAAGGCGGCGTGACCGGCTGGATGCACAATTGGAAACGCAATGGCTGGAAGACAGCGGCGAAAAAACCGGTAAAAAATGAAGACCTTTGGCGTCTGCTCGATACAGCGCTTGAGCGCCATGACGTCAAGTTTCATTGGGTTAAAGGCCATGCAGGCCATGAAGGCAATGAAAGGGCCGACCAGTTGGCAAACAAGGGTATGGACCCTTTCAAGAACGCCTAATCTCAAAATCCATTTTGCCAAAATTGACCATACTACCCACCTCATCTAACATCTTGGTGAATTGCCAATTCAAGTTGGCAGCTATTTTGCTAGGAGGGAAGGATGTTTATGCGGTCCAGAGCTTTCAAGTCCGTGGTTGCGGCCCTGCTGATTTCCTCCACGAGCGTCGCGATGGCCGCCCCTGCCTGCGTTTTACCTGAAACCAAAATCCCAGGTGAACGCGGCATCGAACTTGGCGACCAATTTACAAATTATATATCCGGCACCATGAGTTCGAAAACTCAGGAGCTATTCGCTGGCATGTTGGTGGACAAATATTTGCGCAAGGCCGCAGCGTCAGGTGATTTGGCGGAAGACATATTCTTCCGCATTGATGCGGGCTTGGTAGAGAGTTCGAATAGTTATCTAGACCTTTTAAAAGTTGCCAGTGCCAGCAAGGCGATTTTGCAAGGCGAGTTTAGTGAGTTGGGCAACCAAGCACTCGACGAAGCCATCGGCAAGGGCAGCGAAAAGTTTCTTGAAGCAATTGGGGCAACATCAAATGGCACACTTGTTGGTGCGTTGATAACGTCCATAAAGATAGTGCAGGAAAGCTATGCCACGCTGCAGCATGAAGAATGTCTTTTGGGCGTTGATGTCGCCTATTACAGTTTTTTGGAAACGCCGCAGTTGCGTTGGGATAAATCCAAAGCCCTGCCGGATGGGGCCGTAAAATATTACATCGAGAACTTCCTGTTTGGCGGTGGTACCGATCCGAACAATGGCAACCGCGCCGTTAATCGACAGTACCTGCAGTGCTTTATCGACAATTCAATGACCGAGAGCGAACGGATTGTTGTTTCAGAACTTGATGCAACGGCCGACGACACAGCCGTCTTAGGCTGGTTCGAACGTGTATTCTCCATTGTGGGCGATACATTGGGCAGCGCGGCAGATCGCGCCTCGGGTGACCGTCGTTTAAGACTGCCTGTCACTGTGATGTTGCGTGACTTTAATGCCCGGCTTGATTTGGAAGAACAGGCCAAGGAAGTCGCAAAGCTACGCCGCTCACCTGAATTCCAAACCTTTGAAGCCACAATCGATGCGATGCAAAGCGCAAAACTTGCTGAGGAATGGTTGTGCGAAAAACTCAACGAAATGCCGGACATGCAAAAGTATGTCGGCGATTGGGTGCCGACCGCATTTGCTAATGCACCGGCATGGATGGCGAAAGAACCATTCCTAATGCCTCCGGAAATGAAGTTTTCTGTTGCAGAAGATGGATCGATATATGCGCAATATGATGATGGCGCAGGCATCTATACCTATGATGGTGCCATTACTGAAAACGGCCTAAAAGTTAGGTTTGACGGAAAAGGTATCGATAGCGAAACGAATGTCTGGGAAACCATTTTCGACATCACGGCCACAAGTGATTTAAGCGGCGAGGAGCTTTCCGGCGACTTTAGCGGCGAGGTTATTCAGTGCGATGATGATTTTGAGGTCTGTAACCTCGTTCCATTTCACGGCAAATGGACGGCAGCGCGGCTAAACTAGTCGCGTTAGCCGGCTAGTTCACCGCGCAAATCGGTTCGCCATCTCTAACGATAACCAACTGTTCGCCAGCATAACGACGGTCTTGAATGCGGCTAAATGCAGTTTGTCCAATCCAGATTTCGTTTGAACAAAAGTAAGCTGAAGCACAACTATCCCCTGCTTGTCCTTCGCAATCTGTTTGCCCAGACCAGCCTTTTTCCGTCGCAGAGGCGGACTTAACTTCGAAGTTTGCAGCGAACGCGCCCGTCGACATGATGGAAAATGTCAGGGCGACCAGTAGTTTAGACTGCCAATGCATATTCAACTCTACTCATTTTTGCGCCGCGGAAAGAAACCTAAGCATTCAATTCACATTCGTCTACCTAAATATGATGAATGAATTGTTTTCAATCAGCCATTTGATATCAAACGCGCCAGCGTTTCCTTCGCCAAACGCGCTGCAACCATCGCTGTCATATTGTTAAGGTCACGATGTGAGTTTAACTCCACAATATCGGCACCAATAAGGTCACCCTTAAATTGATGAATGATATTGATCACCTGCCGGGAAGAAAATCCACCTGGCTCATGATGAGAAACACCGGGCGCAAATGCTGGGTCCAAGCCATCAAGATCAATCGACATATAGACCGGTCCATTAAAGGCAATTTCTTGCCTATCATGCCAATCCTTCATTTCGATGATTTCAACACCAAACCTCTCGGCTTGTTCTCTTTGGTGCGCGTTCAAAGTGCGAATGCCAATTTGCATCAAACGCGCAACGCGCCCGGCTTCCATCAACCGTGCAAACGGCGATGCATGGGAAAGTGGGTTATCGCCCATATTATCATAGAGATCAGCATGCGCGTCGACATGCAGGACGTTCAGGCCATCATAATTTCTAGCGTGGGCATCAATCAGCGGGAAAGACACCGAATGGTCACCGCCCAGCGACAAGACGCGCTGGCCACGCTTTATGAGCTCGTCTGTCGACGAACGAATGATGTCAGACGTTTGTTGGCGGTCATTATTGGGAAAAACGAGATCCCCAATATCTGTCCAAAGAGCTTCATCACCTAAATCAACGCCCTGCTCCGTCCACATGTTGGAGCTATCGCAGTGAATGGCTTCGCGTATCCGTTGAGGAGCGGTTGCGGCTCCTTGCAGGTAAGAAGAATTGTGATCAACCGGCACACCGAGCAGAGCAACATTTTGCTGCGTCATCTATTCCCCCTTTGCGGCCGGTGTTCTCTATCCGGCCAGTTTTGAAAAATCGGCAATCAAATGCATCGTATCGCGCAAGCGTGCCAATAGATTTAAGCGATTTACCCGAACCGCGTTGTCTTCATCATTGACCAAAACATCTTCAAAGAAGGCGTCTACTGGTTCTCGCAACGAGGCGAGATCATTCATTGCAGCGGCAAATTGCTCATTCGAGATGTTGGCCGCAACACTTTCATTGACCACTTTTATCGCGGAGAATAGCTGAGCTTCTTGATCAAGCGCAAATGCAGAATTGTCGACAGGATCAGCAAAGCTTTTGCTGTCCTTCTTTTCTTCTGCACGCAAAATGTTGACCGCCCGACGGTAACCGGCCAAAAGGCTTTCGCCTGCCTCACTTTTCAGTAATGTGGCAAGCTCGGTCGCGCGCGAAACGACGCTTGGCAGTGTAAAGCCTTTTGCTAGCCCACCATTGCCCAGCACAGCGTCGACCACATCGTGTGCCACACCATTGTCGCGCATTTGAACAATAAGACGATCCTCGAAAAACGCCATCAGGTCAGCAACTTTTTCTTGATCCGCTGCGCCCAAAATCTGGGCCATGTGGTCACCAACGAGGCTGGCCAAATCCAGATCGAGTTGATTATCCAGAGAAATCCGGATTACACCGAGCGCCGCACGGCGCAATGCAAATGGGTCTTTCGAGCCGGTTGGCTTTTCGTCAATCGCCCAAAAACCGGACAAAATATCAAGTTTGTCCGCCAGCGCCACAGCAATCGAGACCGGTTCCGTCGGCACTTCATCGCTTGGGCCAGCTGGCTTGTAATGGTTCAATATTGCAGCAGCGACTTCAGGTTTTTCGCCCTGCGCCAACGCATAATATTTCCCCATAAGCCCCTGCAATTCAGGAAACTCAAACACCATGTCGGTCACAAGATCGGATTTGGCCAATTTTGCGGCTCTCGCGGCTTCGTCGGCATGCGCTCCAACCATCGGCGCGATTTTCGCTGCCAGATCAACTATCCGCTCAACGCGCTTAGACTGAGTGCCCAGCTTTTCATGAAAAATCATCGCATCAAGCTTTGGCAGTCGTTCTTCCAACGGCGTATTCAAATCCGTATCATAAAAGAACTTCGCATCAGATAGACGCGCATGAATGACCCGCTCATTACCGGCGACAATTGTTTTGCCCCCATCTGTTGCCGCAAGATTTGAAATCAGCAGGAAGGCATCCGCCAGTTTGCCGGTTTCACTATTGCGCAGGCAGAAACATTTCTGGTGCGAACGAATGGCGGTTGTCACCACTTCTTCGGGCAAGTCCAAAAACTCTTGATTAAATTTACCCAACATCACCACCGGCCATTCAACAAGCCCTGCGGCTTCTTCCAGAAGGCCTTTGTCTGATATGACCTCCAACCCTTGGGCAAATGCCAAATTGTCGGCGTCTGCACGTATGATGTCCATGCGGCGATCCAAATCAAGCACCACATTCGCCTTTTCTAGCGCGGCGGCATAATCCTCAAATCGACGAACCGAAATTGGTTCTGGTGCAAGGAAGCGATGTCCGTAAGTGACATTGCCCGACTTCACGCCATCCACTTCAAAATTCACCGTTTGGGTATCTTCACCGTCGACCGCAAATGTTGCGGTGATCGCGCGCAGAGGGCGGATCCAGTTCAGCTTTGTGCTGCCCCAGCGCATGGATTTTGGCCACGGGAACTTTTCGATCATTTTGGGTACAATTTCAGCAATCACGTCGGTTGCTTGCTCGCCCGGCTTTTCGGTCACAGCAACATAGAAATCACCCTTTTTGGTGTCATTCTGTACTTGCGCTTCATCAACAGAACTCAATCCCGCTGCCCGCAAAAACCCTTCAATGGCTTTTTCTGGCGCGTCGGTGCGCGGTCCTTTGCGCTCCGTCTTCGTTGGCGCAGAGGCTGCGGGCAACCCCGCAACATTAAGCGTTAGACGACGGGGCGTCGCATAGGACACCGCACCTTCGTAAAGCAAGCCACGCTCCACCAGCGCATCAGTTACCAGTTTTTTCAAGTTCTCCGCGGCGCGACGTTGTTGACGCGCAGGGATTTCTTCCGAAAACAATTCGAGCAGGAGTTCAGGCATTTTTGCTTACTTTATTTGGTGAATTTTATGTGCAGGTTTGATAGCGGGCAAATGGCAAAATGTCTATGGTTTTCGCGCCCTGAGCGTTTCTTACCAGCCGCCACCGCCGCCTCCGCCACCGCCGCCGCCAGAAAATCCACCTGACGACCCAGACGAGGATGAAGAAGCCGGTTGCGCCGCAATCATTGCCGCACTCATGCCCGTTGCAGTTGAAGCAACATTGGATGAAATGCGATCCGCCCGCCACCCACGTCCTGAATGCCAAGAGGGGTTGTAATTTTGCTCATCTGGGCTTGTCGCACTGCGCGATAATTCATTTTGGAAATGTTCGGACCAAGGCTTTTCGACCCCGAGCGCAACGGCGTACGGCAGGATCTCTTCGAACCGCTTAATCGTCAAATCTGGCGCATCGTGAATATTCAACCGCTCTTTCTCAGCAGTTTCCATATACATCTTAAAGCCCTCGATCTGATCCATCAATTTGCGGCCCTGCACCGTTGCCGAGCGCATGGTAAGACCAAACCCAACATTGATGATTACGATTGAAATTGCCGCGATCGCACCGGGTTCATTTCTCACAAATTCTGCCGCGTTTTCGAGTATGTTGCCTTTAAACATTTCGCCAAATTGGAACCAATCGCCAAAGGCAAGAAACGTTGTTGCTGCATTGCCAGCGAATGCGAAAAAGATGAACAGTCCGATGGACCTCGAAACGGCAGACGACGTACTGTTATGGGAAACAGCTCCGCTTATCACCGCAACAACTACGCCCACAATTATGGCGATGACGAACCAGACGAAATGCAAGACTTCGAAATAGAGCATCGCGCTCACGCATCCCAAAGATAGTGCCAATCCGATCATTACAAACGACACGTTGTGGTTGAAATAGGAGCGCCGATTTTCGTCTTCGATTGTGTCAATGAAGTCGGCATGAAGCTCGTGCAAGCTACTGCCGACCGCTTTGTCGATGACAACGGATCGTTTCGCTTGTAGCCAAGTGTAAAGCTTGAGTTCGCCACTAGGCAGATCATCTGGCTCCTTGTTGGTCACCGTGATCTTGGTGTCTTTGCCAGATTGCCCCAAAACCACCAAGCCCTTTGTCGCCAGCGACAACAAGGCCGCCGTAAACGCTATCCAACCGGAGCGTTTCCAGCCAAAATTATGCACAAAGTGCACCAATGCGGGTGAAAATCCATCGGGTGGATAGAATAGCGGTACAATCGTTCCCTTTTTCGGGTCACGGCCAACTGCGCGCCACGACGAATAAAAATATCCGAGCACAAGTAGAAAGCTTAGTGCAGGCAA
Organism: Maritalea sp. YIW29; assembly: GCF_057219265.1. Taxonomy (NCBI): domain Bacteria; kingdom Pseudomonadati; phylum Pseudomonadota; class Alphaproteobacteria; order Hyphomicrobiales; family Devosiaceae; genus Maritalea; species Maritalea sp. YIW29. Next base: position 1,670,113 of record NZ_JBXVVF010000001.1, read on the forward strand.
GATCAAGGCGCGTCGGTCTGAAACATATTCTAACGACTTGTCCCAATCAGTCGGCGGCAGCATTGCCCCTTTTTCAAACTGCAAGACAATACTCAGCCCTTCGCCGGGCCGAAATGCATTATTGGCGCGGTAAATCGCTTTACGTTCGCCATCAAAGGTAATGGTCGCGTCTTGCAACTCACTGCCAAATTTTCCGGTATAAGCAATAGCGTCCAAAATGCGGGTTTGTTCAGGTAGCCGAATTTGTGCAACGGCTTCTTGGATTGGAAATTGCCAGAAATTACCCGTCGCATTCCAGTAAAGCTCGTCATGAGTTTCAAATTCTCGGACCTGCCGCCATGAGCGATATTTCAGCGTGTAGGTGTAGATCCCGCTATCCAAATACACGTCGGCATTGCCGATATATATGCGCTGTCCGTAGGATTCGTTTTCGGTGTGCCAATCGTCCGGCTCGCCGTTGCGCAAAACCTCAAGAACTTCAAGTCCGTGATCAACGGCATATCCATTGTCTGCCCTACTGCCGGTAGGCACATATCGCCAAATGCCGCGTCGGATTTCATCGCCTTCTGCCCGCACGCGAATGGTTTCCGTCACGATGACGGAACGGTCCTCCTGCACTTCGACAAGTGAAGAAAATGACTGAATGACCTCGGCACCAAAGGCGGGCGCGATGGCAAACAGGAACGCTAGAACAAGGGCTAGCGCACGCACATGCTGAACGAGAAATAGCTTAGAATGAGACATCAGGAACAGCGCGGTCTGCTTCATTTTCAAGTTCGAAATATTCTGCTTTGAAAAACTGGAACATGTTGGCGATGATGTTTGAAGGAAAACTTTCCACCATCACATTCATGTTGCGTACGGTGCCGTTATAGTAACGGCGGGCAAGTTGAACCTCATCTTCAGTCGCTTGCAATGCGCCTTGAAATTCCAAAAACGAACTGTCGGCTTTCAAATCAGGATAATCTTCCGCCACCGCGATAAGTTTGCCAAGCGCACCAGATAAAATACCCTCAAGCTTGCCCCGCTCCTGTGGAGATGCATTACCCGCACCGTGCACCGCGGCGCGCGCTTCGGTCACCGCTTGCAAGGTTTCACTCTCGTGGCTCATATAGCCCTTAACGGTCTCAAGCATATTTGGAATGAGGTTCGCACGGCGCTTCAATTGCACATCAATGCCCGACCATCCCTCTTCAACCAATTGCCGGTTCTTGACGAGATTATTGTACACCATGATGGCATAGCCAGCCGCACCTACAATGATCAGTAAAATTACCCAGATGATTTCCATGGATCCTCGCCCCTATTTTGTTATGGCGAGTTTATACAAAGGTTTGAGGAATGTGAACAATCAAGCCACCAATAAAAAAGGGGCACTTTGGTTTTGATCCAAATGCCCCTTTTTGTGTTTTATTTTGCGAGAATAATCTCGCTTGTTTTTGACGATTTTGAGTTTGAACTGCCGTTCACTCAAAGCTTTTGCCGCCTGATTGGGTGGCGTCACCACCCGTCGATCACCTGATCGCTTCATGACACATCTCCTTTTCAGTGTATGATTGATATAGGTGATGTATCTGCAAATTTCAAAGCGTTATGCGCCGCCAGATTCAGTTTGCAACCAAGCGCCACCGCATGCCTTTGCCAATTCGCGTACCCGCAGAATGTAGCTTTGGCGCTCCGTCACCGAAATCACACCACGCGCATCAAGCAAATTGAACGCGTGTGATGCCTTAATGCACTGCTCGTAAGCTGGCATTGCCAATTTATGCTGATTGCCGTCTTTTCCCGCTTCTAACAATGCTTTGCATTCGTCTTCGGCGTCTTTGAAGTGGCGGAACAGCATTTCAGTGTTCGCATGATCAAAATTATAACGCGAGAACTCCTGCTCAGCTTGCAAGAACACATCCGAATAGGAGATTTTTTCATCTCCTTCGCGGCCATTAAAGTTCAATTCCATGATGCTATCAACGTCTTGTAGATAGCATGCGATCCGCTCAAGTCCGTAGGTCAGCTCGCCAGATACTGGCGCGCATTCAAACCCGGCAACTTGCTGAAAGTAAGTGAATTGGCTCACTTCCATGCCGTCGCACCAGCATTCCCAACCAAGGCCCCAAGCGCCCAGCGTTGGGCTTTCCCAGTCATCTTCCACAAAGCGCAGATCATGCACTTTTGGGTCGATGCCAATTGCGTAAAGCGACTGCAGATAAAGCTCCTGCAAATTCTCAGGCGAAGGTTTTAGGATCACTTGATATTGATAGAAATGCTGCAGCCGGTTTGGGTTTTCACCATATCGACCATCGGTTGGTCGACGCGATGGCTGCACATAGGCAGCGCGCCAAGGCTTCGGCCCAAGCGCGCGCAATGTGGTTGCTGGGTGAAACGTGCCCGCGCCCATTTCCATGTCATATGGCTGCAAAATCACGCAGCCTTGATCCGCCCAAAAATTTTGCAGGGTTAAAATAAGGCCCTGAAACGAGTTTTTCGGGTCCATATGCGCGGGGATTTTGGTGTCGCTCATGCTTTGCAGCCTTTTGTCGGGCATCTTATTGGCGTGATTAATCAAGGCGCGAACCTAATGCGATGCAAAAGAATTATCAAGCACCCTTATCTATCTACGGTGCGGATCATTGTCTTTTTTATTCTCGCTCGACTTATCATCGCGCTTGCCGTCACCAGGCCGAAAAATGCCGTCCTTCGGATCCCGTTTCAAATTCACGATATCCGAACGATCACGATCTTGCCGATCACGTTTTAGCTTTTCTTTGTCCGCGTCCGAAAAATAGTCGTTGATGTTGCGACGAATGGAGCGCACGCCATAAAAGATCAATGCAATGATCACGGCAAAAACAATAATTCTTAGCCACATAGGTGCGCCCTCCTCGCGTTGTTATAGCCCGAAACGGCTCCAAAGTGATTTCGCTTCAACACTGGCGATCAAGTCATCGGTCAGTCCACTTTCTGAAACACCAATTTGAGCAAATGGTAGGCGGGGTACACCAAACAGACCCTTTTTAGGTACTATTTTTTCCAACTTTACTTTTTTGCCGAACTTTTCGCGCAGCACTTCATGCATGTCGCCTAGCCGATCAACCAAGCCCAGCTCAATACCAGATTTGGCCGTCCAAAACTCACCGGTGAACAGATCCTTGTCTTCTGTTTTGAGTTTGTCACCTCGGCGCGATTTCACATAATCAATAAATATCTCATGGATATCCAGCTGCAATTTTTTAATGCGGTCCACATCGGTTTTCTTTTCCGGCAAGAACGGATCAAGCGTCGATTTGTTTTTGCCAGCCGTGTACATGCGACGCTTAATGCCTAGCTTTTCAATTGCACCTTCAAATCCGAAACCACCAGAAATTACGCCGATTGAGCCGACGATTGAAGATGGGTCAGCGATGATCTCGTCACCGGCGGTGGCGATAAAATAGCCGCCAGAAGCGGCCACGTCTTCGACAAAAACCAGTACTTCTTTTTTCTTTTCGTTGGCCAAATCGCGAATATATTTTGCCACAAGGCGAGATTGAACTGGCGAGCCGCCAGGTGAGTTGATGATGATAGCAACAGCCGGTGCGCGCTTAATGCCAAATGCTTTTTTGAGCAGTGGGCCAGCCATCTGAATGTTAATCCGTCCCTGTCGGTTGGATGCCTCAATCACGCCGGAAAGGTGAACCACCGGAATGACTGTGCTATCGCGACCGAGCAGTCTTGCATGCCAAGGTGCCGGCGCTGCTGAATTGTGAATATTGTCGGTCATAGGTTTTTGTTCCTTTAGATCGCGTCATGCTTGCAATGCGTGAGAAATTGCCAGCGTCTGTTTTGTAAACATCTCATTCGTAGCTGTCTTGGCGGATATGTAGTCACAATTTGCCAGTCTACCAGTGCAAACAGTCTTTTCCTTGCAAGATTCTTTCCACAATGGGCGAAAATTCTCGTCCGGTTTCGCCGTGTAGGTGTAACGGACTCATCAGCGTTGTCGGTGCACGAGAACCTTTGCGGCCACGCAACAGCACACGGCTGGCTGGCTGCCCTGGGCGAGAAATGATCGGCAATATCGCAATATCGCCTAGCCGTCGATCATAGGCGCGCAACAATTCGTTGATGGCTTCCGCACGGTGAATGAAAATGATTTGTGCTGACGCTGAAGATGCGCTCACCGCTGTTTTAACCCAGCGCTCCAAGCAATCTTTATCGTGCGCATGGGCCTGCGCGCCATATTGATCGTGGGGCAATGAAACGGATTTGTCGTCAAAATATGGCGGGTTAGCGATAACGCAATCAAAATGATCTGGCTTTAGCCCCGCGGCTTCCCGATCGGGGCCAGACCCCATAATATCGACCCGCGATACGTTAACCCGTGCCGCAAGCCCATTATTTTGAGCATTCAATTTACACAGGTCGATTGCCTCACTAGAAATTTCGGCCAAATGGGCATTCAAATTTTTGTTATGAACAAGCGCCGTGAAGGAAGCAACGCCGACACCGGCGCCCAGTTCCAGCAGATTGCGGCAGTCCTCATCGAGCGAAGCGCCAAGTAAAACACTATCAACACCGGCACGAAAACCCTTTTTGGGTTGCAAAATCTGCAATTCGCCACCCAAAAATGCGTCCCTTGTGACACATTGTTGTTTTACTTTCACATCTGGCTGGTCTACGGACATGTCGATGACTTTTTGATTGACCTGGTTTAGGTTGGCAAATGGCCTGTTCAAGTTGACGTTGTTCACGTGTATATAGCATAGCCTTAACGCGGGTGACCAAGACCAACAAGGTCCATGACGATTGTCAATTGCAATTGTGGGCCACCCAATTGGCTGTCGAAACAGTTTATGACCATTTCGCGCTAGGGGATCGAGCGCCGGGACAAGAATTAATGACAACTATTGAAGCAACCGCAGAACAATCATCTACCCAGCCTGTTGTTGAGCAATTGATTGCGCATACTTCGGACGAAATGGAAGCCGTAAACGAACTGCTTCTTTCGCGCATTACCTCCCATGTCGAAATGGTTCCTGAAATTGCCAATTACTTGATTTCTGCTGGCGGCAAACGTTTGCGCCCTATGCTTACTGTTGCGGCTGCGATGATGTTCGAGCCGAAGAACAGCCAGCATATTAGTTATGCTGCCGCGGTTGAATTTATGCATACGGCCACGCTGTTGCATGATGATGTGGTTGATGAGAGCGACAAACGCCGCGGCCGCTTCGCGCCACGCAAAATTTGGGGCAATGCCGCGAGCGTTCTTGTGGGTGATTTCCTGCTTGGCCAAGCTTTTATGATGATGGTTGAAGCTGGTGATTTGGGTGCATTGCACGTGCTTTCTCGCTCTGCTGCGATTATTGCTGAAGGCGAAGTATTCCAGCTTTCAAAAGCCAACGACCTAAACACAAATGTCGACGAGTATTTTGAGGTCATCAAGGCCAAAACCGCGGCGCTTTTTGAAGCTGCAACAGAAGTTGGTGCCATGGCCGGCGGAGCAAATGACACGCAACGCGAAGCGCTAAAATCCTATGGCGCGGAACTGGGCATTGCGTTTCAACTTGTTGATGATGCACTAGATTATGGCGGCCTTTCGGGCACAATCGGCAAGAATATCGGCGACGATTTGCGTGAAGGCAAGATGACCTTGCCAATTTTGCATGCTTTAAAGCATGCCCCTGAGCAAGACGCTCAATTTATTCGCGATCATTTGGGTAAAGTCGAAGCAGACGAAGCGATCGTATCACGGGTAGCACAAATTCTTGTTGCTTGTGGCGCGTTAAAAGCAACCATTGAACGTGCACATGAACATGCAGCCTTGGCCAAATCAGCGCTTCAGCCCTTTGCCAACCTCAACGGCGCAACCCTACTCATGCAAATTGCCGATTATTGTGTAGAGCGCGCCAGCTAGGCCTAGGCGCTTTTGCTTGGCTGTTCGTCTTGTACCAAATGACGCCAATCACCTTTTTTGAAGCGACGAAGTACTTTTCGCGCTTGGCTATCACCCTGTGCTTCTTCGTCGAGCCGCTCTAGATAGTCGACATAGCCTTCAATTCGGCTATTTGCGCCATCCGCATCAATGTATGCCATTGACCATTCTGAAAACTCAATTTCCTCAATGGCGCAACGCAGTAACAATTTCACATTAGTGTGGCGAAGGTCGGTTGAAATTCGTTTAAAGATTGCTTCAACCGCAATACGAGGCCCCTCAAGCACCTGCAAAAAACATTCATCGTGATAAACCAACATGCCGCCAACATTTACACTGGAGTTATTTTTGCGGGCAATTTGCAAAAGGTCGCGCATGCTTTCCTGATCCATCACCTCAACCGCTAGGCTGGCATAAATGATCTGAAATGGTTCCAACATGTTTTCTGTTGTCAGCATCGCGTCTCTCCTGTGCTAAATTTCACCAGGCAAGGTTAAAGATGCAAATTTGAGATTTATTCAATGAATTGAATCGAAATTTAGCTGGTTTGTTAAGTGAATAAAAATTAGTGCTAAATGATTGGTGTTTGGGCAACCCAATATTGCGGGAATTGCTCGCGCAATTGTTGCGCCGCCATCAGTGCTTGCGCTTCAGCTCCAAACACACCAAACACGGTCGCGCCCGATCCTGACATGCGGGAAATGATGCAGCCGGGCAATTTGGCCAGCTCACGAGTGAGTTGACCAATTTTGGGTTCAACACCAATGGCTGGGATTTCAAGATCGTTTCGTGTGTCCTGTAGCCACAGCCCTAAAGCGGCACTGTTTGACAATTCGGTCGGCAGTTCTGGCATCGGCGCATTGTTTTTTGACATTAGGGCCCGGAATATTTTGGCCGTTGGCACCCCAATTCTGGGGTTTGCCAAAACGAGCTGCAATTTTGGAAATGGCTTCAAGGTTTGAATTTCTTCGCCGACGCCGCGCACCAAACAAGAACGGGAAAACAAACACATTGGCACATCAGCACCAAGTTCTAGCGCCAATTCTGCCAATTGGTCTGTTGCGATGCCAGAGCCTGCCATCTTGGCGGCAACGCGCAATGCTGCTGCCGCATCTGCGGAACCGCCGCCAATTCCGGCTGCAACAGGCAGCATCTTATTGAGCGTAATGTCCACCCCGTCGGGTATCCGGTTGGGCCAAGCTGCGCGAAACCGATCCAACGCCTTTAGCACAATGTTCGCGCGTTCATCGGCCAGTGCCTTAGCGAACGGGCCAATGGTGTGCAAACGATCGACCTTCGCCTCACGAATACTTAGTTCATCACAAAGCTGGGTAAAAACCGTGAGGCCTTCCAACTCGTGATAACCATTTTCGCGTTGACCAACCACATGCAGTGACAGGTTGATTTTTGCTGGCGCGGGTTCGCTCCAAACGCTCATATGGATCTAGCCCGCATCTGCAACCGTAGTGTCTTCTTGCAATCCAGATACAATTTTTTGATTGAGTGTTTCGATCAAATCTTCATCTGGGTCCATATCGAGTGATTTCGACCATTGGAATCCGGCTTCGCGTTTGCGGCCAGCGCGCCAATAGGCGTCGCCAAGGTGGTCATTTATGGTCGGGTCGCTTGGGGTCAAGCGCGTTGCCCGCTCAAGCGTTTCAACCGCATCTTCAAAACGACCCAGCCGGTAATAGGCCCAGCCCAAGCTATCAACTATGTAACCGTCATTCGGGCGCAAGCTAACCGCTTCCTCAATCATCCCCAATGCTTCGTTTAGATTGATACCCTGATCAACCCAGCTATATCCCAGATAATTCAGAACCTGAGGTTGGTCCGGGTAAATTTTGAGCGCACTTTTGAAGTCACGTTCAGCACTGTCCCATTCGCCTAGACGCTCGTAAGAAATGCCGCGCACGTAATAAAGATGCCAATCTGTCGGGCGTTCGCCTTTAGTGATGTCAAGCGCTTGAGAATAGGCATCCTTCGCCTCCTCATAACGCTCATCTGACCGCAATGTATCTCCCAGCGCTAGGATAGCGGTGATGTTTGATTTATCTTGATTGACGATGTTCGCAAGGGTTTTAACGGCCCCGTTTACATCGTCCAATTCGCGTAGATTTTCCGCTTTTCGTACCAGCGCCGTGGAAAACAAATTGGATGTTCTTGGAATGCTTGAATAAATTTCATTGGCTTCCAAATAACGCTCAGACTGCTCCAAAATATCTGCCATTGAGAAAGCGACAAAATCTGATTTGGGATGCATATATGTCGCCATGCGCATCAGAATGAGCGACACATCAGATGCTGACTCGCGCGACAATGCAGAAGACAGGCCGCGCAATAATTCTGCTGCTCCCTGTTGTACGTTTTCTGCCATTTTGCCCGGGCGCTTGCCCGCCTTAATCAAGTCCGTCAGCTGCATGATATTTTCGTGCGAAAGACCACGTGCATTGAAACGTCCAATGACAGCGAGCGCCTCGTCAAAATTTCCATTGTTCGCCAAAAAGCGCGCATATGCGTCAACGATTGAATAGACGAACGGATCAACTTCATGGGCCTGGGCGTAAAGCTTTTCAGCCATATCTCGTTCGCCACCAACATCGGCCATCAGCGCCCGTTGGAACACAAGGAAGCCCTGAAATCCCTGCTGTGTGATCCCTTCAACCGTATCAATTCCCTGTGCGGAGTTGCCGTCGCCAATTTGCGACCATCCAAGCACCACATTTGACGTGATGCCAAAGAGTGTGTTGACCGACATGTCGCCAAGGTAATTGTCCACCGAGCGATAACGTCTTTCCTTGAGTGCAACAACGCCCAATACAAGCCGGGCAATTTCGTTATTTGGTTCAAGTTCAATCAGGCGACGGGCAATCGATTCTGATTCTTCAATCTGGCCTGATGCCAAAAGCGCCATGAATGCGCGATCGAGCAGGACAGCATTGTCCCAATCTGCACTGAGCGCATCGACAAAATAGCTCGCGGCTTTGTCTGTTTGACGATCAAGAAAAGCACCACGTCCGGCCAAAAAACTGCCTGACGGAGACGGATAATATAAATGGAATTGATCCGCGTTTGCGGTGTCTTGCGCAATAGCGCTTTGGGCCACCGTGCCCATGGCTAGCGCTGCGCCTAGGATTGCGGAAATCAATGTGGTTTTGATGCTCACGTATAATGCTTTCTGTCGCGATTGAATCGGCAAGTTACCTATCGGGCTTGAGATTGGCCATTTTATGGCACATGTGCAACCATTTAGCGCCAAATGTTTGTTCACAACCGTGCAACTTTTTATTGATTGCCGCTGACACGGGCGCAACAGCCATGGTAAGACCCTAGTATGCAGTCAAATGGTGATGAAATTTTACAAATGCGTGCTGCGCTAGAGTGGTATAGCGCCATGGGCGTTGATATTGCTCTTGGGGACGAGCCAATTGATCAGTTTGCTGCCGCCGCGAAACCGATAAAAGCACCGTCACAAGTCCAAAAATCTCAAACACCAGCAAGTACAAACGCACCCGCTCCGCCAGCAGCGCAAAGTCATTTGCAGCCTGAAACACACAATGTTGAAGAAGCCCAAAAACTTGCAAGTTCGGCTGACAGTCTAGACGCATTGCGCGCCGTCATGGAGAAATTTGACGGATGCCCGCTCAAACATCGCGCCACTAATTTGGTGTTTGCCGATGGCAACCCGGACGCGCAAATCATGTTGGTGGGTGAAGCGCCAGGGCGCGAAGAGGATATGCAAGGCACGCCCTTTGTGGGCAGTTCTGGTGAATTGCTTGACCGAATTCTGGCCTCTATCGGGCTCGACAGAGATCAGGTTTTCATTGCCAACACATTGCCGTGGCGGCCACCCGGCAGCCGCAACCCAACGCCTGCGGAAACGGCCGTTTGCCAGCCGTTTTTGGTACGCCAAATTGAGCTGGTCGCACCGAAAATCATCATTACGTTAGGTGGCGCAGCCTCCAAAACGCTGTTTGAAACCGATATGGGCATTTTGCGGCTCAGGGGCAAATGGCGCGATGTGACCATTGGCGCACATTCATGCATCGCAATGGCCACGTTGCACCCAACATATTTGTTGAAGCAGCCGGCTCAAAAAGCCTTGGTTTGGCGCGACGTTTTGAGCCTTAAATCCAAGCTGGCTGAATTGGGCTAGGCCCAACTATTGCGATTTTGCAAAATCTGCTTTTGCAATTTGCACAATTATCGCGCCCATAATGGCGTTCACGAGCAGAGCAACAATGGTGTCGATCGCGAAATAGATTGTGATTGGCACATCCCAACTTGCCCGCACGATCAGGCCCATCGGCAAAAACATTGCAACGCCAATGAATGCGCCAATTTGCGCCCCATGCATGACCTCAATCTGTCTTGATGATCCCACCCACATCAACGCGGTGAAGATTAAGGCCACCAGTAAGGCATGGGCCAGCAACAACAAGAGGAATATTGGCTGTTCACTGGTGAAGGCAAGCCGATGTCCTTCTGCGGTGATCGCATAATAGGCGGTGTTTGCAACCACAGAGATAACGAATGCAGCGGCCGCTGCTGCCAAAATTCTAAGCATCGCTATTCCCTCCTAAGTGTTGCGTGTTTTTTGCGAAAGCATAAGCGGATTGCCATCGGGATCAAAAAATGTCGCGAACTTTGCCGTAAAGGGGATTACAATTGTCGGCCCGTCAAAACGCACACCTGCTTTTTCCAATCGGTTCCGCTCACTTTCAATATTCTTGACCCCAAAAGTTGGCACCCAACCGCCTTGCGGGTTTGGTTTTTCTACTTCTGACAATCCAAGGGTAAATCCGGCAATCGGCGTGGATAGGCTCGCCCAACCATGCTGCTCGTCTTTGAAAAACGCGACGCATCCAAGTTGCTTTTCATACCACTCCACCGAAGCGGCAATGTCGCTCACCCCTGTGGAGCAATTAATTTCATCGTCAAAGTCCAACATTTCTTCCTCATTTCATACTTTCAACTTTTCACTCGCAATATTGGTACTAAAAGTATACTAAGTTGTCTAGACCGAATCTGATAGTTGTGGCCCATGCATCAAAAAGAGCGTGTTTTGGAATTTTGGAAATTGCGGTGGAGCGCGCAAATATCTGCTGCGCTGCAAACCCATGGCCGTTTTTCCAGCCTTTGCCACGAAACAGGTGCTAGCAAAGATGCGATGCGCAGAACGCTCGCCCATTTGGAAGACCTTGGGATCATGGTGCGCAATAAAGGGTATGGCCACCCATTGCGTCCTGAATATTTTCTTTCGGTCTATGGCGAGAAGATTGCAGAACATTGCAATGCGTTCCTAACGCAAATGCAGCCAAATTGGCAGAAGGTGCTGTTGAACAAATGGACCGTCCCTTGCTTGTCTCTTCTGGGCCAAGAAGGAACAAGTTTCAGCGAATTAAAGCGTGCGCTTTCGCCAATTACTGCCCGCGCACTCAGCAAATCACTTGATGACCTGCAAAAAATTGACTTTGTTGTTCCAAATCAAACCGCAGGACGCGCCCATCCATTATATAGGTTGCAACCGCTGGCCATTGATGTCCAAACTGCTGGCAACAAAATCAATGTTCTACTCGCCTCGCCCGGCACCAAAACTACAAGCTGACCGCAACAATAGAGACCATAATGTTCAAATCAAATATCGATGAAACCCAAGACATGGTGAAACTCAATTTCGCTATTTTGGCTGTTTCAGACACAAGAACGCTGGAAACAGACGATTCTGGTGCGTTGTTGAAAGAAATGATCCAAGATAGCGGCCACAATGTTCTGGAACGCGACATCGTGACGGACGATGCAGACTTGATCCGCGAGCGCGTTCAAAATTGGGTCAACATGGAAGAAATTGATGTGGTGATCACAACAGGCGGCACTGGCTTTTCGCAACGCGACGTTACACCTGAAGCAATTACCCCGCTATTTGATAAAGTTATGGACGGGTTTTCGGTTCTGTTTCATCAATATTCCGCCGCCCAAATCGGCACCTCGACCATTCAAAGCCGCGCAACTGGCGGCATGGCCGGATCAACCCTAATTTTCTGCCTCCCCGGCTCCCGCGGCGCCTGTCGCGATGGCTGGCAAGGGGTGATCAACTTCCAACTCGATTCCCGCCACAAGCCATGCAATTTCTTGGAAGTGTTGCCCAAATATTCTGGGCGGTGAGAATAGTGCTGGCATGAATATTAACGCCGGGATCAAGATCGATCCCGGCGCAAATCATAATTTTGGCAGGCAAAGCGTTTACGAAATTACTTCGCTGTCCATCGGGTCACCATAGCCAAATATGATTTCGACTTCAGTGCCCCCGGCCACTGTGTTGTTGCCGTTATAGGTCATTTGATATTGATAGACATAATCCTTCAAACTGCCCCGGTTTGGGGGCTGAAGTTGGAATGTACCGATGGTTGATGTGCATTTGTAAAATATTGCCGAACTAGATGCACTATTGGACGTCGAAATTCCGTTTCCAATTAGCTTGCCCGGGTTGGGAAATCCAAGGCTGCGCGCGGTTCTAATCAGAGAATTGACTTCATTTGTATTGGTTGCATTGCATGCAGCCGCGCACAATCCAACATAATTTGTGTGTGGTGGCGGGTTGGGAATATCTGGATTTAGATTGAGAGAGCACGTGATGGTCAATGTGTCCCCATCTTTCCATCCTCCAATATCTTTTGGATTTACCGGGGACCAAACGGCTTCGGTGTGGCTGCCCTGATAGATGCCATCTTTGAATGCAATAAGTCCCTTTGGAAGGGTTAGATTATAATTATGTGGCATAATAATTCCTTAAATCGGCAATTCTGATTTGCGCTAAAATTTTTCAAGTGTGTCGATGAGTTTTCGACTATTTACCTGCTGTTTTATTGACGACGCCGTCGACTTTGTACCCAAAGCCAAAGGCAATCGCGATTTGTCGCTCGGTTCCAACCACCGTGTTGTTGGCGTTGTAATCCATCGTCCAGCTATAATTGAGCTTCTTGAGCTTGCCCCGTGTTGCGGGCACCAATGGAATTGAAGCCGGCAGCGCCATTGGTTTCGCATTGTGAAAAATTGCATCGCTTGACGCAGCTCCGGCTGTTATTCCTGTGCCGACAAGCTTGCCATTGCCACTTTTCACAGCCTTGATGCCATGGAGTGCGGCGGTGATCGAAGGTTTATCATCATTGCTCACTGCATTGAGACATAGCCCGACATATTCGTTGGATTTTGGCGCCGGGTTAACCCCTGCTGGGTTCAGATTGATTGCGCATGTCACAATCAGTTTGTCCCCTTTTAACCAGCCCGCATTTGAATTTGGATCATGTGGTGACCAAGTCTCGTTGGCATGCTCATCAATCATCAAACTGTACGTTGTGCCGCCCTTATTGAACGGGTAAACTTTGCTAAAAGCGTTGACGCCCCACATGGATGCATCAATACCGCATTGCCCATAACCTATTTTGAAATAACCACCGTCACCCCATTTGGTTCCCCAACTGTTTTTGCAAATCCAAGCTTTCTCATTGTCATCAAATCCGACAACACAAACAGCGTGATGGCCAGCATATTTCGCTTTACCATTCCAGTGATAGACCCCGTTGGAATATGCAAAAAAGTCGTTGTACACGACGAAGGTTGTAATCATGGGACATGATTTGCGCAGCCACTCTTTCATATCAGCAGCCGACCCAACATTTCTATAGGTCGCAAGCTTTGTCACCTTGCCCTTCCACTTTTTGGGCAATTTGGGCACCTGATCTTTGGCAGTGTAGGGGTAAAGCGTATCCGGAATTACGCCGGTTGAAGTAGAATATGCCAACGCGCTTGAAACATTCCAACCCGCGCAGCTCCCGCCGCCACTAAATTGCAATTGCCCTTCTGAAAGGGAAATCAACGTCCCTTCGTGCGGGCTGCCAATGGGCAGTTTGGCAGCAATGCGCATCGCAGAATCAACTGCGGCATTGGTCGCAAAAGCCACGCATGCGCCACATGTTTTTTGATCTTTTACCTTTGTGATGAAGTTGCCCGTTTTCGTGCTGCGCCAATCAAAGTTTTTTGGCGGCGTTGCTGCCACAAGGTCTAAGTGCGCGCTGACATTGGCGGCCGCGACATTCTCACGCTCGCCCAATGGAATATCCTCGGGATCCTCCAATACCCCCAGCCGCATTTTTCGCTCTTCGTGCGACATGCGCAACATGGACGTGTCACCGGCCGACCAAATAACGCCGCTTTCTGCATTTTGCTGTTGGATTTCTCGCAATAGATCAATGTCTAATTCCATATGTAATATCTCCCTTAAAAATTATTCTGTAGTATTGATCGTTGTAAAAAACTCGCCGATTGGCTCGGCGTCGCTTTCCCACTTTCGACCTAATCGCGCCTTAATCACTGAAGAACCAAGCTTGCGGGATTGAAGCTTGAACCGCCGAACGCCCCCGCCACCAACCTTATCTTCAGAAAGATGCCCAATTTCAGAGCTAAGCAGTTCAATATTGTCGTCAATAATAATAGACCAGAGAAATCCCGTTGTCGGGTTCTCCTTCAACTCAATAAAAAATGGGCGCAACCTTGAAACTTCAAAAACAAAACCACTGTCGTCTTCTGAAATAATCAACATTTAGTTGCTCTAATTATCCTAGTACAAACTTTGATAAGTATCCAAATTCAAATCCCCCCAATATTATTTAACTATACTGGACCTTGAGTTTTCAGCAAGCGATAGCTCAGGTTCGTGCAATTGCTGATTGACAATTTGTTCTCATTTTGTTCTATTTGACTAGAACGATTTGTTAACTTTTGTCGCGAGGTGATTTATGCCCATTCATGCTAGTTTACCGCCCCCGCCGGATAGCTTTGCACGCATTGCCAAAAGTGCTGATCGCGATATTTTGGCCAGTCGTATGGTTTCGCCAGATCGCAACCGTGGCCGGGGCGCACAAAGCAACATTTCTGGTCGCTTTGAGCCGTTTGAGCGCGAGAGTTTTGACGATGGTTGGCAGTCGCTTGAAAGCTTACCTGCTTTTAGCACCAATGTGCGTGATGAACGGGCAAAAACCATCATCACGAAGAACGAGTCCCCGGACCTTAATTTCGATCGCTCGATCAATCCATATCGGGGTTGTGAACATGGCTGTTCTTATTGTTTTGCACGTCAAACCCATGCCTATTTGGGACATTCTGCA
The DNA here is from genome assembly GCF_057219265.1 of Maritalea sp. YIW29. Taxonomy (NCBI): domain Bacteria; kingdom Pseudomonadati; phylum Pseudomonadota; class Alphaproteobacteria; order Hyphomicrobiales; family Devosiaceae; genus Maritalea; species Maritalea sp. YIW29. The sequence goes on from NZ_JBXVVF010000001.1 coordinate 1,685,185, forward strand.
GGGATTGATTTTGAGCGAGAGCTTTATGCCAAGACCAACGCGGCGGATCGATTGCGCGAAGAATTAAGCCGAAAGAAATATGTGCCTAAAGCAATAGCGATTGGCACCAATACCGACCCCTATCAGCCGATTGAGCGAGAGCGTAAATTGATGCGCGATATTTTGGCGGTGCTATTGGAGTTCAAACATCCGGTGACCATCGTCACCAAGTCAGCACTTATCGTGCGCGATTTGGACCTGCTCACGGAATTGGCCAAGCTGAATTTGGTGCATGTCGCCATATCGGTGACCACGCTAGACCGGAAACTATCCCGCCAGTTGGAGCCGCGCGCTTCAACCCCGTCTAAGCGGCTTGAGGCAGTGGAGTTGTTGAGCCAGTCGGGCATTCCGACTCAGGTTATGGCAGCACCGATGATCCCTGCCATTAATGACAGCGAATTGGAGAAAATAATTGATGCGGCGGCGGCGCAAGGGGCGGTTTCAGCCGGCATGATCATGCTTCGGTTACCCGGTGAAGTGCGCAATATCTTCCGCGAATGGTTGCTGCGTTATTATCCGGACAAATTGCGCCATGTGCTTAATCTGGTGCGCAGCGTGCGGGGTGGGAAAGATAATGATCCCAATTATGGATCTCGGATGAAGGGCACCGGCCCTTACGCCTATCAAATGCAACGGCGGTTTGAACTTGCCCTCAATCGCAACGGGCTTAAAAAGCGCCTACCGCATTTGCGGACGGACCTGTTCACGCAGCCAGAACAACAAGACGATCAACTCAGCCTTTTTTGATAGACTGGATTGAACTTGTGACAATTTGGCCTTTCACCTAATCGGGGGATTTGATCTAGTTTAACTCAACCTTCTTTAGTGTTTTCAATTTGGTTTGGGTTTTCTTATGTTGGGCATGTCTCGTCGCGAATTTTTGCTGGGTTCTGCCACTACGCTTGCCGCTTCTGCGGCAAGTTATGGTTGGGCTAAAAGCGCACTGGCGGCGGATATGCAATTGCCGCTGAACTATCTTAGCCACGAAATAATGCCCGGGCACATTACCGAACGGATGATGGGGTTCGGTTCTGGTGGCACTGCCCCGATCATTCGTTTGAAACAGGGTGAAACCAAGAGTGTTGATGTCACCAACAATTTGCATGAGGCAAGTATCGTGCATTGGCATGGGCTTCGGCATGAGAACGCAATGGACGGCGTGCCTTACCTCACGCAAAAACCAATAGAGCTGGGCGAAACATTTCGCTACCAAATCCAGTCTCCAGACGCAGGCACATTTTGGTATCACCCGCACTGCAATACGTTAGACCAAATGGCACGCGGCATGACCGGCATGTTGATCGTCGATGAACATGAAGACCCGGGCTTTGATCAAGACCTTCCACTCAATATTCGCGACTTCCGACTGGGCAGTGATGGGCAATTTGCAGCCCTTTTTAAACCGCGAAGCGCTGCGCGGGGCGGCACACTTGGTACGGTTTCCACCGTCAATTGGCAAATGCAGCCAACTTATGACCTTCCGGCCGGGAGCCTTGTTCGCCTGCGCCTTGCGGTTACGGATGTCACCCGCGTTGGCACCTATCAACTGACAGGCACCCAAGCCCAAGTAATTGCTTTAGATTCTCACCCCGTGCCAAATCCCCTGCCTGCCACCGACATTCTGCTTAGCCCTGGCCAACGGGCCGATATTGCCCTTCGTATGCCAGACCAAGAGGGCGAAAGCGCTGAGTTGATTTTGAACACCCTTGCACGCCCACGTTTGATGGCCACATTTAGGTCTGTTGGCACATCATCCAATCGTCAGCTAACAGAGCTCAAACCATTACCGCGTAATCCAGTGTTGGAACCGAACCTCGCCAATGCTGAAGTTCTGGACTTTCTGTTCGGCTGGTCGCCAGATGGTGACGAGCCTGTTGAAAGCATTTGTGGATCGCTTGGTTATACATTTTGGTCGATCAACCGCACCCCGTGGCTCGGCGATACGCCAGATCCATTGGCACCGCTTGCAGTGATGAAACAGGGAAAAAGCTATATTTTGCGGCTTCGGAACAACACACCAAACGATCATCCCATCCACCTTCATGGCCTCGCCTTTAAGTTGATCCGTTCAGATAAACGCGCGCTGCCACCCCATTTCACCGACACAGCTCTGCTGCTTTCTGGCGAAACAATGGACGTTGCCCTCGTCGCGGACAATCCCGGCGACTGGGCGTTCCATTGTCATGTAATTGAGCATCAAAAAACCGGGCTGGCAGGTTATCTGAGGGTTGAGACCTGATCGATTTCCTTGTCGATTGAGCTAAGCAATTGTGAAATCGATCACTGTTCTGCCTTTGCCACGGTGTGTCGTAAGCTCGCGAACCGCGTCGACAATTGCATCCACTTCAAAGGGAATAGTGTTCAATACCGGCATCCGAATATTGTGTTCCAAAAGCTGCTTCATCGCATCATGGATAACAAGACGCGGATATTTCTCACCAAATGTATATTTGGCACCCGGCCTTAGCCGCGTCCATATCATGCGCCACACAATATGGCCCATCACTTTGGAGAAGTCCCACCAAGATAGTTTTGTTTCTCCGATATACTGAACGGGGCCAACAACCGTCTCAAATGTACCAGTTGGCAATAACGACTTGAACGCACTGGTTTCGATCTCACGTCCGCCAACACAATCAAAAACCGCATGGTAATACTCACCGCTTGCTTGCGCGACTTCACCAAAATCAGATTTTTTGTAGTCAACAACATCGTCTGCCCCATAGGACCGAACAAACTCCTCGCTCGCACCGCTGCAAACCGCGGTCACATGACATCCAATTGACTTGAGAAATTGCAGAACCATCGCACCAATTGCGCCCGAAGCGCCAACGACGGCGCAACGTTGCCCCGGCTTAACCCCAGCAAATCCAATAGCACCCCAAGCCACACATGCAGCCATAGTGACCGCTGCTGCTTCATTAAAACTCAGCGCCTCGGGTTTCTTCATAATCCATTTTGCTTCAAAGCATTTATAATGCGACCAGCTACCTCCTTGCGGGTGTTCTGATGGGATGACGATGATTTCATCACCCACCTCAAACTCAGACACATCGCCCCCAAGCGCCACAACAATGCCGGAAACCGAGGAACCCATCAAAAATGGCTGTTCTTGCGACACAACCTTTGGCCCATAAAAGCGTCCCAATGCAGTCCCTTGTGCCATATAGATTTCATCAATATGCATGGCAGATGCCATGATTTGAACTGCGACCTGACCACGTGTCGGCCGCGGCGTGGCGACTTCCAACATTTGCAGATAATCCGCAACGCGCCCAATTTCAGGCTTTTCGGTAATGCCGACTGCAGGCATGACCTGTTCGGACCAATATTGTTCGCCTCGTTTTGCGGCATTCATTTGGCAGCCCTCTTGATTTGTTCTCGTGGCAACAGGCCGAAAAACATGGTTCGCACTTGCATCTCAATGACATCAAGCATCTGTTTTTCGTTCATTTGTTCAATGGTGATATAGGCCTGTTGGTTGGCGGCCGCGGCGCCATATAACAGCATAGCCGCGCCTTCCACATCGACGCCAACAGCAAGCAAACCCGCCTCTTCCATATCCTGCAATATGGGGAGGATTAGCTCCATAAACTGAAGCTCAATCGTTACCAGTTCAGCCATCTGTGCCGCATCAAGATCAAACAAATGCGCCATTACTTTGCGCATAATCGGTTTTGGGAACAGCGAGGCAGACTTCGAATAATGCCGAAGTACTGTGCAGATATCTAACAGTGCCGTTTCAGCATTTATCTCACCGGGTTTGCGCACCGGCGCGTGCTGCTGCAGCTCTTGGGCTAAGTCATCATACATGGCAAACAGTAATACGGACTTGGAGCCAAAGTAATTATAAAGCGTGCCCGTAGCGATTTCAGCCAAGGCCGCGATTTCTTCCATTGAGGTTTCTTCGAACCCATTCGATATGAACAGTTCCTTAGCTGAACCCAATATCGCTGCGCGTGTTCGCGCGCGCTTTTTTTCCATAATCTTTATCATATGGCTTATGTAGGCAATATTTTTTTAAAGTCAATTCATTTTTGTAGTTAGTTCATTTTGTACGCACCGCTTGTCAAACACATAATCATTTTGCTTGGCTGCCTGTCCGCGTGGTGGCATTTTGTAAAAATGAGCAAATCCGATTCCCAAGCAGCGCTTTTTCCAAACGCACCTGATTTCTTAATTGAAGAACAGTTTCGCAAGAAAGGTCTAGTTGTCTGTGGGGTTGATGAAGCTGGACGTGGCCCGCTGGCGGGGCCAGTGGTGACTGCCGCAGTCATTCTTGATCCGGCCAATATTCCAGATGGGCTGAATGACAGTAAGAAGCTGACCGCAAAGAAGCGCGACGCCTTGTATGCCCAAATCATGGCATGCTCCCATGTGGGTATCGCATCCGCAGCTCCGGCCACAATATTTGAGCGCAACATTCGTGGTGCAACGCTTTATGCCATGGCGCAGGCTGTTAGGGCACTTTCCCTTTCACCAGACATAGCGCTCATTGATGGTCGAGATATTCCACCTCAAATGCCATGTCGTGGCCAGGCGTTGATAAAGGGCGATAGCCGATCAGTTTCGATCGCCGCGGCGTCAATCATTGCAAAGGTCACCCGTGACCGGATGTGCGAGTTGTTAGATCAGTCACATCCTCAATATGGGTTTGCAAAACACAAGGGATATGGCACCGCACAGCACATGCAGGCATTAAAGACACATGGAGCTACACCCCATCATCGTGCTGACTTCAAACCAATTGCAGAAATATTGGCGGCTGAAAGCTGATTCAAAACAGCGGCTTAACCGCCGAATGTCACCCTTTACCTTTAGTTTACCATAAGTTTTAGCGCCCCCTTAACCCTAAGAAATTACAAATGGCGGGGTAGTAATGCGTTAGGGTAAATAGAATGTTGCGTAACAAGCATTCGTCGACGTCAAGTAAGACGTCGCTTCGCCAGACAGGCGAAAAGGGTTCAGAGTATCTGCCATTGGACACCATTTTGGTGGGCGATTGCATCGAGCATATGAACTCACTTCCGGCCAATTCGGTTGACCTTGTCTTTGCAGATCCCCCCTATTTCCTTCAGTTGGAAAAAGGCCTCACCCGGCCTGACCAGTCTAACGTGGACGGCGTCCATAATGATTGGGACAAGTTTTCTGACTTTGCGCATTATGATCAGTTCACCCGCGATTGGATGAGCGCTGCTAAGCGGATTCTTAAGCCAAATGGCGCAATGTGGGTGATTGGTTCCTACCATAATATTTTCCGCGTTGGATCAATCTTGCAGGACCTTGGGTTCTGGATGATGAACGACATTATTTGGCGCAAATCGAACCCGATGCCGAACTTTCGGGGAACGCGATTTACCAATGCGCATGAAACACTTATTTGGGCAACACGCGACCAAAGCAGCAAGCCGACATTTAATTATGACGCGCTGAAACAGGCAAATGACGATACGCAAATGCGTTCCGATTGGCTGTTCCCGATCTGCACTGGTGGCGAACGTCTCAAAGACGAAAACGACGACAAAGTGCATCCGACACAAAAGCCAGAAAGTCTTTTATATCGGGTGCTTATGGCGACGACCAAGCCCGGCGACGTAGTGCTAGACCCGTTTTTTGGCACGGGGACCACTGGCGCGGTTGCCAAGAAGCTTGGCCGCCATTTTATTGGCTGTGAACGTGAAAATGACTATATAAATGCAGCACTTAAGCGCATCGCGTCCATTAAGCCACTCGAACAGATTGTGCTGGAAACGGTTAAAGGAAAACGCGCTGAAAAGCGAGTGGCCTTTGGCTCTTTGATCGAGCAAGGCATGATTTTGCCTGGCGCTAAATTGTTGGATTCAAAAAGAAAATACAAAGCCACGGTGCGGGCTGATGGATCGCTTGTTTGTGACGGACATGAAGGTTCCATCCACAAAGTTGGTGCCCTTTTGCAAGGCGCAGCGTCCTGCAATGGCTGGACATATTGGCACCTAGAACAGGGCGATGACCTTGTTTTAATTGATGAATTACGCACTGAAATTCGTGCGACGATGAATAAACTTTCGGCCTGATACGACCTCCAGAACTTTTCAGGTAACTTACCGCTGGTCTTTTGATCAGCGGTTTTTTTTGTGCGAAACAGTCTCAATTTGTGCCAGGTAGGTTTCGCGTTCGTGCCGGAACGTTTTATGCGACAAGTGCGTTATGTCCGCTCTAGTGCCGCCGCCAGAACTTTTTTGAAAATGGTTGGCAATGCTTCACCATCCAAATCCTGTTTTTTTGCCCACCAGCCATCCGCGGTTGGTGGCGTTTCCGCCTTCAATTTCCAAACCGAAACATTGAGGGCGAAATGGGTGAAGACGTGGTCGATGGTGCCGCAGTTTTTCCAATCACCTTTGTGGGGAAACTCAACCGTCGGTTTGTCGGCGATTTGGGTTACTTTAAACCAGTCACTGCCGGGTACTTCGGTCATCGCGGCCAACAATCCTTTTTCGGGGCGCTGACGAAGCCAAACCTCCCCTGCGTCATTTTCCACCACAAAGGCATGGCCGACACGAATTGGCTTTTGCTTTTTTGGTGGCATGATCGGGAAGTTCGTCGGCTCTGCCGTTAGGGTGCCGGTGCATCCTTTAGCGATTGGGCAGATCAAACAATTTGCCCGCTTTGGCGCGCAGATGGTTGCGCCTAAATCCATTAGGCTCTGGGCAAAGTCCCCTGCCCGTTTAGGCACAGATTGTTGAATGAAGGAACGGATGAACGGTTTTGCGTCCCGCACCGGTTCAGCCAATGCGGTGAACCGCGCCGCGACCCGATCCACATTGCCGTCGATTACAGCGACTTGCTCGTCAAAACAAATCGCGGCGATGGCCGCGCTCGTGTAAGGGCCGATGCCGGGTAATTTTTGCAATTCTTCTGAACTACTGGGGAACGCTCCGCCATATTCGGCAACGACCTGATTTGCGCAAGCATGTAGGTTTCGCGCCCGTGCATAGTACCCCAAGCCAGCCCAAGCTTTTAGAACATCATCACGCTCGGCAGCAGCCAAATCAAAAACCGTCGGCCAGCGGGTGGTGAAGTCGGCAAAGTATTTACCCACCGTTGGCACGGTTGTTTGCTGCAACATAATTTCAGAAAGCCAAACAAAATACGGATTGGGCGCAACCCCCTTTGCCCTGTCTGCCGGGCTTACCCGCCAAGGCAGTTTACGGGCATTTTTGTCATACCAAGCCAAAAGCGCAGCGCCATCAATGGGCGATTGGTTCACTTTGGTGCTGCTTGACGGTTTGATTTCTGGCATGATGGGTTTATGGGTGATTTGGCCGGGTTGCACAAGTTGCCCCGCCAGCAAATTTGAGAACGAGAATGAGCGAAAAAAAGCCTAAAACACCCAAGCGCCTTCGCCGTACCGCCACTATCGGCGAGTTGGTTGAACGCTCTATGGAGCCGATGGTGCAAAAGCGCGGCTTTGCCAATTCCGAATTGCTGATGCGGTGGGCAACCATTGTAGGCTCGCCTTTTGATAAGGGCGTGGTGCCAGACAAATTGAACTGGCCGCGCGAAATGGCGAACACTCCCCATACGGGCGCAGTGCTGACGGTGCGCGTAGACCCCGTCTACGCCCTCGCCTTCACCCACGAAACTGAAACGATTAAAGCCTCGATCAATCGGTATTTTGGTTTTTATCTGGTCGATAAGATCAAACCGTCCCGCCGCCCCTTTGTGCCCAACTTAGAAGAAGATGCAAAACCCCGTTTGCGCAAGCTCAGCGAAGGTGAAGAACAAGACATTGCCAGCCAGGTTGAAGGCATTGAGGATGAAGGGTTGCGCGATGCGTTGACGAAGTTAGGTCGTGGGTTGAAGGGACGAGATTGATAGCGGTTCAGTTTAGCGTCGAGTTGAGGCGGAAATTCTTTTTGCGTAGATGTCAGCTCCGAGCCCTATCACGACATTCACATCGCAGACCAATATTTGAAGAAAAGGTCCAAACCTGCCGTTCACTCCGAATGGTTATGAAACGTATCATCCCACAAACTAAGCATTTAGGTTTGCGATGCATCCCATTTTACTCGATATCAGTTGTGTGGACGAAGCCATCAACCCAGATACCTCTCATTCAAGGTGCAAATTAAATTTCCGCAAAGGCGAATTTGGCAAGTGGTACACTTGCCGCAGCGAGTGCGCGACGTTTGTCACCAAGGATGTCCGAGATTTCGATTTTTGGCTTTGGCAGCCTTAAGCGCCCTGGAACGTCAAAGCGTGCAAGGTCCACTAAATCACCAAGATGCGTTAAAACTGAGGCGGGGAAGTTTCCGCCAAATATGAGCTTGTTTGGATTTACCAGCTGCACCAACGCGCTGAGCGGTTCAGAAATGGTCAGCGCTCTATCTTCAAGCCAAGAAATTATTTCTTTAGTGTCATTTTGATATATTTGCTCGATGTCATCAATCGCCATGTCATCGACTGCGCGCCCCAGAGCTCTTGCTAAATCAGGAATGCTCGGACGAGGGCCGGGCTCTGGCACTAGTCCACCGATGTTACCTGCCATGTTAAATCCACCAAGAAACGGTCGGTCGCGATCAAAAATCTGTCCGCCAACTCCGTCGGCACAAGATAGGTGGAATATAACTTCTCCATAGTTGCCCGGTTCCAGAGCATGATAAAGAATATCGGCTCGCCCGGACGGCGTGATAGTGCAATCAGAAAACTCGTTCCGCAAATGTGCTAGAACTTCGTCATAAGGAACATGCTCCTGACTTGGCGTGATTTCGAAAATTCTTCTCGTATTGTCAAAAAGTGCAGGTACGAACACGCCGATGTCACGTGCATTCCCGCCGGATTGTTGCATCGCTGAGTTGACGACACGCACCACCTGGTCCGCAACCTCATCTTTGCTTTGAGCTATTGGTTCTAAATCCCCGATCCAAATAGGCTCGCATTGCAAATTGGCCAATGCGGCACAACAGCCTCGTGAAGAAAGCGTTACGCCAACTGTCAGGACTTCAGCTTCGCGCAAACTGATCCTGATGTTGGGTTGCCCCATTTGCGCGCTCTTCGATTTTTCGCGTTTTTCTTCAACCAATCCATATTTTTGGAGCTTGGTCATCGCACGCGTAACGGTCGCTTTTGCCAGCCCCAACTCGCGAGATATCTCCGCTCTAGATGAACCTACATTGTTCCGAATGAACATGAATATTCGTCGTTCAGCAGAACTGAGTTCCAATTCGCCAAGGCTAATTTTTTGGTCAGTCATAATCGTATTGTTGTTGCCTAAATTTAAATTTTTGGGGTCGTTGTAACAAATATGTTGCATTAAGTTTCTAATGTGTATTTAATTAAGTTAGCAAGTGAAACTTAGTAGGGATGAAAATGGCTGAGTTAAAAGTTGATAGGGTGGGGATGAAATTCGGGAGCTTTGAGGCGCTCAAGGACGTTAGTATTTCAGCCGCTAATGGTGAGTTCATAACATTGCTCGGACCATCAGGATGCGGGAAGACCACGCTTCTAAATGCTATCGCCGGCTTCCTCACGCCATCTAGCGGCCAAATCAGCGTTGACGGCCAAGATGTTACCGACGTGCCGCCAGAAAAACGAAACTCTGCGATGTGCTTTCAGTCGTACGCCTTGTTTCCGCACCTAAGTGTTGCAGACAATGTTGCATTTGGCCCAAGGCAAAAACGAGTCGCTACTAGCGTTACTAATGACCGAGTAGAAAATTTACTTCATAAACTCGGATTGGAGCATCACGCCAACAAATTGCCCAATGCATTATCTGGCGGGCAACAACAACGCGTCGCGCTTGCGAGGGCACTGGCCGTTGCACCTGACCTTGTTTTGTTTGACGAGCCATTGTCGAACTTGGATGCAAAGTTGCGCGATCAGGTTCGAAAAGAAATCAAAAGTCTACAGCGCGAATTTGGTTTTACAGCCATTTATGTGACACACGACCAAACCGAAGCACTTGCACTGTCTGATCGAATTTACCTTTTGAATGAAGGCAAAGTTGAGCAGTTTGGTAAGCCAGAGGATATCTATTTTCGACCGAGAACGAGATTTGTGGCTGACTTTATTGGCGCCGCAAATATCCACACTGGAAAATTGGTGAGCCAAAAACTAGCAACGCCGTTTGGTGAGGTTCCAGTGGTCGGCGCTGACAGTGATGCAGCAACGATTGTGTGGCGGCCTGAGATGAGCCTATTGGGTGGCCCTCTCAAGGGAATTGTAACGGAAATTGCATTTCAGGGCGCTTTCGTCGATGCATTTGTATCTGCTGGCGACCAAACTGTTCGCATGCAGCTGCCCGGCGCAACAAAGCTAGCATTGGGCGATGAAATCGAATTCGGCGTCGCAGTTGAAAATGTAATCCTCGTGCCGGAGGGAGACAATGGCTAAAGCAATCAAGATTGTTTTGCTCCTGTTGCCCGGCCTTGGGTTGGTTCTAATCTTTGTTGGGACCGTGCTGTATCGGGCCGTCGCGCAATCGTTTGGCGCATATGATTTTTCAGGCGCCAGTGGCGGTTTTTCACTTGAGCACTGGACCGGTATGATGGAAAGCCGAAGGTTTTGGCGCTCGTTCTGGTGGTCCTCCTACATTGCGACAACTTCGTCCGTGCTTGCAGTTATTGTTGCTTATCCAATTGCGCTTTGGCTTCGCAAACCTTTCGCAGGATCAGCAATATTATCGGCACTTTTGAAAGCACCATTGCTAGTGCCTGGCCTAGTTGCAGCATTTTTGTTGGTCAATATCATTTCCTTTCATGGGTTTGTGAATGAGTTTTTCGTTTGGATCGGTATTTGGGAACGGCCAATGCGGATGCAAAACGACAAGAACGGCCTTGCCATCATTGCACTGCAAGTCTGGAAGCAAATGCCTTTCGCGTTTTTACTTCTCTCTGGAGCCGTGCAAGCGATATCTGATCCGGTGCTACAGGCTGCCCAAGATTTGGGTGCAGGAACAGTTGCTAGGTTTAGAAAAGTGGTGTTGCCACTAACGGCAAAAGCCATGCAGGCATCGCTAATATTAATCTTCATTGGCGCCGCCGGCGATTTCAGCTTTCAAGCAGTTGCAGGCCCAACTTCGGTGAACTCCTTGGCGACGTATATGGCTTTCCTTCAAAATGTCGAAGGAAACTGGAATGCGGCTGCTGTTGTGGCGGTGATGCTTATGGCGCTCGCCTTATTCGGTTCAATTCTCCTTGCAGCAATTGTTCAACTGCTAAGCCGCGCAGCACAGAAGGTTTGATCATGCGAATTTCTCTCAGCTCAATTCTCGTCATCCTGCTGGTTACAATCATGGCGCTGTGGCTCATCATTCCATTTGGAATGGCTTTGCTGTGGTCGCTTGTCGATCCAGGCCAAGCGTGGAGTTATCCCGACATTTTGCCACCCAAACTGTCTTTTGAACGTTGGCGCGACATGTGGGAAACCAGTTCGCTTTTCACGGCGATGCTCAACTCATATAGCCTCGCGCCTATTGCCGGTTTGGTAACCGTCATCTTGGCCATGCCAACGGCATTCGCGTTCGGTCGACTGGACTTTCCAGGAAAATCGATTGCGCAAGTCCTGATTTTGGTTCCACTCGTAATGCCTGGGTTTGTGCTCGCCATATTCTTTGCATCGTTGTTGCTCTCACTTGGCATTTTCGCGCGCTACCCTGCAATCTTGCTTGGCCATATTGTTCTGTTGATGCCCTATGCCGTTCGGATCTTAACGGTGTCATTCAGTCTAGTGAAACAAGATGTCATAAATGCCGCACGTGACTTAGGAGCGTCTCCGTTCGCGATCTTTAAGGTTGCCTACTGGCCTGTTTTGAAACCAGGCGTGCTTGCCGCATTCTTGATCGTTTTTATTCTGTCGATCGAAGAATTTGCCCTAGCATTTGTGGTGGGGTCACCGGACTTCACGACAATTCCAACAATTCTCTATTCCTATCTGGGTTACAATTTCATCCGCCCAAACGCGGCAGTTGTTGCCCTCATCTTGGTCGTCCCAAATGTCATCTTAATGCTCATTTTGGAACGGCTTCTACAGTCAGCCAACCCTGCCAATATCTCTGGCAAAGGCTGATTTCAAAAACGCACAGTGGAGGAATATTATGCTGCGTAAATTACTTGCAACCGCAATTGCTGGCGCGACCTTGGTCGGGACCGCAATGGCGAGTGACGTCACGACAATGAGCTGGGACGAAATTGTGTCCCAGGCTCAACAGGAAGGTGAACTGAACTGGTATGTTTGGTATTTCCAACCAGAGTTTCGTGAGCATGTGAAAATTTTTGAAGAAAAGTACGGGATCAAGGTAAATGTTCCCGACGTTGCCTCAGGTGAAGATGCCGTCAATAAAGTCCTTGCTGAAGCCCAGCGGGAAACTGGTGATATTGATGTTATCGCAATGGGCGGTGATGCCGACAAGAAGTTTGAGATTTCATCTGCGTTCCTAGGGCCAATCTTGCCCTTAATGCCGGAAAAGAATGCCCTCACTGATCAAATCAATGGCGGTGATTGGAATGGCTATGGTGTTGCATATTGGGGTAACCAAACTGGCATCGCGTTTGATAGCAATCGGGTCAAAGGAGTTGATCTTCCTCAAACGTTGGCCGAGCTGGAAACTTGGATTGATGAAAACCCCTACCAACTGGGGTTTAACTATGAAAAAGGCGGTTCAGGCCCGTCGTTCATAAACAACATTTCGAGAAACATTCTGGGCGTCGAGCCAGATTCAGAACTCGCAGAAACCCCTGACCTGTCCCCAACTTGGGATTGGTTCAATTCCCGTAAAGATAAGTTCGTTATTACCGGATCAAACGCGGACAGCCTTACGCGTCTAAATTCAGGTGAGTTTTTGATCGTGCCTGCATGGGAAGATCATCTTGCGTCGCTAATCCGAAAAAATGAAGTTGGTGGCCATGTTCATTTCTACATCCCCAATTGGGGAATGAATGGCGGTGGCAACGTTGTCGCTATCCCGAACAATGCGCCAAATAAAGCTGCCGCCATTTTGTTTGTGTCTTGGCTGACGTCAGCTGAAAACCAAACAGCTTTCAACAAAACGTTTGGTACTGCACCAACAAACAAAGCTGCGGACGACAGCTTTGCTCTGGTTCCTAATGACCAGCGGGCAAATACGCGTGATTGGGTTGGTCCATTGCCAATTGGTGATGTGATTGGGCCATTTATCGAAAACGTCGTTCAAAACTAAACAACACACTCCCTTGGTTGTCGAAATTGGTTGGGAGGGGAAGGCCTCTCCCAACCATTTACAGCGAAAGACAATTTATGACTCTCCCAAATTCATTCCATTTTTCCAGCAATACTCTAATTGCCCATCGAGGTGCTTCAATTGATGCGCCAGAAAACACATGTGTCGCCTACGACCGAGCTGCTGATGTAGGTTTCCAATGGATTGAAGTTGACGTGCAACTTACCCGCGATTTGGTACCGGTAATGATGCATGACGATACTGTTGATAGAACAACAAATGGCAGCGGTTTCGTTTGCGATTTTGAGTTCGAAGAAATTACAGCGCTAAACGCCGCAACTCATCACCAGCAGCAAAAAACAGAACGAATTCCAAGCCTTGAAGAAACAATTGCCCTCTGCGTTCGACGCAACATCGGCCTTATCCTCGAAATCAAGCCAATTGCAGGGCAGGACATTGAACACGGCATTATTGTCGCTGACTGCATCAATCGACTTTGGCCGCAAGATAGGAAGGACCTTATGGTGTCCTCTTTCTCGGCGTCATGTTTGCTCGCACTGGCCAAGGAAGCGCCTTGGGTGTCCCGTGTACTGGCAAGCGTGGTGGTGCCATCCACACCCCAAAAATACGTCGATATGCTAGGAGTTGGAGGATTTCACCTGAACTTCGACTTTGCAAGAAAACAGGGAATTGAAGAACTCCTTGCTTTGGGTGCACATGTATCTGTTGCGACAGTCAATGACACCCAAGTGATTGAACAAATGTTTGCGCTTGGCGCGCATGGCGTGATGACTGATCGCTCTGACTTGATTGCGCCTTCCGGAGTTGGCGAATGACGACGCGATTGCAATTGTTGCGCGACGTCGCCTTAGACGCCGCGGAGTTGGCTGAATCACGGTTTGAAAATCGGCAAGAGCTGCTGGTTGAAGCAAAGACACCTGGGGAGTGGGTCTCCGATGCCGATAAAGCCGTGCAAAAATACATAGAAATGCGGATCCATGATGCGCTGCCAGACGACATGGTGTTGGGCGAAGAAGGCATAGAAGACTATGAGTTTTCTAAGCTTGCCCGTCCTTGCTGGATCATTGACCCAATAGATGGCACATCCAACTTTATCAATGGCAACCCCCTTTGGGGCGTTTCAATCGGTATTGTTAGTAACGGTACGCCAATATTAGGTGCGATTATCCTACCTGCCATGAAACTCGGTTTGATTGGCGGCAAAAATTACGGCGTTCATGATCTCTCTGGCCAAGTGTTCGATCGAATAGAGCCGCGTGTTAACACAGTCGCCGTCGGCTGGAACACCAAGTTGTCGATGGCAGAAGAGCAATCTTTGCTCAACCGTGTGCGATTTCAAGGCTTTCAAACCGTGTCATATCGATGCGGAACAGTTGGTCAGCTCTTTGCCATTATGGGCAAAGTAAACGGCTATGTAGAAGACTACACCAACTATTGGGATATTGCGGCTGGTTGGGCTCTTGCTGAGGCTGCTGGCCTTGATGTCCGGGGAACGATTGAGGGAACGCCGGGCAATCAGCGGATAGAGATTTCGTCGCCTGCCGAAAAGGTAAAACCCTTCGCTGCGTTGCATTCATGATCTTGTTTGGTTTTGTACTGAACATCCTAGCCGCGAGTATGCTGCTTTTGTTTGCGGTCAAACAGGTGCGTATAGGCATTGAGCGATCCTTCGGCCAAAAGATGCACTCAGCGCTGGAGCAGCGTGGACCAATTCAAAGCTGTATGTCTGGTGTTTTGTTGGCAATCCTTTTTCAAGGTGCAACGGGCGTGGTGCTTATGACCGCTGGCCTTGTATCAGCCGGGGCAATGCCGCTTTTTTTAGGTTTAGCTCTCGCACTCGGAGCTGATTTTGGGTCAGCCATTGTCATCAAGATCTTGTCGTTCGACCTTACTTTATTGTTGCCGGTTCTGCTTTTATTGGGTGGCGCACTGCATCTGAAAACATCAAATCCAGCCAGTCAAAACCTTGGACGCGCAATCCTTGGCGTAGCGTTGCTTTTGCTCTCGTTGAACCTGATCTCTGAGGCTGTCACACCGATAAAAGGATTTACGTATCTTTCCGAGATATCGGCGTTTCTTGACAACGATCAGGTGCTGGTTTTGTTTGCCGGAGCAGCCATAACATTGCTCTTACACTCTAGTGTGGCATCAATTCTCCTTGCTGGAATTCTGTTTATCCAAGGGGATTTCTCCGCGGCAAGCGCTGCATCATTTGTATTTGGTTGCAACATTGGCAGTGCGCTCATTCCGGTTTGGCTAACACGTGGAGCCAAGCAGCAAGATAGAGATTTGCCGATCATCAATTTGGCGTTGCGGGGAACAAGCGCAGGGATATTCTTTATCCTGTTTTTGGCTGTTCCGATTTCTGACATTTTGTTTGATTTCTGGGGCAGGGCGAACCATTTAGTTGGGGTTCACCTATTATTCAATGCGGCAAACCTGGTGCTTGTGCCATTCAGCGCCTCTATATGCGCCGCCTATTTGCGGCTTAAACCACAACACAATCAAGACGCGACTTCCAGCGATATGGAATTTACAGGAGCTGCGCTCTCTGAGCGAGCAACATCGGCTGATTTGCGGCTGGTTTTGCGAAGAGATGTTGCGTCCATGCTTGAGGTTGTAAGCCGGATTATCGCAGACAGCGGGCATTTGATTGAAAGTTTTGACGCCAAGGTAATGGAGCGCCTCGAACAAAATGCAGGCGCGTTATCAAACCGCATGAACCAACTGCGCAGCTATTATGCGAGCAACGCACAACAGGTCAGCGCCAAAAATCAGCTTCGACAAAACAGGCATTTATTTGAGTATGCCCTGCGGCTTAATAGGGCCGGCCAATCCCTTTCGGCATCCATGCGCTCGATCACATCTCAACTTAATGCGAACGGCCTAGAACTTTCCAAAGAGGGCATTGCGGAACTGTTGGAAATTCAACAAAATGTGCTGAACAACAGTTTGATCTCATTTGATATGGTTGCCTCCAGCTCAAGAAGCCTCGCACGTCAGATTGTTGAGCGCAAAAAGGAAATTTCACTGTTTGAGCAACGAAGCAGGAGACGTCATTTCAAGCGTCTCGCCCAGGGAAATTTAGGGTCATTTTTAACAAGCGATTTGCATGTCGAGCTGGCCGAAGAACTCAAAGCAACCAACAATAAAATCGCCTCCTACGCATTTGCTATGTTGGAAGCAAGAGGCGAACTAAATGAAACCCGATTGCGCGCCATGGGAGAGCGTTGAACTAAACGACGTTCGCGCAAATATACATTGCTTCTACCTCATATATATTTTGTGAGCGCATAGTTGGAGTAAAATTTCTAGAAATATGAAAGATGAGTAGAATCTGAATTTGGCTGCAGCTGTTGACAAAGGCCACATCTGTAATGTCTAGGTTGCGCTCCTAGCGGCAGTCGAATATTTACGATGATGCACAGCCACCGATGTCCACTTTCCGCCCTTTGCCGCAGATGGCCGAAATCTGAGTTTGGTCGCCTTGTCCGCATTGCCGCCTTTCGTTGATTGAAAGGTTATGTCAGCGCCTGATGTCCGCTTTAGGGAGACTAATGTGCTGCTCAAATTTTTCGGATAATGTCCGCTTGGGGCCGACCACAGCAGCGGCCGACCCCAAATCATTGTTTAGATTTCGACGCTTTCAGAAATCGCCAATGCGTCTTCAAGATCAACGCCTAGATAGCGTACAGTACTATCCATCTTAGTGTGACCAAGTAGCAGTTGAACGGCTCGGAGGCTGCCCGTCTATTTGTAGATTTGAGCCACTTTGGTTCGCCGCATAGTATGCGTGCCGTAAGCACTTGGCTCCAAACCGATTGACTTCACCCAAATCTTTAACATCCGGGCGTATTGGCGGGTTGAGATATGTGGTCGATCATGAAAGCGGCCTGGCCAAAGATACTGGTGCCCCGCCATCAATGGGTCACTTATCCAATCAAAGAGAGATTTTCGTGTTCCTTCGGTCAACTCAAACCGAACCGGCGACTTCGTTTTGCTTTGCAAAACAGAAACGCGTTCTTTGATTACGCCTGCACCGAAAACGTCCGAGACCTTCAAACATACCAGATCGCACCCTCGCAGCTTGCTATCGATCGCAGTATTGAACAGCGCCAAGTCACGTATAGCATTCGCAATCTCTAGCCGAACGCGAATGGCCCAAACGTGCTTTGGCTGCAATGGTCGTTTCTGGCCAATTATTCGACCATAGTTCCAGGCTCGCTTTGATGGAACAATCATTGGAAGGTTTATTGAAGCAGACATAACTCGTCCTTTCGACCATACCCTCCAACCTCAGTACTCAGACATTCAGCACGTGATTGAAGCACTCAACGACACAGAATGGCAAATTCGGCTTCGAGCCCATTAAAGACCTTAATTATCATTCGCAAAGCCTCAATTCCGGCCCATAGCTGCCGTTCGATACATCATAAAATTCTCTCTGGGGTTTTCCCCAATCTGACGTCAGGGCTCAGCGCGGAACAATTATGTTGGAAGGTCAGTAATTCGGACAAAGTGTTCAAAACATCGAACCTCTTTGATGAGCATTATGGGCTAGAAGTGGCGTTCGAGAACGTCTCTTGCATTCATATGTTACACCTAAGGTGCGTTGGAAAGTATGATCAAATATGAGTGCGTCGGGTCGACTGCGGTATTGGTCGACGCTACGGTAGTTAGAATTATGTGCTTTCGGAATTCGATTTTGCACTTTCGAAACCAAAATCCAGGTTTCGAGCTGTGCAGTCGATCTTGGTATGGCTAATTTGAGTTGAAGAGCTCCCAGTTCGAGCGTACTTCAGCAATCTCGTTCAAACTTGAAATTCACCCTCCAAAGACCACAAACTATGCCAGCTCATTCAACAATTCTTTGGTTGTTACTTGTCGGCAGTACCCGCTGATCGTATTCACGGAGTTCTCATGTCGTTCAGGCGTGTAGGTCGCACATGCATCGGTGACCTGCGTAACTAGGTATCCAAGATCACAAGCATCACGAATAGCACTTTCAACGCACTGATCGGTAATAATGCCAGATATGACCAGTTGTTTTACGCCAAGGTTGCGCAGCACATAATCAATATGAGTGGAAATGAAAACAGATGAAGATGACTTTGGAAGTAAAATTTCGTTGTCAATTGGCGCTAGTTCATCGATCACCTTCCCGTCCCATGAGCCTTTGGGCACATTAAACCCAGTGATCTTGTAATCCAGCGAACGGTCTCGACCATCAAGCGTCAAACTTTCAATCGTTGTGTATAGGACCTCCATTTTCTTTCGACGAAAAGCAGCCTGGAGCTTTTGCATGTTTGACACCACATGTGCATCCATTTGTTGGAAAAACCAACCATACTTCTGTTGGAACTCGACGTCGTTCAGGTCCTTAAATTCACCGCCCTCACGTTTGGCCGCAAAGTTTTGTACATCCACAAACAATAGTCCCGACTGCTCAGGTTGGAGTGGGATATCTCGAGATAATGTGTTCATTTCAGGTCTTCCAAATACGTTGCAACAGAAAGGGCTAATTGATCAGCCCAGAACAATTGTCCTTCTTCATCGATGATTTGATCATTGCGAATTTCGATCAAAGAATGTGAAATATTATTGAGCTCTCCATGTTTGGGCACAAACCAGTCACTCTCGTCATCGATTTGATATGGCTCATTCATACCAAGCAAGATATTTGGTTGTCTCAAACTGAAAATTTCTGCCAGTTTCCGAGGTGTTTCAGTATCGCCTCGGAACAAAAAGGCCAACTGCCAGGGCCTCGGCACGTCTCCCAATATTGGGTTAAAACTGTGAATTGATAGAACGAGATCATATCGTCCAGAGGCAATGGCCTGTTCAACAGCTTCGTGGAACGGCCAAAAGATTTCTTGGGCGCGCAGCTCTTCTTCATGCCGCGACAAGTTTTGATTTCCAGGAACCACAATATTGTCTGCGACTGCTGGCATAGAGTCGGGTGCTTCCGTGGGGCGATTGCAATCAATCACCAAGCGAGAGTATCGCTGCAAAATTGCGGTTGCATCCAGCTTGCTTGCAAGTATTTTTGTTACGCCAGCAGCGCCAATATCCCAACCGATATGCTTGTCCAAATCAACTTTGGCTAAGCCAAGACCATCAAGGCTTTGTGGAATTTGTTGGCCGGCGTGTTCACAGACCAACAATACCTTAGCATTGCCATTAACATTGAATTTCTCAATAGGGCTTGGATCGGCATCAGCAAGAAGACGTCGCGAGCTTTGGTATTGCTGCATAGCGCACTCCTAAACTTTTTCCGCATTTAGGGTCGCGGCAGGCAGTAGGCCGTTTGGGCGTATCAGCAAGACAAACACCACAATACCCAATCCGATTGGGTCCCGAAACTCTTGCAATTCTGCGGGCAAAAATGCAGCCAGATAGATCTCAATAAATCCAAGCAAAAATCCGCCGGCAACAGCGCCACGCAGGCTACCCAAGCCACCCAAAATAGCAGCGATAAACGCCTTAAGTACCGGCGTAAACCCCATTAATGGATCCACAGAGGCACGTTGGCTAACCCATAAAATGGCGGCGACACCGGCCAGCAAGCCGGAAATCGCAAATGCGCCAGCAATTACCGTATTCGCACGAATGCCCATTAAGCGGGCGACAGCAAAATCCTCCGCAGCGGCACGCATCGCGATGCCATACTTTTGTTTGGATAAAAAGCGGTCCAAAAGTACCAACATCACAATAGTTGATGCTATCGCTAAAAGCTTGTTAGTGCCAATAACCATACCGCCAAACTGAATACTGCCCGAAATTGTCTCGGGAATATTAACTGGCTGCGATCGCACAGAAATGAGGTTTTGAAACAAGACTTGCAAAATCATCGCAACAGCAAAGCTGGTCACCAACATCGTGGCCCCGGAACTGTTGCGTACTGGGCGAAATGCAACACGTTCCATCAGCACAGCCGCCAGCATGGATGCCAACAATGCCAGCGGCACTGCAAACACGAAAGAAATGCCCGCCAATCCACAATACATCAATGTATATCCAGCGATGGTCATGAGTTCGCCATGGGCAAAATTAATCAGCCCCATGATCGAAAACACAACTGCTAATCCCAATGCCAGCAATGCGTAAGTACCACCCAGTGCAAATGCATTGACGGTTTGTTGCAAAAATAAATCCATCTTACGCGCCCCCTAAATAGGCATTTTGTAAATCTGAGCTGCTGGCCAGTTCCTTAGCAGGTCCCGACGCGGCAACTTTTCCATTGACCAAAACATATGCGCGGTTCGCAACTTCCAGTGCCATGGATACATTTTGTTCCACGACCAAAATCGTTACACCTTGATCATTGAGCGTTTTGATAAGTTCAAAAATCTGTTCAATTATTTTTGGCGCTAAGCCGAGCGAGGGTTCGTCCAGTAGTAGCATCTTTGGGTTGCTCATCAGCGCACGGCCAACTGCCAACATTTGCTGCTGGCCACCTGATAAAGTGCCTGCATACTGGGTTTTGCGCTCGGCTAAAATTGGGAAAAGCGAATAAACACGATCCCAAGCTGTCGAAATCTCATCAGGATCTGAAAGTCCAAAGGCCCCCATTTGCAAGTTTTCTGTAACACTTAAAGTGCCAAAAACGCGCCGGCCCTCCGGAGAAAGTGTCATACCTAGTCCCGACAACATTTCAGGACGAATATTTGTGATATTCTTTCCGTCAAATTGAACCGACCCACCATGGGTTGGCACCAAGCCCACCAACGAATTTAGTGTCGATGATTTGCCTGCGCCATTGGCGCCAAGCAGGGCCACAACTTCGCCCTGCTCAACATCAAAGTTTATCCCGTCAACCGCTTGCACTGCACCATAGCGCACATCAAGCGAACGGACCTGTAAAAGCGGTTGACTCATTTCGGTTTCTCCTCGCCTTACTGCATCCGAGGTGCTGGGATAATGGCTGGATTTGGTGAAGGTTGACCAATAAGCTTGCGTTCACCGCCGATTACGCCGATCAAAGTCACCTCACGCACGGGCATCCCATTTGTGCCCATGTAGGTGATCAAGCTGGTGGCCCCTTGCACATCTTTGAGGTTTGCAATTGCGTCGCGTAAGGCTTGTGCATCCGCATCTGGACCTGCTGCCAAACTTGCTGCTTCAATCACTTTAACAAGGTCGTAGCCAATTGCATTGAACACTGTTTGTGATTCCTGCCCAAATGCTGCTTCGTATTTGGTATTGAATTCTGCCATTGGGCTATTTGCAATTGGGTGACCGGCCGTCGTGAACACCAACTGATCAGCGGCACTACCAATAGCAAATGTTGTTGGACTATCGATACCGTCTGATCCGATAACTTGGCTTGTCACACCAGCAGCGCGTAAAGCTTTGATGAATGATGGGAAATCTGGTTCATAAGCAGAAGTCATCACTACATCTGGCTGTGGGTCCATGTTGGCAATGCGCGTTGATATCGCAGAGAAATCTTGTTGACCAATCGTGTATGTATCTTGGCCAACAACTTCACCGCCCAGTGCTTCCATTACGTCAGCAAAGTAAAGTGGCATCGAAGTATATTGCGAGTCAGGTGAATAAACGACATAGGCCGTTTTTAAGCCCTGATCATATGCCCATTGCGCTGAAACGGTTGCTTGAACGTTGTCGCCCGGAAAGTTTGCAAACATGTAATCGCCGCCAATTAATGGCAAGGTGGGTGAAGACGCGCAGGTTGAAATTGCTGGAACCTGTGCGTCAGTCACGACAGAAATGGCAGCAAGCGCCGGATCAGCATCACAAGGCAAAATTAGAACTTTTACGCCCTCGTCGACCAATTCCTGTGCGGCAATGGCAGTTTGCGCCGCATCAGAACGTACATCTTTTTGGATGAGCTCAATTTTTAGTGTGCCGCCAATACCGCCGGCAGCGTTTATCTCGTCGACACCCAACATTAACCCTTCAATCACCGGGCCATCATATGGCGCCAAGCCGCCGGTTTGTGCAGTTGCAACACCAATCTTTAGCGTTTGTGCAAAACCACTGCCGGTTAGAGCTACTGCCAACGCAGCACTCACCGCAATTATTTTGTTCATCTCTTCTCTCCTTTTAAAAAGGGGTGCACCTATGCAGAGCGCCCCAAATAGGCATCAATGACAGCCGGGTTTTTTCGGACTTCTTCAGGTGTCCCCTCAGCAATCTTTCTGCCTTCGTTTAAGACCGCGACGCGATCGCAAAGTTGGTTGATTAATTTCAAGTCATGGTCGACCAGCAAAATACCGATGCCTAAATCTGCGCAGAGATTGCGCAATGTCTCCATTAGATCGTCTGTTTCTTCTCGGTTCATGCCCGCCGCCGGTTCATCCAAAAACAAAAGGGATGGCTTACATGCCAAAGCGCGCGCGATTTCAACACGACGCTGATCGCCATATGATAATGTACCGGAATCATCATTGGTCAGGTTCAAGATGCCCAACCGCTCAAGAGCACGATAGGCTCGACCATCTGCATCGTGCCCGCCATTTGTCGACAAAGCGGCGACATATACATTTTGATAAACGGTCAAGTCTTGGAACAAACGGATATTTTGAAAAGTTCGTGCAATACCTAGATTTGCCATTTCGCTAGATTTGCGTCCGACAAGATCTTGGCCGTTTAGGACGACCCGACCCAACGTAGGCTTCAGCACGCAAGACAGGACGTTCATGGCAGTGGTTTTGCCCGAGCCATTTGGACCAATTAACCCAAATATCTCACCTGATTTCAGGGCCAAGGAAACATCGTTCACGGCAACTAAACCGCCAAATTGCATGACAAGATTTTCAGCAACGAGCTCAGGTTGAACATCCGTTTCTATCATGGAGTTAGCGGCTTCAGGCACATCGATCTTTCGCTTGAATATGCGTTCTTCCCATTCCTTCAAGCCGGCCAAACCATCCGCTTTTTTGAACATGGCGAAGAGAATGATTAAGCCGATGCCGATCTGCGTCGTACCAAACACTGCTGGGACTTCAATTCCGACAAGCGAGAACCCACCTTCAAATCTACGTAAAAGCTCTGTTATGAACGTAATCAAAACTGCGCCCGTCACCGCGCCGGTAACCGTTGTCATTCCACCAACGATCAACATCGACAGCAGAAAAAATGTATCTGTGAAATAGAATTTCTTTGGACTAAATGCACCCAAGAAGTGGGCCAATAATGATCCCGCGAGTGCCATCAGCATGGCGCTTAATATAAACGACACGAAACGTTCTTTTTGAATATTGATGCCAATTGCATTGGCGGCAATCGCATTATCGCGGCCCGCCCTCAGGCGCAAACCAGAAATTGAATCCCGATAGAGCCTGGCCGCGATTAGCGCCAAAACACACGCCACAGCAGCAACCAAAATGCTCGTTTCCCTTGGCACACCGAAAAAAGTTTGAGCACCGCGCGTTACATCACGCCACCCAATCGTTACACCATGAATTATGATCAACAATCCAAGGGTCGCGATGGTCGCCGCAGAACCCTCCAACCTGCCAATTGCTAGTCCTATTACGGCTGCAACAACGCCAACAAAAATGAGCGCCACAATCGTTGCAGACACAAAATCCAGTTGTGTACTGGCCAACCAGCCAGGCAAATTCGGCAAGGTCGCCAATTTTAGCGGAACTGGTAAAGTCAAAAGAGCCGCGCAATAAGCGCCGATGCCCATAAAGCCGACATGACCGAAGCTCAGTATGCCACTATTGCCGCTATACACGCCCATTCCTGCGACGGCGATCAATGACACCAAAAACACGATGATCGTACGTTCAATCGCACTGCCACCAGCAAGCGCCAAGATCGCTATTGCGCAAATCAATAAAATGATCGCTCCAATTGCAAAAAGGATATGGCGCGTTGGTGCTGTGATCATCTACTCTCCCCCACAAGATTTATTGCAATTAGGATTTGATAAATATTTTTCAAAGTCAACAAAAAAATACTTGTTGACGACTTATTTTCATTTGAAGTAATACAAGATGACGGAGGAAATTATGACGGTACGCGTTCAAATTGCGGAAAAGTCTGGCGAATTCACTGCCAATGAGCGCAAACTACACGCCGCCATTTTGGCGGATTATCCCTTTGCCGGCTTGGCTCCGATTCAAGTCCTCGCCGAAAAAACTAATGTTTCAGCACCGACGATTTCAAGATTTGTTTCCAAACTTGGATATGCCGGATTTCAAGACTTCCAACAGCAACTCATCGCAGAGCTGAAAGAAGGACAAAAGTCTCCCGTCGACCTGCACCAAACACGCCGTGAAGTTGAAGGTGATTATCTCGTTGGCTTTTTTCAGCGCGCCGAGAAACTTTTGCGCCAAACCGGCGATATGGTTTCATCCAGCCAATTTGAGCGGGTTTGTGCCATGCTGTCAGATGATAAACGAGGCCTTTATCTGATTGGTGGGCGGATGAGTGACCCAATTGTGCAGTACTTATCGCGCCATTTAAGACAACATAGAGCAAACGTATTCCATCTACCCTCAGACCCTGAAGTTTGGCCAGAATATCTGTTGCGTATGCGCCCAAGGGACATCTTGGTGACGATCGATTTCCGCCGATACCAAAAATCGCTGCAGGACCTTACTCAGCTTGCAGAAGATAAACATGGTGCGAAGATCGTCCTAATTACAGACAAATGGATGTCACCTATTTCAAAATACGCGGCGGAAGTGCTGCCCGTGCCAATTGATAGCGGCACAATTTGGGATAGTTACGCTGCCGCCCTCACGTTAGTTGAAGCAATTGTTGCGCGAGTTACCGACACGAATTGGGAGCAAACTCGCAAACGCATTGAGGCTTGGGACTCAGCTCGAATTAATTTTGAAGGACGTCATGATGATTAATAGCCCCTTGGTGTTTGCCGCGACATGTGACCTGGCAGGTCAAGTACGGGGCAAGGCCTTTCCATTGTCTGAGCATAAAAAACGCATGAAAAGCGGGATAGGGTGGGTGCCGACTAACAGTCTAATCACGTGTTTTGACACAATTGCTCCATCTCCCTTTGGTTCACTTGGTGATCTGGTCATCATCCCAGACGAAACAACCGAGATCAATGTACGACTAGACGAGAAATCGCCTGCCGACCGTTTGGTTTTAGGCAACATTTGCGAGTTAGACGGTGCAAATTGGCCACTTTGCCCACGCAGCATCCTTAAAAATGCATTGGACCGGCTGGAACGTTTGAGCGGGCTGAAAGTGAATGCGGCATTTGAACATGAATTTCAGTTGACCGACATCGATGTGCAACCTGGTGAAGCATTTGGTTATGCGGCATTCGCCAAATATCGCACATTTGGCGAAATGCTTGTCGCAGCACTGGAAACCGCTGGCATCACGCCAGATACCTTTCTGAAGGAATATGGTGCGCGACAATTCGAGATAACAAATGCACCAGCTATTGGCACCAAGTCAGCAGATTGGGCGGTGTTGCTTCGTGAGCTGACGAAGCGCGTTGCCGCATCACAAGGACATAATGCAAGCTTTGTCCCAATTTCTGATCCATCCGGCGTTGGAAATGGTGTTCATGTTCACATTAGCTTCTTAGATAAAAATGACGAACCAGCGACTTTTGATGCCAAGCACCCTTTCGGCATGGGTGGCAACACGGGTTCATTTATCGCTGGTATCCTAAAATATCTGGACAGTATTTTAGCAATTACGGCCCCTAGCGATATTTCTTATTTACGGCTAACTCCTCATCGTTGGAGTGCAGCCTACAACAATCTTGGTTATCACGACCGCGAAGCTGCTATCCGCATCTGCCCAGTAACAGCGACCGACGACACCAAACGCGCCAAACAATATAATTTCGAGTTTCGTGCCACTGACGCCGCCGCATCTCCCTATTTGGTTTTGGCAGCATTGGTGCACGCTGGTGCGCAGGGTATTGAAGATAAATTACCGATACCGGAAGTGACGCAAGAAGACTTGTCGCTGCTCGACGAGCGTAGCCTGAGCGACCGGGGAATCATTCGGTTGCCCCAATCGCTAAGTGAGGCAATCAAACGCCTTGAAGAAAATCAAACCGTACGGTCTTGGTTTGGGCCGCAGTTTTGTGATGTTTATACGGCACACAAACGGGCCGAAATAGAACATGTGGCCGAGATGACAGACATCGATAAATGCAACCAATATCGTCAAGTCTACTGATTGAAATTCAAAATGGCTCATTTGAGCCTTGATGATGGCAGCATAGTAAGATTGGCTTAAGTCGGATTTATCTGGATAACAACAGCAATCTTGAATTCGATACTTGTTCTTGATGCAAGATGTCCTCTTTCAATTGTCTCGGACATTGCACTCCTCATGTTTGCAACCATCACGGGTTTTGTCGCAGGATATGTGTCCGCACGACGGATATTGGCAATTCATTGAAAACGGGATAAACGGAAGGTCTGCTTTTGGGAGCCCAACTTTAACCCTGCGAATGTCGGCTTCCCGGCCAAAGCGATCGTTTAGATGAATAGATAGTTTGGTTACTTTGTCCGCATAGCCGACCTTCAATAGACCCTCGGGTCGAGCCCGAGGGTGACGAGGCAGTGAGTTGCGAGGACGCGCACAAACGCAAATGAAAGAGCGTTTGTCCGTTAGATCAGCACTTGAATACTTTGAAAATCGCCCCTGAAGTGTCCGCGTTTCAATGCCGCCACACTTTCACTTCCCCGTCTCTATCTCGATAGACTGTATACAGCAGATCTGTTTCCGTGCCTGTTGGCTTCATAAATTTGGTCGAGCGGTTACGTGCAGCGGTCAGGGTGATGATGGCTGGGATCAGTGCGATGGCGAAAGTAACAATGATGGCAAGCACCAATGCAAAGTCTTCGGCTGAGGTTATGTTTAGTATTTGATTGAAAAATGTCGGTTCCATTTGGCAACTCCTCTAAAATTATAAAGAAACGGCCACCAAAGCGTAAAAAGCTCTGGTAGCCGGGGAGTTAGTAAGCCGCCGAAGGACGACCGCAATGACCTTTAGGCCCTAAGGCCCTGAACATGCGCCATTGCCTCCCCGACCCTAAGATTGGAGAGACATCATTTCGGCTGATATCAGCCGCCTTCAGAGGGGTTACTACGCCTCGGGGTCAGGTATTGCTGACCTTGGCTTCAATCATAAAGTGATTTGCATTTATTGGGTAGTGGGTTGGCAAATGCTATTCCTGCCGCCCTTGGTTCGACAGGCTCACCATGAGGCGGGTATGGCGTGGTGCGGGCAGAATGGCAACCAGCTTGTTCCATCGCATAGGACCAACCTGTAACTCGGTTACTCTTCATACATATCGAGCGCAGCCAGTGTAGTTTTGGCCATCAGCCAAAGCTCCGCTTCGTCGCGTGTGGTTTTGGAGGTGACATTGATACCGACGAGCAGGGTTTTAAGCGCCAGCGCTGTGCCATGTTTGTGAAGATTACGAGACAGTTCTTTTGAGGCAATGCCCCACTCTAATATGGTTTCAATTCGCTCGACCTGCTCGGCCATGATCATGGACAGTATCGGCGACATTTTTTCGTTGGCATTGGAAAGTTCTGCAACTGAATTTGTCATTAGGCAACCCCGCCCTTCTGGATCGGCGGCGCGTTCGGCGCACAATTCCTTAAACACCAGCGTAAAAAGTAAGCGGACATCGATTGGCGGGGTCGCGAGCTTAAAGGCATAGTCGGGGGATTGTTTTGAATAGTGAGCCAGCACTTCTTCAAACAGTTTTTCGCGGGTGCCAAATGCATTGTAAAAACTGGAGCGGGTGATTTCCAATTTTTCGCACAGGGCCTTAACCGACGAACGCTCATATCCGTCGCGCCACATCAAATGCATGATGTCGTCAATTGCTTGCTCGCGATCAAAAGCTGCTGGTCGGGCCATATCTCACCAAAGGGGTACAGTTTCAGTTTCCTACATATATGTACAAAACTGCACGATTTGTGAACCCCCACCCGTTCGACAATCATGCGAATCTACAATTGGCGTGAATTTGGCAAAATCACGGATTGAGCGATGAGGTAATAATTCAACATTGACCTTCATAAGCTGTTGAAAATAAAAGCTTTATTTCGCTATCATCGAATCCCACGACGCGCTTGACACTATAAGAGTGCCACACTATGTTGCGCCCAACTTTGAGGGGTGCATTTGCCTTTCGTTTTTGGCGAAATTTTTGGGAGTTTTGGTCAATGCCAAGTTCTAAAAATACAACAAAAACGGGCAAATCATCTGATCCGATTGCGTCTCAAGTTGATGAAACACGTGTTTTGGCCGAGAAAATCAAGTCGGCGAGAAAAGATGCGGGACTAATTCAACAAAAGAAAGCGTCGGAGGCTCACCTTACTGGGCATGCGCGAGCGGTGCGATTGGGCACCGAGTTTATCGCAGCAATCTTCGTGGGAACGGGCATTGGGTATTTTGCTGATGGGATTTTTGGCACAGCGCCTTGGATCATGTTGGTAATGGTGTTGGTGGGATTTGCCGCCGGTGTTTTAACTGTCGTGCGTAGCGCAGCAGACATGAACTCGGCGGTTACAATTACACCGGATATGGATTTAGGGCCGGAAGTCGAAGACGACGAAGGTTAGCGAGCAATAAGGGGCTGGAGCGTGGCAAACGATCCAATTCATCAGTTTCAGATCAACGATATTTTCTCCATTGGTGGTACCGGTGAGGAAGCTTCTGGCGGTCTACAAATTGCCTTCACAAACTCGGCCTTGTTTATGGTCGTTACTGTGTTGACGATTTCTGCATTTTTGATCCTTTCAACCCGGGGTCGTGGTTTGGTTCCAGGCCGATTGCAACTGCTTTCTGAAATGCTCTACGAATTTGTTGCCAATATGGTGCGCACAGCAGCGGGTACCGAAGGGATGAAGTTCTTCCCATTCGTGTTCTCTTTGTTCATGTTTATTCTTGTTGCGAACCTATTCGGCATGGTGCCGTTCTTCTTCACCGTAACAAGCCACATCATCGTTACATTTGCGCTGGCAATGTTGGTGATCACCGTTGTGCTTGTTTATGGGTTTATGAAAAACGGTCTTGGATTTCTAAAACTTTTCGTTCCTGCAGGAGTACCGGGTTACGTATTGCCAATCGTTATTCCGATTGAAATCGTTTCATTCCTGTCTCGTCCGATCAGTCTTTCTGTTCGTTTGTTTGCGAACATGCTTGCTGGCCACATCACATTGAAAGTGTTTGCCGGCTTTATCGTTACATTGTCATCATTTGGATTTGTGGGTTGGCTTGGCGCCATCCTACCCTTCTCAATGACAGTTGCGCTGACAGCGCTTGAGTTTTTGGTCTCGGCTTTGCAAGCCTATGTGTTTGCGGTTTTGACCTCCATGTATCTCAACGATGCGATACATCCATCGCACTAGTTGAGTTAAAGAACGCGTTATCGACCATGCCGGTTCGATGACAAATTAGAACATCGCATTTTGAGCTTTGAAAGGATTTTACAATGGAAGCAGAAGCAGCGAAGTTTATCGGTGCCGGTATCGCCTGTGTGGGCATGGCTGGAGCAGCAATGGGCGTGGGCAACATCTTTGGCAACTTCTTGTCAGGTGCATTGCGCAACCCATCAGCAGCACAAAGCCAGTTCGGTAACTTGATCTTTGGTTTTGCGGTAACAGAAGCTTTGGGAATTTTCTCATTCTTGGTTGCCCTATTGTTATTGTTCGCCGTTTAATTCTAACGGTACAATTTCAGGCAGCCCACATTTGCAGTAAATGCATCTTTGGGCTGCCTGCCTATTACACACGCTTTGTTTCTCGCAAATGCTGCGATTGGAACTAAAGCACCAAGGCCCTAAATCGTTTCAGTTCGAAATGAGAATAAGGCATATGAATTTTAGGTATCCAGATGGCAGGCTCCACAACAACATCGCACGATACAGACGCTAGCAAAGCTGATGGCCACGCAACTGACACCCATGCTTCAACAGAAGCACATGGTGGCGACCACGGCACTGGCGTATTTCCTCCGTTTGATCCGGCGACGTTTGGATCTCAGCTCCTCTGGTTGGCGCTAAGCTTTGCTGCGCTTTACCTGTTGATGAGCAAAATTGCGTTGCCACGGATCGGTGAGATTTTGGAAGTTCGGCGTGACCGAATTGAAGGCGACTTGGCGGAAGCCGAACGTCTGCGCCAAAAGACTGACCAAGCTATTGAAGCTTACGAAGCTGATTTGGCTGAAGCTAAGAAAAAAGCGCACAATATTGCGGAAGAAACACGCGAGAGCATCCGCAAGGACCTCGACGCGAAACGCAATAAAGTCGAAACTGACTTGGCGAAAAAGATGGCTACAGCAGAAGGCCGCATCCAGTCCACAAAGACTGAGGCGCTTGGCCATGTTGATGAAATCGCTAGCGACACTGCACATGCATTGGTGACAAACATTTTGGGCCGCACGGCACAAAAGGCCACCAAAGACGCGGTCGCTAAGGTTGTGAAAGGTTAAGGCAAATGGAACTCGATGCAACCTGGTGGGCGTTTTTTGGTCTTCTTGTATTTTTGGGTATCGTCATCTATTTGGGCGTACCTAAACAGGTTATGGGCATGCTCGACGACAAGTCGAAAAAAATCGCTGATGATCTAGACGAAGCAAAACGTCTACGCGAAGAAGCACAATCTCTTTTGGCAGAATATGAGCGTAAGCGCCAAGCTGCTGAAGAAGAAGCGCAAGAGATTATCGAAGCTGCAAAAGCTGAAGCAACTCGATTGACCGAAGAAGCTAAAGGCTCTTTGGAGGAATTGATCGTTCGCCGCACAAAAGCAGTTGAAGAAAAGATTGCTCAAGCGGAATCTCAAGCAATCGCAGACGTTCGCGCTCGCTCAGCCGATATTGCGGTTGAAGCAGCTCGCATGGTCCTAACAGACAAAATGGCTGAAAAAGGCAACGACCTCGTTGCTCAAGCCATCAAGGATGTTTCTGCCAGCTTGAACTAAAAGATGTCAAAATTCTTGAAAAAATTTACGGGCCCTAATGGGCCCGTTTTCGTTTCTGTGATAATTGAGCTAACCTACAAATCTGATCAACAACCTCAGGATCGAATATGGCCCAGTCCGTCTCACCATTTTTGATGTTTATCGGCAAAGCCGAAGAAGCGATCAATTTTTACGTCGATCTGTTTCCCAATAGTTCAATCGAACGGTTGACCCATTATGAAGAAGGCGATGCGGGTGAGACAGGTACCGTGCAGCACGCAACCATCAACTTGAACGGATTGAAGGTGTTTTGCATCGACAGCCCAGCGGTGCATGATTTTGATTTCACCCCCTCCATATCGATGTTTGTTGAGGCTGAAAGTGCCGAGGAAGTAGATCGGCTACACGGCGCACTCTCGGTTGATGGCATGGAATTTATGCCGCTCAATAAATATGATTTCGCCACCAGATATTGCTGGGTGCAGGACAAGTTTGGTGTGTCTTGGCAACTCGGATTTGAAGTGCGCACATAAATAAGCGATGTCGCTTACGATTGTTGCTACGCAATCACCAGCACATACCAACGAGACGACCGAATTTTTCCATCAAAATGAACAGTGCGTTACAACGAATTAGTGGCCAGGCCGCCCACAACCATAGATAATAACTCTGTGATTTAGTTTGCGTTGGGGTGCACAAATGTCTGTTTTTTCAATCATCAAGAATTTGGCGGCATTTGCCTTACTCACCGTCCTGCTATCCGCGTGCTTTGGAATAAGCGAGGCGGAGTTCCGGGCGAATACTTGCCCAACTTGTAACGATGCGCAGTGGAGTGTCGCCAAGGCCGAAATAGAAAAAAAACGACAAAAAAAAGCGGCAGCAAGGCTCAAGGTGCAAAGAGCGTGTTCTGACAGTTGTCACGCTGACCCTGAGGTAAGAGCGTGCGCGGCCAGTTGGAATGCGCTGCGCCATGGTAGGGATTCTGCAGAGGTAATTGACGCCAAAAAATGGGAGTGCCAAATGACCGCGTCGGCATGTCGCAGCGCATGTTTTGGGTTTGCAGACCGGACTATGCTCAACGCCGCTAAAGAAGAGACTGCGAAAGAAATTGCCAAAGCGGTCATGCAATCCATGCCCGCAAATGATCCCGTGGCAGAACGACCCGTTTTGCAAGTTTCAGGACATCACCCCGCGGTGGGCACAGGATTACTGGGTCGGAAACCGCAAATCTCGGATACACCGCTTTGGAGCTGCCTTGATAAAAACAACTGGCAATTTCGCACATCTGGTGATGGCAAGGGTGCACGTTCCTGCATATCGACTGACAACACGGGCGGAAGAAAATTCACTGTTTCTTCAGGCTTCAGGGCGTTCAACCCGCCTCAGAAGGATGCATTTGACTGGGCAAACCCCTCGACCTATTTGAAGATTTTTACTGCTGGCTGCGGTGTAAAAATTCAAAAAGCCGTCGCGACGTCCGTTCCCAACCCAGCCGTGGTCGCGCTTAATCTTGGGTCTTCCGCGTGCAGAAAAGTAGTTGATGGCATGCAAAACAAAGGGCCCAGCTATCTAGGCGAACAAGAAATCTATCTGGACGGTGCACTCGTGCAGTCATGTGCTGTATTCAAGCCAAAAGGCTTTGCAAAGATTATGGACCACATCTATTGCTTCCAACTCATGCTCGCGGACGAGAGAAACCGAAATCTACTGGCGACATATACAGGCGTGAGAGCCGCCAACAAGTTTGGCTCACCAGACGCCGTTCATATCCTGCACAGCTGCGCGAACTTAAGAAACTGGGCCTCTTACGATCGCGATGCAACAAGCGAGAAAGTCGCGCTGTGTAAATCACGCGACACCATTCAGTCAGCAAGGCCCTATTGGGTTGAAGCGCGTCAGCTCAATCAGGGTGATGGCAAGGAAACGATCAAAATCACCGTCGGCATGTCCAAGCACAACAGTTTGAATAGAGCCGACAACACGCGCATTAAAGATATCAGGCTTACATATTTATGCGGCAACAAAAGCTTCGATCGGATGCGAGAGGAACCGCGAGAAACTTCGGCCGCGTGCATCAATGATATGCTCAGCCTTGTGAACGCAAACCAGAACCGGTTGAACAGCCAGCAGCGGTCACAGGCGGGCCAAATTACGGCTTTGGGTGGCTACGGCCGCACAAACGCTGAAGAGATACACATTTTGACATGTCGGGCCACAAGGCTCGGGCCTACGTGCAAAGGGTAGGCCTTAAGCGGGTTTTGTGTACATAGATGCAACCATCAATGCTGCTATCTCTGCAACTGCAATCGCATGTGCGGTAGTTCGCGCCCGGCAATCGAGCCGGAGGGATAAGTACTAAACTGCTCAAAACCCATTTTCTCGTAAAATGGCGCGGCACCTGGATCAGCCACAACATTCATAATGGTCGCGCCTTTTGCCTTTGCGGTGTCCAACGCCCACACAAAAAGTTCACGGCCAATGCCTTTGCCTATCCATTTAGGATCGACAAATAGCATCTCGATCTCAGACGTGGTGCCATCCAGTACCAAGCGTAATACACCCGCTTGTTCGCCATCATCATCAGCAACCATGATTATATCTTCTTCAAGTTGCTTTTTGGTCAGGGTTAGTTCTTCGCGGCACGCTTCTATAAATGCCGCATCATATTTCCAATAGGCTTTCGAGCGAAGGCAGAGTTCGCTCAAAGCAGGGAGTTCAGCAAGCAGTGCGGGACGGATTTTCATAGCAGTTCTATACCTTGGGCCATTGCTGGGTGGCGCAGTGAATGCCACCGCCAACTTCGCCAACTGGATCAACGTTGAGCGTGATCACTTCGCGATCTGGATACAAGTTTTGCAGGGTCGCCAACGCCATAGCATCTCGTTCTTTGTCACCAAATTGAGCGCCAATAACCGCCCCGTTGCAAATGTAGTAGTTCGCATAGGCAGCGACGAAATCATCAGAGCTTACTCGCGGTGCAATGGCTTCTGCCAACTCGACCAACTCAAATTTGTTGCCATTTGCATCAGTAGCTGCTGACAAGATGTCATATGTCTCGTATGCGCTTTTTGACCATGGATCGTCTGGGTAGATATCATCTGGCAATTGAACGAGAACACGCCCCTCGCCGACAAATCGCGCTAAGGAGTCGATGTGGTAATCTGTGATATCTGCCCCTGCAACACCGGGTGCCCAGATGATCTTTTTGGCGCCATACGCCTCCATAAGAAGCTGGGACACAGCTTCTTTGTCGCCGTTATTGCGGTTGGGGTTTATCCAGCTGCTTTCATGGGCAATCAGCGTGCCGTGGCCATCGAATTCTGCCCCGCCTGGCTCGCCTACAAGACCATTGTCGAGCAGGGGCAGCCCCAAACGTTCGGCAACGCGACGGGCCACCTGCCCGTCATGTTCATGCACCTGTTTGTTGCCCCAACCATTGAAGTTGAATTGACGGATTGCCAATTCGCCCTTCCCGTTTTTAACAAAAGCTGGGCCACTGTCGCGCGCCCACAAATCGTCTGTTGGGATATCCCAGATTTCGATTTTGTCACTGAGCATCGTTCTGGCATTTGCCTCGAACTGCGCATCCATCAACATGATGACGGGCTCAAACTCGCTGATGGTGTTGGCGATATCTGCGATTGATTGTTGAAGGTCGGACAAAAAGTACCGGTCCGAATGTACGACTCTGCTCACTGGCCATTGCATGAATGTCGCTTGGTGGGCTTCGGCTTCTTCAGGCTGGGTATAGGGCATCGCGTCACCTTTAGCGCTCGCGTAAACCGATGGCGGCAATAAAAAACCTGCACCTAAGGACGAAGCGGTTTTCAAAAAATGTCGGCGTGATAGCATAGAGGGTTTCATTTTTCTCATTGTTGATATTCTGACATAGAAGAAAATCAACGCAACTGAAAATTGGGACAAACAAAATAATGGCGGCGGGCTCTGCAGAACCCACCGCCTAAGAAAGCGGCTATTTATTATTGTTTTGCCGCTCTTTGTTCTGTTGGTGAAGTGCTATTCAGCAGCTTCAGCCTCTGGCTCGTCCCACCGCAAATGTGGCGACCGGGCAGCCTGTGTTTCATCCAAACGACGCATTGGCGCTTTCATCGGGGCATTGACAAAACGATCAATATTGCCCGCCTTCGCGTCTGCCATCAGCTCGCGCATGGTGCCAATGAACTGATCCAATGTGTGCAGGCTTTCGCTTTCAGTTGGCTCGATCAACATCGCGCCATGTACCACCAATGGGAAATACATAGTCATCGGGTGATAACCCTCGTCGATCATGGCCTTAGCCAAATCAAGGGTCGAAACGCCGGTACCTTTTAAGCTCGCATCGTCAAACAGCACTTCGTGCATGCAAGGTTGACCATCATACGGTGCGTTAAACACATCTGAAAGCTGGGCTTTGAGATAGTTTGCATTCAATACCGCATCACGTGCAGCTTGCTCGATGCCATCGGCACCATGTGAAAGCTTGAACGTAAGCGCACGTACATACATGCCCATTTGCCCATGGAACGCTGACATGCGGCCAAGGTGATCGTCGCTACCATCTTGGTTTTCAACCAATGATGCACTATCGCCATCGCGCTTGACATATGGCAGTGGCGCATATGGCGCCAACGCATCAGACAAAACAACTGGGCCAGCACCTGGTCCACCGCCGCCGTGCGGCGTGGAGAAGGTTTTGTGCAGGTTGATGTGCATCGCATCGATGCCCAAGTCCCCCGGGCGCACAACGCCCATGATGGCGTTAAAGTTCGCGCCATCGCAATAGAAATACGCGCCTGCTTCATGAACGGCATCAGCGATTTCAATTACGTCAGGCTCGAACAATCCACATGTGTTTGGATTGGTCAGCATAATGCCGGCGACGTTCTCGTCCAATGCGTCTTTAACCGCTTGAACATCAACCGTCCCGTCTTCACGAGCTGGGATTTCCTTCACTTTATAGCCAAGGAACGCCGCCGTCGCTGGATTTGTGCCGTGTGCGCTTTCAGGCACAAGCACAAGGTTACGATGACTTTGGCCATTTGCCTTATGGGCAGCTTTAATCGCCATCATGCCGCACATTTCGCCGTGTGCGCCAGCCTTTGGTGCCATGGCAACTGCGCCGGTGCCAGTCAACTCCATCAACCAACGACCCAATTCTTCCATCAACTCAATCGCGCCTTGCACGGTTGATTGAGGTTGAAGTGGATGAATGTCAGCGATGCCCGGCAAGCGCGCCATTTTTTCGTTCAATCGCGGATTGTGCTTCATTGTGCATGACCCAAGTGGGTAGAACCCAGCGTCGATTGAATAGTTCAAGCGGCTCAAACGCACATAGTGGCGCATGGATTGTGGTTCGGCCAAACCTGGCAGGTTCACCGGTGTTTGACGGGCAAAATTACCCAGACGTGGTGTATAGTCTTTGTCAGTCGCTGGCAGATCAACACCAGTTTTGTTGTGATCACCGACTTCAAAGATCAATGGCTCAGACGGTAGCAATGCAGCGCCGTTTGTTTGGCTTACATTTGAGTTTACGTTGTCAACACCTGTTGGACGGCCTTGATTATTCAACATCAGATGACCTCCTTCAATGCTGCGGCAAAGGCCGCAATGTCTGCATCACTCGTAAGTTCGGTTGCGGCAACCACCAGCAAGTTTTCCAGCTCAGGTTTACCTGGCTCAAGCCGAGAAACTGGCACACCACCCAGCACACCTTTTTCAGCAAGCGCTTCAACAATTGGTGCTGCAGCAGTTGGCAAGCGCAATGTGAATTCGTTGAAATAGTGCGCGTTGATCAGTTCAACACCGTCGACTGCGGTAAGCGCATCGGCGGTTTTATAGGCTTGTTGGTGGCTAAGGGCCGCCATTTCGCCAAGGCCGCGTTGGCCAAGCAATGTCATGTGAATTGAAAATGCCAGCGCACAAAGACCGGAGTTTGTACAAATGTTCGAGGTCGCTTTGTCGCGGCGAATATGCTGCTCGCGGGTTGAAAGCGTGAGCACAAATCCGCGATTGCCTTCAGCGTCTACGGTTTCACCGCAAACCCGACCCGGCATTTGCCGAACAAGTTTGGGACGTGTTGCCATCAAACCAACATAAGGTCCACCAAAGGTAAGTGGGTTGCCGATTGATTGGCCTTCACCAACCACAATGTCCGCACCCTGTGCACCCGGAGATTCGATTGCACCAAGTGAGATCACCTCGGTGAAAACAGCAATCAACAGAGCGCCCTTTTCGTGAGCCGCTTCTGCGATCGGACGCAGATCGCGCAAATTGCCGTAAAAGTCTGGCGACTGCACAACAACGGCTGCAGTTGTGTCATCAATTTGCGCAATAATGTCTTCGGTAGCTGTTGGATCCGCCGGAAGACAGTTAAAGCCTTCATCATCACCCATATAAGTCGCAACGGTGTCGCGATATTGAGGGTGAAGACCGCCAGAAATAACAATGCCCGGACGGCGCTTTAAACGACGCGCCATCAATACGGCTTCCACTGTAGCGGTGGACCCATCGTACATTGAGGCGTTGGCGACTTCCATGCCGGTTAGGTTTGCGACCTGTGTTTGAAACTCAAACAACATCTGCAACGTACCCTGAGAGATTTCGGGTTGGTACGGCGTGTAGGCGGTCAAAAACTCAGAACGTTGGATCAAGTGATCAACGCTTGATGGCACGTGGTGGCGGTACGCGCCAGCTCCCACGAAAAATGGCCCATCACCTGCTGCCCGGTTTTTATTGGCAAAGCCGCGAATGGTTGCCTCAACGGCAAACTCTGGCTGGTGATCCGGCAAATCAAGCTTAGCGTTGTTAAACACTTTGCTTGGCACTTTTGCGAACAGTTCATCAGAGGATTGAATGCCAATGGCATCCATCATCTTTTTTCTGTCCCTATTTGAATGCGGGAGATAACGCATAAAATTACCCTTTTAACTTTTACGCTTGTGCGTGCGCTTTGTAGGCTTCTTCGTCCAACAAACCGTCAAGTTCGCTCGTGTCATCAAGTTCGATTTTGAAGAACCAGCCGTCGCCTGCTGGGCTTGAATTAACAAGGCCTGGCTCATCCTCAAGCTTGTCGTTGACCGCAACAACAGTGCCTGAAGCAGGTGCGTAAATTTCTGACGCAGCTTTTACTGATTCAACAACCGCAACTTCGTCGCCTTTTGCGAACTTTGCGCCAACTTCTGGCACATCAACGAACACAACATCACCAAGTTGGTCTTGGGCAAAATTGGAAATACCAACTGTGCCGACATTGCCTTCAACTGAGATATATTCGTGATCTTCGGTGTAACGTGTATTGCTCATTTGGTCCCCCTTAGGTCCGCTAGATTTTTTTTACAGGCGCACATAGTTCGCTGGAGTGAATGGCAGTTTTTCAACTGTACCCTTCACCGCTTTACCGCGAACCATTGCTGTTAGTTCTGTGCCCAGTTTGGCAAGTTCTGCAGGCACATAGGCAAATGCAACCGGCGCACCGATTGTTGGCCCGAATGTGCCAGATGTCACAACGCCAATTTTGTTGCCGTCTGCATCCACAATGTCAGCGCCCTCACGCACTGGCATGCGGCCTTCAAAGCGAACGCCTGCACGTTTTTCAGTTGCGCCATCTTTGATGATTTTTTGAATTGGAGCTGCGCCTGGGAACCCGCCCTCAACGCGGCGGCCCTTGCCAATGGCAAAGATCAAGCCAGCGCTGATCGGATCGCGTTGGTCATCCATATCGTGGCCATACAAGCAAAGCCCAGCTTCTAGACGAAGGCTGTCGCGCGCACCAAGTCCTGCAGGTTCGACTTCATCATTGCTCACGAGCAACTCAGCGAGTTTGACTGCGTTTACAGCATCAACGGACAGTTCAAATCCATCTTCGCCGGTGTAGCCAGAGCGTGACACATAGACGTCCATGCCCTCAATAGTTGTTGCAGCGGCGTTCATAAAGCTAAGCTTTGATGGGAGGTCGCAATAGCGTGCAAGAACGTCGGCAGCCTTTGGCCCCTGAAGCGCAACCAATGCTTTATCCCAGAATGTTTCGATTTTTAGGCTTGGGTCTAGTTTGTCGCGCAAAATCGCGACGTCATGATCTTTGCGGCCCGCATTGAACACGATCATCAACACACCGTCTGTGTTCTCTTCGCCCGGACGGGTGACGATCAAATCGTCTTCGATGCAACCATTATCGTTGAGCAAAAGCGTGTAGCGCATTTCGCCCGGCTTAAGACCAA
Source organism: Maritalea sp. YIW29 (assembly GCF_057219265.1). Taxonomy (NCBI): domain Bacteria; kingdom Pseudomonadati; phylum Pseudomonadota; class Alphaproteobacteria; order Hyphomicrobiales; family Devosiaceae; genus Maritalea; species Maritalea sp. YIW29. Next base: position 1,724,521 of record NZ_JBXVVF010000001.1, read on the forward strand.
CAAGGTCGCCCGGCATCAGCGTTTCAAGTGCCTGTGCAGTTGTTTCGTGGTCTGGTCCGGTGACAACCACCTGCCCCATATGCGAAACGTCAAAAAGGCTCGCGGCAGAGCGGGTGTGCTCATGCTCGGCGATTAGGCCTTTATATTGAACCGGCATTGAGTAACCGGCAAAACCCACCATGCGACCGCCCCATGCAATATGGGTGTCATTCAATGGAGTTGTGAATAGGTTTTCTGTTGAAGCCCCAGCCATTTTATCCCTCATTTAACTCGACATCAGGAACCAGCGCGACAAACCATCGTCGCATCGGCGCCCCCTCTGTCGGTAAACCTGAGAGATTTCCCGAGAAGATTAGATCTCGGCTACGTCCTTCGGTGGGAAATGACTATTGTCATCTCCGCTTTCCAGAGTTTTTTGTGCATGCGGTCCTTTTGCCTGAGAGTTTCCGGGGCGGTTGCTCCTTCGGCGCTGGAAGACCAGTCTCTCCCGCAAATGCAGCGCCAAATTAGCTATGAATCTGGCGTAGGTCAATCACTTTGAATTTTTCCCTGTCTTATCCTTTGGGATCAAATCCAACCCAAATGATGATTTCTTCGCCACCAACATAAGGAATCGCTACGTTTTCGACGACTTTGACGAACTCTTCGCCTTGGCTTGGCGGGGTAATTGTAATGGGGATATCGTATTTTTGTGAAAATACAGCTAGGCTATCGCGCTCAACAGCGAACCGGAGCGGCACACTCACCGTATCATTTCCACCTTTTGGACCGCTCAACAGACGTCCAACGACGCCCATTTTCACAGTAATCAAGCCATTTGACACAAGGCAATTTCGAGATTGCTTGTCAATGACCGCTTGATAGCGCAGCGCCTTGGCGTTGCCGGATTGGCCTTTTGTGTAAACCGCAAAGGCTTCGGCACCCGGACGGACACGAATTTCAGGACATTCACTGGCAACAATTGGAAACGCAGATGGTGCGGAATTTGCTATTTCTGTCTTAGACGCAGAGCTGTCCAAATATTGTTTGTCGTTGTTTCCACCTGCAAAGGAACCGACACAGGCACTTAATGACAATGCAGCGGTTGCGATTACTGCGATTGATTTGCCCAGTTTTATTGCCGATTTATTGGCCAACATTTTGCTACTCACTCTTTAAATTCGCTCAACCATCAAGGCCAATTGCGCCACCAACTAACTGGCGTTCAATTCTTCCATTGCGGCCAACAAGCTGTCTGCGCCAGTTTGCGCAGCCTCGCCTGCATTTTCCTCTAGGAACGTGCGCAATACCACACCATCTTTTACGATGTAGGCGCAGCGCGTAAATCGCGTTCCCATTCCCCCGCCACGAGCATCCAATTCGGATTTCATGGCAATTGCTAGTTCGGCATTTCCATCGGCAATCATGTCAATTTTGCCCATTGCCCCTGTCTGCTCAGCCCAAGCCGACATGACAAAATGGTCATTAACCGAAAGACACGCTACACGGTTAACACCCAATGATGCAAATTTATCGATATTTGCGATAAAGCCTGGCAAATGATTATTGTGACAAGTGGTCGAAAATGCGGCAGGCAAGCAAAAAAGTACGCTCGTGCCCTCGCTCACATAATCAGCGAAATTGATATCCTGAGGCCCGACCGGCGTCATCAATTTGACCATGATGGATGGCAGCTTGGCGCCAACTTCTAGTGTCATACATTCCCCATTGCCGTCACCTGCGTATTCGTGCGGTCACTATACTTCAGACTCAATTAAAAACCAGCTCACCATCGACCCAATTTGCAGTTTGAACTGCAACAAGCTTGGTAAATGGACCATCCTGACTGTCGTAAGTCAGCCGAACATGTTGGCCTACTAGGCTAGATAGATCAAAACGCGTTAATGCTGCAATAGACATGGTTCCCGATTCTGGACGAGAATGAGGCAAATCGAACAAAAGCGAGCTTTTTGGTAAATCGAATATTAAGCTTGAATTGGACAGCGAGTCATTGGCGGGGTGAAAAACGAGCCTGTCATTCGCTGGATCATAGCCAACTTTGCCGAATGGTGCGTCAAGACGCGCATCTGTTTTCGGCACATTTGCGTTTGCTGACATTAGGCGAAACGCATGACCAGCGGCTGGCTTATTAGTATCGATCTCGAGCGAACCTTTCCATAGAACCGGCACGCAAATATCTGAACAGACGCCCAAATTGATCTGCCCGGCCAACTGAGCCAAATCGTTTGTGTCTGAAAGCTGCACAGTCATCGGAATGGTTACACTGCCTTCATAGACATAATCCATGACATCATAATCCAGCGAGCGTTTCGGCATCGGCCAATGCAAAGTTGTTGCACCGACATTTTGTGAGCTTGACCAATTGGCCACCATCGGAATGCCGGTTTCGCCCGGAATGCGCCAATAGGTTTTCCAACCCGGCGCGAGCTGCAGCTCAATCGCAGCGGCCACTTCATTGTCGTTGACCAATTTGTTGGTGGAGATCAAACGCATCTTTGCGCCCGGCGCGATTTCTGTCCACTCAGTCTCAGAAGCATAGCCAGATTGAGCTACGGCTAAGAACAATATAAGGGCGAAAAGCGCGAACTGGCATAGGTTTTTTGTGTACATCAGGTTTTGATAGACCGAAAAAGGCGAAAATCAAAGAAAGTTGCGATCAGATTTTGGTGATCGAAATTTTACCTCTTGCGCGTAGCCTGAATATGACGAAACTAAACATTGTAGGAGTAGTTCGGTGAGTTTTTCCCTTCGTGGCCAGTTTTTGGTGGCTATGCCAGATACAGATGACGACCGCTTTGCGCGGACGGTCGTCTATATTTGTTCACATAGTGTGGAGGATGGGGCCATGGGGCTTGTGGTCAATAAACTCATGCCAGACCTCCAGTTCGCAGATCTGATGTCTCAGTTCGACATTAAGATCAATGAGGACAGCGTCACCGAAAACTCAGCCTATAACCAACCGATCGTGGTAGGTGGGCCGGTCGATACCAGTCGCGGCTTCGTTTTGCACACAGCAGACTTTGAGAGCGATGAAAACTCCGTGAACGTGTCGGACGATTTATGCCTATCAACGACTATGGATGTTCTAAAATCCATGGCAGATGGAGATGGTCCGTCCCACGCTTTGCTTGCGCTTGGCTATTGCGGATGGGAACCAGGCCAACTTGAAAATGAAATTGGCCACAATGGCTGGCTAACGACACCTGGGTCTTCAGATCTAATCTTCTCCACGCCCATGGATAAACGATATCATCAGGCGTTAAAGAATATAGGCATCGACATCGCTTTTCTGTCCAGCACAGCTGGCCATGCCTAAACTTTAGCCTTGGGCAAACTCGAATTTTTCTTCAATAGATGTGACATCTCGGAGCCCGAAACTGGTTTGGAGAACGCAAATCCTTGCACATAACGACATTCAAGTGACCTAAGTCGCTCCACTTCCGCGTCGTTTTCTGCCCCTTCCGCAATTACCTTTAGGTCTAGCTCTTTTGCCAGATTGACCACTGCCCGCATGATGGGCATTTGGGTTTGCGATATGCCATGGCTTTCTTCCATCTGCACAAAGGTGGATGGAATTTTGACAAAATCAAATGGGAACCGGTGCAAATAGGAAAGCGAGGAATGACCAACGCCAAAATCATCAAGCGCCAATCTGAACCCCATGCCCTTAAGTGCATCCAGCACATAGGCTGAATGTTCAGGGCTCATCATCACTTGGCTTTCCGTCACCTCGAGCAACATTTTATCGACCATCTCGCCATGGGTTGAGATCATCGTGCGCATCTCGTTGAGCAAATTGTCGTTCGAGAGCTGTTGGGCGGAGAGATTAATCGACACAAAGAACTTTTCTGGCAAATTGGTGGCGCTCATCCAATTGCGAAGCTGGATTGCTGTTTGCTCAATCACCACCTGCCCCAAGCGTTCGATCAGACCGCTACGTTCAGCGAGGGGAATAAATTCTTCAGGGCTTATGGCGCCCCGATTTGGATGATGCCAGCGCATCAAGGCTTCGGCGCCAGCAAGTTTGCCTGTCGCCAATTCATAAATGGGTTGGAAATACATCTGCAATTCGCGCTGATCAATCGCGCGTTCAAGATCGATGTCTAGTGTGTTTTCCGCAACGCCTAATTCACTGGTGTTGGCCCGATAGGCTTCGATACGGTCGCCGCCCATGCGCTTGGCATACATCATTGCCAATTCTGCATTGCGCAATATGTTCGCCGAACTGTTGGGCTTGTTGTCATAAATTGTTACGCCGATAGACGCCGAAATTGAAAGTTCGTCATTGCCGAATTTGATTGGCTCGCGGATCGACTTGCGCATCTGCTCGGCAAATCCTGCTATTTTTGTCGCGCTTTGTTCAGATACCAGTACCACAGCGAATTGGTCGCCATTGATCCGCGCTAGCGTATCCAACGGGCGCATCAACCGCGCAAGACGACGGGATACGGCTAGTAGCACCGAGTCCGCGGCCACATGGCCAATACGTTCATCCAAATTGCCAAACCCATCCAGATCAACAAGGAAGACCGCTGGTTTGTTCTCTTTTTCTTCGCGTGAACGAACAAGTGCGCGTTCTAAGCGATCTAAAAGCAATTCTTTATTGGGCAGGCCTGAAAGACTGTCATGCACTGCGTCGTGCATCAGCCGATCCCGGGCACTGCGTTCACCGGTGACATCCTGCAAAGTACCGACGCATCTTGTGACGTCGCCATTATTGCCAATGACCGGTTTTACCCGCAGCCGGAAGTTCCGGTAGCTGCCATCATGGGTCATAATCCGGAAGTCGCTTGAAACCTTGCCGCGTTTCAACTCAACAAGCGTATCAAGGGCCGTTCTAAACCGATCCCTGTCTTCGGGGTGCAGTCGATCGAGCCACTTCTTGATCGCGCCTTGCAAACTTCCATTTGCTTCGCCCAATCGTGTCATCAACCCGTCGGAAACTGAAACGCGATCTCTGTCGACATTCCAATCAAAAACGAAATCACCACTGCCAATCAGGGCTAATGCGCGGCGCTCAACCTCGGACACCTGCCCCACGGCAACTTGTCCATCAGTGAAGGCATGCTGGATCGCCGTAAAGCCCAACAGCATAACGATCAATACCAAGCCGCCAGCGACCGCTGACTGGGCGACATCATTGTCGATACTGCCTGAAACCACCATGAAGGCAAAAATCAGCCAAGCGACGGTAATGATCCAAGTTGGCACAATCATAATCGCGCGGTCATAGCCGCGAATGGCGAGGAACCCGACGACCACGATTCCAAACAGCCCAACGATCGCCAGAATGGCTCGTGCAATGCCGATCGCCAGAACCGGTTGGAAGAAAGCAAGGGCCATCAATGCGGTCAGCGCCAAAGCAATTGCCAATGCCAAATGCAAAAAGCGAAAATGCCAACGGTGTAGATTTAGATAAATGAACAAATAGCCAAACAACGTCGTTGCAAGCGCCGCTTCGGCGGTGGCCCTTGACGTGCGCAGTTGGTTCGGCGCCAATTCAAACAGGCTTGTGAGCAATCCGAAATCGACAAGCAAATAAAACAGCACGGACCAAGCAAATGCGGCAACAGCTGGGAACATGCCCCGGCCTTTTACAACAAACATGATGGTCAAAAACACAGCTAAGAGGCTGGATACACCCAATAGGGTGCCGCGGAACAAGGTGAACGAGCTTACATAGTCGCGATAGGCAGCCGGTTCCCACATGTAAAATTCGGGGATCACCTCGCCCTTCAATTCAAGGATGAGTGTTACCGTTGCGCCAGGGTCCACAGTGATAGAAAAGACATCGGCTTCTCGGTCTTCAACTGGCGTTGGCCGAAACCCTTCACTGGGGGTGATGACGTTAATTCGGTCGCCACCAAGATCGGGCGAAAACACGCCAGAACCGGGTAAGCTAAAATGGGGTGCAACGAGCAACCGCTCCAGCTGTACGTCATTCTGATTGGTAATAGCTATTAGCGCCCAATTGGGATTGGTGCCGTCTTCGGTCGCCAACACTTCGATGCGGCGGACGATGCCATCTGCGTCTGGAGCCGTCGACAATTGCACCCGACCGTTGCTGCCCTCACGGTGTTCTAGTGCAGCGGAAAGGTCCAGTGCACCTACATTTTCTGGGATTGCAATTGTTTCTAAAGCGAACGCATTTAGGCTTGCGACGGCAAAGAAAATTTGCACGACCAAGACAAGAAAAGCGCGTTGCAGCCACTCAAGACGCATAAAGTTACTCCCAATGGTCTTTTTCGTAGCGAGATTTAGCCACAGCTTCAACCAGTTATGATGGATTATTACATTTATTTGTCGTCTGTATTGGCAACAAATCGTTCTTTTGTAAGGCCAAACAACAAATGGTCTTGCCATTTCCCATTTATTTTGAGGAATCCTTCAGCCTTGCCCTCTTGAACAAACCCATTTTTCTCCAACACTCGAATTGATCGAACATTGTCCACCAAGCACGCTGCACTCGCACGATGCAATTCGAGTTGATCAAAGATAAAGGGCAAGGTGATCCCCAAGGCATTTGTCATGGTGCCCTTGTTCGCCTTTGTCTCACCCATCCAATAGCCGATATTCACTGTTTGTGCGACGCGGCGACGAATATCAGAAAGGTTTATGCCGCCGACCAATGTTGGTTCTTCACCCGAAACATCATGGATGAAAAAGGCGTATGCTTTCCCTTCCATTGCTTCACGCTCTGCACGGCGTACCCGCTCCCGAAATGACGAGGGAGCAAGTTCGATTTCACTCCAAGTGGGCTCAAATGGGGTCAGATAGGCGCGGCTATTTTCTCTTAGCGCGCGCCACTGCTCAAAGTCGCGCAATGACGGAATACGCAGGAGCAAGCCTTTTTCGGCAAGTTCAATTGGTTGACCTTTTTTAAAAAGGGCGCGTAGCAATTTCCGATCCCAACCTGACTGATTAGAACTTTAGTTGTTCTTCAATCTTGTCATATTCCGGCAGGTTTGACATAGGGCCAATGCCAGCAACAACCGGTTTTGTACCATTAAACAATTGTCCGGCAACTTCCATGACGCGCGTGGCGTCGATATTGTTGATGCGTTCAATTGTTTCTTCCAATGGAATTGGACGGCCCCATAAAAGCTGCTGACGGGCCAACTGCCCTGCGCGTGAAGATGGGCGCTCCAGCGACATCAGAAGGCCGGCCCGGATTTGATTGCGCACCCGCACGACTTCTTTTTCACTAATATCTAGCGTTGCCTGCTTCAACTCGTCCAAAATGACAGGGACAAGTTCGCCCAAATCTTCGTCACCTGTTGCAGCTGAAACGCCAAAAATACCACTATCTGCAAATGCCCAGTGGAACGAATAGATCGAGTAGCAAAGACCGCGTTTTTCGCGCACTTCTTGGAAGAGACGCGAGCTCATGCCGCCGCCAAGAATGCTGGCCAAAATCTGGCTCGCATAGAAACCATCAGAATGGTAGGCACGGCCTTCGACGCCGATAAGCACGTGGGCTTGTTCGTGATCGCGCTGCAAGCGGATATCCCCGCCATCAAATTTTGCAGCAACTGGGTCCGGTGCGCCTGTAGATTTCAATCCGTCAAATTTCTTCGTGGCGATATCAACCAACTCATCATGGTTGACGTTGCCTGCAGCTGCCATAACCATCTGGTCACCGACATAGGTGCGGTCCATATAAGTACGGATCGCATCAGGCGTGAAACCCTCAACAGATTCAACTGTGCCTAGAATATTTTGGCCGATGGGCTGGTTTTGATAGGCCGCGCCTTGAAACAGGTCGTATACATAATCGTCTGGTGCATCATGGCTGGCGCCAATTTCTTGCACGATCACATGCTTTTCGCGCTGCAATTCTTCTTCGCTGAACAAAGAGTTTTGCAAAATGTCCGAAAGAATGTCTGCGGCCATGCCGACATCTTCTTTCAACACGCGAGAAAAATATCCAGTATTTTCAACACTTGTTGCAGCGTTTACGTCACCGCCAACGGTTTCGATCTCTTCAGCAATATCGCGGGCAGAACGAGTTGCCGTGCCCTTAAAAGCCATATGCTCGAGCAGGTGAGAAATGCCATGTTCATCTTCATTTTCGCAACGGGAACCGGCTTTCACCCACACGCCAACAGACGCGCTTTCAAGGCTTGGCATTGAATGGGTGATGACAGTCATGCCGTTATCAAGTGTCGTAGAACGAACTGGCAAATTATTGCTCCTTATTAGCACGGGCGCGACTTTTGATGAAAGCCTCAACCGTATCTTGTGCATTTTCCAAAACTTCAAAACGTTCTTCACGTTCATAAAGATCAGAAAGTGATGCGGGCAGTGCCGCTTCAATATTTGTGGCAGATTTCACTGCTGCCGGAAACTTTGCAGGATGCGCGGTTGATAGAGTAACCATCGGCGCGTCTGCTGTGGAAAATTCTTGAGCCACTTTATAGGCCACCGCAGTATGGGGGTCCATCAAATAGCCCGCGTTGGCGAGCACAGTTTGTTGAACAGCGGCGGTTTCAGCCTGATTTGACGTCCCTGCCCCAAACTTGGCTTTGATTGTGCCAAGTGCTTTTTCAGAAAGAGCAAAACTGCCGGATTGCTTTAGGCCGTCCATTTGGGTTTTGGTTTCTTCTGCATTTCGGTCGTTGGCTTCAAACAGCAAACGTTCAAAATTGGACGAGATTTGAATATCCATCGAGGGGCTTGTGGTGGCAGATACGCCATCCATTTCATATCGGCCGGTTTCCATTGTGCGGCGCAAAATGTCGTTTTCGTTTGTGGCGATCACCAATTGCTTGATGGGCAACCCCATCTTCTGGGCGACGAAACCCGCAAACACGTCGCCAAAATTACCTGTGGGAACTGTGAAGCTGACTTCGCGATGCGGCGAGCCGAGCGCAGCAGCCGCGGTGAAATAATACACCACTTGCGCGACGATCCGGCCCCAGTTAATTGAGTTCACACCTGAAAGGCTGACGCCATCACGGAAATGATGGTTGTTGAACATGTCTTTAACGATGGTTTGGCAATCGTCAAAATTGCCCTCAAGGGCGATATTGTGGACATTGGAATCGAGCACCGTTGTCATCTGGCGCTGTTGCACCGGCGATACCATGCCTTTTGGATGTAGAATGAAGATGTCTGTATTCTCACGCCCACGAAAGGCTTCGATTGCTGCAGAACCTGTATCGCCAGACGTTGCACCGACGATTGTCGCATGCTGACCTCGTTCGCCAAGGATATGGTCCATAACGCGGGCCAAAAACTGCATGGCCACATCTTTAAATGCCAATGTTGGGCCATGGAAGAGTTCGAGCACGAAGTGGCCTTCATCTGTCTGGATCAATGGAGCAACAGCATCATGATTGAAAGTGCCATAGGCTTCGTCCAGCATCGTGCGCAATTTGTCGTCTGGAATTTCCCCATCGACAAATGGTGAGATCACTTCAAAAGCAACTTGCGCAAATGGTTTGCCCGCCATTGCTGCAATTTGCTCTTTACCCATTTGCGGCCACGATTGTGGCAAATACAAACCGCCGTCACGTGCAAGGCCAGCTAGAACTGCGTCACAAAATCCCAAGCGCGGCGCGAGGCCACGTGTGCTGATATACTGCATTATTCAATCCGTGATTTTATTCGGGCGCACACTAGTCCGCGCTCTCGTCAGTTGCAAGTTTTTGAAGGTTTCGGCGACGGAGCAGCCAAAAGATCAACAATATGGGGGTCATCAAAGCCAAAGCGAACCATGTCAGCGCATATTCTAGATGCTTGTTCGGGAACTCGACTTCACCTGTTTGTGCAGGTTGGGGCAGAGTTGGCGCATCTGTTGGTTGCCAATGCACATAGAACGGCGCAACCGTGCCTAGATCACTAAACAGAATTGTTGATAGGCGTTCCGGGTTGATCACCCAATCCACGTTCTTCGCCAAATCAGGTTCCAGCGTTGCGGACCCTACACGTTCGGCCCGTCTCAAGACGCCGGATATATTCATTTCCCCCAATGGAGCAGCTTCATATCCCGCATTGAAGGCCAGTTCTTGCGGTACGAAGCCGCGATTGACATAGACGATGCCGCCTGCGGTCAGTTCAAATGGCGTGACAATCCAATAGCCGGGACCACCCACGCGCCTATTCTTTTTGGGCAGGGAGATGAATACTCGGGCTTCGCTATGATCAAGAAATCGCCCGGTTAGGGTGACGGGCTGAAAATCAACGCTTTGCGGATCAAGCGTCGCCCATGTTCCTTTAGCGGGAACATCAATGGCTGGAGCGGTGGCGCGGGCTTTTGCCGTTGCGATCAATTGCTCTTTCCAACCGAGCCGTTCCATTTGCCAAAAGCCAAGCACCGCAAACAAAAGCGCTGCTGCCAGCATTCCAGCCATGAACAGAATGGAACCAAGTGTGGAATTTCGGCCTTCGCGTTCGGACATTGTTTGCGCCTAAGAATCTGAATGGAAAGTGGATCAAGCGTTATGGCTTGACCAACAAACAAAAAAGGCGCGGGAACATTTCCCGCGCCTTGAAATGGATTTTATCAGTTTAGCCGTGGCCGACTGCGACGCCCCATGAGCCCCACACATAAACGGCTGCAAATAGGAACAACCAAACCACATCAACAAAGTGCCAATACCATGCGGCAAACTCGAAGCCGAGATGTTGTTTTGGCGTAAAGTGTCCACTCAGTGCGCGGAACAAGCAAACAACCAAGAAGATTGTACCAATCAACACATGGAAGCCATGGAAACCTGTCGCCATGAAGAATGCCGCGCCATAGATGTTTCCAGAGAAGCTGAAACCAGCTTGTGCATATTCGATACCCTGCACAACTGTAAAGATCGCGCCCAAGATACAGGTCAACACCAAGCCCCATTTAAGGCTTTCACGGTCATCTTCCAACACAGCATGGTGTGCCCAAGTCACCGTCATGCCTGATGTCAGCAACAACAATGTGTTGAAGATCGGCAAGTGCCAAGGGTCGAACAATTCAACACCATTTGGTGGCCAGTGACCGCCGGTTGCCGCCACGCGCCCAAATTGCTGAATTTCGTCATAATAGAAGAACGCATCAAAATAGGCCCAGAACCAAGCCACGAAGAACATTACTTCTGAAGCAATGAACAAAATCATGCCATAACGGTGGTGCAATTGCACAACCGGTGTGTGATCGCCAGCATGCGCTTCCTTGATCACGTCTGCCCACCAGCCATACATGGTGTAGAGCACGCCTGCGAGGCCCATCAAGAACAGCCATGGAATATCCATGCGCATCCACATGATGCCGCCGGTTGCCATCACAAAAGCAGAAACAGAACCGATAAATGGCCATGGGCTTGGATCGACCAAGTGATAATCGTGATTTTTAGCGTGTGCCGCCATTAAGCTTCTCCCAATCTTTACGAAGCATAGAATGCGTAAAAGAGCGTGACTTCTTTAATCGTATCAAGCTCTTTGTCTAAATCCAACTCCGGGTCTAAATAATAGATTACCGGCATTTCCTTAACTTCACCTGGTGCGAGCGTTTGCTCGGTGAAGCAAAAACATTCGATCTTATTAAAATATGTGCCCGCTACAGCAGGTGCCACATTAAACCCGGCGGTTGTCGCCAAGGGCTGATCGCTCAAATTTGTCGCCGTGTAGATGACGGTTACTTTGGCGCCAATTTTATCAATCGACATTTTCGCGGGTTCTACCTTTAACGGCAGACCAGCATCAATACTTGCGGTAAAACGCACACCCATTTCGCGGTCGATAATGCCAACTGCCGCATCACCCTCAACCCGCTGGGTCGTGCCGCCATAGCCTGTCACCTGACAGAAAATTTGATAGATCGGCACCGCCGCATAGGCCAAACCCACCATGCCAGCAACAACCAATGCCAAGATAATCGCGAGTTTGCGATTATTTGGATTTGGTAGTGGAGCTGTAAGGTTCACGTTTGCCATGGACAATTATTCCTAAAGCGGCCGCTGGAAGATCGCGGGACCGATCTTCACGATGGTCACTGCATAGAACAGAATTGCAAGTGCGCCCAAAACGATGCCAAGCGCAATTGAACGCTTACGGCGACGCTTCTTAAGTTCTTCGATTTGTTCTGCTGTTAGTTCAGACATTAAACCAATCCTCCAAGGATCTTGGTGGCGCTGATATCTGCAAGCAACACAAGGAAGATTGCGAACAAGTAGACAAGCGAGAAGGCAAATAATTTGCGGGCTGACTTCTTCAATTCAACCAACTCGTTCTCGCGCCAAAGCTTAACCGCGTAGAAAACAAAACCTGCGCTAAGCAATGCGGCGGCTGCGCCATATGCAAGGCTGGCAAAACCGATCAATGTCGGCGCAATTGCAATTGCTGCCAACAAGATTGAATAGATCAAAATCTGGTTTTGCGTCGCGCGTTCGCCAGCAACGTTGGGCAACATCGGAATGCCAGCCTCGTGATAATCACCCTTTTTGTAGAGTGCCAGCGCCCAGAAGTGCGGCGGTGTCCACAAGAAGATGATCAGAAATAGGATTGTGCTTTCAAGCGTGACTGTACCTGTGACTGCGGCCCAGCCAATCATTGGTGGGAATGAACCAGCCGCGCCACCAATAACGATGTTCTGCGGGGTCCAGCGCTTTAGCCACATGGTGTAAATCACCGCGTAGAAGAAAATGGTGAAGGCGAGCAAACCGCCAGCAACCCAATTGACCAACAAGCCAAGGGTGACAACAGAAAATGCAGAAAGCACCAAGCCAAACACTAAGGCTTCTTTTGGTGCCACTCGGCCCGAAGGAATGGGACGATTGAGGGTGCGGCTCATCACCGCATCAATATCTGCATCATACCACATGTTCAGCGCGCCAGAGGCGCCTGCACCAATTGCAATACACAGAATTGCGGTGAAGCCAATAATTGGATGAACGGCACCGGGTGCAACCAACAAGCCAACGATAGCTGTGAAGATAACCAACGACATAACGCGTGGTTTGAGCAACGCAAAATAATCTTCCACATCTGCGGAAGAATATAGAGGGCCCTCATTTTGGTTGCTGACAAATGCCATTATCGCATCATACCTAATTTGTGTTGCCCCGAAGGGCTTGGTCCCACCGCACTAAATGCGCGGTGGGACAATTTTTCACTACTTGATTTTTGGTAGTGTTTCGAACTGGTGGAACGGTGGTGGTGAAGGCAATGTCCACTCAAGAGTGGTAGCGCTTTCGCCCCAAGGATTATCCGCCGCAGGACGCTTCTTCGCGATCGCTTCAAATACGGTGTAGATGAAGATGATCACAGCAACCAACGTGATTAGATATCCAATTGAAGACACCATGTTCCACTGCGCGAACGCTTCAGGATAGTCAATGTATCGACGTGGCATGCCGTTCAACCCAAGGAAGTGTTGTGGGAAGAAGATCAAGTTCACGCCGACGAACATCACCCAGAAGTGGATTGTCGCCAATGTTTCTGAATACATGTGGCCGAACATTTTTGGATACCAATAGTACCAGCCAGCAAAGATCGAGAAGATCGCACCAAGTGACAGCACATAGTGGAAGTGAGCAACCACATAATATGTGTCGTGCAATGAACGGTCAGCGCCCGCATTCGCCAAAACAACACCAGTCACGCCACCAACGGTGAACAAGAAGATGAAGCCAATGGCCCATTGCATTGGTGGACGGAATGAAAGTGAACCGCCCCACATTGTTGCAATCCAAGAGAAGATTTTAACGCCTGTTGGCACCGCAATAACCATTGTGGCGAACACAAAGTAGCGCTGTGTATCAAGCGAAATGCCTGTTGTGTACATGTGGTGTGCCCACACGATAAAGCCAACAAAACCAATTGCCACCATCGCATAAACCATCGCCAAATAGCCAAATACTGGCTTTCTGGAGAATGTTGAAATGATGTGCGAGACAATACCAAAGCCCGGCAAAATCATAATATACACTTCGGGGTGACCAAAGAACCAGAATAAGTGCTGGAACAGGATTGGATCGCCGCCACCTTCAGGTGAGAAGAATGTCGTACCAAAGTTTCGGTCTGTCAGCAGCATGGTGATCGCACCAGCCAAAACAGGCAGTGAAAGCAACAACAAGAACGCCGTTACAAGAATTGCCCATGGGAACAAAGGCATCTTATGCAACGTCATGCCCGGTGCACGCATGTTGAAAATGGTCGTGATGAAGTTGATGGCACCAAGAATTGATGACGCGCCCGCAATGTGAAGCGATAGGATCGCGAAGTCCATCGCCGGACCCGGCTGACCTGTTGTCGACAATGGCGGATAAACCGTCCAACCACCGCCAGTGCCCATGCCGCCCGGAGGGCCCTCAAAGAACATTGACATCAACAGCAAGATAAATGCTGGAGGCAGCAACCAGAATGAGATGTTGTTCATACGCGGGAACGCCATATCGGGCGCACCAATCATAAGCGGCACAAACCAGTTTGAGTAACCACCGATAAGCGCAGGCATCACAACAAAGAAGACCATGATCAGGCCGTGTGCTGTGGTGAACACGTTGAACATGTGCTTGCCGGCGTCTAGTGCAGCCGCGCTTTGCCATTCATGGCCATAAACCATTGAAGCAAGGCCCGGGAAAACTTGAATGCCCGGTTCAGCTAGTTCCCAGCGCATAAAGCCTGAGAGTGCACCACCGATAATCCCTGCAATAATCGCAAAGATAAGATACATCGTTCCGATGTCTTTGTGGTTTGTCGAATATACATAGCGCTTCCATCCCGTAGGATTTGCGTGCGCGTCATGGTCAGCAGTTGCAGTCGCCATTTGCTTTCCTTGCCTCTTTCCCATTCAACTCTTTGCCTAAAAGACAAAGAGCCCCAATTCATAAATTTGATGCGTTAGTTCAAGCTTGCCAAAGTCAGGTTGGCTGCATCAACGTCATCTTCTGCTTTTAGCTTTTCAGACCAAGCTTTAAACTCGTCTTTAGACACCACGCGAACCGCTATTGGCATAAAGGCGTGATCTTTACCGCAAAGCTCAGAACACTGACCGTAATACATGCCTTCTTTACGTGCGTTGAACCAAGTTTCGTTGATCCGGCCTGGTACCGCGTCGGTTTTGACGCCGAAAGCAGGTACCGCAAATGCGTGAATAACGTCCGCAGCAGTTACAAGCACACGAACTGTTGTGCCCACTGGCACCACCAATTCGTTGTCCACTGCCAAAAGTCTTGGCTGGCCTGGCTTAGATGCTGCGATCTCTTCTTCGCTCAGCATGATCGAGTCATATGAAGCGCCGTCAAGGTCGTTATATTCGTAACCCCAGTACCATTGGTAACCGGTTGCAGTAATAGTCACTTCAGCGGCTGGAACTTGCTCGCCATTTTCGCGTGAGAAAATTGAGCTGCCCAAATATTTGCGTTCACCATCTGGCGTGATCATTTGATCGGCCAAAACACCAAATGAGGGAATAGCAATCACGATCAACACCAAAATCGGAACAACGGTCCAAACAATTTCAATGAAAGTGTTGTGGGTTGTGCGAGATGGATTAGGATTTGCTTTCGCATTGTAACGAAACATGACCCAGATCAATAATGCAGTAACGAAAAGTGTTATGACAACGATGATTGGCATCAATAGGCCATTATGGAAAGCTGCTGTGCTGTCCATGATGGTTGTTACAGATGGTTGAAATCCGATTGCACCATCAGTTGGCTGACCTGTAATTGGATCACCAGCTTCTTGAGCGAATGCGGTTGCGGGCAATGCCCATGCGATGATTGCAGATGTGACTTTAGCCAGACGTGCGAAAATGCTGCTCACGTCAGTCTCCCTTTGCGACATGTTTAAAGCCTAATAGCTGAACATACGCATAAGTGGAGTAGTCTCCTCTTGTCAATTCGCGCATCCCCAAATTAGGCAGAATCTCATTGCTGACCTAAATCATATCAGAACAGTTTGCGCAATTCCAATTGCACCACAAACAGTGCGGCATATTCTCCCAACTGCACAAAAATGCACAGTTTTTTGTTGTTTTTGTAAGAATCACGATTAAGGCCATCCTCATGCCGTAATCTAAAGTCCAAAAATATGCGTTAAGAAGTGTGATGTTGAAATTGACTATTTTGTTCTCAACGCACAAAAACATATCACTTTCCAGTTGGAAACATTTTTGGGGAATCGCTTTGTTCGCTCGTATTGCTGTAATTGCTAGCTTTTTAGGCCTTCTTGCCGTCTCAACATTTGGTGCAAATGCTCAAGGCATTGTTCGCGCCCAACATGGAGACTGGCAGCTAACCTGTGATACGCCTCCAGGCGCAAGCTTTGAGCAATGTGCCCTCATTCAAAATGTGACCGCTGATGACCAGCCCGGCGTAGCGCTCAGCGTAATCGTGTTGAAAACGGCAGATGGACAGGCTCGCCTGTTGCGGGTTCTCGCACCACTGGGCATTTTGTTGCCCAACCAACTTGGTTTGGTTCTTGATGGTCAAGATAAGGGCCGCGCGCCGTTCATTCGCTGTTTGCCAAATGGGTGCATGGCCGAAGTTGTTTTGGATGACGCGCTTCTGGAACAATTGCGCACCGGTAGCTCTGCATTGTTTGTTGTGTTCAAGACACCGGAAGAAGGTATCGGTATTCCCGTATCACTTCTCGGCCTTGGCGATGGGTTCGACAAGCTCCCCTAACCCTCATTTGGCGTTTTACCCAAACAGTTGACTTGATCTTTTGGAAACAAAAGACCATCTATGGCGCCAATTCTGTTCTGGCGGCGCAAGTGTGCAGCCTTCAAAAGAAAGCTGATATATGTCCAAGCCAGCAACGAATGGCATGAAAGCCGTTTTCACTGAAGGTTCAACCATGCGCCACGTGGTCGTGATGACCACAACTTCGGCGATTGGGTTGATGGCCATTTTCTTTGTGGACGCGATCACGTTGTTTTACATCAGCCAACTTAACGATGCTGCACAAACCGCTGCCGTTGGCCGGGCAAGCTATGTGCTCGGCTTCGTCATTGGTCTTTCTGTCGGCTTTATGATTGGGGCGTCGGCCATGGTTGCCCGCTCGATTGGCGCTGGAGACGAAGAAGCCGCACGATCCTATTCGGGTACGTCACTCATTTCAGCATTCATTTTCGGCGGTATTGTCACAATTGTTGGGTTCCTGCTCACCGATTGGTTTATGGGGCTTTTGAAAGCCGAGGGCCAAGCGCTCGATTATGCCCGCACATATCTCTATATCGTTTTGCCAACCATGCCGTTTTTGGCCGTTGGTATGGTGACCATGGGCCTGTTACGTTCTAAAGGCGACGCAAAACGTTCGATGTATTTGCCGCTAATCGGCGGTGTACTTACCGCTGTGCTTGACCCAATTTTCATTTTTGTTCTTGGCTGGGATGTTGTTGGCGCCGCGATGGTTTCCTCCATCATGCGGATAACATTTGCAGCATTGGGTCTTTATTTTGTAATTGGCGTCCACAATATGGTCGCGCTGCCCACTTTGGAACGTTTTGGCAAAGATCTGCGCAACATCCTAAAAATAGCACTGCCAACCGTCGCGACAAACCTCGCCGCGCCAGTCGGCGCATTTTTGATTGCGCAGGGTATTGCTGATTATGGTGACGCTGCGATTGCTGGCCAGTCAGTGGTTGATCGTCTTGTGCCGTTGGCCTTCGGCGTGATCTTTTCGCTTTCAGGGGCTGTTGGTCCAATCATTGGCCAAAACTTTGGTGCCTTTAAGATGGATCGAGTTCACCAGGCGCTGACCGACGGGGTGATCTTTAATATCGTTTATGTGTTGATTGCTTGGGCCCTGCTGTTTTTCGCGCAAGACTTTGTTGTGCGCACTTACAATGCAAGTGGTGATATGGAAGTGGTCATTCGGCTGTTCTGCACTATCATGGCAGGCTCGTTCTTGTTCAATGGCATGTTGTTTGTTTCAAATGCTGCGTTCAACAACCTTGGCAAACCGCTCTATGCCACAATGTTCAACTGGGCGCGTCAGACACTTGGTGTTGTGCCATTTGTGTATTTCGGTGCGCAATGGGCAGGTCTGTCTGGCATTTATTGGGGTATTGCGGCAGGTGCTGTGCTATTTGGTATCGCGCCCGTAATCGCAGCGTTCGCGCTCATCCGTCGCCTAACCGCCGAACAAGCTCTAAAAGCTGAAGCTGCTCCTGCCACCTAGGGCTTGCGCCGTAGGTTTAGCCAAAAAAAGCCGAACCGACAGATATTCTGTGGGCTCGGCTAAGTTTTGGGGGTTAGAAGTTTTAGATGAATTGTAGCGGCTAAAGACCACTTGCCTTTTTCCGAGCGCCGTTTAGACGCCACACGGCTTGGTCTCGACCAACCTGCACGAGTTCACGTACATTTTCTCGGCTTAGCCCAATGTCACTGAGTTGATCAGCATCTAAGCTCATCAGAGCTTTATACGTCTTATGCTGATTGTAGGTCCGCATAACACGAACCCAAAATAGTGAAATGTGTGTCGCGAGTGACATCAGCTGGGGATTGCCGAAGCTGAAGCCCTGACGACGATGTGCAGACACATACGCCATATCAAATCTCCATTTGTGCGTGATTGCCAAAATTAGTGGCAAAGGAAGAATACATCTAAGAAGATATTGACAAATGTATCATTCGTCCAACAAATAGAACTTATAGTTACGATCAATATTTGTGATGAAGGTTTTGGTGACGACAATGACAAGCCCTCTAGATTTGGACCAATTGCAAACATTTGCGGTGATTGCTGACTGTGGCAGCTTCACCGAAGCCGCCAAGCGGGTGTTCAAAACCCAGTCTGCCGTTTCAATGCAAATTAAACGACTTGAAGAACGGCTTGGCACTGCCCTGCTCGTGCGCGAAGGGCGACGCGTAACGGTTACCCACGCGGGTGAAACGCTTTATCACCGGGCGCGACGTATGCTGCAGATCAACGCCGATATTGTGGACCTGTTTTCGAAAGAAGACCTATCGGGCACGATTCATATCGGTATTCCAGACGATTATGCGGTGCGGGTTTTGCCCATTCTTTTATCGTCGTTCCAGCATTCCCACCCCAAAATTCAAGTGGATGTGAAATGCCAACCTTCCGAAGACCTTTTGGATGGGGTGAAGTCTGGTAAATATGACATGATCATTTTCACCCAAGGCACCAACCAGAAGTTTGGCGAACTATTGCGGTCCGAACCCATGCATTGGGTCGTGGGCAAAGGATCGAAAGCAGCGGAGATGACGCCAGTGCCCATCGCCTGTGGCAATAAAGATTGCTGCTGGCGCATGGCCGCTGACGACGCGTTGAACGACGCGAATATTGACT
Source organism: Maritalea sp. YIW29 (assembly GCF_057219265.1). Taxonomy (NCBI): domain Bacteria; kingdom Pseudomonadati; phylum Pseudomonadota; class Alphaproteobacteria; order Hyphomicrobiales; family Devosiaceae; genus Maritalea; species Maritalea sp. YIW29. Next base: position 1,743,766 of record NZ_JBXVVF010000001.1, read on the forward strand.
TTCGCATTGCCTATACATCATCAAACGCGACCGCGATTACCAGCGCGGTACATGCGGGGCTCGCCGTTGGCTTGCTTACTGAGAGCTCCATCACCCCGGAAATGCGGATATTGGGCAGAAGCGACGGCATGCCTGACCTGCCAAAGGCCGATATTGCCATGTTGCGGGCCAGCAACGCTTACGGCGGCATTTACAACGCGTTGGCTGAACATATTAAGTCCAGCCTAGAAACCGTGTTGGAAAATTCTGCCGCCTAGACCTGTGGCCCGGAACGGAAGGGGCCCTTGCGAAAGACCGCCTTCCGTTGGGGTGCGTCTTATTTGGGTTCGCCGACATGTTGATAATCAAACCCTTTGATGATCAACCAAATGCTCATGCCGATTTCAAACAGTCCGCCGGGTGCCGACAACATCACGCCAATGCCGCTGCCATATAATTCTGACACGGTTCCTATGATGAAGATCACATATCCGATGATGCCCCAGATTGAGAAAAGGCGCGGCACCAAGCGGGTGCGGAAAAGCACGATACACATCACAATGCCCGCTATTCCCCAAAGGGTCATGCCGACCTGATAGGCGTAAAAGTTCGCTTTAGACAAAAGTAAAACCCACAAGGCCGCTTGTTCTGGGTCAACATCTGCAACGCCGCTCAGGGGCACAACCAGACCTAAAAACACGCCGCCAAACAACAGTGATGTTGTGGCGATTGCTGCGCCGCTCAAATAACCCACGGAAAGAAAGCGAGCATATGGCGCGATGATGCAAAACATAATTGTGGCGAGCAGCATGTTCGCAATCGTGTGGACGATCGTCAGCAACCCAACACTGGACATATATAGGGTCGCACTGGCCGCAACTTCAGCCAACGGGTTCGCACCAGTTAGCGTACCATCAATAATTGCGGTGCCTATGCCATAGGCCAAAAAGGTAAGAATGAAGAACCCGCCGTAAAACCGGGCGGCGGTGAGATTTCGCGTTTGTGCAATCGCTTGTGTCATGTTGATGCCTTTCAAAGCATGTTTAAACGGCTTCATACGCCTAATTTCACATATTATAAATTGACCAATGCTCTTGATCTGATATGCATATATGCATGGATTGGTGCGCAACGACATTTGATTGGAACCGCACGCGGGCATTTTTGGTCGCCGCGGAAGAAGGCTCTCTTTCCGCAGCCGCACGGGCCCTTGGGTTGGCGCAACCAACCCTTGGCCGCCAAGTTGAGGCATTGGAAGCTGAGCTTGGATTGACGCTTTTTGAGCGCGATGGACGTGGCATTGTTTTGACCCCGAGCGGCGTGGAACTGTTGGAACATGCGCGCGCAATGGGCGCTGCGGCGATGCAGTTTTCCCTGTCGGCGCACGGCCAATCTCAAGCGATTGAAGGTGATGTTTCAATCGCGGCAAGTGAAACAATTGCAGCGGTCATGCTGCCACCAATCGTTGCAAAATTGCGCGCTCAAGAGCCAGGTATCGAAGTTGAAATCGTCGTTTCAAACAATGCAAGTGATCTGGCACGCCGCGAGGCGGACATTGCAATTCGACACTTCCGCCCGGCAGAGCCGGACCTTTATGCCAAGAAAATCAAGGACATGCATACCCAGCTCTATGCGACACCCGCCTATTTGGAAAAGGTAGGAAATCCGCAAACGCTTGATGAACTTAACAAGGCAAGTTTCATCAGCTTAGACAAAGTAAATGTCGTCATGCAAGGTTTAAACGCCAATGGCATGTCTCTCACGCAAGACAATTTTCCGGTGATGACACAAAGTTATTTGGTGATGTGGGAATTGGTGAAACAGGGGGTCGGCATTGGCGTTCTTGACGCCGCGATTGGCGACAAAGAACCGCTGGTTCAACGCGCCCTGCCCGATTTCAAATCCATCACATTTCCCATGTGGCTGGTGGCCCACCGAGAACTCAAAACAAGTCGCCGCATAAGGCGGGTGTTTGATTTTTTGGCTGAAGAACTCGCGAAAACTTAGAACAAGCGCTCGGTAAAGATCTTCTCGATGTCGCCGCCCCACATGCCGTGATAGGCGTCGAGCATATTTTCTGCCGGGCTTTTTTCAGTTTTCAGCGCACGCTCAACAGGATGCAAGAAAACACTTTCGTCGAAATCTTCCCAGTTTTTGCGTGCACGAGCTGCCAAACCAGCGCGAGAAATTTCCAACATATCGCGCGCGATGTCTCCGACTTTCCGGCCCGCGATTTCGGCTTGGAAAGCAGATTTGGCGACGTCCACACGCAACTGATCGCGCTGTTCCGCGGTCCAACCTTTCACCAAATCCCAAGCTGCGTCGAGTGCGGTTTGATCATAAAGCACGCCAACCCAAAGCGCTGGCATGGCGCAAATACCTTCCCATGGGCCGCTATCCGCACCGCGCATTTCGAGGAAACTTTTCAAGCGAACTTCAGGGAAAATTGTTGAAAGGTGATCTTCCCAATCTGCCATTGTCGGCAATTCACCCGGCAATTGGGGCAGTTTTCCCTCAAGAAACGCCCGGAAGCTTTCGCCAGCGCAATTGATATATTCGCCGTTTCGGATGATGAAATACATCGGCACGTCCAGCGCGTAATCCGCATAGCGCTCAAATCCCATGCCATCTTCAAATGTGAAGGGCAGCATGCCGGTGCGGTCATTGTCGGTGTTCTGCCAGATATGGCTGCGGTACGACAAATAGCCCGACGGCTTGCCATCTATAAATGGTGAGTTTGCGAAAATCGCCGTTGTAATTGGCTGGAGCGCGACGCTTGTGCGCAATTTTTGCACCATGTCGGCTTCAGACGCGAAATCCAAGTTCACTTGTACCGTACAGGAGCGGAACATCATTGATGTGCCCAGCGTGCCAACCTTTTCCATATAGGGTTTCATTATGCCATAGCGGGACTTTGGCATGGTGGGCATTTCATCCAAACCCCATGTTGGCGCGACGCCAAGGCCCAAAAACTCTAATCCCATCTCGTCCGTGATGGAGCGCAACAATTTGAGGTGGTTGCCCGTTTCAGCGCATGTTTCGTGGATCGTTTCCAGCGGTGCGCCAGACAATTCCAACTGCCCGCCCGGCTCCAATGAAATTGAAGCGCCCATTTTGGGATCTTTAAGGCCAATAATGTTGCCCTTATCCATTAAGGGCGTCCATTTGGTTTTTTCCTGCACCGCTTCCAGAATAGCCTTGATGCCAGCTTTGCCCTCATATGGGGTTGGCGATTTTTCCTTTTTGCAAAAGACAAACTTCTCGTGCTCGGTGCCGATGCGCCACTGGTCTTTTGGTCTAACACCCTTCGATAAGGCTTCAATCAAATCGTTTTTTGTTTCGATCTGTGGGCTGGCGGCTGGGGCTGACATAGAAGGTCCGTTTGTTCGTATCGGGTTTTAACCCGAATTTTGCATCAAATTTGCGCTCGACAATAACGCTGAAAAAAATTGTTTCAATCCTTTTATCGTAAATCACCGATATTTGACTGAACTAAGGTCAACGCGACCACGGCAGCGGTGTCCGCGCGAAGGATTCTTGGGCCCAAACTGATGGGGACACAAAATGGTTTGGCCAACAAAAGTTGGCGCTCTGCGTCCGAAAATCCACCCTCGGGCCCAATAAGCACAGCAATAGGTGCATCCCTATGTTGCAAAAGCCGATCAGAAGCGCTGCCCGCTGGCGCTGCTTCGTCCGCAAAAACCAATTTACGATCTGAGTGTAGCCGATCCCATTGATCAAGCAATTGATCTAGCGCAATGGCTTCGTGGACCTCTGGCACATTCAAAATTTCGCACTGTTCTGCGGCTTCGACAATATTTGCACGCATTTTATCGAGCTTTAACCGACCAACCATCTGGGTATGTTGGGTTAAAACGGGTTGCAAATGCCCAACGCCCATTTCGGTGGCCTTTTGCATCATATAGTCAAGGCGCCCGGCTTTTAAGGGCGCAAACATGTACCATAAGTCTGAAACTGGGGTCTGTTCCGCGACCCGTACCAATATGGACAGCAATGCGCCCTTGCGATGCGGATCTGCAATCTGCACTAAGAAAGCGCCGTCCCGCCCGTTAAAGAGAATCAGGTGATCCCCTTCCTTTTTGCGCATCACATTGAGCAAATAGTTGGTTTGCGACCTATCCAACTTGATCTGTCCATCGGGGGAGAGATCAGTTTCGATAAATAGTCGGCTTAGATTTTTGTGATGGCGTGGCATTGGGACTGGCTTAGGTTCCGATTTGGGGTCTTTACTTGCTTAAAAATTGATGAACACCTATTAGCGTTGTTAGACGCTGATACAGAAATTGTGACCATGAGTGAACCAAAAACTGAACGTGTAGCTGACGCCAGCGCCAAAAATTGGGTCGATCTTTACGCCCCCGCCATAGCTCGTCCTTACTTGCGCCTTGCGCGTGTTGATCGTCCAATTGGCATTTGGTTATTGTTTTGGCCTTGTGCTTTTGCTCTCGGTTTGGCCGCTGTCGCCCGCCCACAAACCGGGTTTTCTTTCTACTATCTGTTTCTGTTTTTTGTTGGTGCAGCCGCCATGCGTGGCGCGGGCTGCACGTTGAATGATATTGTTGATCGCGATATTGACGACAAGGTTGAACGTACGAGGTCGCGACCGATCCCCGCAGGGCAAGTCAGCGTCAAACAAGCCCTCATGTTTTTGGTCATTCAATGCCTAGTTGGCTTGGTTGTTTTGCTCCAATTCAACGATTTTACGAAGTTGCTGGGCGTTTCCTCGCTCATTCTGGTGGTGATTTATCCCTTTATGAAGCGGATCACCTATTGGCCGCAGCTCTTTTTGGGTCTTGCGTTCAACTGGGGGGCGTTGATGGGATGGGCGGCCATGTTCGGCACACTGCACTACCCTGCTTTTTGGCTCTATGCGGGTTCTATTTTGTGGACCATTGGTTACGACACAATCTATGCGCTGCAAGATCGCGAAGATGATGCCATGATCGGCGTTAAATCTACCGCACGCTTATTCGGCAATTATGCACGCGAAATCACCGCCGCGTTTTATGTCGGCGCATTGATTTTGTGGTGGTTTGCGGTTGATGGCGCGGGGGTCGGAAAGGTATTCCTTTACGCCATATGGGTTGTGCCTGCACTTTTGCTTTGGCAGATCGTAACGCTAAAACCGAACGAGGGCATAAACTGCCTCGTCCGGTTTAAAGCAAATCATTGGGTCGGGCTGGCACTAGCACTTAGTTTATTCATCGAATACCGATTTTGAGTTTGGAGACTTCAAAATCGCAACCCAAAGTGCATTTAGGTGATTAGGGTCTAGACCCTAGCCTGAGACCAAGCCGAGCTTGCGTTTATTGAGGAAACGTGGACGACGATTAGCCTCTGGCGCAAATTTGCGACGGCTAGTTTCGTTGCCAAGCAATACACCGCCAACTTGCTGTGTATATGGCACCATCTCACCGTTTCCAGCGCGAATGAACAATGGCAATGAAAGCTTTTTGCCCCAATTTTGCCATTCAGCAACCACTGCGCGGTTACCCTCTTCTTCGAAAACTTTGTAGTTCAAGCCGCTGTCAGTGTGGACCAACTCGATTGAACTGGTCAAAACACCCTCTTCTGAAATGGTCGTTGCCACAGCAACACCAATATACTCAGTCACAGGGACTTTAATTTTGATTGGGACGCCGCTTTTAGAAAGAGTTTTGCGAACTGTTACAGTTTTCACATCCTCTTTTGGTGCGTTGTCGTTTGCGGGGCGAAGCTCGGGCATTGGCTGACCGTTCTTCGCGAATAGGATCACGTTGGATCCTTTAATTGTTGTGCCTTGCAGCATGTTGGTGCCTTCCTGTTAACACGAGAGCTTGTTTTTTATTTCGCTTCTCTTTGTTGAGGCCCAACTTACAGACGAGGTTTTCCCATCTACTTAAAAAAAGCGGTTAAATTTTCGTTGTTTCAAAGAGGGTTAGCAGGTTATGACCGGGTGTAAGAGCCGGTTAACCGAAAAGGCATGGTTGCACCTTATATAAAGGTCACATATCAGTCTGCCGGGCAGTTTGAGCCAGTTCTGCTATCTAGGAGCATTGAATGCCGCGACCAAGTGTCTTGGAAATTGAAGAAGATTTGGAATTGATCCGCAGTGCAGCCGTGAGCGCCGGGATCATCGCGACAGGCTTTTTTCGTCAAGATGTAAAAACGTGGACCAAAGAAAATTCATCTCCTGTCACTGAGGCCGACTATGCGGTGGATCGTTATTTGAAGGCCACCCTTCTCGCTGAGCGCCCAGAATATGGCTGGCTAAGTGAAGAGACCGCAGACGATCTTGATCGGCTGGAACGCGAGCGCGTATTTGTCGTCGATCCGATTGATGGAACGCGCGGCTATTTGCACGGCGACGATAGCTGGACCATTTGCATTGCTATTGTAGAAGACGGCCGTACCATTGCCGGTGTCGTTTATGCACCCATCCGCGATGAGCTTTATGAAGCGATCCTTGATGGTGGTGCCTACCTCAATGGCAGACCCTTGCTTAGATGTCCTCGCATTGGCACCGATGGGCCGATAATGCCCGCACCCGACGCCGTTCACCGTGAGTTGGATGCACGCGGCATTTCCTATACACGCGGCCCAGCCATTCGCTCGCTTGCCCTAAAACTTGTTCAAGTCGCAACTGGCGCGTTGGACATTGCAATATCAAGGCGCGGCGCTCAAGATTGGGATATTGCATCTGCCAATCTCATCCTTGGGGAGTGCGGTATTGTTCTTGAAGATGTGTGTTGCGGCGCGCCGACATTTAACAAACGAGAAATTCGTCACGGCGCTATTGCGGCGATGGCGAAGGACAGTTTAAAAGACGACATCCATGAGGTGCTGCGCAATATATATGGATGCCCAGTAACCGAATAGCTTTTGAGTAATGTGGGGACTTTATGAGCGAAGAAAACAAACAGCTGCTTCATCTTGTGATTGGTGGCGAACTAGAAGACATCAACGAAATGACCTTCCGCGATTTGGATGAGGTCGATATTGTCGGTGTATATCCAAATTACGAAGCGGCATGTGCCGTTTGGAAACAAAAAGCACAAATGACCGTCGATAACGCACACATGCGCTATTTCGTTGTGCATTTGCACCGCCTGCTTGATCCAGGTTCAAAGTAAACAGTTTATGGCAAATCAAATCGACCACCCCGAAAAAACGGGCTTCTTCAATAGCCCTGCTTTCCGGCGCTTTTTGGGTTGGCACGTGCTTGGTGGCTATTTGCGGTTTACATCCGCAACGTCGAAATTTGTTTACGACCCGCCAAATGCACATGATATTTCAGTTGATCTAATGCCCGCCATTTTTTGCTGCTGGCACGGCCAGGGCATGCTGGGCATGAAATTGGTGCCAGTTGCTGAAAAACTCTCCATCCTGACATCTCGTCACCCAGACGGGCAAATCGTCGCCGCTGCTGCACAAAGCTTTGGCTGCTCCAGCATTGATGGGTCTGGCGCAAGCTTTAAACAGGATGAAGGCACAGGCGGCATGGCCGCAATGCGCGAAATGCTGCGTGAAATGAAACGTGGGCAGTCTATTGGCATCACCGCCGATATTCCGCCGGTGCCCGGTAGACAGGTCAGCGACGGCATCGCGCTACTGGCAAGATTTTCTGGGCGTCCCATTATCCCCTATGCGGTGTCCAGCTCACGCCGCACGGTTTTGGATAAAGTTTGGGATAAGATGCAGATCAATCACCCGTTCTCGCGCATGACAGCTTGTATTGATGAGCCGATTTATGTCCCCCGAACCGCCAAGGATTTGGAGCCCTTTTCCAAAGAGCTCGCGATGAAGCTCGATCGCACGACTGCGCGTGCATTTGAGTTGGCGGATAAAAAAGACTGATCCAAGTTCTTAGGCGTTGAGAATTATCCGCACCGCGGCGTCCAAAGCACCGGGCGGGCCGACGCGTTCAATACCGATTTTTCCACGTTCTTTTGTTGCTGCCGGATCGCTCAGAAATATTTCCAGCTTGCGCGTTAGCATGCCAACATCTTGTTCCACACTAATCCGACTTTCGCCCAGCAATCTCTCATTGCGTTGTACTCGAGCTTTCCGCGAATCGTCAGATACGATAGCAATCGCTGGGGTGCCCAATCCGGCACTTTGGAAAATCGCGGTCCCCTGTTGACCGACGACAAACAATGAGTTTTCCGCCAAAGTACCGATGCCCTTATCGAAAAAGTGAACTTTGGTGCCGTCTGGAGTTATGGCGATGGCAAGATGTTCATCTCCAAGCGGCTCATCATCCACCAGCTTCAAATTTGCGCGCTTGAGCAACGGGGCGATTTCAACACCTGGTGCCATTGGCACAAACAATGTCAGCGGGTATTTGGACGAAAGTCGACTTATGGCATCCATTTGCAGTTGAAACAGTTTGCCCGCGCCCTCGCGGCTGCCCGGCAGCAATGTGATCGCCGTTTTATCTTGAACTAAGGCCGACACGTCAATTTTCAGGCCTGGCACTGTATCCATCATCAGATTGCCAGCAAAGCCAGCATCCATATCGATTGCCCGCAATGCACCCGCCAAAATATCATCTCGGCACAGCACCTTTTTCACCGAACGTTTCAGAGTCTGTTTTTCAATGGCAGAATAATGTCGGGCAAAGCCAGAATTATAGACATCGATATGCAGATCAACTTTTTGACCGCCAGCAAACGACATCAATGGGCCGATCATATCGCCCACGGTGATAATTTTGTCCCAACGTCCGCGTTGAGCGCGCATAAATTTAACATGTTTTAGCGCGGTGACGGCGAGACCATTCTGAAAATCTTTCAGCAAAGAGCCAATTTTTCGGTGCCCTTCACTTGCCAGTTTTCCGCGCGGGCCAACGACTTCACATATGCCATCATAGGCTTTCCCGAGCCCAACGGTTGGCAGTGCCTCCACCTCAGCGGTTTTGACAAGCTCTTTGGCCAGCACTGCCGCCATGGCGTCTTCGCCATAGCCGTTGGAAATTAGAAGGATACGCATCACTTACCAATTCGGCGTTATTTGCCGCCTGAGATTGCTTTCATTGATGCCGTTGCATCGGCATAGGGTTCCTGCTTGTCAACACTCCAATATGTGAGATCTTCAAGCGGTATTTTTCGGCCTGTCACCGCGCAAGTCACAAAATGACCGGGCTGAATAACGGAGAAATCTGCATCCAAATAGCGCAATTTTGCTTCGCGCTGACCAAATCCGGGTTCAAGTATGTTCATTGTGTCCTCTTATCTGCCTATTCATATAGGAGAGGCAAACGCAAAAATCAAAATAAGCTTTCATTATTCAAAACAAGCTTTCCTGCCCGTCATCATTTTTTGATGATTTAGGCTTAGCCGGTTTCTTGGGTTTAGGCGTGGGTGGCGCATCAGAAATAGTTGCACCGACGTCACCGTCGTTAAAGCGCAGGGTCACGCCCTCGCCTTGTTCCAAGGCCTTGGCAGACCGAGAGACTTGGCCGTCACCATCCAACACCAAAGCGTAGCCCCGGCTTAAAACGCCTTTATAGCTTAAGCTATTCAGCAATTTCGCTTGGGATTGCAAAACCGCCTCGCGTTTATCTAGTAGGCGTTGGAAAGCTGGTGTCATCGCTTTCGCCAACGGCTCTAAGCGCAATCGGGCTCGACTTGTGGGTTGCTTCAGCCCCTGATCCAATCGCGCATTCAACGTATTCAATCGCTCATGTAGATTTTTATGTTTTTGTTCAAGTGCGTTGGCAGAAACACGCGGCGCAAGCGCGCCCAGTTTCGAGCGTTTTTGCTGCACAAATTGGGTGAGCGCGTTGCCCAAGCGCAATGTCGCCATATCTTGGCGTTGTCGCGCTGTCGCCGTCAATTCTTGCGCTTTCGGCATGGCAGCGGCAACCGCTCGCATCCTGTCTTTAAAGTTTGAGAGCGTGCGCAATTGCGCGTTTCGGGTACGCGATCCCAAATCTTCGACGTAATTGACTAGTTCAGCTTTAACCGGCACCGCCATTTCCGCTGCACCAGTTGGTGTCGGTGCGCGTTTGTCCGACGTATAATCGATTAGGGTTATGTCAGTTTCGTGGCCAACGGCAGAAATCAGAGGTATTTTTGAATTGGCGGCGGCACGCACCACGATTTCGTCGTTAAAACCCCAAAGGTCTTCAATCGAACCGCCTCCGCGTGCAACGATCAACAGATCAGGCCGCTTTACCGGCCCATCAGCCGTCATCGCGTTAAAGCCATCAATTGCGTTGGCCACCTCAGGTCCACAGGTATCGCCTTGCACGCGAACCGGCCAAACTACAACATGTGTGGGGAACCGATCATCCAGCCGGTGTAAAATATCACGAATAACCGCCCCCGTTGGCGAGGTGATCACCCCAATGGTTTGGGGTAAATAGGGCAGCTCTTTTTTACGCCCAGCATCAAACAAGCCTTCAGCCGCCAATTGCTTGCGGCGCTGTTCCAGCAATGCCATCAAGGCGCCCGCGCCCGCTGGTTCAATATGCGAGATCACGATTTGATATTTTGATGAACCAGGGAAGGTAGTCAGCTTGCCGGTGGCGATGACTTCCATACCCTCTTCGGGTTTGATCGCCAATTTGGAAAAAACGCCACGCCAAATCACAGCATCGAGTTTGGCTTTATCGTCCTTAAGCCCAAAATAGGCATGCCCCGACGCATGCGGACCACGATAGCCGCCAATTTCACCACGCACACGAACATGACCAAATTTATCCTCAACCGTTTTCTTCAACGATTGGGAAATTTCAGCGACCGTAAATTCGTGGGCATTGCTCTTTAGTTCATCCATGATCAACAGGTGCAACGGAAATTTAGGCGCGTCAAGGGTGACGTGATCCCATCAACATGATATGGCAGCGCAACAGGCAACTCACGAGAAATCTGGACAGTTTTCATGAACATTTTATTGATTGGTTCTGGCGGTCGCGAACATGCATTGGCATGGGCGATTTCCAAATCTGAGCACGCTGACACCCTATTCATTGCGCCCGGCAATGCGGGCATGAATGAATGTGGACAAATTGTTCAACTCGATATTGAAGACCATGCCGCAATTGCAGAATTTTGTGCAGAAGAGAATGTCCAATTCGTGGTGGTAGGCCCAGAACAGCCATTGGTTGACGGTCTTTCTGATATTTTGCGTGAATGTGGATTGAAAGTGTTTGGGCCTTCTCAGGCGGCGGCGCAGCTTGAAGGGTCCAAATATTTCACCCATCAATTGTGCGATGAAATGAATGTTCCGGCGGCGAAATACGCAAAGTTCGATGCGCTTGAGCCGGCCCTTGAATATCTCAACGCCCAAGGCGCACCGATTGTCATCAAAGCTGATGGCTTGGCTGCAGGCAAAGGTGTCACCGTTGCAGAAACAATGGAACAGGCCGAAGCTGCCGTTCGGGATTGTTTTGACGGCACCTTCGGTGATGCTGGTGCATCTGTTGTCATCGAAGAATGCATGATTGGTGAAGAGGCAAGTGTATTCGCATTAAGCGATGGCGAAAGCGTTGTTTTATTGCCGTCGGCCCAAGACCATAAGCGTGCTTTTGACGGCGATGAGGGTCCGAACACAGGCGGCATGGGTGCCTATTCCCCCGCGCCGGTGATGACGAACGAGATGCTGGAGCGCACCCGCAATGAAATTATCGAACCGAGCATCAAGGGCCTCGCCGCCCGCGGTACGCCTTTCACGGGCGTTTTGTTTGCTGGATTGATGATCACTGCACAAGGGCCAAAGCTGATAGAATATAACGTGCGCTTTGGTGACCCTGAATGTCAGGTGCTCATGTTGCGGCTGCAGTCCGACATTGTTGAACTTCTCACAGCTTGTGCCGATGGCACATTGAACGAAGAACAACCAAAATTCGACGATGGCGTTGCCCTAACGGTCGTGATGGCCGCCGATGGCTATCCCGGCGCATACGACAAAGGCACACAGATCAAAGGCCTGAACACAATCGACGATGAAAACGTCAAAGTGTTCCACGCTGGCACCAAACTCGAAGACGACAAACTATTGGCCGTTGGAGGCCGTGTTCTCAACGTCACCGCTAAAGGCACCACCGTTCAAGAAGCCCGCGACCGTGCCTATGCTGCAATTGATAAGATTGATTGGCCCGAAGGTTTTTGCCGCAAAGACATCGCATGGCGGGCGATTGAGCGGGGTTAAGCCGCTTCTTCAATCAGTCGGACAATCGCCCGCCGAGACATTTGTGTGAGCTGCACTTTGTCTGACCCGCGATAATATTGATAAGCATTAAGGGCGACTGATAACGCCCAGCCACGCCCTCGTGCCCACTCGGACTCATCAACTAGCATTGCAGATTGGAAGCGATCGCGCCCGTCAGCATTGAACAACCACCATGCAGGCAGCAGATCAACTGAAGGGTCGCCACATCCGGCAAGGCCAAAATCGATCACGCCAGAAAACTTGCCCGTTTCCTCAACTAGCAGATTGCCTGCATGTAAATCTCCGTGCAGCCAAACCGGATTGCCTTCGAATTTCGGCGCATCCAATGAGTGCTGCCACAGCTGCAACACACGTTCGCGTTCAAATTCGTCCGAAACAACATTTACTGCATGCTGAACAACATGATCCAGTTCTACCAACGGTATGCCGCGATCATGATTTTGCTTGCCGCTCAAATATCTTTGTTCCGGCGCAATCTGTCGCATTTGTTTGATGGTGGTGGCCAAATCAACTGCGATGGCAGTCAATTCCTTGGCGGTGCTGGCACTACAATCTTTGCCTTCAATCCAATCGTAAATAGCCCATGTCGCATCAAAGCTTGCACTTGGTTTGCCGACGCCCGCGACGCTTGGCACTGCACAATTTAGCTGTGCAAATTTTGGGACAATGTCGATCTCTTTTTCCAACGCTTGCCCGCACAGGGAAGAAAGAGGAAACCGCAAAACTTTGTCCGTTCCCAGCCGAAACAAAGCGTTATCTGTGCCTCCTGTTTCAAGGTGGGTAATTGGCAGGTCAGACCAGCTTGGGAATTGGTCTGCCACAAGCGCTTTTGCGCGCGCAACGTTCACGTCAAATTTCACAGGGATGTGTTCATTCATATGGAAATGTGTACTCAAGTAGGATTGTTTTTTGCAGAGTATGGTCGCACACTTAGCACATTGAGTGTTTCAACTGAGCAACAGTGGCGCAGAATTATTAACCATGCGATGATATGCTGAACTGAGTTGAGTAGTAGTATTGGGTGACGATTATGATGACCGAGTATGGTCCTCGCATTGGCGTCGCACTAGGTGGTGGCGCAGCACGCGGTTTATCCCACATCTCGGTAATTGAGGCGATGGATGAACTGGGTTTACAACCAAGTCTGATCGCAGGCACATCTATTGGCGCGTATATTGGCGCAGGTTGGGCTTCCGGCATGACGGGAAGCGAAATTCGCGAACATGCATTTGAAGTATTGGGCACCATGCGGGCCTTAAGCTCTAGGCTTTGGAAAACCCAAGTCTATGACATTCGAGAGATGTTCCAAAACGGCATCTCGATGCAGTTTGACGCATTGCGGGTTCTTGCCTCATTTTCCCCACAGCCATTTCCGCATCGGTTTCGCGAGCTGAAAATTCCGCTAAAAGTTGTCGCAACAGATTACCGTTCTTGGCATCCAGCAGTGTTCCACAAAGGACGGCTGGACAAAGCTTTGGCTGGCTCCATTGCCATTCCGAGCCTCTTCAAACCGGTGACGCATGTGGGGCGCTTGCTGGTTGATGGCGGCGTGGTCAACCCGCTGCCGCTAGATTGTGCAAGCCAAGGCATGGACATTTTGATTGGCGTCGACGTGAACGGCGATCCAATGTTAAATGACCCTGAGGCAACGCCATCCACTATTGATATCGGCATGGGCGCGGCGCAAATCATGATGCATGCAATCACCGCACAGATGATCGGTGCTTACCCGCCAGACATTTACATTAAGCCAAATGTCGGCGCGATTGGTGCTTATGAGTTTTGGCGGGTTCGTGAAATTTTAGCGGCAGGTGACGCGATAAAAGATCGTTTCAAGTACCAACTAGAAGCAAAAGTCGAAGCCTTCATCGCCGGGCAGCAAAGAACGCTCGCAGCAGTTTAGCGCTTTGAACCTCCCCTAGGCCCGATATGACCTCGGGCGCATGGTGACATGTATCTTGGGCGAAAAACCGTACCCCATTATCCACGGCCCCGCCTTTGGGGTCATCCGCACCATAATAGACCCGGCGCAATTTCGCATGGGCGATTGCCCCAGCACACATGGTGCATGGCTCAAGGGTTACATAGAGGTCGCATTCGGCTAGCCGCCCAGTGCCAACAATTTTCAGCGCTTGCTTAATCGCCAACATTTCCGCATGTGCCGTGGGGTCAGCTAGCGCCTTCATTTGGTTCGCGACTTTGGCGATCACCTCACCATTATGCACCACCACTGCGCCCACGGGCACTTCGCCGTTGCTGGCCGCGTCCTGTGCGAGCTCCAGCGCGATTTGCATGGGCGTTTTTTTGGGCGTTTGGTTGCTGGTTTTGATTTCGTTTTTGGTCATGGGGCCATTTTGCTTGTGCACAAAAGCATTGCCATAAGATGGGGACAGATGCAAAGCATCAAAATCAGCGTTAGGCTGTTCCCAATAGGAGAATCAGCACATGCGCATTCGGCAATTGCCCGACGATTTGGTGAACAAAATTGCAGCTGGCGAAGTTATCGAGCGCCCGGCCAGCATCGTCAAAGAATTGGTGGAAAACGCCCTTGATGCGGGCGCTACCCGCATTAGCGTGACCACCAGCGCGGGCGGCAAATCCCTCATCCGTATTGAGGATAATGGCCACGGCATGGAAGAAGCTGACTTACGCCTGAGTGTGGAGCGCCACGCCACCTCAAAACTGCAGGATGATGAACTAGACGACATCCGCACACTCGGGTTTCGCGGCGAAGCCTTAGCCTCGATCAGCGCCGTATCTGAATTGAACATTTCCACACGTTCCAAAGAAGCAGAACTTGGTTTGAGGCTAAGTTTTGATGGACCAAAAATCGTCATTTCGCCCAACCCAATGCCCCACGGCACGATGGTTGAAGTGAAATCGCTGTTTAAGAATGTGCCAGCCCGTCTAAAATTCTTAAAGTCTGACCGGGCTGAAGCGAATGCCATCACCGACGTGATGCGCCGATTGGCCATGTCCGAGCCCCACGTGCAATTTGTGTTGCAGGGTTCGGACAGACAAACCACCAATTGGCCAGCGCAATCTGGCGACAGCGCCGCGAAAAACCGCCTTGGCCAGATCATGGGCAATGATTTTGCGCAAAATGCAGTGCCAATTGATTATCAACGCGGTCCGGTTCATGTCAGCGGTATGGCGGCATTGCCGACCTACACCAAAGCCAATTCGCTTTCTCAATTCTACTTCGTCAATGGCCGCCCGGTGCGGGATAAAGTTTTGCTCGGCGGCGTCCGCGGTGCTTATTCGGACTTTTTGCATCGGGATCGATTTCCAGTTGTCGCAATTTTCATCGACATGCCTTCTGCCGATTTAGACGTGAATGTGCACCCGGCAAAGTCTGAAGTGCGGTTTCGCGATCCCGGGCATGTGCGGGCAGCGGTTATTCGCGGATTGATGAATGCGTTGGATGAAGCAGGTTTTCGAGCGTCCAAAACCGTGTCGGATGCGACATTGGCGGCGTTCCAACCCGGCGTTGCTGGTCAAGCTCCTACTCAAGGCCCCGCTCCTTTTGGCATGTCCGAAAATGGCCAACCTTCTATTGACCCGCAAGTTGAACGTACCATGCAATATCAAGGAGATTACGGCTATCGCCCCTCCGCTATGCCGCCGCAAATGCCGCGCATGGATGGGCTAAATGTGCCCAGCGCTCGAATGGAAGACTTACAGCAAGCTGACATCGCCGCCAGCCAAGATATGGAAACAGGTGAACACCCACTTGGGGTCGCCCGCGCTCAATTGTTTGAGAATTACATCGTCGCTCAATCAGAAGACAGCTTGATTGTTGTTGACCAGCATGCCGCCCATGAGCGGCTGGTTTATGAGCGGTTCAAAGCTGAATTGAATGACGGCCCCGTCCCCGCGCAAAAACACCTGATCCCGGTTGTCATTGACCTGCCCGAAGAGGACTGCACCCGCCTCGAAGATGCAGCGGAAGCGCTTTCAAATGTGGGCCTTGGGCTAGAACGGTTCGGCCCTGCCGCCATCGCTATTTATGAGACACCCGCCCTGCTGGGCAATTCAGATGTACATAAATTGGTTCATGATGTGGCCGACCAATTGGCCGAGTGGGATAATATCTCCGTCGTCATGGAACGGCTGGAAGAAATCGCCGCGCGCATGGCCTGCCACGGGTCCATTCGGTCAGGCCGTCGCCTGCGGGCCGAGGAAATGAACAAGCTCCTGCGCGAAATGGAGGCGACACCTCATTCGGGCCAGTGTATTCATGGCCGACCAACTTATGTGGAGTTGAGCAAGGTGGATATCGAGAAACTGTTTGGGCGGCGGTAACCCTTTTTCCCGCCGCCGTTGGTCGCTGCGCTCCCGACCCTGGCACCCCCGCCGCTTTTTTTCCCGCCGCCGTTGGCCGCTGCGCTCAGCATTTTTTTTTGGCGCTCACGCCGCGCAGGCTGGCCCGACACCCCCGCTGCTTTTCTTCGCCGCCGTCAGCCCTTGCGGGCTTTCCCCGGACCCCCGCCGGTTGGTGCCCCACAATAACTAGATGGACGCCGAACATTTTGCTCCCTCACAGCCCAACGGATAACCCGAGAATAGTCTCCCCCCCCTCGTGGGGAGGGATTAAGGGTGGGGGGAGAGCAGAGGACACGATATTCAACCCTACCCTAACCCCAACTTTCATCCTGAGCCTGTCGAAGGATGAAACCATAGGGCAAAATGTCCATGGTGCGACGGGCTCACCATGAGGGCCGGACAATAAACTTCAAAGTGAATTTGAAGGGTGCAGTGCTGCAATCGACCTAACAATCAGGCTTATCCAGCGGACGCTTAAGGTGAGTCAGCGGCATCGGCGTTTCGGACTTTAGCCGCTTAAGCGCAATGTTTGACCTGATGTCGCGCACATGGGGCAAACGGCGTAGCTTTTGGCGCAGCAATTGCTCATAGGCGTCAACATTTGGCACCACAATTTCTGCGAGGCAATCGCTGGCGCCGGATAAAATGTGGCAAGTGATCACTTCGCCTAACTGTAACAATTGGGTTTCAAATTCTTCCGCCGCTTCTTGCGTTGCGGTGCTCAGTGTAAACTCAGCGAACACCGTCAACGAAAGACCAACCGATTGGCGTTCGATCACCGCCCGATAGGATTTGATAAACCCGTCCGCCTCAAGCCGCCGGACACGGCGCAAGCAGGGAGATTGAGACAGTCCGACCCGGTCTGCCAGTTCCGCATTGCTCAACCGACCATCATCCTGCAACGCATTTAGGATGTTCAGATCGATGGCATCAAGATCGATATAAGGCATAGCTTCCTCGCAATATTCTGCCAATAACTTGCCGTACCGCAATTCAAAACGCAAGGACATGCCGTCACAATTAGTGGAATAATGCTTCCATGTTAAGTGGAGCATTGAGATGAATAATAGACTATTTGGTTTTTTGGCGGCGCTGAGTGCCGCTTTTATTGGCGCGGGTTGGCAAGTTGCCACGCGGTTTGGCGTCACCACCAGTGTGGATGCACTTGATTTGGCCCTCATCCGCTATTTACTCCCAGCCATGGTGTTGCTCCCTGTTCTTTTTCGTGAAGGAATTTTCCCGCGCAACACTAATCCAATCCTGATTGGCGCGATGGTTGTAGGTGGCGGATTGCCGTTCGGGCTTTTTGTCATGCTCGGCGCGAGTTTCGTGCCCGTCTCTCATATCGCTGTTTTGATCCCCGGCTCCATGCCGATCTTTGTTGCCCTATTGGCATTGCTGTTCTTAGGGTCGCGCATAACGGCTGCCATGATGTTTGGATTTATCCTGATTTTTGGTGGCATTATATTCATCGGCTGGGACGCGGTTGCGACCATGGGGCAAAGCACGATTGGCGGAGATCTCATCTTACTGTTCGCGGCATTTCTTTGGGGGATTTATTCCGTTGCTTTCCGGAAAAGCGGCCTATCGCCCCTGCATGCAGCCGCCATCATCAGCTTCTGGTCTGCACTGGCGATTGTTGGCATTTGGCTAGTGTTCCATGGCGACGGTTTTTGGCAAACACCTTTTGAATTTTTGCTGATCCAAGTGGTTTTCCAAGGCCTATTGGCAGGTCTCGTCGGCATGTGGATTTATGGCTATGCCATCAACCAGATCGGCGCGGCGCAAGCCGCTTCCGTAGGCGCATTGGTGCCTGCGTTGGCCACATTGGGTGGCTGGTTGATCATTGGTGAAGTGCCGACCAACTTGGTGATGTTCGGGGTGGTTCTAACAGCTGCAGGGGTGTTCGTAGCCAACCGGCCAAAGAGCTAAGCTAGCCAGCTTCCAGGAACGTCTCAGCCGTTGTCAGATCAACCGAAACCAAATTCGAAATACCGCGTTGGGCCATGGTGACACCGAATAGGCGGTCCATGCGGGCCATGGTGATTGGGTTGTGGGTAATGACCACAAAGCGGGTTTCGGTTTTAGCCCTCATTGAATCCAACAAGTTGCAGAAACGCTCGACATTTGCATCGTCCAGGGGCGCATCAACTTCGTCTAGCACGCAAATCGGTGCGGGGTTGGTGAGGAATACCGCGAAGATCAGCGACATGGCCGTCAGCGCTTGCTCGCCACCCGAGAGAAGCGTCATAGTCGTCGGTTTTTTGCCTGGTGGCTTGGCTATGATTTCAAGACCGGCTTCCAGCGGATCATCGCTTTCAATGAAGGTCAGCTCCGCAGTGCCGCCGCCGAACAGTTGGGTGAACAGTTCCTTGAAGTGCGCATTGACCTTTTCAAATGCTTCAGTAAGCCGCGCACGTCCCTCACGATTGAGGTTTGAAATACCGGTGCGCAATTTGGCAATGGCCGCAATCAGGTCTTCTCGGTCGGTCACCATGGTTTCGAGTTTTTCGTGAACTTCGGTGGCTTCTTGTTCGGCCCGCAAGTTGACGCCGCCCAGCCGTTCGCGCTCGCGCTTCAGTCGGTCCAATTTGGCTTCAATCGCATTTTCATTTGGCAATTGCTGCTCGGGTTTTAAACCTGCAATTTCCGCCGTGCGGTTGGCACTAACATTGAGCGTTTCAACCACATTCTGCTCGACCTGCAAACGCTGCTGACCAAGCGATTTCAGGCGCTCTTCAATACGGGCGATTTCTTCGCGCACCTTTGAAAGGGCCGCAATCGCGTCGCGTGCCTCGCGGTCTTGGTCCCGATGTTCGGTTTCAGCCTTCGCCACGTGGTCCGCTGCACGTTGACGCGCCAATTCAGCGTCTTCAATTTTGTCTTCAAGCGCACGACGCTGGTCGGCGAACTGGTCCGGCGCGCTTTGTAACTCTGCAAGCTGAGTTTCAATTTCTTGCTGGCGCGACGACAAGGAAGCAAGATGTGCTTGGGCGTCGCTCAGGCGCTTATGCCAAGACCCGCGCTCGTTGGCGATGCGGCCCAAACGCTGCTCGCGCATACGGGCCGCATTTTCAAACCCTGCTAAGCGCAACCGAGCTTGGTCTGCCTGCTCACGCAATCTCGTGAGGTTTGCGTTTTGCGCCTCGATGGCGCGTGCCAAATCTTGATCGTCTTCAATATTGGACAATGACGCTTCAGCGTCTTGCACCACCAACACAACTTCATCACGGCTGGACTTAAGCCGGATTGTCGCTTCCTCTAACGCAGAACGGCGCGAGGTGAGATCAACTAAGCCCTTTTGGGCTGCTTCTACTGCAGCCTGAGCCGCGTTGATGGCCCGCTGGGCCTCTTTATAGATGTCTCTATATTGGCGCTCTTGCTCGCGACAGGCGGCCAAACGTTCTGATTTTTGCTGCACATTTACGCGCACAGCTTCTAGCTTCACCCCATGGACCTGCCGTTCCGCATCAATGTCCGCCAAGCGGTTGCGTTGCGCCAATCGTTGCGCTGCAGCCGTTGGGGCATCGCCCCGTGCAATAAAACCGTCCCAACGCCACAAATCGCCTTCAAGGGTTACCAGAGTTTGCCCGGGGCTCAGCGCCAACATCAGGCGCTCACCATCCGCTTTTTCAATCACGCCAATCTGGTTCAAACGTCGGGTCAACAAAGCAGGCCCCGTCACAAATTGACTTAGCGGTTCAGCACCGCTTGGAAGGGATGCATCTGCACTGTGGTCGGCAGGTTTTGACCAGAAGAGCGGCGCCGCTTCATCAGAGGACGCATCCAAATCATCGCCAATCGCCGCACCTAATGCGGTTTCATAGCCCTGTTTTACTTCTAAAGCGTCGACAATAGCAGGCCATAAAGATTGGTCGTGTAGATCAAGCATTTTGCTGATGGCTTGGGCCTCGGCGTCAAGCTTGGTGATTTCTGCTTCAATGGCATTTAGGGTAGGTCGCGCTTCGGTCAGCTCGATATCAGCTTGCCGGGTTGCGACCTCTGCTTTATCGGCTTCCGCTTCTGCGCGTTCCGCCTCCGCGCGCGCGTTGGCCAATGCATCTTGCCGTGCTTGCAGCGTCTTATCTTCCGACAGTGCTTTGACGATCCGTTCCGCCTCATCCGCAACATCCACGAGTTGCTTGTTCAGCTTTTCCAACCGCGTCTTTGCATCTTCAAGCGAGCGTTGGGTAGAGGATTTATGCGCGCGGATTTCGCTTAATCGGTCTGATTTTTCACGCAGCTCCAATTCAGCGGCAATCACTTTGCTCTTTGTAGTCTCTGCATCCTGCTGCGCTTTGACATTGTCATCAGATGCACTCGCCGCATCGCGGTTGAGCTGGGCCTCTTCTTCGTCAAGGTTGGTGACCAGTTCTTGGCTTTCAGCGATCAAATCTGTGTCGCGTTGTGCGTCAACTTTGACTTGTACCAAACGGCCTTCAAGTTCACTTTTGCGTTGATTTGCACGCTTGGCGTCTTCTTCAAGTTGCGTGAGGGCAATTTTGAACCGTTGCAATGTCGCGGCGGCCTCTGCCTCTGCTTGACGCAGGGGCTGTAATTGCGCGTCAGACGCCTCCAGCTTTTTCTTGGCCGCAAGGTCCAGATGGGTAGCGTCAGCCAATAGCGAACCAAGCCGCGCGTGGTTCGCCTCAGTCTCTTTTTCTTTAACCTTCACCGAAACCCAACGCAGATGCAAAAGCGTGGCTTCAGCTTTGCGAATTTCACCGGAAAGGCCACGATAACGCGTCGCTTGTCGGGCTTGGCGTTTTAGATTTTCCAGCTGGATTTCAACGGCCGCGATGATGTCGTCGACCCGCTCCAGATTGGTTTCAGCAGCTCTTAATCGCAGTTCCGCCTCATGACGACGAGAATGTAGGCCAGATATGCCAGCAGCTTCTTCCAAAATCGCACGGCGTTGTTTTGGTTTGGCGGAAATCAGTTCGCCAATTTGACCCTGACGCACCATCGCCGGCGACCGGGCGCCGGTCGACGCATCCGCGAACAGCAATTGCACATCACGGGCACGCACTTCTTTGCCGTTAACCCGATAAACTGAGCCGTGCTCGCGCTCAATGCGGCGGGTGACTTCTAGTTCGTCGGAATTGTTGAGAACCGCCGGGGCGGTGCGGTCTTTATTGTCGAGGAAAAGGGTAACTTCGGCAGTGTTTCTAGCCGGGCGATTTGCAGATCCCGCAAAAATCACATCGTCCATGCCCGAGGCGCGCATGTTTTTGAATGAGTTTTCACCCATAACCCAGCGCATAGCTTCTACAAGATTGGATTTGCCACATCCATTTGGCCCCACCACGCCGGTTAGGCCCGGTTCGAGATGAAGGTCGGTTGCATCTGGGAATGATTTGAAGCCTGTGAGGCGAAGGCGCGAAAACTTCATCGCGCCCCCAAATTCGGAAGGAGCGCTAAACTACAATAGTGGGTCGATCTCTTTGGCGAAATCTTCAACCGATATTACTCCAGCCAGCTTTTTGCCGTTCACATAAAATGTCGGCGTTGCGTCCAAGCCAAATTCTTCCAAAGCTTGATTACGTGTCTTCTCTAATCCTTTGAAAAGCTCTTGGTTTGTCAAGCAAGCTTCGAATGATTCCTGTGTAAATCCGTTATTTATTGCCACTTGAGCCATCGCAGCCTTGGAATTCTCACTTGTGGCCCAAGAACGCATGGTTTCAAAATATGCGCCGGTTAGCTTGTAATAGTCGGCGGCAGGGTCATCGCAAGCTGCTGTCATGAACACAACGGCGTCCAAAATCGAGCGTGAAAACGGACGCATTGAGAAGCGAACCTTGCCCGTATCGATGAAGGCTTTTTTGAAATCAGGGAAGACTTGCGTATGGAATGTCGCGCAGTGTGGGCAAGTAGGCGATGCATATTCAATGATTGTGACTTTGGCGTTTTCGTCGCCCAACCATTTGTCTTCAAAACCGAGCGGCTTCATCAAATCGCCGGTGCGGGTAATTTCTTCGCCGCCTGATGCGGTGTTGTCTGAATTGACTTGAGTTTGGGCGTTGGCCTCTGTGTTCGCAGGGTTGTCGCAACCCGCAAGCATAAGGGCACCAAAGCTAGCACCAGTCACTAGGGCTGTTCTACGGTTGAATTTCACGTCACCAAACTCCATATTTTTCTTTGTTTTGTGATGTTACATATGTGAAACGTGGCCGCAAGAGGGCAAAATCGCGCCCTCACCTCACTTTGATGTGATTGATTTTATTTTAGCGCTGCAAAATAGAGATTTTAGTGTCGCCATATTTGCGTTGATCAAGCTCAGTTAAACCATCAGGAATGGTGATTTCCGCCGATTTTGCTTCTTCCCAAACTATGATCGCGTCGTCTGCAACCCAACCACCGGCGAGCGCAGCTGCGAGGGCTTTTTCGCCCAAGCCCTGATTGTAAGGAGGATCCAAAAAGACCAGATTGCAGGGTGGAATGCGTTGAACTTGCCCAAGGTCGGTTGCGTCACGGCGCAGCATACGGGCTTGGCCTGCAACACCAAAATCTTGAATATTTTCACGCATCAATGCCCGTGCCTCAACGCCAGTATCAACAAACGTCGCGTGTTCGGCTCCGCGCGAAAGGGCTTCCAAACCCAACGCGCCAGTGCCGGCAAAAAGATCAAGCACACGCACTTTATGAAATGTTGGGCCGAAATGGTTTGCGAGAATATTGAACAAGTTTTCGCGCACCCGATCCGACGTTGGGCGGATCTCGTCCGTTTCTGGACTATGCAGTGATTTGCCGCGAAATTTTCCTGCAACAATGCGCATACATTCAACCTTATATTCGTGTGCTATTTGCGTGTTTTGGGCGGCGCACCGCGACGGTTCGGGTTCGAATTTGCGCTAGCATTTCCCGGGCGGCGACCAGCTGGTTTACCGCCAGTAGGTCGGCCGCTCGCAGGTCTGCTGCCTGTAGGTTTGCCACCTGCCGGTTTGCCGCCTGTGGGGCGCCCACTAGTGGGTCTATTGCCGCCTGATTTGCTTCCGCCTGGTTTGCCACCTGTGCGGGATTTGCCATATCCTCGGCCATCATCACGAGATGCAGAGACGAATGTTTTGCTCTTACCGCTGCGTCCGCGAGTGTCTGAACGATCAGAAGAACTGCCACCGCGAGCGTTTGACGCGCCTTCTCGGGCAGATCCATCTTCTCGGGCTACAAATGCGCCACGGCGATCGTTTGCAGTTCGGTCATCACGACGCGGGCCTCGCGTTTTGGCCGATTGTGGTCGTCCGCCGCGTTCTTCAAATGATTTGTTCTTGCTTGCTGGTTTCGTATCCGAATGGACACGGCCTTCAGGCTCACGGCGCGGTTTCCGGCTGCTGCGGTCATCGTCTTTATTCCGCGAGAACTTGTCGTCTCGCTTACCGAAAGATTTTCCACCTCGACGATCGTCGTCTCGACTACCGCCAAAGCGTTTTGCCTTAAGCTCTTCGCGTTCTTCTTTGGTCAAAGGCGTGTCGATAAATTCAGCGCGCCCATCGTCGAACAACACGCGAGACTTTGGTCCCTCGTCCACGGGTGCTTTTTGTTCGAACTTTTTGCGCACTGGGCGCACCGGGCGATCAACACGGCCATGGGGTTTGCCGCGAACTGGTTTTTGACCACGCTTAGTCGGCGCTTTGCTTTGCACTTGAACGGTGTCGCCTTCAAAATCGACGCCAGCATCCTTAATGATTTTTGCGCTGAGCTGATCTTTGATCACGCGTGCCTTGATCGACTGGATTTCGCCTTCCTTCATCTCATTGAGCTGGAAGGGACCATATGACATGCGGATAAGGCGATTAACGTCGAGCCCCAGTGCCGCCAGCACATTTTTGACTTCGCGGTTTTTGCCCTCTTTGAGCGAAACGATAATCCAAGCGTTAGCGCCCTGCTGGCGCTCCAGCTTGGCTTCGATTGGACCATAGTGAACTTTATCAACGGTGATACCGTCTTTAAGTTCATCCAGTTTCTCTTGGCTGATACGACCATGGGCGCGCACGCGGTAGCGGCGGGTCCATCCGGTTGCTGGCAATTCCAGAACGCGCTTGAGGCCACCTTCATTGGTCAGCAACAACAAGCCTTCTGTGTTGATATCCAATCGGCCGATGGTCAACACACGCGGCAAATCAGCTTTGTCGAACTCTTCAAACACTGTTGGGCGACCATCCGGGTCGCTTTCACTGACCACAAGTCCGGCTGGCTTATAATAGGCCCACATGCGAGTGGGTTCCTTTTTAGCCAACGGATTGCTGTCGATGGAAATGCGATCTTTTTCGGTTACATTGTAAGCTGGCGTTTTAATCACCTTGCCATTGACCGAAATGCGGCCCTCTTCGACCCATGTTTCCGCCATACGACGAGAACAATAGCCAGAACGGGCAATTACCTTGGCGATCCGCTCGCCATCACGCGATTTTTCAGGCGCGCTTTTTTTGTCAGTCGCCATCATTTGGCTCCGAAATGAGAAACTCTGTTGGCGCGGTGTAGCGGTTTGTTAGTTGCCTTGCAATGCCGCACGTATCTCCGCGGGGCACAAAGCGCTGTCTAGAGGCACCAAATCGCCATTTTCAGCCAAACAAATCAAATCGTCGCCGCCAACTTTGGTGAAGTAGCGTTCTGGCGGCAAATAGAGCGGACGATTTTTGCCGCTTGTTCGTGCCTTAGCATAGGCTTCACGCTGTTCGCGGAACCGGCGTGCAATCTCAGCCATTTCTGTTGGCGTGAATGCGCGACCAGATTGCGTCGCAGAATTCAAATCCACAACGCGCGCGCCGCGCAATAGGCGAATTTCGTTTGCGGTGAGTTTTTCTGTGTCCAGCAAAACCTTATCACTATCTTCTGGCAATTCAGCCGAAGCGACTTTGCTGGTTGGAATTGGCAGGAACTTTGCGTCCTTCGGCAACACTAATGGCGCACGCTTGGACTTCACGTCCTTTTTCGCTTCTTTAGGAATAAGGCCAAGGCCTTGCGCGGTGCTGGTCAGCACTTCACGCTCAAATGTTTCGCCATCCTTAAACGCGTTTGTACCTTCAACCGTAGTACATGCAGCCAAAGCCAGAACAGAGATGCACAAGCCAACGATCCGCAATGGACGCCCTGCCGATTTCATCGACCAATTGATTTTTGAAACACTCATGCGTTGCGTCCTTAACTCTAACTCATCGACAAACATTGTTTGATGCTCGTAACTGCCCCACTGCCGCTAAAGGTAGAATGGGGCATTTTTTAGGTTTCACTGCCACGTGACGTAAACATATCCCACACTAAAGCCGCAAGGCCAAGCGCAATTGCTACATCAGCAAGGTTAAAAATATACCAGTTATAGCCAAACGCATGGAACGAAAAGAAATCCGCCACTGCGCCATAAAAAATCCGGTCCATGATGTTGCCAATGGCACCGCCAAGGGTAATCGCCAACCCCCAACGCACCAAATTGGAGGGTGATGTCGCCCACCAATAGGTAAGCCCAGCACATGCCAGCAGCATCATGGCGATTAATCCCCATGCAGGAATGGCTGCAAATAGGCCATATGAGATGCCGGGGTTCCAGACCAAAACATAGTCGAAGAAGGGCGTGACGGTGACATATTCACCCCCCTGCCAGCCCAGCACTTTGATCATGTAAAATTTGTGAACCTGATCGATCAGCGCAGCCAGAACGAAGGCAAAAATCGACTTGTGGGCGAAATTTGCCTTCATGTTGTTATGCTCCAGCCAATTCACGCAATGCTTGTGCATCACGCAAAGTTACATCTGGATAGTCTTTGTCTGTACCAACTTCTGGCAACACTTTCCAAGACCGTTCGCATTTGTTGCCCGTCGCCTTTTTGGGCACCACAGAAACGCCGGGCACTTCATCCAAGCGGAACGCGTCAGCTGGGCCTTCGTTTTGCAGCACATTCACTTGGCTAGTGATGGCGATTTCAGCCGCATCTTGGCCGTGCAACGCCACGTACAAATCAGCATCAGAAATGTAGATGTCTGGTGCAGATTCTAACGATGAACCAATGCGTTTTTCGCGACGCTCAATTTCCAACGCGCCGGTGACAACCCGGCGAACTTTTCTGATCTTTTGCCACTTGGTTTCTAGATCGCCATTCAACCAGCTTGCGGGTACATCAGGGAACTGGCGTTTATGCACAGACGAGCCATCCTCAGGATGACGCTCCAACCAAACCTCTTCCATCGTAAAGGCCATAATTGGGGCCAACCATGCGGTCAGGCAATCATAAAGCGTGTTCAAGACCGTGAGCGAAGATTTGCGTGTTACGCTAGATTTTGGATCACAATAAAGCGCGTCCTTGCGGATATCGAAATAGAATGCCGAGAGGTCCACCGTCATGAAATTAAACAGAGTTGAGAACACCCGTTTAAAGTCATAATTGGTGTAGGCGTCACGCACTTCTTTGTCCAACTGCGCCACCCGGTGCAACATATATTGCTCGAGCTCTGGCATGTCCGCAGCATCAACTTTGTCTGCTTCTTCAAAGTGAGCAAGGCTGCCCAGCAAGAAGCGGAGCGTGTTGCGCATTTTACGGTATGCATCCACAGTTGTTTTGATTGCTTCGTCACCAACGCGGCTGTCTTCAGTGAAGTCAATCGAAGCTGACCAAAGGCGCAAAATGTCGGCGCCATATTGTTTGATGATGTCTTGTGGCGCAACGATATTGCCCAAAGACTTGGACATTTTGCGACCATCTTTGTCCATCGTGAAGCCATTGGTAATCACGGTTTTAAATGGCGGTACGCCCCGGGTACCACATGCTTCTAACAATGAAGATTGGAACCAACCTCGATGTTGGTCGGAACCTTCAAGATAAACGTCAGCGGGCCAAGCATGGTCAGCGCGTTTTTCTAAAACGAAGGCGTGGGTTGAACCACTGTCAAACCATACGTCCAAAATGTCCGTGACCATTTGCCATTCATTGGCGTCATGGTCACTGCCCAAGAAACGAGCGGCTGAGCCGTCTTCAAACCATGCGTCTGCACCTTCTGCTTCAAAAGCTGCAGCAATGCGCTCGTTGACGTTCTCGTCCTTAAGAACTGTGCCGTCTTCTTTGACGAAAACACAGATCGGCACGCCCCAAGTGCGTTGGCGCGAAAGCACCCAATCAGGACGGCCTTCGACCATTTTGCGGAGACGGTTTTGGCCCAATTCAGGCACAAAGCGTGTTTTGTCGACGCCATTGAGTGCACGCGTACGCAATGTGTCGCCTTCACCGCCAATATCGCGATCCATATAGACGAACCATTGCGGCGTATTGCGGAAAATGATCGGTTTCTTAGAGCGCCAAGAATGGGGATATTGGTGCTTCACACGGCCACGGGCAACCATGTTACCGCGTGCGGCAAGCTCGGTGATTACCTCTTGGTTGGCTTTGCCTTTTTTGCCCTTATCATCGATGATCCGCGCGCCCTCAAATCCGGGTGCATCTTTGGTGTAATAACCACCATCATCAACGCAAAATGGAATGCGCGTATCAATGCCACGTGCTTCCAACTGACGTGCATTGTTCATCCAGATTTCAAAGTCATCTCGACCATGGCCCGGCGCTGTATGCACGAAACCAGTTCCGGCTTCATCGGTCACATGATCGCCATCAAGCAATGGCGTTGTATGATTATAAGCGTCCGCATGGCCCGCAAGCGGATGTTCGCATTCGACAGAAGCCAAAACATCTGCTGGCACGTTGGCAATGCGATTGAATGCTTCAACCCGACCTTTTGCAAACACGTCTGCGGCCAGCGCGTCCGCAAGCACCAGTTTTTCACCCACATTGACCCAATTGTCTTCAGGCGCTTCAGTAACTTCGTAGAGGCCATAAGAAATAGAATTCGAATAAGAGATGGCGCGGTTGGTTGGGATGGTCCAAGGGGTCGTTGTCCAAATCACGACCGCCGCATCGAGCAAATGTTCGAGCAAGCCTTCTTGATCATTGGTGCCGCCAGCGGCCTTAACGGGGAACTTCACCCAAATCGCGTCACTTTCGTAATCATGATATTCGATCTCAGCTTCCGCCAAAGCGGTGCGCTCTACCACAGACCACATGACAGGCTTTGAGCCGCGATAAAGCTGACCGGACATCGAGAACTTCATCAATTCGCGCGCGATTTGCGCTTCCGCGTCGTAGCTCATGGTGATGTATGGATCATCCCAATCACCATTTACGCCAAGGCGCTTAAATTCTTCGCGTTGCACGTCCACCCAATTGCCAGCGAACTCTCTGCATTCTTTGCGGAACTCGTTGACCGGCACTTCGTCTTTATTCTTGCCCTTGGCGCGATATTTTTCCTCGATCTTCCACTCGATCGGCAAGCCATGGCAATCCCAACCCGGCGTATAGGCCGCGTTGAAACCTTGCATTTGCATCGAGCGCACAATGATGTCTTTGAGGATTTTGTTTAGCGCGTGGCCGATATGGATGTTGCCATTTGCGTATGGTGGGCCGTCATGCAGCGTGAATTTCTCTTTATCTTTTGAGGCTTCGCGCAGGTCATGATAAAGGTTCATGTCTTCCCAACGCTTTAGCCAACCTGGCTCGCGTTTAGGCAAACCAGCGCGCATTGGAAAGTCAGTTTTGGGCAAATTGAGCGTGTCAGAATAGTCTTTTTTTTCTGCAGGCTGTCCTGCATCGGTAGCATCTTGTTGATCGGTCATTTTGGATCAGATCCGTATTTTGGAAATCGAATTGCTCGCCATCTTGAGGGGGAAACGCCTAAGTAAAGTTGTCTCCAGCAAATCTGTTGGCGAAATTTGAAGTCATCCGACACTTCGTGCTGCGCGTATTTGCGCCAGCTTACGAAGGCCGGCTGGTAATTCGCGGTATGGGATAGAATGCCCCACTAGCTATAGAGCGCAGTTTAATTTGCGCATCTTGATAGCCAAAGCTTTTATTGAACGTGGGGTTCATTTGCCTAAAAACTCTATTTCGGTCACTTCGAATAATGCAAAATGGGCCCATAAGTCAATAAACGCTTACTTATCTCTCTGCAAAATCAAAAGAAACCCAATTCACTATCCAAGGGGCTCAATGCTTTTTCGGTCGCTAGATTTTGCTTGGCATCAATACTATCTTGATCCATCGCCGCGATCAGTTGGTCAACGCCGTCAAAGTTCTTTTCGCCGCGCAAATATTTTGTCATCGCAACTTCAAGTTTGTCGCCGTAAATCTCACCGCTAAAGTCAAAGATGTGGGTTTCAAACAGCGCCTTGCCATTGTCAAACATAGGACGACGACCATAGGCCGCAACCCCGTCATACCGTTTGCCATTATGCAACACCCGAACCGAATAGACCCCGAGTTTCAGCCCTTCAAATGGCGACAGGGAAATGTTTGCGGTTGGATATCCCAATTCGCGACCCCGTTTGTCGCCATGGCTTACTTCGCCGGTGATGAAGAAATGATAGCCCAGCAAGCTGTTGGCCAATGGAACATCGCCAATCCGCAAAGCATCGCGCACACGCGAAGAAGAAATGGGTTTAGCGTGATCGTCCAGCATTTGGCAAATTTTCACTTCAAAGCCGTGTCCGGCACCCGACTTGGCCAAAAAGTCTGGCGTGCCGGCCCGTTTCTTGCCGAAATGGAAATCGGCACCCACCGCAACAGCACTTACGCCAATAGAATCAACCAAGAAGTCGGCCACAAATTCTTCGGCAGTTTTGCCCGCTAAGTCTTTGTTGAATGGTAGCACAATCACGCCGTCAAATCCAAGAGCTTCAACAAGTCGTGCCTTCTGGTCACGCTCGGTCAAGCGGAACATAAATGGCTCTGGGGCGAACACATCACGCGGGTGGGGTTCAAAAGTCAGCACCAGTACTGGTTTGCCCAATGATTTAGCTTTATTCCGGGCGGCCGCAAAAACCGTTTGGTGACCCAAGTGACAGCCGTCGAAATTACCAATTGCAATTACCGCACCGCGCAATTCTGCAGGGAACTGAGAAAGGTCCTCAATAATTGAAAACGCCATAGTTGCGCTGATCCTTTTTGCCTTCACAGGCAGACACTTCAAATGTTGCGCTGCAACCTGCCCTTTTGTGTGAATTTTTGCAAGCACGAGATTTACAGAAGTCGCATCGCCCCACCTATGTAGTTTCACGCAGGGGTTGGTTTACATCCATTTCAGGGCAACCGGATATGATCTGGGGAGTACGTGTTGGAAAAAGGTAATGGGGACCAACCATGGAGTTAAACAAAAACATGCGCATTCTAATCGTTGATGATTATGCAACGATGCTCAGGATTTTGCGCAATCTACTCAAACAACTTGGCTTTGAAGACGTGCATGAGGCCTCTGATGGTCAGGCTGCGTTGAAGCAATTTGAAAACAACATATATGACCTTGTTATTTCAGATTGGAACATGGAGCCAATGACGGGATTTGAATTGTTGCGCTCCGTGCGCTCCAATCCGGAAACGGCCGAAACCAAATTCATCATGATCACCGCCGAAAGCGCAACAGAAAATGTGATCGCGGCGAAGCGTGCTGGCGTTAACAACTACATCATCAAACCTTTCACCTCTGAGATATTGCTTGGCAAAATAGAGGCTGTTTTTCAACAGCAGGTGGCGTAAATGAACCATGTCGCACCTGAAACAGGCACAATCCCGGATCACAATGCGTCGTTGGAAACGGTCGAAGAAAACCCAATTCCGCTGCGCGAAGTCATCGCAATGGCAGAAAAAGTCACCTCTGCCCTGAAACCTCTTGTGCGCAGCCTTGATAAATCGATGTATCGAGAGCTCAAGGAAATGCTTGAATCGATTGAGGAACTGCGCGGTGACTTATCCAAAGTTGGTGCCGACGACATTTTCTCCCGCCGCATTCCAGAGATGGGTCGAGAACTTTCGGCGATTGTTTCGGCGACTGAAGTGGCGACAAACACCATCATGAATATCGCAGAAAAGGTAGTTGCGGCGGACAAGACTGACCCGGCTGAATACACAACTTCCGTCGAACAGCACATGATGGCGATTTTTGAAGCCTGTACGTTTCAAGACTTAACCGGCCAACGCGTCACCAGGGTCATTCAGACCGTGGAAGTGATCGAACAGCGCATTGAGTTATTGTGTCATATGATTGAGAGCAATCAAATTACGACCGTAGCTTCAAAAGTCAGTGAAAGTGAAAAACGCAATAAATCGCGGCTTGTTCGGGGCCCAGCAAACGAAGGCGAAGGCATCAACCAAGAAGCCGTCGACGCCATGTTTTAGCGGCTCAGTTTCCTCACCACTCCAAAAATGGGCTATAGCCCACACTATTGGCGCCTGTCGGGGCCAATAGTTTTTTGATTTTTTCTTCATTTGGTGCGTTCAGCTCGCCCAATTCATGGGCATGAATTGAACCCGAGATGAAGAAAAATCCCGCGCCAATTCTTGCAGCGCCTGTTGCATCCGTTCGCGCACTATCGCCAATCGCAACGATTTTTTGGTCCTTCAGTGCAATGCCGCGCGTCTTAAGCGCCAGCTGGCTGGCTTTTTCATAAATTGGTGGGAACGGTTTTCCGGCCATGATGACATTGCCGCCCACCTCCTCATAGATATCTGCTAACGCGCCGCCGCAATAGATGAG
The DNA here is from genome assembly GCF_057219265.1 of Maritalea sp. YIW29. Classification (NCBI taxonomy): domain Bacteria; kingdom Pseudomonadati; phylum Pseudomonadota; class Alphaproteobacteria; order Hyphomicrobiales; family Devosiaceae; genus Maritalea; species Maritalea sp. YIW29. The sequence goes on from NZ_JBXVVF010000001.1 coordinate 1,775,809, forward strand.
CTGGTCGCCAATTTCGACGAACTTATCCGGGTTGGCGCAGATGAATGGCAAGCCGCGGTTTTTCCAATCTAGAATTTCATCCGAATAATCTTCTGGTGTGCGGCCATATTCCAAATCCGAACACACAATGGCGTCGGCCTGCTCCAGCGGCCCAAATTTGACGTTTATGCCATCAAAAAGGCCATCATCACTTTGCGGCCCAAGTCGATAGATGGTTTTGCCCTGATAAGCGGCGATGAGGTCGCGGGTTACTTCGCCAGAACTCACCAATGCGTCAAAAGCATCCTGGGGCACGCCCATCGCCAGCAGCTCACTTTTGATTTCACCAGACGGCCTTGGGGCATTCGTCACCATGATCACTGCAGCACCAGCGCGGCGGAAATTTTGCAAAGCGGTAACAGCCTTTTGGTGCACTCGTTCACCATTGTGCAAAACGCCCCACACATCGCAAAATGCGACGTTGAACATATCGCCAAGAGCACGTAAGCCGCACCGTTCGATAGACGTTGTCATGTAAATAGAGCCTTTATCAGAATTACCGTGCGGCGCGTCGATTGGATTTCTTTTCGCCTGTTAGATCGGGACGAACCGGCGATGCAGCCGCAATATGACTGCCTTGCGCCAAAGGAATTCTGTCGTCCAACAATTCCAGAACTTCGTCCTCATTGGTGACATTGCCCATGATCAGCCCAATATCAAACCGTTCAATATAGTCTGCCAAGTCGGCCCGGTGGAAATCAGTGTAATTGAGCGGATCTTCAACAAATCTGGCCGCATCTGCTTTAACGTACCGCACGCCACGATCAGACAATTGTTGGAAACTCAAACGCAGAGAACGCACATTTTCAAGGCAGATGCCGGCGCCGTTCTTCACCAGTCCCGCAAGGGATTGCCGTTGTGAACTGCTCAATGATTCATACAATGCCTCTGGCATCTGCAAAATTAGGCTCGCCGCAACCGCTCGATTTGATAGCAGAATTGAGCTTATGCTCTCGCACGCCACTTTGTCGCCCAGCAGCGCGCTAGACGTTGGCACAAATAATGTTGTCGGCTCGCCGGTAATGTTTGCCCGATGAACGATATTGGTGGCTTGGCGCAGGAGGAATTGCTCCAGCTCTGAAATTGTGCCGGTTTGATCTTCATGATGTAGGAAATCTTCTGCATCGTGCAGAACACCGTCATCCGTATAGAGCTTTGGCATCAACTCGTAGCCGAGGGTGCGACGTTGGGGCAAGGTCACAATCGGCTGCAAATATTGCTCAATCTGATTGTTCGCTAGCGCTTTCTGAACTGTTTCAATCGAAACAACAGGTTGGGTGCCTTGAACAATTTCAAACCCACCGCTTTCCGCTTCGTCGGGACCAGCCGCCGCCATCGGGGCTACATTTTGGGGTTGAGCCTGCGCGGTGCTATTTTGTAATTCTTCCATTTCGGCAACCGCTTCAGCCAGTTGACGCACCACGGTGCCTAGAACAGAAACATCCGCTTCCAAATTGTCAGACCGGTCTTTCATGTTCAGGCTAGAAAGAAAAGCAACTTGGTCGCTCACGAGTTCATTCGTTTTGGCAATTGTTGAGAGTTGTCGCGCGATTTCTTCGGTTTGTTGGGCCAAATAGGTCTCTGTGCGGCGACGAAACAGCGCCTCAACCAGCACAAAACTGGCCAGAAACGCGACGATCGTGACCAAAAAAGCCTCGATAAGCGTAAAGCCCAAAGCAAAATAGGCTGTAATGCCAATGCTTAGGCATGCAACTGCCACAAAAAACAAAACGATCGCACGCAAGACTGTTCATTCCCTTATCAACGAGAATCCGTTGATTACACTCTTAGCATCTCCGACGTGAGGTTCAAAGAGCCCCAATGATGAGATGTGAATAAGCCGAATTGCGAAATATTTTCGATTATGGGTCACTTGCACACACTTTGTTTACCCTATTTGGCGGATATTGGGACAAGCAAGAATGCTAATTGAAGACCCAGAATCGGGAGAAGTGCCATAATGCCTGTTGCAAATGGCTTGTCATGTCCTACCCAAGTGCTTGTTGTCGACCGAGACAATAGCGTTGCTCAAAGCTGCGGTGCACACCTTTCCAAGGAATGGGGAGAAGATGCGACTTGTGCGCATGTGGTCGATGGACGCTCCGCTCTTAGCGCTTTGAAATCCGCCAGTTTCGACATTGTTATCTGCGATTTCTCATCTATTTCCGATTTAGATCAAAATACAGAGGCCGCTCTTTTGCGCCTGACCAGCCAAGCACCAAGTTCGCTTGTGCTCGCGCTTTCTGATGGCGGCTCGGTTTCGATGGCTGTTGCAGCCATGCGCTCCGGCGCGCACGATTATTTTGCAAAGCCCGTTTCTGCCACCATGCTGTTTGAGCGTTTGGAAGAACTTTCCGTGCGCCACGGCAAGCGACGTCAATTCGCCCAGCCAAAATCAAATGATGAAGTTTTGGACTTTGAAGGCTTTGTTGGTGCGTCTGCTCAGATGCAAGTCATTTACGAACAGATTGGCCGAATTGCCCCATCCAGCGCACCTGTATTCATTACAGGTGAAAGCGGCACGGGTAAGGAAGTTTGCGCGGAAGCCCTTCACGCGCGTTCACCTCGTGCAGCAGGCAGATTTGTCGCCATCAATTGCGGCGCGATCCCTCGCGACCTGATGGAAACGGAGTTGTTTGGCGTTGTAAAAGGCGCGTTCACCGGTGCGATGGAAGACCGTGAAGGTGCCGCTGAACTTGCAAGCAATGGCACACTCTTCCTCGACGAAATTGGCGAACTGGATTTAAGTTTGCAGGCAAAACTATTGCGCTTTTTGCAAACCGGATCGATCAACCGGGTTGGCGAAGCCATGCCGCGTGAGTTGGATGTGCGCATCATTTGCGCCACCAACCGCAACCCCATGCAATTGATCGCGGATAAGCAATTCCGCGAAGATCTGTTTTATCGCCTGCACGTCTTGCCAATCCATTTGCCGCCGCTACGTCAGCGCCCGGCCGACATTATGCCGATTGCAGAAAACTTCTTGCGCATTTACGCCAAAGAAGAGGGCAAAAACTTTCTTGGATTTGATCGGGATACCGCTGACCAGTTTATGGCCCGCGAATGGCCGGGCAATGTGCGCCAAATACAGAACCTTATCCGCCGGATCGTTGTTATGCATGATGGCGAATTGGTGACATCGCGCATGTCTCGCCTTGCGGACGTTGAAGCCAATGCTGGTCCGGTCACAGCCCCAGCACCCGTGCCAAACACCCATATTCCAAACCGTCACGCCCAGAGTGCGGTCGCGCAAATGCAGCCATTGTGGCGGCAAGAGCAAAAAATCATCGAGGATGCTTTGGCCGCATTTGGCGGCAATATTTCGCAAGCCGCAGCTGCGCTCGAAATAAGTCCATCGACGATTTACCGGAAAAAACAGTCTTGGGAAAAGCTTGAAGCACAAGAACGCAACGCCGCTTAGTTTTTATGTCCTTTGAAATAGTATATTCATTTGCCCCAGCCACTTCGGCCGACTTGGAGCGCCTGATTGCGCTTCGGCTTGACGCGATGCGTCCGAGTTTGGAACATTTGGGTCGGTTTGACCCCGAGCGTGTACGACAACGCTTCATCAACGAATATCAGCCTGAATGCACAACGCTGGTGCTCGACGGCGATGAGCTGGTTGGCTGCTATGCTGTTATGCCCAAAGATGACGGGCTTTATCTAGGCCATTTGTATGTTCAGCCGCGATTTCAGGGCCATGGCGTTGGGCGCTTGATGATGGACAAAGTGATTGAACATGCGAACGCATTACAAAAAGACCTGACCCTAATGGTGCTTAATGAAAGCCCCGCACAGGATTTTTACTTGCGCAATGGCTTTGAGATTACCAGTTCGGATGCGCTCGATACTTACATGCTTCGCGCGTATCGGGCTTAGTCGCTAAACACCACAGACAGTTTGTCAAAGCGAATATCTACCCCGCTCCTGCTTTCAAGTCGAAGCTGCGATTTGCGCATCCCAACACCCCAATTGCGTTCGGGCTCAAACTCAAACTCTTGCTTCCAGCCCGTCAGCGAAATTGTACCTACCAAAGCGTCATCCAACCACAAGTCGACGATTTCAAGGGTTGAGGCCGGGTCACGTTCTATTGTGCCAGACAATTTTGCCACCTGCGTGCGTGGCAACAATGTCAGTTCAACTCTAGAACTGCCAAGACCATGCCATTCTCGTTCAGCCAACAGGTTTTGCGCTTTGAATATGCGGACGGGCCGCATCGCGGGAAACCCATTGCGCATGATGTCCACTTCGCCGACACGTTCCACCGTCTCAAACACATTTGAGAGATTGGCGATTATCTTTTCATCAGAATGCCAAATGGCGGCGATATAGGCGTCAGACCCGGCATGCTCCAGCAAGTCAATGTTAAACGCGGTATTGCGTGGGTCATCCGCCAAACATGCCAGAGGCTTGCGGCCACGTACAACATTGTCGATTTGACCACATTCAATCCAGAAATAACCCGCAATAAACGTGTTTTCAGCGTCAAAAACACCTTCATTTTCAAAATATTGTTCAAGTTCGTGCCAACGCCACGCACCGCCAGTAGGGTCCTCGCCTTGCGGGAAATAGTCCCTCGCCCACCCAGTCATCGCATGGGTTATCAATACGCTCATCACCAATGCGCTCAGAAGAGCACCAATCGCAAACCATGCGACAACAATGGTACGAAACCTGTTAAACGCGATGGCGGTAGTTGCGCCCAATATGGGAAACAACATCATATAGCCCGGCGCTTGCCAGTGAAAATGGAATTGGGCATCTGACCATGCGGCAACTGCTGTGAAAAAGAGTATGGGGCCGTGGGCCAACATGAGAAAGAAAAAGCTCATCCCAACGGGTGTGTCAGCAGGGTAAATGCCCGAAGAACCTTTGAACAAAGCGCGCAACCCAACCCAAAGTGCAGGCAATGCAATCCAGGGGGTAATGTAAATCAGCTGGCCGCCAATCATGCGCAAAAGCCAATCAAGGTGGAACGCTTCCCCAAAGGCGCGACTGCCTTGAAATACAAATGATGCCATGTCGTTTTGCATGTTCCAAATGAGAACGGGCAGCGAGATGACCGCTGCTATCAACACGGCCAAATAGGGACCGGGGTGGAACAGCCATTTGCGGGCATCTTTGTTGATCAGAATAAACAGCCCGGTACCATAGACCAAAAACACCGCGTGATATTTGGTCATGAAGGTTATGCCGACCCAGAAGCCCACCCAAATCCAGCTGCGAAGTGGGGTGCGCTTTTCAGGGCCGAAGAAAATGTCCATCAATAGCCAAACCACGATGAGCCAAGTCAGCGTTAGAGGAGACTCTGGTTGCATCCAGGACCCAATGGATAGCGTGAACAATATGGGGATATTGGCGATGATGGCGGTGAACAGTCCCGCACGTTCGGAATGCAACCGTGCGCCAATGCGATAAAACAGCCATGTCGCACCTGAAAACATCAGGATGAACGGTAGGCGAAGAAGCCATGGCGCTTCACTTCCGGTAAGTGTTTTCGTCAGCCAAATGACCCAAATGAAAATTGGCGGTTGATCAAAATATCCCAGATGAAGCTGGCGGGCAGAGCTCAAATAATAGGCTTCACCAATCACAAGATCAATCGACCACGCACCCCACAAACGATAGAGCGCAGTAATCGCGACTAGCCAGAAGATGGCCGTGCGAATTTGCCCTTTAGGGGGCGCAAGACTATGGCGCAGTTGCAGGCCTTGCCCGTTCATTAGCTGACGCGCCACGTAAAGATGCGCGTCATCGCGTAGTTGAACACCATCGAAATGATGATGCCAGCGATCGCCGCCAGATAGAACAGAGAGTTCTGTTCATAAATAAAGGTCGAAATAGACACGTTCGCAATCGCTGGAAAAGCACAAACTGCAATAAAGCTAAGTAGCCCTTGCCAGTATTTGAGGCCACGCAGACGCTGATTGGCGTAGGTCAGTATGTTGTTGAGATGGAAATTTGATATCATCGCAACCAACGTTGCCAGCAATTGCGCATTTGTGAAGTTAAACGCCATTCGCTCAGAAGCAAACGTAAGCGTCGCCAAATGCACGATCACGCCAAATGCGCCGACAGCGGCAAATAGAATGAAGCTGACGGGCAGCAAACCACCGACCATTTTGGATATAGCAAGGCCCAAGAACTGGGCGGCAACCAATGGGCTCATCTTGCTCTCGCCATCATGACGCGCACGGAACTTAAATCCAACTTCGCCAATATCAAACGGCTTGCCAATATTCCGGGCGGTTGCGATGATATCGAGCAGGATTTTAAATCCTTCGCTGGAAAGCTTAGGCATAACCTGGTCAAACCGTTCGCGCTTAAGCATGAAGAAGCCGGTCATCGGGTCTGAAATTTTGGTGCCCGTGATCAGGTTTGCGATCCAATTGGCAACATTTGATCCCATTTCGCGGAATTTGCTGAGGCCCTCTTCAGCGGTTTGCCCACCATAAAAGCGCGACGCCAAAACAAGGTCTTTGCCTGCGTTGACCATTTCGAACATTTTGGGCAGAACGGTTTCATCATGCTGCAGGTCGCCGTCCATCACCGCAACGATAGGCGCAGAACTTGACGCCATGCCTTCAATACACGCGGACGACAATCCACGACGCCCGACCCGCTTAATGCAATGAACGTAGGGTTTTGACTGCCCCAGCTCTTTTACGATCTCAGCTGTGCCATCTGGGCTATTGTCATCAACAAACGTGATTTCCCAGTCAATATCAACCAGCACATTTTCCAGTTTTTCAACCAGCACAGCAACATTGCCCGCTTCGTTAAAAGTAGGCACCACCAAGGACAGTTGTGGTGCGCCGCTTTTGGGGTTTTGATCGGCTTCAGGTTTTGTTTTGAGATCCATTACATTCTCTCGTCGCGTTGTTGCGCGACTTATCTCTGATCAGTGTTGGGCGAAGGCTTACGCAACTGGGCACAAAAAGGCAAATGTTCAAGTTAAATGAAATCTATTTTGACTATTTGTCCCCGCTCTTGCGGCAGCTCCCTCAGCAGAATATCGCTGAATTAGGCCCATTTTGCAGCACGGCCAAAACAAAATTTCAAGCACTTATCCTTGACTCTATTTGATGGGCTTACTATCTGTGTGCCGTTGGTTGTTAGCACTCCGACATAAAGAGTGCTAACAACCTTTGTTATTAAACATGAATTATCAAATTGAAGGAACGAGCATGAGCTTCCGTCCACTTCACGACCGAGTAGTCGTACGTCGTGTCGATTCTGAAGAGAAAACTTCAGGCGGCATTATCATTCCAGACACAGCCCAAGAAAAACCATCTGAGGGCGCAATTGTTTCTGTCGGCCCAGGTACGCGCGACGAAGACGGCAAATACATCGCTCTTGATGTTAAAGCCGGTGACCGCGTGTTGTTTGGCAAATGGTCAGGCACAGAAGTCAAGATCGATGGCGAAGACCTATTGATCATGAAAGAAAGCGACATCATGGGCATCGTCGAAGGTTAAGTTTAACCTCGATCACCCCCATTCTTGATAAGTTCTAAGGAGCAAACACAATGTCTGCTAAAGAAGTAAAATTCGGCACCGACGCACGCGACAAGATGCTAAACGGCGTCAACATCCTTGCAAATGCTGTTAAAGTTACATTGGGCCCAAAAGGCCGTAACGTCGTTCTAGATAAATCTTTCGGCGCACCACGCATCACTAAAGATGGTGTTTCTGTTGCTAAAGAAATCGATCTAGAAGATAAGTTTGAGAACATGGGCGCGCAAATGGTGCGGTCTGTTGCTTCAAAAACAAACGATATCGCTGGTGACGGCACAACAACTGCTACGGTTTTGGCTCAGTCAATCGTGGTTGAAGGCGTTAAGCTTGTTGCTGCTGGCATGAACCCAATGGATCTTAAGCGCGGCATCGATTTGGCTGTGACCGAAGTTGTTGACAACTTGGCTAAAGCTAAAAAGAACATTTCTACAAGCGAAGAAGTAGCCCAAGTGGGTACGATCTCTGCAAACGGTGAAGCTTTCATCGGTGAAGAAATCGCTCGCTCAATGGAAAAAGTCGGCAACGAAGGCGTGATCACTGTTGAAGAAGCTAAAACTTCTGAGACAACTGTTGACGTTGTTGAAGGCATGCAGTTCGACCGCGGTTACCTTTCACCATATTTCTGCACAAACACAGAAAAAATGGTTGCTGAGCTTGAAGACCCTTACATCTTGTTGTTCGAGAAAAAACTCTCAAACCTACAAGCAATGTTGCCTATCCTTGAAGCTGTTGTTCAGTCTTCACGTCCACTTTTGATCATTGCAGAAGATGTTGAAGGCGAAGCCTTGGCAACATTGGTTGTGAACCGTCTTCGTGGTGGCCTTAAAGTTGCTGCGGTTAAAGCACCTGGTTTTGGTGATCGTCGTAAAGCAATGCTTGAAGACATCGCAATCCTAACTGGCGGCCAAGTGATTTCAGAAGATCTTGGTATCAAGCTTGAAACTGTTACTTTGGATATGCTCGGCACTGCAAAGAAAGTCGACATCACTAAAGAAACAACAACAATCGTTGATGGCGCAGGCACTAAAGACGACATCGAAGGTCGTGTTGGCCAAATCAAAGCGCAAATCGAAGAAACTTCTTCTGACTATGATCGCGAAAAACTTCAAGAGCGTTTGGCTAAATTGGCTGGCGGTGTTGCTGTTATTAAAGTTGGCGGTTCAACTGAAGTTGAAGTTAAAGAACGCAAAGACCGCGTTGACGATGCATTGAACGCAACTCGCGCTGCGGTTGAAGAAGGCATTGTTGCTGGTGGTGGCGTTGCTCTACTTCGCGCTTCATCTGCTCTAACTGTTAAAGGCGTAAACGCTGACCAAGATGCAGGCATCAAAATTGTTCAGCGTGCGCTTCAAGCTCCAATCCGTCAGATTGCTACAAACTCTGGCGACGAAGCTTCAGTTGTTGTTGGTAAAGTTCTTGAAAACTCTTCAGAAACTTACGGCTACAACGCGCAAACATCTGAATATGGCGACATGATTGCAATGGGCATCATCGATCCTGTTAAAGTTGTACGTACAGCTCTTCAAGATGCAGCATCTGTATCTTCATTGTTGATCACTACAGAAGCTATGGTTGCAGAACTTCCTGCTCCAGCAGCTCCTGCTGGTGGCGGTGGCGCACCTGATATGGGTGGCATGGGCGGTATGGGTGGCATGGGCTTCTAAGCTCACCCCTCAAACGTTCTATAGATTTAAGGGCGGTCTTCGGATCGCCCTTTTTTTCGCGCCGCCGTTGGTCGCTGCGCTCCCGACCCCGGCACCCCCGCCGATTGGTGCCCAACATAAATTCTGAGCAAGCGAGTTTCCCCGAGCATCTTTCGCGCCACCGTTGGTCGCTACGCTCCCGACCCCGGCACCCCCGCCAATTGGTGTGCCCAACAAACTCAGAGCAAGCGAGGGAAAAGACGGACGAGCTTCGGCTGAGCTCCGAAAAGTGGGAACCGGTTTTCGGACAAGGCGAAGCGCAATAATGCTGAGGACCCCGACCAACTTCCAGCCCGTCGGCGCGAGACAAAAAATGCGCCCGCGCCCGCGCAGGTGCAGCAAATCGCATAGGCCGGACACACTAGTGTGTAGGCCGTCATGCAAATTGCGGTGCGCCCCGTGAACGAAAAAAATGCAAGCCCCGATCACTCCCCCAACCGTCATCCCCGCGAAGGCGGGGATCCAGGTCTGACTGTCCAAAAACCGCAGCTTTTGTGCTTGACGATATTCCGACCTGAATTCCCGCCTTCGCGGGAATGACGGTGGAGCATAAAGCCAGTCAATGCTTCTCCACATGCAAGTCGCCATTTTGGTCACGATAAATCGTCACCAGCTTCTTGTGTTTCGGGTGATCCGCCACGCTATATCGCGGCTCTTTTAGGCGTACAATTGCTGCCGACAAAAACGGAACCAGCGCTGCCAGAAAAACAACGCAAATCACCAACACGAGAATGATGGCCTCAGCATTGGCTTGAATAACTTGATTGAAAATTGAATTGTCCATTGAGTATCTCCCAAAGTCTTTGCAAAAAACAAATCGGCCACCAAAGCTTCATGCTCTGGTAGCCGGGGAGTTAGTAAGCCGCACAAAGACGACCGCAATGACCTTTAAACCCGAAGGTTCTGGACATGCGCCATTGCCTCCCCGACCCTAATAGGTAAGAGAGACATCATTTCGGCTGATATCAGCCGCTTTGTGAGGGGTTACTACGCCCCGGGATCAGCTTGTGGCTAACCTTGAAAGCGACCTTAATCTGATTTGCTAAACATGTGTAGGGGGAGTGTTGCTACACCGCCGCCGCGTACTCCGTACGCTTCCTCAGCAGCCCCGCCGACTGGCGCGTTCCATCAATTTTAAGCAAGCGAGAGACAAGGCTGGCGAAACAACTCGTTGTTGAGGCCCCCGGTCAACTGTTTGGTCGCGCCTATCTATCCTGCAGACAGGGTATTTACTGGCATATGTTTGAGGCAAAGATATCTCAATTGCCCATCAATCTGCCAGACCAAGTTTGTTGAAGAATATGGCATTCCTTGCCTGTGCATCATTAAGAAGTTTGTCGTAGGGAATTACTTCGACATAGGCGGAGGGCCCCCGAGTGTAGCCAAACAAACCCTTGCCGTCCGGCGTTGGCTCAAAGGTTCCGCGTAACCGTTTTCGTAGTCCTTTGGTTAGATCAGCGACGATATAGCAATGAAACGCAGTATTCTCGCCTATACCGGATATCACACCTCCAGCTTTATCTTTCACCGTATCACCTGACTTAAATAACGTTACATAGTCCATGAGTTGCATGAACGGATCAGTTTTGTCAGTATACGATTGTTTTCCAGGTCGCTTGAATTCGACTAGGATTACAGTGTCACAAGAACGATCGCTTTCTCTCCAAGCTACGCAAGAGTCGTAAAAAAAAGCAATGTCTGGTTCCCTGCCAGAGTCGACATCGGTGTAAGATCGGATGGGTTTGTCCGACGCAAAATATGAGAAAAAGGCCAGTCGGTCGTCAAGAATCCAGAGGTTGTGATCTTCAATTTCCAATTTGCTAGAATCAATTGTCATTGGGCAAATCAACTGATGCACAGCATCCTCAAGGTGATGCTTGTCTTCGGCTTCGTCGTCATTGAAACCTTTCAGTTTTTCAAGCAGGTCTAAAACAGACTTTCTTCGAACAACATACTCTGCCAAAGAGCCCTTTTTGTCGTCTTTAATATATTTTTGGTATTCTTCAACTTTGTCTGCGATCGCGGTGTCATATAACTGCGCACCAACAATATCTCTTTTGATACCGGTAAATTTTCTCTGTCGACGGTATCTGTGTTGGGCCATTTCAACGAAGATACTTTCTTCGTTGTTGCTGCTTGGCTTCAACCCAGTTACAAAGTCGTCCATTTCAGACTTCAAATAGAGATATTGTGGGTTTTTGTGAATTACCGTGTTCGATAGTACCTTCTTTTGGGCGAGCGCTTTATCGATATACTCCTTTAGGAACTCTCGAACACTGGCGGCGACTTGACGGCGAATTTGACGTCCTTCCTCCGCATCAAAGATAAAGTCAGTTCTTTGCGGATTCACGTGTACGTCAAGATAGTCGCCAGTAACGGTACCGACATAAATCTGATCCCCTCCCAACGATTTTAGGCCAATTTGATCGTCAATTCCAAACTCCTTAACGCCGCGATCATTGGCACAAAAACACATCCAGTTATTTACGGAACCTTTGGGTCTGATGCTTTTGTCGCACCGCATGTGTCTTATCAAAATCGGTTGAGTGACATCATCGATTTCAATGTCGATCATCACTTCTTCCGAGGTCACAATCTTGGAATCAAACACCTCTTGAATGTCGATAATTTCATTGTCGTGCAAATACATCTTGGGGGATTTTGTTCCGGCGAAGATTGGCAAGAAGTGACCAACGATACGTTGAACAATTGTATCGCGTTTTACAGGACACTTCCCGCCAAACGCTTCTTTGAAATCGGTCATGCTGACAGAGGTGCCGGTGTAGTCAACGTCAACAGAAGGTTGATCTTTCAGGTCAATCTGATTTTTGTCTCTGAGCACGAAATCGAACTCTCGATTGCTTAACCCGGTTCCGTTTTTGAAGCGAGACTTGACGTTGGTTCTTCCAAACACCTTGAGCCACCCCAAACGTCCTACACCTTTTCCACCTTTCCCAATTTTATGTTGCGAAAATGGAGTGCAAAAAGACCTATAATTGTCGTCGTCCAATCCTATCCCATTGTCTGAAATCTTAAACCCAATAACGGCATCTTCTTCGCATTCATCTCTACGAATAACTTCGATATCTATCCGACCCTTTTCGGCATGGCCATCATCGCCGAACTTTTCATTTATTGCGTGCAATGAATTGCTAATCGCCTCGAATAGAGGAAGTAGGGCATTGGCTTCAGACGGTTTGAGCGGCAATCTCGCGACTTGCCCCACAATGTCATTCTGTAAATCTGGCATGGTTTTCCAAAATCAATCAAATAGTCAAAAAATTCTAAAACTTATCTCGGGTGCCAAGCTTTGTTTGTATCAACCGGGCGCTCCAACATTCGAGACCAAATCCTCAATAAAGATATTGTCATTATTGGACTAAACCCAAAGTTATACTGTTTGCAGGATATCTATCAACAAAATCTTATCCCCGCCCTCACAAACCTATGCCATCATTACCCCATCTTTCATTCAACCACGCAGCTTGCCGACGGGCAGGAAGTGGCCAGGTTGGCATACTGACCCACTAGTGGGATTTTGATCAGACCAGCCTGTTGAAAGATGGTGATGGGTCGCAAGACGTTTGCGGCTTGGAGCCTTTCAATATCAACTTGTCCTGCCAGACACCGAAGGCAGCCATAAGTCATCAATGGGTCTGTTCCCATTTGCCTCAATTGAGGTGTGATTTGGAGCGTTGCGACGCTCAAAACAGCAAGCACGATGCAGGTAATGGGATAAAAGGGTTTAGCACCCGAGGGCAGCTGAGTTGAAAAGCCAAATCACCACATGCGAGGTCATTATGGTCTCATTTAAACATTCTTCGCGCATAACGAGACAATAAAGACCTCGCATGCTGCAACTCCTTTCGCGCCGCCGTTGGTCGCTGCGCTCCCGTCCCCGGCACCCCCGCCGGGTTCACATTTCCGCCGTCGGCCCGTAGGGCCTACCCCGGAACCCCCGCCGAACTCACGTCCACTGTAAATGCAGTGCGGCGGGTTTTGTGTTGGGGTTCTTTTCACTCCCCCACTAGTACATCTGTCCTAATTGTTTTTGCTGTCGCCAGGTGATCTGTTCGAGATCGAAACATAAATCAACGAGGGACACCGACATGGGCATTCGTCATAAACTAGTTGCCGCGCTTACATTTTCATCATTGGCGCTGGCGCCTACACTTATTCAAGCAAAAGAGTTCTTCATCGCCTATCGGGGCGCGAACGGCACAGCCTATTCCTCCGTCGCCGAATGTACCACCAGCGCTCCAGGAAAATGGGCTGGCGGTTGCCATGGCTTCTACACAGGTACTGCATGTGACGGCTGGGAAATCTATGTTGACAAAAACACATATAAAGACTTGCTTTCTCAGTACAATAACGGTGAACAAATCACGTTCCGTTACATCAACTCAAATGGCAGCTTTGGCAATGTAATGTGTACGTTCAACTAGTTATCCGACTAAATTGGACGTGCCCAAAGCCCTTGGGGACAGCAGATGAAAATGGCTATCGCATTCTTTTTGAACCTGTTGGTTCCCGGGCTAGGCAATATCGTCATTGGATATTGGGTGCAGGGCACAATTCAGCTTTTGCTTACGCTGATGGCATTTATCCTCGTGGCGTCGGCATTTTTGGCATTTTTCGGGCTCGTGCTGTTCGCCATATCCTGGATCTATGCGTTGGCCTGTTGGGCCGCGCGGCTTAAGGATCGGCGCGAAGCGGTTGGCTGACGTGACCATAGGATCGAAACAAAAAGGCGCGGCCAAATTGGCCACGCCTGTTGCAATTCAAATCTTTGGTGGTCTTAGAACTCAGCCCATTCTTCAGAAATCGCCGCATTGCCGGAAACCCCATATGTCGCGCGGACATCTTGTTGGGGTGCTGGTGCAACGGCCACAGCCGCTGGTGCAGCGTAGCTAACCCGGTCGCCATTGATTTTGAACACTTCGACAATCTTATCGAGTTCGCTTGAGCGTTGTTCGGTCTGCTCAATAGCAGCGTTGGTTTCTTCCACCAGGGCCACATTATGCTGGGTCATTTCGTCAATCTGAGAAACCGCGGCTCGAATTTCATCAATGGCATTTGTTTGCTCGCTCGAGTTCTTGGCGATTGAACCCATCAACTCGTTGTTTTTACGCGCCGCATCCACCATGGCCTGAAGTTTTTCAGATGCTTCAGCCACCAATTTGGTGCCCTCACCCACTTCAGTTGCTGACTGTTCGATCAGCACTTTAACTTCGGATGAAGCCTGCGCTGCCGACTGCGCCAAGCGCCGCACTTCCACCGCCACAACGGCAAATCCCTTGCCTGCTTCCCCGGCCCGCGCTGCTTCCACCGAAGCATTCAGCGCCAGCAAGTTGGTTTGGAATGCGATGTCATCAATCATGCCGATAATGTTCGAGATCTTCGCAGAAGAGGACGTAATCCGCTCCATGGCGTTGCTGGCATTCACCATCACTTCGCCACCCTGTTCAGCGGTCTTACGCACATCATCTGCGTGCTGCATGGCTTGGTTGGCCTCCTTAGTGTTTTCGCCAACGGTCTCAGAAAGGTGCTTAATCGTCGCCGACGTCTCCCCAATGGCAGACGCTTGTCGGGTAGTTCGTTCGCTTAGATCATTTGCACCGGTCAGGATTTCCTGTGTCGCGGTCTTGAGCGAGCCTGACGTATCTTGAATTTGCGAAATTAACTTTGAAAGCTGCTCCGCAACTGAATTAATATTGCCTTGCAGCTGGCCAAACGCCCCCTCAAAGCGACCCTCCATGCGGGGGTTCAGATCTGCCTGTGCTAGGGCACTCAACACTTGGTCAGCGCTCGTTAGTCCTTCATCAACGCCGTCCATCAAATTGTTGATGCCGTTCACAAGGGCTTGTAGCGCATCGCTTGAAACTTGCGCATCTGCCCGTTGTGAGAAGTCACCGGATTGCGCCGCTTCAATTACCCGCTGAATTTCGTCGTTCACCCGATCTGTTTCAACGCGGTTGCGGTGAATGTAGGAACTAATTGAAAGCTCGACATCCATCAATGACGCTTTAACAATTGCCGAAACAGTTCGCGCGATTTCTTGGCTATCGGGTTGTGTTTTCTTGCCGAAAAATCCTGACTTGCCGCCAGACCCCTCCATCATATCTTCGATCACACCTTCAATGATGCTTTCAACGATCAAGCCGTAGCCGGAAACATAATGCTTCAGCTCAAGCCCAACTTGCGCATTTTCGTCGCCGATCTTGCGACTGGCACGTAGGAATTCTTGATCGATCAAGCCTTCAGCAAGGTGATGCCAATGGGCGGTTTGCGCTTTGCGAGCATTTTCTTGATCTGCCTTGGAGCTAAACAATCTCTCCGCGCTCGGGGCTTTGGATAGCTTATCGTAGAAACGATCCATGGCCTCTTTCATATGTGCCAAGATGCTTGGCTTTACAGCCCGAATGCGTTGACAACTCGCTTCATCCATTTCCATGAAGTTGCGCCGTTCGGTGATGGAGCGTTGATCTTGATCGTTGTGCATGCGGATACTCCTGGTAGATTTACTGCTCTAAGCCTTGGTAGAATCAGTACAAATATTTTTAGGAGGAGTATTGAAGATCAAACTTAAAACTAAATTAACCATAAACGCATCGATTGCGTTTTGATGGCTAAAATGGCCAACCAACAATTGGAATGAGCAAGCGAATTGCCATGGTCATGCTGATGATGACGATTAGGGGTTTGATCAGTCGCGCGCCAAATTTCATGCCGGTGCGTGCGCCCAAATATCCGCCAGCCACTTGCCCAACAATCATCGCACCGCCAGCAACCCAAACAACATCCCCGCCATAGATGAAAAACAACAGGGCTCCAAGGTTGGACATGGCATTGAGTACTTTAGTGTTGCCGACCGCTTTGGTTAAACCAAGACCAAACAGGGTGACAAACCCGGCAATAAAAAACGAACCCGTTCCGGGGCCAAAAACCCCGTCATAGAACCCAAAAGCGAAGCCCATTATGGGGGCAAATATTGCGAATTTTAGTCGCTCTTGCCGTGCTTCATCGGTCATTTTTGGTGAAAACATGAAATAAATCGACACCGCCAGCAACAGGATGGGAACAAATAGGGTCAGGAAGTCCGTATCCATCGACTTTGCTGTGATCGCACCCAATACACTGCCCAAGAATGTGAGCACGATGGGCAAAATTAGCGCTTTGATGTTGATATAGCCGCGCCGCCAATAGGTGAAGGCAGCGACGCTTGTGCCAATAATTGATTGCAACTTATTGGTCGCCAACGCAGAAATTGGGGGCAATCCAACAGACAAAAGCGCAGGCAGACCAATCAGACCACCACCGCCCGCTATTGCGTCCAAAAATGCGGCAAGAAAGCCTGCACCAGCCAAAAACAGCAGAGCGGTAAGTTCGAGTTCCAAAATAATCTTCTTTTAAGTGCGGTGGGTAGGATGTTTCAAAAGCTATATCGCGGTTGGGCCTGCGTCAATCAATGCTGTTCTAACCGCTCAATGCGTCGAGCGCCCGCTGACCTATCCCAGCTCCGAAATAGTCCAATAGTTGGCTCAGTTGAGCCTTCTTTTCTGGAGACCAATTTGCGGATTTGGACGCAACAAGATTGGCTTCAGACTTCAAAATTATACCGTCACTTGGCACTTTGAGTTCATTCGCCGTTAAAGTTGAACCAGACGAAGTGATATCGACAATCAACTCTGCTGCACCGGATGCTGGCGCTGCTTCGGTCGCGCCAAGACTTTCCACAATTCGATATTCGGCAATGCCATGCGCTGCGAAATACCGGCGGGTCAAGTTGACATATTTGGTCGCGACGCGAAGCCACATGCCATGACGGTGCCGGTAGTCAGAAGCGACATCTGCCAAATCGCGCATGGCGGTGACGTCAATCCATGCTTTGGGCAATGCAACCACAACATCTGCTTGGCCAAAATTCAGCGATTTCGCCATCACGACTTGTTCGATCCCGGTTTCCGCGGCTTCATGGATCAGGTCTTCGCCCGTAACGCCCAAGTCAATCTTACCGCTGATCAACTCACGGGCAATTTCACTTGCGGACAGAAAACGAACCGTTACGTCGGGCAACACATCAATCGAACCTAGATAAGAACGCACGCCACCGGGGCGATCAATCGTCAATCCGGCTTCAGCGAATGCTTCGCGCGTATTTTCTTCCAAGCGCCCTTTGGATGGCACTGCGACCAAGAGTGAGCTCATCGCGATGCTCCTAATTCCAAGCGATCTAACCAGATTGCGCAACCAACTGCCGATGTGCGGCCGGTTGCACCCATCCGCTCGAGCAAGCGGTCATATTGACCGCCAGACGCTAAAACTTCACCGGTTTTATTGGCCGTCAATTCAAATACATGACCAGTATAATAATCGAGCCGCGGGCTAAACCCAGCGTCAAATTCAACCGCAATGTTTGGCGCGGCTGCCTTTAGTTCGGTTAGGCGCTGCATCAGTTTTTCCAGTGGCAAATCGAGGTTGATGCCAACCTTCTTGGCCAAAGCCGCCACCCGGAAAGCTTGCTCATGGGCAGGGCCAGCAATCGACAAAAATTCTCTGAGAACACGAACGGTCTTTGGTGAAACCGCGGCGTCAGCCAGCGTTTGCTTCTCTTTATAACGCGCAACGATTTCTTCTGCTTGGCGACCAGAATAGGGAGATAGCCCGGCGGCCGCCATATCTTGGGCCACTTTTTTAATCAGTTCATCCTGATCAGCAGGTAGATCGCCTTGGCCCTCAAACTTTTCAGGCACAGCCAACCGGTCGAGCAAACGCCCCATCGCCGCATCATGACCAAAACGGTCCCGGACGCGAGGGCGCCAAACCTCTGGCAGATCAAGTTGAGCCAATAGTGTTTCGAACAGGTCCACGGCCCCTAAGTGCAAACGCGGGGTTGTTTCGCCATATAGCGCACAGGCCTCAATCGCGAAATGCATAACTTGGGAGAATGTAGCGTCGCTATCTTTTGGCGCAAGAAACTCTAAGCCTGCTTGATCAAATTCAAACTGACCGTGATCGCGCTGGCGAAAGACGGGGCCGATATAGCCATAATTCTTCGTTTCACCTACCGCGCCATCATCCAAATATTGTTTGGCAATCGGCAGCGTGAAGTCGGGACGCAAGCAATATGTGGCACCGTCGGGCCCATTGGTGAGCATCAAGCGACGGCCAATATCTTCGCCCGCTAGATCAAAAAACAAATCCGCAGGCTGCAAAATATCGGGAGAGACCAGTTCTGAAACGGCTAAGATTTTCTCGTTCAGTTGATCGCGTTGCGCACTGAAGTCAGTCATGGACGTCGACATGGACCTACTCCTGATCAGCGCTGTCTTGCTCCAGCAGCGATTTGATATGCGCTACGAGATCCCCACGTTTAACGCTGACTTGGGCCGGACGTGCTGCACGCCACTCAGCATTATCTGTGATCTCTTTGGAGGCAATTTTACCCGCAACCAAGTCTTTGACTTGAACCTCACCGGCTTCGCGCTCGTCCGAACCTTCAATGATCACCGCTGGCGCATTGCGCTTGTCGGCATATTTCATTTGCTTGGCCATGTTCTTTGATGCGCCCAAAAACAGTTCCGCGCGAATACCTGCATTTCGCAACTCAGAAACCATGGTCTGGTAGGAAGCAATTTGGTCTTTATCCATGACCAGTACAACGATTGGGCCCTGTTTCTCAGATACATCCAATTCGCCGACCAATTGGAGGGCGTGGGCCAGACGACTGACGCCAATTGAGAAACCTGTCGCGGGTACTGGTTCAGATCGGAACCGCGAAACAAGCCCATCATAACGACCACCGCCGCCAACAGATCCAAATACAACGGTTTGGCCCTTCTCGTTGGTGACGGGGAATGTCAGTTCAGCTTCAAATACCGCGCCTGTATAATATTCAAGGCCACGAACAACTGAAGGGTCAATTTTTACTTTGTCTCGAGAATAGCCTGCGGCATCAAACAGCGCCTGCATTTCTTGGAGTTCTGCGACCCCTTGGGTACCTACTTCATTGCCATCAACCTGGGTGTGCAGCACATCAAACATTTGCTCGGCATTTGCATCGGCTGTCACATAGGCCAGCACGCGTTCGATCTGCGCTTCATCTAATCCAGCGCCTTCCGTGAAGTCGCCACTCTCGTCTTTACGGCCAGCGCCCAGCAATAGCTTTACGCCCTCTTCGCCCAATCGATCCATTTTATCGATTGCTCGCAGGACAGTAAGAGATTTTTCTGGTTCGTCGGCCAGACCGGCTTGAGCCAGCACACCGTCCAAAACTTTACGGTTGTTGACGCGGATGATGAATTTGCCGCCAAGGCCCAACTCATCTAGCACGTCTGCCATCATCATACACATTTCAGCATCCGCTGATGGGTCAGGTGCGCCCACACTGTCCGCGTCAAATTGCATGAATTGGCGAAACCGTCCCGGCCCCGGCTTTTCATTGCGGAATACATAGCCTTGTCGATAAGAGCGGAACGGCTTGGGCAGTGCGTCAAAATTTTGCGCAAAATAACGGGCAAGCGGTGCGGTCAAGTCATAGCGCAAGCTCATCCATTTTTCGTCATCGTCTTGAAGCGAGAACACGCCTGCGTTTGGTCGATCTGTATCGGGCAAAAACTTGCCCAAGCTTTCCGTATATTCAAAAAGCGGTGTTTCAATAGGGTCAAAGCCATAGCGCTCATAGACTGTACGAATACGATGAAACATTTGATCCAAAGCTGAAATCTCAATCGCATCGCGATCGACAAAGCCTCGGGGCAAAGTGGGTGCTAATCGTTTCGTTTTCTTGGCCATAAACGCCTTCTATTTTTTCATTTTACAACGCGCCAGAAACACGCTTCATCTGGGGTTCCTAAACGATCAGACATGATGACACAAGCCGCGGTTAGAATTGGCGCATATGCCCATGCATATTGCGGATCAATTATGTGGTTTGGGAGGGGTGAATTCTGCCCGTGCTTTGCTTGCCAATGCACGGCAATAACAGTCTTCAGTATGATCGTTCACTAGACCCATGGCTTGCATAAAAGCATAGGCCGTGGTGGGGCCGAAAAACTTCCATCCGCGTTTTTTAAGATCTTTCGCTAGCTTCTTTGACATATCAGTCTGCGCGAGCTTTCGCACTTCTTCTTCGCTCATATTTGCGGGTCGCTCGGCGTTGTCGGGTTCGTACTGCCAGAAATAGGCAGCAAGTGAGCCAAATTCTTTTTTCATCTCAATTGCGCGCGCCGCATTGTTGATCGTTGCTTCAATTTTTCCACGATGTCGAACAATCCCAGCGTCCTGTAGCAATCGATCAACTTCGTCCGGGCCGTAATGGGCCACTCTATTGAAGTCGAACCCGTCAAAAGCCGCGCGGAAGTTTTCCCGCTTTTTGAGGATGGTGAGCCAAGAAAGTCCAGACTGGAAGCCCTCTAGACAGACTTTTTCAAATAGCCGCACATCATCATCCACCGGGTATCCCCACTCCGTGTCATGATAGCGCATGTATAATTCATCGTTTCCCGCCCAGAAACAGCGCGGCATATTTTCGTTCATTGTTATGATTTTCTATTGCTATTTATGTGGGATCGCATTAATCCGTAAAACAATCTTTTAACAATTATGTTAAGTCTTCACCCAAATGCCCCATAGAACTGAGAAATCACCAGACCAGATGTGTTTACTGATTGTTGATGACAATCAATATGCATGTGCGCTTGCAGCAGCACAACTCAAAAAACTTGGCATTGGCTCAACAAAATCTGTTTCTTCGGGCGCTGAAGCCTTGCTTTGTTTGCAAGACCAGGAGTTCGACGCCCTTTTGATGGATTGGTACATGCCCGACGTTTCCGGGGCTGGCCTTTTAACCGTGCTGCGCGACCAGCGTTTTCGAGGGCAGTCAGATATCCCGGTTGTTGTGATGACGGCCTATGCAAGCGGCGACAATATTGAACGGGCTAAATCTTTGGGTGCAGACGAAGTTGTCATTAAACCGGTCAACAGCACCGAGCTTGGCAAGGCGATTGCAAAAGCAGTTCTTGGAACTCGCAAGACTGAAGACTCATCTGCAAATGACGCAACCAACATCATCGAAGAAGATGATGATTTCGCGATGCTCTAAGCCAATTAATCATTGGTAAACCACCTCAGCTAACGGCTTCCTTACCAAGCTTTTTCACCGTTTATTGTGAGCCTTTAGATAAGGTTTAACTCAAATTGTTCCGCGCGATTTCGTGTTGGCAGTAGGTGAGTTTGAGTAATGCGTAACTTTACGAAATTTGTTGCGGCGCTATGCGCCATAGGTTTGCTCGCTTCGAGCAATGTTGCATATGCTGACGGCAATCTGATCAAAACAAAAGATCATTTCGGGCAAACAATCTACATTGCAACGCCCCAAGGGATGAGCATTGCAAAAGGTACGCCCAAACATCGTTTAGAGGTCAAGAACCCCTACAACCAGCATCCAAGATTTTTACGCCAAGTTGTGGCCTATCGTTCGTCACATGCGCCCGGCACCATAGTGGTTGATACAAACAAGCGGTATTTGTTCCTCGTGATGAAAAATGGTCGCGCAATGCGCTATGGCATTGGCGTTGCCCGCAGTGGTTTTGAATGGTCAGGCACCCACAAAGTTACCGCGAAGCGTAAATGGCCGGGTTGGACCCCGCCTGCTGAAATGCGCAAGCGTGAACCACATCTACCCGCCTATATGCCCGGTGGCGTTGATAACCCACTAGGTGCGCGCGCACTATATATTGGCAACACGCTTTATCGATTGCACGGCACAACCCAACCTTGGTCGATCGGTAAGAAGGTGTCTTCGGGATGTATTCGGCTTACGAACGAAGATATTAAGGATCTATATACAAGAGTTTCAATTGGAAGCCGTGTGGTTGTGATTTAATTTACCTTTAACGCGCAGAGTCTGTACCAAATTAAACTGATTTGGTTGACTGCAATGTCCTTTCTGATCTCAAAGCTTAAGCAATTTGGGCGCAACGAAAGTGGCGCTTTTGTCGTTATCTTTGCGCTGCTGGCGACAGCGCTCATTGTCGCAGGGGCAGGTGTTGTCGATTATCTGACTGCCATCAATGAACGCAAAAATATGCAAGTCGCGATTGATGCCGCGGTACTTTCCGGCACATCGTCAATGACGCCAAATTCAACATCAAGCCAGATCAAGAAGGTGGTTGAAGACTCCTTCTTGGGGCAATTCGAAGCCCAATTTGGCGACAGCGCCAAAGTCAAACTAGAGGTCACCGTCGACACTGCCACGAGCACTGTTGAAGCAAAAGCGACAGGCCAGGTTGCCACTTTTTTCCTTGGGCTTATTAATATTGATACGATTGACGTGGCAGTTGATTCAGCTTCTGTCGGCGGCCATTCTGAAGTGATAATAGATATTGCGATGTGCATTGATGCTACCGGCAGCATGGGCGGAATTCTAGATGCGGTAAAACAAAATGCCTTAGCGTTTGATCAAAAATTGAAGCAAGAAGCTGAAGACAAAGGTCGAAAGATCGACAAAATCAACGTTCGCCCAATTTTCTACCGTGATTTCGACAGTGAGGGACCCAATGCGAGATGGGGTTGGTGGTATGAGAGGAACTTCCCGCACCTTTCACCCTTCGCTTTTAGGAAAGGGCCGGTCTATGAATTGCCAGATGAGCGTGGCGCATATGTAAACTTTGTTGACCCCCAAATCCCAAGGGCTGGTGCCGATTTGCCAGAGGCGGGTCTAGAATGTTTCTACGAAGCGATGAAAACCGACTGGACAACTGCCACCAGCACTAAACAACTTATCTATCCGATTATCGTTATTTGGACTGACGCGGCGGCGGATTCTCCGGGCAACTGGGCAAACATCAATGGCGGTGGCGCAATATATCCACTTGGCATGCCAACTTCATACGCTGGCTTAAAATCGGTTTGGGAAGATGACACCACAATCAATCAAGGCAATAAAGTTGCTATACTATTCGGACCACGTCACAAAAATGGTTGGCGCCAAGTGCTCCCTTGGGATAAATTCGACTATGGCGGAACGGTCAGGGACGCGACAAACGATATGATTGGGTCTCTTGCCGACGCTATCTTTAAAAGACTACCGCCGCCTAGAATTTCAAAATAATTTTTTTGAGGATGGTACCGCCTCCCCGGCTCGAACGGGGGACCCCTAGTTCCACAAACTAGTGCTCTAACCAACTGAGCTAAGGCGGCATATCGCTGTTTTGTGCGCCGGAACATAAGACGCTCTTATCTGCTTTGCAAGCATGGATTTTCGCAATTCTTCTTTTTTTTCACGCCCTACCCATCTTAACCATGAAACATCTCTGTTCAGGGGCCGATGACGGTTTTTATGGACCGCGCGTAAGATGCGATATATTTAAATATACGTGAATAAAGTGCCAATTCTGTATCATATTGGCACATGGAAGTATGAGTGACTATGCATCAGGACTGGATTTATACGAATGTTGGGCAACGCGTCTTAAGTTACGCGCTGGATCCGCGCCCTGTGTGGTTCTGGAATGAAGATGGCAGCGAGCTTGTTTGGCGCAACTTAGCGGCAAAACTGTTTCGCTCAAAATTCAAGAAAAAAAAGGGCCTAACCTTTTTGCCGGACCCAGTGCCGCTTAAGGGTCAAGTCTCTCGCCTTGTAAAATTGGGTCACGAAGGCCGCGCTTCAATTTCACGCATGCGTTTCCAAATGGGCAAGAAGCCGGTTTCAACCACTTGTTCCTGTGTGCCCCTTCCCTTGCAAGAAGGCACGATGGGACTTTTGGTCATTTCAACCGACTCGATTGACTTCAGCCAATTTGATGGCGATGCATTTGCACTTGTTGCTGACGAACAATTGTTCAATCCCGCTTTGACCTACGCCATAGTTGACGGCCACCACGAAATCGTGGCGGGCGCTACATCTGAGGATGATGACGAGAAATTCAAGTCTTTGCTGTCCTCGTCATTCGAAGCATTGACCAATGCAAGCCTGTTAAAAGTCAACCTTAAAGCTGACGCCGCCTTGCTAGTGTTGGATATTGACGCACTCGATACTGAACAGCAGCCTCAAGATAACGAAGCTATTGTCGCGCCACATGCCGCGGACTTAGCGGACACATCACAGGCCGACGACGTAGACCAAGACGATCAGCCGGCGGACGATACAGACCCATCTCATGTAGAGATTGAAGAACCTGTTGATCTTGGCGAGCCGACAGAGGATGAAGCTTCGCTTGAGGCAGAAGCAGAAGCAGAAGGCGACAGCCAATCTGTGGCCGAGGACCAATCCTTTAACAGCGACCTTGATGTTGAAACGCCCGAAGAGCTCGAAGAAGAACTTGATGCGAACGCTTCAGGTGAAAATACAGCCGCTGCAAAGCCGCCAGTCGCTTTAACTGAACTGATCGACCATCTGTACAACACCGAAGACAATATCGGCGCTGATTTGATGGATACGGCGCTTCCTGAAGTTGATGACCTACTTGCACAACACACAATTGAAGGCTCTGTAAACTCGGATTGGGACGAACTCGAAAACTCAAAGCCGGAAGGCGAACCTGAACCAGATGATAGTTTGACCGCAGTTCAAGAGGAAATGGCTGCGCTCGACGACGGTGAGGCTGAGGGTGACGCACCTGAGTCGACACTTTGGAGCATTTCAGCCACGCACATTTCACGCGAAATGAGCACGGATGAAGCCATTGCGGTTTCACAAGCTGATGCACAAAACGACAAGACGACAAAATATAATTTTGATGAATTGTCCCGAATTTTGCATGAGCGGGTCAATATTGGCGACGAGAGCGGCAATCAAAATGTAACCAGAGCATCGACCGTCCCCGCACCCAAATCTCCCAAAGAATTGGGCAAAGTCGTTTCAATGAAACCTGTGTCGGCCACACCCACAGAGCAAAAGCCATCTTCATTGGTCGCCCTTAGTGATGAAGCTTTGGTGTTGAACAAATTGCCATTGGGCATTTTGATTTTCAAAGACCAAGACATTCTGTTCGCCAATCGCGCAATGGCTGACCTAACGGGGCACAACACGACCGGTGATTTGCGAGATGCGGGTTTGGATGCGATTTTGCCACGGGCGGACGACGGAGACGATGGATTTGGCCCAGTTGCCAAAATCATTCGAGTGGACGACGGCGAAGTGGATGTTTCTGCGCGCCTGCAAACAACAGTGTGGCAAGGTGCAAACGCCTATATGTTGACGGCGCGACAAGAAGAAACGCAAGCCAACACCAATGGCATTTTGGCCAGTTCGCCGGACGACACTCGCTCAGAAATCATGAAGATCGCGTCCCTTTTAGGGTCCGGGTTTATCCAGCTGAATAGAGCGGGATATTTGCTGGATATTGACGAGGTAGGTAGCCGACTGTTCGGCCCATCGCTGGAGTTACTGCGCAATCGTCCAATTCTTGAATATGTCTCCACGGGCACACGCGGCACCTATCTTGATTTGCTGTCCGGTAAAGCAGATAGCGGGCAAATTAAGGTTTTTGCCGGTGCGCAGCACTGCGATTTACATTTGATCGGCATGGATGTTGATCAAGAAAGTGGGACAATTTTAGGTTTCTTATCGGCCGAGCAAGTTGAACAAGCTCAAATTGACGACCAAAAAGACGAACTCAACAAAATATTGCCGACTTTAAGTCGAGAAATCAGACGTCCATTGGCAACGATTGCCGGGTTTAACAGCTTGATGCAGGGCGAAGCTTATGGGCCATTGGAAAACGACCGATATAAGGAATATGTCGACGACATTTCTAAGGCGACGAAACAGGTCGAGCGGGTTATTTCTGAAATTGACGATTTAAGCCGGCTCAATATTGGCGAAATGGAAATTGCAGCCAATAAGATTGATTTGGGTCTTCTGCTCAACAAATGTATTGGCCGCATTCGCAGTCAAGCCAACGCGCAACGTGTATTTGTGCGTAGTGCAATCCCAGAAACCACTTACATGATAGAAGCTGACGAAAAGCTTTTATCCCAAACCATTATGAACCTTTTGGCCAGCGCTGTTACGTTGACGCCAGTTGGTGGCAATGTTGTTCTGAGCGCTGTTCATGATGATGCGGGGGATTTGTTGATCCATGTTCGAGATATGGGTGAAAACGCGCAGGACCGACATGAACAATTCATCGTCTATCATGAAACCGACAATGACGATGATCAATCTGGCGACCTTGTGCACTCTGGCGTCGGACTTTCGCTGACCCAAGCATTGGCAAAAGCGAATGAGTTTTCGCTGTCTTTGGACAATTTTGGCAAATCTGGCATGTTGATGAAACTCGCGATTCCAGCAGATCGATTGACAACAACGGCTAGCTGACCGCGACATTCTGACGCACCACGATCTTCAAAATTCAACCGATGCGCTCTTATAAATATAGAGTTTTTCACTCCAGTTTAGAATTATTCCAAAACACGCCCCAATTCCGCGCCATTTGACTTGATGTAGATCGTTGACTACAGCCAAAAAACCAAGCAAAACCGCTCCATAGAGGGACATAAACCCTTAGTTATTGGAGTGCAGAAATGAAATTGTCCAAATCGCTCGCAGCAATCATGTTGGCTGGCACATCAGTTTTCGGCGCAGCTGCTACAGCTGAAGAAATCAATGTTTATAGCTATCGCCAGCCAGAGCTTTTGAAGCCACTAACAGATGCTTTTGAAGCTGAAACCGGTATCAAAACAAACGTATTGTTCGCCAAAAAGGGTTTGGTCGATCGCGTTTCCGCAGAAGGTGAAAACTCACCGGCTGATGTTTTGCTAACCGTTGACATTGGACGTTTGGACGCTGCAAAGCAATCTGGTATTTGGCAGGCAATTCCAAAAGACGTTACCGCAGCAATTCCGGCAGAATTTGTTGACCCGGATGGCGCTTGGACTGCTCTTTCTTTGCGGGCTCGCATTTTTTACGTATCAAAAGATCGGGTGAGCGACGAAGCTTTGTCTTATGCTGACCTTGCCGACCCACGTTGGAAGGGCAAAGTTTGTACGCGTTCCGCCCAGCACGTTTATTCAATCGGTTTGATCGCTTCACAAATCGCCAATAATGGAGAAGAAGCCGCGAAAAGCTGGCTCGAAGGCGTTCGTGACAATTTGGCACGCAAACCAACCGGTAATGACCGCGCTCAAGTAAAAGCCATTTTCTCTGGTGAGTGCGATATTGCTTTGGGCAACACTTACTATATGGGCAAAATGGTCACCAACGACAAAGAGCCAGAGCAAAAAGACTGGGCTGCTTCAGTTCGCTTGGTGTTCCCGGACGCACAAGCCAACAAAACACACGTAAACATTTCGGGTGTTGCATTGGCGAAATATGCGCCGAATGTTGAAGGCGGCAAAAAATTCATTCAATTCTTGCTCTCTCCAAAAGCGCAATCAATTTACGCGGATGCAAACTTTGAATATCCAGTATTGCCAGGTGTAGCAGCATCTGACCTTGTTTCAGGATGGGGCGAGTTGAAAGCCGACAGCATTTCACTTGCGGACATCGCTGACAAGCGCGACGAAGCCAGCAAGTTGGTGGACGCCGTTACATTCGACGAAGGCCCACAAAACTAAACACTTTTGCTGAAAACGCTTTAGGCTTTGCACAAATTTCAAATCCGCTATACCTAAACATATATAGCGGATTTGACTTGGAGAAGAATGATCGCTGACCAAGGCGGCAATAAGCGAAACCTATTTGCAGGCGCGATTTCGCGCCTGTCTTTTGTTGAGCTTTTTGTCATATTTGCAATGGCATTGCCCACCATCGCCCTTGCTTGGTTGGCCATTGGGGCCTTTGGCACCGAAGGCGGATTATTCTCCCGCATGTTGCCGGTCGCCTTGCGCGAAACCGGCATTTTACTTTTCTTTGTTGGCCTATTCACCGGCACTATCGGCTTGCTTAGTGCGTGGCTGGTTTCCAACTTCGAGTTTCCGGGCCGCAAGTTTTTTGAATGGGCGTTGATCCTGCCCATCGCGATCCCAACCTATATTTCCGCCTATGCATGGGTTGAGGTGATGGACTTCACCGGCCCATTGCAGACCATGATTAGAATGATGACCGGCGCGACATCAGTCCGCGAATATTGGTTCCCAGATTTTCGCACCGTTGGTGGCGCGGTGTTCGTGATGAGCCTTGTGCTTTACCCGTATGTCTATTTGAGCTGCCGCGCGTTCTTTTTGATGCAATCAGGCGTATTGGACGCGGCCAGCAGAACCTTAGGCGCGGGACCATGGCGCACATTCCGCGAAGTCATTTTGCCCCTTGCCCGACCAGCGCTAATTGTTGGTATTTCACTAGCGCTAATGGAAGTGATCAATGACGTTGGCGCCGTTGAATTTTTCGGCGTGAACACGCTGACGGCCATTGTTTATGCAACTTGGCTAAACCAATCCAATTTGCCGGGTGCCGCGCAATTGGCCGTTGCAACGGTCATCATCATTGCTGGCCTTATTTGGTTGGAACAGCATGAACGGCGCAAGCTCGACTATCTTACGAAACGCGATAGCCGCATTCCGGCAACGCGAACGAAAGTACCCCCTGCGTTTGTTCTCGCGCCGACGCTTTTCTGCTTGCTGATTGTCGGTTTGGGTTTTGCGGTGCCTGTTCTTGAATTGATGTCGACGGCCTTCATCCGTTTGGTTCGTGGGGCGGTAAATATCGAGATACTTGAAGCGCTTTGGACCACAGTTTGGTTGGCCCTTGTGGGTGCAACAATATGTGTCGGGATTGGCTATTTCACCGCCCGGCGCATGGTGAATGCAGATGGCAGTCGAAACCTGTCTTACCTCGCAACATTCGGATATGCAGTTCCGGGCACCATTTTGGCTATCGGCGTTCTAGTGCCACTTGGCTTCCTCGATGGTATCATCAACAACGCCACCCGCGCATGGTTTGACGTAACTGTTGGCTTGATCCTCTCCGGTTCCCCGATTGCCATTCTATATGCCTATTCTGTTCGGTTTTTGACCGTCAGCCATAACTCGCTTGAAACCGCAATGAAAAAACGCGGCGCAAATTTACTGGAAGCGGCACATGTTTTGGGCGCAAATCGCTGGCGCTCGCTGGTGGAAGTCGACCTGCCAACTTTGCGCCCCGCTATTGTTGCGGCGCTTACATTGGTGTTTGTTGAATGTATAAAAGAACTTCCAGCAACTCTTTTGTTGCGCCCGCTTGGTTTAGAAACCTTGTCGACATTTGTTTATGCCGAGGCGAGTTTGGAGAATTTTGAATCTGCGGCCGTGCCAGCGCTGTTGATTATCACCATTGGGCTGGTGCCGGCGATTTTAGGCGGCAAGTTGCAGAGCGCGAACCGCTAAGAACAAATATTGCTTTTACGGCAATCCGGCCTGCCTCCCCACAAGGGGGAGGGAAACAATCGGCGCCGGCTTTTTGAACTTGAACAATCGACGCCAAAGATATGCTTGGCTGCATTTGACTTTGTGCTGCTCGAGAGTTCACCTCTTTGCCCCCTCAACTTCTCCATGGATCCTCGGGTCAAGCCCGAGGATGACGAATGTTGACTACGACATAAACCAACGTTGCTTTTGCATTTTCAGTTAAATCCGCTAGAACTTGATCAGGATTTAGCCAATGAAGTTGGAATGTGTTGATGGCGCAAATTATTGAAAAGATGGTCAAAAAATCGCTGTTCGCAGCTGCAATTATCGGGATGTCGAGCTTAAGTGCGTTCGCCAGTGATATTCGCGTGGGCATGGTGTTGGAACCACCGCATTTGGACCCAACTGCTGGTGCAGCGGCGGCCATTGATGAAGTTGTCTATGCCAATGTATTTGAAGGCCTTACCCGCATTGATCAAACAGGTGCGGTTCAACCTTCTCTTGCCACTTCTTGGACAATTTCCGACGACGGCCTGACATATACTTTCAAGCTTAAAGACGGCGTTTCATTTCACGACGGAACGGGTTTTGATGCTGAAGATGTCATATTTACTTTTGAGCGTGCCCGCGCCGACGACAGCACGAACGCTCAAAAAGGTATCTTTGCACCGATAAAATCTGTGACGTCCATTGACCCGCAAACGGTTGAAATTCAAATTGCCCAACCTCAAGGGGACTTTCTGTTCAATATTGGCCGTGGCGACGCGGTGATTGTTGCGCCTGAAAGCGCCGAGATGAACCAATCCAAGCCAATCGGCACTGGCCCATTCAAATTTGTGCAATGGGATCAAGGTAGTCGCGTGATCTTGGAACGCAATTCTGAATATACCGGCACACCGGCCCATTTGGACAAAGCAACGTTCGTCTTTATTTCAGATCCCAACGCTGCGCAAAACGCGATGTTGGCCGGCGAAATTGATGGGTTTTCCAACTTCCCAGCGCCCGAAAGTCTCGCCATTTTTGATGCGGATCCGCGTTATCAAGTCTTGCAAGGCTCAACCGAAGGCGAAACCATCCTTTCAATCAATAATGGCAAGGCGCCTTTCAACAATTTGAAAGTGCGTCAGGCCATTGCTCACGCCTTGGATCGTCGTGCAATTATTGATGGCGCTATGTTTGGGTTTGGCACGCCAATTGGCACCCACTTCGCGCCGCACCATCCTTACTATGTTGATCTGTTGGGCACTTATCCACGCGACATCGAGAAAGCAAAATCTTTGCTTGCTGAGGCTGGCTTTCCAAATGGGTTGAAAGCAACATTCAAATTGCCACCACCAACATATTCACGTCGTGGTGGACAAATTATTGCCGCCCAATTGCGCGAGATCGGCATTGAGTTGGAATTGATCAATGTGGAATGGAGCCAGTGGCTAGAAGACGTGTTCAAAACAAAGAATTACGACCTTTCAATTGTCAGCCATGTGGAACCGTTTGATATCGGGATTTATGCAAACCCAGACTATTACTTCCAATATGACAATGTTGTTTTCCAAGCGATCATCGAAAAACTAAACGTGACCGCGGATGAAGCAAAACGCGAGCAATTGGCGAAAGCGGCTCAACGCATTCTAAGCGAAGAAGCGGTGAATGGATTTTTGTTCCAACTGGCTAAAACTGGTGTTTGGGACGCTAAGCTCACTGGCATGTGGCCGAATTCGCCTGTTGAAGGCAATGATTTGACCGCTGTTCGCTGGACGAATTGATCTTGACATTCATGGCGTAGCAAGGCCGATTGGGTTTTATGATTGGCTTTGCTGCAAAAAGACTATTTGGCGTCGTAGCGACATTAATTCTCGCTGCGGCGTTCATTTTTTTCCTACTGGATATTTTGCCGGGCGACCCAGCGCGATTTATGCTCGGGATCAACGCCACTGACGATGCGGTAGCCGCTTTGCGCACTGAGCTTGGGCTTGATCGACCAACATGGCAGAGGTTCTTCATTTGGCTTGGTGGACTGGTGCAAGGTGATCTGGGCACCAGTTTTTCCCAGCGTATGCCGGTGACCCAACTGTTGCTTGAACGACTGCAAGTCAGCTTGCCCCTCGCCCTTGGTGCCTTGACTTTGTCCACTGCCATCGGCTTGCCCATCGGCATAATCGCCGCTCAAAATCGTGGTAAGTTGGGTGACACCTTTTCCATGGTGCTGGCTCAAATCGGCATTGCCATCCCCAACTTCTGGTTCGCTATGCTGTTGGTGCTGATGTTCGCCGTGACGTGGCGAATTTTTCCGCCCGGTGGGTTTGTGCCCTGGACAGAAGATCCATGGCTTTCGCTTCGCTCATTGGTTTTGCCTGCCATTGCATTGGCATTGCCACAAGCCGCCATTTTGGCGCGAGTGATGCGCACCGCATTGGTTGATGTGATGCAAGCGGACTTTATCCGCACCGCGCGCGCAAAGGGCCTTACCCAAAGCCAAGCCGTTTGGCGGCACGGGGTGCGCAACGCTTTGCTGCCCGTCCTCACCATTATGGGATTGCAATTCGCGTTTCTGATTGCAGGTACCATCATTGTTGAAAATGTCTTTTATTTACCCGGCCTCGGACGGCTCATCTTTAGCGCTGTTTCTGCGCGAGATTTAATCGTGGTCCGCAGCGCCATTTTGGTGTTGGTCGCGATGGTCATTTTGGTGATGTTCATTGTTGATTTGGCCTACGCGATGGTCGACCCTCGGATACGAACAACGGGGCAAGTTGATGAAGGCTGAACGCTCAACCTTTTCCCGCGCCCTCGACCATCCAAGCTTTCGCATTGGCTTGATCGGCAGTGTCATATTTTTGGCGTTGGCGCTTGTCTCCGTGGCTTGGACCCCGCACCCGACAGATATCGTAGATATCCCAAATCGGTTTACGGGCTTTTCATGGGACCATTGGTTAGGCGCTGACTATTTGGGACGCGACCAGCTGTCTATGCTGATGACCGGTGTTGCGACTAGCCTAAAAGTCGCCCTGCTCGCTGTAGCGATTGGGGCGTTGATCGGTGTTCCGCTAGGTCTGGCTGCTGCAGCACAACGGGGTTGGCTGGAAACATTAATCTTGAGGTTCAACGACTTCATCTTCGCTTTTCCAGCTCTTATCAGCGCGATCATCATCACAACGCTGTTCGGCCCGGGTGCGATAAACGCGATGGTTGCGATTGGCATTTTCAACATCCCTGTGTTTGCCCGCGTTGCTCGCGGCGGGGCGCTCAGCCTTTGGACGCTAGAATATGTAGATGCGGCCAAACTTTCCGGCCTTTCTAACCGACAAATCAGTCTCAACCATATTGTGCCCAACATCGCCAATTTACTGATCGTGCAGGCCACCATTCAGCTCTCGCTTGGCGTGTTGGCAGAAGCTGGCCTGTCCTATATCGGGCTGGGCACCCAGCCGCCTGAAACTAGCTTGGGCTTGATGCTAAAAGAAGCGCAAAGCTTCTTCTTTGGTTTCCCCATGCAAGCGATCATTCCTGGTATGGCAATTGTTTTGTTCGTGATCAGCTTCAATCTTTTAGGCGACGGGTTGCGCGATACGCTTGACCCGAAACTATCAAAAGCTGGAGGCGTTGATGTCTCTGGTTAATATCAAAAATCTCTCCATTCGTTTTGGCGACCATGTCGTTGTCAATCAACTGTCGCTTGAAATAGACGCCGGGCAGCGCGTTGGCGTGGTCGGCGAAAGCGGCTCGGGCAAAAGCCTTACGGCACTCTCCATCATCGACCTTTTGCCAGAGGGCGCGTACCGCGAAGGCGACATTCAGCTGAATGTTGACGGTCCGCTAGAACGCGGCAAACATGTGGGCATGGTTTTTCAAGAACCCATGACGGCGCTCAACCCGCTAATGAAGGTCGGGGACCAAATCAGAGAGGCACTTGAACTGCATGTGCCCGACATCAATTTCGACGAGCGAGTTCGGGAACTTGTTCAAGAAGTTGATCTGCCCCCCAGTGTTGTTCATCGCTATCCACATGAAATATCGGGCGGTCAGCGCCAACGCATTGGTTTGGCCATCGCTTTGGCTGGCGAACCCGAGCTGCTGATTGCCGACGAACCAACATCGGCCCTTGATATG
Source organism: Maritalea sp. YIW29 (assembly GCF_057219265.1). Taxonomy (NCBI): domain Bacteria; kingdom Pseudomonadati; phylum Pseudomonadota; class Alphaproteobacteria; order Hyphomicrobiales; family Devosiaceae; genus Maritalea; species Maritalea sp. YIW29. Next base: position 1,809,503 of record NZ_JBXVVF010000001.1, read on the forward strand.
ATCACGCAGCGGCAGGTGATCGATCTCATTCGCCGTGTTTGTGACAAGCGGGGCATGGCGCTACTGTTCATCTCCCATGACCTTGGCGCTGTGGCTGCGCTTTGCGAACATATCCATGTATTGGAAAAAGGTTGGCACGTTGAAGATGCACCGGCGCAACAATTGTTAAGAACACCACAACAGGCCTACACCAACAAACTAATCGCAGCAGCTTCTCCCAAACGCACCAATTCTACTTCCCGCAAAGTTGGCGAAACATTGCTCAGGCTTGATGGGATTTCACGGCGATTTCGCCTACCCTCCTCTTTCTGGCAACCCAAACGATATGTGCAGGCGCTCAGCGATATTTCGCTTGAAATCAAAGAAGGCGAATGCGTTGGGCTCGTTGGTCCGTCGGGTTGTGGCAAGACCACCCTGTCGAGGATCATAGCGGGCTTGCAAACGGCCCAGCGCGGCACCATTCAATTTGATGGGCACGCTTATGGCCGCAAGTTGGGCACTATGCCGACTGCCGCTCGGCGGGAGCTCTCCATGGTTTTTCAAGACCCGTTCGGCAGTTTTGACCCGCGTCTCATTATGGCAAAGTCGCTGTCTGAGCCACTGAACCTAATGCCTGAACTATCGCCCGCTGAACGTGAAGAGCGGGTGCACGCTGCGGTGGAGCGCGTCGGACTTCCTATTGAGATGCTTCAGCGCCACCCGCACGCATTCTCGGGCGGCCAACGGCAACGCCTCGCCATTGCACGCGCACTTGTATTGCGGCCCAAGTTGGTAGTGTTGGACGAACCCGTCTCTGCCCTTGATGTTTCCATTCGTGGCGAAATTCTGGCCTTGCTTCAAGATTTACGCGAACGCTACGGCATGGCCTACCTGTTTGTCAGCCATGACCTTGATGTGGTCCGGTCGATCGCTGACCGTGTCTTGGTGATGATGCATGGCAGAATTGTTGAGCAAGGAGACGTCGAGGAAGTATTCGATGCGCCAGAAGCACAGATTACGAAGGATTTGTTGGACGCGCGGTTAGCGATTTAGCGAATGCCTTTGCGCCATGTTCTACCAAACATGTAGAAGAATCGACCTTCGCGCCTTAAGATCAACACCATGATTGACGACATCAAAATCCCCGACGACGCAACGCGGCCGACAGTGCCGAAGCCAAATAATTTAAGTGCCGAGCAGCAACTGCCGATGCGGCATCTGCGGGCTATTCACGAACAACATCGACGCAATATGCGGATGATGCGCACGATGCTTGAAGGGGTGCAAAAGGGTGATACCGGTGCGAGTGAATTGCACGCCCATATTAAAGACAATCCAATTCTTGAAAATTATCGGGTGTTTGGCAACTTGTGTGGCCAGCATTGTCAATTAATCAATGGGCATCATTCCATTGAGGATGCCCACATGTTCCCCGCGCTTGAGGGACACAATTCAGCTCTTGATGTTGTGGTGCAGCGGTTGCGGGAAGAGCATGAAGTTGTGCACGCCCTTCTGGTTCGTTTGGCAGAGGCGGCACAAATTTTGATCGAAAACCCAAGCGAAGATCAATTCAATCAATGCGTGCATGTTCATGAGGCGCTCGAAAAATTATTGCTTTCGCATTTCGGGTATGAGGAAGAAGAAGTTGGCCCAGCGTTGGGCATCTACAACGTTGGAATCTGATTGGCGAAACCTACTTTCGCTCTCGCAAGTCTCACGGTGGCGCGAGAAAATGATACGAAAATGTCACCTTCATTTGTAAGAAAAGCGAACGGGCTTTATTCGACGTCTTTAGCGCGAATACCTATCTTCAGGTCAGCTCAATAGCGGGCAACTTGAAGGGAACAACAATGTTTAAAAGAACAATTCTAGCAGCCGCAGCAGTTAGCTTATTCGCAGGCGCTGCCTTTGCAGACAGCTACAAAATCACCGTTACAAATAACCTTGCAGAAGAATTATTTGCGCCAATCGTTGCAGCAGATATCAAGAACGACCATCACTTCTTCAAAGGTAATTATGTAACGCCAGAAGCTGAGGTTCAGGTTCTGACAGGCGACCCTGCCATGGTCATCAAAGCAATTGGCGACGGCACTGCAGCAGTTGGCCACGGCACAGATGGCCCTCCAGGCGTATTGTTGGCACCAGGTGGCAGTGTTTCATTCACATTGGATACAGATGCAGCCGCAATCCGCATTTTCTCCATGGTTGCGCCAACAATGGTGCCCGATAACTATGTGACTGCTGTTGCAGAACTTCACGGTATGTCTGGCAGCACCATAGAATTAAACCGCTTCGACATAGGTCATGACGAAGGCACCAAAATGGATAAATTGGTCGCCAAATCAGTTGGCACCGTCACCATCGCGAAAATGTAACTCAACATTTTCAAGTTGGCGCACACATTGTGCGCCAGCTCAACTTATCGGCGCACCGTTTTCGTCAAAACGGTGCATTTTGCCATCCTTGGCTTTCACCGAAATTGTGGAATGTACTTTGACCGGTGTGTTGCCTTCTTGGCGCACTACGAACAATTCTTCATCGCCGATATTGAGATAGATATAGGTATCAGACCCCAAAATTTCGGTGTGTACGACCTCGCCTTGCCAGTCCCCGTTTTCCGAAACAATATCTAAATGTTCAGACCGAATGCCCAGTGTTGTGCAATCAAATTTGGCCGCCCTTTCACCGGTCAGCAGGTTCATTTTTGGCGATCCGATAAACCCGGCAACAAACAGGCTTTGTGGGTTTTCGTACAGTTCCATTGGTGTGCCGACTTGTTGTACGACGCCGTCTTTTAACACCACAATCCTGTCCGCCATGGTCATGGCTTCGACCTGATCGTGGGTCACGTAGACCATGGTCGTGCCGGGTAATGTTTCCTTTAGCCCAGCAATTTCCATGCGCATTTTGACCCGAAGCGCCGCATCCAAGTTTGATAATGGCTCATCGAACAAAAATACTTTTGGATCGCGCACAATCGCGCGGCCAATGGCGACGCGCTGACGTTGGCCGCCTGACAATGCTTTAGGGAGGCGCTTTAGATAGTCTGTTAGTTGCAGTTTTTCCGCTGCGGCTTCAACCTTTTGCTTGATTTCGCTTTTGGAAAATTTCTGAATTTTCAGTGCGTAGGCCATATTGTCGAAAACACTCATATGCGGATAAAGCGCATAAGATTGGAACACCATCGCAATGCCGCGTTTAGACGGCGCAACATCGTTGACGACTTTACCCTCAATTTCCAATGTACCGGCCGTTATGGTTTCAAGCCCAGAAATGGTGCGCAGCAAGGTCGACTTGCCGCAACCAGACGGACCAACGAACACGATAAATTCGCCCGAATTTATATCCAGATTTATGTCTTTAAGGACCTTCACTGAACCGTATGATTTGTCCAGATGTCGAATTTTAATATCGGCCATGTTTCCTCCCTTGAAACAATGCTTAGTCTTTGGCTGCAATGCCAAAATAAGATGAATATCGCGCGAGTGAAATCGTATTTGTGCTTATCGTCGCTGTTGTTGGCCGCGCGGCAACTGAGAACTGTTCCAGCTCCTTAAGGTCAACAGTCGCATCCGAATTAGACATGTTGAATACACATAAGATCTGTTCTGCGCCAAAGGTGCGCTTAAACGCCAATATCTGGTCGGTTGCGGCGACGATTTGAATATCACCCGATTTCAATGCCGCGGTTTTTGCGCGGAACGCGAGAAAATCTTGATAGTGACGCAGCACGGAATCGTCTGCCTGCGCATCAACCGCGTGTTGATGATGTTCCATTGGAATAGGCAGCCACGTTCTGTTGGCCGTGGTAAATCCAGCCTGCCCGCCGGACTGTTCCCAAACCATCGGCGTTCTGCACCCGTCGCGGCCCTTAAAGTTGGGCCAAAACTCAATGCCATAGGGATCAACGAGGTCTTCAAAGGCGACATCCGCTTCTGGCAACCCCAACTCTTCGCCTTGATAAAGGCAGACAGAACCACGCAAAGACAACAGTAGCTCCGCTGACAGTTTGGCGAATTCACCGGCCAGGCTTGGCTCAATATTCCAACGGGTTATGTGCCGTTTAACGTCGTGATTTGAAAAAGCCCAACATGGCCAACCGTCGGTTAGAATGGCTTCGAGTTCCTGGATTTTTTCAGCAAAATATTTCGCTTCAAACTCGCCGCCCAAAAAGTCGAACGTGTAGGCCATATGCAGCTTGTCATTGCCTGCCGTGTAGGCTGCCATAATCTCTAGCTGTCGTTGTGCATCGCCAATTTCGCCGACGGTCGTCACACCATCATATTCGTCCAGCACGGCGCGTAGCCGCTTAAGAAAGTCAATGTTTTCTGGCCGGCTTTTATCGTGCAAATGATCTTGCCAATTATATGGATTTACCGCCGGCGCGATGGTCGCATTGACCTGGTCTTTGGGCAGCGCGGGGTTATCCGTCAGCGCTTGGTCGTGCACATAAAAATTCACGGTGTCCAGCCGGAAACCATCAACACCCCTGTCGAGCCAAAACCGAACCTCTTCCAACAAAGCCGATGTAACAGACTCATTGTGAAAGTTCAGGTCTGGCTGACTGGCGAGGAAATTGTGAAGGTAATATTGGCATCGTCTTGGGTCCCACGTCCAAGCTGAGCCGCCGAAAATCGACAGCCAATTGTTGGGTGGCGAACCGTCCGGTTTCGCATCTGCCCACACATACCAATCTGCTTTGGCATTGCTGGTAGAAATCCGGCTTTCTTTAAACCATTCATGTTGATCTGAGGTGTGGCTGATAACTTGATCGATCATCACCTTAAGACCCAAAGCATGCGCCTTTTCCAACAATTGATCGAAATCTTCAAGCGTGCCGAAAATTGGGTCAACGCCGCGATAGTCAGAAACATCGTAGCCGAAATCTTTCATCGGCGATGTGAAAAACGGCGACAGCCAAATCGCATCCACCCCAAGTTCGGCCACATAATCCAAACGTTCGGTGATGCCTTTTAGGTCACCAACCCCGTCGCCGTTACTATCCTGAAACGAACGTGGATAGATCTGATAAATGACGGCCCCGCGCCACCAATCATTGTTTTTTGTCAGTCTGACAGCGGATGTAGAATCAGGCTGGATCATATCGTTCATCATTGCTCTTTCGTGCCGCATTACCAAAGGCGTGTGGTTGTTTTACAATTCTCACCGCCCCTGATATCGTTAGTTTTCAGGCTTCCAAAACGTTTTGGATAACTATTTTTAAACCTGATGGATTGCTCTCGTCAACCAATTGTTGGAAGTTGTGAAGCGTTTTTGCAATCAGAGAAGTTGGTGTTCCATCCAACAGGCGCAAATTGTTGGAGAATATGCCCACTAAAGAAAACAATCCCGACTTTGGGAACGACCAAAACCAAGTGACGATAAAAGACCTCGCCCGCGAGCTAGACCTGTCGATCACCACGATTTCACGCGCGCTGAACGGTTATAGCGATGTCAGTGCGAAGACTCGTGAGCGGGTGCAAGGCGTTGCCAAGGATATGGGATATACCCCAAATCGCAATGCCCAACGGTTGGTGACCCAACGCTCCCACTCCATTGGCTGGATAAAGGGCGACGGTTCGCAGCATTTTGTTGATCCGCACTTTGTGGAAGTGTTTTCTGGCGTGTTGCGGGAAGTCAAAAGCTACGATTATGACGTGGTGTTTGCTTCGGGTGCGGAAAGCGAATTGGTTTCTTTGTTCGACCGTTATGTTCGCGACAAAAGCGTTGACGGCTTCATTGTTGAACTGCCCCGCCCGAATGACGAGCGCATCAAATACTTACTTGAGGCAAAACAGCCCTTCGTGGTGCATGGTCGCGAACAACGTAGCGCGGACTATTCCTGGGTCGACGTGGACAATTTTGGCATGTTCAAGGCCCTCACTAAGGTGATGCTCGATGCTGGCCACAAGAAGGTCGCCTTCATCAATGGTGACGAGCATTATGCATTTGCTGTCGAGCGTCGGCGCGGTGCAGAACGTGGCCTAGAAGAAATGGACACCAACCGTCACGCGCTCGTGGTGTATAACGCCGTGCACCCCATGGTGCATGCCGGTTATCAGCTAACCAAGAAGGCCCTTGAAGACCCCGACATTACCTCAATCCTTTATTCGTCTGCCGTGATGGCAGTGGAAGGCCAAGCGGCGATTGCCAGTTCTGGCCGCACAATCGGTGTCGACCTTGAAGTCGCAACCATGGACGACGAGTTGCGGCATGTGGATCTGTCCTCACTTGAAGGACTGATCAGCTTTGTGCGCTCACCACTTAATGAAAGTGGGCACGCTTTGGTGCGCCAACTGATGAAGCGCATCGAGAAAAAAGGTCCGCCAGCTGGCGAGCTGATCCCCGCCCGTTTTTCCCTTCGCCCCAACCTGCCGCGCCGTATGGTGCCGGATGAGTTTGTGGTGGAAGAGGGTTAGCCCAAACACGGGCTTTGGCAACAAACACACATAGTCTTCGGAACCCTCATCCTGGGTTTGTCGAAGGACAGAACTGTCCTGCGCAACACGCTGGCTCAACAAGCGCACAATAAGGGCATGAGTTTTCAAACCATTTCCTTTCGCCACTTTGAGCGAATTCGTCAAAATTGACATATGTCAAGTATTGCGTATGTGAACGTGTATATCAGTTGAGCATGAAAAAGAGAACTCATCGTGGGCAGGTGCGCATTTTTCGCGACCAAAAGGCAGGACCAATATCAAAGGTTCTGCCCTTATTTCCAATGCAGCCTTTGCTCAACCGCATCGTACGCCATGTGGCAAATCTACATCCGGAGCTTTTTGAGCGTTTGGATACGGGTTGTTTTAAAACCTATCTGATTGATGCCAAGGGCGTTCCCTTTTTGCTGGTTCTAAAACCTGACCCGGACAATTTGAGTTTGGTCGCCAGATCTCGACATGACCACATCGAGTATGACGTGTTGGTCAGTGGGAAATTGCGAACCCTTCTGCGTCTAATCGACAGCAAAACAGATAGCGATGCATTGTTCTTTAATCGCGACATTCTCATCACGGGCGATACGGAGGCGATCCTGTTGTTGCGCAACGCGCTTGATGATTTAGACACAACGCTTGCCCAAGATGTGGCCACAGCATTCGGCCCCTTGGCCAAACCCATTCGGGCAAGCATCAACTTGGCCAGCAAAGTGGCAGGCGCAAAAACATGACACAATTTAAAAAACCCGAATTGGTGTGCCCTGCCGGCACTCCAGCCAGTTTACGCACCGCCGTGGATGCAGGTGCGGACGCCGTATATTGCGGCTTTAAAGGCCCGACAAATGCACGCAATTTCGCTGGTCTGAATTTCACTAAAGCCGAGCTTTCGAAAAGCGTGGAGTATGCTCACGACCGTGGGGCCATGGTGCTCGCCGCCATCAATTCTTTTCCCACCGCCGGGCGCACCGACCTTTGGAAAACCTCTATAGATGATGCGGTGGAACTTGGATTAGATGCGGTCATTATCGCAGATATCGGCATGGCCCAATATGTTGCCAGTGAACATCCAAATCAGCGGCTTCACCTTTCAGTGCAGGCGGGGGCGTCCTCGCCCGAAGCAATTAATTATTACGTTGAGCATTTCGGCGCCAAACGTGTCGTCCTACCGCGCATATTAACGGTGTCGGAAATCAAACGCGTCCATGATGCCATAAATTGTGAGATCGAGGCGTTCGTGTTTGGCAATATTGGCATGATGGCAGAGGGGCGCTGTTCCCTTACCAATTACGTCACTGGCATTTCCACCAACATGGATGGGGTGTGCTCGCCTGCAAGCCATGTGGAATACGAGCCCGACGAGGATGAAAACCTCACTACCCGTTTGGGTGAGTTTGCCATTGATTGTATCTCCTGCGGTGAGACGGCAGGTTACCCGACAATTTGCAAAGGGCGATATGATACGGCGATCAAGAAGAACTATTATGCCTTTGAAGAACCGGTCAGCTTAAACCTCACGCGGTTATTGCCAGACTTGATCAAGGCTGGGGTAACGGCACTCAAAATCGAGGGGCGGCAACGTTCGCGGGCCTATATCCGTTCAGTCGTTTCTTCGTTTCGCGCGGCGATTGATGCGTATGCAATTGGCGAAGAACCTGACATTTCAGAACTAATTGCATTGACCGAGGGCGGGAAAGAAACCGAAGGCGCGTTCAAATCAAAGACGTGGAGATAGAAATGGCTGCACAACTTACTCTTGGTCCCGTGCAATATAATTGGGCGGCGGACGAATGGCGCGATTTCTACTATCAGATTGCCGCAGAAGCTCCGGTTGAAACCGTATTTGTTGGTGAAGTCATTTGCTCAAAACGAGCGCCGCTTTACGACAAATATCTGCCTGACATTTATGAACGGCTGACAAATGCAGACAAAGATGTGGTGTTTTGCACCCTATCCGAAGTCACATCAGACGTAGATCGCCGCCAAGTCAAAAAGGTGGCAACTTCAAATGAGTTTATGATTGAAGCCAACGATGCTTCCGCACTTTATCAAATGTCAGAAGGTGCCCACTGCATTGGGCCGCTAATGAATTGCTACAATGAAGAAGCAATTGCCGTTTATGCAAAAGGTGGGGCGACGTCGATTTGCCTAAATCCCGAAATTCCAAAATCGGGCATTGAAGCATTAGCCAAGTCGGCGGCAAGCTACGGCGTGGCGTTGGAGGTGCAGGTTTTTGGCCGCATGTCGCTGGCGCTTTCTGCGCGTTGTTATCACGCCCGGGCCCACAACCGGACGAAAGATTCCTGTCTATTTGTTTGCGATGAAGACCCAGATGGCATGCGGCTGGATACACTCGAAGGAGACAAGTTTTTAACGGTCAACGGGATCCAAACGCAGTCCTATTCAATATTGAATTTGGTTGAACATGTGCACGAACTGCAAAAAATCGGCATCAATCGATTTCGAATATCACCCCAATCCAAGGGCACATTTACAGCCATAAATGCCTTTCGGGATGTGCTGGACGGCAAGATGCACGCATCCGAAGCGCTTCAAGCAATGCGTGACGACGGTATTGCGGTGCCATTTTCCAACGGTTTTTATCACCAGATGGCGGGTTATGAATGGCATGAAGCCGTCTAATTGACGGTTTATGGTCACCGCGCATCAACCGCCCCTGCGTCACGCCGATTTAGCAGGCTTCTTAGCTCACCGTGTGGGGCGTGTTGGACGTTTCTGTTCTTCCATATTGTTCGAGGCGCGTGGACATATTATTGGTCGTTCTCGGGCTTACGAAATTTTCAGTTGCATGTGTGATTAACTGCTGATTTCCTGCTGATTAACGAATATTTGGCACACAGAAGGGCTGAGCATGAAGACTTTCGTTGGGAGACGCCTAGGATCAGTTTTTGCCACACTTTTTGTCGTCGCGGCGTTCAGCGCGGCGTATGCCGAAAGCACAGATTTTTTTGGTGGCATAAATGATGACGATTCCAATGAATTCACTTTGGAAATCGAAGGTTCTGAAGAGGTCGTTGAGCCGGATGACTTAATCACATTTGATGCGCTGAAAGTTACCACAATCGGCGCACAGATCGCAGAAAACCTACCCGATCTAAGAAATCCTGATTTAGTACAGTCGCGCGAAGTTCGAACCAATGACCGGATCATGCAGGGGTCGGTGTTAAACTTCTCTTTGCGGATCAACGGGCCATACGAGAAGAACTGGCTACGACATGCGCTACTATTCAGTTCAGTTTCCAACCCTGAGAACAAACTCTCCGACGACGTGCTTTACGAACTTGGGGAAAGTGAAAATTTGAGTCTAAATTGGAAGCGCACGACGCTGGAAAACTTGATTTCTTATGCTCAGCTTCCTGCTCCAGTACCATTTAACCGGTCAGCCGCTGTCGATGGTTATAGTGATTTTCGTGGCGACTTGCGGCTTCACACCGCTCATTTGCAGCCTGGCACATATCAAATGTATGTGAGTATCTACAGATCCGTTGGGGATGAAACCGTCGAAAATGATGTTCAAACATTCAATTTCGTTGTTGTTGATGCCCCGCTATCCTTGGTCGCGGACCTTCCATCATCTGTTGCAAGTTTTGACGAGAGCAAATCGGCTCAAAATGTTCGATACCCGGTGATGCTGTCAGACTGGGCCGTTCCGCCACTAAAAGCGGTGATGGAAGCAGAAATCCCTGGCATTACGCTGGATTATGGTGAGGTTTCCGCCGAATTAGATGGCAATATGTTCGATGTATTGCTTATGCCGCGCCAAACATATGTAGGCGACAACGCTGGATTGACCATACGCGTGCAAGATGGCTTGGGCCGCAGTGTTAATCTGTCTCACCATTTGACCGTAATTGATGGAACAAGTGGGCAAATCCAAGTTGATATGCCTTCAATGGTCGAAGCTGGCGATGTCATCTACGGCACAGTTACTTATCCTGATGGTTTTGTGCTTGTAAAACCTCCTCGAATTGGAGACCCCAACGGGTTTGAATGGACATCGTCAGATTACACCGATTTCAGAATTTCAATAAAAGAAGAAGGCGTGCACCATCGCCGCCTTTTCGCAATAGTGGCGCGCGGTCAAATGGCGGGGCTCGATTATGAGCCCGTCCTAACGTGGAAACGCGAATTTGAGGTGACTAGCAACGATCTTATCTTCGACCCAGAGGCACTTGAGCGCGCGGCAGAGGAACGAAGAGCAAACGCTGAAAATATCCGAAGCGCATTTTCCGAACTAATGATTGGCGACGGTTCATCACATGAGGACACGGAAACGCAGAGTGATGAGATATCTTCTGGGATGTTTGAAATAATTAGTACTGAGACTTTTGAAGGCGACGCTGAGGACGAAAATGAAGGATTGTCATCTGACGTATTCGAGATCATCAGTACAGAGACATTTGATGATGAAACCAATAGTAGTGACACCTCGTTCAGCAGCACATCTTCAGGTGGCCTACATTATGTAGGCAGAGATGGCCCCGCCTTGAATGGTCGTACAGACACAGACATGGAAAGCATATGTGGCGTCGCCATCGACGGAACGGCCTTCCAGTACTCCGACAAAATTTCGACTTCTGGGTGGTGGCTAACAAGCTACGATCAAAATTGGGGAAGAGGCGACTATGGCGATTATGGAGGGTGGATCACACTTCTGCAGGTTGGCACCCCGGGCTTTTCGGGTGGGGAGACGTACGAGCAGTGGAACGAAATGCAGTTTTTCGCGGAGGACTGTGTCCTTAGTTCAGAAACTATCCCGCAGTCAGACACAACCAGACACGAATATAAATACTATTCCAACGGTGGCAGGAAGTCGGTTGTGACTGCAACCAGAGAAATTAACTGGGACCGCGCTGGCAACGTAACTTACGATTCCAGTCAGTGACAAAAAGGGGCAGACGCCGTTTAGTTATATGATTTTCGGTAATGAGAACACTGTGCTTGGGCTGGAGCAATTCAGCCTTCGCAAGCCTGCCGCTCTGTTAGCTCTCCAGCTCAATCCAATTCCTTGTGCAGGCACGAAGAGCCGCATAAGTTCCAATTAAGCAGGAGGTGCGTATGGAAAAATTGACGCTTTATGGTCAGCGTGGATGGGGTTCGGTTGTGGTGGAAGCGCAGTTGGCGTGGTACGGCATCGAATATGAATTCATTCAAGTTGGGCATTTGTTTGAAGATGAGGCGGCACGAGCGCGGCTGGTGAAGATTAACCCCAGATGTCAGATCCCCACCCTTCAATTGGCTGATGGCCAGGTGATGACTGAAATTGGCGCGATCACGCTTTGGCTAGCAGAACAACAGACAAGCGACGAATTGGTGCCTGCCCCACGTTGTGCTGAACGGCGCGAATTTTTGCGGTGGTTGTTCTATATGGCGTCCAGCATTCACCCAACTTACAATTATGTTGATGATCCGGCGCGGTTCGTTGATGACGAAAAAGCGCGCGCGCAATATGAGAACACGGTCAATGACTTTGCCAAAAAGCTCTATGGCATTTTGGAGGAACATATTGCTGCCCCCTATATGTTGGGGGATCGGTTTAGCGCATTAGACATTTACATTTGCGGCATGATCCATTGGAGCCCAGGGCGAAATTGGTATGAAGCGAACGCGCCCAAAATGGTAGAAATTGGCGAAAAAGTACAGAAAATGGGTCGTCTAGACGCTGTTTGGCGGGAAAATTATCCCAATGATTATAAATAGATAATCGACAAATTCACCTTCAAATCCCAAAACTGAACCGATTGTGAACGTAGATGTTCAGGAACGGTTCAGTCCGAATTTGATTACCTAATGACATCGAGGGGGCTCGATTTTAGGGCATCAAACAAAGATTGGGATTGAGGAACATGAAAAATTTACAAGCAACATTAAGCATCGTTATCGCCGCCACAGCATTGGCTGCATCAGCAGGCGCAGCTTGGGCAACACAAGCACAATCGACCACAGCATTAAATGTACGCTCTGGTCCGGGCGCATCGTTCGGCGTGTTGGACACGCTAACACCAGGCGAAGTCGTTGACGTCAACGAATGTGCGGAAAATGGCTGGTGTTATGTCGAACATGAGGGCCCAGACGGTTGGGTCAGCTCAAACTATTTGCAGCCTGTCGCCAGCGGCGGTGGATCATCATCTGACCCAGATTGTGGGTTCTCGTTCACCATGACACCGAGCGGTCCAAGCCTCTCGATCAAGTGCGGTGACACAGAAGTTGCAACACCACCACTAACACCCACACCAACGCCTCCGCCATTGGGTAACGTGGCCTGCTTTTATACCGGCGCAAATTTCACCGGCTCAGAGTTCTGCCATGGACCGGCAACACTTAACACGCTTGATGCAACGTTTAACGACAATATCGCATCAGTTAAACTGCACGGCACAGCCAAAGCGAAACTTTGCCGCAATGCCAACATGAGCGGCATATGCAAAACCTATGTGAATTCAAAATCTAGCTTGCCAAACACAATTCGCAACAAAGCGTCTTCAGTTCGGGTGTTCACAAATATTGTGCCAGTGCCCGTAGTGCCAGTGACCCATTCAACTGGTCCTATTAATCTGAAACAGACATTTTCAGCTAACTTGGACAATGGTGCAACTGCCGGTGCAGGAAGAGACATTTGGTACCGTGCAGTGAACCCAGCGCAAAAATATATCAAGCCAATCAATGGCGCGAAAATCGCCGTGGGCGACAAATCAAACCGGGGCTATGCGGGTTGTAAAGCAGAAACCTTCTCTGCCAACCAAGTTTCCATCTGGAGCATCCCTGTTGGTTCCTACATCTGCGTGAAAACCAATAAGGGCCGTATTTCCCAGTTCCGCGTAAACGGCTATGCGGGCACTACAATGAAAATTGGCTACACGACTTGGAAGAACTAGGGTTTTAAACCCAACTGTGAGCGTTCCAAGTGGGAGAGGCCCGGCAAATTGCCGGGCCTTTTGGTTTGAGCCGATCTTTGTGCCGACTTCTACTTAGAGCCCAAAGTTGGTTGTTCGAGTACTAACTGAGTGTTGTCGTTTCCGGCCCAAAGCTGCCGTTCGCGAAGAGGCAAATGCGCATTAAACTTCAAAGTCTTCGGCGTCCTCTGCAAGACCACTAGGTGAAACATCCTGACCGCTTTTGCGCTCCGCCCTGATCTGTGGGGGTTTACGCACCCAGGTGGAAAGGTTGGCGCCTGTTTCGCCATAGAAATATGGAACTACCTGCTCCAATTCTGAAATGAAGTTCACTTGTTGAGTGAACTTTGCTCCCAGTCGTTCGGAAAGAAAAACATGAAATCCATGGGGAGCAAGATGTTCCTTGCCTTTGGCCGCCAGTTCGGGGTCTGCGCGCAAGTCTGTGACCGAGTGTTGGGTTGCTTCGCTTCCGCCGGGCCAGAGTAATCGAATAAAAAGTTCATCTGTTCGATCAGTTTTTATTTGTCGCAAAAGCCAATTCAGGCGCGCTTTTGTCGTCTTCTTGTCATCAGGAGCTCGTAATGTCATACCAACCGCAAGTGTACGTCGCATGATATCAGCCGTTACATCGAGTGTAGCGGCGGCATTGGGCACTACAAGACTGCACTTTAGGCAGTGCGCTTCACGCAATTCATTCAGCTCGTCTTTTTGTCTTTGTACGGGCTTTCCAATGTGCTTTCTTGGTAGTTTTTCTGTAACAGTCATACCAGTCATTCTGCTCAAGATCATTGATAGATCGCGCGTCTCTTGATGCCAAGCCTCTAATACCGTCTGTGCCATCGTAGATTTTGTTGGTACTGCGCCACCACTTGAGACAAGCTTGTTCAATTCGGACCATTCTTTTGGCATCCGGTTGAACCCCTTAACTCCGGCGCTTTCATGGGTCAGAAACCGGCGTAGTTCGTTGAGAAGCAACAATTGGTCGACATCTGCGACATTTTCTCCAGATATCAGTAGGTCGGCGGTCGTGAGAATATGCATCCACGACCAGTGAAACACGGGTATCTTTGAACGGCTCCTGCGAACGACGTCAAGAGGATGGCTTTCTGGCGACGTTGCAAACTGGTTGGATATCGAGATGACACAGTCTATATCGTTTTCTTTCGCAAGCGCTCGGTATCGTTCGATTTGATCGGGGTCCAATTCATTGGTACCAACTTTAGCCTCGACGAGTGCGCGCCAGTATCGCCCTCCAACTTTTATAGAAATCAAACCATCCGGACGTTCTTTGATGGAAGCTGGTTGCCTGTGTAAAACGACTTCTGTGTAAGTTTCTACAACCGCGCGTTTGCCAACCCTTTGACCTACAGATGCTAATAGTCGCGAACCAAACTCATCTATCTTGCCGAGGCATGCCAACACGATTGATGTCGTCCGACCCTCTTTTGAAGTAGTTGAAAGAACGGGAAACAATCGCGCAGATTCGCCTTGTTTCAAATATTCTGGCAGCTGTTCAGCGCCCATGATCGCCTCCTCAAAACCCTAAAGTATTACTTGAACAGTGAAACAGATAGCAGATCGCATGGTCAACAGTTATGCGCATATTTGATTGTACAGAATCCGTGCAGTGCGGCGTCACGGCCCAAAGCGGACATTCGGTACCTCGTTTTTTTCTCCAGCAGTTTTGTCCGCAAAGCAGGCACAACTAAATCATTGACGTTGCTTCGCGAAGCCAGGAGATTTGGTCGTGCTAATTTAGATAATGAACGGAATTGTGAATGCATGGACCACGAAACGCCCTAGTCGACTAAATCGCCGTCGCACCATGGACCCTCGGGTCAAGCCCGAGGGTGACGAAAGTGGGATGTTTCAGATAGGGTTTGCCAGTCCCTTACTTCACAGACCCAGCCAACAAGCCGCGCACGAAGTAACGTTGAAGTGAGAAGAACACAATCAGCGGCACTAGAATGGAAATGAACGCGCCGGAGGTGAGGATTTCCCAGTTGTCGCCGCGTGAGCCAATCAATTCGCGCAAGCGTCCGGTCAGCACCAATTCATTGTCCCCAGCACCCAAGAATACCGTTGCCACCAGCAAATCGTTCCAAACCCAAAGGAACTGGAAAATCGCAAAGCTGGCCAATGCGGGAAAGGAAAGCGGCAAGACCATGGTGGTAAAAATCTTGAAGTGGGATGCACCATCCATGCGGGCGCTTTCCATAATTTCCTTGGGCAAACTCGCCATATAGTTGCGGAGCAAATAGATCGCTAGCGGCAGGCCAAACCCAGTATGGGCGAGCCAAATGCCGAGATAAGATTTCGCCTCAACGCCAAACAGTGGCGCAACGCCATTGTAGAGTTGGAGAATTGGGATAAGAGACATTTGCAGCGGCACAACCAAAAGGCCGACCACGAGTGCCACGAGCCACCCTCGGCCTGGGAACTGCATCCAGGCCAAGGCGTAGGCTGCAAAAGCCGCGATTAGAATCGGGATGATGGTTGCAGGAATAGTGACGGTGAAGGAATTGACGAATGACTTATCAATGCCTTCTGACGTAAGCACTTCTTTGTAGTTTTCCAACGTGAAACGCGGTGGAATTTGCGCGACATATAGCACACGTTGACCCCGCTTCAGGTCAAACTCCGTTGTTGACACCCAACGATATGACCCATCCGCGTTAACGGTCAGCTCGCCACCGGCTTTGGGCACAATCGCGGTGCCCACGGGGTTGTCGCGAAAGGTTTTATTGGTCAAACCGAAGGCGGAAATAGTGCGGCCAACTTGATCTTCGTCGAGCAAGTTACCAGAAATCACATATTGGCCGTTCTCTAAAACCTGCGCGTCGGCGGCAGCGGTTCGGCCGCCATCCGTTCGCTCAGTCGTCGTAAGCGCTGACCACCAACCGGACACCGTTAGTTGGTCTTTATCCCGCACGGAGGACACCAACAGCCCAGCGGTCGGCAGCGTCCATAGGATCACCAGCGCGGCCAACACTATGTGGGTGATCATTTTTGACCAATCCACTTTAGCAAGTGAGAAAGAAGGTTTTGCTTGCATATCAGCAACTGCAACATCGGCCATTATCGTGTCCCCTCTTCTTTGTTGGCTTCACGAATATTCCAAATCATAATCGGCAGCACCGCGATCATAATCACCAAAGCTATGGTCGACGAACGTCCGAAGTCGACGCCGCGCGTCAACCAGTCGAACATCAAGTTTGCTAAGACCTGTGTGTCCCATTGGCCATTGGTCATGGCCAACACGATGTCGAACACTTTGAGCACCACAATGGTGATCGTGGTCCACACCACAATGATGGTGCCAAATATTTGCGGGATCATGATGGTGAAGAATATTTGCAGATCGTTCGCGCCGTCGATGCGGGCGGCTTCTAGCGTTTCTTCGGGGATGCCGCGCAAAGCAGCAGACAGGATGACCATGGCAAACCCGGTTTGAATCCAGATCAGGATCAACATCAAAAAGAAGCTGTTCCACAATGGAATTTGCAACCATACTTGGGGCTCAAACCCCAGGCCTTGAACGATGGCATTCAATATACCAATCTGCTCTGAGCCACCGCTTCGATAATCATAAACGAATTTCCAGATGACCGATGCGCCCACGAACGAAATCGCCATGGGCATGAAAATGAGGGACTTCGCGATATTGCCCCACCATAATTTATCGGCCATCACAGCAACTATTAGACCGAACACCGTTGCGCCAATTGGCACGATAATTAGCCACAAGAGATTGTTGAACACGGACTGCAAAAAGTTAGGGTCTTGGAAAGCCCAGATGAAATTGGCGAGACCGATGAAACTTTGTCCGCTTGAGTCATTGAGGCTAAGCCAAACCGTCGCGAAAACGGGATAAATGAGATAAAGCGAGAGGAAGAACAGCGCAGGAAAGAGGAATATCCAAGGGCGAATGGATGTGCGCAAACCATCATGTTTTGAGGAGTTGTTTTCGCCACCCAATAGCCGGTCTAAAACCCAATTGCTGCCCCAAAAGTACAAGACACAAACGCCAACGCCAATAACAACAGTAAAGAGCGCGCTTAGCACTTGATCTAACATGTGGTCCCCCTCCCAAAGATTCCGACATAGATTAATCTGTTTCGTGCACATTGTGAGCACGAACAGCGAATGGGCACGTTAGCACCCATCCGCGAGTTTGTTTGATCGATTTATTTGATCGCGTCCCAGCTATCCTGAATTTCTTTGGCCACGTCAGCAGCAGGTTTGCCGCCAGCATAATCAACCATGCCTGTCCAGAATGAACCCGCGCCAACAGCACCTGGCATTAAGTCTGATCCGTCAAAACGGAATGTTGTTGCGTTGAGCAAGATACGACCTTGGCCACGCAAGCTGTCATTTGCATATTTAGCAAGATCGACACCTTTGTGTGGGGTCAAAAACCCGGCGCGTGCCATCCAAATTTCATGCGCTTCAACAGACTGTAGATATTCAATCAGCGCGTGCGCACCTTTTGACTCGTTGGTGATGGCAAACAATGTACCTGCACCCAAAACAGGTTTTCCAAGATCCTTGCCCGCATAGGCTGGGAAGTAGAAGAAGTCTGCGTCCGTGCCCAGTTCTGTGCCTTCTGGGAAGAAGGATGGGATGAACGAGGCTTGACGGTGCATGTAGCATTTTGGTGGCACCGAAAATAGGCCTTTAGGGCTATCACGGAAGTCTGTCGCTGAAACAGCTGCAGCGCCGCCATCTACCCAATCATCATTGCGGGCAAACTTACCAAACTCGTCAATCGCAGCAACAACGCTCGGATCGTTAAACGGGATCTCGTTTTTCACCCACTGGTCATAAACATCAGGAGATTGTGTGCGAAGCATCATGTCTTCAACCCAGTCGGTCGCAGGCCAACCGGTCGCACCGCCTGAACCTAGGCCAATACACCAAGGTGTGCCGCCATCGGCAACGATTTGATCGCTTAGCGCATGAAGATCTTCCATTGATTCTGGAACAGAATATCCGGCGTCCTCAAAGTTTTCTGGCGAATACCAAACAAGGCTTTTCACATCGACTTTGTAGAAGAAGCCATAATGTTGTGGATTGCCATCCGCGTCAGCGTATGTGCCAAGATCTACCCAAGACTGCCCGGCCGCGTAATTGTCTTTTACCCAAGCCGCTGTTTCACTAGCGAGTGGAGTGAGCAAGCCTTTTGACGCCAAATCGGATGCTAAGCCGGGTTGCGGGAAAATCGCAACGTTCGGCGCAGAACCTGCCTGACTGTCGATAACGATTTGCTGTTCGAAACTATCCGAACCAGCATATTCTACATTGGCACCTGTTGCTTCTTCAAACGGCGCCAACACGGCTTCGATATGGTCCTTATCGGCACCTAGCCACGGGCCAAACACTTTGATGGTTTCACCCTTAAGGTCCATCACATGGCTATCACCCAATGCTACCGCACCAGATGCCAGCAAAAGCACTGCAGCTGAAACTCCAGAAATAAGATTTTTATTCATGCATTCCTCCCGTCGCATGTCGAGCATTGCTCTTCATATTTTGTCTCACCCAATCAATTTACGTCTTGGTTGCCGATCTCGTTTCTAACGATTTTGGTTCGATTTGCATCTTTTCCAAAACGTTTTGGAAACTCGGCCCATTTCCACGCGATTGATGGTTCCCCTTTAGGCTGACATATCTTTTGCGACTTGCCAACAAAAAATTGCGCAAACTCGAAATGAGCGAATAGATCAACTATTTCAGCTATTTGTCCAGTTCTTGGCTCAACAGATGGCAAAATTATTCAAGTCGATTTTCAAGATACGCCGGCCAAACGTGGCGTTTGATCTTCAAACGGTTCGCGATTTGCACGCTTGAAAAAGGATTGGCGCCAATTGCTGGCCAACTCTACAATTTGCGACAGGTCTTTAGCGATCAGCGGGTCCAATTTCTTGTTGAAGCGCGCAGAAATAAGCCGATCCATTGGCCAGTTTTCGTGAAGCCGCTCGATCAGTTCAAGTTGGTCGCCGACCTTCACTTCTCCCTGCTGCAGAACCCGATAATACCAACCGGTACGGCCCGAATTTTGCAGATGAATTGCCATGTCAGGTAAACGCGTATGCATATTGAGTTTCCAGCACGGTTGCCGACCTTGCGAAATTTGTACGCGTGCAGTGCCAAGGGAGAATATGTCGCCCAAACAGACATCTTTTTCCGTAATGCCTTCTGTGGAAATATTTTCGCCAAACCCACCGGCTTTAAAAGCAAATGACGTGTCGAACTTTTGTGCTAGCCATGTCGAATAATGGTCTGACGGGTAGTGATGAACCGCTTTTTCTGGACCACCGTGAACACGTGCGTCTGCCTGCTCATCAATTACAAACCCAGTTTCAATGAGCTGCTCAGTTCTGTTGGCAGCAAACTTTGCTATGGCACTCGGTGGTTTACCGGGCCAACGCTCTTTTGCTTTCCCCACAAAGAGCCCCAAAACTTGCGTATTTACAGTCATAAAATCACTTTCAATATTCAAGCTGCAGCAGCATGTTCATGGCAGATTTCATCAATTTCATCTTGTGCCAATTCAACCTTGAGCAATCGACAGTATGGTCGACCATCTTGCCGGTTGTGATGCTTACAGCTTTTACAAACCCCAAAACTCTTCGCGCCTTTTGCGCTCAATGTTTTATGCAACACATTACTTAACAGCTCTGCAATATAAGCAGCATCTTTTTTGCTCAATTGCTCAATTGATTGATCTATTTGGGTCTCAATTTGCAGGTACTGTTCAGCGGTATCATTCACGTCATAACGTATCGATCGCTTGTCATTTAACGAGCGCACTTCTGAGATAAATCCCTTTTTTGCCAACGCCTTAAGAGATTGGGACGTGGTGCCACGTGTGGCACCCAAAAACTGTGCGACCTGCGATGGTGCCCGCGAATATTGGTTCGCGCGCCCCAAATATTTCAGCGCGGCAAGCTGCGCCGGATTGAGGTCATTTATCCACAATTCTGATTGTTGAAGGCGCGCCAAGCGTTCCAACAAATCACCGATTCGGTTTTTGTCGTCTTTTTGCATATCAATTCAATAGCGAATCGAAATTAATATTGCAATAGTTTCGACTCGCTACTATAAGCATTCCATCAACCAAAGGAGAATGTTATGAAAATCAAATTTGCCTCATTGGTCTTGTTGGCAGGGTTTACTGCGCCAGCAACAGCGGATGGCGTTCATGCGCATAAAATGGACGATGCGATTAAGTCGGGAGTATCTGAAAGCACGTTAGCGTCGTTTGATATTTTAGCCGCTCATGTACATTTGGAGGGACGAACAGCCACATTTCACATGACGACAAACGGAATTGCAGGCGCCGACAAACCTGTGCCAGTTGGAGACTTAGCCGACGCACCAGTCCATGCCTATGTGTGGCCAACTTCGCTGGACCCATCAGTCGTTGGGTTTGAAAGTGGCACTGGCATTCTGGCCCTCGCTGCAACCAGTCACCCGGATTTTGGCGACACACCGCTTTATGACGAGAACAACGACGGCGACTTGGCCAATGATGGGAACGAATGGCACTCCCATTGGGTCGTTCTTACGCCATCTGATGCCTGTGGCGAAGACGCTTTAAGCGTTCGCGATATTCCTGAGGGAGCAACACCTCGGCTGCCCCTCACCTGGCCAGGGCTGCCGCTATTCATTGATAGTCCAGGATACACCCCGCAATTTACCGACGCTGAAGTTGTCGTAAATGTTCCATTTGCAAATGCTGAGATCATCTCAGGTGCCCAATATGATGGCGTGACCTCGGCTCTAAGAGTGAATGCTAATCTTCATGCACCGCTATTGTGCGTAACGGACGTTTTTGATGTGGCATCGGGCGACTTAAGCCTGCCCGGTATAGTCAAATAACAACTGATCCGGCGAGAAATCGCCGGATCTAACTATTGAAGACAATTTGCATTGGATCGAATCTTTTGTGAGCACTATGCTCGCAATGGTAAGTTCCAACCTGAGAAATTCCTTCATGCAATGGTCCCCTCAACAAGATGAAGCGCTAAAGGCCGTCGATGCATGGCTGAACGATAAAAATGGCGCTCAAATTTTTCGCCTGTTTGGCTGGGCCGGAACCGGAAAATCAACACTTGCCGTTCATTTGGCAAAGAATGTGGGCAGCGTTGTGTTCGCCGCCTTTACCGGCAAAGCTGCTTTGGTAATGCGGCGTCGCGGGTGTGAAGGCGCTTCAACCATCCACAGCCTCATCTATAAGTTTGTTGATGACAAACAGGGTAACCCGCAGTTCAAGCTCAATAATGATAGCGACATAAATGACGCAGACTTGATCGTGATCGACGAAGTATCCATGGTTGGCCAGCAACTGGCAGAAGATTTATTGTCATTCGGCGTTAAAATCTTGGTATTGGGCGATCCATTTCAATTGCCGCCAATCAATGACACCGGCTATTTCACCCAGGCGGAACCAGACTTCATGCTCACCGAAATTCATCGGCAGGCGGCAGACAATCCAATTGTTCGATTGTCGCTGGAAATTCGGGAAAATGGCCGGCTTGATTACGGGACTTACGGACAATCTAAGGTGGTGCGCAAGAGCGAAGTCAACCGTGAGGAGGTGCTGGGCACCGATCAAATTCTATGCGGGACCAACGCCACTCGCATTTCTTACAATGACCGGGTACGTGCGCTGAAGAACCTACCGCCGCAGGAACCGGTCGTCGGCGACCGGCTAATTTGCCTGCGCAACAACCACAAGAAACAGCTGCTCAATGGCCAGCTTTGGATTGCGGAAGACGTCATTTACAAAGGCTTGGGTGTGTTGGAAATGGTACTGAACCCGGACGATGCCGGTGACCGCACCAACCGCGCGAACATTGAGACCCACGAGAAATTCTTCCACGGCAAAGAAGAAGAGCTGGGCTGGGGTGAGCGGCGCAAATATGACGAGTTCTATTTCGGCTATGCCCTCACCGTACATAAAGCCCAAGGCAGCCAATGGGACAATGTTTACCTGTTTGACGAAAGTTGGGCCTTCCGCGAAGACCGCGCGCGGCATTTATATACGGCGGTTACACGGGCGGCGGAGCAGATTACGGTGGTGCGGTAGCACTTTCCGAGCCAACAGCCCGGCGGGCGCATCTGCGCCCGCCGGGATGTATTAGGACGAGCCTAGCCTTTTGCAGAGCTCTGCACGATTGGGTGGTGTTCAATACCGGCCATAGGTGCTTCTGGATCAATTTTCATATGCGAAAAATACTGACCGGCAGCTTGGGAAGTTTGCGCGGCTGCTAGCACTGCGCCGATATCTTCCTGGCTGCGCCACAAGACGACGTTAAAGAAACAGCCTTCGCCCTTGCGGACCACGTCACGGCGAATGAAGCCGGGCTGCTGTTCAAGAAATTCATTCTGAAAGGCTTCTGAAGCTGCAAGGAAGTCGGCTTCGGTTGAGGTTGGAGCCACGTAGATGGTTGCGAGTTCTAAGATTTGATTGGTCATGTTGTCCTCTTGAGGTTGATCGTTTGGGGTTGATCGTTGCGATGACCATCGTTTAAATCAATAATATGACATATTGTGACATATTTCATGCGAAAGTATGCAAATGAAGATTTTATCTCGCTTGGAACGATTAGATCGGCTGGAAAGCTGGCTGAAATCCGATGATGTATTGATCCTTCGTGATGCCGCGGCGGAACTAGGTGTCTCGTTGCGAACCATTCACAGGGATCTTGACCTGTTGCGAGATCGCGGGGTGCCAATTGAAGCCGAGCGTGGTCGTGGTGGCGGCGTCCGTGTGTCAACCGGTTGGGGGATCGGGCGTGTAGCACTGACAAGGATGGAGGCGCTCGATCTGCTTGTTGGGCTAGCTATTGGTGACGTGTTTCAGAGCGCATTTCAAATGGGACATTCTGGCGCGATAAGGCGCAAGCTGATGGGGACATTTTCCCACGCCGATCAGCGAAAAATTGCAGAGATGCGTCGCCGAGTGCGCTTGGGGCAGTTGGTTTCCAAAGCAACCGTTGAGAGCTTTGTCAAACCCGATGAGCAAATCGGAGACAGGGTCAAAAGTGCCTTTGCTTTGAACCGTGTCTTAGAAATGACTTATCGGGATGGGCAGGGTCGCAAAAGCGAACGCGCCGTCGAAATTCACTTTCTTATTTTGAGCCCGCCAATTTGGTACGCGATCACTTGGGACCAAACCCGCAATGATTTCCGCAATTTCCGTTGTGACCGCATGGAACGCCTCAACGTAACAGACCTGTCCTTTACGCCCCGCCCCTGGGCAGATTTTGCTGACGCCATGAAAACCAACACGACCCGCGAGGTCTGATCCGACCCTATCGACAACCCGTTCAGTGCAACGTTGCTAAGGAATTCATCGTGCATGTTGAACGCGTTCGAACCTGACATTGGTTCGGCGGAGCAGATAAATTTGATGCGGAGAACGGACCTATCCCCGCCCGGGGATTATCGTGCAGGGTGAACAAATAAATGCAGTTGTGCGAGGCGTTTAAGATCTCGTCTTGGTGTTTTGTATAAAAATTTGAGACGTTAAGCGCCTCGCACTGATGGCGGCTGCACACATTCATCATCACCCCGGGGAGCTAAACCCTTCTATCCCCTTAATCCGCGTCTTGAAACCGTGATTGAGATCCGCATTTGCGTTTCGGTTCAACATTTAAGAATGGCAACCAACCATTGACGACTTACAACTGCCTTCGGTGTCAGACTGGAAGATGATAAATAGCGCGAGCCAGAACCGTCTTCTGACCCGGCCACCACTTTCACTTTATAGTCCTATGCTCACTATTTATGACGCAAAAACTTCACCACCTCTTGCTCGTCAGCACCCTGCAGCGGTTTCAAATGAAAGCACCCACAATGTGCCACAAGTTCAGCCGACCGAGGATAAGTTTTTGTGGTGCGCTAATCAGGAAACCTTTGGTTCAACGGCCGCTTGGCGGACAAAGCGACTTTACGTCTGGCGCGAACGAAGTCTAGGCAAACTCGGTTTAATAAGCTTGCTTTTAGTTCTATCATCCGGCTCAGTCCTATACACCATCGTCCGTATTAAATCTCCAATGAAAACCAAAAAACCATTCCATCTGAACCTTTTCGAGCGGCCCCGCTTTTTCGGCCAGGTCGATAAGGTTCGACTTTACCTTTTTCGCCCAATTTAGTTCCTCTGAATCAGTTTCTGGGCGGTTTCGTTGCGCCAGCTCTTCCAATTGGGCGCCAATTGCCTCTGATTTCCCAGACTTAACGTAGTCGAAGACGGTTTTGGCAAATTCGTTGGCATCGAGGACTTGGAGGATAGCTGTATCATGGTAACTAGAGCGGTTTTGCCAAGAGAATTCACTTCTAAACGCATCCAAGTCATCGCGTAGAAGATTCAACAGTCGCCTAGCCTCATTTGGACGAGAATTGTTGAAGGCCTCAAGTTGAGCATTTCTCATCGCATCAAGAAGCGGTCGCGTCAGATCATCAAGTTTGAACGAGTACCCCCCAAAGGAAAACGATCCATTTTCAACGTTCCAGCCAAAGTCGTTCCCGTATGCAGCTTCAGGGATATTGTCACTTTCAGCCAGAGCATTAATTCGATCTCTGATTCTTTTTGCTATTATATCAGAAGCTTGAGACTCATATTTGGCTAACGAGACAACGTCATGCGCCAAATACAGATATGGTCCGGGTTCAATCTTCTCTGTCTCGAAGACGTATTGCAGCGCTTTCTTATGGGATGCAATGAGTTCGGCATGGGACATTTTCCGCCACTTTACAAAACGACGCCACAACGGGATTTCTTGCTTACCAGCGAACTGCCCAGTCGCGCGGAGTTTTTCGTTTATCTTGTTAGGTTCCTCAAAACCGATTCCGATCAGCGAAATCCCTAAGTCAACTGGCATGATGGTGGCGGCATTTCCTGCATATATTTCAGCGTGTGGGTGCCGCTGGTGACACTCGAAGAATGGGTTAGACTTTTCTCCCTCATCAGGCTTGATAAGGCATTTATAGTTGGCGCGGTCGGGTAACTGCTCAGGCTTGATTTCGTTTGTTGCAATTGACATCGCGAGAACCAAATAGGTGCGGACGAACCGGCTCATAGCATCCGCAGATGCGATTATGTCTTCATCCAGTATATCAATCACCCGCCCACAATCATGCAAGCACTGTCGCAGAACCCTTAGGTTGCAGTGAATCTCCGCGGAGAACACTTCGGACACCAGTGCTTTGTTGGACTTGAGCCACTTTTTCCCATTGCCGTCGGGCATTGCAGAGATAAACTTCGGAATTGCGTTGCGCGCATCGGCCACGATTCGGACGGTTCGACCAACGACCTTTTCTTTTCGTGATAGAAAACCATCACGTTTCTCTCCATTATCATCTCGTTCGATGAATGCGCAAAGAACAACATTCTTTGACTGGTGTTCTACAAACTCGTTGATCAATCCCAAGAGTTCGCCGGAGGACATTTCGCATCGTTCAACATCATCAAAGATCAAGAGATCGGGCAAACTGCTAATCATTCGGTCTTCAATAGCGTCCTTGAGGAGACTGCCGATATTACCTATCTTCGCGACTTTTCCAATGGCATCGCCCAACGCTCCTGCAGCCTCAGTGAGCTTAGATTCAGAAGTCGTGGCGAGTAGCGCTCGTCGAAACGAACTTCGATCGGATACCCCATTTAGTGTGACATAGCGCGCCTTTTCGTTGGAAAGGAGATCTTTGAACTCATTTTTCACCAAATGGGTCTTACCCGCACCCCAGGGAGCTTCAATCATAATTGCGTACCCAGGCTCGCTGATATCTACATACTCTTGAAGAGTACCGATTGCCGCTGTATTCTGATCCAAATTTGGTTCCTCTCTTGCTTCGCATTTAAGTGCAAAGTGAAGCGCTGCGCTAATTTTAGCCACACTGTTGTATGTTAATAGTGCCGTGACCATTAGTTCTTAGCAACATTGAACTGTTCCGGTGCTAACGTCACCTACTCTAAGAACAGAGAAGCCCATCAGTGTCACATGTTTGCACGAACATTCGGCAAAAATACCGACCAGTTCTAGCGAACGCTTGCATTATACTCAACTTATGCAGTGATACGCCCGTATATGGGCGGCTCGGACACAGAATTTCTTGATTTTGAACAATTTCAAAGCTCCTAGTTGGGCTCTAAGCTGCCAATCGGATATCCGTGTGCAATTTAATACTTCAAGGAGTGGCGAACTAATAGTCAACCCCGGATCAAGTCCGGGGTGGCCAAAAGGAAATGCGTGCTGTCGCCAAGAGGCATTCCCGCACTTGATGCGGGATCAGCCAACCACCTCAGCAATGTCCAAAAACGCCTTTGCTTCAGCGCTGTCTGGTGCGGTGGCAACAATTGGCGTGCCGGCGTCTGAGCGCTCGCGGATATCCATGTGCAGTGGAATGCCGCCAAGGAAAGGTACGCCGAGTTTTTTCGCGGTTTCTTGAGCGCCGCCGGAGCCGAAAATGTCTGACCGTGTGCCGCAGGATGGGCAGAGAAAATAGCTCATATTTTCGACAATGCCCAAAATGGTCACTTTGGTGCGGGCGAACATGTCGATGGCTTTTTTCGCGTCGATGAGTGCCAAGTCTTGCGGGGTAGACACCACAATTGCGCCGGTTAGGGGCACTTGTTGGACAATGGAGATATGCACGTCGCCGGTGCCGGGGGGCAGATCAACCACGAGCGTATCAAGATCGCCCCAGTCGGTTTCGCGCAGCAATTGACGAAGGGCAGAGGTAGCCATAGGGCCACGCCAAACGACCGCTTGGTCGCCTTCAAGCATGGAGCCAATAGACATGACTTTTAGGCCATAGGCTTCGTGGGGGGCGAAAATGCCATCGTCCCGCATGGCGGGCTTGCCTTCTAGACCCAGCAGTTTAGGCATGGATGGGCCGTAAATATCCGCATCCAAAATACCAACTTTTTGCCCTTTGGCTTGCAATGCTAACGCAAAGTTTACAGCAGTTGTGGATTTGCCCACCCCGCCTTTACCCGACGCGATGGCGATGATGGATTTGATGCCTTTTACCGGCTCTTTTGGTGGCGGGCCGGGTTGGCGCGGCGCAGCGGTGGCTTGTGCTTTTTGCGCAGCGGCGCGGTCCGACGTCACCGAAATCATGACCTTGCGATCACCTGCAATTTCGGCCACGGCTTTTTTAGCCTGTTCTTGCACCGGGGTAAAAGATGCCTCTAACCCCGGGGCAATGGTGATGGCGAACGCTACGGCGCCTTTTGTGATGATGATGTCGCTTAGACCACCATAGGTGGCAAGTGGCGCACCGCCGGGCAATTGCACGTTCTGCAACGCATCACGCACCTGTGCTTCTAAAGCTTTATCGCTCATCGCTATTCCATTCGCTTGGTCGTTGTTCAACTAAAGTAGTTATTCAACTAAAGGATTTTTTGGCCGGTTGATGCCCAGTCTTTCACAAAGGCTTCTAGGCCTTTTGCGGTCAATGGGTGTTCAGCCAATTTGCGGATAACGCTTGGTGGGATGGTGGCCACGTCAGCACCTGCCATCGCACTATCTGAAACATGGTTCGCAGAGCGAATAGACGCCGCAAGAATTTCAGTTTCATATCCGTAATTGTCATAGATGGTGCGGATATCTTCGATCAGCTGCATGCCGTCCAAGTTGATATCGTCCAAACGGCCAATGAATGGTGACACGTAAGTCGCGCCAGCTTTTGCAGCGAGCAATGCTTGATTTGCGGAAAAGCACAATGTGACATTGGTTTTGATGCCCTTGGAAGTGAAGTACTTGCAAGCTTTCAAGCCGTCCATGGTCAATGGCAATTTGATGACGACGTTCTTGGCGATTTTTGCCAAATGCTCGCCTTCAGCAATCATGCCTGCATATTCAGTTGAGGCAACCTCAGCAGAAACTGGTCCGTCTACAATGTCGCAAATTTCTTTAACAACTTCGAGGAAATCGCGACCTGATTTGGCGATCAAACTTGGGTTGGTTGTAACACCGTCCAAAAGACCGGTCTCGTTGAGTTCTTTAATGTCTGCAACTTCTGCAGTGTCGACGAAAAATTTCATGGCTCACCTAATTTGATTGTGGCGTCAAAAGTTGGGTCGTTGTCTCACAATTCGCCCCTTAACCGCAAGGCACAATAGATGCCTATTTGCCTTTGCGACGATGTGCAACATAATGGAAGTCAAAAATTTTATCAATTAGTCAAATTTTTGATTGATTGCGCATGTTCGCCAGTTCGGGTAGCACTGCCCCATGCAAGATCAATTGGCAAAAATCAGCTTAGAACCAGACTGCAACAACTGCGCCGCCTATTGCTGCGTGGCGCTGGCGTTCGACAAATCGGAGATGTTTGCCTATGACAAGCAGGCCGCTGAACCTTGCAAGCATTTGGACGGCCATCACGCCTGCACAATCCATGAAGATTTGAAAGATCAAGGCTTTCGCGGCTGCGTACGCTACAATTGTTTTGGCGCGGGACAACGTGTGACCAATGAGATTTTTGCGGGTCGTTCTTGGCGTGATCATCCCGATGAAGCGCGAGAGATGTTTGATGCCTACCGGGCGATGCAAAAGGTGCACGAGTTTTTGGCGTTGCTGGCGGAAGTGCGCAAGCTAGGGCTGGATAAACGTCAATCAAAACAAGTGGATATGTTCGAGCAAAAACTCTCCCCTAACCCCATCTGGACAAGTGAAACCCTCGCCACCTTCAGCCAAAGTGGAGCATATGACGACATGCGTGACTTTTTTAAGGGACTGAAGGACAAGCTCTAGGTTTTGATGCCAAATTGTCACGTTTGAGCGCAGATTAGAATCCGCTGCATCTTGGCCGCTTGCATTCGCCAAAAACTCAAATAGGTTTTTTAAAAACTGATGCTTTTTGGGAGCGAAAAAAATGTTGCAATATAAACTTGGCGCCGAAGCCATCGATTGGCCCTCCCTCTACTCACTTTATGAAGCGACGGACGGCGTTATAGGTCTTGCGAGAAAGAAGCAACATCAAAAAATCAAAACCGCATTTGAACAAAGCTACAAAATCGTCACAGCTTGGGACGGCGAGAACATTGTCGGAAGCGGTAGATTGATCTCGGACGGGGTCTGCTATGCGTGGGTCCACGATGTGGCTGTCCACCCTGACTATCGCCGACAAAATGTTGGCAGCGATCTTATGCGAAAACTCGTCGAAGGCGAAGACCAGCTGCTCATCGGCCTAACCTCTTCCTTCGAGGCGGTGGAGTTTTACAAAAGCCTTGGCTTCAAAAAACACAAAACTGGGATGGCAAAATATCCAGGGAACTCTATCTATTTGGAAGACTGATTTTATCGGCATTTTTGCCTGATACGCAATTGATCATCCTTGAGGTCATCGAAACATCGTCCGAATCCAAAAACTAATCAACCTGGAAGGCGACACAATGAAAGATATTTCTGGAATCGATGAAGACGGCAATCCCAAGAATGGCCCTTTCGAGCTGTTCTTCAAAAATGGTCTGGTGTCTTGTCGAGGTGAAATTGACAATGGAAAGAAATCTGGGAAGTGGCAATATTTCCTAAATAACGGGCAGATGCAGTCCTCTGGCTACTACAGGGGTGGAAAGATTGTTGGTCGATGGGAATGGTTTTACAAAACAGGTGATCCACGCGGTACGGGCGGTTTCGACGATCATGAGCAAAAACATGGTGAGTGGACGCGATACCACCCGAATGGTCAACTCTGGGACGTAGGTCATTTCGAGCATGGAAAGAAGAAGGGCACTTGGAAGGTTTACGATGTGGCTGGTGAACTGGTGAAAACGCAAACTTTCAAGTAACAAACCCCGTGGGCTGAACGGCACTGCCGCCCTGCCCCCACGACCATCTTGCAGATGGTTTGGGGATCATCCGCTTGATGTTCAACAAGGCCAATTTTGAGGGAAAGACCCCTCCTCAAACAGAACTCAACAGTAAGTTCGTTTCAGAATTCAAGATCCCGTCAATCATGCGGACTTTGCGCAATACATTGTCGAACTCCGAAAGTGAGCCGGCGTGAATTTCGGCAATCAAATCCCAATTGCCGTTGGTGGAGTGAATGGTGTGCACTTCTGGAAAGCCGCGCATTTTACGGATGATGTCTGCGGTGGATTTGCCGACAATTTCAATCATCATCACCGCGCGGACTTTGTCGTTGTCATAGTCTTCCCGCACCCGCACTGAAAAACCGAGTAATGTGCCGGACGCCAAAAGCCGGTCGAGGCGATTTTGCACGGTGCCGCGGGACACTTTGAGCAATTCTGCCAACTTGGCTAATGATGCACGCCCATCTGAACGTAAAAGGCTCACCAATTCATGGTCGAGTGAATCAAGAATGTATTTATCTTGCTGCATGGCGCTCACTGTCAATTATTTCATATTTGGATGTAGATTTTAACAAGAAGCTGCCGATTTTTGCAAGCTTTTGCCATTTTAATTGAAATTTTCGCACGCTACACTCTGCCTTTCTTAAATTTGCTGCGCTAGCACAAACAAAGCTAAGGCCCCAGACCGATGAAATTTGCACCAAATTCGCTGAACATCGTCCCCTTCGTTAGTGTCGATCACATGATGAAGATTGTTCTGTCTATTGGCGTTGAAGAAATGCTTGAAGGCATTGCTCAATATGTTGAGGACGACTTTAAGCGCTGGGAACTTTTCGACAAAACGCCACGTGTGCCCTCGCACTCTGAAAAGGGTGTAATTGAACTGATGCCAACGAGCGATGGCGAAGTTTACGGCTTTAAATATGTGAACGGGCACCCAGCGAACACGAAAGCTGGTCTGCAAACGGTTACGGCGTTTGGCATGTTGGCAGACGTTGAGACAGGCTACCCTGTTCTTTTGTCTGAAATGACTATTTTGACGGCCCTGCGCACAGCGGCGACCTCTGCGGTTGCAGCCAAGCATTTGGCGGCAAAAGGCGCCGACACAATGGCGATGATTGGCAATGGCGCACAGTCTGAATTCCAAGCGTTGGCGTTCAAGACGATCTTGGGCATTAAGGAAGTGCGGCTTTACGATATTGATCCAGCCGCCACCGAAAAATGTGCGCGCAACTTGGCAGGCCGTGGGCTTAAAGTGGTCAGCTGCACATCCTCGCAAGAAGCTCTGGAAGGCGCGCAAATTGTGACGACCTGCACAGCTGACAAGCAGTATGCGACCATCCTAACCGACAATATGGTTGGTTCTGGCTTGCACATCAATGCGATTGGTGGGGATTGCCCGGGCAAAACGGAATTGCACAAAGACATTCTGCTTCGTTCAAGCATTTTTGTTGAATATCCGCCGCAGACCCGCATTGAAGGCGAAATTCAGCAATTGGATGATGATCATCCGGTAACTGAACTGTGGGAAGTGATTACGGGCAAAGCAAAAGGTCGCACCAGCGAAGGGGAAATCACGCTGTTTGATGGCGTCGGATTTGCGACAGAAGACTTTTCTGCCCTACGCTATTTACGCGACAAATATAAAGCGACTGGTTTCTACGAAGATCTCGATATGATCGCAGACCCTGATGATCCACGTGATCTATTCGGTATGGTGCAACGCGCGGCAAAACCACAAGAAGTGGCAAGCTAAACCTGCAATGCGAATTTGAAAAAAGTTGGGCGAGGGAAACATTCCCTCGCCCATTCTATTTAGGCTGCCTTTTTGTTCGCAATCAGCGACGCAAGATAGCCTTCTCTTTTCGTGATGAAGCCCAAAAACTGATCGTGGTAATCTGCCGGTGCGGCATCAATTACGCTTTGGCGGGCCAAAACTTTGTTGTGCCAAGTGCGCAGCGTTTCTGAGCCTTGGTAAAAGTCAAAATCACCAAGCGTTTCGATTGTTTTGATGTAGCGGAAAACCGTACCCCAAACGCCGTCAATGAGGTGGAACTGTTCGCCAGCGAAAAACGGACCATCAACTTGTTCTGCTACGCGGGCAAATTTTTCGACAAGTCCGAGACGTTTTTCTTCAAACTCTTCTGCCGTTTTGGCGGTATAAACACCCCAAAGTGCGGCCAGTGTTTGCGATGCAAACTCGATCCAAGAACGATGATTGGCCTTTTCAAGTGGATCGGCTGGGTGAAGTGAACCCTCAGTGACCTCGTCTAGATATTCGGCGATGACTTGGCTTTCAAACAAAATGTTGTCGTCAGCTTGCAACACAGGAACCTTGCCGAGCGGTGATAGTTTTAAGAACCAATCTGGCTTGTTTGCCAAATCGATGTCTACGCGTTCAAACGGAACATTCTTTTCCGCCAAGACGATCAAGGCGCGTTGAACATAAGGGCATAGCGGAAAGCTGATGAGTTTATAATTTGGCATTTCAATCTCCATTTACATGCAATTGCATCTAATTAGGCATATAGATATTGAATGTCAATGCATTTGCATCTATATTCACGATATGATGATGCCGAACAAAAATACACAAATGGCGTGGGCGCGACTTTTCCGCTCTCGCACAAAAGCCCATGACGCTGTGGAAGCCGCTTTGAAGGCCGCAGGATTGCCGCCGGTAACATGGTACGACGTCCTTTGGGAGTTGGAACAGTCAGACGAGTGTGGCCAAAGGGCGTACGAGTTGCAGCCAAAATTGTTGCTGCCACAATATGGTATGTCGCGCCTGATTAACAAGCTCGAAGCTGAAGGCCTCATAAATCGGCACAATTGCACCGAAGACGGACGCGGTCTGGTTCTCAGCGTCACGCAAAAGGGGCGAGATTTGCGCCAAAAGATGTGGGGCATTTATGGCCCGGCGATCCAAAAGGCAATAGGTGACAAGCTCACAAATGATGAGGCTGTTCAATTGGCTCAATTGCTGCAGAAATTGGCGGAATGATCAAAGTTAGCGTTATCGGCAATGCAGGAGGCGGGAAATCTCAAGTCTGCGATGCAATTGCCCGGGCCCATGAATTACCGTGCCATTCGATCGATAAGATGCAGTGGCAACCGGGTTGGGTGCCAACGCCAAGCGAGACGTTTAGAACCCAACATCAACATATTATTGAAAGTGAACGCTGGTTGCTTGATGGCTACGGACCATGGTCAGCGGTTATTCAGCGTTTGCATGCTGCGGACACAATCATTTTTATCGACCATCCGATTTGGGTGCATTATTGGTGGGCGACGAAGCGGCAAATCAAGTCACTGTTCATCGGGCGGCCAGATGGCCCTGAAGGTTGCCCAATGTGGCCCGTAACGTTCAGACTGTTTAAGATGATGTGGCAATTGCACAAAGAAATGCGGCCGAAGCTCATTAAAGAAATTCAACAACATGCATCTTCTAAACGCGTCATCCATATTCGTTCGCCACAAGAACTGAATGCGTTTTCGAAAAGTCTTGCAACCTAAAACGGGGCCCGAAGGCCCCGTGAAACAGACTGCAAATAAACGCCGTTAGTCGCGGGACAGTTCTGCCAACGCGTCTGCGAAAATGTCGATTTTGTCGACGCCAAGGCCAGCAATGTTCATGCGTGAATTGCCAACCATATATACACCATGGTCTTTTTTGAGTTTTGCAACTTGCTCGGCTGAAATGCCGATAAGCGAAAACATGCCCCGATGCTGGGCGATGAAATCATAATCCGCACTGTTTGAGCGTTTGCGCATGGCTTCGGCGAGGTTTTCGCGAATGGTCACCATGTGGTTGCGCACGTCGGTTAGTTCAGCTTCCCATTCTGCCCGCAAGTCGGCGTCAGCAAGAATGATGCGAACAATCTCAGCGCCGTGATCTGGAGGCATTGAGTAGTTTGCACGGGCAGCGCCCAACAATTGTGAAAACGTTATGTTTGCTGATTGCTCATCGCGACCGATAATCATCGCACAACCAACACGCTCGCGATAAAGACCAAAATTCTTTGAGCATGATGCGGCAACAGCCATTTCAGGCAATGTTGCTGCCAGTTTACGGACACCATAAGCGTCATCTTCAAGTCCGTCGCCAAAACCGAGATAGGCGATATCGACAAGAACAAATACGCCTGTTTCTTTGATAATGTCGGTTAGTACGTCCCACTGGTCATTCGTCAAGTTCGCGCCGGTTGGGTTGTGGCAGCAACCATGCAGCAACAGGATGTCGTCGCTGGTCATGTTTTTAACGGCGGCGCACATGTCATCAAATCGCACGTTGCGCTTTTCAGCGTCAAAATACGGATAGCTTGCCGTTTTAAGACCTGCTGCTTCCATCAAAGGAATGTGGTTTGGCCAGGTTGGGTCTGAAATGTAAACCGTTGCGCCGGGCTTCGCGATGTTGAGCAAGTCAGCGATCAAACGCAATGCGCCCGTGCCGCCGGGCGCTTGGGCTGCACGCACACGATCTCTTGAAATACTGTCGCCTAATACAAGGTCAACCATTGCATCATTGAACCCAACATTGCCGGCCATGCCGACATAGGTTTTGGTCGTTTGATCTTTCACCCGTTTGGCTTCCGCCTTTTGCACTGCGGTCATGATCGGCGTATTGCCGGTCGCGTCTTTATAAACGCCAACGCCAAGGTCGATCTTATTGTCGCGCTCGTCTGCTGCATATTCTGCAATCAGAGCAATGATTTTGTCTTCAGGTGCGGGTGATAGTTTTTCAAACATGACCTAATTCCGAGTTGTAAGGGGTTGCGCCAATATTGGCACAATATTTGTGTTAACCAGCGCATGTGTAACAAGCAAGTGATTTGCATGCGATTTTAGTTCAATAAAGACTGTTATTGTTCGACCAAATGATCAGGAATTTCACGCGCATGCCCCTATTAAAGCTTTTTGCCGCCTTGTGCTTTGCACTTCTTTCCGCCGGCACTTCGACTGCCCAGTCACCAGCACCCCTGCAAAACAGTTTTGTCGCGACGGGTGAAAAGCAAATTGCAAAGGCTTGGCTGGCCAACCCCACGACACGCTACCAACATTTTGTGCTCGGAAATCGGTTTGAAGCATCAAGCATTGTTGTTGAGTTGAAGAACGGACAGAAGCAACAATATGATTTGCCCAAAGAACTGGTTTTTGAAGACAGGCACGTTCGTTTGGTTGACATTAACCAAGATGGTGACGACGAAATTGTGGTTGTGATGAGCTCCGTTTCCAAGGGTGCCGCCCTTGCTGTTTTCAGTGCCGGCGCAGATGGCATTAAACTGAAAGCGCAAACGCCCCATATCGGCCTCGCCTTCCGCTGGTTGAACCCTGCAGGTATTGCCGATTTTGATGGCGACGGAAATTTGGAAATTGCTTTGGTGCAAAAACCGCACCTCACCAAACGGCTGGAGTTTTGGCGTTTAACCGGCAACGGATTGAAGCAGATTGCGGCGATGCAGGGATTTTCCAACCACCGCGGTGGGTCACGCCACCAATTGATGAGCGCCATTTTTGACGTGAACAATGATGGGGTAGATGACCTCCTTATCCCCGACGCCAATCGACGGGCAGTTGTCGCGGTTACGCTTTCGCCAACACCAAAATTGATCAGCGCTTGGGGTGTAAACGGTTCGCTTGATGGGGAGTTTGAAATACGGACAGTGAACGGTGAAACAAAGTTATCGGTGACATTAGACAATGGCACTAAGCAGGAGCTCATCTTAAATTGAACAATCCGTTGTCTGACATTAACTCTTCCCAACGTGTAAAAGTTGGTGCACAATAATGGTCCAACCATTTATGGTTCGCTAAAATATAGCGAGCCATTTCTTGTTGTTCAGCCAATTTGATCAGCGAGCAATAACATAATCCAGGGGAGAATATTGTGCCAATTATCAATCGTATTGCCGAGTTTCATGACGAGATTACTGCGTGGCGGCGCGATCTGCACGAGAACCCAGAAATTCTTTATGAAGTTCATCGCACCGCAGGCAAAGTTGAAGAGTTGTTGAAAAGCTTTGGCTGCGACGAAGTTGTGCCCGGCATTGGCCAAACTGGTGTGGTTGGCATTATCAAGGGCAACAATACGGGTTCAGGCCGGGTCATTGGCTTGCGCGCCGATATGGATGCGCTGCCAATTTTGGAAAAAACCGGTGTTCCTCACGCTTCAAAAACCGAAGGTGCTATGCACGCTTGCGGGCATGACGGCCATACAGCAATGTTGCTTGGCGCCGCAAAATATCTGGCAGAAACGCGCAACTTTGACGGCACTGTCGCTGTGATCTTCCAACCTGCAGAAGAAGGCGGCGCAGGCGGTAAGGCCATGGTTGACGACGGGATGATGGAACGCTTCGGCATTGAAGAAGTGTTCGGCATGCATAACTTTCCCGGCATTCCAGTCGGCCAGTTCGCAATTCGCGAAGGTGGCATTATGGCCGCAGCGGACCAGTGGACTGTGACCGTTACCGGCGTTGATTCACACGCTGCGATGCCACACCTCTCGGTGGATCCAATTGTGATTTCAGCCCATATCGTTACGGCATTCCAAACAATCGTTGCCCGAAATGTCGACCCAATCCAATCGGCTGTGCTTTCAACAACCAAGATCAATGGCGGTTCGGCGTTCAACATTATTCCGATGAATGTTGAAATTTGCGGCACCGTGCGGGCGCTCGACCCGGATGTTCGCCAACTTGTGAAGAAGCGTTTGATTTCGACTGCTGAAAGCATCGCGGCCAGCTTTGGTGGTTCGGCAAAAGTTGATTACAAAGATGGCTATCCGGTCACTATGAATGCGCCAAAGCAAACTGCATTTGCTGCGGGCATTGCGCAAAATCTGGTTGGCGAAGATCGCGTTGAGACAAATGTTGAGCCAACAATGGGCGGCGAAGATTTCTCGTTCATGGCCAACGCGCGACCTGGTGCTTTCATCATGATCGGCAATGGCGACACAGCCGGATTGCACCAAGATACCTATGACTTCAATGACGATGTCATTCCATATGGTTCGTCATATTGGGCACAATTGGTTGAAACGGCCATGCCTGCAGGCTAGTCTATAGAACGTAAAATTCCTGACCTTAATTCGGTCACTTGCCCCGCCTTTGTGCGGGGCTTTTTTGTTCTATTTACAAAACAGGGTCCAGCAGTTCGCCGCGATCAAAAAAAGCCTCTAGATTTTCGACCACTTGTGAACTCATTTGCGCACGGGTTTGAAGCGTTGCGCTGCCATTGTGGGGTGACAAGACGACATTGTCTAAATCTCGCAAAGCTTGAGGCACTTCGGGTTCGCCGTCAAACACATCAAGTGCGGCGCCGCGTAGTTGATTGGTTGCAAGCATCTCAACCAGTGCACCTTGGTCGACCATATTGCCTCTGGCAATATTGACCAAACAGCCGTTGGAGCCCAATGCTTCTAGTACTTCCCGTGTGACGATTTTGTCCGTTTCATTGCCTCCGGGCGCAATAACGACCAACCAATCGACTTGTTTTGCGATCTCCGTCAAATCACCGAAATATTGATAAGGCTGATCTGTCTGATGAGTACGACCATGGTAAGCGACGTCCATATCAAAGGCCGTGCAGCGTTTCGCGATTTCTTTGCCGATCCGCCCCAGCCCTAAAATGCCAACCGATGCGCCTGCCAATTGTGCGGTTAGCGGCACGCTGCCTTCCTTCGCCCAACGGCCAGCTTTTACATATTTGTGGTAGGTTGGGATGTTGCGCGCGAGGGATACCATCAACCCAACAGTCAATTCGGCGACCGCCGGGCTGAGTCGGTTCGGCGTATTGGTGACATGAATGCTCTTCGCATGCGCTGCATTCACATCCACATTGTCGTAGCCCACGCCGTAATTGGCGATAATCTTCAGGTTGGGCAGTTGGCCGATTAAGTCAGCGTCTACTTTGCCGCCCGTCATGCCGTCAATTTTTGCGCCATGTTCTTGAAGAAACGCATCTCTGTCCGCTGCCTCATAAAGCTTAAGAAGCTGGAACTTATCTTCCAGCATTTCAAGACAGTCGGTGGGTACTTTGCCGTTGAGCAATATGTTTTTCATGAGAGGAACCAAAGCCAGAATGAAATGGAAAAGACAGAAACCAAAGTCGACAGCAGCACCGTGCTGGTGGCGACATCCAGGGCACGATTATAGTAAGTCGCAAAAATATAGGCGTTCAAACCCGACGGCATGGCGGCCAGCAAGATAACAGCACGCGAAATGTCATGCGGTACATTTAAAATGGGCACCAGCATCACCCATGCGAGAAACGGATGCATCAGCGTTTTTATGGCGCTCATTGTTGCGGCAGGCAGCACCGCTTTTTTGATGCTATATTGGGTCAATGCAGCGCCTAAACCGAACAGAGCAGTTGGCAAAACAGCGGCGACCATCATGTTTGTGGCGTCGTCCAAAACTTTGGGCAATGTAAGCCCGCTTAGATTGAGCGTTACCCCGCAGGCAATGCCGATCAGTAGCGGATTTGAAATGACACGTTTCAACGCATCCAAAATTGCTGTCTGAACTGGACGCCCATCGCGCCGGGACAGTTCCATTGTAAGCATGCCAATCGTCATCAAACTTGGTGAATGGAACCCGATAATTAGAAAGATGGTGGGCAGTGCTTCGACGCCATAGGCGCGTTGAATGATGGGAATACCGAGCAGCACCGTGTTGGAAAAGAGCGCCGAAAAGCCCACGGCGACCGATTGACCGGGTTTATATTTGAAAACCATCCGCGCCAAAAAAATTCCAAGCACAAATCCGGCAAGTCCTGCAATGTAAAACGGGGCGATGATTTTTGGATCCAACGCCGTTGCAAAGTCCAGGGTTAGCATGGCGCGAAAGAGCAACATTGGTGCGGCAAAGTTGTTGGTGAACGCGATCAACGCGCTGATGCCACCGCCGGGGAAGATGTTCAACTTCACCGCCAAGTAGCCAACCAACACGATCACGAAAACCGGTGCGACAACGTCAATCACAAAATACATGGGCGAATAAGCTTTCTGATGCCCCGCCGCTAAATACGGCACAAAAGGTAGGAATGTAGAAAGCTTATTCCCCACATCTCATGGGGTCAATCGACACACGCTATTTTGGTGCGCGTGCCGAGAACTTACATGATGGTTTAAAGTCAAAGTCATCTTCAAAGGGGAAGCTCGGCTTCGGTCGGTTTTGATTTTCAAGCCTTGGAATGTCTTGATTTACGGCCCCGTCTGTCAAAGCCATGAGGTTTGGATTGGCTATCTTGGCCATTGCAGGAGAAATGTAGCCGCATTTGATGATCACCAACTTCTCCTTAGCCAAGTCGATGCCCAATGGCGCGACATTTATCGGCTCGTGGAAAGTATGGCGTTGGTCCGAGATGACAATGCGCAATCCATTGCAATTCAGCAATGCGATTTGATTGCCTCGTTTATTGTCCGTAGCCAATTTCTCAATTCGGACATGGCCGTTCCAAGGCTTTGATCGGGTTGGGTCGAGCGTTGCGCCAATCCAAATGTCTGTAAACTGCCCCTCACCAAGCGCGAAACATTGTCGAACGGCAGGTGCATCAGCAATACCGATGATCAAAGCATCTCTAATATTGTTGTCGGTGCAATAAGACAATACTGACGCCCGATCGCCAACGCCGCCACCGCCCGGGTTGTCACCAGAATCGGTGAGAACGATCGGTGAGGTGCCACACGTCTTGGCAATTTCCATCATTTCATCCAAAGGTCCCGTTGTGGGGCCAAACGCGAACTCGTTCCGGGCATCAAAATAGCTTTGTGCAATGATCTCAACTTGTTGGGCAATTGCAACCCGGTCCGTGCCAGTGACCACGGCTGCGGCGTTTGCGCGCTCCACATCTGCCCAGACATAGCCAACCATGAGTGAAGCGTCCAAAATACCGTCTATCTTGTCGATGTCCCACAGCTGGCCGTAAAGCGATTTTGCAGGCTCATCAACCGTGCTGGTGCGCTCGCCGGGCAGTAGAACAGGAATGGGCGCCCACGCGGTAAAATATTTCTCGCCGGTTTCAATCGCATTGATAAGGTGATTAAGCGCCCGCTCCATTGTCTCTTGCGTATCAATATGCGGCGCGTGCCGGAATGCCGTGAACAGGTCGATCTGGTCGATAATCTTTTGCGAAAGATTGCCGTGCAAGTCAAAAGAAACCGAAATGGGGCAATTTGGACCGACCAGCTTGCGCGCCGCTTCAATCCATTCCCCTTCCGCATCCACCATGCCGTCGACGTGCACAGCTCCGTGCATAGCAAGATACAGTCCGTCGATTGGCGCTTCTGCAACCGCCAATTCGAGTTTCATCAAAAACTCAGTTTTGAACTGATCGTAAGCGGCGCGTGATACTGCGCCGCCGGGGGTTGATCGCGCGTGCAAAAGCGGCACAATCGTTGCCGCAGAATTGGGCAAGAAGTTGAAGAAATCGGAGATTAAAAGGTCTCGCCCGCGCAGGACCTTAAAGTCACCAATGCTCTGCAGCACATTGGTATATGTGCTGCATTCTGTGTGTAAGCCGCCTACTGCAATCCGCATGTTTGCACCTGCTAAAGGCGGGGCAAATGATGTGATTGCGCCGCAAATCGCAGCCAATCTTTGTTTTCAGGCAATGTCCACCCTGCTTCTGCAATCGCACTCAAACGTGGGAACACCATGTGGTTGAACAGCTCTTTAGAGATCAAATGCTCTGACCAAATACAAGCTTGAACGCCTTTTAGACGGTCTTTGAGTTCATCAGGAAATTCGCCTGCTGCTTCATACTCATAAGTGGTTTGCGGCGATGCAGTTCCGGCCCAGCTTGCACCGGGCTCCTGCCATTCCTCAGACTGAGCCATATCAAGATAATAGGCTTGGCCAGGTGTCATCACCACATCATAGCCCTGTTCAGCCAGTGTGATGCCGACTTCAGGCTTTTGCCAAGCAAAGAGCAGCGTGCCGCCCTCTTTTTCGATGCCGCCTCCGTGGGAAACTTCGTCCCAGCCGCCAACAATCTTGCCCTTTTTCTTGATCATCTTCTGAACTTTGCCCAAGAAATGCGCTTGCACTTGCATCGTGCCATTTAGGCGTTCTTCGTTCATCAGCTTTTCAGCAGCCGGTGATTGCATCCATGAGTTTTCGTCCACTTCATCGCCACCAACATGGATGTATTTCGACGGGAACAGATCCCCCACTTCTTCAATTACAGTTTCGACAAACTTGTACGAAGCTGGAATGCCGGGGTTGATCGCATTGTTCGGGTAGCCTTGGATAGAACGGTAGTTTTCCGCTGGTTCGTCAGGGTCAATCAATTCAGGCAAGGCGGTCAAAACGCAAGTGCTGTGGCCGGGAATATCAAGCTCTGGCATGATTTCAACATTGATGGACTGACCGTGCGCGATGAGTTCTTTGATCTGTTCTTGGGTGTAGAAGCCGCCATAGGTCTCAAAGCCTGAACCGAGTTGAGCTGGCATTTTCTCATTTGCGCCGCGTTTTGCGCCTGCGTCCGTCAACTCTGGATAGGCTTTGATCTCAACACGCCAGCCTTCGTCATCACTCAAATGCCAATGCAGCATATTGAGCTTGTTCCAAGCGAGAATGTCGATAAAGCGCTTAACACTCTCATATGGATAGAACTGACGTGACACGTCCAAATGCGATCCGCGCCAACCAAATCGTGGTGCATCGTCAATTTTCCCGATTTCTGGGAATTCGAATTTCGCTTCATCGGCCTTTGGTCCGTTGATAATTTGCGCCAAAGACACCAAGCCGTTGATCAGTCCCTTGTTGGAACTGTAGCGAAGGTTTACCCGGTCAGACGTAAACTCAACCCGATACTCTTCCTCAACAAATGAGATGTCCTTTGAAAGGTGAAGTGCGCGACCGCCTGCAATCTCGATCAAGGAAAATGGATTTGGCAGATCGGTGAATAGTCTGTCACTAAGGGCGTTGACGGTCGTCGCGGCAGCCTTTTCCGTCCGGCTGGCTTTGGTCAAGACCAAGGCAACAGGTGCCGCTCCAAATTGTTCAATCGAAACGCTGTTTGGCCAAGGGCTAAGTGCAAGCGGCATTTCCAACTTACCTTCTGGCACCAAAATACCAGCAGTCTTACTCTCGCGTCCTTCAAGGGCCATATCGCCTGTCAAAACGGTCTGATGCGTGCCGTCTTTAAGGGTTATGTATGCGCTTTTTGGCCCATCATTCCGGTGTTTTGGAATATGGGTGAGGTTTTCAAGTTCAAAAGTCCAGCTTTTGCCGGCCTCCAAGGTGAAACCTTCTTCGGGGTCAAACTCATGAAAATTTGCAAAACGACGAATGAATTTCGCGCCATGGGTGACGAGCTTGTCGGATACGCGCAAGAGTGACGTATAGGCCAAACGGAAGCCACTGATCGGCTGATCAGAGAGATTAGTCAGCGTAAGAATCATTGTGCCATTTGCTGGGTCAGTTTCGCGCCAGATGGCATCCAGACGGAATTGTGATGTCATGTTAGAGTAAACTCCTCGAACGGGGTTTTAATTGTGAACGTTTTTTTATCTCTGACCTTAAAAGTCAGTTGATTGGGAAAATGTGCCTGCCAACTCAGCCTGCCCGGCGGTCAAACCGCAATCGACAGGTAGACAGACACCAGTGATTGCTGTTGCGCTATCACTGTTTAGAAAACTGACGGCATTTGCGATATCTTGCGGATCAGCAACACGCTGCAATGGGTACCATCGTTTGGCTTCTTCAAAAACTTGCGGGTTTTGTTCTGCGCGATCATTCCACGCTTTTGTGCGCACAGTACCAGGGGCAACGGCATTGATACGCATGCCGAACTTGCCATATTCCACCGCACTAAATCGGGTAAAATGCACGAGGGCAGCTTTCATGGCGCTATAACCTGGATGTCCATAAACGCCAAAGCCATTGACCGAAGCAATGTTGGTGACAATGCCACTATTGACCTTAAAGTCCGCTTCAAATGTCTTAAAGCATCCAATGGCGCCTTTAAGATTGATGTCGAAATCACGCTGCCAGTTCTCAACGGTACTTTCTTGCGTAGAAGCTGCTGTGATCGCTCCAACATTATTGATCAGCGCTTTTGGTTGGCCCATTTCTAGCGCCACGTTGCGCATATTTTGCAAATCGGCTTCATCCAAAATATTGCATGACAAAGCTCTAGCGACATGACCAGCTTCAGCGATTTGCTTAGCGGTTTCGTTATTTGTCGCTTCATCGATATCAAGGCAAAGTACGCTAAATCCATCCTTGGCCAATTGGAAAGAAATGGCCCGACCTATATCGCCACCGGCCCCTGTGATAATTGCAACTTTATTTGTCACGATCATTTCCTATTTAATGTTGGCTAATCGCCCAATGGTTGACTGTCATCGCCATCGCGAAATGTCACCAATTGGCGTTTGATACGTCTTAGTGGCTCGATTGAAAGGTCTTTTCGTTTGATGGCAACCAAATGGGCCAAAATGTCGACGGTGGCCATATAAGCAAATCGCACCGACGATGGCCGCAGCACATCAACACCTTCTTGCAAATCGATCGCCAGGTTTACATCCGCAATTTGCCCAACCAGGCTATTGGATTTGGATATTGTAACAATGGTTGCGCCATAACCCTTGGCAACATCCAACGCTCGGGCCAGTTCTTGATTTCGGCCGGAAAGTGACAGGCCGACCACAACATCTTCTTTGGACATTGTGGACGCTGTCATAAGCTGAACGAGATGGTCATTTGTTGACGATGCGCGCAGGCCCAATCGGAAAAGACGGTTTTGCACTTCCCCGGCAAAAAAGGAAGAATTTCCGCCAGAGCCGAATGCATAAATCATACTCGAATCTACCATCGCAGTTGCAGCGGCCTCGATTGCAACCATATCCAGGCTATCGTTGAGACCGTGCAAGGCAGATTGCGCACGCGTCAGGATCGTATCCACGACCTCTTTCGCATTTGAAGCATTGATTTGCGGTTCTTCATAGCGCTGTCCAATGAACGCGCTTTGTGCCAAACGGACTTTAAACTCGGAAAAGCTCTGACAACCAAGTCGCCGGCAAAAGCGCGTTACAGTTGGTGGCGACACTTCGGCACGGGCAGCGAGCTCGATGATGGACGCGTTCACCGCGAACTGACGGTCATCAAATACAATGCCGGCGATCCGCTGTTCAGAACGCGACAACCCATCCATCTCACGCTGCAATGTGCCTAAAATATCAACCATTGGGCTTGCGCCTGCCTTATAGTTTTCTGGTCGGATCGAATGCGATACAATCAACTTCGACTTTGCAGTCCACCATCAAGGACGACTGTACGCAGGCGCGAGCAGGTGGGTGCTCGCCAAAGTAACTCTTATAAACACCATTGAAAGACCAAAAGTCGCGCGGGTCGTCCAACCAAACACCAATGCGCACAATATGCTCTGTGCCATATTTGGCCTCATCAAGGATGGCCAGCAAGTTCTTAATAGCGACATGAGTTTGCTCAACGATGTTGCCGCCAACCACTTCACCGTCTATCATAGCGACCTGGCCAGAAACATGCAGCCAACCGTCAGCTTCTACAGCGCGAGCGAATGGTAGATTTTGACCTCCTGCGCCGCTTTTTTCGGCACCGTAACGGATGATAGTCATTTGGTTCTCCAAAGAATTTATGTAAATTATTTTCTTGTTGATTGACATATCAACAGAATTAGGCGAGTTTTTCCATAGAAAAATTGTCAAAAATGAAA
Organism: Maritalea sp. YIW29; assembly: GCF_057219265.1. Taxonomy (NCBI): domain Bacteria; kingdom Pseudomonadati; phylum Pseudomonadota; class Alphaproteobacteria; order Hyphomicrobiales; family Devosiaceae; genus Maritalea; species Maritalea sp. YIW29. The sequence goes on from NZ_JBXVVF010000001.1 coordinate 1,854,352, forward strand.
ATAATTTGCCATGTCATCACAATTTACAAATCCGTTCCCAAAATCAGACACAGCCCGCCATGCGATTTGGGAAATGTTAGTCGATCGCGACATCACAGCCTTCCTTGCCGCAGACTGGGCAATGGTTGAAAATGACTTTGCTGAAGACCGCTTTATGGGCGTGCACGGGCACAATACCGCTAATCCTGACCATTGGAGATTGGCATTCCCATCACTTGAAGAATATCGGGATGAGTGGTTGCGCCAAGCTAAAGACTTTCAAAAACAAAGCTTTAGCGATGATCCACGCACAGCCATTTTTTCGGCAACAGTTTTACGCGATATCGAAATTAATGGAGATCGTGCAATTGTGCATAAGAAATTTGACGGTTCGATCACCAAATCCGACGGCAGCAAGGACATAATGAACTGGCAGACCGTTTATTATTGTCACCAGATCGATGGTTCGTGGAAGATCGCTGGCTTTAACGGCTACTTGCCCAATCCGATGGGTTAGGCCTGAACAATATGTCTAAGAGATTTTTCAGCGCAGTTCTCGCCACTGAGTCCAACACATTCTCGCCCATCGCAATTGATCGGCGAGGATTTGAGGCCTCTTTATATGCGAAGCCGGGTGAGCACCCAGAAACACCGACCCTTTGTTCGGCTCCGCTGACAGAGGGACGTGGTTGGGCGAAAGAACGTGGCTGGGATTGGATTGAAGGCACTGCTGCTTGGGCAGACCCGGCGGGTTTGATCAACAAACAGGCCTATGAAAGCTTGCGCGACGAGATCTTAGAGCAACTTAAGAACGCACTGCCCGTTGATGGTGTCGTTTTGGGATTGCACGGCGCGATGGTTGCAGATGGCTATGATGATCCGGAAGGCGATCTGTTAAGCCACATACGCGACATTGTTGGTCCGGACGTCATTGTGTGTTGCACATTTGATCCACACAGCCAGTTAACCGCTAAACGCATTGATTGCTTAGACTTTTTTGTCGCATTTAAGGAATTCCCACACACCGATTTCGTCGAACGTGCTCAGGACCTTCTGCGCATATTAGACGAAACGATTGCGGGCAAAGCCAAGCCTTCAGTGTCAGTATTTGATTGCAAAATGATAGATGTTTTCCCGACATCATTCGAGCCAATGCGCTCCTATATTGATGACATCATGCAGCTTGAAAATGCTGACGCTGAAGTGCTCTCAATTTCTGTCATTCATGGCTTCATGGCGTCTGATGTGCCCGAAATGGGCAGCAAGCTTGTCGTGGTGACCAATGACAAACAGGTCAAGGGCGACCGGCTTGCGCGGGAGTTGGGGCTGCAACTATTTGAGATGCGCGGAAAGGTTATGCCGCCCCAGTTGAATGAACATGAGGCACTGGCCGCGGCACTAAAATTGGTACCAAACGCCGCCAAACCAGTTGTGATTACAGATGTATGGGATAATCCGGGCGGCGGCACGGCAGGCGACGCCACGGTGATTTCGCAAAAACTAATTGATGAGCAAGTGAGAAATGTTGCCATTGGCACCATTTGGGACCCAATTGCTGTTCAAATTTGTTTTGCTGCGGGCGAAGGTGCAACCGTTCCCTTGCGGTTCGGCGCCAAGTCGGCCCCTTTAACTGGCAATCCAATCGACAAGGTTGTGACCATCAAAAAACTTGTTGCGAATGCAGAACAAAGGTTCGGCGATAGTTTTGTGCCGATGGGCGACATCGCGACGATTGAGTTTGATGGTATCGAAGTTGTGTTAAACTCGACACGGGCGCAAAGCTTTGACAAGAGCTTGTTCACAGTTGCTGGCATCGACTATGCGAGCAAGGATATTTTGTTGATTAAATCCACAAATCATTTCTATGATTCATTTGCACCAATCGCTGCGGAAATACTATATTGTTCCGCAGGACAGCCTTATCCAAATAACCCAGCGACCAACAACTACAAAAAAGCGCCAAAAGATATTTGGCCAATGGTTGAAGACCCGCATGGACTTTCTGACGTAAGTTAGGGTCTAGACCCTAGATTATTTGCAGGGCAATTGGTTTCGCAAAAACGCTGGATAAGCTTTATGGCACAAGACGCATCTATTTATTCACTCACCACCCCTGCCATTTTGATTGATGAGAACATTGTTGATCAGAACATTGCACGGGTGCAAAAATATATGGATCAAGCCGGCCTAAAGGCGCGTCCCCATATCAAGACACATAAAATCCCTGAATTTGCAAAGAAGCAGCTCGACGCAGGTGCGATTGGCATAACCTGTCAAAAGATCTCAGAAGCCGAGATTTTCGCGGATGCAGGCATTGATGATATTTTGCTCACGTTCAACATTTTGGGCGATGAGAAACTTGGAGCGCTGAAGGCGCTTCACGACCGTATTCAGCTCGGTGTTGTGGCAGACAGCCAGACCACTATTGATGGGCTGGCCAAAACGTTCGATGCTTCACGGCCGCTACGTGTGCTCGTCGAATGCGATACAGGTGGGCAACGTTGCGGTGTTCAAACACCAAAAGAAGCCGCAAGCTTGGCAAAATATATTGCCACGCAACCCAGCCTGCAATTTGGCGGGTTGATGACCTATCCGCTGCCCAACACCGAAGATGATGTTGAGGCATTTTTTGCACAGACTGCCGGTTTACTGAAGGCTGACAGGATCGAATGCGACGTGTTTTCAACCGGCGGTTCGCCAAGCTTATTTTCAGCAGAGCGTTCAACAATTGCCAATGAATATCGTGCGGGCACCTACATCTACAATGATCGCTCGCTCGTGCGCGCTGGCCATTGCGGTTTTGACGATTGTGCCATGCACATTTTGACAACTGTCGTTTCCCGCCCGACTGAAGACCGCGCGGTGTTGGATGCTGGCTCTAAGGCACTGACGTCTGACCTTCTGGGCTTTACCGACTTTGGCTATGTTGTTGACTATCCTGAAGCTGTCATCACCGGCTTATCGGAAGAACATGCCGTGGTGGACATGTCTGCATGCACCGAAAAGCCCGAAATCGGCGAAAAGATCCGCATCGTCCCAAACCATACATGCGTCGTGTCGAACTTGATGGACAATATTTTTGTTCATAAAGGCGGCGCGTTTGATCGCAAGATTGAAGTGGCTGCCCGCGGGCGGGTTTGGTAACACAAACTTCCGCAACCGAACTATTGGCGATAATTTAACGAACATTGTCATTTGCGCCACTGGCGGAGTTTGGTGATTTGAATGATGTTGGCTCCAACAAAGGAGCCAACCCATGAACAATCACCAAGACCTGCTAAAAGCGATCTCAACTTATTTGGATGCCATCTATTTCTGCGACGTTGAAAAACTGGATCGGGTTTTCCACCCAGCATCTAGTCTGTTTGACGCTGACAATGGCGAAATATTCGTTGATCCCATTGCGCGATTTCGGGCCGATGTCGCCAACCGCCCCTCACCGGCGAGCGTAAACCAAAGACGTCGTGATCAAATCACAACCATCGATTGGCTCTCAGATGTTAGCGCGACCGTGAAGTTACGGTTGCAGGCCCATGAGAATATCTTTGCTGATCACCTAGCCTTTGTTTTGGGGAAAGACGGATGGCAGATTGTCTCAAAAGTCTGGCGGCTCGAAGGGCACGCGAAAATCGAATATATTTAGTTTCCCCACCTACATATCTGAGTTATCGGCCGTTATTCGTGAAGAACACGGTTGAGTACAAGCTGAATTTGTTCTATTTTTGTTCTCGATAAATTCGGAGATATAGATATGGCCCACACGACATTTTCTGACGCAGTGAATGCGCAAGTTGATCTTCTGAAAGAAGGCAAGCCGCTAGAAGCATTTGATCAATTTTTCGCGCCCGATGGGGTAATGTTTGCCAATGACCAATTGTTCGCAAAGGATGGTCAGGAAGCACGTTCGAAACAAGAAGGCCATATACTCGCCGCCAAGTCAATTGATGGTGCCATTGAAGACCTCATCCTCAATGAGCAAAAGGAAATTTGTGTTTTTCGCAATGTTTCATCATTTGTTGGGGTCGACGGAACACGGCACACAATTGATGGGCTGTGTTGGCAGCAATGGTCCAACGGAAAAATCATCGAAGAGCGCTATTTTGACGGTGATTTGATGAAGTCGCAAATCACAAGTGGCATTCTTGAGACACCCGATATTCTTGCGCGACTTGGTTAAGCTAAAAAGCCACGACTAGACCTTGGGTCCAATCAACCAGCACCCAGAACCAAAAAAGCCCCGTTCGAGAACGGGGCCCTTGGGTCGTGGGGAGGAAGCTTGGGTGTTCCCGGAACCGCTGTTAGGCGACTTCCGGCAGGCCCAAGTTTGCGAGATCAAGTGTACGCTCAAACGCATTGCCATCTGCATCAAACAGGTGGCAATCAACTGCATTTACACCGATACTGAAATCTGAATTTGCCTTAATTGGCGCAGTGCCTTCTTGAACCGTACAGAAGACTTTATCGTCACCTGGCAAGTTTGCATAAGTCACTGTGTGGATGCCCAGGCGCTCAACAACATTTGCGTGAAGCTGAAGTTCAACGTCCGATTTGTCCAAACGTGTATGCTCTGGTCGAATGCCAAGGGTCAATGTTTGCCCTTTTACATCGCCACGGGGAGTAACCGGAATTGTTATCTCACCAGCATCGCCAACCTTAACCTTCACGCCATCTTTGTTGGTGCCTGTGCACTCCACTTGGATGAAGTTCATTTTTGGGTTGCCGATAAAGCCAGCGACAAACAGGTTGTCAGGCTTGTGATACAATTCAAGTGGCGTTCCAACTTGGGCGATAATGCCCGCGTCAAGAACAACAATTCGGTCGGCCATGGTCATCGCTTCCACTTGGTCGTGGGTCACGTAGATCATGGTTGCATCAAGATCATGATGTAGCTTTGTCAACTCAACACGCATTGTCGCACGTAGCGCAGCGTCAAGGTTGGACAATGGCTCATCGAATAGGAAAACGCTCGGCTCGCGTACAATCGCACGGCCAATAGCCACACGTTGGCGCTGGCCACCAGACAACTCGCCTGGTTTATGCTGCAAGCGCGGCCCTAGCTCCAAAATATTCGCGGCGATCATTACTTTTTTCTCGACTTCTTCATTCGAAAGTTTGTCGACACGTAATGGGAACGCGATATTTTCATAAACTGTCATGTGCGGATAAAGCGCGTAGGATTGGAACACCATCGCGATGCCGCGTTTAACCGGAGGGAGTGAATTCACGACCCTGTCGTCAATATGCACATCGCCCTCTGAGATTTCTTCAAGCCCAGCAATCATGCGTAGCAATGTTGACTTACCACAACCTGACGGCCCAACGAATACAATGAATTCACCGTGCTTAACGTCTAGCGAAACACCTTTGATGACTTCAGCCGTACCGAAACGCTTCTTTACATTATCGAGCTTGAGTTGACCCACTGCCATTCTCCCGGTTTACTTTTTTAGTTTTGAGGGTGAGACCCGACCAATGGCCGGATCTCACTACGTTTTGCTTATTTATATTCTTCAAGTGCTTCTGCAGCTTCTGCAACAGCGTCAGCAGCAGTAGCTTCACCCAAAACAACCGCCTGGATTGCTTCGTTGATTACGTCTTGAAGACCAACATAGTCAGTTACGAAAGGCTCTGGGCCACCTGTTGGGATCGCGTCAAGGAACGCATTCCAAGTAGGATCGGCTTCGCGCATTTTTGCAACTTCAGCGTGATCTGGACGAAGTGGTGTCAAGCCAGCAGCAATTTCAAATTCCATTTGCTTGTCTGGGCTTGTCATGAATTTCGCCAAGCTCAATGCAGCTTCTTCAACGCCTGAACCTTTGAACACTGCATATGAGTCAGTGATCAACAATGTACCAGGTCCACCTGATGGGCCTGCTGGCATTGAGGTTACACCCCAATTTACAGCGTCACCAACTGCGTTCCGCTCCCAAGGACCAGAAACGAACATGCCGATTTTGCTTTCAACGAACAATGGACGAAGTTTCGCACGGTCATAAGCAACAGGACCAGGCTGAGAAACAGCGGCCAATGTCTTACCGTAGAACTCAAGTGCTTCAACATTGTTCGGTGAATCGAATACGATATCGCCGTCAGCATTGATCACTTCACCACCGTTTGTGTAAACGTAGTTCATGAACTGGTGCATTGTGTTGTCGAAAGAAGCAGCAGCCAAACCAAAGCCATCGGCGTCAGTTTTTTCTTTAATGGCTGTTGCAGCTGCAAGCATTTCTTCCCAAGTTGTTGGGCCAGCTTCTGGATCTAGGCCAGCTGCTGAGAACAGATCTTTGTTCCAGTAAAGTGCTTTTGTTGAGAACGCACGTGGTAGACCCCAGATTTTGCCATCTGCAGTTACAGTACCCAAAATCGGCGCAGCATATGTGCCTTTTTCAGCGTCTGTAAGGTCATGAGACAAGATCAAGTCGTTAGCAGCCAACTGCTTCAATGTGCGTGAGCCCATGTAAGCGATCGCAGCTGGGTTACCAGCAGACGATAGTGTTGTTGCTTTTTCTTGACACTGGCCCCAAGGCACGTATTCGATGTCAGTTTTAAAGCCTGGATTTGCAGCTTCCCACTCGCCCATGTGCGCAGCGTTTACTTCGCCACCCCATGTGTCATCACCACAAAGGATGATGTGGATACGCTGGTCTTGAGCATATGATACGCCGGCCATAGAGCCGAGGACCACTGCTGAACCAAGCAAAATTTTAGCTAGTTTCATTGTGAACTCCCTTTTAGTTGCCGAAATTGTAACATCCCTCCTACTCCTTCACCGCGCCAGCAGTTAGGCCAGCGATGATATAGCGCTGGAGGAAGATGTAGATGATCAACACTGGCAAGATGCCGACCAAACTCGCAGCCATCAACTCGTTCCATACAACGGTTTGACGACCAAAGAACTGATAGATACCCACCGGCAGCGGGTGTAAGTCGGTTGACGAATTGAACGTCAACGCGAACAAGAATTGTTGGGCGTAGCCGGCGATGAATGTGGCAATAGCAACCACAACAATGCCAGGCATTGCCACAGGAATGATAACCCGACGCAAGATATACATGCGCGACGCACCATCAACCCAAGCGGCCTCCTCCAACTCACGTGGAATTTTCATCAGGTAGGAGCGAAGCAACCAAATACCTGTGGGAATAGAGAATGCCGCACCCGGAATAATCATCGCCCAATAAGTGTTGAGCAACCCTGTAGCGCTCATCATCTTGAACAATGGAATGATCAACACCGCACCGCTCAACATGTTGATGGCCAAGAAGCCAGCAAGGAAGGCGTTGCGCCCTTTAAACTCAAACCGCGCAAATGCCCAAGCCGCTGGAATGATTGCAACAAGCGCAATAATGGTCACGCAAGTGGCAATGAAGAAGCTGTTCCAAATGTAGATGTGCAGTTTAGGCACGTTTTTCCACATGGTGAAATAGGCGTCAAAGCTCATCCCTTCCGTGATAATCCGGTACGGAATTGAGTTGATTTTGTTCAGCGGGCGTAGCGAAACCAAGAAGGCTTCCAAAAACGGCGCTAGGACAAAGGTAAGGAAGATCGCAATCCCAGCATAAATGCCGACTTTTTCCCACCATCTATACTTATTAATCATTGCCCAAACTCCGTTTTGCAAAGCGCGAAATCATATAGAAGTAAAACGCTGCGAATGAGGATAAGAAGATCACAATCATCACCGCACGTGCAGCCCCCTCGCCATATTTAAAGCGTGAAATCGCAGTTTTATAAGTATCGATGATCATGGTTGTGGTCGCACTACGTGGCCCACCCTCGGTTAGGATCCAAATGATATCGAATGAGTTAAAGGTCCAAATTGCCGACAATAGTCCCATCGTTGCCACCGCGGGCATAATCAATGGAAGTGTGATGCGACGGAAGCGATACATTCTGCTCGCGCCATCAACCCACGCTGCTTCATGCAAGTCTGAAGAAATCGACTGCATGGCGGCCAATAGATAGATTGTCACAAGCGGCGTTCCAACCCAAACATCGGTTACGATTGTGGCGTAGAATGAAGAACTACGGGTGGCTAAGAACTCGTAGGGTTCAACCAGAATACCCAGATTTTGGGCAACACCTGAAATCATGCCGAACTGACCGTTATACATCCAGCGCCACATGAACACGCCAATCGCGATCGGCACGATCCAAGGTGGCATGACAAGAAGACGGAAAAATCCACGTCCACGAATGGCAGAATTCAACAACATAGCTCCGGCGATACCGACGACCATCTTGAACGTCACCGAAAAGGCCATCCAAATAAACGTACGTGCAATAACTTCGGGGAATTTCTTGGCGAAAATTTTATCGTAATTGTCAAACCCAATATAGTTTGTGACCGGCTTCAAAGAAGCGTCGGTGAAAGACAGTCGCACTGTCTCCGCCAAAGGCCAAGCTACGATAAACAGCGTAATTATTAACGCTGGCACCAAAAGCAAGTAAGGAAATATGTTTGGGCGTCCCCCAAGTGATTGCATTTATGCAACCTCCCCATTTCGCAGATTAAAATTGTCGAACCGTGCCCACATTGCCGTTAGGTCGATGACCTGACGAGACTGGCGAGCTTCATCTAGTTTGATTGCTGTTAGACCAGCTGCAAGTCCATCCAAAATGGACACAGGCAGTGCCGCGCCATCTCTTATGTGCGCAAAGATATCAGCAATCATTTGTTCATCAGCTCCATAGTGGGCTGAAAGGTCAGATACGGCATAACTCTTGTCTTCAAGTGTCTCACGCGACTTCGCATCGGTAAGCTTAAAGAAATTCCGAATAAAGTCACCCTCTGCCATACCTTTTGATCCGATAACCGCAAAACGGCGGAACTCGTCCGGCACATTCATATTGGTGTGGAAACAAAGATTTTCGCCGCCTTCATATTCAATAATTGCGGTTTGATAATCAATGATATCACCGTCGCCACCAAACACCTTGTCAGACCCCTTCCAGCCGGACGGCTTGAAGTGATAAATGTCGACATCGTTTTCCGTCGCGCGTGATGGCACAAAGCTTTTGCGACCACCAAAACTTGCCACACGGGTCGGACGACTTCCAACTAGGCCATTATAAAGATCAATATCGTGGCAGCATTTTTCCAGCATGAACCCGCCAGAATACTCTGAATGTCGGCGCCAATCACGCATGAAAAATCCACCGTGATATGGTGCAATATGCTCAGAGGCCTCAATTGAAGCAATATCGCCCAAAACACCTTGATCGCGCGCTTTGATCAAGTCGCGATAAAGCGGCGCGTAACGGAGCACAAGACCAATCATCAACTGATCCGTATTACCACCATTTTTGGCCAACAGATCGAGCAATTCAAACGTTTGCGCTTCAGTTGTCACCACAGGTTTTTCGGTGAATGTTTTCACGCCAGCTTCAATTGCTGTGCGAATGTGCTCGAGGTGCATGTGGTTGGGAGAACCGATCATCAATAGATCAAGATTTCCCTCGTCAATCATTTGGTCAAGACTATCGAATTGACGGCCCGGACCAAAGGACTGCAACACCGACTTATCGATACTCAGACCGTCAACGCCCTCACCCGTTACCAGCGGCAAACCAGCAGGTGATGGATCAACGTAACCGACAAATTCGATGTCTTTTTGAGTCTGTCCGATGACCTGCGCCAAATAACCCAAGCGGTAGCCAAGCCCAACAATTCCAATTCTCGTCATGTAGCTGACCTCCCAAGACACAACATGTAATTTATTTTCTCATATTGTGTCAAAACTTTCATAGGGTCAACGAATTTGACATCTAAAGATGTGAATTTGTGAAATTTATTTTCATTTTTAAGCAAATAGGCAGGTGAATTGGCAAATAGCTGAACAATTTGCATTGCGATATGTTTACTCATGAGCTGCCCCTTGCACATAAGAATCAACAATTTCCCGCAGCATTTTCACCGTTTTTGTATCCGTTTGACGGGTACCATCTTGATGCACAAATCCCATCGCTATTGCTAGGTCTGAAGCGGGGCTACTCCAATTGGAGCACGACGCGTGTAGGGCACCTGCATTTGTGATGTCTAGAATGTCGATCGCATTCTCTGCGTTAATCCCAGCGCCGGGCATAATCTGGATACGGCCGGCCGCGACATTGACCATTTCGGCAATGGTATTAAGGCCCCCAGTAGCCGATTTCTTGCCGCCAGATGTCAATATTCGCGTGAAATCCAGGCCAATCACGCGCTCCACAGAAGCGGCAGGATTTGGCGTGAGATCGATTGCTCGATGAAGCGTACATTCCATTTGCCCAGCTGCAAGACGCAGCTTTTTTAAGGCCATCAGATCCAGTTCGTCATTTTCGAGTGACGCACCAACAACGACCCCATCTAGGCCAATTTGTGCTGCCGTCTCGATGTCGCTACACATAATCCGCAGCTCTTCAGCCGAATAGCGGAAGTCCCCACCCCGTGGACGGATCATTGCATGGGTCGAAATTCCAAGGTCTTTCGCAGCCCGCATAAACCCAGCGCTTGGGGTTAGACCACCTTCGCTAAGTGCTGCACAGAGTTCAACCCGATCCGCGCCACCATCTTTTGCCGCTTTGAGCGAAACAAGGCTATCAACACATACTTCAAGGGTTATTGCGCCCATTACGCCACCCCCTGAATTTGTGGTGCCACCAGATGAGACGCGCCTACCAAGCCGGCATTTTTGGCGAACTTTGCGGGCACAACGAGCGGTTGTTTTTGCGGGAACAGAACCCGAGCACGGACTTTTTCATCCAGCAATTTGATGAGTTCAACAGCATTGGCGAGCCCACCGCCGACCGGCACGATTTCCGGGCCTAAAAAGTTGATCAGCATCGCAACGGGGCCTGCCAAGATCTCTGACCAGACGTCTACTGTTTTAACAGCAACTTCGTTTCCAGCAGAAGCGGCTTGAACGATCTGTTCGCTCGTGCATTTTTCGCCTGAAAGTTTGGTGTGAATTCTTTCGAGCCCACGCGCGCCGCCTACAGTATCAAGGCAACCAATTTGTCCGCATCCGCACTTAAAGTGACCCATGCTGGCAACTTTACCCGCTGCTGTTGGGTCAACCGCAGGCCCATGCCCAAGCTCGCCAGTGGCACCGTTGCTGCCAGATACGATCTGACCGTCAACGACAATACCACCACCAACGCCTGTGCCCAGAACCAGCGCGAAAAGATTGCGTGCGCCTCTTCCCACGCCGACTTTGGCTTCTGCCAGCGCTAGGCAATCGGCATCATTTGCAACAATTGCGGGCAAGCCTGTTTTCTTGGTCAATTCGGCCGCAATATCCATACCGTCAATCGCAGCGATATTTGCAACTCGAACTTTGTTGGTTTGAGGATGAACAACACCGGTCAACGAAATGGCAATGGTCTTGTGGCGATCTTCGCCGTGCTTGTCGATCAGGTTTGCGATGGTGTCGACAAACTCAGCAAGAGAGTTCGTGGGTGTGGCAACAGATGCAATGACCGGCACGTCACCATCGCGCATCGGCATGCCGAAACGAATGTTTGTGCCACCAATGTCAAAGCAATAAGGCATTAGCTATCAGCCCCCTCGCCTTTAATCCACGTACGAACGACTTTGTCGTTGCTGCTATCAATCAACGCGAAATCTGCATCAAATCCAACCGCGATGCGGCCAATCTGGTTTTCAAGCCCCATAAAGGTTGCGGGATAAAGTGAAGCCATACGCAACGCTTCGCCAAACTCGATCCCCAGCTCATCACGGGTTAGCCGCACGGCGTCCATCATATTTAGATCTGAGCCTGCAAGCCGACCTTCGGCTGTTGCAAGGCGGCCATTTTCAGCAAAAATTTCCGTTCCATAAAGATTGAAACTCTTTTTGTCTGATCCGACAGTGGCCATGGCGTCGGTAACCAACATGACGTGGCTTGTCGACTTGCAACGTGTGACAGTTCTGGCCGTCGCGTGATGCAAATGGTGTCCATCAACGATTAGACCGCAATAGACTTCTGGTCGATCATATGCCGCGCCAACCATTCCTGGCTCGCGATTTTCCATGGGCCCCATGGCATTGTAAAGGTGGGTAACACCAGAAATACCTGCATCGAAGCCAGCGATTGCTTGATCATAAGTCGCACTCGTGTGGCCAGCGCAAACTCGAATTCCAGCTTTACTTAGTGAAGAAACAAATTCTAGCGGCACCTCTTCAGGTGCCAATGTAACAATAACAGCGCCAAGTCCGCTCTGGGTGAACAGGTCGAACGCCCCATCATCCAAGGGACGTATATAGTGCTCAGCATGAACACCACGTCGGGCCAAGGAAAAATATGGGCCTTCAAAATGAGCGCCTCGCACGCCTGGCAGTTCGGTTGCCATGGCGGTCTTGATTGTTCGAGCCGCAGCTTGCATGCGCTCAAAACTATCCGTGATGAAAGTGGGTAAAAGCGTTGTTGTACCAAACTTTCGGTGCCCGCCAACAATTGCCGTCAAAGCTTCAAGCGATTGTTCGTCATTGAACATGACGCCACCGCCGCCATTCACTTGCACGTCGACAAAGCCAGGTACTAACAATTGTCCCTTTAGATCTTCCACCAACTGCGCGCCGTGGGACTGACCATTGTCTGCATTGACAGAAACAACCTTACCGTCTTCAACCAAGACAGCGCGACCTTCAACAAAGTCTTGCCCATCAAAAACGGTTGTGTTGCGCAGCAATGTAGCGCCAGTAGTGGGCGCATCATTAAGAACAACTGGGTTGTGGACGTCAGCCATTAAGCCCCTACCTTTAGATCAACGATAAAGTCATAGGCATCGCCCAGATAATGGGTTTGCACATATTCAATTGGTTCGCCCGACGACAAGAAGCTCTGCTTCTCAACAAAAAAGCAGGCGGACCCAGGCTTAACAGCTAAATGCTTGGCGACCGACTTTGGCATAAGCTGTGCGCGCACGCGCTGCACACCACGAACCGGCATCAAGCCTTGCTCTTCCAAATAGGCATAAAGCGACCCAGAAAATTCAGGCATGCCTTCAAGCACATCCGCGGATAGGCAGGCGAGCTCAACACAAACCGCTTTGCCTGACTTGTAGCGTACACGGTGGACGCGAGAAACCAACTCACCAGGGGCCAACTCTAACATATCGATTTCGTTGGCTGTTGGCTCACCGACCGCGCAGTCCAGCAAATCAAAATGGGTTTCGCGACCGTTCTGCGCATTGTCCTTTGTAAAACCGCTAGATTTGGACAAAGTAGCGGCTACGCGCCCATTTACGCATATTGTATCATCTGATCGCTTCGCGATTAGCCCTTCGCCAGACAACAATTTTAACGCACGGCGAACTGAATTTATCGACATGCCAAACGCGTTGGACAATTGTTTTTCTGAAGGCAATTCATCGCCATCACTGAGTACACCATTATCAATGGCGTTCTTCAAAGCGATATGCAGTTTTTTGTAGAATGGAGTCATTGCGGGGGCGCTGCTGTCGACCATTGGCAAAATGGCGGACATCAAATCAAATCGCTCCCAATTATTTTCACCGCTTAGCGCATTCTGCTGCATAAGACAGGCCTCCCTCAGCTATAAATAGAACCAATAAGATACCATTTTGCAACCAAAAAGTTACCTGAAGAACAAAAGTTATTCTCGATTTCGAATGTATCTCGCCTCAACCCATTGAATTTAAAGTGAAAAATATCGAGTAAGAATTGAGAGTTTTATACCGATTTGAAGGTACCAAATCGAACTTTTGGCCGGCGACGGTCGGCAAATAAAGAGAATCTGAGGCAAGTATTGCTGTGTCAGTCGACGAAGACACCGTAGAGCCGAGGGGATGTTTCCACTGCAATCGAAGCAACAACGAGACCTGATTCAATTGCCGTTTGCAAACCTTCACCCATCATGAATGAGTTGAGGAAGCCCGCATTAAAAATATCGCCAAATCCAATTGTGTCGTCAGACTGAATTTCCGCGCAGGTCGCGGATACTTTCTTGTTGCTGTAGAACGCATTCACCCGAGTAAGTCCATGTAGGACAACAAGAATTTGGTGGTCTTCTAAGGTACTTACCAGCGCTTTTTCTGCATCGTCGACATTTTCGAGCTGCATAACCGCGCAAATATCTGACTCATAAATTATCACCACACTCGCCTTGCTAACCCAAGAACGGTAAACAGAAATCGTATCCTCGTTCCACCCTTCAGGGGGACGTCCGTGGTCCAATACTGTGGTCCAGCCCATTGTGGAAAGCATCTTCAAGAGCTGCGACATCCCTGCGGTAACGGTGGGCATTAAGTTGGTTCCGGTGACCAACGCAAAAGATGAACGAGACGTGGCTGGCGGGATGGCATCCAACATTGTGTCCACCGCGACGGAAGACAAATGCCCTTTCGAAGTTAAGAATACCCTGCCCTCTTCATGGGATACAGTGACCGATATGGAGGTTTTTTCTGGCACAACAGTCCAACTGGACGTGCTTGGTTGAAATTCATTTTTAAGCCAACCGCCTAAAACATCATCACCAATTGCCGCGATCAAGCGGTGTTCGACGCCCAACCCGGCCATGGCCATCGCCGTATTTCCAGCAGCGCCACCAGCTCGAAAATTGGACATCGGCACAATTGTTTCACTTTCAAACTCTGGCCATTCGGTCAACTTGCCCATGACCAATTCTGGATTCACATTTCCCAATATCAATATAGGTGGTGTTGCCATAATGACTAAAGTTCCCCGACTCGATTGATAGAAGCTAGTATTTCAACAATGATTGTCAAAGGTTAATTCAACAGATTGATTTGACCAACCACGTCGGCCAACAAGTCATATGTGCGAAAGTCGCCTTCCCCCGCATACTATTTGGTGTGGCCAGTGCTACCGTGTCACTATCAATAATGATTCTTTTTTAAATTTGGAAATGAGCATGAATAGAGCGCTCAGGCGACAACAGAAAAAGATGGGCCAAAAGAGTTCTGGTGGAAGTGGCGGCAGCATTGATCAAATCCTGCAAACCGGCATCCAGCTTCACCAATCTGGCGATCTACCAGGAGCCGAGCGCCTATATCGAAAGATTTTGGATCTTCAGCCCAATCATCCTGAGGCGAACCATTTGCTGGGCACACTGGCGCATCAGCTAGGTCAAAACGAACAGGCATTGCCATTACTTTTGAAAGCTGCGGAGCTTAAGCCATCCAATCCAAATTTTCATAATTTGGTGGGACTGGCATATAAAGGGCTTGAGAATTACGAAGCCGCGGTTGCGGCGCATATGACAGCTATCAACGTTGATCCAAACTTCGTGGCTGGGTTCAATAGTCTTGGAATTGCATATAAGGAAATGGGCAAATATCAAGATGCCCTAAGCGCAATAGAAAACGCCATCCAGCTCGAACCAAACTCGACAGATGCCTACAACAGTTTGGGCAACATTTATGACGCGCTGGGGGAACGAGAAAAAGCAATTTCTGCTTATGAGCGGGCTCTCAAATTCGACCCCAGCATCATTGTTGTGAAATACAATCTTGCTCGCTCCAATCAATTTTCAAACAATTTGGAGCGTGCGAGAGAACTCTACGAAGATATCATCCAAAAAAAGCCAGATTTTGCCGAAGCACATGCCAATTATGGGTTTGTGTTATCTGCGATGGGCCACATTCACGACGCCATCGAACCATTGCAAAAAGCCGCAGAGTTGGCACCTCAATCTGCCGTAAATTACTACAATCTTGGGCTCGCATTTGCCAAAGTTGGTCGGAATGTAGATGCGGCGGCATGTTTTGAGGGCGCGTTCACGATCCATCCTGACTATGCTCACGCCTACAATGACCATGGAAATGCGATGATATCATTGGGTCAAACACAACTCGCAATCAAGAGTTATGAGCGCGCCGCCGAATTGGCGCCAAATTCATCGTCAATGCACAACAATCTTGGGCATGCTTATCTGCAGGCTGGCGAACTGGATTTAGCGAACACCTCGATGACGCGTGCAATTGAGTTGAAGGAAGACTTCGCAGAGGCATACAATAATTTGGGTGTCTTGAATCAAGAACTGGGCCATTTTGATGAAGCACACGACATGTTTCTCAAAGCGCTGCACTATGACCCATCATATAAGACAGCGAATTCCTCGATGCTATTCACCATGAATTACGACCCGGTCAAAACTGGTGAGGAAATATTTGAACATTACAAGGCGTTCAACAAAAAATACGCTGAGCCGTTGGCAAAGGGGCAACTGTCACACCCAAATGTTGTTGATCCAAATCGAAGAATACGCGTAGGGTATGTTGCCCCAACATTCTACAATCATGCGGTATCGTTCCATCTAATGCCGCTTTTCGACAATTGTACGCACGACGATTTTGAAGTTTTCGCCTATTCTGATGCCGCGAAGGAAGATGCATTTACTCGACAGTATATGCGAAATTCCGACCATTTTTTGCAGACCACGGGCATGAGCGACGACCAACTCGCAAAACGAATAAATGAAGATCAGATTGACATTTTGGTGGACATCGCTGGCCATGCCAAAGGGAGCCGATTACTATCGTTCGCCCGCAAACCAGCACCAATTTCGCTTCACTGGCTAGATTTTGGTTATACGACCGGCATGCCATCAATTGATTATTATCTAGGTGATCACAACGTAACCCCAGAAGGGCAAGATCATTTGTTCGGTGAACGTGAGGTCTGGCGATTGGATGGCCCTTCAGTTGTTTATCGACCGAACAGTGAAAAGATGGGTGATGTTTCACCCCTCCCCGCACTTGAAAACGGTTACGTCACCTTTTGTACGCTTTCGCGTTCTGTGCGACTGAACGAGCCTACAATCGCAACCTGGGCGAGAATATTAAAAGCAGTGCCGGGATCGAAATTGCGAGCCGACAGTAGAAACTTTGGCAACAAGACCATGTGCACGAAACTGATTGAAAAGTTTGAGAAACACGGAATCGAGGCTGACCGACTTATCCTTGGTTTCAATAGTCCGCCTTGGGACGTTTTACGCGAGATTGACATTGCGCTTGATTGTTTTCCGCACAATTCGGGCACAACTTTGTTCGAACATCTTTACATGGGCAACCCCTATGTCACGCTCTACAACAGAGCCAGTGTGGGCACGTTGGGCGGTGCGATCTTGCGCGGCGGTGGCTTTGGTGAATGGGTCGCGCGCTCAGAAGATGAGTATGTTGATATCGCGGTAAAACTCGCCAGTGACATTCCTGCGCTTGCCGAAACGCGAGTAAACATGCGTAAAAAAATGCAACAAGGCCCATTGATGGATGAAAAGACATTTGTGAACCGGGTTGAAGACGCGTATCGCGCTATGTGGCGAAAATGGTGCGAAACACAATGAAGGCTGTCATCCTTGCCGGGGGCCTTGGTACGCGTATTTCGGAGGAAACACACTTACGTCCAAAGCCAATGATTGAGATCGGCGGCATGCCATTATTATGGCATATTATGAAGATCTACTCGGCCCATGGCATCAACGATTTTATCGTTTGTTGCGGGTATAAAGGCTATTTGATCAAAGAGTATTTCGCCAACTACTTCCTGCATAAATCTGACGTCACCTTTGATATTGCAAACAATAAGATGCATGTTCATGAACGTCACGCCGAGCCATGGCGCGTTACACTCGTTGACACCGGGCTGGATACGTTGACTGGCGGGCGATTGAAACGTGTCTATGAACACGTCAAAAATGAAGATTCGTTTTGCTTCACCTATGGTGATGGATTGGCGGATGTGGATATTACTGAGTTGGTAGACTTTCATCGTACACATGGCAAATTGGCGACTTTGACCGCGGTTTCACCTCCTGGTCGTTTCGGCGCATTGTTGCGCGACGGCGATAAAGTTGTCGGCTTCAATGAAAAACCGCGCGGTGATGGCGGATTGATCAATGGCGGGTATTTCGTGCTTTCACCAAATTGCATTGACCTCATCGGCAGCGACATGACTTCTTGGGAAGAATATCCCCTCAGCAAGCTTGCAGATGATGGTGAACTTTACTCGTATCACCACAACGGTTTTTGGCAGCCAATGGACACATTGAGGGAAAAGAACCAACTTGAAAAACTTTGGCGAGAAGATAGAGCTCCGTGGAGAATTTGGGACTAGCCATGGAGACTCGAAATCCAAATCGCGCTTTTTGGTCTGGAAAACGCATTTTGATCACTGGGCACACGGGATTCAAAGGCGCATGGCTTTCGCTATGGCTAGATCAACTTGGCGCAAAGGTCGGTGGCTTAAGTCTCGTGCCATCCACGCAACCTAATCTGTTTGAAGCTGCCAACATAAAAGGCGATGTTGCACACACCATTTGCGATATACGCGACGCTGAAAAAACAGCCATTTCAATAGCCAACTTCAAACCTGAGATTATCTTTCATCTTGCCGCTCAGGCTCTAGTCCGCCCAAGCTACAACGATCCACTTGCAACATTTTCGACAAATGTAATGGGGACTGCCCATGTTCTCGATGCAATACGTCGTACCACGAGCGTTCAAGCATGCGTTGTGGCCACCACAGACAAAGTTTATCGCAACGATGAAAATGGCCGTGCCTATTTGGAATGTGACCCGCTCGGTGGACATGACCCCTATAGTGCCAGCAAAGCCGCCAGCGAAATGGTGGTTGAGACTTATCAAAAGTCCTACATGGCAGAAAAGGGCGTAGGGCTTGCAGCTGCACGCGCCGGCAATGCGATTGGCGGCGGAGACTGGTCTGAAGAGCGGCTTTTGCCCGATGCTATAAAAGCTTGGCAAAACAACAGTCCATTACACATTCGTCGACCAGACTCTGTGCGGCCATGGCAACATGTGCTGGAACCTTTGCTAGGTTATGTCAAATTGGCAGAAGCGATTTGGGACAATCCCCAACGTTCCTCTGCATTTAACTTGGGGCCCGACGCTGATGACAACTACACCGTTCGAACAGTTATCGAACGTGCTAAGACTGCGTTTGGCAAGGGTGAGATTAATTTCGCCAACGAAGTTGAAGGGCCACACGAAGCTGAATTGCTGTCGTTGGACAATTCCAAAGCAAAAGACGCGTTTAACATTTACCCACGCTGGTCAATTGCCAACGCCGTCGACAAATCTATGTATTGGTATCGTGCGTTTTTTGAAGGCGCGGATGCACGTACCCTTTGTTATGCGGACATCGAAGCGTTCGAGGCTGCAGAATGAAGTTTGAGTGCATTGAACAGCCCATGGACGGGTTGAGACTTCTAAAGAGATCACAAGTTGGGGACCATCGCGGCGCACTCTCGCGGCTTTTTTGTGCCACACAATTGAGTGAGCACGGTTGGGTTAGCCCGATTGCCCAAAGCAATGTTTCAATCACTAAAACACCCGGCGCTGTGCGCGGACTTCATTATCAAAAATCACCCCACGCCGAAAACAAATTGGTCACGTGCGTCACGGGTGCTGTCTTTGATGTGGCCGTCGATTTACGGGCCGGTTCATCATCATTTGGACTATGGTTTGGCGTCAAGCTCAGTGATGCGAACCAGCTCAGCTTGCTTATCCCCAAGGGGTTTGCACATGGTTTCCAAGTTCTTCAGCCGAATGCGACGATGATCTATTTTCACTCGGAAAACTATGCACCAAATGCCGAAGGTGGCATAAAATGGGACGATCCAGAAATTGCTATTGATTGGCCGCTGCCGGTGACCGACGTGTCTGATCGAGATGTTGGTCTACCAGCACTTAGAGCAATGGCCGGAGGCATTGTGGTATGAAGTGTCGCCATTGCAAGGCAGAAGTGAATTTGGAATTCGTTGATTTAGGATTTGCACCACCTAGCAATGCCTATTTGACGTCCGAACAACTTGAACAGCCTGAGCTGACATTTCCCCTCAAAGTGCTGGTGTGCGAACAATGCTGGTTGGTGCAAACAAAGGACTTTGCTAGGGCGGATGAACTGTTTGACGCTAACTATGCTTACTTTTCTTCGACATCAAAAAGTTGGCTCGCCCACGCCAGCAAATTTGTGGAAATGGCAATCGAACGGTTTGAACTAAACCAGACGAGCCATGTCATCGAAATTGCCTCCAATGATGGTTATTTGCTCAAAAATTTTGTGGACGCTCAAATACCGTGCCTGGGTGTCGAACCCACAGTAAGCACAGCCGAAGCAGCAGAGCAATTGGGCATTGAGCAATGTCGCGCATTCTTTGGCCAAAAGTTAGCAGAAACGCTGGTGGATGCAGGTAAAGCGGCCGACCTGATTATTGGCAATAACGTACTTGCCCACGTCCCAGACATTAATGACTTTTGCGCGGGTATCAAAACCGCACTTAAACCAAATGGTGTGGTCAGTTTAGAGTTCCCGCATCTGCTCAATCTCATCGCTGAGAAACAGTTTGATACAATCTACCACGAACATTTTAGCTATTTATCTTTGAGAGTCGTCAAGCGCATTTTGAGCTCTGCTGGCCTTGAAGTTTTCGATGTGGAAAAATTGGTCACGCATGGCGGCAGTCTGCGTGTATTCGCCGGTCATATTGGACAACAACCGGTTGCAAGAAACGTTGCGGATGTTTTGGCGGAAGAAATCGAATTTGGGTTGTTTGATAAAAGCGCCTATTTGGAATTCCAATTGGAAGTGGAAAAAATCAAGGACGAATTCCTAGGATTTCTTATAGATGCAAAAGCGAAGGGCAAATTCGTTGCCGCATACGGTGCTGCGGCAAAGGGCAATACGCTGTTAAATTTTGCAGGGATCAAACCTGATTTAGTTGGAATTGTCGCAGATGGAGCACCCTCCAAGCAGGGCAAGTTTTTACCCGGCAGCCACATCCCGATTTGTGCGCCGGAAGAACTCACTGCTCGATCACCGGACATTGTCGTCATATTCCCTTGGAACATTGCCAGTGAAATTGTTCAACAGAACAAGCAAATGAGGGCAAACGGCACCCAATTCATCACTGTGATACCTGAAATCCAATTGGTGTAACCGCCAACTTGGCGATACACTTAGAGGCGAATCAACGCCTTTTGGAGGGTTTTATCCCATGGTAGATATTCCCGTTTTTAAACCGCTTATTGGCGCTGAAGAAATAGCAGCGGCAACGCAATCTTTGGAAATGGGATGGCTCGGCATGGGCTCCTATGTGGCGGAATTTGAAGCGCGGATGGCCAAAGTGATTGATGCGCCGGACCGGCACATTGCGGCCGTCAGCACTGGTACGGCCGCGTTGCATATCGCGTTACTTGTCGCTGGTGTTGGCCCAGGCGATGAAGTGATTGTTTCAGCTTTCAACTGTTCCGCCGACTACCAGGCTATTAGTTGGGTTGGCGCAGACATTGTATTTTGTGATTGCGATGACGACACATTGGAGCTCGACATCGCGAAGGCAGAAGCGCTTGTATCTGACCGAACGAAAGCCATGATCATCATGGATTATGATTGCATTATCTCGGACTACAACAAGGTTGAATCATTTGCCAACAAACACGATTTACGTGTGATCCACGATGCCTGCCATTCGTTTGGTTCATCGTGGAAGGGGAAAATGGTTGGCTCATATTCCGACATTTGCGTGTTCAGCTTCGACCCAGTGAAAACCATTACTTGTTTGGACGGCGGCGGCATTGTGGTGCGCACGGAGGAAGAACTGAAATATGTGCGCGAGCTTCGCTTGCTTGGCATGCAACAACCTTCAGAGGTGATGTATCAAAACAAACGCGCTTGGACATTTGACGTCGAACGGGTTGGCTTCCGCTATCATTTGCTGAATTTGCATGCAGCGATCGGGGTTGCGCAGATCGACAAACTTGATGACATTCGCAAAAGTCGACAAAATGCTTCCAAACACTATTCGGAACGCTTAGATGTCGTTCCAAATGTGCGCACGCCCAAAGCCAGTTTTGAGGATGTGAACCCGTTCCTCTACTATATCCGCGTGCAAAAGGATGATCGTGACCAGCTGCGCGATTATCTAAAAGAGCGCGGCATAGACACAGGTATCCATTGGCAACCCGGCCATTGGTTCAGCCTTTGGAAAGACTGCCGCAAGGGCGACCTGAGTGTGACTGACCAGGTTGGTGACGAAGTGCTGTCATTGCCATTGCATTCCATGATGGAAATGGGAACGGTCGATCGGGTTTGCGATGCGATTGCTGATTTTTTCACCAATGAGAAATAGAAAATGAATAAGCCGAGCATCATATTTATGGGCTCAAAACCCGCTTCTGTTGTCGCCCTAAAACATATTGTAAGCCGAGGCTGGGAAGTCAAAGCAGTTTGCATTTCGGGAACAGTTTCTCACCCTTGGTACCCAGGGCCAAATCTGCGCGAGGCGGCGCAAGAGTTAAAACTACCAATCTACAAACAAGCCGAAATGCCTGAGACAGGTGACGTTGATTTGGTTGTTTCCTATATGTTTCGACATTTGGTGAAGCCACATATAGCCAGCCGGGCGACCAATGCCGCCATTAATTTTCATGCGGCACCATTGCCTGAATATGGCGGCTGGGGCACCTACAACTTGGCAATTCTGGAGCAAAAAAACGAGTTTGGATGCACATGTCACCATTTGGGCGAGGGTTTTGATGATGGACCGCTCGTGAAAGTACGCCGTTTCCCGATCGAGCCAAACGCGTTAACGGGGTTCGATCTAGAAGCACTCGCGCAGGCCGAAATGTTGCGACTTTTTGCTGAGATTGTCGAACTCGTTGAAGCGGGCACTTCTCTCCCTTCAACGCCGCAACCTGCACATGAGATCCGTTACCATTCGCTCGAGCAATTTTTGCCATTGAAGTGCATTCCAAACGACGCAGATAAGGAAACCGCGGACCGATATGCGCGGGCATTTTGGTTTCCGCCATATCAAGGGGCATATGTCGAAAACAATGGTCTACAACATGAAGTCATCCCTGAAATCGCTCGTGAGCGGCTGGGACCTGACCTGTGCCGCAATGTAATGTCTGATCTCAGCGCCGTGTTGGGCCAATCGGTATGAATAATGGCCAGCTCGTCAACTATGTAACAGACCAATTGGCCAATCTGCTGCCGGACACAAATGTTGATGATGCGAAGATGGTCATCGAGCCACACCTGCCTGCCGCTCTAGCGCGGCTTCATCACATTATTTCAAAAGTGAAAATGTGGACACCGGGGCAATTTGATCACTTGCACTCTACGCAATATTGCACCTTTCTCTATATACTTTCCAACGAGATTTGGCAGCAAACTGGCGAGCGCGAATGGCCAACCCGACTGTTCTTGCTCAACAAAGCAATGAATGGCATCGACCTTTTTTATGAGATTGACATGCCGCCTGTGTTTTTCATTGGGCATTCTGTGGGCATTGTTTTGGCCAAAGCTACTTATGGCAATTATTTAGTGCTTTATCAAAATTCTACCGTGGGCAAAAATCATGGAATTGCCCCCACGATTGGGGATGGGGTGATCATGTATCCAAATTCAGCCATTATTGGACGCAGCAATATCGGCGCGAATACGGTTTTGAGCCAAGGAACCGGGCTTGTAAACTGCGATAGTCCGGGCGATGCGACCGCCTTTCGGGGACCGGACGGACGCCCGGTGTTCAAGACACATAAACAGGCTGATAAGCCGTTAGCGGAGTATTTCAGGGTCTAGTCAACGCTGAGGGCCAGGACTTTACTGATGTTGCTCAAACCTTCGCCCGATTCTTCAGCCCAATGGTTGAACGCTGTTTGGGCCAAGTTCAAGCCTTTCGCGGATGTTGGTGTTTTTTCGACGACGCCCTCGATGACCAGTCTCTTCACCACGTCCCTGGACAAAACAAAACTTTGTTTTCCCATGTTACGCAGCAGGCGTTGGCCTGTATTTCCGCCTAGGCGTGAACCTTGTTTGGACAATAAAATCAGCAGCGATGACAAATCATGAGAAGGCCATTCGAAAAGATACTTGGCCGCAGAGCCGTGTTCTGCTGTTAATCGGTTGAGGAATTGCGCATTTTCTATGACTGCCCTGATCTTTTGCAGGTTGCGTACAATTGATTTGTCCGCCAGCAATCGATCGAGATCTTCATCAAAATAATTGGCGACCTGCAAAGGTTCGAACTGGTCGAATGCGGGTTTAAATCCTGGCCACTTATTCTCAATCACTTTCCAACTGAACCCAGCTTGAAAGGTGCAACGCGCCATCTCTTCCAACCATTTTGCCTCATCCGTCCAGTCAATTGGCTCCGCGACTTGGGAAAGTCTTGCATTCACGCCACTTTCGCCGTGACGTTCGACGGCGATTTCGTGGATTTCGCGATATGATCTCATGACCGTTACGCATTCACGTCGACAACGACGCGCCCCCTTATCTCGCCGGCCAAAATAGCCTGTCCCAAGGCTGGTAAATCTGCCAGCGCTGCTGGTTCAATCATCGCATTGAGTTTGTCCATGGGCAGATCGGTGGCGACCCGTTTCCATGCGCGCACGCGGTCATCATATGGTCGACGTACAGAATCAATGCCGAGCAGATTTACGCCCCGCAGCAAAAACGGGATAACCGTCGCGTGCAACGCCGCGCCACCGGCGAGACCAACGGCTGCGACCGACGCACCATATTGCATTTGCCCTAACAAACGCGCCAGCATCTCGCCACCCACAGCATCGATGCACCCTGCCCAGGTTTCACTTTCCAGTGGCCGCTTGATCGTTTCATTCAGATCTGTGCGGGGCACGATGGTGGTGGCACCCAAGGCCGTCAAATAGTCGGCGGTCTCTGGCCTGCCCGTAACTCCAGCGACCTCATAACCGAGATTTGACAAAATGGCCGTCGCGACCGAACCGACACCGCCAGCAGCCCCCGTTACAAGCACTGGGCCGTTACCAGGCTTAAGCCCATGATCTTCCAGTGCCATGGTCGCCAACATTGCGGTGAAACCCGCGGTGCCCACGGCCATTGCATCTCGTGTGCTCAACCTTTCGGGCAATGGCACCAACCAGTCGGCTTTCACCCGAGCAATTTGTGCATATCCGCCCCACCAGCTTTCGCCAACATTCCAACCCGTCAACACGACTTTGTCGCCGGGTGCGTAACGCGGATCGTTAGATGTTTCGACTGTGCCTGCAAAATCGATACCGGGGACATGGGGATAAGTTCGGACCAAACCGCCGCCGGGCCCAAGGCAAAGACCATCTTTGTAATTCAATGTAGAATATTCAACAGCAACGGTCACATCGCCATCGGGCAGCTGGTCGAGTTCGAGTTGTTCAACTTGCGCTGAGGTTTTACCCTCATCACTTTTACGCACCACCATTGCATTGAACGCCATAACCCACTCCCGAAGTTGCGAACATCAAAACTCAGTCTGCACGGAACGAAGATATTGGCAAATCGAATTGGTAAAATTCGGTTCTGCAGTACTTGAAGGTTTGTTGGGAGAAATGGTGCTGCCGGAGAGTTTGTTTCCCATCACATGCACCCGCTATATGTCGATACTCAGCAATATCAAC